>NZ_JBSFCQ010000005.1:52312-491396 GCF_053891435.1 Streptomyces sp. NPDC002276 | reverse complement strand
GCGGGGGGGCCACGGCGGGGTGTCGAGAGCCCCACCGTGCTCGGCGCTGCGCGCCTCCGCGCGCTGGGGCTCTCGACACCGGCGCGCCCCTACGGCTCCCTCTCGGCCGGCGCGTGGGGACAGTGCAAGTGGGTGGGCCCTTGCCCCGAGTTACTCCGTGGCGATGGCTCGGAGTAGGTCCAGATGTGCGGCTCGGCGGGCTGGGCGGAGGCCTGCCAGTGCGCCTGCTGTTAGGCCTACCAGGGCTACCAGGAGGAGTTGTTGGGGTGGGATGGAGAAGGTGAAGGTGCTGTCGCTTGCTCCGTCCGAGGCCTTTACCAGGACCCAGCCCAGGAAGGCGCCGAGGGTTAGGCCGCCCAGTGTGCCGAAGGCGGCTAGCAGGATTGACTCCCAGCGGATCATGGCCCTGAGTTGGGGGCGGGTCTGGCCTACGGCCCTCAACAAGCCTAGTTCTCGGGTGCGTTCGTGGATCGCCAGGGTCAGTGTGTTGGCGATGCCCAGGAGGGCGATCAGGACTGCGAGGGCTAGTAGGGCGTAGACGAGGGTCAGCATCATGTCTATGCCGCCTGCCGAGGACTGGACGTATTCGTGGCGGGTCTGGACTTGTGGGGCTCCGTAACGGTCGGCGATCTGCTGGACGGCCGCTTTGCCCTTCGCCGTGCTCACGCCCTTCGTGAAGGAGACTGCGATCAGTGTGTCCGAGTCCTGGGTGCGGTGTGGGGCCCAGGCGGCTCGCGTGATGACGTAGTCGCCGGCGAGTTCGGACCGGCCGTAGACCGCGCGGACCGTGAAGGTCTTCTTCTTGCCGTCGGTGAAGGTGAGTTGGGTTTTGCTGCCGGGGGTGAGGTGTTGGCGGTTCGCCTCTGTGCGTGTGATGGCTATGCCGTCGGTACCCAGGGTGGTCAGGGAGCCCTGAACCTTGCCCAGGTCGAAGGTGCGGGCCAGGGCCGTGGGGTCCGTCACCGTCAGCGCCCTTCCCTTGCCGTTGACTTCGGCCACTCCTCGGCCCAGGCCCACTGCTGTGTCCACCTCGGGCAACTTGGCTATGGCTCCCGCCAGTTGAGGGCTCAGTCCGCTGCCGCCCGCGCCGAAGGACGGGGTGCTCACCGCCACGTCTCCGGCGAAGGACCGGGACACGGTCTGGTCCATCGTGGCCTTCAGTGAGGCTCCGAACACCGTGAAGAGGGATACCACGGCCACGCCGATCATCAGGGCGCTCGCGGTGGCGGCCGTGCGGCGGGGATTGCGTAGGGCGTTGCGGCGGGCCAGGGCGCCGGTGATGCCTCGCAGTCGGTCGAGTGGGATGCCCAGGACTCGTACTGCCGTGGACGAGGCTACCGGGCCCAGGACCACGAAGGCGATCAGGGCCAGCAGTGCCCCAAGTCCCGCCAGCGGCAAGGACGGTGAGACCAGTACGCCCGTGAGTGTCGCGGCTACCGCGAGGGTGGCCAGGGTCATTCCGGTCACTGCTCGGGTGCGAGATGCGCCGGACTCGTCGACCGCCGTCTCACGGAGTGCGGCCAGGGGGGCGGTGCGGCCCGCGCGGATGGCCGGCATGAGGGCGGAGGCCAGACAGACGATCGTGCCTACCAGGAGGGGGAGGGTGAGGGAGAGCGTGTGGATCACCAAGTCGCCGTTCGGGAAAGGGAATCCGATGGTCGGGAACAGTGCCTGGAGTCCGGCTGCGATGGCGATGCCGCCTGCAAAGCCCGCTGCCGACGCCGTTACGGCTACCACGCTCGCCTCGGTGACCGTGGCTGCGGTGACCTGGCGGCGGGAGGCACCCAGGGCACGCAACAGGGCGTTCTCGCGGGTGCGTTGGGCGATGACTATGGCAAAAGTGTTGTGGATGGAGAAGGTCGCCACCAGGAGGGCGATGCCTGAGAAGACGAGCAGGAACGTGGTGAAGATCGTCAGGAATTGGGAGGAGATCATGTCCGTGTTCTCCTGTGCCGACTGCTGGCCCGTGATCGCCTCAACTCCCTTGGGGAGGAAGGGAGTCAGGCGGTCTACCAGTTGGCGCTGGCTGATACCGGGGTCCGCGCGCACGCTGATGCTCGATGCCTCGCCGGGCTTGGCTGTGAGGTACTTCTCGGCGTCCGTCTGTGTCATGCCGGTGAACGTCACCTGCGCCATGCCGTCCTCGCCTGCGAAGGTCGCCAGGCCCACGATCTTCACCTTGACGGGGTTCGGTGTGCGCAGTGTCGTGGTGTCACCTAGCTTCAAGTGACCCTTGTCCGCGGCGCCTCGGTTGACCACCACCTCGCCGGGGGCGGTGGGAGTGCGGCCTTCCGCCAGGCGGTACGGGTTGAGTTTCGGGTCGGTGATCCAGTTGCCTGCGAGGGTGGGCGGGCCCTTGCCGCCGATCGGTTTGCCGTTGGCGCCCACCAGTTGGCCTGCGCCCTGGATGCTGGGGGCGGCGGCCGCGACGCCGGGGATCTGGGTGATGGTCTTTGCCAGGGATGTACTCACCGGTTGTCGTACGCCCTGGCTCTCGCCTGGGGTTGTGATGGCGTCCGCGCTGCGGACCACGGCGTCCGTGCCGCTGGTCGCGTCGCCGAACATCGTGTCGAAGTTGGCGCGGAGAGTGTCGCCCATGACCAAGGTCCCGGCGAGGAAGGCGACACCCAGGAACACGGCGAGGAACGTACCGGCGAAGCGCCTTTTGTGGGCCCGCAGGGAGGACATGCTCAGGCGTACGGACGCGTTCATGACCTCACCTCGAAGGCCTTGAGGCGGTCCAACACCCTGTCGGCCGTGGGAGATTCCATACGGTCCACCAGGCGTCCGTCGGCGAGGAAGACGACCTCGTCGGCGTGGGCGGCGGCGACCGGGTCGTGGGTGACCATGACGACCGTGCGGTCCGTCTGTCGTACGGCGCGGCGGAGCAGGCCGAGGACCTCGCCGCCGGAGCGGGAGTCGAGGTTGCCTGTCGGCTCGTCGGCGAAGACGACCTCGGGGCGGCCCGCGAACGCCCTTGCCACGGCGACGCGTTGCTGCTGGCCGCCGGAGAGTTCGGAGGGGCGGTGGTGGAGGCGGTCACGCAGGCCTACGACGTCGATGAGTTCGTCGATCCAGTCGTGGTCGCCGCTGGTGCCGGAGAGGTCGAGGGGGAGGGTGATGTTCTCTGCGACGGTCAGGGTCGGGATCAGGTTGAAGGCCTGGAAGACGAAGCCGACGCGGTCTCGGCGGAGGAGGGTGAGACGCCGGTCGTCCAGCGCGTCGAGTTGGGTGTCGCCTATGTAGGCGGCTCCGGAGGTGAGTGTGTCGAGTCCGGCCGCGCAGTGCATGAGGGTGGATTTGCCTGAGCCGGACGGGCCCATGATCGCGGTGAAGCGGCCGGCCGGGAAGTCGACGCTCACCCCGTCCAGGGCGCGAACGGCGGTGTCGCCGACGCCGTAGACCTTCACGGCGTCGACGACCCGCGCGGCCGTGCGGGTGGTGGTCCGGGTGGTCACGCCGGGCCGCCCTTGCCTACGCGGCCGAACTGCTCGTCCAGGACGGACAGTCGGCGCCAGTACTCGTCCTCTTCGATCTCACCGGAGGCGAAACGGCGGCCGAGGACGGCCAGGGGGGAGTCGCCGGTGGGTCGCATGTCGTTCATGGCGCGCCAAGGGGCTCCGCGTCCGCGCCAGGCCGTGCGGCGGAGCACGGTCACCACGCCTACCACCACGGCCGCCCAGATCAGCGGGAAGAACAGGATCCACGGGCCGGGGCCGCCGCCGTTCCAGTTCGCCAGAGTCTGCATGTCGATTCATCTCCAAGGAGTCCTGAGCCCTCAACGGGCTTCCTGTGATGTATCGAGACTGGCTCCGGGGAGGGGTCGGGGTCGTCGTACGGCCAGCGGCAGTGTGTGTACCTCCCGGGGAGTATGTGGGGTTGTTCCGGCTGCTTCTTGGGGTCTCGACTTCTGTAACTACTAGTATGTACAGTCGTTGTGTGAGCACTTCGGAGCGGTTGATCGAGTCCACTCGCGAGTTGTTGTGGGAGCGCGGGTACGTGGGCACCAGCCCCAAGGCGATCCTGGAGCGCGCGGGCGCCGGGCAGGGCAGCATGTACCACCACTTCAAGGGCAAGCCGGATCTGGCGCTGGCCGCGATCCGGCGGACGGCCGAGGAGCTGCGTGCTGCCGCCGAGGGAGTACTCGACGGGCCGGGCACGCCGTACGAGCGGATCGAGGCGTATCTGCGGCGCGAGCGCGATGTGCTGCGGGGGTGTCCGGTCGGGCGGCTGACGATGGATCCGGATGTGATCGCCAGCGCCGAGTTGCGTGAGCCGGTCGACGACGCGCTCGACGCGATCCGTGAGCGGCTCGCCGGAATCGTCGAAGAGGGCAAGGAGCAGGGGCAGTTCGGGACGGAGCTGGACGGTGAGGAGATCGCGTCGACGATCCTCGCGACCGTGCAGGGTGGGTATGTCCTGGCCCGTGCGTCCGGTTCGGCAGGGGCGTTCGACGCGGGTGTCCGGGGGCTGCTGTCCCTGCTCTCCCCCATGTCCTCCACTACTTCCATGTCCTCCCGATAGGAGTCCAGGCACGTGCAGATCAGCAGGAAGCGCCCCGACACGCGGCAGGGTCCGGCGGAGAACTTCACCGGCACGGTGTGGCTCGACGAGCTCGCGGCGCCCGAACCACCGTCCCGGATACGGATGTTCAGCGTGCACTTCACGCCCGGCGCGCACACCGCGTGGCACACCCATCCGCACGGCCAGGTGCTGTATGTGACGGAGGGCGAGGGGCTCGTGCAGCGCAGGGGCGGTGCCGTCGAACCGATCCGCGCGGGCGACACCGTGTGGATCGAGCCGGGCGAGTGGCACTGGCACGGCGCCGGACCGCGCACGTTCATGACGCATCTCGCCGTTGTCGAGGCCGCCGAGGACGGTACGACCGCCGACTGGCACGGGCCCGTCGATCCCGCGAACTACCCCTCCTGAGGAGGAACTTGATGCACGCCATGCAGTATGAACTCACCCTGCCCGCCGACTATGACATGGGCGTCATCCGGGGGCGGGTGGCGCGGGTCGGGCAGCTGCTCGACGACTGGGACGGCCTCGGCTTCAAGACGTATCTGCTGCGTGAGCGCGGGGTGCACGGTTCACCGGTCAACCAGTACGCGCCGTTCTACCTGTGGAACACGGTGGAGGGCATGAATCGCTTCCTGTGGGGCGGCGCCTTCCAGCGGCTCACCGACGACTTCGGGCGGCCGGAGGTGCGGCAGTGGACCGGCCTCGCCTACGAGGAGGGTGGGGCTGCGGGCTCCCCCGCCGCCGTCGCCGTGCGCAGTCGGCGGCCGATACCGGAGGGGGTTGAACTGGCCGCGGTCATGGAGGACGCCGTCGGTGAGACCCTGCGGCTGGCCGGGGAGGACGGCGCGGTGGTCGCCGCGTCGGCCGTCGACCCGCGCGGCTGGGAGCTGGTGCACTTCTCGCTCTGGGAGCACGACAGGCCGAAGGCGGAGGGGGACGTGTTCCAGGTGCTGCACGTTTCGGAGCCCGGGCGGGGCGCGTTGCCACGCGGTCGGCAGTGGTAGGGGGGAGTGGCGTCGCCGCCGTTCGTACGGTGCTGGGGGATGTGGAGCCAGGGGAACTGGGGGTGTGCGACGCGCACGACCATCTCTTTCTGCGCAGTCCCCGACTCCCGGGACAGGAGCTGGAGGACGCCTCGGCCGCGCGGGCCGAGTTGGCCGCGTTCCGTTCGGTGGGCGGTGGCGGTGTCGTGCAGTGGACGCCGTACGGGATGGGGCGGCGGGTCGCCGATCTGCCCTCGCTGTCCCGGGGCGCGGGTGTCCATGTGGTGTGCGCGACCGGGTTGCATCAAGCGGCCCATTACAGCCGGGAGTTGTTGGCCGGCCTGCGCGGTCGGCTGGCCGAGGTTTTCGTCGCCGAGTTGACGGAGGGCGTCGGGCCGTCGGGTGTCCGGGCCGGGGTGATCAAGGTCGCGGGCGGCTTTCACGGACTCGACGCGCATGCACGGTGGACGATGGCCGCTGCGGCCGAGGCTCACCGTGCGACGGGGGCGCCGATCGCCGTCCACCTGGAGATGGGCACGGGCGCGCTCGATGTACTCGACCTGTTGTGCGGGGAGTTGGGCGTCGAACCGCAGCGGGTGATCCTCGGGCATCTCAACCGCTCCCCCGATCTCGTGGTCCAGCGGCAGGCCGCGGAAACGGGGGCCTACCTCGCGTTCGACGGCCCGTCCCGCGCCCACCACGCCACGGACTGGCGGATGCCGGACGGAGTGCGGGCGTTGGCCGAGGCCGGTTTCGGTGACCGGCTGCTGCTCGGCGGGGACACGGTGGTCGCGGGCGCCCGCTCGGTGGACGGGGGTCCGGGGATGCCGTATCTGGTGCGGCGGGTCGCGCCACGACTCGCGCTGGAGCTGGGCGAGGAGCTGGTGGGGCGCGTTCTCAGGGAGAACCCCGCGCGGGCTTTCGCCGTCGACTGGCGTTGAGAGGAGGGTGCGGTACGCCTCCGCGCCGGAGGCGGTCGTCGAGGGGTGACGAGGGCCCGATATGTTCGACGCGGACATCGAACATGTGGAGCTCGTGTGCAGACGACAGTGGAGCCGCCCAGAGCGGCGGAGGCTGAGGATGTCGCGGCGGCGGGGTGGCCCAGGTCCTGGCCGCTGCTGTTGCTGGGGGCGGCCGTTCTTCCCGGGCTGCTGCTCTTCTCCGTCGGGCGGTGGCTGGACTCTCCGGCCGTGCAGGCCTGGCGGACCGTCTGTCTGGCCATCACCACGCAGGCGCTGCCCTTCCTGCTGCTGGGCACGGCGCTGTCGGGGGCGATCAACGCGTTCGTTCCGGCGCGGGTGTTCACGCGGATCCTGCCGAAGCGGGCCGCGTTCGCGGTGCCGGTCGCCGGAATGGCGGGGGTTGTACTGCCGGGGTGCGAGTGCGCGTCGGTGCCGGTCGCGAACAGTCTGATCGGGCGCGGGGTGACCCCGGCCGCCGCGTTCGCGTTCCTGCTGTCGGCGCCCGCGATCAACCCGGTGGTGCTGACCGCCACGGCGATCGCGTTCCCCGCCAGTCCGGTCATGGTGCTGGCCCGGCTGCTCGCCTCGCTCGCCACCGCCGTGGTGATGGGCTGGCTGTGGCTCTGGCTGGGGCGGGAGGAGTGGCTGCGTCCGGCCGTGCGGCATGCCGGGCACCAGCCGGGGCAGAGTCGCTGGACGGAGTTCCGGACCGGGTTCCAGCACGACTTCCTGCACGCCGGTGGGTTCCTGGTCGTGGGGGCGATGGCGGCGGCGACCTTCAATGTCGCCGTACCGCGTTCCGTGCTCGACACGTTCGCCGGTTCGCCGTGGCTGTCCGTGCTGTTCCTGGCCGCGCTCGCGATCATCCTCGCGGTCTGCTCCGAGGCCGACGCGTTCGTGGCGTCCTCGCTCACGGGCTTCTCCCCCACCGCGCGGCTGGCTTTCATGGTGGTCGGCCCCATGGTGGACCTGAAGCTGATCGCCCTCCAGGCCGGCACGTTCGGCCGGGCCTTCGCGGCCCGCTTCTCCGCTGCCACGACGGTCGTCGCGGTCCTGTCCAGCGCGCTGATCGGAGCCGTACTGCTGTGAGACGCCCCCTCCAGGTGACCCTGCTCGTCCTCAACGGCCTGGGCCTGCTGCACGCCTCGCTCTTCACCGACCTGTGCCTGCGCTACGTCAAGCCGAGCATGCGCCCGATGCTCGTCGTGTCGGGGTTCCTGCTGATCCTGCTGGGCATCGCGGAGGCATGGTCCCGCCCGAAGGCGGACGCCGGTCACGACCACGCCGAACCCGCTGAAGAGCACGCGGGCCACAACCACTCCAAGGTGCCCCGCGTCGCCTGGCTGCTCTTCCTCCCCGCGCTCAGCCTCCTCTTCTACGCCCCGCCCGCCCTCGGCGCCTACACCGCCTCCCGCGCCGCGCCCAAGGCCGTCCCCCAGCAGGACTCCTTCGATCCGCTGCCCGCGACCTCGCCGCTGCCGATGACCCTGACCGACTTCACCACCCGTGTGCAGCAGGACCGCAAGGGGACCATCAAGGGCCGCACCGTCCAGATGACCGGTTTCGTCACGCCCGACGGTGGAAGCACATCCTGGGACCTGACCCGCATCATGATCTCGTGCTGCGCCGCGGACGCCCAGTCCATCAAGGTGCGGGTCTACGGCATTCCCGCCCTGGCCGCCAACACCTGGGTGACGATCACCGGGACCTGGCACGCGGGCGGAACCCTGGGCACGAGTTCCGCCCCGGCCGCGCTCGACGGCGTCACCGTCGAGAAGGTCGCCAAGCCGGTGAACGCCTATCAGGACGCCCTGCCGTTCCCGACTTCCCGGTGAGCGGGGTCTAGGCCACGGAGATGTCCACGGACGGGCGCAGTTTCGACGCGGCGGCCAGTGCCTCGTGCATGGGGTGGGTGTCGAAGGCTGTCAACAGGGCTTCGTTCGGGGGGAGTTCGGACGCCGGGTAGGCGATCTGCTCGTAGGCCGCCTGGAAGCGCGGGCCCCAGCGGCGGGTGCCAAGGCGGGCCGTGCGGGAGCAGTTGTCGACCATGTACGCCACATCGCGGGCGTGCATGTAGGGCAGCAGGGAGTCCACCGCCTCGATGACCGACTCGTTGACGATCTCCGACCAGGGGTGGCCGCGCTCGGCGAACTCGTCGACCTGGGCGGTCATCGTCGCCACGAACACCCCGGCGGTGAACGGCTCGACGGGCAGGGCGCGTTCGGCCCGGCAGGCGCGGACCTCCGGTCCCGCGGCCCACATGGGTGAGCCGCCGATCCCGCTCATCTCCCGTGCGCCGAGCCGCCGTTCGGCGAGGACGACGCTGCGCAGTTCGGTGCCGTCGGCGACCTCGTCGTAGATCTCGGCGACGATCTCGCGGGCGGGGCCGTAGGTCGCCGAGTACGCGCGGTCGAAGACCTCGCGTCCGGCCGGGTCCAACTCCTCGCGGACGGCGCGGAGTCCGGCGTGCGAGATGGTCCGGGCGATGGGTCCGGTGACGTTCTCGCAGGAGCGCTCGTACGCGGTCACCGGGTCGTCGCCGGACAGGCGGTAGCGGGTGTAGAGGCTCTCGACGATGCCGTGGACAGCGCCGAGCAGGATGGCGCGTTCGCCCACGATGTCGGAGCGGTACTCGCTCTCCAGGGTGGTGCGGAAGGTGTACGGCGAGCCGAGCGCGACCGACCAGCCGAGCGCGCGGTCGGTGGCCTTGCCGTCGGGGTCGGCGTGGACGGCGTAACTGCTGTTGATTCCCGCGCCGTTGATCTCCGCGCCCTGTTCGTAGAGGCGGCGCACGGAGTCGCCCATGCCCTTGGGGCAGACGGCGATGACGCCGTGTCCGGACGGGAACTCGCCGCCGGTGGACCGGAGATGGCCGAGGAGGAAGCCGTGGGAGAGGCCGATGGTGGCGCCGGGCTTGAGGGCCGCGAAGATCTCCTCGTGGTGGGCGGCGAGGGCCGCGTCCGCGATGAGGAGGATGACGAGATCGCTGTCGGCGGTGACGGCGAGCCAGTCGCCGAGTGTGCCGTCCTCCTCGGTGAAACCGTGGGCGCGGGCGTCGGCGGCGGACGCCGAGCCGGGGCGCAGTCCGACGCTCACCGTGATGTCCGTACCGGCGAGGGAGTCGCGCAGGTTGCGGGCCTGGGCGCGGCCCTGCGGGCCCCAGCCGATGACGCCGATGCGGCGGACGCCCGCGAAGGCCCGCGGGAGCAGCGGGAAGAGGTGTCGGCCGCCGCGCAGGATGGTCTCCGTGCCGCCGGGCACGTCCATCGTTTCGAGGGTGAAGACGGCGGAGGTGTGCGTGGTCGAGGTCATGGTCGAGTTGTAGGCTCCGGGCGGGTGTTGCGGCAAGCGCAATCTGTGCAGCGGGCTGTTGCGAGAAGTGAAAGGGCGAGGTCGAGGGATGCGGGACGACCGTCGGGAGCTGCGTCTTTTCCTGCATCTGGCGCAGACGCTGAACTTCGGGCGGACGAGTCTGGACTGTCATGTCAGTCCGGCGACGCTGACGCGGACCGTGCAGCGGCTGGAGGCCGGCCTCGGGCACCGGTTGTTCGACCGTGGGGCGCGCGGGGTGTCGTTGACGGCGGAGGGGCACCGGTTCCGTGAATACGCCGTCCAGGCAATGGAGTTGTGGCGCGCCTACCGCGAGGAGCATCCCGACCCGGCCGAACTCACCGGCAGGCTCGCCCTGTTCGCCACGGTGACCGCCTGCCAGGCCCTGTTGCCCGACCTGTTGGCGCCCTTCCGGGCCGCCCATCCGCAGGTACGGCTCGATCTGCGCACCGGTGACGCGGCGGCCGCGCTGGCCCGGCTCGACGAGGGTGAGGTGGACGTGGTGGTCGCGGGCATTCCGGCGCGGCTGCCGGAGCCGTTGGTGAGCCGGACGGTCGCGGTGAGCGAGCTGGTGCTGGTCACCGCCCTGGACCGTCCCGATCCGGGGCTCGACGGCCCGTTCGTGCTGCCGCACCGGGGGCTGGTGCGGGAGGCGGCCGACCGCTGGTTCCGGGCCCGGGGCACGACACCGGACGTGGTCTGTGAACCGGACGGCCACGAGGGGCTGTTGACGCTGGTCGCACTGGGCTGCGGGACGGGCGTCGTGCCCCGGCTGGTGCTGGAGTGCAGTGCCGTACGGGAGCGGCTGGCGGTCGTCGCGGCGGATCCCGCGCCGGAGCCGCTCCCGATCGGGCTGTGCGTACGGCGGGCCGACCTGCGCCGCCCGCTGGTGGCGACGCTGTGGAGCCTCACGGCTCCCTGGTAGGACCGGTGCCTGCCTTCGGAGCGTCTGCTAGTCCAGGTCCACCGGACCGTCGTCCTTCTTGTCGTCCTTCTTCGCCGGGAGCTGGAGCAGGTTCTTGACGTCCTCGCCGGGGCGGCGGCCGTCGTTGTCCGCGTTGCCCAGGTTGCCCCGGACCGAGTCGAGGATCGTGAGGCCCTGCGAGACCAGTCCGGCCGCGATCTCGCCGAGGCCGTCCGCGCCGTTGAGGACGTTGACGTTGGCGCCGGCGAGGCCGCCCGCCGCTTCCTTCACGATCTGCGGGAGCTGGTCGATCAGCATGCGGTCGAGCGCGACCCGGTCGTAGGAGGCCGCCGCCTCGGCCTGGATCTTCATGCGCTCGGCCTCGGCGATGGCGAGCAGCTTGATCCGCTGGGCCTCGGCCTCGGCCGGCTTGACGATCTCGGCGACGAGCTGCTGCTGGCGCAACTCGGCCTGGCGCTGCGCGAGTTCGGTCTGCGCGGCGAGCACTTCCTGCTGGGCGTGGGCCTGCGCGAGCGGTCCGGCCTGCGCGGCCTGTGCCTGGGCGCGGTCCACCTCGGCGGAGTACTCGGCCTTGACGACGGCGGTCTGCCGGGCGTACTCGGCCTGGTTGCGGGCCGCGGCCTGCTGCGCCTCGGCGGAGGCCTGGGTGGCCTGGGCCTGGGCGATCTGGGCCTGCCGCTGGATGGCCGCCTTGTGCGGGGCGGACATGGCCTCGATGTAGCCGGTGTCGCCGTCGTCGATGGACTGGATCTGGAGCGAGTCGACGATCAGGCCGATCTTGGCCATCTCGATCTTCGAGGTGTCCAGCACCTCGGCGGCGAGCTTCTGCCGCTCGGTGACGATCTCCTCGACCGTCATCGAGCCGATGATGGACCGCAGGTGACCTGCGAAGATCCGGCCGGTCAGGACCGACATCTGGTCCTGGTCGGACAGGAAGCGCTGGCCCGCGTTGATGATGCTCTCGGTGTCGTTGCCCACCTTGAAGGCGATGACGGCGCGGACGTTCAGCGCGATGCCCTGCCGGGTCACGCAGGTCTCGGTGACCTCTGCCTCGCACATCGCCAGGGTGAGGAAACGGGTCTTGCGGAAAACCGGGAGCACGAACTTTCCGTGCCCCGTCACCACTCGGAACGGCGCGCCCCCCAGTCCCCGCCTGCCACCCGAGATCAGCATCGCCTCATCGGGAGCGGGAACGCGGTAACCGAACATTGGTACTCCTCACTCTGCGCCGGCGGGGTCCCCGCCCAGCGCGTCCAATGGATCCACCCATTCGATGACGTGGACCTCACGACCCCCACGCGACTCGATCACGAGCACGGTCGCCCCCGTGGGCAGAGGATCGTCAGACCAGGCGAGGAAGGTCTCGGAGCCGCCGCGGACGCGCACCAGGATCTCGCCGGGGCCCGCGCTTCCTCGGGTTCCGATGATCACCTGCCCCGTGCATCCGATCACGGGCTCATCCTGCGGCATCACCGGCCGCCCTCCATCCTCTGGCCTTAGGTTTCCGACGATAGACCTACTCTGCCCCGGCTCCCAACGGGCTGGTCGATTCCTTCCGTCACGTGCCGTCCGCGCGGTCAGGAAAGGGCCGCCAGCGGGTCGTCGAGCACGGGCTGCCACGCCAACTCGGCGGCGCCGACCAGGCTGTTGTGGTCGAGGGTGCAGGCGAGGATCGGCACGCCCCCGCTCTGCCCCCACAGGCTGCGGTCGGCGACGACCGCGCGCAGCCGCTCCGGGTCGGCGTCCAGGAGTGTGCGGTGCAGTCCGCCGAGGATGATCCGGTCGGGATTGAGGATGTTCACCAGCCCTGCGAGCCCCAGCCCGAGCCGGTCGATCAGGGTCTCGGCGGCCCTGCGGACGGACGGGTCGTCGTAGTGCCGGCGGATCAGGTCGTTGGACTGCTGGAGCAGGGACACCTCGGGGCCGGGCTCCCGACCGGCGGCCGTGAGGAAGGCGAGCGGGTCGGCCTCGACGTCGAGACAGCCGCGGCTGCCGCAGTAGCAGGGGCGGCCCTCGGGGTTGACGGTGAGGTGTCCGACTTCGAGCGCGAGCCCCGAACTCCCCGTGTGCAGACGCCCGTCGAGGACCAGCGCGCCGCCCACACCCCGGTGTCCGGTCGCCACGCACAGCAGGTCGCGGGCGCCCCGGCCCGCTCCGTGCCGGTGTTCGGCGAGCGCGGCGAGGTTGACGTCGTTGCCCGCGAACGCCGGTCCGGCGATGCCCGCCGCGCGCACGCACTCGGCGAAGATCCGCCGCACCGGTGCCCCAGCGGGCCAGGCGAGGTGGAGGGGGTTCAGTGCCAGCCCCTCGGGTTCGGCGACGGCGGACGGTACGGCGAGTCCGGCGCCCACACAGCGCCGACCCGTCTCGCGCAGCAGATCCGCACCGGCCTCCACCACCGAGCCGAGCACCTTCGCCGGGTCGGCGTCCACGGCCTCGCAGCCGGGGGCTGTCACCACGATCTGGCCGCCGAGCCCGACGAGCGCGGCCCGGAAGCCGTCGGCGTGCACCTGGGCGGCGAGCACGACGGGTCCGTCCTCGGCGAGGGCCAGCCGGTGCGAGGGGCGGCCCTGCGAGCCTGCCGCCGCGCCGGGCCTCGCGTCGACCCTGATCAGGCCCAGCGCCTCCAGCTCGGCGGCGACCGCGCCGGCCGTCGCGCGGGTCACGCCGAGTTCGGCGGTGAGCACGGCGCGGGTGGGGGCGCGGCCGGTGTGCACGAGCTCCAGTGCGGGGCCGAGGGCACCGCGGCCCCGGTCCAGCCGCGCTCTTGAGGTTGTCCCTTCGCCGCTCATGTGGGGGAGTCTCCCATGATCCGTAGAGAGCCGTTCGGGGCGTGTTCACAGTTGCGGCCGGTGGGGGCTGGTCGCGCCCCTGCTGAGTTTGCCCCCGTTTTAGAAGCCGCTGACCCTCAGCGTCACGTTAAGTCTCCCCCTCAGCCCCAACTCCCCCGGCGCCGTGCCCTCGTACACCCTCGGCACCCCGTGGTACGCCAGTCTCGACGCCCCGCCGAACACGAACAGGTCGCCGCTCCTCAACTCCACGTCCGTGTAAGGCTTCGTGCGGGTCTCCGTGTTGCCGAAGCGGAAGACGCAGGTGTCGCCGAGGCTCAGCGACACGACCGGTGCGGTGGACTTCTCGTCGCTGTCGCGGTGCATGCCCATGCGGGCGTCGCCGTCGTAGAAATTGATCAGCGCGATGTCGTACGACGCGGTCGGCGTCCCCAGTGTGTCGGTGACCGCTTGTCGCCCCAGCTCGTCGAGCCAGGCCGGGAAGGGTTTGACCGGGGTGCCGTCGCCGTCGGTCGTCGTGCGGGAGTAGGCGTACGGGTACCAGTGCCAGCCCAGGCACGCCTGGCGGGCGGTCATCGTGCCGCCGCCGGGGGTGTGGACCGTGCGCAGGCCTGCGGGTGGGCGGGCCCAGTCGCGGCAGGCGGTCAGGAGGTCGCGCTGGCGGGCCGGGTCGAGCCAGTCCGGCACGTGCACCGCGCCCGGCGCGATCTCCGTGCGGGCCCGGGGGAACAGCTCGGCGTCCATGCGCACCATCCTGCCCCGACCGGCCGTGAGCTGGTACTCGGTTAGCCTTGGCGCACGATGGACGACCATATCGACCGCATGACGACACCGTGGGGCGACCGCGCCCTGGCCCGCTTCCCCGAGGACCCGCGCGACCGGCTGCGCGCCTGGGACGCCTCCGACGAGTACCTGCTGCGACACCTCGCTGAACAGGACACCCCGCCGTCCGGGACGGTGGTGATCGTGGGCGACCGCTGGGGCGCCCTGGCCACGGCGCTCGCGCAGCACGGCCCGGTGCAGATCACGGACTCGTTCCTCACCCAGGAGGCGACGAGGGCGAACCTGGCCCGGAACGAGGTCGCCGCCGATTCCGTACGGCTGCTCACCACCCAGGATCCGCCGCCCGAGCGCGTCGACGTCCTGCTGGTGCGGGTGCCCAAGAGTCTCGCGCTGCTGGAGGACCAGTTGCTGCGGCTGGCGCCCGCGGTGCACGCCGGTACGGTCGTGGTCGGTACCGGCATGGTGAAGGAGATCCACACCTCGACGCTGAAGCTGTTCGAGCGGATCCTCGGCCCGACCCGGACCTCGCTGGCCGAGAAGAAGGCCCGGCTGATCCACTGCACGCCCCGGTCGTCGGGGGTCCGTGCCACGAATCCGTGGCCGCACAGCTACGTCCTGCCCGACGGCATCGGTGTGGTGTCTGGGCGGACCGTGGTCAATCACGCGGGTGTGTTCTGCGCCGAGCGCCTCGACATCGGCACCCGGTTCCTCCTCCAGCACCTGCCCTCAAGTCGCGGTCCCCGCCGGGTCGTTGACCTCGGGTGCGGCAACGGTGTCGTCGGTACGGCGGTGTCGCTGGCCGATCCGGAGGCCGAAGTCCTGTTCGTGGACGAGTCGTTCCAGGCCGTCGCCTCCGCCGAGGCCACGTACAAGGCCAACGGGGTGCCGGGGCAGGCCGAGTTCAGGGTCGGGGACGGGCTGACCGGGGTCCCGGCCGAGAGTGTGGACCTCGTGCTGAACAATCCCCCGTTCCACTCCCACCAGGCGACGACCGACGCGACGGCCTGGCGGATGTTCTCCGACGCGCGGCGCGCGCTGCGGCCGGGCGGAGAACTCCACGTGATCGGCAACCGGCATCTCGCCTACCACGTGAAGCTGAAGCGCTTGTTCGGCAACAGCCAACTCGTCGCCAGTGACGCGAAGTTCGTGGTGCTGAAGGCCGTCAAGCGCTAGGGCCTGGTGCGGCGAGCACGCCGATGATCCGGGAGACCGCCCCGGCCATCGCCTCCCGCCCCACGCTCAGGTACTTGCGGGGATCGACCGCCTGGGGATGTTCGGCGAGGTAGGCGCGGATCGCGCCGGTCATCGCGAGGTTGAGGGCGGTGCCCACGTTGACCTTGGTGATGCCGCCCGCGACGGCCGCGATCAGCTCGTCGTCGGGGACTCCCGAGGAGCCGTGCAGGACGAGGGGGACGTCCAGGGTGGCGGCGAGCCGCTTGAGGAGGTCGTGGTCGAGGGTGGCCGTACGGGTGGTCATGGCGTGCGTGCTGCCGATGGCGACGGCGAGGGCGTCCACGCCGGAGTCGGTGACGAAGGTGCGGGCCTGGGCCGGGTCGGTGCGGGCGCCGGGTGCGTGGGCGTCGAGCGGCGGCTCGCCGTTCTTGCCGCCGACCTCTCCCAACTCGGCCTCGATCCACAGTCCTTGGGAGTGTGCCCAGTCGGCGGCGGCGCGGGTCGCGGCGAGGTTGTCGGCGTACGGGAGGCGAGCCGCGTCGTACATCACCGAGCTGAACCCGGCGGCGGGTGCCTGTCGGAGCAGGTCGTCGCTCTGGACGTGGTCGAGGTGCAACGCGACGGGTACGGCGGCCCGTTCGGCGGCGGCTACGGCCGCGCGGGCGAGCGGGAGGAGGCGGCCGTGGCGGAACTTGACGGCGTTCTCGCTGACTTGGAGGACGACGGGGGCGTCGGCGGACTCGGCGCCGGTGATGACGGCCTCGATGTGTTCCAGCGTGATGATGTTGAAGGCGGCCACGGCGGAGCGGGCCTCGGCGGCGCGGGTGACGAGTTCGCCGGTGGTGACGAGGGGCACGGCTTCTCCTGTCCTTTCAGGGGGCGAGGATCACCGAGCGGGTGAGGTGGCGCGGGCGGTCGGGGTCGAGGTCGCGGTGTGCTGCGACGGCGACCGCGAGGCGTTGGGCGCGGACGAGTTCGGCGAGCGGGTCGAGGCCGCCCTCGATCCACAACCCGCCGGTGGCGCGCACCTGTTGGGCGAGTCCCTCGGGTGCCTCGCCGAGCATCCAGGTGGCGGTGCCGTGGGTGGTGATGCTGATCGGGCCGTGCCGGTACTCCATCGCCGGGTAGGCCTCGGTCCAGGACAGTGAGGCCTCGCGCATCTTCAGCCCGGCCTCGTTGGCGAGCCCGACGGTCCAGCCACGGCCGAGGAAGGTGAACTGGGTGCAGGCGACGAGCTGTTGGGGCAGTTCGGCGGCGAGTGCGGTGCGGGCGTCGGCGACGGCGGTGTCGGTGTGCAGGCCCAGGTGGGCGCGGAGCAGGGTGACCGCGGTGGTCGCGAACCGGGTCTGCACCACGGAGCGTTCGTCGGCGAAGTCGAGGACCACTATGTCGTCGGCGGCCGTCATGACGGGTGTGTGCGGGTCGGCGGTGATCGCGGTGGTGCGCGTGCGGCCCTTCAACTGGCCCAAGAGTTCCAGGACTTCAGTCGTGGTGCCGGAGCGGGTGAGGGCGAGGACCCGGTCGTACGGGCGGCCGTACGGGAACTCGGAGGCGGCGAAGGCGTCGGTCTCGCCCTGGCCCGTCCCCTCGCGGAGTGCGGCGACGGCCTGCGCCATGAAGTACGAGGTGCCGCAGCCGACGATCGCGACCCGCTCCCCCGGCACCGGCAGCACGTCCCGGTACTTCGGCGCCTGTGACGCGGCGCGTGTCCAGCACTCGGGCTGGCTCTTCAGCTCGTCCTCGACATAGGTCATGCCGTTCCCCTCCCCGGTGGTTATGCTCGTTCCTGCAAGATATAGCGAGCTTTCGAGCACAATCAAGCAATTGGACCGAGGGGGCGTGCGTTAGGGTCGCGGAGAATCGAGGAACGGAGAGTGCGGATGTCGCGCGACGCCCGCTGGAAGGCGCTGCTGGAGCTGCTCGTGGAGCGCGGACGGCTCGACGTCGAGGAGGCCGCGGCCGACCTCGCGGTGTCGGCCGCCACGATCCGCCGTGACTTCGACCAGCTCGCCGAGCAGCAGATGCTGGTGCGCACCCGGGGCGGCGCCGTGGTGCACGGGGTGTCGTACGAACTGCCGTTGCGCTACAAGACCGCCCGGCACGCCTCCGAGAAGCAGCGCATCGCCAAGGCGGTCGCGGAACTCGTCGCGCCGGGCGAGGCGGTGGGCCTGACCGGTGGCACGACGACCACGGAGGTGGCCCGCGCCCTGGCCGTGCGCGGCGATCTCACGACCGGAACCCCCGCGCTGACCATCGTGACCAACGCGCTCAACATCGCCAACGAGCTTGCCGTACGGCCCCAGTTCAAGATCGTGCTGACCGGTGGGGTCGCGCGCCCGCAGTCGTACGAACTCGTCGGGCCGCTCGCGGACGGGGTGCTCTCGCAGATCACCGTCGATGTGGCGGTGCTCGGTGTGGTCGCCTTCGACGTGACGCACGGTGCGGCGGCCCATGACGAGGCGGAGGCCGCGATCAACCGGCTGCTGTGCGAGCGCGCCGAGCGGGTGGTCGTCGCGGCCGACTCCAGCAAGCTCGGACAGCGGGCCTTCGCCCGGATCTGTTCGGCGGAGTCGGTGGACACGCTGGTGACGGATACGGCGGTGGCGCCGGAGACGGCGAGGCGGTTCGAGGAGGCGGGGGTTCGGGTCGTGGCGGTGTGACGGCCGGGCCGCGCCGGAGGTCCGAGTCGGTGCCCGGTCAGGGCTTCAGGACTTCGAAGCGCAGGTGGGTGATGTCCGGCGACTCGCGCGTCCAGAGCCGGCGGAGTTCGACGGGGCCGCCGAGATGGTCGAAGAGCCGTTTGCCCGCACCCAGCAGTACGGGGACGAGCATGATGTGCACCCCGTCCAACAGCCCGGCGTTCAGCGCCTGTTGGGCCGCACTCGCACCGTGGACGCCGACGTCCCCGCCGGCGGCGGTCGCCTTGGCGCGGGCCACCGCGGACTCGATGCCGTCGGTGACGAAGGTGAACACGTCGGGGGCGACGACGTCCGCCGGATCGGGGGCGTGATGGGTGAGGACGACACAGGGCACCTTTCCCACGGGCCCTCCGTCGCCCCACCCACCCTCGCCTTCGCACAGGTCGTAGGAATGCCGCCCCATGAGGACGGCGCCGACGCCGTCGGCCATCTCGGCGAGGACCCGGGCATCGGTGTCGTCCATCTCCCGGACCCATCGGTGCAGACGGTCGCCGCCGATGCCCAGCGGATGGGCACGAGTGTCGTCCGGCGCGGTGATGAAGCCGTCGAGGGACATGGACATACCTGAGATCACTTTTTCGCTCATGCCGGGTAGACCTCCCCCGGCGCCGGAACTCATCGGTCGTCGCGGTTCCTTTGGCCGCTCAGCAGTTGACGATGCGTCAGCCGAAGATCTTGACGGCCTGGTAGTACGTCCACGCCGTGCTGTCGCAGGCGGTCGCCGTGGCGCCGCTGTAGGCGGTGCAGACGCGCTTGAGGTCCTCGTAGAAGGCGCTGTCGAGGCGGGACTTGTTGGCGTCGAAGGCGCCTGCGGCCTTGTAGTTGCGGTAGCCGAAGTCGTGGCGGGCGCAGGACGTGGCGAAGGGGAAGCCGAAGGGGTTGTCGGGCGAGTCGGAGCAGTAGTCGGTGGACCAGTCGAACTCGTAGGCGGACCAGGCGATTTGGTTGGCGCGAGCCGCGGCCCAGAGGTTGTAGCTCGACGCGCTGGTCTGCGTCCAGCTGGAGAGGACCTGGGGCTTGTCGGCGGGTACGGCGGTGGCGGCTGTCGCGGTGGCGACGACGGCGACCAGGGCCAGAGTCGAGGCGGCGAGACCGGTGGCGAGTCTGCGGTGCATCCAACACCTCCATGAGACCGCGATCCGCCCGTCGGATCGCAGGTTCATGACAAGATGATTTCCGGCTCGACCCCACCTTCACACCGCATGTGCCCCAAGGACCCGTTAACTCTCGGATGTGGCAGGAGATCGGGACATGAACCCCGCGGGAGCGGTCGGCGGCGGGCTCGGGCGGCCGGTTCCGGGGCAGTGAAACCGTCGTGAAACCGCGCTGAATGCGGCCTGCCGCACGCTCTGCGGCATGACGACAACGACATCGCACTCACTCGGCATCGCGGCCAAGGGGCTGCGCAAGGCCTACGGGGACAAGACGGTCCTCGACGGCATCGACCTGGCGGTACCGGCCGGCACGGTGTTCGCCCTGCTCGGCCCGAACGGCGCCGGCAAGACCACCGCCGTCAAGATCCTCTCCACCCTCATCGCGGCGGACGCGGGCGAACTGCGCGTCGGCGGCCACGACTTGGCCGTGGACCCGCAGGCCGTACGGGCCGCGATCGGCGTCACCGGGCAGTTCTCCGCCGTCGACGGTCTGATCACCGGCGAGGAGAACATGCTGCTCATGGCCGATTTGCACCACCTGCCCAGGAAGGAGGGGCGGCGGGTGGCCGCCGAACTCCTGGCGCGCTTCGACCTCACCGAGGCCGCGAAGAAGCCCGCCTCCACCTACTCCGGCGGCATGAAGCGCCGCCTCGACATCGCCATGACGCTGGTCGGCAGCCCGCGGATCATCTTCCTCGACGAGCCGACCACCGGCCTCGACCCGCGCTCCCGCCACACCATGTGGGGCATCATCCGCGAGCTGGTCTCCGATGGGGTCACCGTCTTCCTCACCACCCAGTACCTGGACGAGGCCGACGAACTCGCCGACCGCATCGCGGTGTTGAACGACGGCAGGATCGCCGCCGAGGGCAGCGCCGAGGAACTCAAGCGGCTCGTCCCCGGCGGACACGTCCGGCTCCGCTTCACCGACCCGGCCGCCTACCAGTCCGCCGCCACCGCCCTGCGCGAGGTCACCCGCGACGACGAGGCACTCTCGCTCCAGATCCCCAGCGACGGCAGCCAGCGCGAACTGCGGGCCGTCCTCGACTGGTTGGACGCCGCCGGTATCGAGGCCGACGAGCTGACCGTGCACACCCCCGACCTCGACGACGTGTTCTTCGCCCTCACCGGCGACAGCAAGGTCCCCCACCAGCCGAAGGAGAACGCCCGATGAGTACTCTCGCCCTCGCCGTCCGCGACTCGTCCACGATGCTGCGCCGCAACCTGCTGCACGTCCGGCGCTACCCGTCGATGACCCTGAACCTGCTGCTCACGCCCATCATGCTGCTGCTGCTCTTCGTCTACGTCTTCGGCGGCGTGATGAGCGCGGGCATCGGTGGCGGCGGCGCCGACCGCTCCGACTACATCGCCTATCTCGTCCCGGGCCTCCTGGTGATGACCATCGGCAGCACCGTGATCGGCGCCGCGATCTCCGTCTCCATGGACATGAACGAGGGCCTCATGGCCCGCTTCCGCACGATGGCGGTCTACCGCGGCTCCGTCCTCATCGGGCACGTCGTCGGCAGCGTGCTCCAGGTGCTCGCCAGTCTGGTCCTCGTCGGTGCCGTCGCCGTGGCCATCGGCTTCCGGTCCACGGACGCCACCGTCCTGGAGTGGCTGGCGGCCTTCGGACTGCTCGCGCTGTTCGCCCTGGCGCTCACCTGGATCGCGGTCGGGATGGGCATGGCCAGCCCCAACCCCGAGGCGGCCAGCAACATGGCGACCCCGCTGATCCTCCTCCCGCTCATCTCCAGCGCCTTCACCCCGGCCGACACCATGCCGGGCTGGTTCCAGCCGATCGCCGAGTACCAGCCCTTCACCCCGGCCATCGAGACCCTGCGCGGCCTGCTGCTGGGCACCGGGATCGGCAACAACGGGTGGATCGCGCTCGCCTGGTGCGTCGGCCTCACCGCGCTCGGCTACCGCTGGTCGACGGCACAGTTCAACCGCGACCCGAAGTAACCGCCATGACAGCGCGGGCCGCCTCCCGCAGCTCGTCCCGCTCCAGGGCGGCGTACTCCGACACCGCGTCGGCGTACGCCGCCCCGTCGGCGTCCCGGGCCGCCCGCCGGGCACGCTCCGCCGACATGGTCGGCTGGAAGTCGCGCAGCACCCGCAGCCGTTCGCCGAGCGCGATCAGCCGTACGGCGGAGGCGTCGCCGGAGACGATCCCGGCCATGCCGAGCGCGTGCAACCCCGTCCCGAACACGGGGAGTTCCATGGGCGAGCGGGCCGGGCCCGCGAGCAGGTCGCGCAGCCGACGCCGCAGCCGGTCGGTCACGTCCGTGACGAGCCCGAGCCGGTCGGCGTGCGCGTGGGCCGTCACCGCCGCCGACTGGACCTGGAGCAGCCACCGGTCGTAGAAGGGGTCGTCGCTCCCCGTCGAACCGGCCGCGGTGATCGCCTCCACATTGCGGCGCCACAGGCCGAGTCCGACCTCCGTCAGCCCGCGGGCGAGCGCGATCTCGGCCCGGCCGCCGAAGTCGGGGCTGTAGACGTCGTCCTTGTGCGTGGGGTTGCGCTCCTCCGCCTGCCGCAGCCAGAACTCGGCCTCGTCGGGTTCGCCGCGTTGCAGACACGCGAGGACGAGACCCCAGCGGACGCCGATGGAGTCGTGCTCGTCACCGAGGCGCGGCAGCGCCGCGAGTGCCGCCTTGAGACTCTCGTACGCGGCCTCGCCCTGCTCCGTCTGTAGGCACAGCTCGCTCAGTCGGGCGTGCCCGAGGACCTGGAGGAAGGGGTGGTCGATCGGTGCCAGTGCCTCGATGCTGCGCCGGGCGGAGGCGAGCGAGCGGTCGATGTCGTGCTCGTACTCCCAGACGTAGGTGGCGACGCACTCGGCGATGCCGGCGAGCAACGGCCGCTCGCTGTCGCAGAGTTCGCGCAGCACGCCGTAGTCCGGGGGCAGCATCTCGGGGACCGCGCCCAGCACCGCCGAGATGGCGCGCAGCAGGGTGTCCGGCGGGGCCGGGGGCAGCCGCCGGAGGGTGACGAGCTGGCGTACGACCTGTGGGCCGTAGCCCATGAACAGGCTCGCCGTGCACAACACCGCGGCGGCGCGGGCGACTTCGACGTACTCGGGCTCGGGACGGTAGTGCGACAACGGCGGGCCGGTGTCCGCGGCGAGCGCGGTGAGGCGGGGGTAGCTGGAACCGGTCGACCACAGGGCGGCGAGGACCGCGGTGAGGGCGGCGATGGTGGGACAGTCCGTACGGGCCAGGGCGTACCGCAGGGCCAGCACGAGGTTGTCCTGCTCGACCCGAATTCGCTCCCAGGCCGCGCGCGGCTCCGAGCCGAAGAACCAGTCGTGGTAGGTGACCCCGAAGTCCCGCGCCCAGAGCAGGAATTGGTCTACGGCCGCCTCGTCCTCGCCCGCCTCGGTGCGGCGGGCCGCGCTGAACTCCCGTACGGTCTCCAGCATGCGGAACCGTACGCCCGCCGGGGTGTCGGCGACGGTGAGCAGGGACTGGTCGGCCAGTTGCTCCAGGAGCAACAGCGGGTCCTCGCCGAGGACTTGCTCGGCGGCCTCGGCGAGGAAGCCGCCGGGGAAGACGGACAGGGTGCGCAGTGCGGCCCGGGCGTCCTCCGCGAGGAGGTTCCAGCTCCAGTCGACGACCGCGTGCAGCGTGCGGTGCCGCTCGGGTGCGTCGCGGGCGCCGCCGCGCAGCAGCGCGAAGCGGTCGCCGAGGCGCCGGGCGATGTCCGGCACCGAAAGGACCCGGACCCGTGCCGCGGCCAGCTCCACGGCGAGCGGCAGCCCGTCGAGGTGGCGGCACAGCTCGGTCACCGCCTCCGACGGCAGCTCCACACCGGGCCGGGCGGCGCGCGCCCGCTGGGTGAACAGCTCGACGGAGGTGGCGAGGCCCAACTCCGGGAGCGCGTACACCACTTCCGAGGTCAGGCCCAGCGGGGCGCGGCTGGTGGCGAGCACCCGCAGGTCCTTCGAGGACGAGACGAGGGCCTGGACTAGGGCTGAAGCACCCCGGACGATCTGCTCGCAGTTGTCGAGGACCAGCAGCGCGGGCCCGGTGCCGAGGACGCCGAGGACGGCGGTCACCGGGTCGCCGGAGGCGGGCCCGCTCATACCGCCCGCGCCGAGCGCGGAGGCCACCTCGGCGGCCACGTCCGCGTCGGCCGTGACACCGGCGAGCGGCACGAAGTACACGACGCGCTGTTCGGCCCGGCGGCTGACGGCGTGCGCGAGCCGGGTCTTGCCGAGTCCGCCGGGGCCGACGACGGTGACGGCGCGGGAGGTGTGCAGCGCCCGCTCGACGGCCGCGATGTCCTCGTCCCGGCCCAGCAGCGGGTTCGGTTCGTGCGGGACGCCGTGTCTGACCGCCGGTGCCTCGCCGTTCAGCAACTCCTTGTGTACGGCCCTGAGTCCGGCGCCGGGGTCGGTGCCGAGGTCGTCGCGGAGTTCGCGGCGGTAGGCCTCGTAGCGCATCAGCGCGGCGGACGGGCCCGCCGACGCGGCCTCGCCGCGCAGGAGTTCGGCGAGCACCTCCTCGTCGCGCGGATACTCGGCGGCAGTTGTGGCGAGCGGGCCCGCCGCCTCCGCGTGCCGTCCCAGGCGGGCGAGCGCGAGGGCCCGTGCGCGGGCGAGCGTGGCGTGGACGGGGGCGCGTTCGGCGCGCAGTACGGCCACCGGGTCGGCGCTGTCGGGGTCGCCGTCGGGGGTGCCCTCCCACAGGGCGA
Source organism: Streptomyces sp. NPDC002276 (assembly GCF_053891435.1). Classification (NCBI taxonomy): domain Bacteria; kingdom Bacillati; phylum Actinomycetota; class Actinomycetes; order Kitasatosporales; family Streptomycetaceae; genus Streptomyces; species Streptomyces sp. NPDC002276. The sequence continues at coordinate 467,379 of NZ_JBSFCQ010000005.1, read as the reverse complement.
GTCCGGCCTCGGCCGCGGCCAGCGCCGCCGCGTGGTCCCCGGCCCTGGACCGGTCGGCGCTGGCCGTGGCGTGCAGCAGCAGGGCGGAGCTGTCGACCTGGTCCTCGGCGAGGGTGAGCCGGTAGCCGGTCGGGGTGCTGGCGATGACGTCGGCGCCCAGCTGGGCCCGGGCCCGGGACACGAGGACCTGGACCGCCTTGCCCGGCCGCTCCGGCAACTCGTCCGGCCACAGTCCCGCCACCAGCCGCTCGGTGCTGCACCCCGTGCGCAGGTCGCCGGCGAGCAGCGCGAGGAGGCCGCGCAGCCGGGGCGCGGTGACCTCCTGTCCGCGGTGGGCGACGCGGGGCAGCAGGGTCAGGTCGGTGGTCACCCGTGCAGGTTAACCAAGGTCGGGGCGTCGCGACTCCCGCTGCCCCAACGCCCGTGTCGGCAGCGGCGGTTCGCGTCAGCGGGTGGGTGTGAGGGGCAGGTCGTCCGTGAAGGCGTTGACGGGTTGGGCGATGGGCCGGGTGCCGTGGACGTCGAGGGCCGCCGCCGCGGACTTCGTGCCGAGGGCGCCCTGGGTGTGCCAGGTTCCGGTGACGGCGAGCCAGGTGTTGGCGGGCGGGGCGGGGGTGCCGTACATCCGGATCTTGACCGTCTGGGCGTCGGCCGCGCAGCAGGTGAAGATGATGCGGGTCAGGTCCCAGCCGCCGTGTCCCGGTGTCACGAAGCCGGTCATCTCGACGGTACGGCCCTTGATGGCGCGTTGCTTGTCCTGCTGGACCCGGGTGGTGAAGTCCGTGAGGGTCATCGGGAGGGGTGAGGTGGCGGGCAGTGCGGCGAACCCCTTCTGCTGCTTGACGGTCTCGCTGCCGGCGTGCGCGGCCGTGTAGGCGCCGAGGGCGGGAGGGGCGTAGAGGAGGAGGCTGAGCGCGGGGAGGAAGAGGAGCCAGGCGATGCGGGGTGCGGAGGAGTGGTCGTGCCCGTGGCCGTGGTCCTCCTGTTCACCCGTGTCGTGGTCGAACGCCGCGTGGGCCAGGCCCAGGAGCAGCAGGAGAACACCCGAGATGATCAGGAGCGGGCGCAGGCCCTCCTTGACGTAGCGCAGGTAGAGGTCGGTGAAGAGGGCGGTGTGCAGCAGGCCCAGGCCGGTCAGGATCAGGAGCGGGATCTGTGCGGTGCGCTTCACAGGAGGGCGCCTCCGATCAGGACGCTGGCGGCCACGGCCACGACGGTGGTCGCGGTGGAGAAGCGGACCGCGAAAGCGCGGCCGAAGGTGCCGGCCTGGAGGGCGATCAACTTGAGGTCGACCATGGGGCCGACCACCATGAAGGCCAGCCGGGCGGTGGGTGAGAAGCCTGTGAGTGAGGCCGCCACAAAGGCGTCGGCCTCGGAGCAGACCGCGAGGACGACGGCGAGCGCGGCCAGGAACAGCACGGACAGCCAGGGCGAGCCGGAGAAGGTGTCGAGGACGGAGCGCGGGACGGTCACGTTGAAGGTGGCCGCGGCCATGGCGCCCAGCACGAGGAAGCCGCCCGCGTGCAGGAAGTCGTGCTGGAAGCCGAGCCGGAACTCGGTGAAGCGGCTGTGTCCGTGCTGGTGCCCGGTGTGCCGGACGACCGGGCGCAGCCATTCCGCGCGGCCGAGCCAGAGCCAGAGCCAGCCCATGACGGCGGCGGTGGCGAGCGAGGCGAGCAGCCGGGCCAGCACCATGGCGGGGCTGCCGGGGAAGGCGACGGCGGTGGCGGTCAGCACGATCGGGTTGATCGCGGGCGCCGAGAGCAGGAACGCGAACGCGGCGGCGGGAGTGACGCCCCGGCGGATCAGGCTGTTGGCGACCGGCACGGACGCGCATTCGCAGCCCGGCAGGACGGCTCCGGCGAGCCCGGCCACGGGGACGGCGAGCACGGCGCGCTTGGGCAGCACCTTGGTGAACAGGTCGGCCGGCACGAAGGCGTTGATCGCCCCGGACAGGGCGGTGCCCAGCAGGAGGAAGGGCAGCGCCTGCACGGTGATGGCCAGGCAGACCGTGCGCCAGGCGGCCACGGCGGGGCCGTTCAGCCACGGTGTGCCCGACAGCAGGAGGGCGGCGATCGCCAGACCGAAGGCGGTGAATGCGGCCGTCGCGGGCGAGGGTCTGCGACGCCGTCGCTCGGGTGGGTGGACGGTGGCCGGGGCCACCGCCGCCGTCACATCAAGCAGCTCATCCGTTTTTGGCATTTTTGCTCCGAATGTCTGATGTTGTGACAGAACATAGCGAGGAGTACGGCCGTCACCGCGCCCACACGCCGTGCGGCGGGCCCGGGCATGATGGCCGTATGCGCATCCGTATCGACGCCGTCGACCTGCCCGGCCGCACCTTCCCCGCCCCCGCCGACAGCTCCGTCCCGGGGTACGACGACGTCCATGTCGCCGTGCAGCGCAAGGACCGGCCGGCCGAACTGCTCGATCCGCAGGCGGGGGACGCGGCGTCCGCGACGTGGACGCTGGAGTGCGCGACGGAGGCCACGCCGGACGGGATCGTGGTCGAGGGCCCTTATGTGCAGCACCGGTTGGGCCGCCGGTTCGTCTATCTGTCGTGGGGCACGGTCGACGGGGACGGGGTCTTCACGATGTTCCGGCGCGCCAAGCTCATGCTCGACTCCGTGCCCGCCGACGTCCTGGCCGCCGCCGCGAGCGACGGCCTGCTCGTCGGCCGTCTCGGGCTGACCGACGCGAACGGCGGCCCGTTGTGCGCGCGGGTGGATCCCCCGCGCATCACCTGGACCGCCGCCGCGCGCTAGTTCTCGGTCAGGACGCCGAGTCCTTCTTGTTCGTCGCCGCCCGGTACGCCTGGGTCGGGGTCATCGCGACGCCGTTCAGGCTGACCGTCTTGTAGGGGCTGACCTTCGCGCAGGACTTCGACTGGTCGGCGGTCGAGGCCTGGGCGTTGGAGGTGGCCGCCTTGGTGTCGGCCGGGGCCGGGGACGAGGAGCCGCCGGGGAGCGTCGTACCGCTGGGCCAGTCCGTGCCGATCACCAGGGTCAGACCGGTACCCGTGCCCTGCTTGAGGTGCGCGGAGCCGAGGCCGATCGCCTTGGCCACGGTCTGGGCCTCGGCCTTCTGCCCGGTGCCGTAGGTGAGGGTGGTCGTGGTCGCGCTCACGGAGGCGTTGCCGGTGGTGGTGTCGGAGCTGAAGCCGCCGTCTATCAGGCCGGTGGCGACGGTGGAGGCCCGGCCGCTGATGCTGGTGCCGTTCTCCACCGTGACGGCGATCTGCGCGGCCGGTACGGCGACCGCCGTGGCGGTCGCGGTGGCCGCCGCCGACTTCTTGCCGGACGAGCTCGTCAGCGACTGGTCGTTGGCGATCGTCGCGAACAGGCTCTTCGCGGCGGCGGCCGGTACGACCCGGTTGGCGTTGGTCGGGTCGGCGCCGGTCTGCATCGTGGTGAACGTCATGCGCTTCGTCGGGACCTTGTCCAGGTCCGCGGCGAGCCCGATGAGCTTGTTGACGGTGCCGAGGCCCGTGTCGACCGTGAGCGCCTTGGTGGCGGCGTCGGCCAGGTTGTAGACCGCCGAGGGGTTGGTGAGGGTGCCCGCGCTCTTGAACTTGCGGATCATCGCGCTCAGGAACAGGTGCTGGGAGACGGTACGGCCGAGGTCGCTGCCGTCGCCGAAGCCGTGCCGGGAGCGCACGAACTCCAGGGCCGCGGTGCCCTTGAGGGTGTGGGTGCCCTTGGCGAGCTTCAGGTGCGAGTAGGTGTCGTAGACGTCGGCGTCGACGCACACCGAGACCCCGCCGACCGCGTCGGACATCTTCACCACACCGGAGAAGTCCATCTGCACGAAGTGGTCAATGGTGATGCCGGTGAGCGCGTGGACGGTCTTGACCTGGCACTCCTGCCCGTACTGGAGCGCGCTGTTGATCTGCCCGTAGTAGCCGGACGTCGACTGGCTGCTCTTGGGGTCCTTGCAGGCGGGGACCTGGGTCATGGTGTCGCGGGGGATGCTCATCACGGTGGCGTTGGAACGGTCCGCCGAGATGTGCACCACCATCTCCACGTCCGCGTTGCCGTTCCCGGACTGCACACCGGTCGTCGAACAGCCGCCGCCGAGCTTGCAGTCGGTCGCGCTGGACCGGGCGTCGCTGCCCATCACCAGGAGGTTGATCGGCGTCCGGCCGAAGGCGTCGGCCTTCTCCTTGCCGCCCGCGCCGTCGTCGATCGGGACGCTGTTGATGTTGCCGTTCAGGTGCTCGTAGAACCACCAGCCGGCGCCCGCGGTGACCATGATCAGCACCGACAGGGATATCGCGGTGATCTTCAACACCCGCCTGCCGCGCGGAGCCTGCTTACGGCGCGAGGCGGCACGACCGGCCGCACGGGATCCGCCGCGCGGCGCCTGGCGGGCCGCGGCGCGGGAGGCTGCCCGGCCGCCGGTGGGCAGCGGCTCGTCGGCCTCGCCCTCCCGCGGTCTGGGTACCCCTCGTGTGCGGCTGCGCGTGGCGTGTCCCACGGGGCCGTCCCCGAGGTCGGTCATCTGGCACTCCCACAAAACGGTCGGGCCGTTCAGGCCGTCGGTGCTGCGGCCAGGGGCGCGCGGCCATGTCAGGTCGGACGAGGCGGGGTTCCCGACTCGCTTGCGTGGTTGCGCAATATAACAATCTCAGATGAGAACACCGCAGGGGCTTTCTCATTTACGGACTTTCATTTTGCGTCAAGGTCGGTCAACTGGTCGGAATGCGGGCGCTGGTGAGGGTCATCGGAGTACCGGTGACGGCGATGAGAAAAAAGCGCGGATGCGAGCCGCCCGGCACCCGCCGCACACCGCCGGGCGGCTTCACGACATACGTCGCGGAGGCGTGCGGGGCGAGGGACGCCGGGCCGCCGGAGGCGGTCCACCAGTCGGAGGCGCCCTGCCCGAGGCGGCTGGCGAAGTGGGGGGTGAGCCGGGTGGCGGTCGTGTTGACGACCCGGGCGACGAGCCGGGTGATGTCACGGTGCCCGGAGCGCTCCACGATGTCCGCCGTGACGTTCATGCGCAGCGGCGGCGGACTGGCGGCGGCGATCGTCACGCACACGACGGCGGGCGCGAGGAGCCCCGCGGCGAGCACGGCCCGGGCCGGGCGTGCGGTCAGGTGCGGGATGCGGGGCTGCCAGGCCGAGGCGAGCGCGGAGGCGGGGACGGTCGCGGCGGCCGCGAGCCACAGCGGGGTCATCATCAGGAAGTAGCCGTCCTGGGACCTGGTGGCGAGGTAGAAGCTCAGCCAGGGCAGCACGGTGATCGCCGGGCCGAGCCGCCGCGCGAACAGCAGCGTGGCGGCGAGCAGGCCGAACAGGAGCAGGAGACTGCCGTAGGAGTAGTAGTCGAGGTGCCTGCTGCCCGCGGTGAAGTAGTACGAGATCCCCATCAGGCCCTGGCCGTGCAGGATCGCCTTCTGGGTGATCGGGAGCAGCAGTCCGTGCAGCCAGGTGGAGAAGTCCTCGGCGGCGAAGTAGGCGTTGATCGCGGCCCAGGTGAGTGCTGCGGTGCCGGTGTAGCGGGCGACGACGCCGAGGGCGAGCCGGGGGCCGAGGTCGCCGCGGCGGACGGCGTAGAGGCCGACGAGGAGGAACGGCGTGAGGAACCAGGCGAGTTGCTGGGTGGCGCAGGCCGCGCCGAGGCAGAGGGCCTGGAGCACTCCGGGGAGTCCGAGCCGGCCACCGGCTCCGGTGTCGGGCCACCTGACCACGACCGGGATGAGGAGCGCCAGGGCGAGGACGGCCGGGTAGCCGGAGTAGGCGTAGCCGGGGAGGAAGCCGAAGCCGAGGCACACGGCGGTGGCGGCGGACCGCCAGGGGGCCGGGAGCAGCAGCCACAGCAGGACGGCGCCCGCGAGGAGCGCGCCGGTGGTGACGAGGGTGGCGGCGGCCGTCGAGTGGATCACGGCGTGCACGGGGGCGGCGAGGAGTGCGGTCAGCGGTGGGTAGCCGTAGGTGTAGTCGGCGCCGCCCGACATGGTCTTGGTGATGCCGACGGACGAGGAGTCGAAGAGCCAGGGCCAGGGCTGGCCGTAGACGGGGTGGCCGTGCAGGATCTGGTTCGCGGCCTGCGCGGTGAGCACGCCCTCGTCGGTGCCGGCGTGGTTGAGCCAGTAGCCGCAGAGCACGAGCGCTACGGCGAGCAGCAGGACTCCGGCGTCGACCCTGGTCAGGGCGCGGCGGGTGCGGGTGGTGAGGGCGAGGACTCCGGCGACCAGGATCCCGGCGTAGCAGACGGAGATGATCCCGGCGACGGGCGGGCGGGAGGTCATCGCCCTCGTCCAGGCGTCGCGGGTGCCGATGAACAGGCTGATCGTGGCGATCAGTGTCATGCCCCGGTGCAGTTGCTGCGGAGCGGCGGGCCCGGTGGTGAGCGGCCGGGTCAGCGGCGGGCCGGTGGTGGCGGGCGCGGGCGCGTCACGGCGCCGCAGTCGCAGACCACCGCCGGCGCGGGGACCGTCATCCATGGCGTCCTTCTCCTCCTCGTTCCGCCCTCGTCGGCCGGTGGTTCATGCCGGGGCAACCTCTACTACATGTTGTAGAGGTGAAAGGAGCCGTCGAGGTTCATCAAGGGAAGGGAAGAGCTGGGCAAGAACCGCGGATCACATCGGCAGTGACTGGCCCCGATCAATTCGGCGGCGGCTCCGACGCGATGAAGCGCTCGAAGCCGGCGTGGAAGGCCGTGCCCTTTGGGTCGGTCGCGCTGTAGTGGAAGGCGGCCACCCCGCACCCCCGCGCGTCGAAGGCGAGGCCGGTGTACGAGGCGACCCGGGTGCCGTTGACGGCGAGTGCCACCTTGATCCGGCCCGTACCGGCCGAGGAACAGGTCATAGACATGTCGACCTGCTGCCCGCTGTCCACCTCCAGACCCAGGTCCGCGAGGTCGACCTCGACGACCCGGTCGTGCTGGAAGGCTCCCTTGTACCTGAACTCGCGCACGATCAAAGCTTCCTGATCCGTCGTCAGATAGGTCGCCCAGCGGGAGCCCTTGCGATAGTCCCCCGAGCCGTCGCACCACAGCCCGACCCCGCCCTCACCGCCGTACCACTCCGTCTGGGTGCTCAGCCGTACCGCGAACGACGACGGCTCGAAGGGGGCCTGCGGCCACACCTCCAGCTCGGACTTGGGATCCACCAGCATGGTCCCGCCCTTGTGCGTGATCGTCGCCAGGGTCGGGTCCTTGTACGACCAGTCGCCCGAGTCGGTCAAGTCGTCGGTGTACGTGAGGGGTTGGGAGCTGGTGGATGCCCCGGAGCCGTGCGTCTGCGGGCCGTTCTCCTTCGCGGAACCTCCCGAGGTGGTGCTGAGGACGATCGCGAGCAGCACGGCCACCGCGGCGCTGCCGGCGGCGAAGCCCCACAGGCGCAGCTGTTTGGCGCTTATGCCGGGGGCGGGAACGGGGTCGGGGCCGGATGCTGGAGGGGAGCCGCTGCTTCCGCCGCCGTTTCCGGGTGGTGGCGTGCGCGTCTCCGTGCGTGCGCCGTCCTCCCGCTCCACCGCTTCCGCGAGCCGGGTGACGAGTTGGGCGGCGGTGGGGCGTTCCGCCGGGTCCTTGCGGAGGCAGTCGGCGATGGCCGAGCGGACCGGTTCCGGTACCGCCGTGAGATCCGCGTCGCGGGTGGACACGGCGACCAGTACCTCGTAGTCGCTCTCCCCCTCGAAGGGATGTCTCCCCGTGGCGGCGAAGTAGAGCGTGCCGCCGAGGGAGAACACGTCGGTGGCGCTGGTGACGCGGAGAGACTTGACCTGCTCGGGTGACATGTACGCGGGTGAGCCGAGCACACTTCCCGGTGTGGTGAGCGCCGACTCCAGCAGGCGGTCGTCGCGGGCGATACCGAAGTCGATGATCCTCGGTCCGTCCGGGGAGAGCAGGATGTTGGACGGTTTGATGTCGCGGTGCACGACACCCGCCCGGTGCACCTGCGCCAGCGCGTGCGCGACGGCGAGCGCCAGGGACTGCAACCGCCCCGAGGACAGCGGGCCGCCCGCCGCCACATGCTGGTGGATCGTGGGACCCGGGACGAACTCGCTGACGATAAAGGGGTGTCGGCCGGACAGGTCCGCGTCGAGGACCCGGGCCGTGGCCAGTTCACCGACCCGGCTCGCCGCGCCGAACTCCCGACGCACCCGGGCGAGCGCGACCTCGTCGTACTCCTTGCCCGGCAGCAGGAACTTCACCACGACCTGCTGTCCCGCCCGGTCCCGGGCGAGCCACACCACGCCCTGTCCGCCGCGGCCCAACTCACGCTCGCAGACGTACCCGCCCACCGACAACTGCATTCGCGGATCCATGTCCACGCCCCCAGCCCCGCCCCCGACATGGCTGTCGTTCAGCGTATCGGCTCGCCGGTCACCCAACACCGGGGACGGACGGACACGTGCACCGTCATGCCGGCCGGTGCTTCAGCCGATGTCGATGCGCGCTCCCGCGCCGGCGACGCGGACACGCGGGTCGCCCGCGCGCAGCGTCACCGTGAGTTCGCCGGGGCGGCCCAGGTCCTCGCCCTGATGCAGCGTGAGGACGATGTCCTCGGGAACCAGGCCGAGTTCACGCGCGTACGCGCCGAACGCGGCGGCCGCCGCACCCGTCGCCGGGTCCTCTACGACACCGCCGACGGGGAAGGGGTCACGGACGTGGAAGACGGTGGCCGACTCCCGCCACACCAACTGGACCGTGGTCAGGTCCAGTTGGTGCATCAGGGCTTCCAGGCGCCCGAAGTCGTAGGCGAGATCTGCGAGTCGGGCCCGCGTCGCCGCCGCGAGCACGAGATGGCGGGCACCGGCGAAGGCGATACGGGGCGGGAACGCGGGGTCGAGGTCGGCTCGCGGCCAGTCGAGCGCGGCGAGCGCCTCGTCGAGGTCGGCGTCGGCGATCTCCTCGATGTGCGGTGCGACGCTGGTGAGCGTGGCCCGGAGCGTCCCGTTCTCCTCGGTCACCTCCACGGGTACGGTGCCCGCGCGCGTCGCGAACACCAGCTCCCCCGTGCCGGTCCGCTCGGCCAGCGCGACGGCGGTCGCGACGGTGGCGTGCCCGCAGAACGGCACCTCGGCCTTGGGACTGAAGTACCGGATGCGGTACGCCCGCCCGTCCGGACCGCCGAGCCCCTCCGGGGGTGCGGTCAGGAACGCGGACTCCGAGTATCCGAGCTCGGCGGCGATGGCCAGCATGTCGCTGTCGGCCAGGGCGGTGGCGTCCAGAACGACGCCCGCGGGGTTTCCGCCCTCGGGGTCGCTGGAGAAGGCGGTGTAGCGCAACACCTCGGGCTGCGGCGCGTTCGTCGTCATGGTCGTGGCAACGCGGCGCGGGCCCCCGACCATTCCCGGACGCGGGGACGCGGGTGAGGCGATCGCAGGTCAGGCGTCCCCCGTGGGACTGGTTCTCAGCCCAGTTGCTCGGCCAGTCCGACGATGATGCCCTCCGGGCCGCGGACGTAGCAGAGCAGGTAGCTGTCCTCGAACCGGGCGATCTCGCCGAGGAGTTCGGCGCCGTGCGGGCGCAGGCGGGCCACGGTGTCCTTGATGTCGTCGACGGCGAACATGACGCGGTGGGTGCCCAGGATGTTGTGCGGCCGGTCGCGCGGCCCGTCGCTGATCGCCTCGGGGCTGCGGTACTTCGCGAGTTCGAGCCGGCTGTGGCCGTCCGGGGTCCGGAGCATCGCGATGTCGCAGTGGACGCCGTCGAGTCCGGTGCACTGGTCGGCGAAGAGGCCCTGGACCTCTCCCCTGCCCTCCAGCTCCATTCCGAGTTCCACGAAGAACGCGACGGCGGCGTCCATGTCCTCGACGACGATGCCGACGTTGTCCATCCGCTGAATCGCCATGGTGGCTTCTCCTTCTTCCTCGTGCGGCCGGTGGCGGCCGGTAACGGCCGGTGGCGGCCGCCGCTGTCCCTGGGACGGAGTCGGTGGCCCGTTCTCGACATGCGCGGACCACCGACTTCGGAACAGGTTGCCGACTTCTCCGGTCAGGCCCCGGCTTCAGCGTCCTGCGCGGAGGCAGCGAACTCCTCGGGCCCCTGCTCGGCCGCCGCCGGGTCCATCCACATGACCTGCCAGCCGTGACCGTCGAGGTCGTAGAAGCTGCGTGAATACATGAAGCCGTAGTCCTCGGCACCGTCCACCTCGGTACCGCCCGCCGCGAGCGCGGCGGCGCTGACCGAGTCGACCTCCTCGCGGGAGGACACGCTGAAGCAGTAGAGCGCCAGCGTGTGCGTGGTGGGATCGGCCAGCGGCAGCTTCGCGAACTCCGCGAACTTCTCGCGGGTGAGCAGCATGACGAAGGCCTGCTCACCGACCAGCATGCAGGTGGCGGTCTCGTCGGTGAACTTCGGGTTGAAGCTGAACCCGAGCTTGGCGAAGAACGCCTTGCTGCGCTCCAGGTCCACCACGGGGATGTTCAGGAACAGCATGCGGCCGGGGTGTGCGGGAGTGGTCATGATGGGTCTCCGGTCAGTGGCTCGATGGTGTACGTCCTGGTAGACCGGGCCCGTCGGCAAAACTCATCGGTGCTCGTCGATGCCGCTGCTGCTGCCGCTGTCGGACGGCGACGGCCCGGAGCCGCGCGTCGCGCGCGTCGACCGCTTCCCACGTGGACGGCACGATGAGTTCGCCGCCGTCCGTGACGCTGTTCTGGGCGAACCGGGCGTCGAGGTCGCGGTGGTCGCGGTCGAGGAGCCTGGAACGCAGGAGGAACACTCCGAACGCCCTGTTCTTGTAGCGGGCGATGCTCGCGAGGTGGCCCGGGTAGTTGTACGGGGGGGGCTGGTCCGGTCGGCCCGCGCTTCGGTGGGCAGGTCGGTGAGCGCGTCGACGGAGTCGCCGTGGACGATGTCGGCCGACGTCGGCAGTGCGGCGGCGAGCGTGCGTATCAGGTCCTCGCGCGCGATCTCGATGTGGTCCCCGGAGTCGCTCGTCTCCTTGACCGGCAGACGGGCGGCCACGGAACCGTCGGCATGGACGAACACACGGTGCTCCGCGATCCGGAGGCGCTGCTCACGGATTTGGGGCAACACCCCCATCCTGTCAGCGAATTCGATGGCGTCGCCGCGGATGTCGATCGGAGCGCGGTCGTCCCGCAGGCGTGCGGCGCGTTCGACGAGCGTCACCTGGTGGCCATGTGTGACAGCGCCCCGGAATCAGGACACACCCGACACACCTGACACACCCGGGCCAGCAACCGCGCGGCGGCCTCGGGGGGCGCACGGCCCGCACACGTGCCGGTCCGCGCTACAAGGAGGTCGCCGAGCCGGCCGGAGTGCACCGGACGCGCCTCTACCGCAACTGGCCCGACCGCGACGGGCTCATGAACGCGGCTCTGCTCCAGCACTCGGGCACGGTGGAGCTGGAGGACACCGGGGACCTGCGTCACGACCCGGTCGACTACCTGGTGGCGCTCGCCGACCTGTTGTCCACCACGACCGGCCGTGCCCTGCAACAGGTCGTGGACCATGCCGTGGCCCGCGGTGAACTGCCGCCGGTCGACGGCTACTTCCTCGCCGGGCTGCGCCACACAGCCGGACACTACGGCCGCGCGCCGACAGCGCGCGGCCGGGTGTCTGACCGACGAGGCTTGTCGGTCAGACACCCGGCGTGTCCCAACTGATCGTCACTTCTTGACGATTGACTCCACCCAGCTGATGAAGTTCGTCGTCGGGTCACCGGTGCGTTCGGCCATGGTGTGCGCCATCGCCCACACCGTGGCGAAGTCGACGTCGCGGATGCCGTAGTTCCGCAGGGCCAACTGAAGGTTGATCTCAGTGGTGTTGGCCGTGTCGCCCTGCATGATGCCGGTGCGGATGCGCCAGTGGCGTGCCACCTTCGACTGCCGGTAGCCGGCGAAGGCGGGCGAGAGGAAGTACATCGGGTTGTACGCCTCGGCCCGCCAGGCCATGTCCTTGCCGACGCTGTCCTTCTTCGCGAAGTCGCTTTCGTAAGTCGCGGCGCCGTAAGCGGAGTTCCAGTCCGCGTACGTGGCGTACCTCGTCTCGTTCGCCTTGACGACATCACGGGTGAGGGGCGCGAAGTGCGAGGGGACGCCCAGCCCCATCGCGAAGACGCTGTTCTCGCCCTGCCCGCGGGATACCCCGTCGAAGGCACCGACCGGCTTGTTCGCGTTCTTCTGGCTGTTGACGAAGCCTTCGAGGCCGGACACCGTCGCGGTGTTGGTCGTGGCGTCGTAAGTGACCCATGTGCTGGCGGAGTTGAGGTAGGCGATGTAGTCGTCGACCGTCTCGTACGTCGTCGAGGTCCCCGTCTGGCCCGATCCGGGCGGCCCGCCCATCGTCGTGATCGTGTACGGGAAGGTGTTGTCCGACAGGAAGTGGTTCAGCGAGGTGGTGATCACCTCGATCAGGTGGTCGTAGTAACTTCCCGCCAGGTGAACGCCGTTGGTGGACTCGGTCAGCTCCAGGCGCCTGCCGTGCTCGTCGCGCAGCCCCAGCCGGTTGACGTACGTGGGCCAGGCCTTGGCGAGGTCCGTCGAGTAGGCGCTGGTCCACGTGCCGGACGCGCGCGTGCCGGTCGAGGCGAACTGGCCCATGTTCCACTCGTAGGACAGGTTGGCCTCGTGCAGGTTGGTGATCGGGCACCAGGCCATGACGCCGGCGACCGCGTCGCTCAGAGGGCGGCCCTGGGCGTCCTCCATCGCCGCGCCGATCGTGCGCAGGTACGGGTGGTACAGCGGGCTGTCACCGGACGTGCCCGCCACGGTGTCCTGGGCGCCGCCGCCGCTCATGCCGAACAGGACGATGTCGTCCGAACTGCCGGGCAGGACACTCTCGTTGTACCGGAGGAAGCGGACCGCGGCCTTCAGGTCGGTCACGCCCCAGGGTGCCGCGTCGGAGCGGGTGCTGGTCGAGCTGTCCCGGCCGCGCAGGCCCGGCCACACGTAGACGAGCCCGGCCTTGAGGTACTGCGACACGGCGGTGTAGCTGTAGGACGTGGCCGGCGCCTGCTGGGCGTAGCCGGGGGTGTTGACCGGGATCACGATCGGCGCCGTGCCTCCCGAGTACGGGCCGACGGTGCCCTTCCGGTTGGGCTTCGCGGTGTACGTGGTCCCGTCACTGTTCGCGGTCGCCGTCAGATAGGCGCCCGGCACATAGATCGACAGGTTCTCGTAGTCGCTCGCGGCCGGGTTGGCGACGTACACCTTCCCGATCTGGTAGTACACGTCGTTGGTCGCGTCGTACGACCAGGCGGTGGAATCGAACTCCAGCGAGTACGCCGAGGACGTGGTCGACGAGCTGTTCGACGACGAGGCGGCGGCGAACGCCGTGCCCGCCGCGCCCTCGGCGACTCCGAACGCGGCCATGGCTGCGGCGCCCCGGATAACGGTTCTGCGGTTGAACTCCACCCGTAGACCTCCTTGTACAGCGGGTTGCAAGTGCGGCTCATTCGAGTCCCTGACTGTAGGCAAGGAGGCCCAGGATTGTTGACAATTTCGATGATTATTTTGTTAGAAGGTTGCCCGCGGCCACCGCGCGGCCGACTCCCCACCCCTTGCCCCCGCGCCAGGACACACCTAGCCTGATTTTGTGCCGCAAATAAACAAACCCCGAACGCACAACGCCGTGCCGGGCACCGCCACCGACCTCACCCGGCTACGAGCCGTCCTGACCGCCTTCTTCGCCCTCGACGGCTTCATCTTCGCCGGGTGGGTCGTCCGCATCCCCGCCATCAAGGAGCAGACCGGCGCCTCCGCCGGCACCCTCGGCCTCGCGCTCCTCGGCATCTCCGCCGGCGCCGTCGTCACCATGATGCTCACCGGCCGCCTCTGCCACCGCTACGGCAACCACCAAGTCACCGTCGCCTGCGCCGTGTTGCTGTCCCTCAGCGTCTCCCTCCCGCCGCTCACGCACTCGGCACTCACCCTCGGCCTCGTCCTGCTGGTCTTCGGCGCCGCCTACGGAGGGATCAACGTCGCGTTCAACAGCGCGGCGGTCGAACTGGTCCGGGCCATGCGGCGGCCCATCATGCCCAGCTTCCACGCCGCGTTCAGCCTCGGCGGCATGGTCGGCGCCGGCCTCGGCGGGCTGGTCGCCGGTGCCCTGACCCCGACCCAGCACCTGTTCGGCCTCACCGTGACCGGTCTGCTCGTCACGGCTCTGATCGGCCCCGCCCTGCTGCGCCTCCAGCCCCCGGCACCTCCCGATCCCCCCGCGGACTCTCCGAAGGGCGCATCGCATCCCTCGTCCGTCGAGGCGGTCCCACCCCGCCGCCTCGACGCCCGCACCCGTGGTCTCGTCGTCACCTTCGGCCTGATCGCCCTCTGCACGGCCTTCGGCGAAGGCGCCCTCGCCGACTGGAGCGCCCTGCATCTGCGGCAGGACCTCGACGCCACCGCAGGCGCCGCCGCCATCGGCTACTCCTGCTTCGCGCTCGCCATGACCGCCGGCCGACTCAGCGGCACGCGGCTGCTCGAACGCCTCGGCCGGACCCGCACCCTCGTGTCCGGCGGCACGACCGCCGCCGTAGGCATGCTGCTCGGCGCGCTCGCGCCCACCCTGTGGGCGGCCGTCCTCGGCTTCGTGATCACCGGGCTCGGCCTCGCCAACCTCTTCCCCGTCGCCGTCGAACGCGCCGGCACCCTGGCCGGTCCCGACGGAGTGGCCATCGCCTCCACCCTCGGCTACGGCGGCATGCTGCTGGGGCCGCCCGCCATCGGTTTCATGGCGGACTGGTACTCCCTCCCCGCCGCCCTCACCAGCGTGGCCGTCCTCGCCGCCACGGCCGCGCTCATCGGATTCCTCACCCGGCACGCGGCGGAACGCTGACCCCCGTTCACCCGGGGTGGCAATCAAGCCAACGGGCGGCCGAACAAGGGTGGTTGGGACCGGCGGGGCGCATGAGGCGAGGCGTGGGGGAATAACGTGGGCCTCCACGACCGGTGTTCGACGGTTTCGTGGCTCCCACCACGGACTCACCGTCGCTCTCACCACGTACACACAGGAGTGACCATGACGGACGAGACAGCGAACTCCGAGCAGGAAGCGCTCTCCAAGTTCGACACGACGGTGCCGCAGTCGGCCCGGATCTGGAACTACTGGTTAGGGGGCAAGGACAACTACGAAGTGGACCGCGTCGCCGGTGACGCCTTCCGCGAGATCTTCCCCGGGATCGAGACCGGGGCCCGCGCCGCCCGCTACTTCCTCGCCCGCGCCGTTCGTCAACTGGCCGCCGAGGAGGGCATCCGGCAGTTCCTGGACATCGGCACCGGCCTGCCCAACGTGGACAACACCCATGAGATCGCCCAGCGGGTGGCCCCCGAGAGCCGCATCGTCTACGTCGACAACGACCCGCTGGTGCTGGCACACGCCCGCGCACTGCTCACCAGCACCACCGAAGGCGTCACCAACTACGTCGACGCCGATCTGCGCGACCCGGACACCATCGTGCGGGAGGCCGCGAAGACGCTGGACTTCGACCAGCCCGTCGCGCTCATGCTGATGGGCATCCTGGGCCACATCGAGGACTACGACGAGGCCCGCTCGATCGTGCGGCGACTGGTGACGGCCCTGCCCGCCGGAAGCTATCTCGTGCAGTACGACAGCACCGACACGAGCGCGGACTACGTCGACGCCATCCGGCAGTACAACGAGGGCGGTTCGATCCCGTACATCCTGCGCAGCCCCGAGCTGATCGCGGGCTTCTTCGAGGGGCTGGAACTGCTCGAACCGGGCGTGGCGTCGTGCTCGCGCTGGCGTCCCGACGACAGCGCCTGGGGCCTGCCCGCCGAGGTGCACCAGTACGGCGGAGTCGGCCTCAAGCGCTGACCCCGCCCGGTAGCCCGGTTCGGCACCCGTCCCGGCTCAGATCTCCTGAAGGATGCGGTGCAGGATCGTCGGAGTCTCCTCCGGCGATTCCGCCTCGACCACCAGCCGGTTCATGACGTCCCAGTAGCACTCGATCTCGTTCGGCCGGTCGGGATAGAGAGCCGTGACGCGCTGTTCGAGGTAGACCATGTCGGGCAACCGGCCGCCGGGCAGCCGCAGGATGGTCACCGGACCGGCCTCCGCGGCATGGCCGCCGGCGAGGAACGGCATGATCTGGACGGTGACTTGGGGCAGCCGGCAGATCTCGATGAGATGCCTGAGCTGGGCGCGCATCGTGCGGATGCCGCCCACCGGGCGGCGCAGCGCCGCCTCGTCGATCACGGCCCAGAGTTGCGCCGCGGGCCGCCGGCGCAGGATCCGCTGGCGGGTCATCCGCAGCATGACCCGCCGGTCGAGCTCCTCCCCGCGAGCGTCCGAGTGGGCGAGCCGCAGGGAGGCGCGCGCGTAGTCGGGGGTCTGGAGCAACTGGGGCACGCGCTGGACCTCGAAGCAGCGGATGAGGCTCGCCGCCTGTTCGGCACCGAGGTAGGCCTGCGTCCAGGTGGGCACCACATCGTTGAAGTACTGCCACCAGGCAGGGGCGTTGGCCTCTTCGGCCAGGGCCAGCAGGGTGGCGCGCTCGCCCTCGTCGCGGACGCCGTAGAGCGTGAGCAGGTCGGCCACGTCGCGCAGTTTGAATCCGTGTCGGCCTGCCTCAAGGCGGCTGATCTTGGACCGGGAGGCGCGGATCACCTCGCCCGCGGCCGTGCGGGAGATCTGTCGCTCCTCCCGCAGTTCACGCAGCCGCGCGCCCAGGACCAGACGCGGCACCATGGGGCCGGCCGAACGGCCGTCCAGGAGAGCGCTGTCGGGCGGTGTGGTTAAGACCTCGTCGGAACCCATGGTCGATCTCCCTGCGGTGCACGCGACGTTGTGTGGGGACGAACGCTACGGTCAGTCATCTTAAGGGCAGTTGGCTGTCATCTCGCCGTGCTCAAGAGTTTGCTTTCCTATACGATTTTTTCGATCAGTGGAAGCTTCAGGGACCAGGAACACCCTTGCCACCACCTGCCGTTGCCGCAACCCTTGACGCGCAAGGGTTCCTGTCCCACGATCGCCGCATCCATTTCCTATTTGATTTGGCGAGGGTCGGGCATGCACCTCCCAACCAGATCCGTCCTGCCCGGAGTTGTCGCCATCACGCTTCTCGGCACCGGGACGTCGGCCTGCGGCTGACAGCCCGCCCCCCAATCCCCACGACAGAAACCGGAACCGCCGGATGAGCATCATCACGACCGCGAGCGCCAGGTTGGTCGACATCGCCGTCGAGCAGGACCGCACCGACGCCGTCCAGTCGTTCGTCAAACAGGAGACGATCCTGGTCGACGTGGAGACCTGGGACGGTGCCACGGGAACCGGCTACTCCTACACCATCGGCACCGGCGGCACCTCCGTACTGGCGCTGCTGCGCGACCACTTGCTGCCCGCCCTCGTCGGACAGGACGCCCGCAACATCGAGGCGCTGTGGCAGCGGCTGTTCGCGCTGACCCGGGCGACCACCACCGGAGCCATCACCTCACTCGCCCTCGCCGCCGTGGACACCGCCCTGTGGGACCTGCGCTCCAGGCGGACGGGCGAACCCCTGTGGCGACTGGCCGGCGGCCACCGCCAGGAGGTGCCGGTCTACGACACCGAGGGCGGCTGGCTCCACCTGAGCACCGAGGAACTGGTCAAAGGCGCCCTGCGCGCCCAGGAGTTGGGCTGGGCGGGCGTCAAGATCAAGGTGGGCAAGCCGCACCCGGCCGAGGACGCGGAACGGCTGCGCGCCGTACGCGAGGCCGTCGGCTCCTCGCTGCACATCATGACCGACGCCAACCAGTCGCAGACGGGCTCCTCGGTGCTGCGGCTCGCGGCGGCGCTGGAGCCGTACGACCCGTACTGGCTGGAGGAGCCGCTGCCCGCGGACGACATCAGCGGGCACGCCCGGCTCGCGGCGGCGACCCGCGTCCCGGTCGCCGTGGGCGAGTCCATGTACTCGCTCATGCAGTTCCGCTCCTATCTGGAGTCCGGTGCCGCCTCCGTCGTGCAGGTCGACGCGGCCCGGATCGGTGGCATCACCCCGTGGCTGAAGGTCGCGCACCTGGCGGAGAGCCACAACGTCATGCTCTGCCCGCACTTCCTGATGGAACTGCACGTCAGCCTCGCCGCCGCCGTACCCAACGGCCAATACGTGGAGTACATACCGCAGTTGAGGGCGGTGACCCGGACCGAGCTGACCATCCGCGACGGCATGGCGGTGGCCCCGGACGTACCAGGCATCGGCATCGACTGGGACCCGGACGCGCTGGACGACCGGCGGGTGGCGTGACGACCTCCGTCGGCCCACCGGACACCGTTGTTGCGGGACACCTCCACCCTCACCGTGGTCGCGCTCCGCTTCCTCCACGGCGCTAAGCGCATCGGCCGCGAGTTGCTGCTCGCCGCGCTGGCCGGGTTCATGGCGGCGGCCGGCACGGGCACGTTCCGTGCCTCCATCGGCGACGACTTCATGCTGCATCGTCGTCATGACGGACCACCGGGTCCGCGGCGAGGTCGACAACTCCCGTGACTACGACCGTGACTACGACCGCGTGAGTGGCCGGGTGATCCGTCTGATCCACGACCGCGACGCGGTGCGCTCATGAGGCGGGCGGCCCAGGTGATCGCCGTACGCCCGGAACTGCAGGACGAATACCGGGAGTTGCACCGCGCCGTGCCCGAGCCGGTGCTCGACCACCACCCCCTGTTACGGGGGCGGGTCCCAACTCCGGCTGCTGCGGGGGCCGTTCAGGCGACAGGCTCCGCGCCGCCGTCGATCTGCCGCTCCAGGCTCCGGGTGAGATGCTCCGTCATCGCCTCGGCCGCCCGCTCGGGGTTGCGGCGCAGGATCGCGCGGACGATCCGTTCGTGCTCCGCGACGGTCGGGCCTTCGGCGCCGACCACTTTGCTGAGCCGGAAGATGTGCAGATGGGCGTGGAGCCGTTCCACCGCGTCCGCGAGCAGCGGTCGGTCCGTGGCCTGTCCGATCGCCTCGTGGAAGCGCTGGTCGAGCGCGGCGAAGTCACGGTAGGAGGCATACCGGTCCTTGGGGCTCGGGTGGGCCTGTAGTTCCTCGACGATCCGTTCCAGGCCGTCGAGTTGCGCCTCGGTGGCGTTCACGGCGGCCAGCGCGGCTGCCCTGGGTTCCAACAGCAGCCGCATCTCGAAGAGTTCCTCAAGGCCCCGGCGGGTCAGCAACTGCGTCGCCCGGTATCCGGAGAGCGCCCGCTTCACCACCAGGCCCTCGGACTCCAGCCGGGCGAGCGCCTCCCGGACGGGGGTGGGCGAGACCTTGAGCGTGCGGGCCAGCGAATCGATGCCGACCCGTGCGCCGGGGGCGATCTCGTGGTCCATGACCATCGCCTTGATGCTCTCGTACACGCTGTCCGACAGCGCCAGCCGGACGGGCGGCACGCTCGGCTCGTCGCCTTCGTCCGGAACCCCGGCCGCGGAAGGACTGTGCGGCGGCATCCCCACTCCCCCTCAAAGGCTTGGCGTATCCGCACAGTTTAGCCAGGTGGAGAGAGCGGGCCGCCGTGAACGGAACACCTCGGTCCGGCGACGGCGACCGTCACCCCGCCTCGGCGGGAACCGCCGCTTCCTCGCTCTTCTCGGCCAGGTCGAGGCTGCTGCGCAGGCCGGTCGGCTTCAGCAGGATCGCGGCGATCACCGCGAGCAGGGCCGCCCCGGCGGAGAGCAGGAAGATCTGCGCGGTGGCGTCTCCGTAGGCGACACGGACGATCTCCCGTACGGCACCGGCGTCCGATCCGGTGGCGGTGCTCCGCAGTCCGGCGTCGGCGAGACCGTGCGTGATCTGGTCCTGGACGTGCCGGGCCAGTACGGCGCCGAGCACGGAGACACCGATCGTGCCGCCGAGCGAACGGAAGAAGGACACCGTGGAGCTGGCCGCGCCGATGTCCTTCAGCGGCACAGTGTTCTGCACGACGAGCACGAGGTTCTGGAGCGTCATCCCGACGCCCATCCCGACGCAGAGCATCTCCACGCTGAGCAGGAGGATGGGCGTCCTGGAGTCGAGGGTGCCGAGACCGGCGAAGCCGACCGTGAGCAGGAGGGCGCCGGTGATGATGAACGGTTTGATCTTCCCGGTCCTGCTGATCAGCCGCCCCGCGACGGTGGAGGCGATGAGGATGCCGGCCATCATCGGAATGGTCAGCAGACCGGCCTCGGTCGGACTGTGCCCACGGCTGAGCTGGAAGTACTGGCTGAGGAAGACGGCGGCGCCGAACATGGCCGTACCGACGGCGAGGCTGCCGACGATCGCCAGGGCCGTCGTCCGCTGCCGCACGATGCCGAGCGGTACGACGGGTTCCGCGGCCCGCGACTCCACCCACACGGCGACCGCGATCAGCGCCAGCCCGCCGCCCACCATGGCCCCGGTCTGCCAGGAGGCCCAGCCGAAGGAGTTGTCGACGAAGGACACCCACACCAGCAGCACACTGACCCCGGCGGCGATCAGGGTCGCCCCCAGGTAGTCGATCCTGACGTTCTCACGGCGGATCACGGGCAGGTTCAGCGTCCGCTGGAGCAGGAACAGGGATACGACGGCGATCGGCACGCCGATGAAGAAGCACCACCGCCACCCCAGCCACGAGGTGTCGACGATGACCCCGCCGAGCAGCGGCCCGCCGATGGTCGAAGTCGCCGTGACACTGCTGAGGTAACCGCTGTAGCGACCGCGCTCGCGGGGCGGGATCATCGCCGCCAGGGATATCTGGACGAGGGCCTGCACACCGCCCACACCGACGCCTTGCAGGGCCCGCGAGGCGATGAGCTGCCCGGCTGTCTGGCTGATCCCGGAGGCCACGGCGCCCAGCACGAACACGGCGATGGACGCCTGCACGAGGGTCTTCTTGCTGAACAGGTCGGCGAGCTTGCCCCAGATCGGTGTCGTCGCCGTGGTGGTGAGCAGGGTCGCGGTCACGACCCACGTGTACTGGGTCTGCGATCCGTGCACCGCCCCGATGATCTTCGGCAGCGCGCTGGAGACGACCGTACTGCTGAGGGTGGACACGAACAGCGCGAGCAGCAGCCCGCTGAGCGCCTTCAGCACCTTGCGACGGGCCGCGGGGGACGTCTCCGTGGGACTCGCCCCGTTCACTGCCGTGCTCATCCGACGAACCCCCAGCGACCAGCTCGCTATACGCCATGTATAGCGACATCGGTTCACCATACATGGCGTCCAGCGGCGGGAGACAGTGCCGTCATGTCCGACCTGCTGGGACGCGGTACGACACGGTGATCGACGCGTGCGGGGCGCGCGGCGGCAGCGTGAGCGTCAACGTGTGGGTGGTTCGGTCGAAGTGGTAGTCGCCGGGCGGCAGTTGGACCCCTCCTGCGCGCACGGTGCTCGGGGCGGTGACGCCGAGCTGGGAGACGGTCCACCGGCGGGTGCGGACCGGTCTGTCCGGTGAAGTAGTCGGTCCACCCGCTGCCGGGCGGGAACCAGACCGAGGTCGTGGCCGTGGTGACGGGGGCGACGAGCAGGTCGGGGCCGTAGAAGCACTCGCCGCCGGAAGTGGCGTACGCCTGCGGCTCGTTGGGGTATTCCAGGTCGGTGGGAGTCCTGGTGCGGGACGTCGCCATGACCGCCCGCTACTGGGTTCCCATGCTCGATCCCACGTCCGCGGCGCCCCTCTACCCCGCGAGACCGGACGCCCCGACGCGACTTCGGATCCTCGCCGACAGCTACGGCCTCTCCCCGCAGGACCGCGGCGAACTGCCCGACGTCATCGAGCAGGCCACCGCGTCCTGCCGGGCCTTCGTCTCCGACCGAGTGGCCGACGGTGACCCCGTCTTCACCCAGGCGCTGTCCGAACGCGGTGGTTGGCGGCGGCGTTGGGACCGCGTCCAGGAGTGGCTGGTGGCTCAGCGAGGTGTTCACGGCCGCCCTGTCGGGCTGACGGCTACTTCAGGTTGAGGGTGTCTCCGGCCGACGCCTTCAGCGAGGTGGTCGTGGTGCCGGGGAAGTACCAGCGCCAGCTGCCCGCCGAGGTGACGGTCACCTTGGTGCTCAGTTGCCCGACGTTGCCCGTCGTGACGGTCTTGACCGTGGCGTAGTGGGCGGCACCCTTCTTCCTGAACTGGAGCTTGACCTGCTGTCCGGGGAACCCGTAGTACTTACAGTCCTCCCAGTTGGCCCGCGACAGCTTGCCGGTGACCGTCACCTTGGCGTTCTTGGCGACCTTCTCGGGGCCGATCACCGTGGTGAGCTGGGCGGCCCGCTTGACCTTGTACTCGGCGATGTGGTCGGAGATCCAGTAGTCGCCGTCGTTCGCCTTGACGGTCGCGTTGATCTGCCAGACGCCGGCGACCTTGTTGGAGTCGATGTCGTCGCTGTCGGCGATCCAGGCGGGGTCGATGGTCAGCGTGGCCCGGCACACCGAGGTCGTCGCGCTCTTCTTCGTGCAGGACGAGTCGTCGTTCCAGGTCGCGAAGGTGTAGGCGCTCGTCTTGTTGAAGGTGCTGACGTGCGTGAGCCCCTTCACCCCCGAGTTGTCCTTGACGGTGATGTCGACCGGGTAGCGGATCGTCCGCGCCGTACCCACGATGACGTTGCCGCCGCCGTTGACGACGGTCTTCACCACCCGGACGTCACCCCGCCCCTCCGCGTGTGCCCCCGTCGCCGTCACCAGCACCAGGGCCGCGGCCCCGCCGGCCGCGGCCCAGGCCGTTCTGCGTCTCATGGTCCTCCCCTTGTCGTGTGCGTGCCAGGAGAGGTTATGTGATCGGCCGCGGTGATTGTTCCGTCTACCGCCGGTCCAGGTGGGCCAGCAGCAGGTTGGGGTCCTCTGCGGTGACGTAGGCCGCGCTCAGGACGTAGGCCGTGTCGCCGCGCAGGGCGATGGAGGTGGGATTCCGCAGGCCGTCGGCCTTGGTCAGTACGACGGTGTTGCCGATGTGCGGCTCGACGAGGACGACCTCGTTCGAACCGTTGACGGTGGCGAGCAGTTGGTCCCCGCGGCCGGTGAAGGCGAAGTCGTCGATCCCCGGCAGGCCGGTGGCCTCGGTGCGGACCCGGCCCGCGCGTCCGTCGCGCAGGACGGGGATGCGTACGACGGTGCCCTGGTCGAGGTTGGTGACCCAGAGCGCCCCGCCCCGGATCTTCAGGCCGTTGGCACCGAGGAAGCCGGCCGAAGCCAGTTCCGGGGCGGTGGACCAGGCGGTGGGTGTTCCGCCGGAGACGGGCACCTTCCAGACGGTGCCGAGCACGGAGTCGGTGACGTACAGAGTGCGCGAACGGGCGTCCAGCGCAAGGCCGTTGGGCAGTCCGTCCGCCGGGAGCGCGGCGATCCGCTCCGGTGTGCCGCCCGGCCGCAGCCGCCATACGCCGGTGAGGTCGGCGGTGCCGGTGGCGTACAGGAAGTACAGCGTCCCGTCGTGGGCCCGGACGATGCCGGACGTCAGCGCGAACCCCAGGACGGGGGTGTGGACCCCGCCGTCCGCCGGCGCGGGCAGGGTGGCCAGGATCCGGGTGGCGCCCTTGGGCGAGAGCCGGGCGATCTGGCGGGCGGCGGCGAAGGTGACGTAGGCGCTGCCGTCCGGGGCCAGTGCGATGTTCTCCGGAGTCTGCCCCTTGGCCAGGTCGAAGTGGCGGGCGATCCGCGCGTCGTTCAGCGGCGCGGAGACGGCCGAGGCGGGAACCGAGGAGAGCACCGCGGTGGCGGCCGCGACGACGACGGCCGCGGAAAGGGCCGACTTGGTGAGCGTCTTGCGCATGGGTTGGTTCCTTCTTGAGAGGTGAATGGTGAATACGGACAGTGCTTTCGGGCACCGCTTTTGGGCACTGCTTTTGGGCATGCGGCAGCGCGGTGCCGATGCGCGGGTCACATTGAGCGGGCGGCGGTCGACCGCCCTGGACGGGGTCAGTCCGTACTGACCCGGGTCCGGTTCGACGCGGACTCGGCCGGTACGGCGGCCTGGGCGAGCAGGGCCAGTGCCGCGCGTGAGGGTGAGTCGGCCGGGGTGGTGGCGACGACGAGGCTGATGCCACGCCCGAGGCCGAGGCTCTGCTGCACGACCGTCAGCGGACCCACCAGCGGATGCCTCATGTCGTACGAGGCGAACATGTGCGACTTGACGCGGTGATCGGCCCACATCGAGGCGAACTCGCCGCTCTTGGCGCTCAGTTCACCGACCAGCGCGTGCAGCGCCGCGTCGTCGGGGAACCGGCCCGCCATCAACCGGAGGTTGCCCACCGCGACCCTGGCCTTGCTCGGCCAGTCCGCGTACAGATCGCGGGTGTGCGGGTCCAGGAACACCAGCCGGGCCAGGTTGGGGCGCTCGGCCGGCCGGTCCGGGGCCTCGGGGTCGAGGTGCCCGGCAAACAACGCGTGCCCCAGCCGGTTCCAGGCCAGCACATCGGCGCACCGGCCCTGCACGATCGCGGGAGTGTCTCCCAGTACGTCCAGCAGTTGGGCGTTCTCCTCGGTCACCCGCTCCGGCGGGAGCCGTCGGCCCCGGGGGCGCTGTCTGCCCGCGTGGGCCAGATCGTGCAGATACCGCCGCTCGGGTTCGTCGAGCCGCAGGGCACCGGCCAGCGCGTCCAGTACTTCCGGCGACGCGCTCGGCGACTGTCCCTGTTCCAGCCGCGTGTAGTAGGAGACGCTCACCCCCGCGAGCAGCGCCAGTTCCTCGCGCCGCAGACCGGGCACGCGTCGTCGTTCCCCGTAGGTGCTCACCCCGACGTCCGCAGGACGGAGGTGAGAACGCCGAGCCTTCAGAAAATCCCCGAGCTGCGTTTCTCCGTTCACGGAACTCAGTATGGGCAGCGATTGCACCCGTGAGCCTGACCCAACTCTGGGTAGGCAACGCCGGGTCAGGGTCCCCGGCCCGTCGCGCGCGCAATCTCGCCGTCACTCCAAGTGAGCCCGCTTGACACGATCTCGTTGTCGATTCGACAGTGTCGGGCGTGACATCCTCCGCGGTACGACCGGACGGACATCCGCTGCGTCTGCTCTGCGAATCGCTGCGGTCCCGGCTCGACGAACTCAGCGTCGAGCTCACCGACGACATCAGACGCGAGATCCCCTCGTACGCGGCGATGCCGCTCGCCGAGCAGCGCCGGACGGTACGGGTCCGCCTCGGCTATGTGCTGCGCGGCCTCGCTCTCGATGTGGAACCGACGGCCGAAGACCTGCTGGAGGTGCAGACCGCGTCCCGCAGGAGGGCGTACTACGGGCTGCCCGTCCAGGACGTGCTCGCGACCTTCCATCTCGTCTCCCGCCGGCTGTGGGACGAACTGCGCACCGCGGCGCGCGGTACGGCGGCCGAGGACACGGCGATCGAGCTGGTCGCGCCGCTGTGGCTGTGGGTCCAGGCGATGAGCGGTGTCGTCGCGGACGTGTACGCGGACGAGGCCGGGGCACGCTACGGCCGCGAGGCCGGTCTGCGTCAGCGCTTCCTGGAACTGCTCCGCACCGGTGGGGCACCCCGCGAGCACACCGCCGAGATCGCCCGTGAACTGGGCTTCGACCCGGACGGCGAGTTCCAGGCCCTGTGTACGACGGCCGCCGTGTGGTCCGCGGAAGGGCGCCTGGGCCTGTTGCAGCGCGCGGCACAGCAGGTCACCGGAAAGGTCTCCTGCGGCCTGAGCGGTGAACTGATGGTCGCCATCACCCAGCGGAGCGACCCGGCCGACCTCGTCAGCCGCGTGATCAAGCTGGGCGGCGACGACGCTCTCGTGGGCGTCGGCCTCGTACGGCCCGGGCTGGCGGGCGCGGAGATGAGCATCAGCGACGCCGAGCGGGCCCTGGTGGTCGCCGAACAGGGCGGCCGTGCGACGGCGTTCGAGGACGCCTGGCTGCGGGCTAGCCTGGTCGACAGCCGGGACCGGCTGCTGTCCCTGTTCACTGAAATCCGCCGGGTCGCGGGCGAACAGCCCCAACTGGCCGAGACCGTCCTCGCGTTCGCCGACGCCGGGCTGTCGCTCGCACATACCGCCGACGCGCTCCGGATCCACGCCAACACGGTGGCCTACCGGCTCGGCCAGTGGCCCCATCTGCACCTCAAGGTCGCGGCCCCGGGACACCAACTCATCACCACCCAGCTGTACTTCGAGGGCGGCGAGCACGTGGCCGACGACATCGCCACCGCGGTGAAGCCGGAGCTGATCCTGGCCCCCACCCCGGTCGCGGACGGCGACGGCCGGGAGGTCACGTACGACTTCGTTCTCGACAAGGCGTGATGCGGCGTGCTGTTCGCCGTACACACGCAGGTCTCCCTCCCCCGCGACCTCGCTCCCGAGATCCGCGACGACCTGGTGACCCGCGAGAAGGACTACTGCCGGGAACTTCAGGAGTCGGGGCGGTGGGTGCACATCTGGCGGTGCGTCGGCCAGTACGCCAACATCAGCGTCTTCGACGTCGCCGACAACGAGGCGCTGCACCAACTCCTGTGGGATCTACCGCTGTTCCCCTACATGACGATCGAAGTGACGCCTCTGGCACGTCACCCCTCGGCCCTCGCGGCGGACGAGAGATCGGCCTGAGGAACGGTGACCGCCGGTTCGAGCAACGACAACGTCCGCTGCCCGGCGTCCAGTTGGGCACGGACACCGACCGGCATCGGCAGATTCGGCCCGGCATGCCCGATCTCGACGTTGCCCAGGACCGGGATGTCACGATCGCCAAGGACATCGAGAACTACTTCCCGAAGGGTCGGGAGCCCGTCGTCGGGCGTCCCGAGCCCGTCGATCTCGTGCGGGACGCCCACGACCATGCCGGAGATCCGGTCGAGGATGCCGCAGTGCCGCAGCACGTGCAGATAGCTCCAGATATACGCCGCCTGGCCGCCCATCTCCTCCCAGAACAGCACCGCGCCGTCGAACCGTTCGAGCGGCGGCGCCTGCGCGAACACGATGCGATTGATCACCCCGCCGATCAGCGGGCCCTCGGCGCGACCGGGACGCCAGCACTCCCAGGACGGGGTGGTCGGCAGCGCGCCGATCGCCTCGCCGCCGGTCAGTAGCCTCAAGTAGAGCCGCTCAAGCACCACTTGGCGCGTGGTCGACGCTCGCTGCCAGTGGCCGCCGAGTCCCGGGGTGGCCAGGTCGGCGTGAAAGCCGACGAGACCGGTGCGCGCGTAGAGCACCAGGTGCAGCAGCGAGATGTCGCTGTAGCCGAGGACCGGCTTGGGATCGGCGACGACCGCGTCGAAGTCGATCAGGTCCAGATAGCCGAGCGCCGTCTGACCGCCGTCGTGCGCGACGATCGCGCGCACCTCGGGATCACGCAGGAGGCCGTTGAACTCCTCGGCGATCTCCGCGGGCCGCGCCGCACTCCACCAACGCTGCCGCCCCGCCCGCAGAAGGGGCGCCCGCCGCACCCGGAACCCCATCCGTTCCAGCACGACCTCCGCCTGCTCAAGGTCGGGCTCGTAGACGGCGTGCAGCGGCCCGGACAGCGAGGCGATGACGACGAGATCCCCGGGCACCAGAGCACGGGGCCGCAGCAGTTGAGGCAGCAGGGTACGGGTCACCGAGGCAGTGTCCCGACGCCCGCAACACCCCGCCACTCATTTACCGCCGGGTCCCCTGTGTACGCGCGCGTAACCCCAAAAACGTAACGGTCGTTGCGTAAGCGCACATCACAACCATCGCAAAAGACAAGAGGACCCGTTCAATGCCTCACGGCAGCGCACTGCGCAGCGCGATCACCGCTTCCGGCACGACTCCTCTGATCGGCGTGTACGACATGTACTCGGCGTCGATCGCCGCCCAGCACTACGACGGCCTCTTCGTCTCCGGGTTCGGATTCGCGGCGTCCTTCTACGGCCTGCCGGACATCGGTTTCATCGCGTGGCCGGACATCGTGGCCTTCACGGAACGGCTCCGCTGGGCCTTCCCCCGCCATCACCTGCTGGTGGACATCGACGACGGCTACGGCGATCCGGAGGTGGCCTGCCATGTCGTACGGCGGCTGGAGCGGGCCGGTGCCTCGGGGGTGATCCTGGAGGACCAGAAGCGTCCGCGCCGGTGCGGTCATGTGGCGGGCAAGCAGCTCCTCCCGCTCGACGAGTACCTCGACAAGCTCGAACGCGTGCTGGCCTGCCGGACCACCGATCTGACCGTGGTCGCGCGGACCGACGCGAGCGACGAGGCCGAGATCCTCACGCGCGCCAAGGCGCTCGCCGCCACCGACGCCGACGTGGTGCTGGTGGACGGGGTGCGCGACGTCGGCGCGATCCGCCGGATCCGCGACTCCATCGGCGACAAGCCGCTGCTGTTCAACCAGATCGCCGGCGGCCGCTCCCCCCGTTTGTCGCTGGGCGAGTTGGCGGAACTCGGCGTGGATGTCGCGATCTACAGCACGCCCTGTCTCTTCACCGCGCACGAGGCGATGGACAGGGCTCTGACAGACCTCAAGGTGACCGACGGACGGCTCCCGGAGACGGGGGACACCGGAGTCGGCGTACCGCAGTCCGTCGAGCTGCTCACCCGCAACCTCCAGGGATCACCGGGCACTCGCCACGGCTGACACTCCGGCGCTCTCTATCTCCGGTTGGACCCGGTGATCGTCCCGCGGCACGAGGACGGCGCCCCACCCCCGCCATAGCCTCGATCACATCGAGAAAGCGCGCGGCCCCTCGACGGAGCCGGCCGCCCGCTCTCCGGTACGCGGCGGCGCGGGCAGCACAGCGCGCCGCGTCGATCCCATCCCACGAGAGCGCGGAGGCGTTGTGCCCTTTTTCGGATTGCCCCCTTCCCCTGGCCGACGGTCGCGAAATCGCCGTACCGTCACGGCAGTTGTGGTCACCTCGGCCGCCGCGTTCACGCTGAGCGCGCCGACGGCGACCCCCATCTCGGCCGTGTCCGCCGGGACCTCGGTGGTCGGTACCGGCGGCGGATCCCCCTACGTGGCGCTCGGCGATTCCTACGCCTCCGGCGCCGGGCTGGCCGGGGTGAAGGACGCGGAGTGCGACCGGACGAGCGGCAGTTACCCCAGTCTGATCGCCAGGTTCTTCGCCGCCGTCGGACCGCGCCACGCCTTCAAGGACGTCACTTGCAGCGGTGCCACCACGCGCGACTTCTGGAACGGCAAGGGCGGCAAGCCTCCGCAGATCGACGCGCTCGCCCCCGACACGAGACTCGTCACCCTGACCCTGGGCGGCAATGACGTCGGCTTCTCCAGCGTGCTCGCCACCTGCGCGCACCTCGCCGCCTCCGACCGGGACGGCAGCCCCTGCGAGCGGTACTTCACGGCGGACGGCAAGGACGTACTGGAGGAGCGCGTCACCGCGATGGAGGGGCGTGTCCACGACGTGCTCGCCGACATCAGGCGACGCAGCCCGCACGCGAAGGTGATCGTCGTCGGGTATCCCGCGCTCTTCCCCGACGACGGCGTCGCCTGCGCCGAAGTCCCGTTCGCCAAGGGCGACTTCGCCTATCTGCGGGACACCACGAAGAAGGCCAACCAGGCGCTGGCGCGGCAGGCGGTGGCCGCCGGGGCCGGTACGTCCTTCGCGGACACCTATACGCCGACGATCGGCCACGACATGTGCCGGCCCCGCGACGAACGGTGGATCGAGTCCCTGAGCCCGGCCGCGAACACCGCGGCCGCGCATCCCAACTCCCTCGGGCAGTCGGTCATGGCGGCGTCGGCGCTGTGGCAGATCTACAAGCCGTTCCACAAGCCGTAGCGGTCGACTTCGCCGAAGCACCAGGTCAGGACGGCATCGCCGAACGGGCCGCGCCCCACCCGCCGTATAGTCGCGACATGCAAGAGACTGGGCGGATGGAGCCGACGCCCCGCAGGAACCTGCGCGAAGAGCAGAAGATCCTCACCCATCGCCGACTGCTCGAAGCGGCCGTCACGGTGTTCACCGAGAAGCCCTTCCTCGACGCGCGGATGGAGGACATCGCCCAGGCCGCTGGGGTGACCCGGGTGACGGTCTACGCCCACTTCCCCGGCAAGGCCGAGATCGTGGACGCACTGGTGGAGCGCCTGTACGGCCTGATGGGCGAGGCCTACGGCGAGCTGGCCGCGCTGCCCCGGTGGACGCCGACGGACATCCGGGCGTGGCTGGAGGATGCGGCGGACCGCTGGCGCGAGATGGCGCCCATCCGCCGTGTCGCCAACGCGGCGGCCCCGACGGCGCTGCGCAGCCTGGGCGACGGGCGGACGCAGTACGTCGAGGCGCACGAGCGGTATGTCGGGATGCTGGTCGGCGATCACGGGCGGTGGCGGGGCGTGGATCCCGCGGAGTCCCGGCAGCGTGCGCTGATGGCCGTACTACAGACGGAGTCGTTCTTCTCCGCCTGGATCGCCGTGGAGTGGCCGTTGGAAACCGCGGACCCGCTGCGGCTGTTGGCCGACTCGCTGTGTCATCTCCTCGCCCCAGCAGTGGAGAACGGCGACACCTCGGCCTGAACGGACCCTATGACAAGGGCGGTTGGCCGTCGGTGTCGTAGCCGAGGGTCAACCACCCCTGGAACAGCGGCCGTCGGTCAGCCGGTCTCGCCGACGGCCGTTGCCCCGGCGGCCGTTTGGGTGGCCACAACGGGCTCCGTGTGCGGGGCGCGGGCGCGGATGCCGATCGTGACGAGGGCTACGGCGGCTGCCACGAGCATGCCGACTCCGCCGACGAGGGCGCAGGTGTGCAGGGCGTCGGTGAAGCTCGCCCCGTAGGCGGTCAGGGCCCGGCCGGTCGCCTCGCCGGAGTCGAGGTGCAGGAAGGCGCCCGCCTGGATGCCGACGCCGTTCACCGTGCCGATGACCTGGCCCTGGTCGGCGGGGCTCAGGCCGGACGCGGCGACGTGGCCGGGCAGGGTGTCCAGGGTGCGGTTGGTGAGGATGACGCCGAAGATGGCCGGGCCCAGGGCGCTGCCGATCTGGCGGAGCGCGCTGTTGGCGGCGCCCGCGGTGCTGCCGAGGCGGCGCGGCAGGCTGTTCATGGCGATCGTGGTGATCGGGGCCATCGCGAGCGCGATGCCGATGCCGAACACCGCGATGACCAGGGCCGCTTCGCCGGTGCCGGTGGTGGCGTCGAAGAGGTTGACCAGGAGCGCGCCGATACCGCCGACGAGCAGGCCGGTCACCAGCACGAGGCCGGGCGAGAAGCGGTGCATGAGGCGGCCGACGACGGGGCCGAGGACGACGGTGAAGCCGTTGAGGGCGATCAGGCGCACTCCGATGTCCCAGGTCGAGGCGTGGTGGACGAGGCCGAAGTACTCGCTGAGCGAGAAGACCAGGCCGACCTGGGCGAACAGGGTGAGCGCCATGACGAACGCGGCCCCGGAGAATGCCGTGGACTTGAACAGGCGCATGTCCAACATCGGGCAGCGGGACCGCAGTTCGACGACCACGAAGGCCGGCAGCGCGAGAGCGGCCACGACGAACGCGGTCACGACCTCCGCCGAGCCCCAGCCCGGAGCGCCGCCACCCTCGATGACGCCGTAGACGATGGCGGTGACGGCGACGATCGCGAGGAGTTGGCCGGGGATGTCGAGGTGGCGTTCGCGGTCGGAGCGGGAGTCGACCAGGACGAAGGCGCCGACCAGGATCGTGAGGGCGCCGATGGCCAGGGTGGGCAGGAAGATCCAGCGCCAGGTGGTGTGTTCGACGATCAGGCCGTTGAAGAGGGGGCCGAGGGTCAGGCCGAGGCCGAGGGCTGCCGTCCACAGGGCTATCGCACCGGCCCGCTTGCGGTGGTCGGGGCAGACGTGGCTGATCAGGCCGAGGGTCGCGGGGAGCAGCGCGGCGGTGCCGATCCCGGTGAGCGCCTGGCCGACGCAGACCTGGACGACGCTGTGCGCGGTGAGGGCGACGAGACAGCCGACGCAGGACAGTGCCAGGCCGATCAGATACATCTTCTTGCGGCCGAAGAGGTCACCGATGACACCGCAGGTCAGGAGCAGGGCGGCGGTCGGGAGGATGAACGCGTCGGTGATCCACTGGAGCCCGGTGGTGGAGGCGTCCAGCGCCTGCTGGATCACCGGAAGCGCCACCGACACACCGACGACCGGCAGATAGGAGACGAAGACTCCCAGGCAGGCCAGCAGGATCGTGGCGGTGACGTGGCGGGACGGGGAGTCCGGCCTGGGGGACGGAGGCGAGACTTCGGAGACCAGGGTCGGCATGGCACCTCTAGACGTCGTCGTACGGGGCGTACGGGGCGGATTGACCGGGTGTGAACTGCGCGTGGCGTTCCGTGCCTGGCTACGGCGGGGGTGACGGTGCCGACTCCGTCAGTCGTGTCCCGTGGCCCGGAGGCTGACGTGGTTGTTCGGCTTGAATCTCCATTGACGTAAGCCATTTCGTTGCGGGAAATCGCTTCGGACCGTATACCGGGGACCCGGTCCTGGAGATGCCGTTGGACCTGCAAACTAAGCTGAACAGCGGCGACGACACACTGCTCCGCGGGGCGTGAACGCGCAGGTGGGAGGCCGGTCAGCCGGCGGCGACGTTGGCCGTGATCAGCCGGAGGAGCTGCTTCGCCAGGGCGTCCTGGTCGGGGGTCAGACCCATCGCGTCACCGATCGCGAGGGGCACGGCGGCGGCCCGCTCCCGCATCTGCGCGCCGGTGTCGGTGAGCCGGATGGCGACCGAGCGCTCGTCGTCGCGCCGGCGTTCGCGGCGCAGCAGTCCGTTCGCCTCCAGCCGCTTCAGTAGCGGGGAGAGCGTGCTGGATTCCAGCTGGAGCGCGGCGCCCAACTCCCGTACGGAGATCGAGTCCTGCTCCCAGAGGACGAGCATGACGAGGTACTGCGGGTAGGTCAGGCCCAGTTCGTCGAGCAGCGGCCGGTAGCGGGCGGTCACCGCGCGGGAGGCCGCGTACAGCGCGAAGCACAACTGGTCGTCGAGGAGCAGCGATCCCTCGGCCGGATCCGCGGCGGCTGGGCTCATGGTGCGACTCCTCGCTCCGGTTGCTCCGGTGCTCCGGTTGCTCCGGTGCTCTTCAGGGCGATCCCCACCATATCGTTCAGGTCCGGTCGATCCTATCGAGCACGCTTTAGTTGTGCACGACTTAATCGCACGCTACTCTCATCCTCGTGCCGCACCACCGGCCCGGACCCCACCGGGCCCGTCCGCGGCACCCGTTCGTGAGGAGACCGTCATGACCGACAGCACCGCACCCCGCCCCGTCCTGGAACCCGCGGCCCAGGCCTTCGCCGAGGCGACCGCGAACCCGCCCTACCTCTTCGACCTCGCCCCGGCCGAGGGCCGCAAGGCGGTCGACGAGGTCCAGTCCGGCGACATCGCCGAGCCCGCCGTCGACGAGGAGTGGATCACCGTCCCCGGCGGACCGACCGGCCAGGTCAGGACCCGTATCGTCCGCCCGGCCGGGGTCACCGGCCCGCTTCCCGTGATCATCTACATCCACGGCGCGGGCTGGGTCTTCGGCAACGCCCACACCCACGACCGGCTGGTGCGCGAACTCGCGGTCGGCGCCGGTGCCGCCGTGGTCTTCCCGGAGTACGACCTCTCCCCCGAGGCCCACTACCCCGTCGCGATCGAGCAGAACTACACCGTCGCCAAGTGGGTCGTGGAGCAGGGCGCGACCAAGGATCTGGACGCCACGCGCATCGCCGCGGTCGGCGACTCGGTCGGCGGCAACATGACCGCCGCGCTGACGCTGATGGCCAAGGAACGGGGCGATGTCCCCCTGGTCCAGCAGGTGTTGTTCTACCCGGTGACCGACGCGAGCTTCGACACCGCCTCCTACCACCAGTTCGCGGAAGGCTACTTCCTGCGCCGCGACGGCATGCGGTGGTTCTGGGACCAGTACACGACCGACGAGGCCGAGCGCGCCGAGATCACCGCGTCCCCGCTGCGCGCCACGACCGAACAGCTCACCGGGCTGCCCCCGGCCCTCGTCATCACCGGCGAGGCCGACGTCCTGCGCGACGAGGGCGAGGCCTACGCCAACAAGCTCCGCGAGGCCGGGGTCCCCGTCACCGCGGTCCGCTTCCAGGGCATCATCCACGACTTCGTGATGCTCAACGCGCTGCGGGAGACCCACGCCGCCGAGGCCGCCATCACCCTGGCCGTCACCACTCTGCGCAAGGCGCTCGCCACCGGCTGATCCCGGGAGCACCCGCCCCCGCCTTCCGTACGGCACACTCGCCCCCATGGACACCGATGCGTTCGTGGGGACCCTTGACCGGGAGGGCGGCCTGCTGGCCTCGGCCGCCGAGGAGGCGGGCGTCGACGCCGAGGTGCCGCCCTGTCCGGGCTGGCGGGTGCGGGATCTGCTGCTGCACACGGGGATGGTGCATCGCTGGGCGACCGCGTTCGTCGCCGAGGGGTACACCGCGTACCACCCCGACGGCGGCCTGCCGGAGCTGGACGGCGCCGAGCTGGTGGCCTGGTTCAGGGAGGGACACCGCTCGCTCGTGGACACCCTCGCCGCCGCCCCGCCCGACGTGGAGTGCTGGCACTTCCTGCCGGCGCCGTCACCCCTCGCCTTCTGGGCGCGGCGTCAGGCGCACGAGACGACCGTGCACCGGATGGACGCCGAGGCGGCGCGCGGCGGAATGGCCGGCGAGATCTCCGCGGACTTCGCGGCCGACGGCATCGACGAGTTGCTGCGCGGCTTCCATGGCCGCCGCCGGAGCGGGGTCCGCAGCGCGGAGCCCCGGGTGCGGGCGACGGACACGGACAGCACGGTGTGGACCGTACGGCTGTCCCAGGAACCGCCCGCCGCCGAGCGGGCCGACACCGGGAGTGCCGACTGCGAACTGGCCGGTCCTGCCGGGCAGTTGTACCGGGCGCTGTGGAACCGGGGGCCGTTCCCGAGTGTGACCGGCGATGTGTCGGTCGCCGCGCTGTGGCGGGAGAAGTCGGCGATCACCTGGAGTTGACGGGCCGTCAGTCGGACAGCATCCTCGTCAACACCGCGCGCTGGAGCGGGAGTACCTCGCCGTGCAGGTCGCGCCCCTTGTCCGTGAGGGTCACGCGTACGCCTCGGCGGTCCTCCGCGCACATGCCGCGCTCGACGAGACCGTCCTTCTCCAGCCGGGCGATCAGCCGGGAGAGGGCGCTCTGACTGAGGTGGACGCGCTCGGAGATCTCCTGGACGCGATAGGCGCACGCGTCACCGGCCAGCACGTCCAGCACCTCGAAGTCGCTGCCGCACAGGCCGTGTTGATGGAGGGTGCGGTCGAGTTCGCACTGCGTGCGGGCGTGCAGCGCCAGCATCTCCCGCCACTGGTCCACGAGCGCCTGCTCGGCCTTCTTCGCCGCCATGACAGGGCACCGTAGCAGAGAAGCGGGTTTATTGCATCGTAATTAAATGCGTTTGCATTCGATGCATGCGCATGTAGTCTCTGCGGCATGACCTCTCCGCTCTCCCCTTCCCTGTCCGAGGGACGCTGGACCCCACGGCTGTGGGGAACCCTGCTGGTGCTCTGCGCCGCGATGTTCCTGGACGCGCTGGACGTGTCGATGGTCGGCGTCGCCCTGCCCTCCATCGGCTCCGAACTGGACCTCTCCACCTCGACGCTCCAATGGATCGTCAGCGGCTACATCCTGGGATACGGCGGGCTGCTCCTCCTCGGCGGCCGGACCGCCGACCTGCTCGGCCGACGGCAGGTCTTCCTGGTCGCCCTGGGAGTCTTCGCGGTGGCCTCACTGCTCGGCGGGCTCGTCGACTCGGGTCCGCTGCTGATCGCCAGCCGCTTCATCAAGGGCCTCAGCGCGGCCTTCACCGCACCGGCCGGTCTCTCGATCATCACGACGACCTTCGCCGAGGGTCCGCTGCGCAACCGCGCCCTGTCCATCTACACCACCTGCGCGGCCACCGGCTTCTCGATGGGCCTGGTGCTCTCCGGCCTGCTCACGGAGGCCAGTTGGCGGCTCACCATGCTGCTCCCCGCGCCCATCGCGCTGATCGCCCTGCTCGCCGGCCTGAAGCTGCTGCCGCGCAGCGAACGCGAGAAGGACCACAACGGCTACGACGTCCCAGGCGCCGTCCTCGGCACCGCGTCGATGCTGCTGCTGGTCTTCACCGTCGTACAGGCGCCCGAGGCCGGATGGGCCTCTGCCCGAACTCTCCTGTCCTTCCTGGCCGTTGCCGTCCTGCTGACCGTCTTCGTCTACGTCGAACGGCGCTCCGCCGGGCCGTTGATCCGGCTCGGGGTGCTGCGCTCCGGCAACCAGATCCGCGCCCAGCTCGGCGCGATGGCGTTCTTC
Organism: Streptomyces sp. NPDC002276; assembly: GCF_053891435.1. Lineage (NCBI taxonomy): Bacteria > Bacillati > Actinomycetota > Actinomycetes > Kitasatosporales > Streptomycetaceae > Streptomyces > Streptomyces sp. NPDC002276. The sequence continues at coordinate 431,362 of NZ_JBSFCQ010000005.1, read as the reverse complement.
GGGTCGTACGTCGGCTTCCAGTTCCTCGTCACGCTGTACATGCAGTCGCTGCTCGGCTGGTCCGCGCTGCACACGGCGCTCGCCTTCCTGCCGGCCGGGGCGGTGGTGGCGGTGTCCTCGACGAAGGTCGGCTCGATCGTCGACCGGTTCGGCACACAGCGGCTGATCGCCACGGGCTTCGCGCTGATGGTCGTCGGGTACGCGCTGTTCCTGCGGGTCAGCCTCGACCCGGGGTACGCGGCGGTGATCCTGCCGTCGATGCTGCTGATCGGCGCGGCCTGCGCGCTGGTCTTCCCCTCGCTGAACATCCAGGCCACCAACGGGGTCGAGGACCACGAACAGGGCATGGTCTCGGGGCTGTTGAACACCTCGGTGCAGGTGGGCGGGGCGATCTTCCTGGCCGTCGTCACGGCCGTGGTCACCGCGCACGCCCCCGTACACGCCACCCCGCAGGCGGTGCTGGACAGTTACCGGCCCGGGCTGGTCGTGGTGACCTTCGTCGCGGTCGCCGGATTGTTGATCACGTTGCCGGGGCTGCGCGGCCGTCGCGACCAGCAGACCCTCGTGGTCGCCAAGTCCACTGCGAAGGAGGCGGAAGCGGAGCGCGTGGCGGTCCGTGACTAGGGGGACGCCTCCCAAGTGTGCGCCCGGCGGAGCCGATTGCTCCGCCGGGCGCACACGTGTGAGACTCGTGGAATGAGCAGGACCGGGGGACGGCGCACACAGGCCGAGCGGGACGCGATGACCGTCGAGATCGGCTACGCGCTGGTCAGCGCGGTGTTCGCGGCTGTCGTCGTGTTCGGGGCGGTCGCCGGTCCGGTGTGGCTGTTCGAACTGCCGGGCACGGTCGAGACGGTGCTGACGTGGGCGGGGCTCGCGCTGCTGCCCGTCGTGTTCTTCGTGCGTGTGGCGAGCGTGCTGTACCGGTATCGGCGGGCGGCGGGTCAGCCCAGCCAGCCGGGACGGACCAACCCGGACTCGTAGGCCAGCACGACCAGTTGGGCCCGGTCCCGGGCGCCCAGCTTCACCATCGTGCGGCTGACATGGGTCTTCGCGGTCAGCGGGCTGACGACGAGACGGCGGGCGATCTCCTCGTTCGAGAGGCCGATACCGACCAGGGCCATCACCTCCCGTTCCCGCTCGGTGAGTTGGGTGAGGGCGTCGGCCGTCGCCGGTTCCTTGGAGCGGGCCGCGAACTCGGCGATCAGCCGGCGGGTCACTCCGGGAGACAGCAGCGCGTCGCCGTCGACCACCGCCCTTACGGCGCGCAGGAGTTCGTCCGGTTCGGTGTCCTTGACCAGGAAGCCGGAGGCGCCGGAGCGGATCGCCTCGAAGACGTACTCGTCGAGTTCGAAGGTGGTCAGCATGACGACCTTCACGTCCTCCAGGTCGCCGTCCTCCGTGATGCGTCGGGTCGCCGCGAGGCCGTCGAGCAGTGGCATGCGGATGTCCATCAGGACGACATCCGGGCGCAGTTCGCGCACCTTGCGCACGGCCTCCTCGCCGTCGGAGGCCTCGCCCGCGACCTCGATGTCCGGCTGCGCGTCCAGCAGCGCCTTGAACCCGGCGCGGACCAGCGACTGGTCGTCGGCGAGCAGTACCCGGATCACCGGTCGTCCTCCTTAGGTGTGCCCTTCAACGTCAACGGCAGTACGGCGAGCACCCGGAAGCCCCCGTCCGGGCGCGGGCCCGCCTCGATGGTGCCACCGAGCGCGGCGGCCCGCTCCCGCATCCCGGCCAGTCCGTTGCCACTGCCACCCGCGTCCGTGCCGGTCGCGGGCCCGTCGTCGTCGACGCGCAGCCGCAGCTCCCGGTCGTCGTGGTCGATGTGCACGCACGCGTGCCGCGAACCCGAGTGCCGTACGACGTTGGTGAGCGCCTCCTGGACGACCCGGAAGGCGGCGAGGTCGGTGCCGGGCGGGAGGCGGGGCGGGGTTCCCTCGACCTCTACCGTGAGGCCCGCGCTCGCCGCCTGCTGCACCAGTTCGGGCAGCCGGTCGAGGCCGGGGGCCGGGGTGCGCGGCGCGTCGCCGGGGGCGCGCAGGCTGTCGAGGACCTGGCGGACCTCGCCGAGGGCCTCCTTGCTGGCGGCCTTGATGGTGGTGAGGGCCGTACGGGCCTGCTCGGGGTCGGAGTCGAGGAGCGCGAGGCCGACGCCCGCCTGGACGTTGATGACGGAGATGCTGTGCGCGAGGACGTCGTGCAGTTCGCGGGCCATCCGCAGCCGCTCCTCGTCGGCGCGGCGACGGGCCGCCTGGGCGCGCTCGGCGCGCTCGCGGCCCCACTGGTCGCGGCGGGTGCGGGCCAGTTCGGAGATCGCGGCGACGGCCACCAACCAGGTGGCGACGGCCAGTTCACGGCCCCAGGGCATCGCGTGGTCGTGGTGCGGGGGCAGCCACCGGTACAGCCAGTGCGCGATCAGGAGATGCGACGCCCAGAGCGCGCCGAGCGCGGTCCAGGCCGCCCGGCGGCGCCCGGCGACGACCGCGGCGAAGCAGCCGAGCGCGACGGGCAGGAAGACGGGGCCGTACGGATATCCGGCCCCGATGTAGAGCACGGCGGCGAGCACGGTCCCGAAGGCCACCCCTACGGGGTAGCGGTGGCGCCACAGCAGCAGCACCGAGCCGACGACGAGCAGCACGCGCGCGTAGAGGTCGAGTGGGACGCGGTCGGGCTGGCTGTGCGAGGCGAAGTTGCTGCCGCCCAGCACGAACACGGTGACCAGCAGCGTGGAACGCCACGGCCACCGGGCCGGGGCCGCCTCCCCGCCCCACGGCGGCCCGTGGCGCCACCACTGGGGCGGTCCCCCGCCGCGTACGCGCTGCTCGTCCATGCACGTCACGCTAGACGCCGGGCGGGGTCGGGGGCGTCAGCCGGACGGGGTGATCACGTGTACTTCCCGGGGAGTACGTCCGACGAGTGTTCCCCATGAACTCCGGCCCACCACAGCGCCCCGTCAGGGGCGCGGGGAACTGCGCGCCCAGCCCCCACCGGCCTGCACCCGACGAACTCACCCGTCCGCAAGCCCCACCCCAAGCGCAAGCCGCCGTACCGAATGACGAAAGAAAGGCTCACGGTCCTCCACCACCCGGCGGAACTGGCCGAAAAGCTCGAAGCTGACCAGCCCATACAGCTCGGCCCACGCGGCGACCAGAGCCACAGCCACCGCAGGCGGAAGGTCACCGGCGAAGTCCGCGACCATGCGCTCCGCCTCGGGATGGAGGTCCGCAGGCAGCTGGGGCTCGGTCAGCATGCCGGCTCGGTGAGCGTCACGCGAGATGCCAATGAGCAGGAGGGCAACGCGAGCGGCCGGCGGGACGGTGGACTCGGGAGCGACGTACCCCGGAACCGGTGAGCCGTAGATCAGGGCGTACTCGTGCGGATGCGCGAGCGCCCAGCCCCGTACCGCCTCGCACACGCTCGTCCAGCGCCGCAGCGGGCCCTCGTCGGCCACCTTGGCGTGGGCCACCTCCGCGCTCTCGCCGACGGAGTCGTACGCGTCGATGATGAGAGCGGTCAGCAGGTCGTCGCGGCTGGGGAAGTACCGGTACAGGGCGGAGGAGACCATGCCCAGTTCACGGGCCACGGCGCGCAGCGAGAGTTTCGCGGCGCCCTCGGCGGCGAGCTGTCTGCGTGCCTCGTCCTTGATGGCCGCGGTGACCTCGATCCTGGCTCGGGCGCGGGCGCCCTGTGTGGTGCTCATACGGGCAAGTGTGGCATGGATTCAGATCAGTGCACACAAACGAGAGCAGCGCATAAAAAAGAGAGCACCGCTCTTGCATTGGATCGCCGAGCCGATGCAGACTGTTCCCGAGAGCGAGAGCAGTGCTCACAAAAGTGAGCCGCGCTCTCCAAAACCCAGGAGTCGTCATGAGCACGCACGTCCAGAAGCCCGGCTGGTTCACGGTCAACGTCTTCAACCGCGCCGTCGCCTGGTTCACCCGCCGCGGTCTCAGCGTCTGGGGTTCACGGGTGCTCGCGGTCCGCGGCCGCAAGAGCGGCGAGTGGCGGACCACCCCGGTGAACCTGCTGACGGTGGACGGACAGCAGTACCTCGTCGCCCCGCGCGGCCACGTCCAGTGGACGCACAACATGCGGGCGGCGGGCGGCGGCGAGCTGCGGCTCGGCAAGAAGGTGGACGTGTTCACCGCGACCGAGGTCACCGGCGACGACAGGGTGCCGCTGCTGCGCGCCTACCTCAAGCGCTGGAAGGCCGAGGTCGGCGTGTTCTTCGGAGGAGTCGGCCCCGACTCCTCCGACGACGAACTGCGGGGCATCGCGGACGATCACCCCGTCTTCCACGTCACGGTAAGGAGCTGACCTCGCGGTCAGGAGCCGACCTCGCCCTCCTCCGACTCCAGCGCCTCCACGGACGCGACGGGTTCCGCGGTCCTGCGGTCGAAGGCGGTCAGCGCGCGCTGCGCCATGGGGTGGCTGCGCACCAGCTCGCCCAGCGTGGTCGAACCCCGGGTGATGTCCATGAAGGCCTTCCAGGCCGGCCGGAAGCCGGTGAGGGCCGCGTGGAACAGTCCGGGGCGGCGCTCGAAGACCGCCAGCATGGTCTTGCCGACGCTCATCTCCACGCCGAGGCCCGCCTTGATCGCGAACGCGTAGTTCAGCGCCTGGCGGCGGGTGTCCACCGCGTCGTGCGCCTCGGCGATCCGCACCGCCCACTCCCCCGCGAGCCGTCCCGAGCGCAGCGCGAACGAGATGCCCTCCCGGGTCCACGGCTCCAGGAGTCCCGCCGCGTCCCCGCACACCAGCACGCGACCGCGCGAGAGCGGCGAGTCGTCGGCCCGGCAGCGGGTCAAGTGCCCTGAGGAGATGCTCGGTTCGAAGCCGGCGAGGCCGAGCCGGGCGATGAAGTCCTCCAAGTACCGCTTGGTGGCGGCGCCTTCACCGCGCGCGGAGATCACGCCGACCGTGAGCGTGTCCCCCTTCGGGAAGACCCAGCCGTAACTCCCCGGCATCGGGCCCCAGTCGATGAGCACCCGGCCCTTCCAGTCCTCGGCGACGGTCTCCGGCACCGGGATCTCCGCCTCCAGGCCCAGGTCCACCTGGTCGGTCTTGACCCCGACGTGCGCCCCTATGCGACTGGCACTGCCGTCGGCGCCGACGACGGCCCGCGCGAGGACCGTCTCGCCGCCGCTCAGCACCACGGCGACCGTACGGCGGTCCGGTACCGCGGAGCCGTGCTGCTCGACTCGTGTCACTGTGACGCCGGTGCGCAGCTCGGCGCCCGCCTTCTGCGCGTGCTCGACGAGCTGCTGGTCGAACTCGGGCCGATTGATCAGCCCGAACAGCATCTGCCGGGACCGGCGGGTACGCGTGAAACGTCCGTTGTTCGAGAACGTTATGGCGTGCACCCGGTCCTTCAACGGCAGCTCGAAGCCGGGTGGCAGGGAGTCGCGCGAGGGTCCGATGATGCCGCCGCCGCACGTCTTGTAGCGGGGCAACTCGGCTTTCTCCAGCAACAGCACACGCCGTCCCGCGACGGCCGCCGCATAGGCGGCCGAGGCCCCCGCGGGTCCCGCGCCCACCACGACGACGTCCCACACCCGCTGTTCGTCGTCCGCCGAAGAGTTCTCGCTGCTCACGATGGTCTACTGCTCCCGATCAAGCCGCTGCCGCACCTGTCCCCCGCATCCTACGGCGGACATCGCCCCAGGCCGTTGTGGGAGGATCGACGGCATCATTCGTACAACGTCGCACCCACAAGGAGCGTGCCCATGTCGTCGAATCCGGTCGCCGAGACCGTCGCCTCGCTGATGCCCAGGGCAAGAACTGAGCTCGGCGAGCTGGTGGCCTTCAAATCGGTGGCGGACTTCGACCAGTTCCCGAAGAGCGAGAGCGAGGGCGCCGCGAACTGGGTCGCCGACGCGCTGCGCGCCGAGGGTTTCCAGGACGTGGCCCTGCTCGACACCCCGGACGGCACGCAGTCGGTCTACGGCTACCTGCCCGGCCCGGAGGGCGCGAAGACCGTGCTCCTGTACGCCCACTACGACGTGCAGCCGCCGCTCGACGAGGCCGGCTGGACGACCCCGCCGTTCGAACTGACCGAGCGCGACGGCCGCTGGTACGGGCGCGGTGCCGCCGACTGCAAGGGCGGTGTGATCATGCACCTGCTCGCGCTGCGCGCCCTCAAGGCCAACGGCGGCATCCCGGTGCACGTCAAGGTGATCGCCGAGGGCTCGGAGGAGCAGGGCACCGGCGGCCTTGAGCGGTACGCCGAGGACCACCCCGAACTCCTCGCCGCCGACACGATCGTGATCGGCGACACAGGAAACTTCCGCGTCGGCCTGCCCACGGTCACCTCGACCCTGCGCGGCATGACCCTGGTACGGGTCCAGATCGACACGCTCGAAGGCAATCTGCACTCGGGCCAGTTCGGCGGTGCCGCGCCCGACGCGCTGGCCGCGCTGATCCGCGTACTGGACTCGCTGCGCGCCAAGGACGGTTCGACGACCGTCGACGGGCTCGCCGCCGACGCGACCTGGGACGGACTGTCGTACGACGAGGGGCAGTTCCGCGAGGACGCCAAGGTGCTGGACGGTGTCGAGCTGATCGGTTCCGACGCGGTCGCCGACCGCATCTGGGCGCGCCCGGCCGTGACGGTCCTCGGCATCGACTGCCCGCCGGTCGTCGGCGCCACCCCGTCCGTGCAGGCCGGCGCCCGCGCGCTGGTCAGCCTCCGCGTCCCGCCGGGCGTCGACGCGGCCGAGGCGACCAAGCTGCTCCAGGCCCACCTGGAGGCCCACACCCCGTGGGGCGCCCGCGTCAGCACCGAACAGATCGGCCAGGGCCAGCCCTTCAGCGCCGACACGACGAGCCCGGCGTACACGGCGATGGCCGAGGCGATGGCGGTGGCCTACCCGGGCCAGGAGATGCAGTACGCCGGTCAGGGCGGCTCCATCCCGCTGTGCAACACCCTCGCCGCCCTCTACCCGCAGGCCGAGATCCTCCTCATCGGCCTCAGTGAGCCGGAGGCGCGGATCCACGCGGTCAACGAGAGCGTGTCTCCTGAGGAGTTGGAGCGGCTGTCGGTGACGGAGGCGCTGTTCCTACAGAACTACGCGGCCAACTGACCGTTCCCTGGGCCTGATCGGTACCTGCCCACCTCCGACTCGGTCTCGTTCGAGGGAGGTTGACGGCAGGTGCACGAGAATGGCGGCATGTCCCGCACCGCGCGCATCGCCGCCCACAGTGACATCGCCACCACCCTCGCCCTCCTCTCCGACCACGAACTCGCCGAACTGGTCGACGCGGGAACGCCGTTGGGGACCGGGATCGGCGGGCGCTCGGCGCTGATCGAGGTGGACGGCAGAAGGGTGTTCGTGAAGCGGATGCCGCTCACGGATGTGGAGCGGCGGCCGGAGAACGTCCGCTCGACGGCCAATGTGTTCGGTATGCCCGCCTACTGCCACTACGGCCTCGGAAGTCCCGGCTTCGGCGTCTGGCGGGAACTGGCCGTGCACACGATGACCACGAACTGGGTGCTGGCGGACCGGTTCCCGGGCTTTCCACTCATGTACCACTGGCGGGTACTGCCCGACACGCCCCAGCCGCCGCACGACGAACTGGCGGATGTGGAAAAGGTCGTGGCCTACTGGGGCGGCAGCCGACAGGTGCGCGAGCACATCGAGGCCCGGCGCACGGCGAGCGCGAGCCTGACCCTGTTCGTCGAGCACTTCCCGCACACGCTCCACGACTGGTTCGACGACCAGCTGCGAACCGGCGATCCGGACGCCGCCTGCACCCTCGTGGAGCAGCGGCTCAAGAGCACCACCGACTTCCTCCACGAGCACCGACTGCTGCATTTCGACGCCCACTTCGAGAACATCCTCACCGACGGCCGACAGCTCTACCTCACCGACTTCGGCCTGGCGGTCTCAGCACGCTTCCGACTCGCCCCCGAGGAACGGGAGTTCCTCGACCGGCACCAGCACTACGACCGCTCCTACGCCACCGCCCGGCTGGTGAACTGGCTCGTCGTCGCCCTGTACGGATACGACCTCCCGGAGCGCGAGGCCTTCGTGCGCGCCTGCGCCGACGGTGAGCGGCCCGGCGGAATCCCCGAGGCCGCCGCCTCGATCATCACCCGGCACGCGCCGCTCACCGCCGTACTGGCCGACTTCAACCGCCGTGTGCAGAACGAGAGTCGGCTCACCTCGTACCCCGCCGACGAACTGAGCCGCGCCTACAACAGCTCGACGCTCTCCGCGTAGTGACAGGCGACCGGGTTGCCCCCGCCCCGGTCCACCAGCGCCGGTACCTCCTCGACGCACGACGTCCGTTCGCTGTCGGTGAGTTGGCCCGCGAACTTCGGGCACCGCGTGCGGAAGCGGCAGCCGCTGGGCGGGCGGACCGGGCTCGGGACGTCGCCCTGGATGGTGATCCGTTTCCGGGCGCGTTCCTTGCGCGGGTCGGGCAGCGGGATGGCCGAGACCAGGGCCTGGGTGTACGGGTGCGCCGGGCGGGCGAAGAGCTGTCGGGCGGGGGCGATCTCGACCAGGCGGCCCAGGTACATGACGGCGACCCGGCCGGCCACGTGCCGCATCACCGACAGGTCGTGGGCGACGAACAGGAAGGACAGGCCGAGTTCGCTCTGTAGGTCCATCAGCAGGTTGAGGACGCCCGCCTGGATAGACACGTCGAGCGCGGACACGGGTTCGTCGAGGATGACGACCTTGGGCCGCAGGGCCAACGCCCTCGCGATGCCGATGCGTTGGCGCTGTCCGCCGGAGAACTCGTGGGCGAAGCGGTTTCCGTGCTCGGGGTTGAGCCCGACCAGCCGCAGGAGTTCGCTCACCTCGGCGCCCGCCCCGGATCCGTACCGCCCGTGGATGCGCAGCGGTTCGGCGACGATCTCGTGGACGGTCATCCGGGGGTCGAGCGAGGCGTACGGGTCCTGGAAGACGATCTGCAACTCCCGCCGCAGGGGCCGCATCTGACGTCTGCTCAGCCGGGTCAGTTCGTGCTGCCCGTAGCGGACCTGGCCCGCGGTCGCCCGTTCCAGGCCGAGGACGGTGCGGGAGATCGTGGTCTTGCCGGAGCCCGACTCCCCCACCAGGCCCAGGGTTTCGTTCTCGTGGAGGTCGAAGGAGACTCCGCAGACGGCGTGCACATCGCCGACTCGGCGCCGGATGACACCCTTGGACATGACCGGGAAGTGCTTGACCAAGTCCCGTACCTGGAGGACCGGTTCGCCGGTGCCGCCGTGGCCGGGCAGCGGCGGCAACGGGACGGCGGCCTGCGCGGGCGCGGTCATACGGCGTCCTCCTCGGGGTTCGTGGCGGGGGCCGCGTCGGCGAAGCGGGCCAGGGCCTCGGTGTCCGCGCCGACCGCGTCGAAGACCTGATCGGCGCCGGTGTCGACGAGTTCGTCGGCGAAGTGGCAGGCGCTGAGGTGCAGATCGCCGCCCGCCCTGCGCAGGACGGGTTCGTCCGTGTCGCAGACGTCCCGGCGCATCGGGCAGCGGGGGGCGAACGGGCAGCCGGGCGGCAGGTTGAGCAGGCTCGGCGGTGAGCCGGTGATGGGGGTGAGGCGTGCCTCCTCGCGGTCGAGGCGGGGCAGGGAGCCGAGCAGGCCGAGGGTGTAGGGCATGCGCGGGGTGTAGAAGATGTCCTCGACCGACCCCGTCTCCACGATCCGGCCGGCGTACATGACCGCGACCCGGTCGGTGTGGCCGGCCACCACCCCCAGGTCGTGGGTGATGAGGACGAGCGCCGCGCCGGTCTCGGCGCGGGCGGTCTCCAGGGCTTCGAGGATCTGCGCCTGCACGGTGACGTCGAGGGCGGTGGTCGGCTCGTCGGCGATGATCACGTCCGGGTCGTTGGCCATGGCGATCGCGATGACAACGCGCTGGCGCATGCCGCCGGACATCTCGTGCGGGTAGCTGTCGACGCGCCGTTCGGGGCTGGGGATGCCGACCGTGCCGAGGAGTTCGACGGCCCGTCTGCGGGCGTCCTTGTGTTTCATCTCGGGGTTGTGGCGCAGCAGGGTCTCGCCGATCTGATAGCCCACGTTGTAGACGGGGTTGAGGGACGTCATCGGGTCCTGGAAGATCATCGCGATGCCGCTGCCGCGCAGGTCGGAGAGGCGGGCGTCGGACAGGCCCAGCAGCTCGGTGCCCTCGAAGCGGACCGAACCGCGCACCTTGGCGCCGGTCGGCAGCAGCCCCATCAGGGCGAGGGCGGTCACCGACTTCCCGGACCCCGACTCGCCGACGATACCCAGCGATTCGCCCCGGTCGAGCCGGTAGCCGACGCCGCGCACGGCCCGTACCGTCCCGTCCTCCGTGCCGAACTCCACACTGAGGTCCTCGACTTCGAGCACGGCGGAGGTCACGGGGACCTCGCGCACTCCATGACTCGTGGTCGTCACTGTCGCACCCTTTGCTGCCGGGGGTCGAAGGCGTCGCGCAGTCCGTCGCCGATGAAGTTGATGGTCAGCGCGATGGCGATGATGAACGCGCCGGGGATGTAGAAGAGCCAGGGCCGGGTGTCGACCGCCGTCTGCGCCTGGGAGACCAGCAACCCCAGGGAGGTGTCGGGGGGTTGGACGCCGAAGCCGAGGAAGGAGAGCGCGGTCTCGGTGAGGATGCCGGTCGCCACCAGGATCGTCGCGTTGACGATGATCGGGCCGAGGGCGTTGGGCAGCAGATGCCGGAAGATGATCCGCGCGTCGGAGGCGCCGAGTGCCCGCGCCGCCTCGATGAACTCCTTCTCGCGCAGCGACAGCACCGAGGAGCGCACCACCCGGGCCACATACGCCCAGGTCAGTCCGGCGATCACGAGGGCGATCCAGTACCAGGAGCCGCCGGTGCGGGAGGAGATGACCAGGGCGATCGCGAACAGGGGCAGCGTCAGCACTAGATCGGCGATCCGCATCATGACCGCGTCGACGACGCCCCGGTAGAAGCCGGCGATGGCGCCCCAGATCGCGCCCAGCAGGGTGGAGCCGAGCGCGATCATGATGGCGATCTTGAGTGAGGTCTGGGTGCCGCGCATGACCTGTGCGTAGGCGTCGTATCCCGAGGAGTTGGTGCCGAACGGGTGCTTCCAGGACGGCGGTTTGGAGTTGTCCTCGGTGTACTTCTCGTAGGAGTAGTGCCACAGGTGCGGGCCGATGAACGCCCACAGCAGGATCAGCACGAACACGACCAGGCTGACCATCGCGGCCCGGTGCCGTACGAAGCGGCGCAGCACCAGCTGGGTCTGGGTGCGCTGCCGTACGGTGAACTCGCGGTCGCCGGGCGGCAGTTGCGTGCCCGCGGAGCCCGGTGCCTCGATGTCAGTCATAGCGGATCCTCGGGTCGAGTACGGCGTAGAGGAGATCGGCGATGAGGTTGAACCCGATGACGACGACGGCGGAGAGCAGCAGCCAGGCCATGGTGCGGTAGACGTCGAGCGTGGTCGCCGCCTGGACCAGCATCTCGCCCATGCCGTGCCACTGGAAGATCGTCTCCGTGATCACCGCGCCGCCCAGGATGATCGCGATGTCGAGCGCGGTGACGGTGGCGAGCGGGATGAGGGCGGTGCGCAGCGCGTGCCGGGTCATCACCCTGCCGCGCCGCAGCCCCTTGGCACGGGCGAGCCGTACGTAGTCGCTGTTGAGGACCTCCAGCATGGAGGCGCGGGTGTAGCGGGTCCAGGACGCGAAGGAGACCAGGGCGAGGGTGATGGTGGGCAGGATGAGGTGGCCGACGTGATCGGTGAACTCGTTCCACGTGGTGTCGACTTCGAGGTACGGGGACTTCTCGCCGATGGTGCCGAGGAACTGACTGCCGGTCTTCTCGTTGAGCCAGATTCCGGCCTGCTTGAGGAGGACCGCGAACCAGAACACCGGCATGGCGAGGAACAGGAAGCCGAAGAAGGTGATCGTGTAGTCGGCGGCGGAGTACTGGCGGATGGCGCTGAACACGCCGAAGACGACGGCCATGATCAGCGCGAGGATCATCGCCGCGGCGACCAGGGTGATGGTCACCTTGAAGCGGGTGAACAGGTCGTGTCCGATGTCCAGGTTGGCCTGCACGGACGGGCCGAAGTCGCCGTGCAGGACGCCGGTGATCCAGTTCCAATAGCGTTCCATCACCGGCTGGTTGGCGTGGATGTGCCGGGCGAAGGCGGCCACCGCCGCTTTGCTGGGCGCGGGTTGGCGTGAGGTGGCGAAATTCGCCACCGGGTCACCGGAGTTGATGACCACGAGGAACACGATGAACGTCGAGACGATGAGTACGGGTATGGAGACGAGGATGCGGCGCACGGTGTAGGCGAGCATGCGGTCTTCTCTCGGAGGCCGGCGGTTCGGGGATGCCGTCCGTGGTCGGGGCCCGGCCCCGGTGTCGCCGGAGCCGGACCCGACAGGCGTTGCTGCGGGGCTACTTCTTCAGGCCCCAGGTGCCCGTGTTGTAGGCCGGTCCCACATTGGTGGAGTTGTTCCGCATGTTCACGAACCGCGTCTGCGAGGCGAAGAACGTCGGCTTCTGGTAGAGCGGCAGGACGTAGGCGTCGTTCACCATGAGCTGGTCGGCCTGGTTGAGGAGGGCCGCGGCCTTCGTCGCGTCCGTCTCGCCCACGGCCTGGGAGATCAGGGAGTCGGCCGTCTTGTTGCTGTAGCCGCCGTAGTTGCCGCCACCGCCGGTGAACCAGTTCTGCTGGGCGTTGCTGGTCGGGAACGGTGCCGCGACCCAGGCGAAGACGATGATGTCGTACTGGTGCCCGGCGAGGACCGTGCCGAGGTCGGCCGCGCCGATCGGCTTGATGGTGATCTTGATGCCGAGGCTCGCCAGGTTGCTCTGGAGGATCTGGCACTCGCTCTGCCGGATCTGGTTGCCGGTGGTGTAGCGGCAGTCGAAGGGGCCGACGGCCTTGCCGTCCGGAGTCTTCAACGCCGTGCCCACACCGGTGAACTTGGCGTCCGTGAGGTACTTCTTGGCCTTCGTCAGATCACCGGATCCCTGGCCGGTGCCGGTGACCAGGTCCTTGTAACCGGCCTGCCCGGGAACGAAGTTGTGGCTGCCGAGCGGCTTCACGGCCGGGTCGAACTGGCCGACCGTCTTGGCGATGATGTCCTTGATGTTGATCGCCGTGAACATCGCCTGACGCAGCGCCAGATACTTGCCGAGCACCGGGTCGTGCAGGTTGAGGTCGAAGTGCTCCCAGGTCAGCCCGTTGCCGATGTTGTAGGTGATGCCGGGGATGTCCTTGACCTGGTTGACCAGGTCGACCTCGGGCTGCGGGTAGATGCCCTGAACCTCGTTGTTCTTCAGGGCGGTTGGCTCCTGGGTGGCATCGGAGATCACCTTGAAGATCAGCCGTTGCAGGGTCGCCTTCTTCGCGCCGTACCACTTGGGGTCGGGTACGTAGGTGGCGTGGTCGTTGTCGACCCACTGCTGCATCTTGTAAGCGCCCGCGGTCGGGTACTTGGTGGGCGGCGTCTTCAGGAAGTACTGCCAGGCCTGCGCCATCTGAGTGGCCGTCATGGCGGCGGCGTCACCGACCTTGGCGCCGGAGAGCTTCTCCGCGGTGTGGGCCGGGTAGAGCGGATAGCCCGCGCCGAACAGGGACTTCCAGTCGGAGTACGGCTTCGACATCACCATGGTGAAGGTCTTGCCGTTGTCGGACGGGGTGAGGGACTTGATCCGGTCGTAGCCCGCGGTGCTCTGCGGCAGACAGCCGTGGGTCTGGCTGGAGTCGCTGGCGGGCGGCGGCGGGCAGTCCTTGCCGTCGTTGGTGCGCCAGTAGTAGGTGAAGTCGTCGGCGGTGATGGGCGTGCCGTCGTTCCACGCCGCCTTCGGGTTGATCTTGTAGACGATGGTCTGCGGGCTGGTGCTGGTCTGCGTCGCCGAGGTCACCAGATCGGTGTTGAGGGCGACGGTGAAGTCCGGCTGGGGCACGAACACCTGCGGCAGGACGACCTCCAGGGCCTCCCCGTTCTCGAAGGTGTTGCCGTTGACGTCCTGGACGTTCCACTGCTGGATGTTCTTCTCCAGCACATAGGTGTACGTTCCGCCGGACTTGGTGGCGGCCGAGTTGCAGGTGTTGGCCTGTCCCACGGTGTTGCAGGACGTGAGTCCGGCCGAGCTGCCCTTGCTGGGGCTGCCGCCCCCACCACCGCCGCTGCTACAGGCGGTGAGCACCAGGGTGAGCCCGGCGGCGAGAGTGAGGGCCCGGGTGAGGGCCGAGGATGGCGCGCGCATGTTCCTCTCCTTCGACCGGCGAAATGTCCGGTCCCGTCGAGGCGGCCGGCGGCCGCGAGAGAACTGAGCTGCGCAAAGACGTTAGAGCTCCGATGTACCTTCTTCACGTTCCTGTTCATACCGGGACGGCGACAATTCGCCCTCGCTTTGTTATCGGAATGTCCCGTGCCCCGCAAAATCGCCAGGTCGCGTCCCCGAAAAGGCAAAGTCCCGTCCAACATCGTTGATCCGACCGCAAATTGACGGGTCGTCAGCCAACCGGTACGCCCGCCTCCAGATAGAGCGCGGCCCCGCGTTCCCGGGCGCGCAGCGCCCACCGCAGGCGCTCGTAGCGGACCGGCGGCAACAGGTCGGCGGCCTCCCGCTCACTGGCGAAGCACCAGCCGCGCAACTCCGGTCCCGGCAGCAGCAGTCGGTCCGCCTCGGCGGCGCCCAGCCGGCCGCCGTCGAAGAGGAGGCGCAGACCGCCGTAGCCGGGTGGTGCGGGTGGCTCCCAGTCGACGACGAGCAGGCGGGGTACGTCGTCGAGGACGAGGCCGGTCTCCTCGGTGACCTCGCGCATGCCGGCCCGGGCGGGTGCCTCGCCGGGTTCGACGACGCCGCCGGGGAACTCCCAGCCGGCCTTGTAGGTGGGATCGACGAGCAGCACCCGGTCCTGCTCGTCGAAGAGGAGCACTCCGGCCGCGATGGTCTCGGAGGTGGGCTCCGGGGTCTGCACGATGTCGCAGACGGGGACGGTGCCGCTGCCGACCGCGTCGGCGATCCGGCGGGCCGTCTCGTACGGGGTGAGGGCACTGGTGTCGACGAGATGAGCGTCGGCGGTGAGCCAGGAGGCGAGTGCGGCGCGGTACGGCTCGATGTGGTCGTACGCCCACTGCTGCATCCGCAGCTCGCCGTCGGGGAGGTCCGGCGGGATCTCCCGGCCGGCTATTCGCTCGCGCAGGATCGTTTCCGCCGGTGCCAGGAGAACATGCCGGACCGCGACCCGGCGGGCCGCGAGGCCGCCGAAGATCTCGTCGCGGTATTCCTGGCGCAGCAGGGTCATCGGGACGACGAGGGTCCCGCCGAGCTCGGCGAGCATGGCGGCGGCCGTGTCGATCACGAGCCGTCGCCAGATCTGCAGGTCCTGGAAGTCGCCGACCTCCGCGAGGCGCTTGGGCGGGAGCAGGTTCGGGAGTGCCCCGCCGATGATCTCGGGGTCGAAGAACGTGCTGTTCGGGATCAGGTCGATCAGTTCCCGTGCGGTGGTGGTCTTGCCTGCACCGAACGCACCGTTGATCCAGACGATCACGGACAGTTCCCCCTCTTCTATTGGCCCCCTGAGGCTTGCCCGTTCCACCCTGCCACGGAAACCAGCCGCAGTTGAGGGGGTACATACGACGGCGCCGGTGCCCCCTCCGACGGGGCACCGGCGCCGAGCTTTTCCGGCCGCTATCAGCTGTTCTGTCCCAGGGAGTTCTCGTCGACGGCGAGGCTGCCGTCGCTGACGAGGTGGTCCATGGAGCCCACGGTGTCCTTGACGTTGAGATCGCCGAGTACGTCGTGGTCGTGGGAGTGCGACGGACTGATCGCGGCGACGACGAACCCGGTGGCGAGGGAGGCGATGGCGAGCATGCTGCGCTTCTTCATGCCCCGTTCAACTGACGAAGCGCGCCGGGGTCACGCCCGGACCAGCCGCCGGGTGGAAACCGCTCCGCCGCGCGACCGTCGTACGAGGTCGACGGCCGCCTCGGGCCACTGCGGATGGTCGAAGGCGAACCCCTCCGCCAGCAGCCGCCCCGGGACGACCCGTCGGCTCTTCAGGAGGAGTTCGGTGTCCGAGCGCAGTGCGAGGGCGCCCAGTTCGGCCATCCACTTGGTGGCGGGCAGGCCTACCGGGATTCCCCGGGCGGCGCGCAGGACGCGCATGAAGGCGCGTTGCGGGAGCGGCCCCGGGGCGGCGAGGTTGACCGGCCCGGCGATGTCGTCGCGCGCGACGAGAAACTCCACCGCGCGGACGAAGTCCTGGTCGTGGATCCAGGACACGTACTGGGCACCGCCCGCGACCGGACCGCCGAGCCCGAGCCGGGCCAGCCCGAGCAGCACGTCGAAGACACCGCCCCGGTCGGGGCTCATCACCATGGCGGCGCGCAGGGCCACCTTGCGGGTGCCCGGGGTGTCGGCCCGTTCCTGCTCGCGCTCCCAGTTCTTGGCGATCTCGACGCTGTACGACCAGTAGCCGGGGACGTCCGGTTCGGCGCCGCCGATCAGGCCGGTGGCCTCGTCGTTGGAGGCGTCGTAGCGATGGGTGTAGACAGTGGCGGTGCTCATCTGTAGCCACACGCGCGGCGGGTGGGCGGCGGCCGCGATCGCCTCGCCGACCACCCGGGTGGAGTGCACGCGCGAGTCCATCATGGCCTTGAGGTTGGCGGGGGTGTAGCGGCAACTGACGCTGCGGCCCGCCAGGTTGATCACGACGTCGCTGCCGTCGATCTCCCGGGCCCAGGAGCCCAGGGTCTCGCCGTCCCACCACACTTCGCGGTCGCGCTTCGGCCGCCTGGTCAGGACGACGACCTCGTGGCCGGCCTCGGTCAGGGCGCGGTCGAGGATCGCGCCCACCTGTCCCGTACCACCGGGAATGACGATCTTCACAGGGCTCCCCCTTCTGTTCTGGAGTGAGCCTAGCGCAGAAAGTTGAACGTGTTCAAATCTTACTCGCGATGGAAAGTCGAACAATCAATACGCAACTCTTCCAACAGAGTTGGACACGTCCTACCGTAATCGCGCACATGACATGCACAGGAAGTGATCCCATCTCTCGCGAGTCCGGAGGAACGTCACCATGCGTCACCCCCACACCCGCACGGCCCGCCGAAGAGTGGTAGGAGTGCTCGCAGCAGGGCTGTTGTGCGCGGCGGGCCTCGCCGTGCCCGCGGTCGCCGCCCCCGTACAGGACCCCGTCTCCCCCGCCCTGGCCGACGGTCAGGCGCTCACACCTCCGATGGGTTTCAACAACTGGAACTCCACCCACTGCCGCGCCGAGTTCAACGAGTCCATGGTCGAGGGCATCGCGGACCTCTTCGTCGCCAAGGGCCTGAAGGCGGCCGGCTACCAGTACGTCAACCTCGACGACTGCTGGGCCCTGCCGTCCCGTGACGCCGACGGCCAACTCGTCCCCGATCCCGTCCGCTTCCCGCACGGCATCAAAGCCGTCGCGGACTACGTGCACTCCAAGGGACTCAAGCTCGGCATCTACACCAGCGCGGGCACCAAGACCTGCAACGACGCCGGATTCCCCGGCGGCCTGGGCCACGAGTACAGCGACGCACGGCAGTTCGCCGACTGGGGCGTGGACTACCTCAAGTACGACAACTGCAACAACCAGGGCGTGGACGCCAAGTCGCGCTACACGACCATGCGCGACGCGCTGAAGGCGACCGGCCGCCCGATCGTCTTCAGCATCTGCGAATGGGGCGAGAACAAGCCCTGGGAGTGGGCCTCGGACGTCGGGCACCTGTGGCGCACCACGGGTGACATCAGCGACAACTGGGGCTCGATGCTGTCGATCCTCAAGCAGAACCTGCCGCTCGCGCCGTACGCCGGGCCCGGGCACTGGAACGACCCCGACATGCTGGAGGTCGGCAACGGCGGGATGACGGACACCGAGTACCGCTCGCACTTCTCGATGTGGTCGATCATGGCCGCACCGCTCCTCATCGGATCGGACCTGCGCAAGGCGACCGACGCGACCTTCGACATCCTCGACAACAAGGAGGTCATCGCGGTCGACCAGGACCCGTTGGGCAAGCAGGGCAACGTTGTCACCTCCGAGGGCGGACGCTGGGTCGTCGCCAAGGAGATGAAGGACGGCAGCCGTACCGTCGCGCTCTTCAACGAGTCCGGCAGCGCCCAGCGCATCGCCACCACCGCGACGGCCGTCGGCCTCCCGAACGCCCGCGCCTACACCCTGCGCGACCTGTGGCAGCACAAGAGCTACAACACCGCGGGCACGATCTCCGCGACCGTCCCGGCCCACGGCACGGTCCTGGTACGGGTCTTCGCCGACCGGCAGTCGGTCAAGAATCCGCCCGCCGTCGAACTCGGCCTGGGCAGCACCCCGTTGGTCCAGGCGGCGACCGCGACCCCGCTCACGACGACGGTGACCGACCTCGGCCGCACGACCGCCGAGCACGTCTCCGTGACCCTGACCGGGCCCACCGGCTGGAAGATCCGGCCCAGGTCCTCGACGACCGCGAAGGCCGTGCGGACGGGCAAGTCGCTGCGCACCAAGTGGACGGTCACCGCTCCCCCGGAGACGCCTACGGGATCGTACGACCTTGCGCTGAAGGCGAGTTACCGCTCGCCGAGCGGTACGCGCGTCACCAACACCCTGCCGTTCACCGCGTCCGTGGTGGTCGCTCCGCCTGCCGGCACCTCGTACCTCGGTGACCTGCCGTGGATGTCAACCGCCAATGGATGGGGGCCCGTTGAGCGCAACACCAGCAACGGGGAGAGCGCGGCCGGGGACGGCAATCCCCTCACTCTCGGCGGAGTCGTGTACGCCAAGGGACTTGGCGTACACGCCGAGAGCGAGGTGGACTACTACACAGGGAAGACGTGCGAGAAGGTCACCGCGGACGTCGGTGTGGACGACGAGAAGGGGGCCAACGGGACCGTCGCCTTCGAGATCTGGGCGGACGGCACGAAGGTCGCCTCGACCGGCGTCCTCACCAACGCGATGCCCGCCCAGCCGGTCACGGCGGACGTGACCGGCGCCCAGGTGGTCCGACTCGTCGTCACCGACGGCGGCGACGGAATCGACTCGGACCACGCGGACTGGGCGAACGCTCAACTCACTTGCTGAGCAACGTACAACTCACTTGCCGGACAAGGGCGTAGGCCGCTGAACGAACGTTTCGTCCGTTCAGCGCCTCACACCCCGGCCGCGGTCGCGCTGCTCGCCTGCCCGGCGAGCGCGGCCGCGGCCGCTCCCACCAGCCCGGCGTCCGTGCCCATTTGGGCCGGTGTCACGGTCAACCGCCGTACGAAGGACAGCGTCGCGTAGTCGCTCAACGCCTTGCGCAACGGCGTGAAGAGCACGTCGCCCGCCTTGCCCACGCCCCCGCCGATCACGGCGATGTCGATCTCGACGAGGGTCGCGGTGGCCGCGATACCGGCCGCGAGGGCCTGCGCGGCCCGCTCGAAGGAAGCGACGGCGACCGGGTCGCCCGCGCGGGCGGCGGCGGCCACCGCGGCGGCCGAGGTGTCGCCGTCCGGGCCCGGCCGCCAGCCGCCCTCGACCGCCCGCCGGGCGATGTTGGGACCGCTGGCGATCCGCTCGACACAGCCGCGCGAACCGCACGGGCAGGCGTCGCCGTCCAGGTCCACGCTGATGTGGCCGATGTGGCCCGCGTTGCCGGTCGGACCGGGATGCAACTGCCCGTTGAGGACGAGACCGCCCCCAACTCCCGTGGAAACGACCATGCACAGCGCGTTGGCGTGCCCGCGCGCCGCTCCCTGCCAGTGCTCGGCCGCGGTGATGGCCACGCCGTCGCCGATCAGCTCCACGGGAAGGTCCCCGGCCGCCGCACGCACCCGCTCGACGAGCGGATAGTCGCGCCAGCCGGGCACGTTGACCGGGCTCACGGTGCCCGCGGAGGCGTCCACGGGACCCGCGCTGCCGATGCCGAGGGCGCTCGCGCGGGACCACGAGGGCGATGCGGTGAGTTCCGCGAGCACCTCCTCCACGGCCCGCATCACGGTGTCGCCGTCGTCCTGCGAGGGCGTCGGGCGCTGCGCGCGCACCAGGATCTTGCCGTGGCCGTCCACCAGCGCCCCGGCGATCTTGGTGCCGCCGATGTCGAGCGCGGCCACGAGGTCGGTGTGCATCAGTGTCAGATCTCCCCGTCAAACATGAGAACCACCAGAAGGTGAGTTGGACCGGTCTCGCGGTGGGGGCGCAGGCCGGAGATATCGGTGGACAGTCTCTCTCGCACATGACAACGTTGTCCAGGCTCTATGCTCGACGCCACATCCTCATACAAACCCATGGACCTATGCATCCCCCGTGGACGACAGGACAGGACAGCGCATCGTGCCAGAGACCGCCCGCCGCCCCGAGAACCGCTACGGCAACCGTCCGACCATGAAGGACGTGGCCGCGCGCGCGGGTGTCGGCCTGAAAACGGTGTCACGGGTGGTCAACGGCGAACCGGGCGTCACCCCCGACACCGAGCGCCGCGTCCAGGAGGCCATCGACGCACTGGGGTTCCGGCGCAACGACAGCGCGCGCGTCCTGCGCAAGGGCCGCACGGCCAGCATCGGCCTCGTCCTGGAGGACCTCGCCGACCCGTTCTACGGCCCTCTCAGCCGCGCGGTCGAAGAGGTCGCCCGTGCCCACGGCGCCCTGCTCATCAACGGCTCAAGCGCCGAAGACCCGGACCGGGAGCAGGAGTTGGTGCTCGCGCTGTGCGCCCGGCGGGTGGACGGTCTGGTGGTGATCCCGGCCGGGGACGACCACCGCTATCTGGAGCCGGAGATCAAGGCGGGCGTCGCGACCGTGTTCGTGGACCGGCCGGCCGGGCAGATCGACGCCGATGTCGTCCTGTCCGACAGCTACGGCGGCGCGCACGAGGGGGTCACCCACCTCATCTCCCACGGTCACCGGCGCATCGGCTTCATCGGTGACATGCCCCGCATCCACACGGCCGCCGAGCGTCTGCGCGGCTACCGCGCCGCCATGGAGGACGCCGGCATAGCGGTCGAGGACTCCTGGATGTCCCTGGGTGTGACCGACCCCGTGCGGGTCCGCCGGGCCGCCGAGGACATGCTGTCCGGCCCCTCCCCTGTCACCGCGATCTTCGCGGGCAACAACCGTGTGACGGTCACCGTGGTCCGCGTCCTCGCCGAACAGTCCCGCCGGATCGCCCTCGTGGGCTTCGACGACTTCGAACTCGCCGACCTGCTCCAGCCCGGCGTGACCGTCGTCGCCCAGGACGCGGCGGCCCTCGGCCGTACCGCCGCCGATCGCCTCTTCCGCCAGCTGGACGGCACGCTCATCGCCCCAGAACGCATCGAGTTGCCGACCCGGCTGATCACGCGGGGCTCGGGCGAGCTGCCGCCGTCGGACTGAGCCGACCCGTGAACGACCGTACGCTGGAGGCTCTGGGGCTGGCCCGGGCGCCGCGTGAGTTCCCGCTCGACTACCCGGGTGTCTGGCCCGCCACCTCCGGACTCCTCGTCGGGGACCGGCTGTTGCCCCTCGCCGACCGCTTCGCGTACGAGGACCGCACTCCGGTCCTCGCCATCGGTTCCAACGCCTGTCCCGGTCAACTGCGGCACAAGATGGCGGAGTTCGGGATCGGCTCCCCCGTGCCGATGGTGAAGGTACGGGTCACCGGTGTCGACGTCGGTGTCTCGGCGCATGTGAGCCGCGTGGGCTATGTGTCCGCGTCGCCGGTCAACTCACCGGGTGTTGTACGGGAGTTGTTCGTGACGTGGTTCGACGCGCGGCAGCTCGCGGTGGTGGACGCGAGTGAAGGGGCATACGACCGGGCGTGGTTGACCGGGCCCGAGTTCCGATTCGCGTCGTCGGACTCCGGGGAGTCACTGCTGGGCGCGTATGTCTATGTCAACCGGTACGGGGTGCTGCGTGACGCAACGGGTGTGCCGCGCCGGCATCCGGGCGAGCGCGCGCTGCTCACCGAACTTCTCGCCGCCTCACCGGAGTTGAGGAAGCTGTTCGGGCGGACGCCGGAGGAGTTCTGTGCGCGGGCACGCGGGGACCGGGAATTGTGCGAGCGGGGTACGCGGCTGTTCCGGGAGGAGGGGTTGGTGACGGTGTCGGGTCTGGAGCGCTTCGTACGGCCTCAGCAGACCGGGAGTCCCGGGACCGGCTCGTCGTTGCCCCCGCCCTTGATGTAGACGTCGCTGACATAGACGTCCGTGTTGCCGCTGTCGTCGTCCGTCTTCGCCCACCAGACGTTGGTCCACTGGCCGTAGGTCTCGCGGCGGCCCAGGTTCACCTGGCAGTAGAAGTAGTTGGTGCCCGCGCCGAGCACGCCCGCCTCGGTGCCGGACGCGGTGTAGGACTTGGCGGTGCGCCACACCTGGCAGTTGTATTTGCCGCCGCCGATGGACTGGCAGGCCGGGGCGGGGCTGGAGCTGGTTCCGTTGGTGGGGGTGCTGCTGCCGCCCGTGCTGCCTCCGCCGCCGGAGGACGTGGACCTGCTCGGCGAGGCGGTGGGAGATTGCTTGGCCGTCGGGTCGTCGCCCTTGTCGGTGTGCTGCTGGGTCGGTGTCTGGGTCCCGTCGGCGCCCTGTCCGGTGGGCTTGGCGGAGTCCGAGCGCTTGGCGTCCGCGCGTGCGGTGGGCGAGGAGGCGCCGACGTCCTGGACCGGGGGTGAGCCGCCCTGGGAAGTGACCGAGGCGTCACCGGAGTTGGCGTAGTGGGCGACGACCACTCCGGCACCGGCGAGGACGACCGCCGTGGCAGCGGCGGCGATCAGCACGCGTGCCTTGCGGCGGGGGCGGGCGGGGCGCGCTATGGGCCCGGTCGGTGGGGTCGGGTGGGGTACCGGGGCGAGGGGCGGGCCGAAGCCTTGGGGTGCGGAGGTGGGAGTTGGAGTGGAGGCGGGCGGAGGGGCATCGGCTCCAGTCGGCCGCGCCGAGGAACCGGGGGCCTGTTCTCCCGCCGCCGACACGGCGGCAGGCCCTCCCTCGGCCTCCCGCAACAGAGTCGTCGGCGAGTCCGTCTCCGGCGCCTGCGCCACCGCCTCCAGCAGACTGCGCGCCTGGTCGGCGTCGGGGCGGGACTCGGGGCGTTTGTCGAGGAGTTGACGCAGGACGGGGGCGAGCGGACCGGCGCGGTGGGGTTCCGGCAGGGGCTCGTCGACGATCGCCGTGAGCGTGGAGTACGTCGAGGTGCGGCGGAACGGTGAGGCGCCCTCGACGGCCGCGTACAGCGTGGCGCCCAGGGCCCAGACGTCGGAGGCCGGGCCGGGGTCGGCGCCCTGCGCCCGTTCGGGAGCCAAGTAGTCCAGGGAGCCGATGAGTTCGCCGCTGCGCGTGAGGTGCGTGGCGGAGCCGTCGCCCGGGTCGTCCATGGTCGCTATGCCGAAGTCCGTGAGGACGACCCGGCCCGAGCGCTCCAGCAGGATGTTCCCGGGCTTCACATCGCGGTGCAGCACACCGGCGGCGTGGGCGGCGGCCAGCGCCTCCATCACCTTCGCGCCGATCCCGGCCGCCTCGCGCGGGTCGACGGGGCCGCGCTCCCCCAGCACGTCGTCCAGGGAGGGACCGTCGATCAGCTCCATGACGATCAGCGGGCGACCGTCGACCTCAGCGATGTCGTGCACGGCGACGACACCGGGATGGCGGACCCTCGCCGCCGCCCGTGCCTCGCGCTGCATCCGCAGCCGCAGATCGGCGAGTTCGGGCGCGTAGTCGTCGGTGAAGGAGCGCAGTTCCTTGACCGCGACCTCACGGCCCAGGACCTCGTCGACGGCGCGCCAGACCACGCCCATACCGCCGCGCCCGAGCCGGGCCACGACGCGATAGCGTCCGGCCAGCAGTCGGCCGACTCCGTCCACGCGTCCGCTCTCCCCCGAAGACACTGCCGCTCCGTTTCTGTGGCACAACCATGAACGCCGTACAGCCTACGGGGCGGCAGTGACAACAGGAGGGGGCGGCGACAGCTGTGACAGGTCCGCTACTTGGCGGACGCCGTCAGGTCGCCCCGGCGTGGCGCGGCGAAGCCCTCCAGGTCCGTCCGGGTCAGCCCGGTCGCACCCGCCACCTCGGCGATGTCGAGCGCGCCGCAGTCCAGGCCGCGCAGCAGATAACCGCTGAGGGCCTTGGCGGTCGCGGGCTCGTCCATGACGTCGCCGCCGGCCCGGTTGGCGTAGCGGGCGAGGCGGGCGGCGGCCTGTTCGAAGCCCTCGCGGTAGAAGGCGAAGACGGCCGCGTAGCGGGTGGGGATGTGGCCGGGGTGCATGTCCCAGCCCTGGTAGTAGGCGCGGGCCAGCGCCCGCCTGGTGAGGCCGTAGTGCAGCCGCCAGGCGTCGTGGACCCGGTCCGTCGGACCGACCGGCAGCACGTTGGTGGAGCCGTCCGAGACGCGCACTCCGGTCCCGGCCGCCGCGACCTGCATGACGGCCTTCGCGTGGTCGGCGGCGGGGTGGTCGCTGGCCTGGTAGGCGGCGGAGACACCGAGGCAGGCGCTGTAGTCGAAGGTGCCGTAGTGCAGGCCGGTGGCGCGGCCCTCGGCGGCCTGGATCATGCGGGCGACCGTGGCGGTGCCGTCGGTGGCCAGGATGGACTGGCTGGTCTCGATCTGGATCTCGAAGCCGATCCGGCCGACGGCGAGTCCGTGTGCCTTCTCGAAGGCCTCCAGGAGTCGCACCATCGCGGTGACCTGCTCCGCGTAGGTGACCTTGGGCAGGGTCAGGACCAGCCCCTCGGGCAGTCCACCGGCCGCCATCAGTCCGGTCAGGAAGATGTCGAGGGTGCGGATGCCCCGGTCCCGTACCGGCGCCTCCATGCACTTCATCCGGATGCCCATGTACGGGGCCGCCGTGCCCTTCTGGTACGCCTCGGCGATCAGCCGGGCCGCGCGGGCGGCGGCCTCGTCCTCCTCGGCGTCGGGGCGGGGGCCGTAGCCGTCCTCGAAGTCGACGCGCAGGTCCTCGATGGGCTCGCGCTCCAACTTGGCCCGCACGCGCGCGTGGACGGGCTCGGCGAGTTCGTCGGAGAGGCCGAGGACGGCGGCGAAGGAGGCCGCGTCGGGTGCGTGCTCGTCGAGGGCGGCGAGGGCGCGGTCGCCCCAGGTGCGGATGGTGTCGGCGGCGAAGGCGTCACCGGGGACGTAGACCGTGTGGACGGGCTGGCGGGTGCCGGGGTCGCCGGGGTAGCGCCGCTCCAGTTCGGCGTCGACCGGTGCCAGGGAGGCGCTGATCTCCTCGCCGACCGCGCCCGCGAGACTCGTCGCCACCTTCTCCTGCTCGCCCTGACCCATTCCACAGCCTCCAGGTTTCCGCTCTACGGAATCAACAATCCGTAGAACGAAGTTATCCGTGGATCTTCCCGCCGGTCAACACCCTGTCCACGGCGTGAACCCACACCGTTCACTCCCGCCCCGAGGCCCTCTTCCGCCCAGCTCTCCGCCCCTTCATCCTGACTCCCAAGGGGAGGGGACGCACATGGCTACTGTCAGGACGGTGACGCGGCGCGCCGGGCTCACCACACTGGTGGCGGCCGCCGTCGCCCTGCCACTCATCGGAACCGCACGCTCCGGAACCGCCCGGAAGGAGACCCGCCTGCTGGACGTCATGACCTTCAACCTGCGCTACGCGAGCAGCGAGGAACCCAACAGCTGGAAGGTCCGCCGCCCGGTGATGCGCGACCTGCTGCTCCGCGCGGCCCCCGACATCATCGGCACCCAGGAGGGCCTCTACGCGCAGCTCCAGAACATCAAGCAGGACCTCGCGCCGCACTACGACTGGATCGGCGGCGGCCGCAAGGGCGGCAGCTTCGACGAGGAGACGGCGATCTTCTACGACACCCGCCGACTCGCGCCCGTCGAGTACGACCAGTTCTGGCTCTCCGACACGCCCTCGGTGATCGGCTCGAACACCTGGGGCGGAGACCACCCGCGCATCGCCACCTGGATCCGCTTCCGCGACCTCGGGGACGGCGGACGGCAGTTCTACGTCCTCAACACCCATCTGGACAATGCGAGTCAGTACGCGCGCGAGCGTGCCGCCACGCTCATCGCCCAGCGCCTCGCCCGTCTCGACCGCTCCCTGCCGATCGTGGTGACCGGCGACTTCAACACCGCCGCGTACACCACCTCGGTCTACGAGACGATGCTGGGCGCCGGCCTCAGGGACACCTGGGACGCGGCGGCCGGGCGCGGGCCGCTGTACGGCACCTTCCACGGCTATCGCGCGCTCATCCCCGAAGGGAACCGCATCGACTGGATCCTGGTCAGCGAGGGGATCACCGTGCGCCGTACGGCCATCGACACGTTCTCCGAGAACAGCCAGTTCCCCAGCGACCATCTGCCCGTGCAGTCCACGATCAGCCTGGGATGAGCGGCCCGGGAGATGCCGAAGCCCCCACGACCGCGCGGGTCGCAGGGGCCTGACGGCACTTGTGGAGATCAGCCCTTGCGGGTGTTGATCTCCTCGGTGAGCTGCGGGACGACGTCGAAGAGGTCGCCGACCACGCCGTAGTCGACGAGGTCGAAGATCGGGGCCTCGGCGTCCTTGTTGACGGCCACGATCGTCTTCGAGGTCTGCATGCCCGCGCGGTGCTGGATCGCGCCGGAGATGCCGTTGGCGATGTAGAGCTGCGGGGAGACGCTCTTGCCTGTCTGGCCGACCTGGTTGGAGTGCGGGTACCAGCCGGCGTCGACGGCGGCGCGCGAGGCGCCGACGGCCGCGCCGAGGGAGTCGGCGAGCGCCTCGATGATCGCGAAGTTCTCCGAGCCGTTGACGCCACGGCCGCCGGAGACGACGATCGCGGCCTCGGTCAGCTCCGGGCGGCCGGTCGACTCGCGCGGGGTGCGCGCGGTGACCTTGGTGCCGGTGGCCTTGTCCGAGAAGGTGACCGCGAGCGCCTCGACCGTACCGGCGGCCGGGGCGGCCTCCACGGCGGCCGAGTTGGGCTTCACGGTGATGACCGGGGTGCCCTTGGAGACACGGGTCTTGGTGGTGAAGGAGGCGGCGAACACCGACTGCGTGGCGACCGGGCCCTCGTCACCGGCCTCCAGGTCGGTGGCGTCGGTGATGATGCCGGAGCCGATGCGCACCGCGAGGCGGGCGGCGATCTCCTTGCCCTCGGCGGAGGACGGCACCAGGACGGCGGCCGGGGAGACGGCGTCGTAGGCGGCCTGGAGGGCGTCCACCTTCGGTACGACGAGGTAGTCGGCGTACTCGGCGGCGTCGTGCGTGAGCACCTTCACCGCGCCGTGCTCGGCGAGCGCGGCGGCGGTGTTCTCGGCACCGGAGCCGAGGGCGACCGCGACGGGCTCGCCGATACGGCGGGCCAGCGTCAGCAGCTCCAGGGTGGGCTTGCGGACGGCGCCGTCCACGTGGTCGACGTAGACGAGAACTTCAGCCATGGGAATGGTCTCCTGCGTGCTTGCGAAGTCTGAGGGGCGGTGAGGGAGCCTGCGGCGGGCCGTGGCCCTTGGGGCCTAGATGAACTTCTGGCCCGCGAGGAACTCGGCGAGCTGCTTGCCGCCCTCGCCCTCGTCCTTGACGATCGTGCCGGCGGTGCGCGCGGGGCGCTGGGCCGCGGAGTCGACGGCGGTCCAGGCGCCTTCGAGGCCGACCTCGTCGGTGTCGATCTCCAGGTCGGAGAGGTCCCAGGCCTGAACCGGCTTCTTCTTGGCGGCCATGATGCCCTTGAAGGACGGGTAACGCGCCTCGCCCGACTGGTCGGTGACGGACACGACGGCCGGCAGGGAGGCCTCCAGCTGCTCGGAGGCGCTGTCGCCGTCCCGGCGGCCCTTGACGACACCGTCCTCGACGGAGACCTCGGAGAGCAACGTGACCTGGGGGACGCCCAGGCGCTCGGCCAGCAGGGCGGGGATCACACCGGCGGTGCCGTCGGTGGAGGCCATGCCGGAGACGACCAGATCGAAGCCGGCCTTCTCGATCGCCTTGGCCAGTACCAGGGAGGTGCCGATGACGTCGGTGCCGTGCAGGTCGTCGTCCTCGACGTGGATCGCCTTGTCGGCGCCCATGGACAGCGCCTTGCGCAGGGCGTCCTTGGCGTCCTCCGGGCCGACGGTCAGGACGGTGATCTCCACGTCGTCGTCCGAGTTCTCGGAGATCTGCAGCGCCTGCTCGACCGCGTACTCGTCGAGCTCGGAGAGCAGACCGTCCACGTCGTCCCGGTCGACGGTCAGGTCATCGGCGAAGTGCCGGTCGCCAGTGGCGTCGGGCACGTACTTCACAGTGACAACGATCCTCAAGCTCACGCCGGCTCTCCTACTGCATCGTCATTTTTCGGCTGCCTACTTCCAGGCAGCATAGGCGCCTTGAACGGCCGTTCCCGGTGCGGGCGGCCGGTGCTCCGAGCGAAATATTACTCGCCAGTACGCAGCACTACGCTCCCTCAGCAGATGCCCGCTAAGCAAGCGCTTTGAACTGTGACCTGTGCAACGCAGCGTAATCGGAACTCGACGCTTCCGCAGGGTGGCCCGTCACCCATCGGGAGTGGTCTCAGTCACGCAGCCCGTTGAAGCGCCCCTGGTGGTAGAGGAGCGGACGGCCGGAGCCGGCGTGGTCACCGAGGACGACCTCGGCGATGACGATGCGATGGTCCCCCGCGGGCACGCGCGCGACGACCCGGCACACCAGCCAGGCGAGCACGCCGTCGAGGACCGGCACACCCTCGGGCCCCTCGTGCCAGACGGTGGGCGCCCCGAACCGGTCGGCGCCGCTGCGGGCGAAGGTGGCGGCCAACTGCTCCTGGTGCTCGCCGAGTACGTGCACGCCGACATGGTCGGCCCCGGATATCGCGGGCCAGCTGGACGCGCCGGTGCTGATCCCGAAGGACAGCATCGGGGGCTGGGCCGAGACGGAGCTGAGGGAGGTGGCGGTGAAGCCGACCGGACCGGCCTCACCGCGCGCGGTGATCACCGCCACACCGGCCGCGTGCTGCCGGAAGACGGAACGCAGCAGGTCGGGAGAGGCGAGCTGGGAGGTGCCGAGATCGGGCGTGGCCGTCATGGGGCTGTCCTTCTTGGGGAGGCGACGAGCGGGACCGTGGCTGCTCAACAGCCCGGACAGCACGCGCTCGCGGTGCGTGCGAGGTCGACGTGCACCCGCCCGAAAAGAAGGAGTTCCGAAGGCATACAGTCAGGCTGACGATAGGTGGTGTGCGCAGTCAAGTACGTTCCGGCATATGGGAGATGACTCACCGCTTCCGCCCGAATCGTCAAACCGCCTCCCCCAGGGCAGCGATGACATCCGCCTTGCGGGGGAGGCCGGTGGCGCGCCGCACGACGCGTCCGTCCGCGTCGAGCACCAGCACGGTGGGGGTCTTCAGGATGTCGAGTTCCCGTACGAGGTCCAGATGGTCCTCGGCGTCGATCTCGATGTGACGCACTCCGGGGACCATGCCGGCGACCTCGCCCAGCACCCGGCGGGTGGCCCGGCAGGGCGCGCAGAAGGCGCTGGAGAACTGCACCAGGGTGGCCTTCTCGCCGAGGTCGCCGCCCAACTCGGTGGCACCGAGCCGTTTTCCGCCGTCGCGCCCGCGCACCCGTACCCTCCCGCTCCGCCGCCGATGCAGCACTCCGTAGGCGCTCGCCACCGCGAGCACCGCCACGCACACCACGAGTCCGGTCATCCCCTGCTCCAGCGTTCACGAGACTGCAAAGATTCCCAGCACCACGAATCGTTTCCGCTGCGGAATCCTAGGTTCATGGACATCGATGTGAGAGGGCCGCGCTTCGGGGCGGCCCTGACGACCGCGGTACTGGCGGTCGTGCTGGTCACCGGCAGCTTCTGGCTGCTGGCCTGGCAGACCCTGGCGTTCGCGCTGGGCGCGGCGGGCGGCGTGGGCCGCTCGCCGTACGGCTGGCTGTTCCGGAAGGCCGTACGGCCCCGGATCGGGCCGCCGACCGAGTTCGAGTCGCCGGAGCCGCCGCGGTTCGCGCAGGCGGTCGGGCTGGTCTTCGCCGGGGTGGGTCTGGTCGGTTTCGGCGTGGGACCGACCTGGCTGGGGCTCGCGGCGACCGGTGCCGCGCTCGCCGCCGCGTTCCTCAATGCCGCGTTCGGGTACTGCCTCGGGTGCGAGATGTACCTGCTCGTACGCCGGGTGACGGTTCGCGCAGAGTAAAGGCAATTTAAAAGTACGAGGTGGATCAAGTGATGGACGTGACGAGGATCTCGCCGTTCTGGGGCACGAGGACTGGCCAGTCGTCCGTTCTTCGGGCACGATCTGCGCAATGCCGTAAACCTACGGCTGCGTAACTTTCCCGCCCGGAGAACCCCTTCAGGCAGAGAGAAGGGTCCACCCCGTCCATGGCTGAGCTTGTCTACCGTCCCGTCGTCGGTCTCGCCCAAACGTTGTTCAAGGTCTGGGACCTCAAGATCGACTGCAAGGGAACGGAGAACATTCCGCGCTCGGGCGGTGCTGTGCTGGTCAGCAACCACATCAGCTATCTGGACTTCATCTTCGACGGCCTGGCCGCCCTGCCCCAGAAGCGCTTGGTGCGCTTCATGGCGAAGGAGTCGGTGTTCCGGCACAAGATCTCCGGTCCGCTGATGCGCGGCATGAAGCACATCCCGGTGGACCGCAAGCAGGGCGAGACCGCCTACCAGCACGCGCTGGAGTCGCTGCGGTCCGGTGAGATCGTCGGCGTCTTCCCCGAGGCGACGATCTCGCAGTCCTTCACCCTGAAGAGCTTCAAGTCCGGTGCCGCGCGCATGGCCCAGGAGGCCGGCGTCCCGCTGATCCCGATGGCGCTGTGGGGCACCCAGCGACTGTGGACCAAGGGTCACCCGAAGAACTTCAAGCGCAGCCACACCCCGATCACCATCCGGGTCGGCGAGCCGGTGGAGGCCCCCCAGGACCAGTACGCGGGCGCGATCACCCGCCGACTGCGCGAGCGCATCCAGGAGTTGCTGGAAGCCGCCCAGCGCGCCTATCCGGTGCGGCCGAACGGCCCCGACGACACCTGGTGGATGCCGGCCCATCTCGGGGGTACCGCACCCACCGCCGAAGAGGTCAAGGCGGCCGAGGCTCGCTGAATCGTCACGCCGGGGCGTGGACGGTGATCCGTGCCCCGGGGCTGAACTTCTCCAGCAGTTCGGCGAGTTCGGCCCCCGCGCGCTCCACCTCGGCGACGGGCATCGGCGCCAGACCCTCCAACAGGAAGACCGCCGACGTCGATTGCTCGGTCAGCCTGGTGCGCGGCCCCTGTCGCCAGTTCCAGCGGCGGCAGGTGACACCGACCGCGTCGGTCCACACCACCTCGCCCGCGTCGGGGTGCTCGACGACCTCCTCGCCGCCCGCGACAGTGACGAACTCCTCGCCCCCGGTGGCCCGTTGGAGGGTCATGCCGCCCTGGACGCGGTCGGCGTCCTCACCGCCCACGGGGATCAAGTACGCGACGCTGATGGCGTTGTAGAGGTCGACCAGCACATTGATCCGGGGCAGTCCCGCGTCCGTGAGCGCCCTCTTGGCCAGCGCCTCCGCCGAGTTGCGGGTGCGCGACGGCTTCGACCCGAACGCCGTGTACACCTCGCGCCAGGCCACCATGTGCGGGTCCTCGTGCGGGGCACGACCGTCCAGCCGTACGGCCAGCCTGCGGGCCGCGTCGTCGAGCAGCGCCGAACTCGCTTCCGTGCTGGGCCCGTTGACCAGTCCCTGCGCCTCGATCACGACATGCGTGAAACCGGGTGCGAGGGCGTGGACTTCATCGGTCACGGTCAGGGTGAGCGTCATGAGGTGCCTCAGAGTGCGGTCGGGAGCGTCTGCCACAGGTGCGGCCGGTCGGGGGCGGCCTTGAGGGCGCTCAGCACGACCGGGTGCGGTTCAGCGTACAGGACCGGGTAGTCCAGCTCATTGAACTCCGGATCGGGTACGAAGGCCAACCGCTCGCCGTCGAGGGAGAACTGCGCGTCCACTCCCGGCTTGTTGCCGCGCGGATCCTGCCGGTGCCAGGCCCCGTTGAACCGCACGGCGACCAGCCCGTGCACCACGTCGAACTTCTGATAGCACAGGGCCGTCGGGATGTCCTCGGCCCGCAGCAGCGCGGCCAGCGCGTGCGCCTTGGCGTAGCAGATGCCGGCGCCCTGCTCCAGGACGTCGGAGGCCCGCCAGGTGACGCGCGGATCGCCGACGTCCTGCGAGTGGGGAATCCCGTCCCGCACGAACTCGAAGGCCAGCCGTGCATAGCCATACGAGTCCGCGGCGCCCGCGGCGAGACGCGCGGCCGCCTCCCGGACAAGGGGATGCTCGTGGTCGATGACCTCGTCAGCTGCCAAGTAGGCGGACAGGTCGGGGGTGTTCTGGATCAGCTCCATGACCGGAGAGCATAGGAAAGCGATCACCCGAGAGTCAATGACTTTTCAGGTTACCGCATACCTATGCAGTAATGCAAGAGGATCGACTACCGCGCCATCTCCTCCTTGAGCGCCGCCACGAACGCGTCCACGTCGTCCTCGGTCGTATCGAAGCCGCACATCCAGCGGACGTCACCGGCGGCCTCGTCCCAGAAGTAGAACCGGAAGCGCTCCTGAAGGCGCACGCTCACATCGTGCGGGAGGCGGGCGAAAACACCGTTGGCCTGCACCGGGTAGAGGATCTCCACACCGTGCACCGCGCGGACGCCCTCGGCGAGGCGCTGGGCCATCTCGTTGGCGTGGCGGGCGTTGCGCAGCCACAGGTCCTTGGCGAGCAGCGCCTCCAACTGCACAGAGACGAAGCGCATCTTGGAGGCCAGCTGCATGGACAGCTTGCGCAGGTGCTTCATGTGGCTGACGGCGTCCTGGTCGATCACCACGACCGCCTCGCCGAAGATCGCGCCGTTCTTCGTCCCGCCCAGGGAGAGGATGTCGACGCCGACCGCGTTGGTGAACGTCCGCATGGGGACGTCCAACGAGGCCGCCGCGTTGGCTATCCGGGAGCCGTCGAGGTGGACCTTCATGCCA
The DNA here is from genome assembly GCF_053891435.1 of Streptomyces sp. NPDC002276. Lineage (NCBI taxonomy): Bacteria > Bacillati > Actinomycetota > Actinomycetes > Kitasatosporales > Streptomycetaceae > Streptomyces > Streptomyces sp. NPDC002276. The sequence goes on along the minus strand of NZ_JBSFCQ010000005.1, from coordinate 398,509 downwards.
CGCGCGTGGGCGTGGTCGCAGATCGCGCGGATCTCGTCGGGCGTGTACAGGGTGCCGAGTTCGGTGCTCTGGGTGATCGAGACGACCTGCGGCATCGCACGGTGCTCGTCGTCCCAGCCGTACGCCTGCCGGTCGATCAGTTCGGGCGTGAGCTTGCCGTCAGGGGTGGGCACCGTGAGCAGCTTCAGGCCGCCCATGCGTTCGGGGGCGCCGCCCTCGTCGACGTTGATGTGGGCGCTCTCGGCGCAGATCACCGCGCCCCAGCGGTCGGTGACCGCCTGGAGTGCGACGACGTTGGCGCCGGTGCCGTTGAAGACCGGGAAAGCCTCGGCGGTGGCACCGAAGTGGCTGCGGATGATGCCCTGGAGGTTCTCGGTGTAGTCGTCCTCTCCGTAGGCGACCTGATGGCCGCCGTTGGCCACCGCCAAGGCAGCCAGCACCTCGGGGTGGGCGCCGGCGTAGTTGTCGCTGGCGAAGCCGCGGATCTCCGGGTCGTGGTGGCGCCGTGCGTCGGTCTTCGGAGGGTTCACGGCTTCTCGGTCAGCCACAGACGGTTTCCGTTCACTTCGGCGGCGGGCTTGCCCCAGACGCCGGCGATGGCCTCGGCGAGGTCCTTGACGTCGGTGAAGCCCGCGAACTTCGCGTTGGGGCGTTCGGCGCGCATCGCGTCGTGCACCAACGCCTTCACCACCATGATGGCGGCGGCGGAGGTGGGCCCGTCCGTGCCCCCCGCCTTGCGGTAGCCGTCGGCCATGGCGAGGGTCCAGGCCTCGGCGGCGGCCTTGGAGGCGGAGTACGCGGCGTTGCCCGCCGTGGGCTTGCTGGCACCCGCCGCGCTGATCAGCAGGTAACGGCCGCGGTCGCTGCGCTCCAGGCCGTCGTAGAAGGCCAGGGAGGTGTGCTGGACGGTGCGGATGAGCAGCTTCTCCAGCAGGTCCCAGTCGGCGAGGTCGGTCTCGGTGAAGGTGGCGCTGCCGCGCCAGCCGCCGACGAGGTGGACCAGGCCGTCGACGCGGCCGAAGTCCTTCTCGATGTGCTCGGCCCAGTCGCGGGTCGCCTGCGGGTCGAGCAGGTCGACGGTGTCGCCGACGACGGTGGCGCCTCCGTGCGCGTAGCGGGCCGCGTCCACGGCCTCCGCCAGGCGCTCGGGGTGCGCGTCCGCGCCCACTACGGTCGCGCCCGCCTCGGCGAGCCGCAGCAGCACGGCATGACCGGCCGGCCCGCCCGCTCCGGCCACCGCGATCACCGCGCCGTTGAGCGCCCCGTTCCCCATGGTCCTCGCCTCCTGAGCCACTTCGGTCGTACGGTCGCTCACGCGGCGATCCGCTCGGCACTCTCCGCCGTGATGCCCCGGGTCGAGGCGATCACGTTCTTGAGCTTCTTGGAGAGGGCCTCATAGAACATGCTCAGCGGAAACTCGTCCGGAAGCACGTCATCCACGAGTTTCCGCGGCGGCTGGCTCAGGTCCAGGGCGTCGGGGCCCTTGGCCCACTTGGAGCCGGGGTGCGGGGCGAGATAGGTGGCGACCAGGTCGTAGGCCTTGAACCAGTGGACGAGCTTGGGGCGGTCGATGCCCGCGCGGTAGAGGTCCTCGATCTCGGCGCACAGCTGGTTGGTGACCTCGGGGGCGCGCTGCCAGTCGATGTGCAGCTTGTTGTCGGTCCAGCGGACGACGTCGTGCTTGTGGAGGTAGGCGAAGAGGAGCTGGCCGCCGAGTCCGTCGTAGTTGCGCACGCGCTCGCCGGTGACCGGGAAGCGGAACATGCGGTCGCAGAGGACCGCGTACTGCACGTCACGGGCCTGCGGGACGCCGTCGGCCTCCAGCTGCACGGCCTCCTTGAAGGCGGTGAGGTCGCAGCGCAGCTCTTCGAGGCCGTACATCCAGAACGGCTGGCGCTGCTTGATCATGAACGGGTCGAAGGGCAGGTCGCCGTGGCTGTGGGTGCGGTCGTGGACCATGTCCCACAGGACGAAGGCCTCCTCGCAGCGCTTCTGGTCGTCGACCATGGTGGCGATGTCCTCGGGCAGCCGCATGCCGAGAATCTCCACGGCGGCCTCGGTGACCCGGCGGAAGCGGGCGGCCTCGCGGTCGCAGAAGATCCCACCCCAGGAGAACCGTTCCGGCGCCTGGCGTACGGCGATGGTCTCCGGGAAGAGCACGGCCGAGTTGGTGTCGTAGCCGGTCGTGAAGTCCTCGAAGGTGATGCCGCAGAACAGCGGGTTGTCGTAGCGGGTCGCCTCCAGCTCGGCCAGCCAGTCGGGCCAGACCATGCGCAGGACGACCGCTTCGAGGTTGCGGTCCGGGTTGCCGTTCTGCGTGTACATCGGGAAGACGACCAGGTGCTGGAGTCCGTCCCGGCGGTTCGCGGCGGGCTGGAAGGCCAGCAGCGAGTCGAGGAAGTCGGGCACGTGGAAGCCGTCGGCGGCCCACTGCTCCAGGTCCCTGACCAGAGCGGCGTGATAGGCGGCATCGTGCGGGAGCAGCGGCGAGAGCTCCTCGACGGCACCTGTCACCCGGCGTACGGCGAACTCGACCTCCACGCGGTCCGGGGCGCCCTCGGCCGTGAAGTCGATCGACCCGTCCTTGGCCTGCCATGGCCGGATCCGCTCCACGGCATCCTTGAGCACGGGCCATGCCGGATGCTCAACCACCCTGGTCACGGGAGGAACCTGCTCCTCCGAACCCACCTGCACAAGAATTTCCGTCATGTCACTTCCTCCACGGGAGAACCCAGCGTATGGAAACCGTATACATATGTGGTTTCTCCCAGCAAGGGGACCTTCGGGAAATTATCCTGTCGACCCCTGCTCGTGACCGAACTTTTTCCTGCCGGAAACCGTGAAGGCCGACGAAGAGCCATCGCGCGGCTACCCAGGGAGCGAGACGTCGAAACCGGCCACCGGTCAATCGCCCCGGAACTCGCCCACCCCGGGGTGACCTTCCCGACCGGTGCCGTGCGGGTCGGCCGCCGACGTCTCCGCGATCCTCCGCGATCCTCCGTGTACGCGCGGGTCCAACGCCGGGCCCGGCCGTTAGGCTGCGGCTCTGCCGCGTGGACGCCGATGTCCGGCCGCGCCCACGCGCGCGTGCCGAGCCGCCGTCGACGGAAGCGAGTCGAACCTTGAACTTCCTCACCATCGGTCATCGCGGAGTCATGGGTCTCGAACCCGAGAACACTCTCCGTTCCTTCGTCGCCGCCGAGCAGGCAGGCCTCGATGTCATCGAACTCGATCTGCATCTGAGCAGGGACGGCGCCCTCGTCGTCATGCACGACGCCGACGTGGACCGTACGACCGACGGGACCGGTCCGATCGCCGAACGGACCCTCGACGAGCTGCGCACCCTGGACGCGGGCCGCGGCGAGCGCGTACCGACCTTCGAGGAGGTGCTGGACGCCGTCCGGTCACCGCTCCAGGCGGAGATCAAGGACCTGGCGGCGGCCCGGGCGCTGGCCGAGGTCATGCACCGGCGGGACCTGGTCGGACGGGTCGAGGTGTCCTCGTTCCACGACGAGGCGATCACCGAGATCGCGCGCCTGGTGCCGGGCGTACGCACCGCGCTGATCGCGAGCCGCTTCGGCCCGGACGTGGTGGAGCGGGCCACCGAGGCCGGCGCCGAAACGGTCTGCCTCAACATCCGCAGGCTGACCCTTGAGGTCGTCGAGGCGGCCCGCAAGGCGGACCTGAAGATCATCGGCTGGGTGGTGAACACCCAGGACCAACTGCGGCTCGTACGCGCCCTGGGCCTGGACGGCGCGACCACCGACTACCCGGAGATCAAACGCACGGGCCGCTTCACGGCGTGAGGCCTACGCCAGTTCCTTGACCAGCAGCTCGAACTGAAGGTCGTCGCGCTGCGGAATGCCGAACCGCTCGTCGCCGTACGGGAACGGGGTCATCCGGCCCGTACGGCGATAGCCGCGGCGCTCGTACCAGGCGATGAGGTCGTTCCGTACGGAGATCACGGTCATGTGCATCTCCCCCACCCCCCAGGTCTCCCTGGCCGCGCGCTCCGCCTCCGCGATGATGACCTTGCCGAGGCCGCCGCCCTGGAGCTGCGGGCTGACCGCGAACATCCCGAAGTAGGCGTGGTCGCCCCGGTGTTCGAGCTGGCAGCAGGCGACCACCTGGCCGTCGCGTTCGACGACCAGCAGTCGGCTGTCCGGCGACTTGACGACCGCGAGCACGCCTTCGGGATCGGTCCGCTGCCCTTCGAGGATGTCCGCCTCGGTGGTCCACCCGGCCCGGCTGTCGTCACCCCGGTAGGCCGACTCGATCAGCACGACGAGGGCGTCCACATCGGCGTCGGTGGCGTCGCGGAAGGTGAGTCCGGTGGCGGCGGTTTCCATGGTGCACAACTCCGATCAGGGCGCGGCTCAGGCAGAGACGAGAGTAACCCGACCCCTGGGACTAGGCTCCGGCCGCATGGTGCACGTACTGAGCAGCCGTATCCTGCTGCGCCCGACCGATCCCGACCGCTCCCGCGCCTTCTACGGCGAGCGGCTCGGGCTGCCCGTCTACCGGGAGTTCGGCACGGGGGTCGAGCGCGGGACCGTCTACTTCCTCGGCGGCGGCTTCCTGGAGGTCTCAGGCCGCTCCGACACCCCGCCCTCGCCCCCCGTACGGCTGTGGCTCCAGGTCGCCGACGCGGGGGCCGCGTACGAGGAGTTGCGGGCGACGGGGGTCGAGATCGTACGGCCTCCGGTGAAGGAGCCCTGGGGGCTGGTGGAGATGTGGATCGCGGACCCGGACGGGACGCGGATCGTGCTGGTGGAGGTGCCGGCGGACCATCCGCTGCGGTACCGGCCGGGGATCTAGGCCTACGGCGGGCAGGGGCCGTTCCCTGTCGGTTGGCCGGGGTCGTGGCCCGGGCTTAGCGTGCTGGAAGGGGTACTTCCCGTGGAAGGAACGCCATGAAGCTCGACAGGCCGGTGACCGGCGGGCCCTGCTGGGTCGAGCTGGGGACCAGTGACCTCGATGCGGCCAAGCGCTTCTACACGGACGTCTTCGGCTGGCGTCCGGAGACCGATCCCCGGCAGGAGGCGGGCGGCTACACGGTCGCGCACGTCGGGGACTCGGCGGTCGCCGGTCTGACGCCGCTGTTCCAGGAGTCGCAGCCGGTGGCGTGGAACGTGTCGTTCGCGGTGGCGGACGCCGACGCGACCGCGGAGCGGGTGCGTACGGCGGGCGGGACGCTGCTGATGGAACCTGCCGAGGTGTTCGACATCGGGCGCTTCGCCGTTGCCCTGGACCCCGGCGGGGCCGTGTTCCAGATGTGGCAGGCGCGGGCCTTCCCCGGCGCCGGGCTGTTCAACTCGCCCGGCGCGCTGGGCTGGGTGGAGCTGCTGACGCGGGCGCCCGAGCGGGCCGAGAGCTTCTACACGAGCGTGTTCGGCTGGACCGTCCGGCCCTCGGCGTACTACCCGCAGTGGGGCATCGACGGCGCCGACTTCGGCGGCCTGATGGCGATGGACGAGAAGTTCCCGCCGCAGGTCTCACCGCACTGGCTGCCGTACTTCGCGGTGACCGACGTCCACGCGACCGCCGCCGCGACGACCGAGGCGGGCGGCGCGGTCCTCATGGAACCCCATTCCATCGCCGACGTACGGCGGATCGCGGTGCTGCGAGATCCGCAGGGCGCGGTGTTCGGGGTCCACGCGGCGGGCTGAGGCGAAGCCCTGCCCGCCACGACCTGCCTGAAGGGGAACCGATCGTGCGGGACCCTCGCGGGAGACGTCAAGGCGGCGGGCGACCACCGCGGGAACCTGGTGGGGTTGGACCGCGTTCGCCGGTCCGCAGCTGCGCTACCACCTGCTGGAGCGGACGCCCGAGCGTGAACTGCTGCCGCAGGCCCAGGCGAGGCGGACCGGCTCGACAGCCGGGGCGACCGGCCGAACTGGGAGTCGGAGGTCGTTCAGACCATCTACGGCGACCGAGGTCCTCTGGGCGCGCAAGTTCTGACACGCCGTCAGGCCAGTCGTGTCACCGTCACCTGGTCGATCACGGGGGCGTACGCGGAGCGTTGACCGTACTGGTTCCTGGACTTGCCGTCGTGGTCCGGGAGTTCCTCGGCGGTGAAGGTGAGGGTGTTGGCGCCCTCGTCGAGGGTGACGGGGACGGTCAGGTCGTGGAAGTTGTTGAAGTGGAAGGTCGTGGGGAACAGGACGCGCTGCGGGGCGGCCCCGTTGACCGCGATGTCCGCGTGGCGGCAGACCGGGTCCGGGTTGTAGTGGGTGGCGGGCGCCTGCTCGCCGTTGGAGTAGCGGATCGTGAGCGCGTGCCGGCCGGCCCGCTCCGCCGTCACGGTGAGGGTGAGGGCGTTGGCCGGTCCGGCGCCGATGCCGTCGACCGCCTTGCCGCCGGTGGCGAACGTGTGGGCGCCGGTGACCCGGGCACCGCCGGTCGCGATGCCCTCCTCGGCCGGGTACGTCGAGGTGGGCAGGAGGCCGCGTGACGGCGCGGTCCGGAGGCGGTCCAGGACGAGTTCGCCCGAAGTGGCGGTGACGGTGACCTTGTTGATGCCCGACACAAGGAAGAGGGAACGTGGGGATCGTTCAACAATCCCCACGTTCTCACCGTTGATCGTCAACTCGCCCTCCCCGGAGCCGATCCGGTCGACGGCCACCGTCGCCTCCCCGTAGTCCGCCGCATGCACCCAGAAGGTCGCGGTGCCACCCCGCGGCAGTACGGCGACACCAGGACCAGAGGCTCCCCGGATCGTGCAGTCGGCGCGGGCGCCACCCCCTAGGGCGGCGAACTCGGCGTCGTACACCGCCGACCCGCTCACCTCACCGTCGCGAAGGGCGAGGTCGAGCTTGTCGACGACCGCGTCGCCCCGCGTGACACCGAGGTCGGCGTCCTTGGCGGCGAGGGTGATCGTGTGCGCTCCGGCGGTCAGCTCGATCCGGGTGTCAGTGTGGCCCCACACCGCCCACTTGTAGCCGAGCGGCAGCCGGAGTTCGCGCGGCTGGCGGCCGTCGACACGCAGGAAGACATTGGTGGGTCCCTGCTCGCGCACCGCCTCGGCCAGGTTGTACGAGTTGGCGAAGACGCTCACGTCGTACGTCCCGTCCTGCGGGACCTCGACCTGGAAGGCGAGGACGCCGTCGGAGCCGGTGCGGAGTCCGCCCACGTGGTAGCCGGTCGACGTGGCGAACTTGTCGACGTCGGACGGGGAGCCCTCGGGCCCGTTCAAGGATCGGCCGTCACCGAGGTAGGTCGCGTCCTCGGCCTGGTACGTCCGCCGCCAGCCGACCGAGGGCGGCAGCGCCACGGCCCCCTCGCCGCCCGGGGACAGGATCACCTGGTACGCCGACATCTCCTCCAGGTCCGTCAGACGCAGCGTCACTTTCCCCTCCATGACGGGGAGTTGAGTGTCATCGAGCCGCAACGGCTGTGCGGAGGCGCCGACTTGCCCCGTCCAGGGGATCTCCAGGAGCCGTGCGTGAACAGTCGTACCGAAGATCTCGGGGGCGACGTGCTCGAACACGACGTCCGCCGAACCGCCCGCGCCACCGAACAGCACCCGTGCCTGCCGCTTGTCCCGGTCGAGCGCGGCGACGCCCTGGAGCGTGTACTGCACGTTCGGGTGGGGCGCGGTGACCTGGACGGTGTTGCCCGTGAACTGCCCATAGGCGTTGAACAGCCACCACTGCCCGTTGCCCTTGTTGGCCTCGACCGCCGAGTCGTTGAGGTTGCCGTCGATGTTCCAGTACGCCATGTCGGCGTCGACCTTGGACTCCTCGATGGCGGCGATCCACTGGATCATCTGCCCCGGGACGGACAAGTGGTAGTTGTGCGCGTACTCGTTGATGTTGACGGGGAGCGGGCCGATGTCCAACTCCCGTTCCAGCGCACGGTACTTGGCGACGTTCGTGCGGATCTCGTCCGGCGAGGACAGCTCGTGCCAGGTGACGATGTCGGGCAGGACTCCCTCGGCCGCCGCGAACTCCAGGAAGCCCTTGACCTCGTTGTACAGTTCGCAGGTGTTGGGACCGGCGATGCGGGCGTCGGGGTCGAGCCCCTTGATCAGGCGGTAGATGTCCCGCCAGGCGGTGAAGTAGGCGCGCGGGTCGGTGCGCCAGGAGGTCCCGTCGTAGCTCCACTCCTCCGTGCCGAACATGTTGCCCTCGGGCTCGTTGAACGGCACGTACACGACATGGGACCGGTACTCGCCGAGCGCCAGCACCTGTTCGACGTGCCTGCGGACGCGTGCCGTGAAGTCGGCGAGGCGCTCGGGGCCGGTGGCGCCGGGCCACTCGTAAGGAAAGCCGCGGTAGATGTCGGTGAGGTAGACGTAGACGTCCTTGCCGCCCGCCTCGACGAAGGGGCGCAGCATCTCCAGGGCGTCGGCGCCCGGGTGCTGGGTGCCGTCCTGGGCCTTGGTGGAGACCGTGCGGACGTACATGCCCTCGACGACGTTGCGGCTGGGGACACCGTCTCCGTAGAGGCCGTAGAGCGTGCCGCTCGCGCCTCCGTGGAAGGGGCCCGTGTCGGTGCCGAGGTCGATGGTGAGCTTCCCAGAGGTGGGGGTGGAGGAGGCTTCGGCTGCCACGGCATCAGTCCCTTGTTCGGCATGTCGCACGACAGTCGGCGTCCCGAACCGACCTGGTCGAACGTAGGGAGATCACGCGCCTCACGTCAACGGTCCGCCACCGCCCGACCGCAGCGGGTCAGACGCGCAACACGCCGAGCCGGCCTTCCAGCTGGACCAGCAACTCGCCGAGCAGCGTGGCGAGTTCGCCCTGTCCGGGAGTGTCAAGACCGGCGAGCACGGTGGTCTCGTAGGCGAGCTGCTCGGGCAGGATCGCGTCGACGAGTTCGCGGCCGGTGTCCGTCAGGCGGACATGCGCGACACGGCGGTCGCGGGTGTCGCCGCGCCGCTCGACCAGTCCGCGTTCGGTGAGCTGCTTGAGGCGCTTGGTGACGGCGGCCCCCGAGGAGAAGGTCTCCCGGGTCAGCTCGCTCGGCGTCAGCTCGTGTCCGGTGCGGCGGAGCGCGCCGAGCAGGTCGAACTCGGGGCGGCTGAGCCCGGCCCGGCGCAGCGGCGCGTCCTCGGCCTGCTGGAGCAGGGCGGCACACCGGTTGATCCGGCCGATGATCTCCATCGGCCCGGTGTCGAGACCGGGGTGCACGGCCTGCCACTGCCCGACGACGGCGGCGACGGTGTCGTGGCGGGGCGCGCTCGGTGAGGGGTCGTCGCGGGCCGTATCCGGAGAGGCACCGTTTCCGTCCGTCGGCCGTCCGTTCATTGACGTCATCCCCGTACGCCCTCCGTCTTCCTGCCCGTGCGCCGATCCGCGGTCGGCCAGGAGTGCGGCCCCCGGCGTCGTACCGTCGCGGCGAGCGTACGGTGTCCGGACTGCTCGGCGAGCACGACCCGCTCCTGGGGCAGGGCACGCTGCCACCACTCGCCGGACGCGGCGTCGACGGTGGCACGCAGTTCGACCAGCGCGGCGGCGAGCGCGCGGTGCGCGGAATCCAGGGCTCCGGGGGCGGGAACGGGCTCACCCAAGAGGCGTGCGGCCCGCCCTCGCGCCCCCTCGACCGCGGTGAGCGCCTCCTCGATACGGTCGGTCGCGCGCCGGTTGGTGACGGCGACCGCGGCCACGAGGCCGACCAGGGCACCGACGAGGGTGTCCACGACCCGCTCGGTGATCAGTTCCCCCGGCTGCTGGGTTCGGGCGAACTCGGTGATGAGCAGTGCCATCGGGGTCACACAGACGCTGCCGAGCCAGTAGTTGCGGCCGATCAGCGCCTCAGCGCCGAAGTTGAACGCGAGGCAGCACAGCACGAGAACCGCCGGACGGGTGTGGGCGAGCGGGGCCACCCCGGCGAAGACGAGCACGCCCAGGAGGTTGCCGACGACCCGCTGCACTCCCCGGCCCCAGGTGAGGGTGATGTTGGCCTGGTAGAGGGAGGCGGCGGTGACGAGGGCCCAGTAGGGGCGGCCGACGCCGAGGGCCAGGGAGACGTATCCGGCGAGGGCGCAACCGATCGCCGTACGCAACACGAGGGGAGTGAGCGGACCGAGCCTGGTCCACAACGGGCTTACGGGGGCGGCGAGTTCGACGTCCACGCCGAGCAGTTCGGCGGCTACGGCGTCCACCCGATCGTCGCCCCCTGGGACCGGTCCACTCCCCCTCAGCTCACGGGCCCAGGCGCGCAGCGGCTCCGGGTCGGTGTCCGCGGGTGCGGCGAGGGCGACCTCGGCACGGACGACGAGACGTTCGAGAGCGCGGCGGGGCTCGGTGCGGACCCCCGTGGCGAGCAGGGACTGCCAGGCCGCCTGGACGGCCGCTGCCGTGGCGGCACGCGCGCGTGCGTGGCCGTCGCCGGTGCCGTGCGTGGCGGCGTACCCGGCGGCGGCATCCAGCGCCTGAGCCGTGGCACGGCGCTCGGGGCCGTGCGGCCGGACCAGGCCGGGTGCCATGCCGACGAGCCACGCCCAGACGCCCGCCCCGGCGGCGAGCGTGAGGTGACCGGGGATCTGGGCGAGTGTCTGCGGCGCGAAGAGCGAGGCGGAGCTGATGAAGGTGAGGACGACGTTGCCGGGCGGGCCGATCCGGGTCGCGTCGCACAGGCCCTTCTGTACGGCGGCCAGTGCGGCGCCGACCGTGACCAGCACGACGGCGTTCGTGGTGAGGGAGGCGGTGACCAGTGCGACCCCGAGACCGCCGATCATCCCGAGCACCACCCACACCAGGGCGCGGGCCCGGGCGGCGTAGGGCTTGTTGTGGGCGTAGAGCGCGCACAAGGAGCCGGCCATCGTGTACATCGCCAGGTCGAGGCGGCCCAGGGCGAGCAGGGCCAGGTTCGGCGGAGCGACCGACGCGACCACGCTGAGCGCGGGCTTGAACCAGATGTCGGAGGGCCGGCCGAGGCGCAGCACACCGGCGAGCGGAAGACGTCGGACGCGCGGGGCCCGCGGGGTGGGGACGGGGGTCGCACTGCTCATGGAAGACAAGCTTAGTAGGTGTTTTACTCGTGAAATATATTCTCGCGCAGCGCCTCCGACCTGCCGCACTCCGCCGAGTGCTCCCCATGTACACCGTTGCGCTCGATTGCGCCCCGTGCGGCACGGGCAACCTGTGACCGATCGTCTACGAAGAGTGATAACTGGGGTCGAACGGGGGGATGCGCATGCACGGACCGGCTTCGCCCGGCTGGCTGCTGGTCGCGCTCTGCGCCGCGACCGGGGCCTACTGCCTGTTGCGGATGCGCAGCCCCGTCGAGGAACAGCGGCGGGCCGCCGGCGGCGAGGCGCTGATGGGCTTCGGGATGGCAGCGATGGCCGTGCCCGCCGCGGTGTTCGCACCGCCGTCATGGGCCTGGCCCGGCTACGCGGCGGTGTTCGGCGCGGCGGCGCTGCGCGCCCTGTGGACCGCGCGCAGGAGCCCGCACCATGTGCACCATCTGCTGGGCACCGCCGCCATGGTCTACATGGCGCTCGTGATGGGCACCTCCCCCGGTCACCACCATGAACACGAGGGCTCCGGAGTCCCGCTCGTGACAGGTGTGTTGCTCCTCTACTTCGTGGGATACGTACTGCTGTCGGGCATACGACTGGTGCCCGTCACCGGCGCGGCCGTCGGCGACGGCGGGAGCGTCGGGTGGGGCGACCGGCCGGAGTTGGCCCGGGCGTGCCGACTGTCGATGGGGATCGCCATGGTCGCGATGCTGCTGACGCTCTGAGGATCCGGGCATCCAGGAATCCGGGGCACTGTACGAAATCGTGGTCTGCGTCACTTTGCCGTAACAAGCCGTACCCCTGATCACCGCGGCGCTCATAGGGTGCTCCCATGATGGTCCCCGCGGCACTGTTGCTGCTCGGCGCCTTGGCCGCCGTCGTCGCCCCACGGCTGCTCGCCCGGGCCGACTGGCCGGACCATGAGCCGGTGCTCGCGCTGTGGGTGTGGCAGTGCGTCGTGGCGGCCGTCCTCCTGTGCTGCGCCCTGTCGATGACGCTCAGCGCAGCCGCCGCGTGGCAGGCCGTGCGCGGCCATGTCTTCGCCAACGCCCCGCACGCCGTTCTGGACGCCTATCCCCTTGTGACGACCGGGCCTTGGGCCGCGGCGACCGCGGTCGCCCTCGCGTGCGGCGGCGCGTGGACGGTGGCGATGCTGGTCCGCGAGGTCCTACGGTCCCGGTCGCGCCGTCGGCGGCGAAGGGCCGAACTCCTCGTGCGCGCGCCGCTGTTGCCCGGCGAGGAGCCGGGCGCCGAGCCGCTGGTCGTGCTGGAGGGCGAGCGGCCGGACGCGTGGTGGATGTCCGGTCCCGCACCCCAACTGGTCATCACCACAGCCGCGTTGCGCCGGCTCAAGGGGCGGCAGCTGGACTCCCTGCTCGCCCACGAGCAGGGGCACGCGCAGGCCCGGCACGACTGGCTGCTGCACTGTTCGAGCGCGCTGGCGACCGGATTCCCGCAGGTTCCGGTGTTCGCCGCGTTCCGCGACGAGATGCACCGCCTGGTCGAACTCGCCGCCGACGACATGGCATCCCGCCGCTTCGGCCGCCTCACGACCGCGCTCGCACTCGTCGAACTCAACGAGGACCGTGGGGTGTTCGGGCCGTGCCCGACCCCGCACGCCCATGTCCCGCAGCGCGTGCACCGGTTGCTCACGCCGCAGGACCGGCTCACACCGACCCGGCGCCTGGGACTGACCGCCACGGCCGCGCTGGTGCCGGTGATTCCGGTGCTGGTGGCGTTCGTACCGGGGCTGCGAGCACTCGGCTGAGGTCCGCGTAGATCGGCATGGAGTGGATCAGATCGGCGAGGATCGTTTCATGCGCTGTCCGTCCCGCCCGAGTCACCGGCACACCGCCCTCACCGCCCTGACCCTGTGCTCCGCGCTGCTCCTCACCCTGGTCGCGGTCGAGTGGCGTCCACTGATCGACCTCGACAACCGGATCGCCGTAACCACGCACCGCTGGGCGGTCGAGGACCACGGCGTGACGCAGATGTGCCGCATCCTGACGGACTGGGTCTGGGACCCCCTCACCCTCCGCCTTGTATGTGCGGCCACCATGGTCTGGCTGGTGTGGCGGTATTCCGCGTGGTGGACAGCACTGTGGCTGGCGGCCACATGTGCGCTCGGCACGCTGCTACAGCAGGCCCTGAAGGCACTGGTCGGCCGCCCCCGCCCGGTGTGGCCGGACCCCGTCGACTCGGCGCACTACGCGGCCTTCCCCTCGGGCCACGCCATGACCGCCACGGTGGTCTGCGGCCTCCTCCTGTGGCTGCTCCACCGCTCCGGTGCCGGACCTGCTGTGTGGCGTACGGCCATGGCTCTCGCCGTGAGCTGCGTGGTGGGTGTGGGACTGACCCGTGTGTGGCTGGGTGTGCACTGGCCGTCGGACGTGTTGGGCGGCTGGGTTCTCGGTGCGCTCGTGGTGGCGGTGGCCGTCTGGGTGCACGAGCGGCGGTGGGTGCGAGTGAGCGGCTGAGTAAGATCACCGCATGAGTGCCGTCCTCTTCGACTTCTCCGGAACCCTCTTCCGCATCGAGTCCACCGAGTCCTGGCTGCGTGCCGTCCTACGGGAGACCGGAATCGCGCTGCCCGAGCCGGAGTTGGCCGAGGTGGCACGGGCATTGGAGTCGGCGGGGGCGCTGCCGGGCGGGGCGCAGCCGGAGCAACTGCCCGCGGAGTTCGCCGAGATGTGGCCGATCCGGGACGAGAGTTCCGAACTGCACCGGGCCGCGTACACCGGCGTCTCCCGCCAAGTGCCGCTCCCCGACCCGGCGTTGCACGACGCGCTGTACGACCGGCACATGACGCCGGCCGCGTGGACGCCGTACCCGGACGCGGAGTTCGTGCTGCGGTCACTGCGCGAGCGCGGAATCGGCGTGGGTGTGGTGAGCAACATCGGCTGGGATCTGCGGCCGGTGTTCCGGGAGCACGGCCTCGACACCTACGTGGACGCGTATGTGCTGTCGTACGAACACGGCATTCAGAAGCCGGACCCGAGGTTGTTCGCGGTCGCCTGCGAGGCGCTCGGGGTCGAGCCGAAGGACGTGCTGATGGTCGGCGACGACCGGCGCGCGGACGGCGGGGCGGCGGCCCTGGGGTGCGGGGTGCACTTCGTGGACCACCGCCCGGTGACCGAACGACCGGACGCCCTGCGCCCCGTGCTTGATCTGGTCGGTCAGGGCTGAGCCGGGGGCGGCTCCAGAAGTCCAGGAGGCGCCCCCGCCCGCAGGGTCACCCCTGATATCCCTCCACCTCGGACTCCGGGCGCACCCGCGCCTCGTCCGGGTTCTCGCCGAACTCCACCTTGGCGCGGCGCTGCCTCAACAGGTCCCAGCACTGGTCGAGTTCGCGCTCCAGCTGGCCGAGGCGCTGGTGCTCCGTGGTGCTGTCGATCGTGCCGGAGGCGAGGGCCTCCCGGAGCTTGCGCTCGTCGTCGACCATCTCGTTGATCCGCGCGAAAATCTGCTGGTCCTGGTCCATGCCCGTGCGCCTCCTCGGCTCGTCACCCGTGCCCACTCTAGGGACGGATCACGTGCCGTGCGACAGATGTGCGAGAAGGCGGCACCGGACGCCGGGCCAAAGGTCGCCCGAGGTAACCATTGGGGTGAAAAGGAGCCGCCCGCCTGAGACGATCCCCCGCGTCGCCCCAGACGGACGGCAGCATTCGACGGACCCTCGCGACGGGGACCCGTACGCCCTGAGTATAGTTGGCTGATAGCCAGTCAACGCAGGAGTTACAGCATGTCCCCGCGAAGCGCATCGGTCAATGAAGAGTTGCGACGGCGTTCCCGGGAGCGGCTTCTACAGGCGGCGGTCGAGCTGGTCGGTGAGCGCGGCTTCGAGGCCACGACCTTGGGTGACATCGCGGACCGGGCCGGCTCGGCGCGCGGACTGGTGTCGTACTACTTCCCCGGAAAACGCCAGCTCGTGCAGTCCGCCGTGCACCGGCTGATGCACCGGACGCTGGAAGAGGCGCTGGAGCGCGAGCCGCGCACCACCGACGAGCGGGAGCGCATGGCGCGGGCCATCGACGCGATCCTGGGCCTCGCGCACGACCGGCCCGTGCTCATGCGCCAGCACATGGCGGGACTGCTCCAGGGCGAGGGCTTCGTGCAGTGCCCGGAGCAGCGGCGCCTGGCCGAACTGCTCGGGGAGACGATCGCGCGGTACAGGTCGGGGAACAACCCGTCCGACTACCCGATGCTGCGGGCCCTCCTCATGGGCTCGGTCTACGCGGCTCTCGTGCCCGGGGTGCCGATGCCGATCCCGGTGCTGCGTACCGAGTTGTTCCAACGGTACGGCCTCGACTGGGAGTTGGGGATCCCGCCCGAGGCCGGCGGCACGCCGAGCGCGGCAGCGGACACGGACCTTTCACGGTTCTTCGCGACGGACGACCGGTCGACGGACGAGCGGTCGAGCGACGAGCATCCCGCGGAGCCCACCGGCGCATAGCCCGGCCGTCGCCCCAACTCACCGGCTCAACGCCTCGCATGACGAGGTGTCAGATAGCCCGCGTCCCGCGCCTGGGAGATCAGCCGGAGAGAGCGGCGTCGGCTGTGTCCGGTCGCGCACATCACCGCGAGGACGGGATCGACGCCCTCCTCCTGCGCGGCGCGGTACTCCTGGGCGACCAGCCACCGCCCCTCGATGCCACGCGGCCAGGGCGGCCTGGCCCGGCGCGCCACGCCCGACTCGGCTCCCTCATCCCCTTCGTGCGCAGGCCCTGACTCCAGGCCGCACGCCTCGAAGAGCGGCCCCTCGATCCAGTCGGCGAGCACCGTCAAGTCGTCGAGGGACAGGGCCGGTTGGGCCCGTACGTCCTCGACGGAGACGCACTGTTCGGAGACCACGGCGAGGGCGTCGACCCGGGCTCCGTCGGTGAAGGACAGCCGGACGTGGAACCACGAGGTGGCTCCGTCGTGCTCCTGCACTTCCCACGCGGGCCACACGGACACCGCGCCGTCCTCGGGGCAGCGATCGGAAAGATTAACGAAGGATGCTTCTAGCACATACGCAACGTAACCGCATGATCACATTCCATACGAACGGACACGCGCGCCCCCGTCTCGTACGGGTACGCACGGCACCCTGTCAGCGGAGCCCCAGTGGTGGGACCCTGGAGTTGCCAGCGGTCTGACGATTCGCCGATCTCCTGTGTGCCTGACGGGTGAGGAGTTCCGCCTTGCTGCGTATCGCCGTCGTGGGTTCCGGGCCGAGCGGGGTCTACACCGCCCAGAGCCTGGTCCAGCGGGAGCCCGGGGTGCTGGTCGACGTCCTGGACCGGCTCCCGTGCCCGTACGGTCTGGTGCGCTACGGCGTGGCGCCGGACCACGAGAAGATCAAGTCACTACAGAACAATCTGCGGACGGTCCTGGAGCACGAGCGGGTGCGGTTCCTCGGCGGGGTGCCGGTGGGGCCCGGCGGGGTGACCGCCGCGCGGCTGCGGGAGCTGTACGACGCGGTCGTGTACTGCGTGGGCGCCGCCACCGACCGCCATCTGGGGATCCCCGGCGAGGAGCTGCCGGGCAGCTGGTCGGCGACCGAGTTCGTGTCCTGGTACAGCGCCCATCCGGACTCCGCCGCCGACGGTTTCGTGCTCGGCGCACGCTCGGCCGTCGTCATCGGCGTGGGCAATGTCGCGGTGGACGTCGCGCGGATGCTGGCGCGCGGCGCGACCGAGTTGAGCCGCACCGACATACCCCAGGCGGCGCTCGCCGCGCTGGCCGCGAGCGGGGTGACGGACATCCACATGGTGGGTCGGCGCGGTCCCTCGCAGGCCCGCTTCACGACCAAGGAACTGCGCGAACTGGGCGGTCTGCCGGACACCGAAGTGACCGTGGATCCGGCCGAGTTGGCGCTCGACCCGGACTGTCTGGACCCCTCCGCCCTGCCCGCCGCGCAACGCCGCAATGTGGAGACGCTGCGCAACTGGGCGGCCCTGCCACCCTCGGGCGCGGCTCGCCGTATCCACCTCCGCTTCTTCCTCCGTCCCGTCGAACTCCTCGCCGACGCGGGGCGGGTGGGCGCGGTGCGCTTCGAACGGACCGCGCCGGACGGGCGGGGCGGAGTGCGCGGCACGGGTCAACTGGAGGACGTCGAGGCACAGTTGGTGCTGCGTTCGGTGGGCTATCGCGGGGTGCCGTTGGACGGGCTGCCGTTCGACGCCGAGCTAGGTGTAGTGCCGCACCGGGCGGGCCGCGTCCTGCGCGCGGGGATGCCGGTGCCCGGCGAGTACGTGGCCGGCTGGATCAAGCGGGGACCGACCGGCGTCATCGGCACCAACCGCCCGGACGCCAAGGAGACGGTGACGTCCCTGCTGGAGGACGCCCCCACGCTCGTACGACACGAGGCGTCCGAAGACCCGCTCACCGCGCTGCGCGCCGAGGGGATCGAGCCGGTCGAGTGGGCCGGATGGGAGGCCATCGAGCGGGCCGAGGTTGAGCTGGGGGCCTCGCTCGGGCGCGGCGGTGTGGTCAAACTGCCTGGCTGGGAGGCCCTTCGGGAGGCGGTGCGTGCGTCGCGCGCATAACGGATGGGCATGACACACGGCGGCAACACCTCAGAAATCAACAAACTGTTCAAGGCGCTTACGGTCTCGTGCTGTCCCCGCTTTCCGCTCCCTCCGCCGCTCAGGAGTGCCCATGGCAACGACCACACCCGTGCATCCCGTCGACGAGGTCCCACCCGTACGCCAGTTGGCCGCCTTCGGGTTGCAGCACGTGCTCGCGATGTACGCGGGCGCGGTGGCGGTTCCGCTGATCGTCGGCGGGGCGATGAAGCTCTCGGCCGCCGATCTGGCATATCTGATCACCGCCGACCTGCTGGTGTGCGGTATCGCGACGCTCATCCAGTGCATCGGCTTCTGGCGGTTCGGGGTGCGGCTGCCGATCATGCAGGGCTGTACGTTCGCGGCCGTGTCGCCGATGGTGCTGATCGGTACGACGGGCGGTGGACTCCCCGCGATCTACGGTTCGGTGATCGTCGCGGGGCTCGCCATCGCGCTGCTGGCACCGGTGTTCGGCAAGCTGCTGCGCTTCTTCCCGCCGCTCGTGACCGGCACGGTGATCCTGATCATCGGTCTGTCGCTGCTGCCCGCGGCGGGCAACTGGGCGGCGGGCGGCCAGGGTTCGAAGAATCTCGGTGAGCCGAAGAACCTCGCTCTCGCGGCCTTCGTCCTCGTGGTCGTCCTGGGTGTGCAGCGGTTCGCGCCCGCGTTCCTGAGCCGGATCGCGGTGCTGATCGGCATGGCCGTGGGGTTGGTGGCCGCGGTGGTGTTCGGGTTCACGGACTTCGGCGGGGTCGGGGACGCCGACTGGGTCGGCATCAGCACGCCATTCCACTTCGGAACTCCTACCTTCCACGCCTCGGCGATCGTGTCGATGCTGGTGGTGGCGCTGGTGACGATGACCGAGACGACCGGTGACCTGATCGCCGTCGGCGAGATGACCGACCGGAAGATCGAGCCGCGCTCCCTCGCGGACGGGCTGCGCGCCGACGGCCTGTCCACCGTCCTCGGCGGCGTCTTCAACACCTTCCCGTACACGGCGTACGCCCAGAACGTCGGCCTCGTCGGCATGACCCGGGTCCGCAGCCGCTGGGTCGTCGCCGTCGCCGGTGGCATCCTCGTCGTCCTCGGTCTGCTGCCCAAGCTGGGCGCGGTCGTCGCCGCGATACCGGCTCCGGTGCTCGGCGGCGCGGGCCTGGTCATGTTCGGCACGGTCGCCGCGAGCGGCATCCGCACCCTGACCCAGGCCGACTTCAAGGACAACCACAACCTCACCGTCGTCGCCGTCTCGGTGGCCGTGGGCATGCTGCCGGTCGGCGTGCCGACGGTGTACGCGCAGTTCCCCAACTGGTTCCA
The DNA here is from genome assembly GCF_053891435.1 of Streptomyces sp. NPDC002276. Classification (NCBI taxonomy): domain Bacteria; kingdom Bacillati; phylum Actinomycetota; class Actinomycetes; order Kitasatosporales; family Streptomycetaceae; genus Streptomyces; species Streptomyces sp. NPDC002276. Next base: position 379,678 of record NZ_JBSFCQ010000005.1, on the reverse strand, counting down.
GACGGTGATGAACAGCGGCATCAGCGCGGGCTGTCTGACGGCGATCGTGCTGAACCTGGTCTTCAACCACCTTCCGGTGAAGGGCAGTTCGGCCGCGGCCCCCGCCGCCGCGAAGGAGCCGGTCGTCTAACTCAGCAGTCCGGCGGGAACCGTCGCGGCCAGGACGGCGTACCCCGCCGGATTGAGATGCAGCCAGTCGCCCACCTGGAGGGACTCCAACAGGCGCCGCGGGTCGGCCGGATCGCGTACGGCGCGGTCGAAGTCGATGACCGCGTCGAAGTGGCCGCTCGTCCGGATCCAGGTGTTGACCGCCCGGCGGGAGAACTCGCGCACGCCCGCCGGGTCGTCGTAGGTGTTGCCGCCGAAGGGGAGCAGGGTCGCGCCGTAGACGCGGATGCCCTGGGCGTGGGCGCGTACGACGATCTGGTCGTAGGCGGCCAACAGGTCCTCGGTGAGCTGGTGTTGGGCGGCGGTGGTCGCGTCGGCGGTGCCAATGTCGTTGACGCCCTCGAAGACGATGAGGCGGGTGACTCCGCTGCGGGAGAGGACGTCGCGGTCGAGGCGGGCGAGGACGTTGGGGCCGAGGCCGTCGTTGAGGACCCGGTTTCCGCCCGCCGCCTGGTTCAGGATCGCTACGGCGGCGGTGGCGGGGTGGGCCCGGAGGCGGTCGTAGAGCTGGTCCGGCCAGCGGTCGTTGGCGTTGGTCGTGGAGCCGCGGCCGTCGGTGAGCGAGTCGCCCAGGATCGCCACGGCCGTGGTGGCGTGCGGGGCCAGCACCTCGACGTCGCTGAGCAGGTACCAGTGGTCGACCGGGGTCGCACCGGGCAGGTCCTCGTCCTGTGTGTGGTCTCCGAGTTGGAGATACGACGTCGTGCGCGAGCCCGGGTGCGAGGTGAGCGCGAGTGACGGCTGGCCCGTCGTGAGGTAGGTCGTCACGGTCAGGACGGATGCTGCGGGCAGGTCCAACTCCAGGGGATCCGAGACCAGTTGGGCACCGACCGGGACGGTCGCCGACGCGCGTCCGGCGAAGGTGACCGGTCTGCTGCTGCCGGGCACGATCGCGCTCGCGCCCGCCCTGCCGCCCAGTGGGAGTGCCACCGTCACTGCGGTGAGCGGCAGCGGGGTGTCGCCGTAGGCGTTGGAGAAGCGCAGCCGCAGGGTCCGGCCTCCGGTGGTGACGCGGAGCGTCTGTCGGAGCGTGGTGTCGACCAGGACCGACCTGGTCCCGGTGAACGGCGTCGGCGGCAGGTTGCCGGGCTCGGTGAGCTGGGGCGTCGCCGTCCAGGTGTTCACCCAGTGCGAGCCGGTGCGTGTCGAACCGCCTTCGACACGCACCGGGTTGGGGGCCGACAGCGCCGAGGTCACGGCGCCGATCACGGTCCGTCTCGTGAGGTGCACGGAATCCACCTTCCTCGGGAAGGAGTTGGGGAGCGAAGGGCGCCAGGTGCGGATCAACCGACTGTGCAGGCCGTCCCGTTGAGCGTGTAGGCGGTGGGCGCCGCGCTGTCGCCGGTGTGGTTCGCCTGGTAGCCGATGGTCACGCTCGCGTTCGGGGCGATCGTGCCGTCGTACGACGCGTTGGTGGCCGTCACCGTGCCGGAGGCCGGTGTGTACGTGGCGCCCCAGCCGTTGGTGATGGTCTGGCCGGCGGGCAGGGCGAAGCGGAGTTGCCAGCCGTTCACCGTGCTGGTACCGGTGTTGGTGATCGTCACGGAGGCGGTGAGGCCGGTGTTCCAGGCGCTGGTCGTGGCCGTCACCTTGCAGGGGCCGGTCGAGGGCGGGGGCGTGGTGGCGCCGCCGGACAGGCCGAAGAAGGTGAGGACGCGGGCGCCCATGCCGTAGGTGTAGAGGTCGTGGCTGCCGCCCTGGAGGCTGATCGCCTCGACGGGGGCCTGGTCACCGGTGGCGCCGTAGCGGGTGCGGGTCCAGCCGACGGCCGGGGAGTCGGTGGCGGCCGGGGTCTGGCCGACGCCCAGCACGTTCGTCCACTGTTTGATCTCCTCGCCGAAGTTGGGGTAGCGCAGGGTGTCGTCGGCGGTGCCGTGCCAGAGCTGCATGCGGGGGCGGGGGCCGGTGTAGCCGGGGTCGGCGCCGCGTACCAAGTCGCCCCACTGTTGCGGGGTTTGGACGACCGTCCCGTTGGCGCAGGCGGTGTTCCACTCCGAGCCGTCGGTGGTGGCGAAGCAGCCGAACGGTACGCCGGCGAACGCGGCGCCGGCCGCGAACACGTCGGGGTAGTCGCCGAGCAGGACGTTCGTCATCATCGCGCCGGAGGAGACGCCCAGGGCGAAGACGCGGCCCGGGTCGGCGGAGTAGGTGTTCTTCACCCAGTCGACCATGGAGTTGATGCCGACCGGGTCGCTGCCGCCGTCGCGGTGCAGGGCCTGGGGCGAGGAGACGTCGAAGCACTTGCTGGCGCGGGTGACCGACGGGTAGACGACGACGAACCCCAACTGGTCGGCCAGCGAGGCGTATTCGGTGCCTGAGTACATCGCCGGGCCCGATCCCCCGCAGTAGTGCAAGGCCACCACGACCGCCGGGTGGGCGGTGACGGCGGCCGGGACGTACACGTACATCCGCAGGTTGCCGGGGTTGGTGCCGAAGCCGGTGACCTCGGTGAGGGTCGCGGTGGGGACGGCCTCGGTGCGGGCGGTGGCCGGAGGTGCCAGGAGGGTCAGGGCCGCGAGTAACGGGACCAACGCTCCGAAGAGGGCGACGAGCACCGAACGCGGCGGCTTTCTCAAGGACTTGAGGGTGATTCCGGCTGCGGGCGCCATGGGTGCGTCCCTTCCTGATCGCGGCTCGTGGGGCATCGCTCAGGGAAAGCAATCGGGCGAACAATCGGCATCGTGACATGCACATGAGCGGCATGGAAGCGCTCCCACACCCCGAATAGTTTCGCGCGGAGCGTTGACTAGAAAGCGCTTGCACCCTACGTTCCGTTCAGAAGTGTGACCGCGCGGTCCTTCATGGCGTACATCGTTCACGTATCCGATCACCCATGCCCTCCCGAAGGGACGCACCCGCATGCGTACTCGAAGATCAGCCCTGGCGGCGGTCGCCCTCGCCGCTACGGCTGTGCTCGCACTCCCCCACTCCGCCGCCGCGGCCGATTCCTCGCCGGTCGGATTCGGCGCCGGGACGACCGGCGGCGGCAGTACCGCCGCGGTCACGGTGTCGACGCTGGACGCCTTCAAGTCGGCTGTCACCGGCAGCAGTTCGAAGGTGGTGAAGGTCAACGGCCTGATCTCGCTGAGCGGTCAGGTGGACATCGGGTCCAACACGACGGTCCTGGGCGTGGGTTCGGCGTCCGGGTTCACCGGTGGCGGGCTGCGCCTGAAGAAGGTGACGAACGTCGTGGTCCGCAATCTCACCATCAGCAAGCCGGTCGCGCCCACCGACGGCATCACCGTGCAGGCCTCGACGAAGGTGTGGATCGACCACAACGCCTTCTCGTCCGACCTCGACCACGACAAGGACTACTACGACGGCCTGCTCGACATCACACACGCCTCCGACTACGTCACCGTCTCCTGGAACACCTTCAAGAACCACTACAAGGGCTCGCTCGTCGGCCACAGCGACAACAACGCGAGCGAGGACACCGGGCATCTGCGGGTGACCTACCACCACAACTGGTTCGACCAGGTCAACTCCCGTATCCCCAGCCTGCGTTTCGGCACCGGGCACTTCTACGACAACTACGTCGTCGGCGCCGAGACCGCCGTGCACTCGCGCATGGGCGCCCAGATGTTCGTCCAGAACAACGTCTTCCGGGACACGGAGGTCGCCGTCACGACCAACCGGGACAGCGACGTGGACGGCTACGCCAACCTCAGCGGCAACGACCTCGGCGGAGCCGCCACCGAGATCTCGCAGGTCGGCACGTTCACCAGCCCGCCGTACAGCTACACCGCCGAGCCCGCCTCGGCCGTCGTCGCCTCGGTGACGTCCGGCGCGGGCACCGGAAAGCTCTGACCACTCCCCCACCTCGGAGAAGGAATCGGGACATGACTTCTTCCCTACGGCCACGCGTGCTGACCGGCGCGGTGACGGCCTTCGGACTTTCAATTGGCATGATCATGGCATCAGGTGCGCTCTCGCCGGCCAGTGCCGCGACCTGGCCCACCGCGAGCGGCAGCCAGGCGGTCACCTCGACCATCTCGGTCTCGGGCACCAAGGACTACGGGATGCTGCGCCTGTACGGCAGCGGCGACCTGGGCACCGGCAGCCAGGACGAGGACCAGGGCCCCATCCTGGAACTGGCCCCGGGCGCGGTGGTCAAGAACGTCATCATCGGCTCCCCCGCCGCCGACGGCATCCACTGCCTGGGCGCCTGCACACTCCAAAACGTGTGGTGGGAGGACGTCGGCGAGGACGCGGCGACCTTCCTGGGCTCCTCGTCGTCCAACGTGTACACCGTCAACGGCGGAGGCGCGAAGGAGGCCAGCGACAAGGTGTTCCAGTTCAACGGCGCCGGGACCCTCAACGTCTCCAACTTCGCGGCGCAGACCTTCGGTACGTTCGTGCGCTCCTGCGGCAACTGCAAGACGCAGTACAAGCGCACGATCAACCTCAACACCATCGAGGCCACGTACAAGGGCAGCCGGATCGTCGGCATCAACACCAACTACGGCGACAGCGCGACCCTGAAGGCGATCACGATCGTCGGGGACACCAGCAAGAAGATGATCCCCTGCCAGAAGTACATCGGGAACAACACGGGCGCGGAGCCGACCACCAACGGCACGGGCGCGGACGGCACTTACTGCAAGTACGCGGCCTCGGACATCACGTACAGGTGAGCCCACCGCGGTGACGGCGGCCGGGAACGAGGGCTAGGGCCTGGCGATCTCCTGCCGGAGTTGATGCGTGAAGCGACGCAACAGGTCCAGCGTCTCCCGGAATTCGGCCCGGCGGTCGTCCCTGCCGTCGGTGGGCCGGGTACTCCAGACCCGGCGCGCCAGAGCGTCGGCGAGATCGACGGTCTCGCCGGCGCAGAGCAGATAGAGAACCACGGCCGTGTTGAAGCCGATCCCCGCTTTCAGCTTCTGGTCGCGGAGCCACATGCGGTCCTGTCGGCGCGCGGTGAACCACGAACCGAACACCGCCCCCATGAGACCGATCGCGGCCCCGACGGCCACGGACACGATGTTCTCCACGGTCAACTCTCCACATTCCCCAGCACCGTCGCGGTCAACTCCCGCCGACGGCTGGTGTATTCGGCACGCAGGGCCGGGCCCGGCCAGTCGGCGGGCAGGAGTTCGGGGGGCAGGACCGGGTCGGCGAGCAAGTGGCGTACGACGGCGGCGAGTACGGTGAAACGGTCGGCAGGGCGGTCGGCGGTGGCGGTGATCCCCGTGAGCAGCGCCTCGGCCGTCTTGGCCCAGGCCTCAAGTGGCCACAGGTTCCTGGCGAGTTCGCGGGCGGGCTCCTCGGGGCGGGTGGTGAAATGCCGGGCCACCGTGCCGAGTTCGTCCGGTCGGGGTCGTAGCAGATTGGCCGGGCGGAGCCAGACGCCCTCGCGGAGTTCCGCGAGCCGCAGTGCGGTCAACTCCCCTCGCAGCTCGGCGCGTTCGGCCGGGCCGCGACCGGTCGCGGTGACGACGGTCATCTCCCAGTCGCCGTCCCAGGGTCGGGTCTCGGGGTGTACGGCGACGTCCTGGCGGCGCTGGCGTTCCAGCAGGCGGTCGCTGAGCCGGTAGACGGCGTCCGTGCTCCGCAGATCTCCGGCCGCGACCATCCGGCTGAGCGCGGCCCGCAGGGTGGATCCGGCCACGCCGAGCGGCTCGACGGCGCGCAGCAGATCCCGTACGGGCAGCTCGGGCGGATGCGTGCCCAGCAGCAGGCTGAGGACGACCGACCGCGCGGACAACGGACGCAGGTCCACCTCGCCGGGCCCTTCCGTCACGTTCATCCGCATGGCCTCGTACTCTACGGGGCGGCCGTCGTGTTACATCATTGATGCGACCGCAGAGATAGTGCAACACTTCCCGTATGGCCCAGACACTCGCGCACACACCGCCGCAGCCCCGGAACGCCACGCACGACGTCACCAACCAGCCCCCGCCCCTGACCCCGTACGACGCCTCCGAGGACACGGCCCTCCTTGAGGGGCTCCGCCGGGAGGGCGCCGGCTGGGCCGAGGAGGACGTACGGCGACTCGGCCGGACGGCGGGCGGTGCGGAGGCGCAGGAGTGGGGTGAGCAGGCGAACCGGCACGAACCGGAGCTGCGCACGCACGACCGGTACGGCAACCGGATCGACGAGGTCGAGTTCCACCCGAGCTGGCACCGGCTGATGGGTGTCGCCGTCGCCGAGGGGTTGGCGGGTGCGCCCTGGGCGGACGAGCGCCCCGGCGCCCATGTGGCCCGTACGGCGGGCGGGTTGGTGTGGGGACACACCGAGGCCGGGCACGGGTGTCCGACGTCGATGACGTACGCCGCCGTTCCCGCGCTGCGCGCCCAGCCCGAACTGGCCGCGGTCTACGAGCCGTTGCTCACCGGCCGGGTGTACGAACCGGGCCTGCGCGTACCGACCGAGAAGCGCGGGCTGCTGGCCGGGATGGGGATGACGGAGAAGCAGGGCGGCTCGGACGTCCGCACGAACACCACGGCGGCCACCCCCACCGCCGAACCCGGCGTGTACACACTGCGCGGGCACAAGTGGTTCACGTCGGCGCCGATGTGCGACGTGTTCCTGGTGCTGGCGCAGGCTCCGGGCGGGCTTTCGTGCTTCCTGGTGCCGCGCGTCCTGCCCGACGGCAGCCGCAACGTGTTCCGTATCCAGCGGCTGAAGGACAAGCTGGGCAACCGGTCCAACGCGTCCTCGGAACCGGAGTTCGACGGGACCGTCGCCTGGCTGGTCGGGCCCGAGGGGCGAGGCGTCAAGACCATCATCGAGATGGTCAACTGCACGCGCCTGGATTGCGTGATGATGTCGGCGACGCTGATGCGCAAGACGCTCGTCGAGGCGGGCCACCATGTGCGCCACCGCGGTGCGTTCGGCGCGCGGCTGCTCGAACAGCCGCTGATGCGCAATGTGTTGGCCGATCTGGCGCTGGAGTCGGAGGCCGCGACGACTCTCACCCTGCGGCTGGCGGGCGCGGCGGACCGTGCGGTGCGCGGGGACGACGCCGAGTCCGCGTTCCGCCGGATCGCCACCGCCGTCGGCAAGTACTGGGTCACCAAGCGCGGTCCGGCCTTCACGGCGGAGGCCCTGGAGTGCCTCGGCGGCAACGGCTACGTCGAGGACTCGGGCATGCCCCGCCACTACCGCGAGGCCCCCCTCCTCTCCATCTGGGAGGGCTCGGGGAACGTCAACGCCCTGGACGTACTACGGGCGTTGAGCCGGGACCCCGGCCCGGCGGAAGCCCTGTTCGCCGAACTCGCCCTGGCGCGGGGCGCGGACGCCCACCTGGACGCGGCGGTGAGCCGGTTGCGGAGCGCGTTGAGTGAGGCGACCGAGACCGGCGCCCGCCGCCTCGTCGAGCAGATGGCGCTCACCCTCCAGGCATCCCTCCTCGTACGACACGCCCCGGCCGCGGTCGCCGACGCCTTCTGCGCGACCCGGCTGGGCGGCGACTGGGGGCACGCCTTCGGCACACTCCCCGACTCCGCCGACCTCGGCGCGATCCTTACCCGCGCCCTGCCCGACGGCGGCTGACCCTCGGTCACCTCCCGATTCCGCTTCGTTGTCAGTGGCGTGGTGCAGACTCGCGATCAGGTGGCACTTCGTCTGGGGGAGGGCAACGTGTTCACGGGGATCGACGAGGTCGACTGGGCCTCACTGCGCCATGCGTACGGCAGTGCGGCCGACGTGCCGGAACTGCTCAGGGGACTGGCCGCCGAGGACCTCGCCGTGCGGGCGGGCGCGCTCGACGGGATGTACGGCGCGGTGCACCACCAGGGGCGGGTGTACGACTCGACACTCGCCTGCGTTCCGTTTCTGCTCGCACTCGCCACGGACGAGGGGGCCGCGGAGCGGGGCGAGTTGGTGGAACTTCTGATCAGCATCGGGCGGGGGCACGGGTCGGCCGAGGCCGTCCTCAAGGCGGAGGCCGAGGTCTTCGTCACGCTCGTAGGTGACCGGGACCCCGGCGTGCGCCGGGCCGCCACCGAGGGACTGGTCCGGTTCCTCGATCAACCCGCGCGCGTGCTGGGCCTGTTACGGCAGCGGATCACCGCCGAGCGAGACGACCGGGCACTGCTCGCCCTCGTCGAGAGCCTCGGTCTGTTCGTACGGCGGTACCCGGCCCACGCCGTCGAGGCGCTGGTCACCCTGCTGGCACTCGGCGTTCCGCCGCACGACCCCGGGCTACGGCTCGCCGCACTCGGCCAACTCGCGGGCTGCGCACCGGATCTGCTCCCCGCCGACCTGGTCCCGACGGTCGTGGACCTGCTCGGGGCGCGGTCCGAGCGGCGTCGGTCGGGGCTCCGTGCGCGGGACGACATCGACTGCCCGGACACACTCGCCGGGCGGTTACGGCGACTTCGTCCCTCGGACGAAGAGGGCGCCCAGCTCGTGCGCACGCTGCACACCGCGCTCGACGGGCGGGTGACCGACCGGATCGCCCTGCTGGAAGGGCAGTTGACCGCCCCGGACTCCACCGACCGGTGCAACGGGGTGTGGCTGTCGGCTGGCCTGTTCCGCGAATGGCGGGGCGACCACTCGGCACTCGTCGCGCTGGTCGGTGAGCAACTGGGCACCGAGGACTACCGGTTGCGCGATGCCGCGTCGTCGGTACTGGGGGAACTCTTCCACCTGGCGACACCGGCCGCCGATCACCTGCACACGCTGGTGAGCGCGCGCCCCGAACAGTGGACGCAGCGCCTGGAGCGTGGGGCGCCGGCCTTGGGCGGCGTGCTCAAGGCCCTTGCCCGCAGCGGTGATCCACGGGCGACACCGGTACTGGCCGAGGTGCTCGCGCGGCCGGTCGTACCCGACGACCTGGGACGGGTGATCGTCCACCTGGGCCGCTCGGCCGCACCGCTCGCCCCGGCGTTGCGGCACCGGCTCGGCCGTGTACCCCTCGACGCCCCGCAGACGTCCGACCGTGCCGTACCCCTGCTGTCCGGGCTGACCGCGCTCGCCGACCGGGAGGCCGTACCGGAGGTGCTGCGTCTGTTGCGCGGGATGCCGGACGGGGTGCGGTTCAGGGAGCGGGTCGTGGCCTCGGCGGTTCGGGCGCTCGACGCGTTCGGGGTCGTGGCGGAGGATGTCGTACCGGTGCTGCGCGGGCTGTTGGACTCCGAGTGTGCGGGTGTCGCGGCGGGTGCGTTGTGGTCGGTGGAGGGAGACGCGTCGGCCGTACTGCCGTCCCTGTTGCGGGAGTTGGCGGGTGCGGACGGGCGGCGGCGCCGGGTGGCCGCGGATGTGCTGGCCCGGGTGGGGGTGGCCGGACGGGTCGCGTCGGACGGGCTGGCGCGGATGGTCGGGGCGGAGTGTGTGGAGGAGCGGGTCGCTGGGGCCCGGGCGCTGTGGCGGGTGACCGGGGATGCGGAGAGGGTGCTTCCGGCGCTGCGGTCGGCTTGGACCGGGCATCCGCGTGTGCGGGGCGCTGTTGCCGCGTGCCTGGTTGGGATGAGGGCTGCCGGGGCACCCCTGCACGACCTGGTGGAGGCTGAACTCGCCGCTCCGCGACGGCATTTGGCGCGGAGCGGCGGGCATGGGAGCCAGGACGTTCTGGCGGACGAGAGGCTGTTGGGGATGTGCCGGGAGGTGGTGGCGGGCGGGGAGGGCACGTAGGAGAGGCATGACGAGGGCCCCTGCGTCGATCCGCGTGCCAGGGGCGCTCATGTCATGCCGGGGCCGGGCAGCCCGTCCTGCTCAGCCCGTCTTACGGCTCCACAGCGGGCCGAAGCGTGCCCACTCCTCGTCCCACTGGTCCATGCGCCGGCGTTCCAGCCTGATCCGCAGGGCGCGTGCGCTGATGAAGGGGACGGCTGCCGCGCCCATTCCCAGCAGGGTGCCGATCAGCGCGGCCCGCAGCTGGGCCTGGGACACGGAGGCGGGCTTGGTGACCAGATGGCCCTGCGGGTCGGTCCATATGGTCACCGGAGTGCCGATGCCACTGCCGGAGGGAACACGGATCTGGCCGGTGTGCGAGGAGCCGTCCACGGCCGTCCAGCGGACCTTCGCCCAGACCAGCTCGCTGTTCGTTCTGCCGGAATTGGCCGGGGAGAGGCCGGGCGCGTCCTGGGTCACCAGTGCCACCACCGGTTTCCACTCGGCGCGCTCCTGGGCCAGTTCGTTTTCGACGGACCGGGTCGCCGTCAGACCGACCAGCACGCCTGCCAGGACGGTGATCAGCCAGGCACCGAGCACGATCCACGACTCCACCGCATCGGCGCGGCGCTTGAGCGGATTGCGCCGCCACCGCCACAGCCACACCTTCGGACCTCGGAACGCCATCGAAGGCATCCTCCTCATGAACGCACTGATACGCCGAACCGCCCTCCCATACGGGAGACGTCTCCTCGATGCTCACGACGAATACCCCGACTCGACGGTCCCATGGTTGACGAGGTGCGCGCGGGCTTTTCGCGAGAGGTGTTCCCAGGATCTGCCCGTCGGGCCCGGAACAGGGTCCTGACCTGCGGTGACGCCGGTTCCAGGGGTGACTGTCAGTGGTGGGGTGCACACTGGCGGGTGAGGGGGTCGAAGTGGCCAAAAACGCGGTGGAGGTGATCGTCATGACCGAGGTGCTGCTCGCGGTGGGCACGCGAAAAGGCCTGTTCATCGGGCGCGGACGGGGTGGAGTCTGGGAGTTCGACGAGAGTCCGTACTTCAACGCGCAGGCGCTGTATTCGGTCGCTGTCGACACCAGGGGCCACATGCCGAGACTGCTGGCCGGTGGTGACAGCGCTCACTGGGGTCCGTCCGTGTTCCACTCCGACGACCTGGGGCGTACATGGGTCGAGCCGGAGCGGCCGGCCGTCAAGTTCCCGAAGGACACGGGGGCTTCGCTGGAGCGGGTGTGGCAACTGCACCCGGCCGCGGCGGAACCCGAGGTGGTGTACGCGGGTACGGAACCGGCCGCGCTGTACCGCTCCGAGGACCGCGGCGAGAGCTTCGACCTCGTCCGTCCCCTCTGGGAGCACCCCACCCGCTCGCGCTGGGTGCCGGGCGGCGGTGGAGAAGGGCTGCACACCGTCCTCACCGACGAGCGCGACCCGAAGGCCGTGACGGTCGCCGTATCAACTGCCGGAGTTTTCCGCACGCGTGACGGGGGCGCGAGCTGGGAGCCGTCCAACTCCGGTGTCTCCGCAGTGTTCCTGCCGGATCCGAACCCGGAGTTCGGGCAGTGCGTGCACAAGATCGCGCAGGACGCGGCGACCCCGGACCGGCTGTATCTGCAGAACCACTGGGGGGTGTACCGCAGCGACGACGCGGGCGCCCACTGGACGGACATCGGCGAGGGACTGCCGTCCACGTTCGGCTTCGCGGCGGTCGCCCATCCCCATCGCGGCGACACCGCCTATGTGTTCCCGATCAACGCGGACGCGGACCGGGTGCCCGCCGGACACCGCTGCCGGGTCTTCCGTACGGCCGACGCGGGGGCGAGCTGGGAGCCGTTGTCGGCGGGACTGCCGGCCGAGGACCACTACGGCACGGTGTTGCGCGACGCGATGTGCACGGACGGCGCGGACCCGGCGGGCGTGTACTTCGGCAATCGCAACGGCGAGGTGTACGCGTCGGACGACGACGGGGACAGCTGGCGGCAGTTGGCGTCCCATCTCCCCGATGTGCTGTGCGTGCGGGCCGCGGTGGTCGCATGAGGACGGCAACTGCCTTATGGGGAGGCTTCGTTCATGCGCGGTCACCGTCCGGTCGTTCTCGGTCGGGCTCGGACCACCGGTTGATCGTCGAGCCGTGTACGGCAGTAGGGTGACGCCCGTGGCACCACGACCGTTGCATGAGATTGTCGAACCGGGCTGGGCGAAAGCCCTGGAACCCGTGGCCGGACGCGTCGCCGAAATGGGGGACTTCCTGCGCGCGGAGATCGCCGCCGGGCGCACCTATCTACCGGCCGGGCCGAATGTGCTGCGGGCCTTCCAGCAGCCCTTCGACGACGTCCGCGTCCTGATCGTCGGACAGGACCCGTATCCGACTCCGGGGCACGCGGTGGGGCTGTCGTTCTCGGTGGCCCCCGAGGTACGTCCGCTGCCGCCGAGCCTGCTCAACATCTACCGGGAGCTGAACACGGACCTGGGGCTGCCCCAGCCGTCCAACGGTGATCTGACACCGTGGAGTCAGCAGGGGGTGCTGCTGCTCAACAGGGCGCTGACCACGGCCCCGCGCAGTCCGGCCGCGCATCGCGGCAAGGGCTGGGAGGAGGTCACCGAGCAGGCGATACGGGCGCTGGCCGGGCGCGGCAAGCCGCTGGTGTCGATCCTGTGGGGCCGGGACGCCCGCAATCTGCGCCCCCTCCTCGGCGACCTGCCCTCGGTGGAGTCCGCCCACCCGTCCCCGATGTCGGCCGACCGCGGCTTTTTCGGCTCCCGCCCCTTCAGCCGCGCCAACGACCTGCTGGTCCGGCAGGGAGGACAACCGGTGGACTGGCGCCTGCCGTGACAGGCACCGGGGACACCGGGTCGGCTGGGGCGGCGGAATCAGCAGGGGCATCAGCGGGGGCGCCGGACGGACCGGCTTCCGCGGACGAGGCCGCCGAGGTCGGCGCTCCGGACGGGACGGTGTCCTTCAGTCAGACCGCCGACGCCAGACGCAGCGCTGAGGGGGCTTCGGGCGGGCGGGTGTCCTCGGGCGGCACCGCCGAGACGGGCGCCGCCGCCGGGAGTTCGTCGGGCAGGCTCCCCGAGCCGGTTCCCCCCACGATTCCTTCCGCGGTGTCCCCATCGACACCCCCCGCACAAGACACCCGCGCCAGGTTTCTCGCCGTGGACTCCGGAGGCTCCGGGCTGCGGGTCGTCGTAGGGGAGGTCGGGCGGCCGGTGTCCTTGCCGGTCGCGTCCGGGGAGCCTGTGCGGACCGGTGCGCGGGGGATCGACGCCGGGCATTTCATGGAGCAACTGATGCCCATGGTGCGGGAGTTGGCCGGTGACGCCGGGCGCACCGAGTGGGGTACTGCCGTGATCGGGGCCACCGGGCTCGCCTCCCTCGGGGACGGGTTGCGGGAGGAGTTGCCGGGGGCGCTGGCGCGGGAGTTCGGGGTGCGGACGGTCGCGCTCGTCGCCGATGCCGTCACCGCGTATGTCGGTGCCCTCGGGGCGCGGCCCGGTGCCGTGGTCGCGGCCGGTACGGGACTCATATCGATCGGCACCGACCTCACCGGCTGGCGGCGGGCCGACGGTTGGGGACACCTGCTGGGCGACTGCGGTGGCGGGGCGTGGATCGGGCGGGCCGGGCTGGAGGCGGCGCTGCGGGCGTACGACGGGCGGGACGGCGGTTCCGGGCCGCTGCTGGCCTGCGCCGAGGAGCGGTTCGGGCCGATGCCGGGACTGCCCGGCACGCTGTATCCACGGCCGGATCGTCCCGCCGTACTCGCCTCCTTCGCGCCCCGCGTCGCCGAGTGCGCCCCGGACGATCCGGTGGCGGCGGGCATTCTGCGTGCCGCGGCCCGGCACATGGCCGAGTCGGCCGCCGCGGTCTGCCCGACGACCGGCGAGCCGCAGATCGCCCTCACCGGTGGCCTGTTCCGGATGGGCGACCCGCTCCTCGTACCCGTGCGCGAGGAGTTGGCGAAACGGCTGCCGCACGCCCATCCGGTCGCGGCGGCGGGCGATCCGCTGGACGGTGCCGTGCGGATCGCGCGCGACCTCGCGGCGGGTGCGCTCACCCTGCCGGCCGACGGCGTGATGGTGCACGTGGTGAGCGTGGCGGGGCGAGGTGATCACTTCTGATCCGTGCGTAACTCATCAGACAAAACAGGACGGATACCGCTCACCTGCACCCTCCCCGAACAGGGGAGCCCAAGAAGCCAGTAACATGCCTCGCCATGAGCTCCCCCACTGGGCCCGCGTCCGGCCTGCCAGTACGAATGCCGCGACCTCGCCAGCCCGGGCGGCACCGCCGACCCGAGCCGCTGGCGGCTCCCGAGGGCGCGCCCGCGCTGGTGCTCGCCGTGCCGGGCACGCCCAGCGCCGCCACGCGCAGCCTCGCCGAGGAGGTCGTGAGCATCGCGCGCTCCGAGCTGCCCGGTCTCGACGGGCGCATCGGTTACCTCGACGGGGACGACGCCGAGTTCCCCACGCTGACGGCCGTGCTCGCGCACGCGGCCGAGGAGCGCACCGCCCGCTTCGAGCAGGCCAGGGCCGCCGGCGCCGACGTCAAGGAGCCGGACGGTCCGGTGGCCGTCGTCGTGCCGCTGCTCGCCGGTCCGGACAGCGCGCTGCTGCGCCAGGTCCGCCAGGCCGTCATGGACAGCCGGGTCGCGGCCGATCTGACCGATTCGCTCGGCCCGCACCCGCTGCTCGCCGAGGCGCTGCACGTACGGCTCTCCGAGGCGGGTCTTGCCCGTGCCGACCGGGCCCGGCTGTTCACCGTGGCGACGGCCGCGGACGGCATCATCCTCGCGTCCGTGGGCGGCGAGGAGGCCGTGCAGGCGGCCGGTATCACCGGCATGCTGCTCGCCGCGCGCCTCGCCGTGCCGGTGATGGCGGCGGCGCTGGACCAGGAGGGTTCGATCGCGGCCATCGCGGAGCAGCTGCGCGGATCCGGATCGCAGCAACTCGCCCTGGCGCCCTATCTGATCGGCCCCGAGATCGACCCGGGTCTGCTCCAGGCGGCGGCTGCCGAGGCCGGCTGTTCGGCCGCCGAGGCGCTCGGCCCGTACCCGGCGATCGGCAAGCTCGCGCTCTCCAAGTACACGACGGCGCTGGGTATCGCGCCGCCGCAGCCGCAGGGCGCCCCGGTCCGCTGACCCGTTCCGGTCCGCACCGGGTTGTCCTGGCCTGGCACGTGTAACGCCGTAGCGCCGAAAGGGCCCCTCCTCACGCGGGAGCGGGCCCTTCGGCATGCCGTGGACACGGCCTGTGGGGTCAGTCGAACACCACGCAGGACGCGGCGGTCACGTCGATCGAGCCGCCGGGGCGCGGGATGCCGGTGGCGGGGTCGACGGCGAACCAGGTCACGTCGCCCGACCGCTCGTTCGCCACGTACAGGTAGCCGTCGGACTCGGTGAGCGCGCGCGGCCAGTGGCCGCCGCAGGGCACCGTCCCGACCAGGCGCAGCCCCTCCCCCTCGACGGCGAGCACGGACAGCACGTCCTCACCGCGGGTCGCCGTCCAGACGAAGCGGCCGTCCGGCGAGGTCACGATGCCGGAGGGGTAGGCTGCGTCGCCCGCCGGTGCGCCCGGCAGTACCGGGGTCTCGGCCAGCGGCTTCAGTGCGCCGCTCTCGGCGTCCCAGCGGCAGACGGTGACGGTCGGGGTGAGTTCGTTGAGGACGTAGGCGCGGTCGCCGTCGGGATGGAAGGCGAGGTGGCGGGGGCCCGAGCCGGGCCTGAGCGCGATCTCGCGGTGCAGTACGGGGCGTCCGTCGTCCAGCGCGCACACCAACACGGAGTCGGTGCCGAGGTCGATGCCGACGGCCCAGCGGCCGCTGGGGTCGGGCTGGATCTGGTGGGCGTGCGGCCCCTGTTGGCGTCGCTCGTGCGGGCCCGAGCCGGTGTGCCGGAGCTGTCCGGAGGGGCGGTCCGCCAGCGTGCCGTCCGGGCGGACCGGGACGGCGGTGACGCTGCCGGAGCCGTAGTCGGCGGTCAGGACGTGTCCCGCGTACAGGCTCAGGTGCGTCGGTCCCGCGCCGCCGAGGCGCACGGGCGGGCCGAGCGGTTCGGGCTTGTCGCCGTTGACGCGGTACGCGGCCACCGCACCCTCGTCCGTCTCGCTGACCGCGTAGAGGGTGTCCCCCTCGGGCGCCAGGGCCAGATACGAGGGGTCGGGGACGCCGTCGACACTGCTCAGGACGGTCAGCGCGCCGCTGTGCGCGTCCACGGCCGCCGCGACGACACCAGGGCCGCCCGCCGCCGTGAACGACCCGATGAAGGCCCGCCGTTGCCGCCTGCCGCCGTCTGTCACCGCTGTCCCCTCTCGGTTCAGTGCTGTCCGGGGTGACGGTAGCAGTCGATCATGAGCGGTCTAGACCAAAGCGCCGAGTCTGTTGCAGGGGCCCTGTCGGACCGCGCGCAAGGGTTGGGCGAGTTCCGCGCGGGGCGGTTCCGGACGGCACGGGTGAGCCGGCGCGGGATTGCCCGGTCAGGCGCCTCGCACGAGGCTCACCTCGACCGCTCAGGCGCGGTGCGCGGGGGGCTCCGCCTCCACCGGGCCGAACCCGCTCAAGCCCCACAAGCCACAAGCCCCGAACCTGAACCCGACCGCGCCCGCAGCGGCCCCGCGAGGCCCGCCTCCGCCGGTCAGACGCGGCGCACGAGACATCCACCCCCACCCGACCGAACCCCCTCACGCCCCCACAAGCCGCGCCCCCGTCGCCCGCAACGGCCCCGCGAGTTCCGCGAGCGCCCGTTCCAGGCCGTGGAGGTGGGCCAGCGCGGGTTCCGCCGGGCACCGGGACGGCATGGCCCCCAGCGGGGACGTGTCGCCGTCCGTGAGTGCCTCGACCGCGGTCTCGACGCGGCGGCACGCGGCGGCGAGGCGGGTGTCGTGGGAGGCCTGCGGGTCGGCGGCCACCGTGGCCAGGCCGCGGATCTCGTGGGCGCAGTCGTCGAGCAGGGCCAGCACCCGGCGGGCACGGCGCTTTCGGCCGAGCATCGGGTTCAGCGGGTGCACGAGGGGGGCCACGGAGAGCCGTACCCGGCCCAGGAGTTGTTCGAGCTCGGCGATGCGTGCGGCGGGGTCGGCCCGGCCGGAACCAGCGAGGCGGACGGCGGCCTCGGCGGTGCAGGCGTGGACACAGCGCAGGGCGCGCTGGATCCAGGCGTCCGTGGTGGTGTGGGTGGTCACCGGGAGCACCAGCAGGACGGCCAGTACGGCGCCGAGCGCGCCGACGCCGGTCTCGGCGAACCGCAGCGCCAGCAGGCCGGGGGTCAGGACGCCGAGGAGGCCGTAGAGCAGCTCGGCCATCAAGGTCACCGAGAGCATCATCCACGTGTAGGAGACGGCTGCCGAGTAGAAGATCCCGAAGACGCAGGCCGCCACCAGGATCGCGGTGGGGACGGGGGCGCCTTGCACCGGTACGGCGATCAGGAGGCCCAGGGCGATGCCGAGGACCGTGCCGAGGACGCGGCGGAAGCCTCGGACCACGGTCTCGCCGCGTGAGGCGGTGTTGACGAAGATCCACCAGGTGGCGCCGACGGCCCAGTACCAGCGCTGACCGGACACCAACTGGCCCACCACGAGGGCGAATCCGGCGCCCGCGGTCGCCTGGACGGCCTGTCGGGTGGTCACCCTGGCCAGGCCGCGCCCGGTCGGCGGGGCGGGTGTGGTGGGCGGGGGCAGTCGGCGTTCGTAGCACCACAGGCCGAAGCGGACCGTCGCCGCGGTGAGCACGGAGAGGGCCACGGCGGCGTAGAGCGCGGGCAGTTGGTCGGTCGTCGCGTGCAGGAACTGGGCCACGAAGAAGGTCATGAACGCGAACACACCGAGGCTGTGGCCGCGCGGTCCCCAGCGGCGGGCGTAGACGCCGGCGCCGACGACGGCGAGGAAGGTGAGGTCGCGGGCGACGGGGTGGGCGTGCAGTTCGGCCGCCGCGGCGAGCACGGGAAGGCCCACGCAGGGCAGGAGGGCGGTGGTGACGGCCTGTCCGCGCACCGTGGCGTCCGTGACCGTGAAGAGGGCGAGCAACGCGGCGAGGCCGCCGGTCACGGCACCCGCGAGGGACTGCCCGGTCAGCCCGCAGACCACCACCGCGAGGCCGATACCGAGCACGGCCCGCGCGGCGAACCGCAACCGCGTCCGCCCCGGATCCGGAGCCACGAACACCCGCTTCAGCACTGCTTCCCCGCCCCTTGCGCGCACCCACACGAAAAAGGCGCCGCGGAGGTCCGCAGCGCCATCGACGCGCCCATCACAACATCACCCGGCAGACTGGCTCAAGTGGCCTCCGAATCACTGGACCATTGGCACAGCGCAAAGCAATTGAGCCACTGGTACAGTCATGTGCCATGAGCGTGGACGAACTCGACACCCGCATCCTGCGACTGCTCCTGGAGCAGCCGCGTACCAGCGTGCGCGAGTACGCCCGGCTCCTCGGCGTCGCCCGGGGCACCCTCCAGGCCCGGCTCGACCGAATGGAGCGGGACGGAGTGATCACCGGTACGGGTCCCTTCCTCTCCCCCGCCGCCCTCGGCCACCCGGTGCTCGCGTTCGTGCACATCGAGGTCACGCAGGGGCATCTCGACGAGGTGGGGGACGCGCTGGCCGCCGTACCGGAGATCGTGGAGGCGTTCTCGATCACGGGTGGCGGGGATCTGCTCACGCGGGTCGTGGCGCGGGACAACGGCCATCTGGAGGATGTGATCCAGCGGCTGATCAGCCTGCCGGGGGTGGTGCGGACGCGTACCGAGATGGTGTTGCGCGAGCGCGTCCCGCACCGCTTGCTGCCGCTGGTGGAGGCGGTCGGCCGCGCGGCCGGCAAATGACCCCTCGGCCCCCTCAGCCCCTTCAGCCCCCTCGGCATCCCTTTTGGCATCCCTTGGCATCCTGATCCCATGAGCAACCTCCGCGGCCTCTCGGTCATCTTCGATCTCGACGGAACACTCGTGGACAGCGAGCCGAACTACTACGAGGCCACCCGGCGGACCCTCGCCGAGCACGGCGTCCCGGACTTCACGTGGGCGCGGCACGAGCGCTTCGTCGGCATCAGTACCCAGGAGACCCTCGCCCTCCTCAAAGAGCGCCACGGCCTGAGGGCGCCGGTGGAGGACCTGCTCGCGGAGACGAACAGCCGTTATCTGGCGCTGGCCCGGGCCGCCACGCACGCGTATCCGGAGATGCGGAAGTTCGTGGAACTGCTGGCGGCCGAGGGGGTGCCGATGGCGGTGGCCTCGGGTTCGTCGCCGGAGGCGATCGAGGCGATCCTGTCGGCGACCGGGCTCGACGCGGTGCTGCGGACGGTGGTCTCGGCGGACGAGGTGGCTCACGGCAAGCCCGCGCCGGACGTCTTCCTGGAGGCGGCCCGCAGGCTCGGGGCGCCTCCAGCCGACTGTGTGGTCCTGGAGGACGCGGCTCCGGGCGCGGCGGCGGCACACGCGGCCGGCATGCGCTGCATCGCGATCCCGTACGTGACCGCGCAGGCCGACGCCCCGGAGTTCGCCACGGCGGGACTGCTGCTGCGGGGCGGCCAGGCGGAGTTCGGCGCGCGGGCGGCGTACGACTGGCTGGTCGGCTGACCCCTGAAGACGTAAAACCCGAATGCGCCCGCTTGTTCGGTTCTGGGAGCATGCCGGAATGATCGACCGACTCGAACCGCTGGTCATCCGGCACACGCTCCGCGTCCCCACGCCCACGGGTCCCGTGGGTGAAGGCGCCACCGTCGCGCGGCAGTTCGACGCCGTGCTGCTGTCCGTGGGCTTCAAGCTCTCCCCGGAACTGCTGGAACGACTGTCGGGGCTGTCCGAGGAGACGGTCGTCCGGATCGCCGGCCGCACCCTGCGGACCGTCCGTGAGATGGTCGGCGACCACGTCCGGCACAACGTCTACTTCATCGATTTCCCGGCCGGCGTGCCCGACACCGTGGACTTCTGGATGGCGTGCGTCGCCGAGGCGCTCCACGACGAGGAGACCTCGTCCGCGACGCTCAAGCAGTTGCGGACCGGCGTGGTGAACCTGCTCGACCTGCCGACCTACGGCCGGTACCAGCACACGTACGCCGAAATGCTGGCCGCCCAGGACGAGTTGATCGCGGCGGCGGGCGACCGGATCACGGTGCTGCACGCGGGCGGCGACGTAGCCGATGAACTCACCGCCCTGTACCTGGCGTTGGCGGGCAGCGTCACTCCGCTCGGCGAGGAGCACCTGCACGATCTGCGGGCGCTGGCCGAGCGGTGTGCCGACGGGCCGCAGCCCGAGGCGATCCCGGTCCGGGAGAACCGCGCGGTCGTCAACCAGGCCCGCCTCAAGGTGGGTTCGGGCCTGCTGCTGGACACCGTCACCGATGTGCTGCGGCTGGCCTGCGCGCTGTCGGACGGCGATGTGGCACTGGCGGAGCCGACCCGTTTCCGGTCGCTGTCCCGGCCGGTACGGCGGGCGCTGCTCGCTGGGCTGGACTCGGTCATCGCCGCGGCGCCCGCCAAGCTGGCCGACGTGGCCGCGCACCGCGAGGAGTGGAAGCGGCTCGGTGAGCGGCTGCACCCGCACGAGTACCCGAAGTGGCCGCACGCCGCCGACGTGTTCGCGGTCGCGCGGGGCGAGCTGAAGGCGCGGTCGCTCGACGGCCGGGTCGAGGAACTCCTCGCGGAGAACGACGTGTTGGGGGCGGTGAAGCTGCTGAGGTCCGCGCCCGGCAAGCTGTACCGCGCGCTGGACCGGCTGCTGCGCACCGCGCTCACGCAGGAGGAGCGGGACGCCGTGGTGGCCGCCGCCGAGGAGGTCGCGCCCGAGGTGTCGGGCCGGGTGGTGCTGTCGGTGCGCGAGCATCTGCACAACAGGGCCCGGGAGACCGGGGAGTTGCGGGTGTTCGTGAACCGGCGCGGCCGTGCCTGGGTGACCGACGACGAGCGGACGGTCGTAGGACCGGCGGAGCGGACGCGGCTGATCGCGGTGCTGGACGACGAGACGCGGCGTCGACTGCCTTCTCCGGAGCGGCTTTTGATCGATCCGGACGTGCTCGACGTGGCGCTGCCGCTGAGCGGGAAGGCGACGGCGGCCGGGCTCGGGGTGCTGCCGCGCGGGTCCGTGTCGGCGGTGGAGGGCGAGTTGCTGCGCTTCTTCGTGTACTGGAAGGAGTCCGAGCAGCGGACCGACTTCGATCTGTCGGCGCTGATGCTCAACGCGGACTACTCCACGAACACCTGGTTGTCGTACACCTCGCTCACCGACGTCGAGGGTGCGCACTCCGGTGACATCACCGAAGCGCCGGACGGGGCCTCGGAGTTCATCGATCTGCGGCTGGGTGCCGTGCGCGGCGCGTTCATCGTGCCGCAGGTCAACATCTTCGCGGGCGAGGGCTTCGAGGAGGTCGAGGAGTCGTTCTTCGGGTTCATGCTGCGCGAGGGCGAGCAGAAGGGGCGGCCGTTCGAGCCGCGTACCGTGCGCATGAAGTCGGAGCTGCGCGGTGCGGGGCGGGTCGCGCTGCCGCTGGTGTTCCTGCGCGGGGAGGACGGCCGTTGGCGGGCGAAGTGGCTGCACCTGTACCTCAAGGGCAGCCCGTCCGCGAACCGGGTGGAGGAGAACCGGGTGACGGTGGCGAACCTGCTGCGTGGCATCGTCGAGCGTGAGCAGCTCACGGTGTGGCATCTCGTCGACCTGATGAGCAGGGGGACGACGGAGGTGACGTTCTGGGACGGCGGGACGGTGCCGGACGACGGTCCGGTGACGTACATCGGTCTGCGCCGCCCGGACGGGCTGCCCGAGGGCTCGCGGATCGTGACCCTGGAAAATCTGCGCGACCTGATCCCCGCCTGACTGGTAGCGTCAGCCGTGGCGAGGCCATGAACGGGCTTCCTTCTCATCTTCCTAATGAATTCAGTCCGTTCGCTTTCCTCGCCCTCGACGTCGCGTGAGGGGTGCCCCCAGGGCACCCCTCACGGCGTTCTCCCACTTGAAACGCACTTTCCCCACGTGTGGGACAATCCTCTATGCGCGGATGAAAGGCCACTTCAGTGAGCAGAGCGAACGACGGGGCCGACTACGGCAGCCTGCGGCTCGACCGCTCGGGTCAGGCCGAGGCCTTCGACGCCATCGGGGACCGCTACGACGAGGCCTTCCCGCACAAGGAGGGCCAGGTCGCCGCGGGTGACTGGCTGGTCGCGTCCCTCCGTCCGGGCTCCCGGGTGCTGGACCTCGGCAGCGGCACCGGTGTGCCGACCGCCCGGCAGCTGGCGGACGCGGGCTTCGACCTCGTGGGCGTGGACCTGTCCCGGCGGATGGTGGAGCTGGCCCGGAAGTACGTCCCGGCCGGTACGTTCCACCAGCTGGACCTGGCCGACCTGCGCCCGGGCGGCCCGACCGACCTGGGCCGTTTCGACGCCGTCGCCGCGTTCTTCTCCCTGCTGATGCTGCCGCGCGTGGAGATCCCCCTCGCCCTGCGCACGATCCACCACCTGCTGACCCCGGGCGGTCTGTTCGCCCTGTCGATGGTGGAGGCGCATGTGGACGACTTCGCGATCCCGTTCCTCGGCAACACGATCAGGGTCTCCGGCTACCTCCTCGACGACCTGCACAGGATCCTGGACGACGCGGGCTTCGAGATCGTGAAGGAGACCTCCTACACCTACGCCCCGGCGGTCGCCGACGTGCCGCCCGAGGAACAGGTCTTCCTCTGCTGCCGACGGCGCGACTGAGGCCGTAGCACCGACCCGGCGGCCCGGTGGGCCGCACCAGTGGACGGGACGAAGCGTGACGGAGCCACACAGCCCCCGCGAAGGCCCCGCCGGAACCGCCCGGCGAGGCGGATCGGCGAGCGGCCCGGCGCCGGTTCCGGACTGGAACCGGGCGCCCCTCGCGCCCGCACCGCAGACCGATCGGCTCCAGTACCTCGATGTGGCGACCCGGCGGATCGCCCGCGGGATGGACCTGGACGAGACGCTGCGGGAGCTGCGGTGGGCGGCGGTGCCCGCCTTCGCGGACGCGATCGTCATCCACCTGCACGATCCGCTGCCCGTCGGGGACGAGAAGTCGTCCGCGCCCGTCGTCCTGCAACTGCACAGCGTCGACCGGGCACCGGAGGCGAGGACCGCGCCGCTGATGCCGCACGCCGAGTACGCGGACGTGACCGACCGGGTGCAGCCGGTGCTCGACGGCCGACTGGCGAAACTGCTGCTGGCCGGGCAGCCGGCCTTCGGCGACGCGGACGACATCGGGCCCGCGGTGGCCGAGCTGCTGGGTCCCGCGGCGAGCGCGCCGGGGACGCTGCCGCAGGGGCGGAGGCTGATCATCGCCCCGCTGCACGGCCGCCACCACGTCATGGGCACGGTCGTCCTGCTACGCCGCCCCGACCGTTCCGTGTTCACCGGCGACGACCTCCTCGTCGCCTCCCAGCTGGCCACGCACACCGCGATCGGTGTCCAGAAGGCGGTGATGTACGGCCACGAGGCCTCCGTCGCGGACACGCTCCAGCACACGATGCTCCCGTCGTCGCTGCCCGAGCCGACCGGTGTGCAACTGGCCAGCCGCTATCTGCCCGCGTCGAAGACCGCGCAGGTGGGCGGCGACTGGTACGACGCGATACCGCTGCCCGGCAACCGGGTCGCGCTGATCGTCGGCGACGTCATGGGCCACTCCATGACCTCGGCCGCGATCATGGGCCAGCTGCGCACCATCGTGCAGACCCTCGCCGGTCTCGACCTGCCCCCGCACGAGGTCCTGCACCACCTCGACGAACAGGCCCAACGG
The DNA here is from genome assembly GCF_053891435.1 of Streptomyces sp. NPDC002276. NCBI lineage: Bacteria > Bacillati > Actinomycetota > Actinomycetes > Kitasatosporales > Streptomycetaceae > Streptomyces > Streptomyces sp. NPDC002276. The sequence continues at coordinate 356,210 of NZ_JBSFCQ010000005.1, read as the reverse complement.
CTCGGCAGCGACCACATCGCGACCTGCCTGTACGCGATCTACGACCCGATCTCGCACCGCCTCCTCATGGCCAACGCAGGCCACCCGCCCGCGGTCCTCCTCCGACCGAACGGCCACGCGGAGGTCCTGCGCGTGCCACCGGGCGCCCCGATCGGCGTCGGCGGAGTCGTCTTCGAGTCGGTGGAGATGCCCGCGCCCACCGGTACCACCCTGGTCCTCTACACCGACGGCCTGGTCGAGTCCCGCGACGTGGACGTGGGGACGGGCGTCGAGGCCCTGCGCACCCACCTCCAGTCCACCCGGCACGGGCACCGCCTGTCCTCGCTGGAGCGGCTGTGCGACCGCATCCTCGCCGCGCTGGCGCCGGGTCCCCGCGACGACGACATCGCGCTGCTCACCGCCCGCTTCGAGGGCTTCCCGCCGGACAGCGTCGGCTACTGGCACCTCGACCCGCACCCGCTCACCGCGGGCCAGGCCCGTCGGCTGACCCGCCGGGTGCTGCGCCGCTGGGGCCTGGACGCCCTGCTCGACACCACGGAACTCATGGTCAGCGAGGTCGTCACCAACGCCGTACGGTACGCCTCTCGGCCGATCTCGCTACGGCTGCTGCGCACCGACGTGCTGCGCTGCGAGGTGACCGACGACTCGCCCCAGGTGCCCCGGATGCGGGAGGCGGGGCCGAGTGACGAGGGCGGTCGGGGACTGTTCCTCGTGGACCGGCTCGCGCAGCGCTGGGGAGCGACGCGGCTGAGCACGGGCAAGGTGGTGTGGTTCGAGCAGCGGATCCCGAAGGAGCCGCCGTATCACGGGAGTTGACGCTCAGGTCGGCCCAACTCCCGTGCCGCCCTTAAGGCGTTCCAGGTCGGAGGGCCGGACCTGGATGACGACGACGGCGATCAGCGCGGCGACGACGGTGAAGATCGCCGCCATGACGAACGCGGCCGAGGCCCCGGCGGTGAGGACGTGATCGCCCCAGATGCCCGGGAGTTGGCCGGTGCGCTGGAAGCGGAGGCGCTCGGCCGGGGTCGCCCGGGAGAGGAACGCGGGGATTTGGTCCTTCGCCTCGTTCCTGCTGGCCGTGCCGAACATCGTGACCAGGATGGAGAGTCCGAGCGAACCGCCCACCTGCTGCATGGCGTTGAGGAGTCCGGAGGCCGCGCCGGTCTCCTGGACGGGGACGTCGGAGAGCGCCATCAGGGTCAGCGAGACGAACTCCATGCCCATGCCCAGGCTGAACACCAGCATCGGGCCGAGGACACTGCCGGCGTAGGTGGAGTGGACGTCCGTCAACGTCAGCCAGGACAGGCCTCCGGCGGCGAGGATGGCGCCCACCACCATGAACGGCTTGGGCCCGTAGGTCGGCAGGAACCGTGAGGCCAGGCCCGCGCCGACCGCGATCACGGCACTGACCGGCAGGAAGGCGAAGCCGGCCATGAGCGGGCTGAAGCCCAGCACGTCCTGCACGAAGAGGGTGAGGAAGAAGAACATGCCGAAGATCGCGGCGGAGAGGCACAGCATGATGGCGTACGTGCCCGCCCGGTTGCGGTCGCGGAACATGTGCAGCGGGGTGATCGGCTGCCGGGAGCGCCGCTCGACCAGGACGAACCCGGCGAGGACGACGACGGCCGCGCCGAACGAGGCCAGGGTGAGCCAGTCCCCCCAGCCCTCCTGCGCGGCCCGGATGAAGCCGTAGACCAGCAGCACCATGCCCACGGTGGAGGTCAGCGCGCCGGTGATGTCGAAGTGGCCCGGGTGGCGTTCGGACTCGCGGATCCAGCGCGGGGTGGCGAGGACGATGAGCAGTCCGATGGGCACGTTGACGAAGAGCACCCAGCGCCAGTTCAGCCACTCGACGAGGATCCCGCCCATCAGCAGCCCGATCGCGCCGCCGCCCGCCGAGACTCCGGCGAAGACCCCGAACGCCCGGTTGCGCTCCGGTCCTTCGCGGAACGTCGTGCTGATGAGAGCGAGGGAGGTCGGGGAGGCGATGGCTCCGCCGACGCCCTGGAGGGCACGGGCGGCGAGGAGTTCGCCGGAGTTCTGGGACAACCCGCCGAGCAGGGAGGCGACTACGAAGAGCAGCACGCCGAACACGAACACGCGCCGTCGGCCGAGGAGGTCACCGGCCCGGCCGCCGAGGAGCAGCAGACCGCCGAAGGTGAGGGTGTAGGCGTTGACGACCCAGGCCAGGCTGGTGGTGGAGAACCCCAGCGCGCTCTGGATGTGCGGGAGCGCGATGTTCACGATGGTGATGTCGAGGACCACCATGAGCTGACAGGAGGCGATCACCAGCAGCGCCATGGTGTTTCCGCCACCGCCCGTGTCCCGGGTGGTGACCGTCCGCGCTGGGGAGACTTGCCGAGGGCCGCTGCTCATGGTGCTTCGCACTCGCGAGAGGTCGGTGGACGTCGGGCCCACCGGATGCTCACCGTTCGACGGTACGCCCGGCCCCCGCTCCCCACCACTCGATCATCGGCGGCCCAGGGGCTAGGTTCACACATGACAGGACATGGGGAGAGAGCAGTGGTGACCGTGGTCGTCGTCGACGGCACACTCAACGCCTTGGCGGGAGAAGCGACATGACCAACGTCGACGTGCACCAGCATCTGTGGACCCCCTCGCTGGTGACGGCTCTGCGGGCCCGCCGCGAACCGCCGTATCTCGACGGCTGGACCCTGTTCCTGGACGGTGAACCGCCCTTCGAGATATCGCCCGGGGACCATGACATCGCCCGGCGCGCGGAACTCGCCGCCACCGACGGTCTCGACCGGGTGCTCGTCTCGCTGTCGGCTCCGATCGGCGTGGAGTGGCTGCCCGCGGCCGAGGCACGGCCGCTGCTCGACGCGTACCACGACGGCGCGGAGGCGCTGCCCGAGCCGTTCGGGGCGTGGGCCGCGGCCGGTGTGCGGGACATCGACGCGACGGCGACCGCCAAGGACCTCGACCGCGGCTTCGCCGGTCTCCAGCTTCCCGCCAACTCCCTCGCGGACTCGGTCGGTTACGAGCGCTGCGCCCCGCTCCTCGACCTGCTCGAAGAACGCGACCTCCCGCTCCTCGTCCACCCGGGGCCCGCGGTGGGTTCCCCGGCGGGCCCCGGCTGGTGGCCCGCGATGGTGCCGTACGTCCAGCAGATGCACGCCGCCTGGTACGCCTTCCACGCCTTCGGCCGGCCGCGCCACCCGCGCCTGCGGGTGTGCTTCGCCCTGCTGGCCGGACTCGCCCCGCTGCACGGGGAACGGCTGGCCGCCCGAGGCGGCGGACCCGCGCGGGCCGACCTCGGGGTGTTCGTCGAGACGTCGTCGTACGGCCCGACCGCTGTCGAGGCGACCGTCCGCGCCCTCGGTGTGAACGCCGTGGTCCAGGGCTCGGACCGGCCGTACGCCGAGCCGCCGCGGCACCCGGGTCACGGTCTGGGCGGAGCGGCGGCGTACGCCTTCCGCATCGCCAATCCGCGCAGGCTGCTGACCGGACAGGGGTGAGGGACCGGACACAGGGGTGAGGGACCGGATCCTCGCCCTTCCTACGTCGCGAACGTCCGGCGTGCGGACCGCGCTGCCGCCAGTGCCGCCATCGCCTCGCGGGCCCGGTCGGCCAGGTGGGTCGAACCCCAGGCGAGGGCGGTGCGCTCGGCCAGGGAGTAGTTGTCAGCCGCCTGACCGTCCTCGCCCAGGAGCCGGTACAGGTCGGCGAGGGCGTGGGCGAGGGGGCGGGTCGCGTAGGCGGCTCCGGCCGCGCCCGCGAGCTGGTCCCGGACCGGCAGCAGCCGCGGGACCAGTGCGGACGCCAGGTCCAAGTCGCCGTGCAGTACGGCGAGTTGGGCGCGGAAGTCGAGTTCCAGGCCGTACAGGTGGTCCGTCACGGGCTCCGGCGGGCAGCGCACGGCGAGTGACTCGTCCAGTCTGCCGAGGCGGGCCAGGACGAGGGCGAGGGCCACTCCGCAGGGGGCGCCGACGGTCTCGTAGACCTTCCGCATCACCGGTTCGATCTCGGCCACGCGGTCCTGGGCGAGCCGGATGGTGGTCAGTCCCAGCGTGCGCAGTCCGCGGGCGTGGTGCGAGCCGACGCGGCGCAGGAGGAGGTCGGCCTCGGCGTATCCGGCCTCCGCCGCGTCGAAGCGGCCGGTGACCGTCGCCAGCATGGCCGAGGTCGCGACGCCCAGGCCCTGGGCCCACACCATGCGGTAGCGGTGGGCGAGTTCGAGTCCCCGCCCGGTGTGTTGGCGTACCGCGGCGGGGTCGTTGAGCGTGCCGGCGGTCATGGCATCGAGGTGTTCGGGGACCCAGCGGTAGGCGGGCAGGTCGTGCGCGTGGGCGAGTCGGCGGAGTTCGGCGACCAGCGGGGTCCGCTCGGCGGCCTGTGTCTCCAGTGGCAGGAGCCTGGCCGAGGTCATCAACGCGGCGGCGAGCAGGCGTGGTTCGCCGGTGGCGCGGGCCAGCGCGAGTTGGGTGCGGGACGCCTCCAGAGCCCGGGGCGCGCTCTCGACCGCCACCGCTTCGACGTAGACCTGCAACACCCGTGCCCGGGTGGGGTCGTCGAGGCCGGGATCGGACGCGAGGCGTTCCAGGCGCTCCAGGGTGGTCCGGTCGCAGCAGCCCTCCAGTCTGCTGCGCCAGGGCGAGGGTTCGGTCCAGGCGCCGTAGACCGCGGCCACCAGGTCGCCCCGGTCGGCCTGTTCGGCGAGTTCGACGGCGCGCTGCCGGGTGCGGCGGGCCGCCTCGGTGGAACCGGCCCTGATCTGCGCGCCGAGAAGCCGCACCAACAGACCTACGGCGTCGTCCAGTTGGGCCGGTTCGTCGGTGGGCCCCGCGGCGGCGGCGCGGGTCTCTATCGCCTGCTGGATCAGGTCCACGGCGACGTCGTGGGCGTAGCGCCGTTCGGCCGCCTCGGCGGCGCGGAGCGCGTAGTCGACGGCGAGGGGCGCGTGCGCGGTGGTGCCGGAGTGGGCGAAGTGGTGTGCCAGGGCGGCGAGTTCGTGCGGCCGGTGGCGGCGGAGCGCCTGCGCGACGCGGGCGTGCAGGCGGGCCCGGCGTACTCCGGACAGGTCGGTGTACACGGTGTCGCGGACCAGTGCGTGCACGAACCGGACGCGTCCGGGCCCGGATTCGGTCAGCAGGTCCGCGGCGAGGGCCGCGTCGAGGCCCTCCAGTACGGTGTCCTCGTCGGTGTCGGCCGCGTCGATGAGGACGGTCGCGTCGGCCTCCAGGCCCACGACGGCGGCGAGTCGCAGGGCCGCGCGGGCGGTGGCGGGCAGCAGGGCGAGCCGTCTGCGCAGGACGTCGCGTACGCCCTGCGGGACCTCGGAGACGGCGACGAGAGCGCCCTCGCCGGCCAGCAGCCGTGCGCTCTCCAGGACGTAGAACGGGTTGCCGCCGGTCCGTTCGGCCAGAGCCGTGACCGTCCACGGGTCCACCGGTTCACCGCAGACGGCGTCGACGACGGTGGCGACGTCGTGGGGGGCCAGTCCGCTCAGCGCGATGCGGCGCGGTGCGACGGGGGCGAGGTGGGCGAGGGTCTTGCCCAGCTGCTCCCCCGCCTCCGCGGGCCGGTAGCTGGCGACGGTGAGCAGGGGTACGCCGGTGACGCCGGACGCGGCTTCGAGCAGGGCGAGGGTCTCGCCGTCGGCCCCGTGCAGGTCCTCCAGGACGACGGCGAGGGGGAACTCAGCGGCCGCCGCGCGGAGCCAGGCGGCGAAGGCGCGATGCATGCGGAAGCGGCCCGCGGTCGCCTCGTCCCGGGTCGTGACGGCCGCGCTGTCCTGCTCGCGGAGCAGTACGGCGAGTTCGTCGGGCCGGGTGGGCGGCAGTTCGCGGGCGAGCGCGCCGAGCGCCTCCGCCCAGGCCCAGGCGGGCGGCGCGCCCTCGTGCTGGGGGCAGCGCCCGACCACCACCGTCCATCCGGCGGCCCGCAGTCGTCCCTCGATCCGCCCGAGCAGGGCGGACTTGCCCACCCCGGCCTCACCGGTGACCAGTACGACGCCGCCTCGCCGCCGGGCGGCCCGCGCGGCGGTGTCCATCGCGTGGAGTTCACGGTCACGGCCCACGAAGAGGGCGGCTCCGGCGCGTGGTTCACCGCCGCGGCTCGGGACGAGGCCGGTCTCGCAGCCGAACTCGCCGGTCCTGGCCCGGTGTTCGCCATGCCGGGCGACCAACGAGCCTTGCTCGGCGCGCAGTTCGGCGCGGTGCGGCACCTGCGCGCGCAGCGCGTCGAGCCGTCCGCCCAGTACCGCCTGTTCCAGTTCGGCCAGTGCCGGGCCGGGGTCGCAGCCGAGTTCCTCGCGCAGGACGCGGGTCGCTCGCCGCAGCGCGGCGAGGGCGTCGGCCTGTCGGCCGCAGGCCCACTGGGCGAGGGCGAGCAGCCGCCATCCCTCCTCGCGCAACGGGCTTTCCCTTACGAGGAGTTCGGCGGCCGGTACCGCCTCGGCGGGGCGTCCGGTGCGCAGGTCGGCGGCGACGGCGAGTTCGCGGGCCTCGGCGCGCAGCGCGGTCAGGCGGGTCACTTCCGGCTCGGCCCAGGCCTCGTCCGCGTGTTCCGCGAAGGCCGGGCCTTGCCACCAGGCGAGCGCCTCGGCGAGCAGGGCGCGGGCCTCCTCGGCCGGGGCGTGCCGGGCGCGGGCCACCCAGGTCTCGAAGCGCCAGGCGTCCACCGCGTCCCCGGGCAGCCGCAGGGCGTAGCCGGGCGGCGCGGTGACCAGCACGGTCGCCGGGGTGCGCGGCGGCCGGCCCGGTTCGAGGGCGCGGCGCAGGTGGGACACATAGGTATGCAGGGAGACCGTGGCACGGCTCGGCGGGGCCCCTCGCCACAGCGCGTCCGTGATCCGGTCGACGGGCACGACGGTGCCGCGAGCCGCGATCAGCAGCGCCAGCACGGCCCGTTGGCGTGGAGCACCGAGTCCTACCGGTCGCCCCTCGTCATCGGCGCCCAACGAACCCAGGACTCGAATACGCAGCACGGCGCGGGAATCTACCCGAGCCCTGTCGCAGCCCGGTCAACAGACGCTAAACGCCCTTCCCCCGAGCCCGCGGAGATCACCTCGGCGACCGCGCCAAGTGGACGCCAAGAGGGCCGTACGACCCTGGGAGGCTGTTGCCGATATCCGATCGTTGGAGCAAGCAAGCGTGTCACCCACCAGCACGACGGACCAACTTCCCACCGCCGAGCGTCCGTACACCCACGAGATGATCGTGGTCCACCGGGTCTTCCGCCGCGAGTCGGCGTATCTGCCCCGCCTGGTACGGGCCGTCCCCGACGGCGACACGGCCCGCGCGACGAACGTCGCGGAGCATCTGCGCGAGTACGTGGCGGGACTGCACAGCCACCACTCCGTCGAGGACGACCTGATCTGGCCGCACCTCCAAAGCCGGGCCCCGGACGGCCGGTTGGTGGCCCGCATGGAGGAGCAGCACCAGCGCGTCGACGTGAGCCTGACGGTCGTGACGGAGTGGACGGCCGCGTGGGAGCGGGCCGCGGACACCGTCGCCGGGGAGGAGTTAGCGCTCGCACTGGAGCAGCACTCGGCCGTGCTGCTCGAACACCTCGACGACGAGGAGCAGTTGGTGCTGCCCCTGGTCGCGGAGCATCTGTCCGCCGAGGAATGGGACCTGGTCGGCCGCCGTGGCCTTGAACGGATCCCCAGGAACAGGCTGTTGATCGCGCTCGGCGCGATCCTGGAGGACGCCACTCCCGAGGAGCGGGAGTACTTCCTCGGCAGGACCCCGCTGGTCGGCCGAGTGCTGTGGAAGGCCGTCGGCCGCCGCCAGTACGCCGCCGCCTGCCGGGCGATACGCGGCCCGCTGGACGGGGAGCGGAGCCGATGAGCCTTCTCGACTCCGCGCCGCTCGACGTCCTGGACGCCTACCGCACCTGCGAGTTCGTCACCCTCGGCCGCGACGGCACACCGCTGGTCTGGCCGACCGCCGTGCGACGGCGGAAGGACGGCACGCTCCTGCTGAGCACGTCCCTGGCCTTCGCGCAGAAGGCGCTGAACATCCGTCGGGACGGCCGCGTCGCCCTCCTCTTCTCCGACCCCACCGGCAGCGGCCTGGACCACGCCCCGCAGATCTTCGTCGGCGGCCGTGCCGAGTGCCCCGACGAGATCATGACGGGCCCGCAGGGGGCCGAGGACTACTGGCGGATGCTCTTCGAACGGCAGCCGCACAGCAGGTCCTATGTCTCCGCTCCCCTGCGGCCGTTGACGACCTGGTACTACCTCCGGCTCCTGATCACCGTCACCCCGGACCAGATCGTCGTACGACCGCCGCTCCCCGCGTCGGACCAACAGGCCCCGGAGACGGAGCACTTGCTGCCGGGCGCGGCCCAACTCGCCCGTTTCTCCTCGGCGGTGCTCGCCGCGCGCGACGCGTCCGGGGCTCCGGTGCTCGCCAGGACCCGGCCCGTACCGGCCGGGGACGGCTTCGCGGTGGAGGTGCCCGCCGACTGCGCGGCGACCGAAGGCCCGGCCTCACTCCTGGTGCACCGGCACGACGAGCAGCTGAATAACATGCACAACGCCCTTGTCCGGGGCACCCTGAAGGCCGTGGACGGCGGCTGGCTGCTGGTCCCCGCCAAGGTGGTGGAGCCCATGGGCACGGGCCGCCCGGCCGACGCGATCCGCGTCCTGCGCGACACCCGCCGCGCCACCGCACGCTATCTGGAGCGACGCGGCCTGACTCGCCCCCAGGTGCGGTGGGACGAGTTCAAGGCCTTGGCGGCATCCGCGAAACGGAAGTGACGGATCGTCAGTTCGCCGCGTTCATCAGGTCGAGCGCGCTCTGTTGCCGGGCCGCGTCGGTGGAGTCCAGCGGCCCGGCCCAGTGCAGCCCGTACGCGTCGAGGGCGTTGCGGTCGTTCGCGTGGGCGGTGGTGGCCTGCCGCGCGATGTACGACGTGTAAGGGCGGTCGGACAGCCGGGAGTTGAAGGCGCTCAGCCCCCGGATGTACGCCCCCTTGAACGACGGCCCGTCACCACCGCACCCGCTCGCCTCGCACGGCTCCCGCAGAATCCCACCGGAGTTGAGGGCCGCCGACGTGGTCGACGCGTCACCGATCTGACGGCCGGTGGTGAGCAGTCCGGAGTCACCGGTCGCCCGGTACAGCTCCGACAGCCCGCCGAGCAGCACACCTTGGTTGTACGACCACGTCGTGTCGCCGTTGTTGCCGCAGGTCGCCAGGTTGATGCCGTCGTTGACCAGGTGGGAGCCGTTGATCATGCCGGTGCCCTTGAACCACGACCACTCCGCGTTGGCGCGCCCGAGGTACGTCGTGTCGCCCGCGACGCGGTTGTGCAGGGCCGCGTTCAGCTCCAGGTAGAGGGAGTTGGCGATCGCGTTCTTGTAGGTCTTCGCGGTGCTCCACCACACCCCGCCGCCACAGGTGGAGTCCCAGTAGCGGGCCATGTAATCGGCGTCCGCGCGGGCGGTGTCGAGGTAGCGGGAGTCGCCGGTGAGGTCGTACGCGTCGACCCACGCCAGTCCCCACCAGCCGGTGTCGTCGATGTAGTCGTTGGTGAAGTTGCCGCCCTGGGCGGCGAGGTTGCGGTCGTAGGTGTTGGCGATGGCGTACTTGTAGCTGCCCATCCCGGTGACGCGGATGTTGTCGACGAGGGCGGTCAGCGCGTTGGCGGAGTTCCACCAGCCGGTGGTGTCGAAGAGTCCGGTGCCCAGGTTGTAGGACTGCATCAGCGCGGTGGCGGCGGCCGTTGCGCGGCTGCCCGCGTTCCAGGTCGTCCGGGCCCACTGTGTGCAGGCGATCTCGGCCCGGTCTCCGGCCTTGCCGCAGGCGCGCAGGGCGCCGACGCCGAGGGCGTTCCAGTCGTCGACGTTGTACATCAGGGTGCGCCAACCGCCTTGCCCCGCAGGGATGGTGGTGTCGCCGAGTTTGCTGCCCGAGCTCCAGGTGCGGCCGCCGTCGAAGGAGCGGTCGAGCCAGACCTCGTCGCCGGGGCTGCCGTTGGTGACCGAGGCCCAGCCCATCGCGTCGGTGTCGTCGAAGTGCAGGGTGAGGGTGCGGGAGTAGATGGTCGCCGACACGGGCTGTCGGTCCCCCGGGGACAGGGCGGGGTCGCGGGCGTCGCAGTACTTGTTGCAGATCGTGGCCTCGGTGGCGGCGGTCGCGACGCCGGTGGAGACCGGCACGAACAGGGCCAGGGCGGCGATCAGTCCGGTCCCGACTCGCTTGACGCGTCCAGCTGTTGAGTTCATACCGGCTCCGTGGGTGTGGGGGGATGCGGGTGGTCAGCCCAGGCGCCACTGCTGGTTGGCGCCGCCGTTGCAGGACCAGAGTTCCAGCGCGGTGCCGTTGACGTTGCCCGCGGGCTGGTCGCCTCCGGTGACGTCGAGGCAGAGGCCCGACTGGGTGCCGGTGACGGTGCCGTTGGGGTTGAGGCTCCACTTCTGGTTGGCGCCGCCGTTGCAGGTGTAGAGCTGCACCTTGGTCCCGTTGCCGGTCTGGTTGTTGTAGGCGTCCAGGCACTGGGTGCCGCCGTAGAGCCGGAGTTCACCGGCTGCGGTGATGGTCACGGCCTGGTTGGTGCCGCCGCCGCAGTCCCAGATCTCGATCTTGGTGCCGGGGGTGGTCTCGCCGTTGTAGGCGTCGAGGCAGCGGTTGGAGGAGGCGCCGACGAGGGGGTGGGTGGTGCCGACGCTGGTGCCGCTGCCCGCGGAGACCCGGTACATCACCGAGCCGTGGCCGGGGACGCTCGCCGAGATGGTGCCGGTGGTGGAGCTGATCACGTGCGACCAGAGGTTGTTGAGCTTGTACGAGGACGCCGAGGGGAGGCCCGCCGCCGTCGCGGAGGTGGTGATGGTGGCGGCGGAGGAGTTCTCGTTGAAGAGGACCACTGAGACGTCGCCGTTGGCGAGGGGCTTGGAAAGGACGTGCAGGCCACCGGAGTTGGAGATCTCGGTGCCCTGTTTGCCCAGGGAGTCCTGGTCGACGGCGATGACGTCCTTGTCGCCGTAGAGGGAGAGGGTGGCGGCGGTGGCCTTGCGCAGGTCGGTGCCCGCGATCAGGGGTGCGGCCATCTCCGACCAGAGGCTGAAGTGGGTGCGGTCCTCGGTGAACGACATGCCGTTGCCGACTTCGAGCATGTCGGGGTCGTTCCAGGCGCCCGGCTTGGCGTAGGCGGCGAGTTTCACGTTGGCCTTGTAAATGGACACCACGGTCGAGAAGTTGACGTTGATGTCGTCGGTCGTGCGCCAGCTGTTGCCGACGCCCGCGCCCCAGGTCCACACGTCGGCGAGGCCCCAGTTGCAGAGGCTGTAGACGATCGGGCGGCCGGTGTTGGCGAGGGCGTCGCGCATCGCGGTGTAGCGCTGCTGGTCGGGCACGTTCTGGTGGTTGCAGTTGTCGTACTTGAGGTAGTCCACGCCCCAGGCGGCGAAGCTGTTGGCGTCCGTCTGCTCGTGGCCGAGGCTGCCGGGGTACCCGGCGCAGGTGGCGGTGCCGGCGCTCTCGTAGATGCCGAGCTTGAGGCCCTTGCTGTGGACGTAGGCGGCGGTGCCGCTGATGCCGTTCGGGAACTTGACGGGATCGGGGACGAGTTGGCCCGCCGCGTTGCGGGCCGAGGCCATCCAGCAGTCGTCGATGTTGACGTACTGGTACCCGGCGTCCTTCAGCCCGGAGGAGACGAGGTAGTCGGCGGTCTGCTCGACGAGCTGCTCCGTGACGTTGCAGCCGAAGGCGTTCCAGTCGTTCCAGCCCATCGGGGGCGTCCTCGCGAGCCCGTTGTCGAGGGCTCGGGCGGGCGGTGCGGCGCGCAGCACCAGCAGGGCCGGGACGAGGGCCAGCAGCAGCGCCATGGTGAGGGCGGCGCTCAGGCGTCTCTTGAACGGTGCCGGAACGGTCATGTCGAGGTCTCCTGCTTCGCCGTGGGGGGCTGCACGAACTCACCGTTGGAAACGTAACCATCGCGAGGGTTCCACCAGCCACCTCCGGCCGTCAATGGTCCGGACCACAATGCCCCGGGAGTGAACTGCCCGTGCCGTCAGAGGCGTTGACGGCCTCCTGAGTCAATTGCAAAGCCGGAACTGTCCCGACGGGCGGCGGCACAGGCGCACTATGGATTGAAGGCTCGGGCGCCGGGAATCCTCACAACCGCGCAATCGGCTGCCGCAGCCACTGACCCGTAGCGCGCTAGGAGGCTGGGCATGGGCTCCGTCATCGTTGGTGTCATCGGGACGTTGCTGGGAGTCTTCGTCGGCGGGGCCCTCCAGTTGCAACAGGCGGCGCGCGCACGTAGGTGGCGGCACGAGGACTCGCTCAGCGACACAAAACGCGTCGCCTATACCGAATACCTGAGGTCGATCAGTGCAAGCTACGCCCAGGCGACAGCCGGTCGAAGGGACCGCTCTGAAGACGCGAGACTGCGTGCTGCCACGGCGGAAATCACGATCCTTGCCGGGAGTGAGGTGTTCGAACCGGTCAGAGACCTCACCGACGCCATCTTGGGTGTGCACTCCCGCATAGCCGAGAACGCCGGCGTGACGGAGGGCGAGGTTGCCGAGGTCGATCGGCGCCGCCACCTGCTCATAGAGCTCTTCAAGTCAGATCTGGGTATCGGAACTCGCGCCTAGACCTTCCAGGCGTCGACCACCACGACCCCGCGATGCTGTACCGACGTTACGGGTGCCCGATCTCTCCCGTACCCCGTGCGATCAACTCCACCGGGAGGACGGCGCGTTGGGAGGGGGAGTCGTCGCCGTCGATGCGGTCCAGCAGGATGTGGGCGGCCCTGCGGCCGAGTTCCTCGGTGTCGGAGGTGACGACGGTGACCGGGGTGGGCAGCATGTCGGCGAGCTTGAAGTCGTCGAACCCCACTACCGCCACGGAGACTTGGAGTTCACGGCAGGCGCGCAGCACGCCCTCGGTGAGGAAGCCGGTGGTGGAGAAGACCGCGGTGGGCGGGTTCGCGGAGGTGAGCAGGGTGCGGGTGGCGGCCTCGGCCTCCTCGGTGGTGCCCGCGCGCAGGGTGACGACCAGGTCGTTGTCGGGCTCGATGCCGCTGCGGCGCAGCGCCTTGCGGTAGCCGCGCAGCCGGCGGCCGGTGCTGTAGTAGGAGGGCGCGACGAGGATCGCGATCCGGCGGTGGCCCTGGTCGACGAGGTGCTGGGTGGCCTTGCGTCCGCCCTCCTCGTTGTCGACGAGGACGACATCGGCCTCGGCGCCGGTGGCCGGGCGGTCGACGAAGACGATGGGCACGTGGTCGTGGCCGTTGATCTCGTTGAGGAACGCGTGGTCGCCCTGGTCGGGGACGATGATGAGCCCGGCGACCCGGCGTCCGATCAGCTCGCCCACGGCCCGGCGCTCCACCTCCGGGTCCTCGTCGGCGGTGCTCAACAGGACCGCGTAGCCAGCCTCGTTGGCGACTTCGACGGCGGCCTTGGCGAGGGAGGCGTAGAACGGGTTGGTGAGGTCGCCGAGCAGCAGGCCGATGGTCATCGAGTTCTGGCCGGGGCGCAGGGAGCGCGCGATCTCGTTGCGCTGGTAGCCGATGGCCGTGATCGCCGCGTTCACGCGCTCGGCCGTCTCCTCGCGGACCGTGCCGATGCCGTTGACGACGCGGGAGACGGTGACGACGGCGACTCCGGCCCGCTCCGCGACGTCGCGCATCGTGGGCCTGGTGTTCTGGCTGTGCGGGGGACGACTTCTCACGTGAGTTGAAGACCAACCTTCCATCGCGTACCGGGGGCCGGGACCGCTCCCAGGATACGTTTCGGGCCCCGGCCCGCCGCTCGGCCCGCGGCCCTAACCGTTGCTCTTGATCACATCGTTGATCTTGCCGGTCATCGTCTGGAGGTCGGACAACGGCTTCTTGCCGTTGAGGATGTCCAGCCAGTAGGCGGTGATCAAGTCGTTCGACTGGCTTGCCCACTGGGTGGTGAAGCGGACGCCGATGGTGGTCGGGGTGTTCAGGCCCGCCTCGACGGTGGACTCGACGGTCGTCAGACCGGCCTTGTCGAGGGCGCCGTAGTAGGCGCTCTGCGCCGAGAGATAGGCCGGGGCCGCGACCGGGGAGTCGGGCAGCACCTTGGTCCACACGGTGGAATCGAGGTACTTGAGGACCTTGAAGGTGGCGTCCGCGTTCTGGGTGTACGACGGGGTGCAGATGCCCACCGCGTCGTACAGGGTGGCGGGCTTCGTCTGCTGGGGAAGCGGTGCGAAGCCGTACTTGATCTTCGGCTTGTCGGTAAGGAAGCCAGCCGCCAGCCACTGGCCGCTCCACAGCATCGGGATCTGTCCGGCGGCGAACAGCGCCTGCTGGTTGCTGATGTCGTAGCCGGGCGGCGCGACGGCCCCGCTCTTGATCCCCGCCGCGACCTTGCGGACGCCGTCGGTGTACGTCGTGTCGATGGTCGTCTTGGTGGGGTGGTGGACGTCGTCGGCGAACGGCGCACCGCCCGCGGACAGTGAGTATGTGCTGAGGGAGAACGGGCCGTCCGTGGACGTCAACGCATCGGCTACGAGGCCGTACTTGGCGCCCTTCGCGTGCAGTTTCGCGGCGTCGGCGAACATCTGGTCCCAGGTCCAGCCCGCGGCGGGAAGGGTGAGGCCGGCGGCCTTGAAGGCGTCGACGTCGTACCAGATGCCGTAGGTGTTGAGCAGGGAAGGAACACCGCCGATCTTGCCGTCGGCGGTCTTCCAGTTCTTCATGGTGGAGGAGACGAAGCTGCTCGCACCGAAGTCGGTGGAGCCGGAGAGCCGGGAGGCCCAGTCGGTGAGCAGGCCCTGGCTGGTGTACTGCTGCTCGGTGTCGTTGCCGCACCAGAACAGGTCGGGGAGCTTCTTGGCCTGGGTGAGGGCGGCGAGTTTGTCGCTGTAGTTGCCGTTGGGGGTGTCGACGCGCTTGACCGTGATGTTCGGGTCGTGGAAGCCGGTGAGGGCCTGGTCGATGGCCTTGTTGGTGGTGGCGGACTCCCAGGTCATGAGGGTCACCGTCACCTTGCCGTCCGACTGCTTCCCGGACGAGCCGCCGCAGGCCGCCGTCGCGAGCAGTCCCCCCGCCGTAAGCAACGCTCCGGCGAGACGGGTCCGTCGTTTCATCATGGCCTCCTGGTGACTGGGTCGGAACTGGGCGCGGTTCAGCGCTGGTTGACGGTGCCCAGGGCGCTCAGGCCCTGGATGAAGTAGCGCTGGGCGACGAAGAACACGGCCAGTGGGGGGAGCATGTAGAGCAGGTTGGTGGCCATGTAGAGGTTCCAGTCCGGGGTCTGACCGGCGAACTGGGTGACGAAGGAGGCCATGCCGACGCTCAGCGGCCACTTCTGGGACGAATACAGGTAGATCAATGGGTTGAGGTAGTCGTTCCAGGACATCTGGAAGGCCAGGATTGACATCGTTATCCAGGCGGGCTTCGTGATCGGCAGCATCACACTGAAGAAGATCCGGACGTGCCCCGCGCCGTCGACCTTGGCGGCCTCGTCGATGGAGTGCGGGATCGACAGGAAGTACTGGCGGGCCAGGAAGATGAAGAGCGGGTTGCCGCCCAGGAAGGCCGGGACGATCAGCGGCAGCCAGGTGTCGTACCAGCCGATGTCCTTGAAGAGCTGGAACAGCGGGATGATGCCGATCACCGGGGGCAGCAGCATGCTGCCGACGAAGACGTAGAACCACACCTTGCGGCCGGGGAAGCGCAGCCGGGCCAGGGCGTAGCCCGCCATCATCGAGGTCATCACGCCGCCGATCACCGAAAGGCCGGTGATGACAAGGGAGTTGAGTAGCAGGCGCGGGAAGTGGATGACCTTCGGGCCGTCGATGAAGTTCTTGAAGTGGAACTCGTGGGGCAGGAGCCGGGGCGGGACTTCGAAGACCGCCGAGGGGCCCTTGAGCGCGACGGTGAGCATCCAGAGGATGGGCACGATCATCACCGAGCTGATCAGCAGCGCGACGGCGTACCAGGATGCCGTGCGTACACCACTGCCGCGCGGCTTGGCCGGGGCGGCCGCCTTCGGCTCCGTCGTCGGCGCCCTCGTGACGTCAGGAGACGTGGTCACTGTAGGTCCAAATCGACGAGAAGCGGGCGGTGGCGGCGATCACGACGACGATCACGAGGAACAGCACCCACACCTGGGCTGAGGCGTAGCCGAACTGGGAGACCTGGCCGAGCCGGGGGAAGCCGTTGTTGTAGATCGACAGCATCAGGGTCCTGGTGCTGAAGCCGGGTCCGCCCTGGTTGTCCGGCGAGAGGATCTTCGGCTGGTTGAACGCCTGGAGGGCCGTCACCATCTGCATGACGACCTGGAGCAGCATGATCGGGCTGATCAGCGGCAGGGTGATGCGGAAGAACACCGTGCGAGGCCCCGCGCCGTCGAGTCTTGCCGCCTCGTACAGCTCGGTGGGGACCGCCTGGAGCGCGGCGAGGAAGATGATCATCGTGGAGCCGACGCTCCACAGCATGACGATCACGATCGACGGCATCGCCGAGTCCGAGCCGGACAGCCACTCACTCGTGGGCAGGTGGAGCCAGTTCAACACCTGGTTGGCCAGGCCGACTTGGGGGTTGAACACGAACTTCCAGAGCGTGATCGTGGCGACCACGGGCAGCACGACCGGCAGATAGCACAGGGTGCGCAGCAGGCTGACGCCGCGCATCCGCTGGTTGCAGAACACCGCCAGGGCCAGCCCGATGGCCAGCGACAGCGGCACGTACAGGACGACGAGCAGCAGGGTGGCGCGCACCGAGGGCCAGAAGGACGGGTCGGTGGTGAACATCCGCCGGAAGTTGTCGAGGCCGATGAACTTCGGGTCCGACAGGCCGTTGTAGCTGGTCAGCGCGAAATAGGCGGAGCGGAACAGCGGGTAGACGACGAACGCCGTGAAGCCGATGAGCGCCGGGGCCAGGAACACGTACGCGGCCAGGGTGTCCGAGGACCGCCTGCGCCGCCGTCGCCAGGGGCGTCCGAAGCGCCCCGGGCTCCCCCGGTCGGGCGGTCGGTCCACGGGTGGTGCGGTGGTTCTCGTCTCTTGGTGCGGAGCGGCTGTCACACGCGCTCACCTTCTTCCTCCGAGGAGTTGACGAAGACCCGGACCGGGCCGACCCGACCGTCTGGTGGTCGCCGACCGCCGCAAGGTAACGTTTCCATTCCCTGGCGATCACACCGTGGCGCACGCCACATGAGGGAGTCAAGAGGCGCGATGGTAACGTTTCCCGGGTCAACATCCGGAACAGTGTGGGCAGTTCCGGAGTCGCTGAGCACGCTCGGGCGGCGGCTGGCGGGTGAGTTGCGGGGCGGTCCGGCGGCGGACATCGTCGAGCGGTGCCTGACCAACACCTGGACGACGTCGATGAGTTGGGGCACTCCGTCGGCGTACGGCCCGGAGGTGTTCGTCAAGACCGGTGACATCCCGGCGATGTGGCTGCGGGACAGCACGGCACAGGTCCGCCCCTACCTGGCGGTGGCCAGGTACCCGGAGGTCGGCGACGTCCTGGCCGCGGTCTCACGCAGACAGATCCGCTGCGTGCTCCTGGACCCGTACGCCAACGCCTTCAACGACGGCCCGACCGGCACGCACGGCGAACCCCGCGACCGACCCACTCCGGGCGACTGGATCTGGGAGCGCAAGTACGAACTCGACTCGCTCTGCGCGCCGTTGCAGCTGGCGTACGCGATCCGGCGGGCGACCGGCCGGGAGGACCATCTCGACGAGGCGTTCCACCGCGCGGCCTGGACGATCGTCCGGCTGTGGCGGGCGGAGCAGTCCCACGGGCGGGATTCGCCCTACGGGTTCGTCCGCCCGTCCGGCCCGTTCGCCGGTGACAGCCTGCCGCTCAACGGCCGTGGTGCGCCGGTGGGTTGGACCGGCATGACGTGGTCGGGCTTCCGGCCGAGCGACGACGCGTGCGTGCACGGCTATCTGGTACCGGCCAACGCGCTGGCGTCGGCGAGTCTCCACGGGCTGGCGGAACTGGCGGCAGCGGTCTTCGACGACACCGAACTCGCCCATGAGGCTTGGCGGTTGGCGGACGAGATCGACACCGGGATCCTGGCGCACGCGGTGACCGAGGTCGACGGGGGCTCCGTCCTCGCGTACGAAGTGGACGGCCTGGGGGCGGCACTGCTCGGCGACGACGCGAACCTGCCGAGTCTGCTGAGCCTTCCACTGAGCGGCTGGTGCGGACCGGAGGACCCGCTCTACCTGGCGACTCGGAACTTCGCGCTCTCCGAAGCCAACCCTTCGTACTTCAGCGGTAGTTACGCCGCTGGAATCGGCAGCACGCACACACCGGACCGGCATGTCTGGCCGCTGGCGATCGCCACGGCGGGCCTCACCGGGGACGAGGGCGAGGCGGCTCGGGCTCTGGAGATGCTTGCGGCCACGACCGCCGGTACGGGCCTGATGCACGAGAGCTTTCATGTCGACGCCCCCGGCCGCTTCACCCGGGAGTGGTTCGGCTGGGCCAACGCGATGTTCTGCGAGCTTGCCCTTGAGGTGTGCGGGGTGGGGGTGCGGCAGCTGTTTCCGGTGCATCCGCGGGCGTTGCCGGGGGCTCGGGGGCTCCTGTCTCCCTAGACCCGTCTCACCGGACCCGTCTCACTGGACCCGCGAAGGCATCGAACGGTCGCGTCGCAGCAGGTCGGCGACTCGGCCCAGCCACCCTCTGCGGGGCTGGTTGTCCCTGTCCATCAAGAAGCGCGCAGTCCGCAGCGGGTCACGCGGGGGCCGGCCCGTTTGGTGGCGGTGCCAGTAGACGGCCACCCTCCGCTCCAGATCGTCCAGGTCGACGCTGCCGGTCCTGGACACGACGACCGGCCCCTCCGGCCCTTCGGGGGCCGTGAGCGTCAGCACGCCGCCGTCCGGTGAGTACGCCGCCGTGTACTCACCCTCGTCTACGTCGATCGCCTCGATCCAGTCCGCGGCGCGCGTGAGGGTCTCGAAGACGAGCAGGCCCTCGTCGCGATCGAAGACGAGCACCGTGTCGGAAGGCAGTTCCATACCGATCACTGTGGCAGCCCCGCTCGTCGCGCTGCCACCGAAATGAACGGCGTCTTGGCCGAGGCAGCGTGTCGATCCGCGGATCCCCCGTTCGACGGGTAGGTGGAGGCGCGGTCCGCGAGGCGGAATCCGGACGGGTCGCGGCTCTGTGATCAGCACGTACTGTCCATGCGTCGACGAGAGGTTCGGGTTGCCGACCGTATGGCCGGTCGCCGGACGCCCCGAGGAGAGATCATGCAGATCCGCGCCCGTATGAGCATGAGTGCCGACGGCTATGTGACGACGCCGAACGGGTGGCCCGCCCAGACCGCCGATCCCGCGTTCGTCTCCGGCGAGAGCCACGGGATCCGGGAGTTCCTCGAAGGCTGCGAGACGGCGCTGATGGGCCGCACCACCTTCGAGCCCGCGCTCGCCAACAACCGCTGGCCGTGGCCGGACCTCGACGTGTTCGTACTCGGCTCGCGCCGTCCGGACGGCACCCCCGACCACGTCGTCACCGACAGCGACCCGGTGCGGCTGCTGGCGAAGCTCCGCTCGGCCAACCGGGGCGGCGACGTCCACCTCATCGGGGGCCCGCGAACGATCGGGACGTTCCACGCCCTCGGTGCGCTGGACACCCTCGAACTGGTCGTACTGCCCATGCTGTTCGGCGGTGGGATGCGACTGACGCCCCTGCTCAGTCCCGACACCGGGCTGGTCTTCCAACGTGAGCGTGCCCTCCCCGGTGGTTCGGTGGAGATCGTCTACTCGTGCAAGGGCAGTCGCGCCGAACTGCCCGGCAAGCCTGCCAGCCAACGCTGATCCCGGTCGGCCTCACGGTGTGATCGTCAGGCCGTCGTAGTCCGACAGGTTGGTGAGGTTCAGTTGGGTCGGGGTCGTTGCCCCGGTCGTGGTTCCCGGCATCACTATGTGGCTCAGGGTGACGTCTGAAATGGGCGCGCCCGGGAGGCCGTTGACGCGGGCGGCGGTCGTACCGGCGTCGCGGACACGGACGTTGGAGATCGTGACGCCGGTGACCGGGCCGATGCCCGCCGTGCTGCCGGTCATCATCGCGAGCCAGGTCCGGTTGCCGTCGTTGCTGAAGCTGAGCCGTTCGATGTCGATGTCGTCGAACGTGAGGTCGGTCACGGCGGCCGTGCCGTACTTGTGGTGGACGCCGATGCCCACGGCCGCGTCGTAGACGACGACGTGCTGGAAGGTGACCTTGTGCTGCGGCTCGTAGACGCCCTGGCCGACCTTGACCCCGTAGCAATAGGTCCAGGAGACAAGGTCGTTGAAGGTGACGTCGTCGAGAAGGCGGGGGGTGCCGGGGACCGTGTTGTAGATGTCGGCTCCGGCCGGCCAGGTCTTGGTGCTGAAGGGGTCGTCGAGGCCGATGCCGATGGCGTGGTCGACGGTGACGTTCGTGGACTCCATGACGTCGATGCCGTCGTTCTCGCCCATGTCGAACCTGTTGAACAGTTTGATGTTCCGGAAGGCCAGGTCCGAGGAGCGCAGCGGGATGACCGCCCAACTGCTGGACTCCCGGAAGGTGATGCCGTCGACGGTGAAGCCGCTCGTGTAGACGGGGGCGAGGAGGTTCACGCCGAGGTTGGCGGGCGCGAGCGCGGCCTGGCCGTCGCCGTCGATGATGCCGCGGCCGTAGATCTTGATGTTCGTCGAGGAGTACCGGGTGGAGATGAACCAAGTGAGGTCCCGGACTTGGGAGTTCTTGTGTCCGTTCACCGCGTAGTGGGCGGCCTCGCCCGTGTAGCGGAGGACCGCGCCGGGTGCGAGGTAGAGCGCGAGGTTGCTGCGCAGGTAGAGGTTGCCGAGGGTGTAGACGCCGGCCGGGACGTACACGGTGCCCTGGGTGCCGTTCGTGGAGCCGTACGCGGCCGCGTCGTCGAGGGCGGTCTGGAAGGCCGTCGTGGTGTAGGCGCCGGTGTTCGGCTGGGCCGAGTAGGGCGCGCTCCGCACGTTGAAGATGCCGGTTCCCGCGGTTGCCGGGCGGTTCGTCTCGGCCGGGTCTGCGGCGATGACCAGGTTGGGGCGGCCGTCGAGCTTGACGATCAGGTACTCGTCGTTCTGGACAGTGAAGGTGAGGGTCGGGCCGCTGACGGTCCCGGTGATGCCGAGTTTCTGCGGGCTGATGCTGTAGGCGCCGATGGCGGTGTTGTTGAGCTTGGTGACCGAGAGGGTGGCGGTGCCGGTCCCGAGGGCGAGTTGGGCGATGTCGTAGCCGGTGTACTTGGTGACGGGGACGGAGGTTGCGTTGACGGTCAACTTGTAGTCGGTGGACGCCGGGTAGATGGACGGGACCGGGTACGCGGTCACCGACCCCGCCGCGGCCTGGGCGGGGTGTGGGGTTCCCAGCAGTGCCGCCGCGCCCAGCAGGAGTGCGGTGAGTACGAGGGCCAGGCGGCGGCGGAAGGGGCTTTCGGCTCCGGCGATCGGCGTCAGTGGTGATCTCATCCGGTGTCCTCCCGAAGGGCAACGTTTCCATTGCCATGACAGCACAGTGGTCTGGACCACGGAACCCCCCAGCCCCTGCCGCCCCCTCGCCGATCCGTTGTCACCTCAGGACGAACCTCCGTCGCCCAGGACTCAACTCCCGCAAACAGAACGGCGATCCTCCGGTCCGTCGCCGAATCGCTGCCATATTCGAGAACCACTTCGGAGGTGGCTGTGACGCTAGAGGCGACGACATCCCTGACGGCAGTGACACCCGCGGCGGACCGAACCGCCGGACGCATCGCCGACCTGCAAGAGCGACGGGCGCGGGCGGTGGTCACGGGCGCGCCGAGAAGACACGGGGCGCTCGGTGCGCGGGAGCGGATCCAACGGCTGCTGGACACGGGCTCGTTCGCCGAGACCGGTGTGTTCGTGCGGGCGAGAGCGGTGGGGGACGGTGCCCAACGGCCGTACGGAGATGGGGTCGTCACGGGCTACGGCACGGTCGACGGACGGCCGGTCTGTGTGTTCGCGCAGGACTCCACGGTCTTCGGCGGCAGCATGGGCGAGGCCTTCGGCGAGAAGACCGTGGCGCTCATGGACCTCGCCCTGAAGACCGGGTGCCCGGTCGTGGGGCTCAACGACTCCGGTGGCGCCCGCATCCAGGAGGGCGTCAACTCCCTCGCCCTGTACGCCGAGTTGGTGCGGCGGAATGTGAAGGCGTCCGGGGTGATCCCGCAGATCTCCGTCGTCCTGGGCCCGTGTGCGGGCGGTGCCGCCTACTCCCCCGCGATCACCGACTTCACCGTGATGGTGGACGGCGCCTCGCACATGTTCGTCACCGGCCCCGACGTCATCGAGGCGGTGACCGGCGAACGCACCACCGCCGAGGAGCTGGGCGGCGCCCGCACCAGCAACTCCGTGAACGGCAACGCCCACTTCCTCGCCGCCGACGAGGAGGACGCGCTCGACACCGTACGCGACCTGCTGTCGTACCTTCCCGCCAACAACCTGGAGAAGCCCCCGGAGTACGCGCCGGGTGCCGTCGCCGCCGGGGATCCACTCGACGAGGTCGTGCCGGACCGGCTCGGTCACGCCTACGACATGCGGGACATCCTGCGCGCGGTCGTCGACGACGGTGAACTCCTCTACGTCCAGGAGCTGTTCGCGCCGAACATCATCTGTGCGCTGGCCCGGGTCGAGGGGGCGAGCGTCGGGGTCGTCGCCAACCAGCCGCTGCGCTCGGCCGGGGTCCTCGACATCGACGCCTCGGAGAAGGCCGCGCGGTTCGTGCGGTTCTGCGACGCGTTCGGCATCCCGCTGCTGACCTTCGCCGACGTCCCCGGTTATCTCTCCGGCGTGTGCCAGGAGCGGGGCGGCATCATCCGGCGCGGCGCCAAACTCCTCTACGCGTACGCCGAGGCGACCGTCCCCAAGGTCACCGTGGTGGTGCGCAAGGCGTACGGCGGCGGCTACGCGGTGATGGGCTCCAAGCACCTCGGCGCCGACCTCAACCTCGCGTGGCCGACGGCACGGATCGCCGTCATGGGCGCGGAGGGTGCCGTGGGAGTGCTCCACCGGCGTGAACTCGCCGCGGCCGACGACCCGGAGGCGCTGCGGGCCGAGCTGGTCGCCACCTACGAGGCCACGCACGGGACCCCGTACCTCGCCGCCGAACGCGGATACGTCGACGACGTCATCACGCCGCGCGACACCCGCGTCCACGTGAGCCGGGCCCTGCGCGCGCTGCGCGGGAAGCGCGCCCCCATGCCGGAGCGGCGGCACGGCAACATCCCGCTCTGACCGCCGAGTTCACCCCCCGCACACCACTCCCCCGCCACTCTCCCTGCTGTTCGTGAGGAGCCCGTCCGATGGACAGTCGCCGCCCGCCGCTCGCGCCCGCGTACCGGACCCTGCCCGAGTACGTGCGGCACTGGGCCGAACTCACCCCGCACCGCCGGGCGTTCACCTTCGTCGACCATCCCACCCCCAACTCCCGTGGCGTACACCGCACGTTGACGTGGCAGCGGCTCGATCTGCGGGTACGGGCGCTGGCCGCCCGGCTCACCGAGCGGGCCGAACCCGGGGCGCGGGTCGCCCTGTTGTGCCCGCAGGGGACGGAGTACATCACCGGGTTCCTGGCGGCACTGGCCGCGCGGATGGTCGCCGTACCGCTGTATCCGCCCGGTCTGCCGGGGCAGGGCGACCGGCTCGTCGGGGTGTTGGGAGACGCGCGCCCCGCGGTCGTGGTGACCACCGGCCGGGTCCTGGCCGAGGTGACGGACTTCTGCGAGCGCGCGGCGGTGCCGGTCCTCGCGGCGGACCGGGTGCCCGACACCGCCGCCCTCAACTGGCGCGCGCCGGAACCGGATTCGGACGCGACCGCCTATCTCCAGTACACCTCCGGGTCGACCCGGGCCCCGGCGGGCGTGGAGATCACCCACGCCAACGTCGTCGCCAACGCCCGCCAGGCGCTCGCCGCCTACGGCGCCGACGCGCACCCGGTGACCTGCGTGGGCTGGCTGCCGCTCTACCACGACATGGGGCTCGTACTGAGCGTGGCGGCCCCCGTCGTACGCGGGGTGCCGTCGGTCCTCATGGACCCGGCCGCGTTCCTGCACGAACCGGCGCGCTGGCTAAGGCTGTTGGCCGCGCATCCGCGCGCGCTGAGTGCCGCGCCGAACTTCGCCTACGACTACTGCGCCTCCACCGTCACCGAGGCGCAGAAGGAGGGGCTGCGGCTGGACGGGGTCGCCGCGCTGATCAACGGCAGCGAACCCGTCCGGCCCGGCACCGCCGACCGTTTCAACACGGCTTTCGCCGCACAGGGGTTGGCGGCGGAGACGCACTGTCCGTCGTACGGGCTCGCCGAGGCCACCGTGTTCGTCAGTGCCGCCCGGCCCGGCCGGCCGCTCGGCCGGTTCGCCCTCGACCGGGACGCCCTCGCCACCGGGAAGGCGCTGCCCGCGCGGCCCGAGGATCCGCGTGCCGTGCTGCTCGCGGGGTGCGGAACTCCGGTGGGGCAGCGGGTGCGCATAGTCGATCCGGTCGCCCACGCCCTGCTGGCCGAGGGGGAGGTCGGGGAGATCTGGGTGCAGGGCGCCAATGTGGGGCGCGGCTACTGGAACAACTCCGCGGGGACCCGGCGGGTGTTCGGCGCCTCGCTCGGCGGGGACGCGCCGGGCGGCTGGCTGCGCACCGGTGACCTCGGGACCGTCCTGGACGGGCAGTTGATCGTCACCGGCCGGCTCAAGGACCTCATCGTCGTCGACGGCCGCAACCACTATCCGCAGGACGTCGAGGCCACCGCGCAGGACGCGCATCAGGCCGTACGACGGGACCGGCTCGCCGCGTTCGGGGTGCCGGGCGGCGCGGGCGAGCGGGTGGTGGTCGTCGCCGAGCACACGCGCACCACCAGCCTCGCCGACCTCGACGTACCGGCCCTGACGCGTGCCGTGCGCGCGGCCGTCTCCGCGCGGCACGGGCTGCGACTCGCCGATGTCGTCCTGGTCGCCCCCGGCACCGTGCCCCGCACCTCCAGCGGCAAGGTGTCACGCGCCCTGACCCGCGCCCGGTACCTGGAGGGCGACTACGCGACGGAGAGCGCGGGATGACGGCCGTCGACGGGAGCGGGACGGGGGAACGGACGACGGCCGCCGACGAGAACGCGCTGCGGCTGCGG
This sequence comes from Streptomyces sp. NPDC002276, assembly GCF_053891435.1. NCBI lineage: Bacteria > Bacillati > Actinomycetota > Actinomycetes > Kitasatosporales > Streptomycetaceae > Streptomyces > Streptomyces sp. NPDC002276. The sequence continues at coordinate 331,168 of NZ_JBSFCQ010000005.1, read as the reverse complement.
ATCGTGGAGCGGGTGGCCGAGTGGCACGGCACGCCGACGCATGACGTGGCGACGGACCGGCCGCTGGCCGAACTCGGCCTGTCCTCGCGGGAAGCGGTCGTGCTGGCGGGCGAGTTGTCGCTGCTGACGGGGCACGACCTGCCGGCGACGCTGCTGTGGGAGGCGCCGACGGTGGACGCGCTGGTGGCGCGGGTGTGCGGCACGGACCTCCGGCCTTCCCCGCTCGGCGTTCCCGCACCTGCCGTGCGGGCAGCGCCGGGCGAGCCCGTCGCGGTCATCGGGGTCGGTTGCCGACTGCCGGGCGGAGTGCACGGCCCGGACGACTACTGGCAGTTGCTGATCGACGGCGTCGACGCGATCAGGCGCGTCCCCGAGGACCGATGGGGCGACTTCACGCCGTTCCCGCCCGCCGAAACACCCTTGTACGGCGGCTACTTGGACGACATCGCCGGGTTCGACGCCGACTTCTTCCGGATCACCCCGCGCGAGGCCGCGGTGATGGACCCCCAGCAGCGGATCCTCCTGGAGGTCGTCCGCGAGACGCTCGACCACGCCGCCGTCCCGGCCACGGCCCTCGCGGGCACGGCCACCGGTATCTACGTCGGTGTCTCGGCGCCGGAGTACGGCCGCCTCACCGGCGCCGACGCGCACGCCGTCGACCCCTGGGCCCCGGCGGGCGCGGCACTCAGCGTGACGGCGGGCCGACTGGCGTACGTCCTGGACACCCACGGTCCCAACATGGCGGTGGACACGGCCTGTTCGTCCTCCCTGGTCGCCCTGCACCAGGCCTGTATGAGCTTGCGCGAGGGCGAGACCGACACGGCGATCGCCGCCGGGGTCAACGTCCTGCTCTCGCCCGCCGTCGGTGTCGCCTTCGCCCGGGCGGGGGCGCTCGCGCCGGACGGCCGCTGCAAGCCGTTCGCCACGACGGCCGACGGCATCGGGCGCGGCGAGGGCTGCGCGGCGGTGCTGCTGAAACGGCTGTCCGACGCGGAGCGCGACGGTGACCGCGTCCTCGCGGTGATCCGCGCCACCGCCGTCAACTCCGACGGCCGCTCGGGCGGCCTGCTGGCCCCCAACCCGGCCGCGCAGCAAGCCCTGTTGGCCACGGCGTACGGGCGGGCCGGACTCGCCCCGGCCCACGTGGACTACGTGGAGGCGCACGGCACCGGTACCCCGCTGGGCGACCCGATCGAGGCGGGCGCGCTCGGCGCGGTGCTGGGCGCGGGCCGTGACCGTGAACAGCCCCTGCTGCTCGGCTCGGTGAAGGGCAACCTCGGCCATCTGGAGTGCGCGGCCGGTCTCGCCGGCCTGGTGAAGACGGTCCTCGCCCTCCACCACGACCTCGTCCCGCCGTCGCTGCACGGCACCTCGCTCCCCGACCCACGGCTGCGCCTGGTCACCGAGCCCGAACCCTGGCCCCGCTACGGCGGCACGGCCACCGCAGGTGTCTCGGGTTTCGGCTTCGGCGGCACCAACGCGCATGCGGTGGTGGAGGAATGGCGGCCTCCCGCTGAGAGGACCGGGGATTCGTCGGAGCCCGCCGCCCGCCTCCATCTCCTCTCCGACCTCGACACCGAGCGGGTCCGCGACACCGCCGCCCGGCTCGCCGCATGGCTGCGCACGCCCACGGGGAGCGCGGCCCGGCCCGCCGATGTGGCTCGCACGCTCGCGGGACGCACCGGGCGCGGACCGGTCCGCGCCGCCGTTGTCGCCCGCGACGGACGCGAACTGGCCGACGCACTGGGCGCGTTGGCGCAGGGCACCTCGGACCCGCGGGTGGTCACCGGCGACCGCGACCGGGTGGGACGCGGCGGTCCGGTGTGGGTGTTCTCCGGATACGGCAGTCAGTGGACCGGCATGGGACGCCAACTCCTGCTGGAGGAACCCGCCTTCGCCGCCGCCGTGGAGAAACTCGACGCCCAGCTCGCCGACGTCTTCGGCTTCTCGCTCCGCGAACACCTGGCCTCCGCCGGACCGCTCGACCGGCTCGACGTGTCCCAACCCGTCGTCTTCGGCACCCAGTTGGCACTCGCCGAGCTGTGGCGGTCCTACGGCGTCGAACCCGCCGCCGTGATCGGTCACTCTCTGGGCGAGGTGGCCGCCGCGGTGTGCGCGGACGCGCTGGACGTGGTGGACGCGGCGCGGGTGGTCGCCGTACGGGCCCGGTTGCTCGGTGGGCTGCGCGGGGGCGCGATGGCCGTGGTGGACCTGGAGGACGATGAACTCGCCGACCTGGAGCGGGAGTTCCCCGGTGTCCAGGTCGCCGTGCACTCCTCGCCCCGGCAGAAGGTCGTCACCGGTGACGAGGTGGCGGTCGCCCGGCTGGTGCGCCGACTGGAGAAGCGGGGGCGTGCCGCCCGGGCCATGCGGGTTGTCGGCGCCGGACATTCGCCCCAGGTGGACCCACTGTTACCGGAGCTGGTCGAGTCCCTCGCGGACCTCCGGGGCCGGTCGCCGCGTGTCCCCGTCTACTCCACCGTCCTGGACGACCCGCGTGGCGCCAGCGAGTTCGGCGCCGAGCACTGGGCCGCCAACCTGCGTCGGCCCGTGCGACTTGACCGGGCCCTCGCGGCTGCCGCGGCGGACGGTCGTACCGCGTTCGTCGAGATCTCGCCGCATCCGGTCCTGGCCCGGGCCATCACCGACACCGTGCCCGGCGCGCTCACCGTGGGCACACTGCGCCGCGACGCGGCCGGATCCGCCGCGTTTCTCGGGGAGTTGGGCGCCTTGTACACGGCGGGGCTGTCCCTGCCGGTGCCGACAGGCCGGGTCCTCGACCTTCCGCTGCCGCGCTGGCGACACGTCCGGTACTGGTGGACGGACGGGCGGGAACGTGTAACCGCTGATCGGTCGCCGGGACCCGCAACTGTCGTGGAGTCTCCACCCGCTTCGGTGGCCGCCCGCGTCGGTCACCACATCGCCGCCGTCACCGGCCATCCCACGGCCCGCATCACCCCCACCACCGCGTTGGCCGACCTCGGCCTGGATTCCCTGCTGGCCGTCCGCATCCGTACCGCACTGGACCGCGAGTTCGGGATCGAGCTACAGCTGCGCGACCTGTTCGAGGCCACGACGATCGACGAAGTGGCCGACCGAATACGGCAGTTGACCGATGACCCGGCCCCGCTCCGCACGCTGCACAGCGGCGGCACGCACGCCCCGCTCTTCCTCTTCCACGCCGCCGGTGGCACCACCGACGTCTATCGCGCACTCGCCCAACACCTGGGCGACGAACGGCCGGTGCACGGTCTCGACCGGATCGAGGACGCCCGTACGGTGTTGGAGAAGGCGCGGCGTTACACCGAGCAGATCACAGCTCTTCATCCCAACGGACCGTGTGTGCTGGGTGGTTGGTCCTTCGGCGGGTTCCTCGCCCAGGAGACGGCACGCCTCCTCGTCGCCTCAGGGCGGGACGTCGAACTCGTCGCGCTCATCGATTCCGTACGCCCTCTCCACCGGCCCGGCCGTGTCCGCGCCCATCTCACCGGCTTCGCCCGGCACGTCGCCGACACGTACGGCGTCCAACTGTCCTTGCCCTATGACGAGTTGGTGGCCATGGACGACGACCGCGCACGCATCGAGGCCGTACTGCGCACCCTGCGCGGGGCCGTGCGGGTGCCGTCCGCCGCGCTGGAGCACCAGCGTGCCTCCTACCTGGATCTGAGGATCGGCGAGGCGCACCAGCCCGGCCGGTACGAGGGCCCGGTGGTGCTGTACCGGGCCACGGAACCGGCGCCGCACACCGTGCGCGACCCGGCGTACGAGCGGGACGACGACGCGCTCGGCTGGGACGAGGTGTGCCCGCGGCTGACGGTCGTACCGGTGGCGGGGCATCACCTGTCGTTGCTCGACCCGCCGCACGTCGACGAGATCGCCGCCCATCTGCGGCGGGTGCTGGCCTCGCCGGGCGGACCCACCGCACCGGCCTGAGTTCCCGCCGACCCGACCGAGGAGCCGCCATGCCGCACCACCGCCCCGCCACACCGCAGCACCCTTCCGGAATCTCCGCGCGCGCGGCCCTCCCGCAGCGCCCTGGCGACGGGATGTCCCGGCGAGCCGCCACGCGGGTCGCCGCGGCCACCGGGCTCGCCGTGCTGTTCGGTGCCACGGCCGGTGTGGGCCGGGCCCGGGCCGCGACGCAGGTCTCGGCGCGGACCTTCGACGTGTCCGTGTCCTCGCCCGCGTTGGGCCGCAGTGCGCCGGTGCGGTTGATCCTGCCGTCGGACTTCGCCGCGCAGCCCGCCCGGACGTATCCCGTGCTGTATCTGCTGCACGGGGCGCACGACGACTACACGTCCTGGACCCGGGAGACGGACATAGAGGCCTTCACCGAGGGGCGCGAGCTGATTGTCGCGATGCCGGACGCGGGGCCTACCGGTATCCCCAGCGTCTGGCGTGACGGGCCGGACTACGAGACGTTCCAACTCCTGGAGGTTCCGGCGCTGTTGGCCCGTGACTACCGGGCGTCCGGTGTGCGGGCGGTCGCCGGGGTGTCCACCGGGGGCTACGGCGCGATGGCGCACGCGGCCCGCCACCCGGGCGCGTTCACCGCCGCCGCGTCCTACAGCGGCATCCTCGACACCACGGCACCCGGAGTGCCCTCCCTGGTGGACGCCATCGTGGCCCGCGAGAGCCTGTCGCCCCTCACGCTGTGGGGCAACCCCCTGTTGAACGGGCTGACTTGGCGGGCCTTCAATCCGCGCGCCCAGGCCGGCGGGCTGCGCGACACACCGCTGTACGTGTCCAACGGCAGTGGTCTGGCCGGGGGTTCGGGCGACTGGCTGCCCGAGGCGCTGGAGAGTCTGCTGTGGCCGTCGGCTCACAGTTTCACCGGTGTGCTCGCGCTGCTCGGCATTCCGGTCACCACCCACTTCTATCCGGGCGGAGGGCACAGCTGGGCCTACTGGAAAGGGGAGTTCACCGCCTCGTGGCCGATGCTCGCCGCCGCGCTGGGGCTGCCGGAGTGATGTCGGTGCAGCCGGGGCACGGAACGGAGCGCAGGGGACGGCCGTCCAACACAGGTCGTCCCCCTCGTTCCACGGGCAACAGTCCGTGGGCGAGCCGCCTCCGGGGGAAAGGAGTGTCCGTCGTGGCCGTCCCCACCCCGCGCGGAGTACCCGTCGATCCCACCAGCGCCTCGGTCCCGCCCGAACTGGCCGAGCTGCTGCGCGCCCAACTGCCGCGTGTGGCCGACGAGGTGGAGGAGGAGGTCCGCAGACAGGTGCCCGAGTACGGGCTGCCGTCAGGTGCCATCTACCGCGAGAATCTCCGCGCCGGTGTGGTGCAGGCGCTCACCCTGTTCGTCGACCACATCGCGGACCCGCGCGACCAGCGGTCCACGATGGCCACGACGTACTACGAGATCGGGCGCGGTGTGGCGCTGGACGGCCGCAGCCTGGACGCGGTGCAGTCCGCGTTACGGGTCGGCGGGTTGCACGCCTGGCGGCTGATGGGGCGGACGGCGGAGGAACTCGGCCTGGACTCCCAAGTCGTGGCCGCCCTCGGTGAGTTGGCGTTCCGGACCGTGCACGAGGTCGCCGAGGCCGCCGCCGCCGGTTACGCGGACGCGCGGTCCGGCAGCGCGGACGAGCTGGAGCGGCGGCGCCGACGGCTGCTCGATCTGCTGCTGGGCGACGGGCCGGTGTCCCCGGAGGAGGTGCGGGACCTGGCGCACGGTGCGCGGTGGCGGGTGCCTTCGCGAGTCGCCGTCATCGCGCTGGCGGGACCCGCTGATCCGCGTACGGAGGACCGGCCGCCGGCGATGCCCGGCGCCCTGGCCGACATGGAGTCACGGCCTCCGCGCGTGCTGGTTCCGGACCCGGAGGGCTACGGCCGGTTCGGCGGGCGGTCGTTCGTGCTCGGCCTGGGCGGCCGTCCGGCGGCGATCGGTCCTACGGTCCCGGTGTCGGAGGCCGGGAGGTCGTTGCGCTGGGCCACGCGGGCGCTGGGGCTGATGGGGCGCGGGGTGCTGCCCCGGCAGGGCGTGGTGCTGTGCGCCGATCATCTGTCGACGCTGCTGCTGCACGGCGACGAGCCGCTGCTCGCGCAGTTGGAGGCCCGGGTCCTGGCACCGCTCGACGCGGCGTCCGAGGGCCAACGCGCCCGGCTGGCCGAGACGTTGCTGGCCTGGCTGCTCAGCGGCAGCAACGTCCCCGATGTCGCCGCGCGGCTCCACATCCACCCGCAGACGGTCCGCTACCGCCTGCGGCAGCTGGAGAAGCTCTTCGGCGAGTCCCTGCACGACCCGGGCACCCGGCTGGATCTGATTCTCGCGCTGCGTTCGGCGGCGTCGCGGGAGAGCGAGCGCGACTCACGCGCCGACAAAAACAGGGACGGTTTCTGAATTCCCGTCCATAACACCCGGTGAAACAACGCGAATACCTTCGAGGTGTCCTTTCCACAGGCGCTTAGAACGCGCCCCACCCTCAAAGGATTCTCATGCGTATTCGCTTGTGCCTGGCCGCGCTCTCGCTGCTCGGCGGAGCCGGTCTCGCCACCCTCACCGCGCCCACGGCGTCGGCCGCCACCTGTGCGGACCTCGACGTCGTGGCCGCTCGCGGCACCTTCGAGCCGGGGACTCTCGGTCTGATCGTCGGCGACCCGGTGTACTCCGCGCTCCAGCAGAAAATCACCGGAAAAACCCTCTCCAGCTATGCGGTGAACTATCCCGCCGACCTTTCCCTGACGTCCGCCGCGACGGGGAATCTCGATGTGGTGAACCACGTCAACGCGCAGGCTGCGGCCTGTCCGAATCAGCGTTTCATTCTCGTCGGATATTCGCAGGGCGCGAATGTCGTCGACAACTCCATGGGGATCAGCAGCGACGGCGCGGTGGTCGGCGCTCCGATCGTGGCGACGATCCCGGCGGCGGTCGAGCCGAAGGTGGCCGCGGTGCTGCTGTTCGGCAACCCGATCCGCGCCCTCGGCAAGAGCGTCACCGGCACCTACCAGAGCCGCACCATCGACTTCTGTGCCACGGGTGACCCCATCTGCCAGAACGGCGGGACGGACGTACTGGCCCACCTCGGTTACACCTCCGACGCCGGTGCGGCGGCGACGTTCGCGGCGGGCAAGCTCTGAGCCACAACAGCACCGCGGGGCCCGGGAGTTGATCCTCCCGGGCCCCTGTCCGTGTGCTACTTGGGCGCTGCGGCGAATCCCGCGAGGCTGCTGGAGACGATCTCGGGCCGGCCGTTGTTCTGCACGGGCGCCGCCGTCAGGACGTCCAAGTGCTGGTATCCGGGGGCGATCACCGGGTGCAGGCCGGTCGGGATGCGGCCCGCGAGGAGTCCGTCGCCCGCGAGCACGGTGAGCGTCGGGTTGGCCGTCAACCCGCCTGGATGGACCACGAGTTGCTTGACCTGCGGTGAGGTGGCCAGCTCGATGTCGGTGACCAGCTTGGTCGGGAAGTACTGCTCGGTGAAGTCCAGCGGCTGCTCCCCCATGCTGCGGGCCAGCTCGTGGATGTCGGTGACCTCCTTGGAGGCGTTGGTGAAGGGGGTGCCGTCGGCCGACCGGTACCCGGGGTCGTCGGCGGCGCCGACCCGGTCGTAGTTCCGCCAGGTGTAGAGCGGACCGTGCGGCTGCGCCGGAATCGCCTTGTACTCGACGCCGAACAGCTGCGACTGGTCCGAACTCCCGTTGGCGGCGGGGAAGTTCTTGTCGGTGAGCGGTCCGCCGTCGAAGAGGCCCACGCTGCTCTGGAGGAACGCCAGCGGTTCGGAGTTGTCGTCCATGAGCGCCCCGAGCACGGCGTCGTTGGTGAGCCGGAAGTCCTTCACGGCGGGTGAGCCGGTGAGGAAGGTGGCGGTGTCCTTGGAGAACAGGAACCGGTTCGTGGCCTCGATGTTGACGCTGGCGGGGAGGTTGGCGGGCAGGTCCGACTCGCCGTCCGGGGCGCGTACGGCGCCCAGGCCCGCGATGGCGAGCAGGGTCATGGTCTCGGGGTTGAGCAGCACCGGCGCGGACAGGGAGCGGGACAGCAGCCCGCTGTCGAGCCCCGCCTGTACGACGGCGTAACCGAGCCCGATGTCGGGCAGGTCGGTGTCGTCGGGGATGCTGCCGCTCAGGTCACCGAGCGAGGTGGAGATCGTGGTGTCGAGGGCGAAGTAGCCGGCGCACTGGTCCTGTCCGGCGTCGGCCAGGGTGGCGGGGTCGCCGTCGAAGTCGGCCGCCGCGAAGTACCCGGTGATCACCCCGCCGAGCGAGTGCCCGCCGCACAGCACCTTGCTCTTGCGCAGGCTCTGGTCGGGCAACTCGGCGACGAGCAGGTCGTATTCGTCCCGCACGGTCTGCTCGATGCCGAGCTTCGCCATCCAGCCGAGCTTGTCGTTGCCGACGAACCCGGCGAAGGTCCGGCCGTCGACGGCCTTGCCTCGGTAGTAGTAGTCGACGGCCGTGTGCTGGTCGCCGGAGGCGATACCGGTGGGATCCTCAAGGCAGTTGGAGCGCCGGTCCAGGGCCCAGAACTCGAAGTGCCGTCCCTGGGCGGCGGCTTGGGCGACCGTGTCGCGGGCGACGCTGTCGAACGCTCCGGCCCCTTCGAGGATGCCGGGCTGGGCCACGAGGATCCGGTCGGCGTCGGCCGAGGCGCGCGGTCCGTCGGCGGAGCGGTAGCGCAGATACGACAGCCAGTCGCACGCCGCCGGGCGGGCGCCGAACGACTGCGGTAACGGCACTTTCACCCGCACCACCGACTCGACCACCCCGTCGGCGGGATGTGTCGACGCGACCGGGGTCTCGGTGCGCGCGCTCTCGCCCTGGGCCTGCGGGGCGGCGGCGGTGAGCGTGCCCGCGGTCACCAGTACCGCCAGCGCGGCACCGCGCCACGTCCTTGCCCTTGCCCTTGTCCGTCCTGTGCTGCGACTCGTCTTCATGGCCGGACCGTAGGCCGCTCGCGCCCCAGGGATCAGGCGGTGCTCACAAGAACGCAGCGCCCGGCGAACCGCTTGTCACCGGCCCGCAGAGAACGGGGGGCCTTCCGTGTCCGTCAGGCGTCCTTGATCGTCGCGGTGACGGGCGTGCCGGTCTCCACCGTGCGGCTGACCGTGCACAGCCGGTCGTGGGAGACGGTGACCGCCCGGGGCAGGATGGCGCGGGCCCGGTCCCCCGCCTCGCCCTCCGGGAAGGTCACGGCGAAGGTGACCGCGAGGTCGGTCATCCGGTTGCCCAGGTCGTCGCTGACCTTGTTGCCGGTCACGGTGACGGTGAAGCCGTCCGGCTCCGCGTGCCGGGTGGTGGCCACGTCGACGTCGGCCGCGGTGCAGCCCCCGATCGCGGCGAGCAGCAGTTCGACGGGGGTGAACTCGGTGCCGCCACCGTTCGCGGTGCCGAACTCGACGGTGCCGCCACGGGCGTTGGTGGCGGTGAACCGGCCGGGGCCGGTGCGGTCGACGGTGACGAGGCGCTGTGGGTTGTCGCTCATGGTGGCGATCCTCCCAGAGAAGCGGATCACCCGGCGGGGGACGTCGGGCCGTACAGGACGCGGACGACGGACACAGAACAGAACAACGCAAGATTCCGGTGTTCGACCTGTAGACCGACTCACTCGACTCTGCAATATTTCGATTAAACAACGCAAAATCCTGCCCCATGGTCCTCGCGCACAGCAGCCGAGCAGAAGAGCAGCCCAGCAGAAGAGCACCGCACCGATCCTCCCGCACCTTTCTGCACCACTCCGTCAGGAATGAGCCGCCCTCGCCGCCCCACCGGCGCGCGAGCCTCCGCAGGAAGCGACCCCCGCATGACTCGACACAAGCAGAGATCCCCCGGGCGGCGCGCAGCGACCGCCGCCCTCGCCGCCACCGTCATGGTCCTGGGCCTGCCCGCCGTCGCCGCCCACGCGGCCGGTGGCCCCAACGCCGCGGCCGACGCCAGGACTTCGGCTGGCAGCACGCATGGAAAGCACACCGCCGCGAACATCACCGACGGCGACCTCGACACCTACTGGCAGGCCGGGAAGAAGTCGGCACAGTGGGTGCAGACCGACCTCGGGAAGAGCAAGCGCGTCCGCCAGGTCGTGCTGCGGCTGCCGGAGGGCTGGCAGTCCCGCAAGCAGACGTTCGCGCTCCAGGGCAGCGACGACGGCAAGAGCTTCGCCACCCTCAAGTCGTCGGCGCAGTACGTCTTCGGTCCCGCCAACGACAACACGGTGAAGGTCTCCATCCCCGCGACCCTCGCCCGGTACGTACGCGCCGACTTCAGTGCCAACTCGGTCGCGGGCACCGCCCAGTTGGGCGAGATGCAGGTCCTCACGACCGCCGCGTCGACCCCCAACCTCGCGCAGGGCAAGCCCTTCAGCGAGAGCGGTCACGCGGACGTCTACGGCGCGGCCAACGCCGGTGACGGCAACCGCGACACCTACTGGGAGAGCACCAACAACGCCTTCCCGCAGTGGCTCCAGGTCGACCTGGGCTCGTCAGTGAAGATCAACCAGGTGACGCTGCGGCTGCCCAGCGGCTGGCCGAGCCGCAGCCAGACCCTCAAGATCCAGGGTTCGACCGACAACGCGAACTTCACCGACCTGACGGCCTCGAAGGCGTACACCTTCGACAGCACCAACGACCAGTCCACGACCATCAGTTTCGACACGACGACCACGCGGTACGTGCGTGCGCTGTTCACCGCCAACACGGGCTGGCCCGCCGGGCAGGCGTCCGAGCTGGAGGTCTACGGGCCGGTCACCGGCGACACCCAGGCGCCCACCGCCCCGACGAACCTGGCCTACACCGAACCGGCCACCGGGCAGATCAAGTTGACGTGGAGCGCGGCCACCGACGACACGGCCGTGACGGGCTACGACGTCTACGCCAACGGGCAGTTGAGGGCGAGCGTCGCCGGGAACGTGCTGACGTACACCGACACCCAGCCCGCCGCGAGCGACGTCACGTACTTCGTGCGGGCCAAGGACGCGGCGGGCAACGTCTCCGCGAACAGCAACAGCGTGACCCGCAAGGGGACGGGCGGCGACACCCAGGCACCCACCGCGCCGGGCAACCTCGCCTACACGCAGTCGGGCAGCGACGTGAAGCTGACCTGGCAGGCGTCGAGCGACAACGTCCAGGTGACCGGCTACGACGTCTACGCCAACGACCAGGTGATCAAGTCCCTTGCCGGTGACGTGACTTCGTACACCGACACCCCGTCGGCGACGGCCACGGTCACCTACTACGTGAAGGCGAAGGACGCCGCCGGGAACGTGTCGGTGGCGAGCAACAGCGTCACCCGGGCGGGCAACGGCGCGGGCTCCGACCTCGCGCAGGGCAAGCCCGTCGAGGCCTCCTCGTACGTCTTCACCTACGTGGCCGCGAACGCCAACGACGGCCAGATCGCGACCTATTGGGAGAGCGGGGGCGGCGCCTACCCGGCCACACTCACCACCAAGCTGGGTGCCAACGCCGATCTGAGTCAGGTCGTCGTCAAGCTCAACCCGGACCCCGCGTGGTCGACGCGTACGCAGAACATCCAGGTGCTCGGGCGTGATCAGGACGCGACCGCGTTCACGAGTCTCGTCGCGGCGAAGGACTACACGTTCAACCCGGCGACCGGCAACACGGTGACCATCCCGGTCTCCGGCGCGGCGGCCGACATCCAGCTCAAGTTCGCCTCCAACACGGGCGCTCCGGGCGGGCAGGTCGCCGAGTTCCAGGTGATCGGCACCCCGGCCGCGAACCCGGACCTGAAGGTCACCGGCATCACCAACTCGCCTGCGGCGCCTGTCGAGTCGGACGCGATCAGCCTCTCCGCGACGGTCACCAACAGCGGCAGCAAGGCGTCGAAGGCGACCGACCTGAACTTCACGCTCGGCGGCACGAAGGTCGCCACGGCCGACGTCCCGGTCCTCGCGGCCGGCGCGTCGACGACGGTCACCGCGAGCATCGGCGCCCAGGACGCGGGCAGTTACCCGCTCGGCGCCGAGGTGGACCCGTCGAACAAGGTCATCGAGCAGAACGAGGGCAACAACACCTTCACCCGCTCCGACGCCCTCGTCGTCAAGCCGGTCTCCAGCTCCGACCTGGTCGCCGCACCGGTGGCCTGGACCCCGTCCAGCCCCTCGGCGGGCGACAACGTCGCGTTCAGCGTGGCCATCAAGAACCAGGGCACGACGGACTCGGCCTCCGGCGCCCACGCCGTCACGCTGACGGTCCAGGACGCGAACGGCGCCACCGTCAAGACACTCACCGGCTCCTACAACGGCACCATCGCCTCCGGCCAGACCACCGCACCGATCGGCCTCGGCTCGTGGACCGCCGCCAACGGCAAGTACACCGTCAAGACCGTCATCGCCGACGACGCCAACGAGTTGCCGGTCAAGCGCACCAACAACACCACCACACAACCCCTGTTCGTCGGCCGGGGCGCCGACATGCCGTACGACATGTACGAGGCCGAGGACGGCACGGTCGGCGGTGGCGCCACGGTCGTCGGCCCCAACCGGACCATCGGCGACGTCGCGGGCGAGGCGAGCGGCCGCAAGGCGGTGACCCTCAACTCGACCGGCCAGTACGTCGAGTGGACCACGCGCGCGGCGACCAACACGCTGGTCACCCGCTTCTCGATCCCGGACGGCACCGACTCCACCCTCGACGTCTACGTGGACGGCCAGTTCCTGAAGGCGATCGACCTCACCTCCAAGTACGCCTGGCTGTACGGCAACGAGACCGCGCCCGGCAACTCGCCGAGCGCCGGAACCCAACGTCACATCTACGACGAGGCAAATCTCCTGCTGGGCAGGACAGTTCCGGCGGGCTCGAAGATCCGTCTCCAGAAGGACGCGGCCAACTCCTCCACCTACGCGATCGACTTCATCAACCTCGAACAGGCGACGGCGATCCCGAACCCCGACCCGGCCGCCTACACGGTCCCGGCCGGTTTCTCGCAGCAGGACGTGCAGAACGCGCTCGACAAGGTCCGTATGGACACCACGGGCAAGCTCGTCGGCGTCTATCTGCCGGCCGGTGACTACGAGACCTCCAGCAAGCTCCAGGTCTACGGCAAGGCGGTCAAGGTCGTCGGAGCGGGTCCGTGGTTCACCCGCTTCCGCGCCCCCTCCTCGCAGGAGAACACCGACATCGGCTTCCGCGCCGAGGCCACGGCCAACGGTTCGACGTTCTCCGGCTTCGCCTACTTCGGCAACTACACGTCCCGAATTGACGGCCCGGGCAAGGTATTCGACTTCTCCAACGTCTCCAACATCACCATCGACAACATCTGGGCCGAGCACATGGTGTGCCTCTACTGGGGCGCCAACACCGACAACATGACCATCTCGAACACCCGCATCCGGGACACGTTCGCCGACGGCATCAACATGACGAACGGCTCCACGGACAACCACGTCGTCAACAACGACGCCCGCGCCACGGGCGACGACAGCTTCGCGCTCTTCTCTGCGATCGACGCGGGCGGGGCCGACGAGAAGAACAACCTCTACGAGAACCTGACGTCGACGCTCACCTGGCGTGCGGCCGGTATCGCCGTCTACGGCGGCTACAACAACACCTTCCGCAACATCCGGGTCGCCGACACCCTGGTCTACTCCGGCATCACGATCTCCTCGCTGGACTTCGGCTACCCGATGAACGGCTTCGGGACCGATCCGACGACGATCGAGAACGTCTCCCTGGACAGAACGGGAGGCCACTTCTGGGGCTCCCAGGTCTTCCCCGCCATCTGGGCGTTCTCGGCCTCGAAGGTCTTCCAAGGCATCAGGGTCAACGACGTCGACATCGACAACTCCACCTACGGAGGGGTCATGTTCCAGACCAACTACGTAGGCGGACAACCGCAGTTCCCGGTGAAGGACACCATCTTCACCGACATCTCCATCACCAACTCCAAGAAGAGCGGAGACGCGTTCGACGCCAAGTCCGGGTGGGGCATCTGGGCCAACGAACTGCCCGAGCCCGGACAGGGACCGGCCGTCGGTTCCGCCACCTTCGTCAACCTGCGGATGAGCGGCAACGCCCAGGACATCCGCAACACCACGTCCACCTTCACGATCAACGTCCAGTAGCTCAGGCCGTCACCCCATGACGCGGGGCCGCCCTTCCTGACAAGGGCGGCCCCGCTTCACGTTGTCTCCTCAGTGCCTACCAGCCGACGGCGACCAGCAGCCACTGCGGACTGGCGTGCGAGATGAAGGAGGACTGGCCCGCGACGTCGTCGTAAGGGAAGCCGTAGGCAAGCTGGTTGATGGCGTTGTCGTGCCAGAACTTGGCGTAGTAGTTGGCGGGTGCCGCCTTGTAGAACTGCGCCGGGTCGGACTGCTGCGCCGCCGGCAGGGTGGCCACGTGGCGGTTGAGGGCGGCGCACATGTCGGGGTTGGCGGCGAGGGACGCGGCACAGCCGAAGATGTCGGAGGTGGCCGCGTTCACGCCCACCGACTGGGCGTAGGACGTGAAGTAGTTGGCGTTGGCGCCGCCCGCGCGGAAGCTCGGGTCGCTGCCGGGCGCGATGATCCGGTACGGCGCCTGGGTCTGGGCGAGCACCTTGAACTGGGACGGCACCGCGTCGGTGAAGCGCTGGAAGGTGGTCGCGCGGTCCTCGGCGAAGGTCGCCCGGTTCTCGCCGACCTCGGTGTCGTAACCGTCCTTGCTGTGCAGGCGCATGGCGAGTTTGAGGCCGAAGGCGTCGACGCGGGTGGTGTTGCCGTTGAAGACGTTGTTGCCGACCGTGAACTCGATGAAGTCGTAGTACGAGCTGGTGGGCGAGCCGAGGTAGAAGTACATGCGGCCCGCGGAGTTGGCGGGCATGTCGAGGTAGGGCTGCTCGGCGATGGAGTGCGTCTGGCCGTTGAAGCTCCAATACACCTGGCTGTCGGGGTACTTGCCGTTGGTGCGGTTGAGGATCTTCACCTCCACGGCGTTGTTGGCCGCGGGGATGTCGCTGGTGCTGCCCCAGAAGTCGTCGGGCGGGGTGGTGCTTCCGGGGCCGTAGACCTGGAACTCCCAGAGGGAGTAGCCCCATTGGGTGGCGCGGGCGGTGCCGTAGACGCGGACGTAGCGTCCGCTGCCGGTGAGGGTGATGTTCTGGGTGCCGCCCGTGGCGGTGGTGGTGGAGTAGACGGTGGTCCAGGTGGTGGCGTCGGTCGAGGTCTGGATCTGGTAGCCGGTGGCGTAGGCGGTCTCCCAGTTCAGTGAGACGCGGGTGAGTTGCTGGACGGAGCCGAGGTCCACCCGTATCCACTGCGGATCGGCGAAGGCGGAGGACCAGCGGGTGCCGGTGTCGCCGTCGACGGCGGCGCTCGCGGGGAAGGACGCGCTCTCGGTCGAGGACGCGGTGGCGGGCCGTCCCTGGGACAGGAGTTGGTCGGCGGCGCGGGCGGGCGAGGGGGTCAGGGCGGCGAAGCAGGCGACGATCAGGACGACGACCAGACCGAGAGCGGTGCGGGAGCGTAGGGCGGCGGGTGAAGGTCTGCCGGAGGTCTGCATGGGGGGTCTCCTCAGGTTTGGGAGCGCTCTCCCCGGGTTGTAACCGCGCCGCTGCCCGACGTCAACAACTGAAGCCGAACTGACGGGAGTTCGGGGTGACTCCGGGCATCGGTGCGGTATTCCGTTCAGGATCCGACCGCATGGCACATCTCAACTCGGCTCATTCATGCAGTACTTGACGCGTCTGGTATGGACCTACGGCGTGAAGTCATGTGGTGGGACAGGGTGGTTCGAAGTCCGTCGTCGTGAAGTACCTCGCCCATTCGGCTCTGGTGACCCGTGGGTACGCGGTGGCGCAGACGCGGGCGGCGACGCTGTCCGGGTCGGTGTTCCACAGCCGGATCGTGAAGTCGTTGCCGCCGGTGGCCAGGGTGTCGCCGTGCGGGCCGAACGCCACGGCCGGTACCGGGTTCGTATGGCCGCCGAGGACGACGGGAGCGGTCGTACCGCCTACGTGCCACAGCAGGGCCTTGGCGTCGGCGGCCCCGGCGACCAGTCGGCGGCCGTCCGGGGAGAAGGCCAGCGCGTAGAGCCAGGAGCCGTACGCCCGTAGCCGCTTCACCTTCGGTGAGTGGGCGGGGTCGCCGATGTCGATCAGCCAGACCGTCCGGTCCGGCCGGTGGATCGCGGCCAGGGTCCGGTCGTCGGGGCTGAACACGCCGTCGGTGAGCGGCTCGGACCGTAGTGGGGAAGGGAGTTCGCGGGGGTTGCGCGGCTCGCCGATGTCCCAGAACCGCAGGGAGCCGGTGGTGCCCGTGCTCGTCACCAGCGTGCGGCCGTCCGGCCGGAACGACACCATCGTGACATCCGGTCCGCCCTCGGCGAAGCGGCTCAGGGGTCGGGGGCGGCCGGGGTCGGTCAGGTCCCACAGTGCGGCTCCGTGCTGCGCCCATACGACCAGCAGGTGGCCGGAGGGTCCGAAGGCCGCCCCGGCGACCTCGCCCGCGCCGCAGGGGACGGCCGATCCGAGCCGGGGTCTGCGCGGGTCGGTCACGTCCCAGACGCGGACGGTGGTGTCCTCGCTCGCGGTGACGAGGGTGCGCCCGTCCGGGCTGAAGGCCACCGACCGGACGAATCCGGTGTGTCCGCGCAGGACCGCCAGCGGCCACAGGGCCCGGCCGCCGGTGACCCGCCACAGCCGTGCGGTGCCGTCCCAGCTCGCGCTGGCGAGCACACGGCCGCCGGGGGCGAACGCGAGGGAGGTGACGACGTCGTCGTGGGTCGCGAGCGACAGATCGCGCAGGTCCAGGAGTCGGTCGGCGTCGGCGAGCACGCGGCCGTCCGGGCTGAACACGGCCTGGTAGGCCCCACCGGGAATCGCGCTGACGCGCTGGGGACGGGCCGGTTCGGTGAGGTCCCAGAACAGGGTGGATCCGCCGACCGAGACGAGGGTGCGTCCGTCGGGGCCGAACGCCACCGACCAGACGATCGCGGTATGGCCGCGCAGGACGGTCGGTGGCCGCGTCCGGGGACCGCCGTCGCCGAGGGGCCAGACCCGTGCGGTGTGGTCCCAGCTGCCGGTCGCCACAGTCCGGCCGTCCGGGCTGAACGCCGCCGAGGTCACGGTGTCGGTGTGGCCGCGCAGCACGTCGAGTGGGCGCGGAGCGGCGGGATCGGTGACGTCCCACAGCCTGGCCGTGGTGTCGCCGGTGGTCACCAGCGTGTGCCCGTCCGGGCTGAAGGCCGCCGAGGTGACCGCGCCGGTGTGGCCGGTGAGGGTGGCCAGCCAGCGGGGACGCCGGGGGTCCCGTACGTTCCAGAGGCGGGTCACGCCGTCGGTGTGGCCGGTGGCGAGGACATCGCCAGCGGGCCGGAACGCCACCCACATCGGCGAGGCCGGCTGGTCCGGCAGGGTGCTCAGCGGGGCGGGCGCCCGCCGGTCCGTCACGTCCCACAGCCGTACCGACCCGTCGCCCGCGGTGGCCAGGACGCGACCGCCCCGCCCGAACGCGACCGACAGCATCCGCCAGGGCTGGCGCAGGACCGCGAGGCGGACCGGACGGTGGGTGTCGCGCACGTCCCACAGCCGGACCGTGCGGTCCCAACTCGCGGTGGCCAGCAGCGAGTTCCGGGGCGCGAAGGCGGTGGAGACCACGTCGGAGGTGTGGCCGGTGAGGCGGCTCGTGTACGGCGTGGCGAAGGTGTTCATGAGCTGGTCGCGGACGTCTGCCGTGGGGGCCAGCCGGTACGCGGCCAGGTTCAACTGCGCGGCCAGCGCGGGGTTCTGCTGCCGCAGCTCGGCCGCGTCCGTGGCGACCTTGCGGGCGACGGCCACATTGCGCTGCCGTACGGCCGAGTCGCGTGAACCGACCGCCAGCACACCGGTGGTGACCGCGGTGAGCGCCAACACGGCGAGCAGCGCGACCAGTTGGCGCAGCCGGACCGTCCACCGTCTGACCGCCGCCAGCTCGCCGGCCTGCGCTTCGCCGCTCGCGTCGAGGAAACTCCGTTCCCTGCGCGTCAGTCGGGCGGCGTCCGTGGCGGCCAGGTCCAGGGCGGCGGACAGGCGGGCCCCTCTCCACAGGGCGTGCGGGTCGCGGCCGTGCGCCTCCCAGCCGGCGGTCGCCTCGGTGAGTTGGCGGTGCAGGAGCAGCCGTTCCCGGTCCTCGGCCAGCCAGCCGCGCAGTCGCGGCCAGCATCGGATGATCGCCTCGTGGGTGATCTCGACATACCGCTCGTCCAGGGTCACCAGCCGTTGCCCGGCGAGGGATTCGAGCACGAACGCGGTGTCGGGGCCGGGGTCCAGTTCGTCCGGGGTGATACGGCGTCGAGTGTCCTCGGTGCCGTCGCCCAGCGCGGTCAGCCGGAGGAACAGGGATCGGGCGAGGTCCTGGCGCGGCGGCGACAGCGCCCGGTAGGCGGTCTCGGCGGTCTGCGCGAGCGCGTGCTGGATGCCACCGGCCGCGAGGTATCCGTCGAGGGTGAGGCGGCTGCCGCTGCGGCGGCGCCAGGTCTCCACCATCGCGTGCGAGACCAGGGGCAGCGCGCCCGGCTGACCGGTCGCGTCCGCGACGACGGCCGCGAGCAGCGGGCCGGTCACCGTGCAGCCGACGAGCCGGGCGGGCCGGGTGATGGCCTCGCGCAGCTCCTGGCCGCTCATCGGGCCCACGGCGAGCTGCGCGTCGCGCATCGCCTCGACCAGCCGGGGATCCTGGACGCAGTGGCCGTAGAAGTCGGCGCGTACGCCGAGCACCACTCGGGTCCGGCTGGTCGGCGCGGTGGTGGCGGTGGTCAACAGGGCGATGAACGCGTCGCGTTCGGCCCGGTCCCGGCAGAGGGTGAAGACCTCCTCGAACTGGTCGGCCACGATCAGGATGTCGGTGTCCGGTGCGCGGTCGACGGTGGCCTGCCGGATGCGCAGGTGCAGCGCCTCGGGGTCGTCGCGCAGTTCGGTGACGAGCGCGCCGGGTGTCTCGCCCGTCAGCGCGGCCAGGCGGACGGCGCACTCCTCCAGGGGGTGGGGGCCCGGCGTGAGGAGCAGCACCGGTCGGCCCGATGCCCGCGCGCGGGCGACGAGTCCCGCCCGCAGCAGCGAGGACTTCCCCGATCCGGACGGCCCGAAGACCGTGAGGAACCGGCGGTCGCGCACGCGCGCGAGGACCTCGTCGGTCAGCCGCTCACGCCCGAAGAACCGGTCGGCGTCCTCCGGTTGGAACGCGGACAGCCCGACGTACGGCGTGCCCTGTCCGCGGTCCTCGCGGGGCTCGCCGCCCTTCGCGCTCGCGGCGAGTTCGGCGGCGACGGCATGCCAGCGGGACTCCCACGCACGGCGCTCGCCCTGACACGCCTCGACATAGGCGAGCGTGACGCCCAGGCTCGGGAACGTGCGTCCGCCGGCCGCGTCCGACAGCGTCGTGGACGAGTAGTGCGCCTGCTTGGCCATCGTCCGGTACGGCGGTCCGCCCGCCTTCTCGCGCAGTCTCCGCAGGTCGGCCGCGAAGCACGTCAGTGGACCGCCGTCCAGGTCAAGCGGCCGTTCGGCGCGTGGCATGCCGTTCCCTTCCCGAGCACTTCCGGGGCGCCGACGGGCCCCGGTTGTCCGGCCGTTGATGTCCGGCGTCGACAGCCCGGCGCCGGACAACGCGCGGCGGATAGCCATGGATCAGCGCAACCGCGCAACGACCATGCGGAGGGACAACATGAAGGCCACGAAACGACTGGTGCCGTTCCTGGCGGCTATCGGACTCGCGATCGGCGGTGCCGTGACGGCCCCGGCGGCCCACGCCTCGGCACCCATGCTCACGTCCAACCTGGACGGGAGGTGCGCCGACATCTTCATGTTCCACAACGAGAACGGCGCCTCCACCGTGACGTGGGACTGCACCGGCAACACCAACCAGCAGTGGTTCTGGGACGGCGAGCAGATCCGTTCGAGCATGAACGGCAAGTGCCTGGAGATCTACGGTTCCAACCCCGGTGACCAGGCATCGGTGAACCTCTGGGACTGCAACGGCGGCAGCAACCAGCGGTGGTACTGGAACGGCGGCGAGCTGCGCAGCCGGATGAACGGAAAGTGCCTCGACATCCTGGCGGGCCGGTCCGGCAACGGCCAGCTCCTGGTGACCTGGAGCTGCAACGGAGCGAAGAGCCAGAGCTGGAGCCTCTGAACGGCGGCCCGGCCCGGCCCCTCGGGTGCCGGGCCGGGCCACGGTCGTTCGCGCACGGCACTCACGTCGATCGCACACGGGTCGAGAGTCGCGCACCGCGGACGAGGCGAGGTGCCGAACGGAACGCTGTCACTCGAAGAGGTCACGGCCCCGCGGCCGTGGCCGTCCGCCTCGGGGTTCCCGCGGGGCTAGTGTCTGCCGGGTGAGCACAGACGATGCGAACCGGCGGTGGACACGGTCCATGCCCGAGGCCTACGAACGTCACCTGGTGCCGGTCTTCTTCCGGCCCTTCGCCCTCGACCTGGCCGCCAGGGCGGCAGCGCTGCGGCCCCGCACGGTCCTGGAACTCGCCGCCGGAACCGGGGCGTTGACCTCGGCCCTGCTCACCGCGGCGCCCACGGCCTCGGTGGTGGCGACCGACCTCAACGAGGCGATGGTCATCGCGGGTTCGGCACGGGAACCGCGCGCGCACTGGCGCAAGGCGGACGCCCAGGACCTGCCCTTCCTGGACGGCAGCTTCGACCTCGTCATCTGCCAGTTCGGGGTGATGTTCTTCCCCGACAGGCCCGCCGCCTACGCCGAGGTGCGCCGGGTCCTGGCGCCGCGGGGGCGGTTCCTGTTCAACAGCTGGGGCCCGCTGGCCTCGCACGGATTCGGGGCCGCCTTCCAGGCCGCCCTGGAACAGTCCATGCCCGACGGAGCACCCCAGTTCCTGAAGGACGTGCCCCACGGCTACGCCGACCCGGCCGTGGTCACCGCGGACCTCACGGCCGCCGGACTGACCCTGGCCACTGCCGAGGAGGTCACGCTGGAAGGCGTGGCGGAGTCCGCGGCCTCCGTCGCCACCGGGTTCCTCACCGGCACACCGGTGAGCGCCGCCGTGCAGGACCGCGACGACGCGCGGTCCCTCCAGGCCGCCGTCACACGGAAGATGACGGACCGGCTCGGCACCGGCCGCATCACCGCGCCGATGACCGCGACCGTCTATACGGCGCACCGGTAGTCATGACCCTCCCCGTGAGGAGCGGCGCAGCGACTGTCAGGTGTGCTCCCGGTTCCCTCAGGTCGAGTTCGTCACCGGGCCGCGCGGCAGCATGAGGGCCGCGGCCGTGGTGGCCATCAGCATCACGGCCGCGACGCACAGGGCGACCCGCAGACCCGCAATGAACTCACCCCGGTCCGCGACCAAGGCTCCGAAGACGGCCACGGCGAGCGCGCCGCCCGTCTGCCGGAAGGAGTTCAGGATCCCGGCGGCCATACCGGCCCGATCCGCGGCGATGTCGTTCAGCAGGACGGCGGTCAGGGAAGGCACGAAGAAGCCCAGGCCGACGCCGACCGGGATGAGCATCGCCGCGATCACCGGTCTGCTGGTGCCCTCGTCGATCCAGAGCAGGCCGAGCATCGCCAGCGCGAGGATCGCCTGTCCCGTGGCGATCGGCATCCGCGGCCCGAAGCGTGCCGCGGCCCTGGCCGAGGCCAGGTTGGCTCCGGCGATCACGGCCATCATCGGTAGGAACATCAGCCCCGCGGCCATGGCGGACAGGTTCAGAACGTCCTGGAAGAACAGGCTCAGCACGAACACCAGCCCGTAGAACGCGGCATTGCCGACGAAGCCGATCGCGACCGAAACCGTCACCGCGCGCGAACGGAAGAGGTCGAGCGGGACCAACGGCGCCGCGGTACGTGCCTCGATCATGATGAACGCGGCCGTCGCCACCGCGGCGAGCCCCAGGCAGCCCAGCACCACGGGCTCGCCGAAGCCGTTCTCCCCTCCGTCGATCACCGCGAAGGTGAGCGCCGCGAGCGCGACGATCGCCGTGAGCTGGCCGTACGGATCGAGCGGCGCGGCCCGGCGCGGCGAGCGCTCCGCGCGGGTCAACACCGCGAGGGTGGCGATGCCGACGGGCAGGTTGACGACGAAGATCGCCCGCCAGCTCAGCGTGCTGGACAGCACCCCGCCGGCCACCGGGCCGGCGGCGACCGCGACGGCTCCGCCGACGGTCCACAGCGCGATGGCCCGTGCACGTTCGGCCGCGTCCGGGAAGGCCTGCCGGACGAGGGCCAGCGAGGAGGGCAGCATGATCGCCGCCGCGCCCCCCTGGATCAGGCGGGCGGCGATCAACTCGCCCAGCCCCGGCGCCAGTCCGCAGGCCGCCGAGGCGACCGTGAAGACCGCGACGCCGGCGCCGAACGCGCGGCTCGCCCCGATGCGGTCGGAGAGCGTGCCCGCGGACAGCAGGAGCGCGGCGAACATCAACGTGTAGGCGTCCACGATCCATTGAAGTCCCGCCGTGCTGCCGCCGAAGGTCCGCCCGATCCCGGGCAGCGCCACGTTCATCGCCATGGTGTTGAGGTTGAGCAGAAAGATGCCCATGAACGTGGTCGCCAGGATCAGCTTCGGTGCGGCCGCGCGTCGCCGGGCATCCTGTGACGCGCGGGCCGGTTCAAGAGTGGTCATCCGTCCAGAGTGCTGAGGCTCGCGCGGGCGAGGCAGACCGTGATCTTCCGGGGTGCGCCACAGGTGGGTGCGACAGGGCCAGGCTCCGGGCCGGATACCTGATCTCGCGCTGGCAGAATGACGACATGACCGAGTTCGGGAAATTTCTGCGGGCTCGCCGTGCCGACATACGCCCGGCGGACGTCGGCCTGCCCGCCGGAACCGGCACGCGCCGTACGCCGGGTCTGCGCCGGGAGGAGCTGGCGGCGCTGGCCGGTGTGAGCATCGACTACTACATACGTCTGGAACGCGGCAAGGAGACCCGTCCGAGCCCCTCCGTGGTCGAGGCGCTGGCCGACGCGCTCCGCCTCGACCAGGAGGAGAACGGCTTCCTGCACGAGCTGGCGGCACGGGCGGCACGGCGTGCGCCCGAGCCCCGAACCCTGCCGTCACGGCGAATACGTCCGACCGTCACACAGCTTCTGGAGACGCTCCGGCCCAACCCGGCATACGTCGTGAGCCGCACCAACGACCTGCTGGCGGCCAATCCCGGCGGGCTGCGGCTGCTCCACGGCATCGCCGACTGGCCGGAGCGGCAGCGGAACACCGTCCGGTACACCTTCCTGCACCCAGCGGCCCGCGAGCTGTGGGTGGACTGGGAACGGAAGGCCAAGGGGTGCGTCGCCCAGTTGCGGGCGATCGCGGGCACCGATCCGGATGCCCCTGATCTCGCCGCGCTCGTAGGCGAGTTGATCGTCAAGAGCCCCGACTTCAACCGGCTCTGGGAGCGGTACGAGGTGCACACGATCGGCGACGGCGAGAAGACGCTCCGGCACCCGGAGGTCGGCACGATGACGCTCTCGCACGAAGGGCTGTCCCTCAACCGCGCTCAAGGCCAGCGCCTCGTCGTCTACATGGCG
Organism: Streptomyces sp. NPDC002276; assembly: GCF_053891435.1. Lineage (NCBI taxonomy): Bacteria > Bacillati > Actinomycetota > Actinomycetes > Kitasatosporales > Streptomycetaceae > Streptomyces > Streptomyces sp. NPDC002276. The sequence goes on along the minus strand of NZ_JBSFCQ010000005.1, from coordinate 307,770 downwards.
CCGCCCGGCAGCCCGGACCACGACAGGATGACGCTCCTCGACCTCGCCGCCCCCGGCCCGTCCGTCGGTTGCGGCGAGACGGCGCCCGTCCCACCCTCCCGGAGCGAGGGCTAGGCGGTTTTGTCCGCAACCGGTTACGGATGTGGTGAGCCGCACGCACACCTTCATACGCCGATGCCCGCGGCAGACCCGTCACCCGTCGGATCAGCCGCTCGGCGTCACGGAGGGCGCGAGCGCGGACCGAATGCCGTCGAGCACGTCGAAGACCGCGATGGAGGCTCCGAGCGGGTGCCACTCGTGCTCCGTGTCGCCACGGAGGATCGCCTCCGTCACGGCGCGCAGCATGGGCACGTAGCCGTGGCCCTCGCGGTCGAATCGCGACATCTTGGGTGACGAGAAGAGTTCGCCGGACAGCCCGTCGCCCACGGCGTGGGTGGCGTACTGGGTGGACGCCCAGAACGGCGCGGGGATCGTCATCCATCCGCGGGTGCCGCTCACCGAGGCCGACGGCTCGATGAACTGCACCATGGACGCGGCCAGATGCGCGATCTCGCCCCCGTCGTACCGCAGCGTCACGTACTCCGTCAGGTCGACGCCGTCCTCGCGGACACGGCCCTCGGCGGTGATCCCGCTGGGCGTGCCGAGCAGTTCGAGTGCCAGTGTGACGGGGTAGATCCCCTGGTCGAGCAGGGTGCTGCTGGCGCGCTCGACCGTCCACCGGGGGGAATCAGGCGCCGCGAACGGAATCCCGAAATACCCGCGCACCGAACGGATCTCGCCGATGCGGCCGGATCGCGCCTCGTCCGCGAAGGCCCGGAAGCTCGGATTGAACTTCATCCACATCGCTTCCATCGCGAACACACCGCGCTGTCGCGCCGCCTCGGCGATCTTCCGGGCCTCGGTCCCGTTCACCCCGAGCGGCTTCTCGACCAGGACGTGCTTGCCGGCCTCGATGGCCCGCAGCGCCATCGGGGCATGGAGCGCGTGCGGTGTCGCGAGGTAGAGCGCGTCGACCTCCGGGTCGGCCACCAGGGCGTCGAGGTCGTCGTAGGCCTGCGCGAAGCCGAACTCGTCGGCGAACGCGCGAGCCCGTTCGAGGGAGCGGGACAGGACCGCCGCCCGCCCGGCTCCGGTGACGGCCGCGAAGTCCGAGGCGACCTGTCGGGAGATGTCGCCGGTGCCGACGATCGCCCAGCGGACCTCGCTGGACTGGCGGGTTTCAGGCATGCTTCGTTCCTCCGAGGGGTGATTTCGGTGCCGCGGTGATGTCAGAACTTGCCGTCGGGGCCCAGGGTGCGGACCGGCCGGCTGCCGTCCCAGTCGGCCGAGGCGGCACGCACCATCTCGGCGAAGCCGTCCGAGGCGGCCGAGCGCTCCATGATCTCGACGACCGGCGCCGGACCCGTGGGCGATTCGAGGTACACATACCGGATCGGGCTGGTAGCGTCGTCGCTGGACCACACGATCGGCCAGCCGGTGGCCGCGACGGTGGCCTCGACCGCCGTATCGAGGTCGTCCACCCACCAGGCGATCTGCTGGTATCCCTCCTGCCCGGACGCCAGGAACTCCGTGTAGACGCTGGGTGTGTCGTCCTCCTGGTGAATCAACTCGATCTGTACGTCACCGGAGTTGGACACGGCGAGGGTCACATTGGCCTTGACGGGCTGACCGCGGTGGAGCGCGTCCAGAGGCAGTCCGCGCATCACGTGCCAGGGACCGACCCCCAAGGCGATCCAGCTCTCCATCGCCTTGTCGAGATCGCGGACGACATATCCGATCTGGCGGATCGCTCCGGGCAGCGCGGCTGACTGAGGGGACTGGTGCATCGACTCACTCCCGTCGTTACTGAGTACCTATGAGGTACAAGGTAGGCTGCAAATTACAACATCGGATGTGCGCCGACAAGAGATGTGTTGATACGAAGGCCCGGTGAACATGGCTGAGGACGGACCGACTTACCGGCGCGACCGGACCCGGCTGCCGGCCGCGCAGCGGCGACGGCAGATCGTGGAGGCGACGACACGACTGATCGCCGAGCGGGGCTTCTGGGGTCTGTCGATGCAGGACGTCGCCGACCGCTGCGGACTCACCGTCCAGGGCCTGCTGCACCACGTCGGCTCGAAGGACGGGTTGCTCGTATCGGTCCTGGACCACGCCGAGACCGAGGACGCGCTGCGACTGGCCGCACAACTCGGCACAACCGGCGACGACTTGACGGCGGGCTCCGCGGACCGGGCATCGCGGAACCCGGTCGACCTGCCGCAGGTGTGCGCCGCCATCGTGCGCCACAACGCGGCGCAGCCCGAGATCGTCCGGCTGCACGCCGTACTGGCGGCCGAGTCGTTGGAGCCGCGCCACCCCGCGCACGCCTACTTCCTCGCCCGCCACCAGAGGGCGGTCGCCGGTCTCGTCCAGCTGGCCAAGACCGTCACCGACCACCCGCAGTCGCTCGCCCGGCAGATTCTGGCGACGATGGACGGCCTGGAGTTGCAGTGGCTGCGTGATCCGGATGGCGTCGACCTGATCCGAGAGTGGGAGGCCGCCGCCACGGTCATCTTCAGCCGGCCCGGCACTTGAGCGCTGCCCGCTACCCGAGCCCGAGCCCGAGCGGTCGCCCGCCGGGTGGACCCGCAGGGTGACCTGAGCGAAGGCGAGCCGGACACCCCCGCGGCACACCCCTCCCCACCCAACTCCCCACGCCCGCCTGTTCGTTGATCCTTCACTTGCGCGACATCCACGAAAGCTTGAGTTACTCAATCAAGCAGATGAGAGTGGCCCGGGCATACGAAGCAACCGCTTGCCCTCACCCCCCGCAGTCCTTCAGGAGGACTCTGTGCAGAGAAGTTCGCGTATTCGCCGCGCCTCGCTCATCCTCGGCAGCTCCGTCGCGCTGGTCCTCGCTCTGCCGAACAGCGCCCTGGCCGCCCCGCCCACCTCCCTCCCCGCCAACGCGGACGCGCTGGAACAGAAATGGCAGCCGGCGTACGACTACGACACCGACGGCTGCTACCCCACACCCGCGATCGGACCCGACGGCACCATCAACGGCGGCCTCAAGCCGTCCGGTTCGCCGAGCGGCGAGTGCCACGACAAGTCGGACCTGGACAACACCAACGGTTACTCCCGCGAAAAGTGCAACAACGGCTGGTGCGTGATCCTTTACGGTCTCTACTTCGAGAAGGACCAGGCCACCGTCGGCGGCCACCGCAACGACTGGGAGCACGTCGCGGTCTGGGTGCAGAACGACCAGGCGAAGTACGTCGCCACCTCGAACCACGGCAGCTTCACCGTCCACGCGGCCAGTGACGTCCTCTGGGACGGCACGCACCCGAAGGTCGTCTACCAGAAGGACGGCCTGGGCACCCACGACTTCCGGCTGGCGAACACGAACGACGAGCCGCCGGAGAACTACTACCACACGTGGCAGTACCCGGCCCTGGTCGGCTGGAACGGCTACCCGGCCGGTCTTCGCGACAAGCTCAGCGCCTACGACTTCGGCAGCGCCAACTTCGGTCTCAAGGACGCGAACTTCGCGACCCACCTCGCCAAGGCCATGCCCTCCGGCATCACCTTCGACCCCAACGCCTGATCGATCGGATGATCCACGGCCCGAGGTCGAAACAGGCTTCGCCCCAGGGGCGTTGACCTCGGCATCCGCCGAACGCTGAACGCTGAAGCGGCCTTCGTCTGGTCCTGTGCTCCGGCTAAGGGGCACCGCTCAGGGCGAAGGCCGCGAAGGTCGTACCCGCGGTCGGCGTGACCGCGATCGTCCCGGCGCGCGTCGGGACGGTGTCGCGGCCGACCCTCAACGCCGGCGCGGGACGGCCAACGTCCTTATGAGTTGGGCGAGTTCCTCTTGGAAGAGCTTCTCCGGGCTGATGGTCTGGTTGTGCATGTGGCCGTAGATCTCCAGTGACACCAGGCCGTGCAGGTGCCCCCAGATGCGCAGCGCCAGGGCGACGGCCGCCGGCGGCAGGTCAGGGAAAGCGGGGCGCACCTTGTCGAGCAGCCCGGGTTCGAAGTCGGACCACTCGAAGTCGCTGTCCTGGTAGAGGTGTTGGGCGTGGGGCCACGCGGCTGCCGCGAGCGCGGTGAGTCCGGTGCAGACGCGGCGCGCGGCGTCCGGGGCGGGGCCTCCCTCGGGAGCCTGATAGCCGGGGACGGGGTCGCCGTAGATGAGCCGGAAACCCTGAGGGTTCACCGTGGCCCAGGCGCGGAAGGCGTTGGCCCATGCCTCGATCCGGGCAGCGGGATCCGTGACGGGGGCGGCTGCCCACGAGGCGTCCACCGCGTCGGCCAAGTCCGTGTACACGTCGTCGATGAGCGTGGTGACCAAGTCGTCCCGGGTCGGGAAGTAGCCGTAGATGGCGTTGGCGGTCATGCCCATCTCGCGGGCGATGGCCCGCAGCGTGATGGCCGCCGGCCCACCCGCGGCCATCAGGGCCAGCGCCACGCTCTTGATCTCGATCGTGGTCTCGGCTCGGAGCCGCTCGCGCCTTCCGTTGCTGCCCGTGACTGTCACAACGGGCACTCTACAGCGCTGACTTACTGAGCTACGCACGGAAACTTCACGGCGTATAGTTTCTGCACGGCGTCACCTCTAGTGGCGTCCTACGTCCGCATGCCCAAGGGAGAGCCATGCTCATCGGAGTCATCGGAGCCACCGGGACCATCGGCAGCCGGGTCGTCACCGAGGCCCTCGGCCGCGGCCACCGCGTCAAGGCGTTCAGCCGTGACGCCGCCCCGGCACAGCGCGACGAGCGTCGGGACAACATCACCTGGGCGGGCGTCGACGTCCTGGATCCGAAGAGCGTCGCCGCTGCCCTGCCCGGCCTCGACGTCCTGATCAGCGGATTCCAGCCTGGCAACGCCGCAAAGGACTTCGAGGACACCGTACGGCGCTCGACGGCCGAACCCACCGTCTACGCGGCGGCGGCCCGGGCCCTGTTGAAGGCGCTGGAAAGCCACCCGCGGACACGGCTCATCGTGATCGGCGGCGCCGGCAGCCTTGAGATCGAACCGGGAGTCACGCGCGCCGATTCCGACGAGTCGCTGCACGCCTCCCTGGACCGACTCGGACTGCCCCGCGCATACGCCGCGGCGGTACGCGGTCACCGGGACGCCCTCGACGTCCTGCGGACCTCGAACCGGCTGTGGACCTACTTCAGCCCCGCGGAGGAGATCGCCCCCGGCGAGCGCACCGGGCGTTTCAGGGTCGGCGGCGACCAGCCCGTCCTGGACTCCGAGGGCCGCAGCCGCATCTCGGCGGAGGACGCCGCCGCGGCCCTGGTCGACGAGGCCGAGCTGCCTCGCTTCGTACAGCGTCGTTTCACCATCGGCTACTGAAAGCCGCAGCCCAGGAACAGGACGTCAACGGTCGGACCGTACGCCTCGGAGGTACGCCCGCCGAGCGCGCACAAGCCGGAACCAGGTGATCAGAGCGCCGGACCACCGCCGCGCGTGGCGTGGAAACCGGGCTCAACTTCTCGACACCGTACGGCCGTTGGAGCCGACGAGCCACCGCCGGAACCCGCCAGCGTCGACTCACGAGCGATCACCACGGAGTCGGCCGTGGTGTCTCGCGGGGGAACCGGGCGGCCGTCCGCCTCGTGCAGGGCGGAGGCGGCGAAGTGGCGGGCGAGACCGACGACGTCGACCCGCACGCTGGAAATGGAGGGGACGAAGAGGGCGGCCAGCGGCGTGTCGTCGTGGCCGATCACCGCGAGGTCGTCGGGGACGGACACACCCGCCCGTACCGCGGCGCCCACCACGGCCGCCGCACTGTCGTCGTTGTACGCGGCGACGGCGGTGACCTTCTCCTCGCGCCAGCGCCGGGCGGCCTCACCGGCGGAACCGTCGCCGTGATCCACCGGCCGGACGTCGATCGGATCGAGTCCGAGCCGGGCGGCCGTCCTCCGGGCCGCGCGTACCCGGGCGTCGAGCAGAACGGAGACGCGGGGATCGATCGGGGCGGCGAAACCGATCCGCCGATGGCCCCGCTCCCGCAGGTGCTCGATCTGAAGGGCCGTTCCCGAGGCGAGCGCCGGCCAGTCGTCCAGCATCGCCGGCCGCTCGGCGGCGGGAACGATCCTGGTGATGCCGCAGTCCCGCATCGAGGCCAGCTCCCCGGCGTCGAAGGGACCGAACCCGAGAACGACGTCCGGGGTGAGCAGTTCCCACAGGGGGCGGGTCCGGCCCCCGGCGTGGCGCGTGCAGGTGACCAGGGTGTACCCGGCCTCGTCCAGGGCGAGCGCGGCCTCGTCGAGGTGCCGCTGGAGAGTGAGACCGGTCGCCCAGTCCGGCAGGACGAAAAGGATCACCTTGCTGCTCCCGCGCCGCAGTGTCTGCGCCGCCCGGTGCGGGCGGTAGCCCATGCGCGCCGCCTCGGCGAGCACACGTCGGCGGGTGGCCTCGGGGATCGTCTGCCCGGGGGTGTCGTTCAGGACGAATCCCACGGTCGCCCGCGAGAGCCCCAGCGACCGGGCCACGTCCGCCGCCGTGACCCGCTTCGGATCCGCCACGCGCACCACTCCTCCCTGGGCCGCTCACCGGCCATCCACCCCACGACCTGCTCCCCTCATCCTATTTGCACGTGCTAGTGGGGTGGCGGCACGCCAGCGCGGTCCCATGACGTCCGCACGATGACCGACGGGATCGCCGATGCCGAAGACGGGCCCGTGCTGAGGTGTTCCGATTCACTAGCACGTGATAGTAACCAGCACGAGACAGCCGAGTCGTCCGACGGAGGAGAGACGAATGACCGAGATCGACTCGACCGAGCGCGCGGATGCCCTTCTGGCCCGGATGACCTTGGAGGAGAAGGCACTTCAGCTGACCTCGGTGATGGGGGCTAGCCTGTCCGGGCCCGGTGGCGCCGTTCCGGAGCGGCTGTCGGCGCGGCTGGAGCTCGGGATCGGCCAGGTCTCCGGTCTCGCGAGTTTCGGGGCGAAGCCGCCCGCCGATGTGGCCCGCACCGTCAACCAGATCCAGCGCTTCCTGGTGGAGAAGACCCGCCTCGGGATTCCCGCGGTCTTCCACAACGAGGCGCTCAACGGCGTCATGGCGCCGGGGTTCACCGTCTTCCCGACCGGCATCGCCCTCGCCGCCACGTGGGACCCGGAGGCGGTCGGACGGATGGCGGCCCTGACCGGCCGGCAGATGCGGGCGATCGGCATGCGCCAGGCCCTGTCTCCGGTCCTCGACGTGGCCCGGGACGCGCGCTGGGGCCGTGTCCACGAGACATACGGCGAGGACCCGTACCTGGTCTCCGCGCTGGGCGTCGCCTTCGTCCGCGCTCTTCAGGGCGAGGGTGTCCTCGCCACCGCGAAGCACTTCCTGGGCTACGCCGTGACCGAGGGCGGCCAGAACATGGCCGCGACCGCCGTAGGAGCACGGGAGTTGTACGAGGTCCACGCCCGCCCCTTCGAGGCCGCGATCCAACTCGCGGGCCTGGCCTCGGTGATGAACTCCTACTCCGAGTACGACGGCGTGCCCGTCGGCGCCTCCCACGCGATCCTCACCCAACTGCTGCGCGAGCGCATGGGGTTCACCGGCACCGTCGTCGCCGACTACATGACCATCGAGTGGCTCGCCTCCCGCCAGCGGGTCGCCGCCGACAACCAGGAGGCCGGCATCCTGGCCCTGGCCGCCGGACTCGACGTCGAGCTGCCCGAGATCGCCGGCTACGGCCCCACCCTCGCCGAGGCCGTCAAGGCGGGCCGGATCGGCGAGGACCTGCTGGACCGGTCCGTGCGCCGCGTGCTGCGCGACAAGTTCGCCCTCGGCCTCTTCGACCACCCCTACGTCGACGAGGACCCGGTCGTCATCCGGCGCACCGCCACCAAAGGCACCGCCCTGGCAAGGGAGTTGGCCCGCAAGTCGGTGACCCTGCTCAAGAACGAGGGGGCCGTCCTGCCCCTGTCGCCCGGCATCCGCAGGGTCGCGGTCGTCGGCCCGCTCGCCGACGACGTCACGGCCGCCTTCCCCACCTACACCTATCCGGCGATACGGAAGATGCTCATGCGGTCCGCCGCCGGTGCCGCGATGCCGGGCACCGAGTCCGTGTCGGACGCCTCGGCGCCGTCCCTGGCCGCCGAGTTGGCGTCCGTCCCGGACGGCGACGCCTGGATCCGCGCCGAGTACGACACGCTCTCCCTCGCCGACGCCGTACGGCGGGCCCTGCCCGACGCCGAGGTCACCGCCGCGCGGGACAGCGCCGCCGCCCGCGACGCCGACGTGGTGATCCTGGCCCTCGGCGGCCACGCGGGCTGGCTCCCCGACGGCACCGAGGGCGAGGGCCACGACACCACCGACCTCGAACTACCGCCCGCACAAGCACAGTTGGTCAAGGAGGTCGCCGCGACCGGCACCCCCGCCATCGCCGTCGTACAGACCGGGCGGCCGTTCACGATCACCTCCGTCATCGACCAACTGCCCGCCGTCGTCTGGGCGTTCTACGGCGGCCAGGAAGGCACCCGGGCCATCGCCGACGTCCTCACCGGCGCGGCCGAGCCGGGCGGCAGGCTGCCGTACAGCATCCCGCGGCATGTCGGCCAAGTCCCGCTCCACCACGGGCAGAAGACCGGCAGCGGCTACCGGCGCACCGACCAGGACATGCACCGCGGCTACCTCGACCTGCCCGCCACACCGCTGTTCGCGTTCGGGCACGGACTGGGCTATACGGCCTTCCGCTACGGCGAGTTGACCCTCGACCACGCCGAAGTGCCCGTCGACGGGACGGTCACCGTGTCCGTGCCGGTCACCAACACCGGTGGCCGGGACGGCGAGGAGGTCGTCCAGCTGTACTTCCACGACACCGCCACCGGCCTCACCCGGCCCGCCCAGGAACTCGTCGGCTTCCAGCGGATCCACCTCCCCCAAGGAGCCACCGCCACCGTCGAGTTCACCGTCCGCATGAGCCAGCTCGGGTACGTCGGGCTCGACGGCGCGTTCGTCCTGGAGCCCGGCCCCGTCGACGTGTCCGTCGGCGCCGCCTCCGACGACATCCGCACGACAGGCCGCTTCGAGATCACCGGCGACACCCTCACCCTCGACGGCCGCCGCACCTACCTCTCCCAGGCCGTGACACGGCAGGACTGAACCCGTACGCCCCCCATGTGAAAGGCGCCTCCATGAAAAAACAGATGTCGGTCTTCTCCCTGCTCCTGCTCTTCTTCGTGTTCATGGCCGGTATCGGCGCGTCCATCGCCGCCGGACAGGTATTCGACGGCACGGAGAAGCAACTGGTCACCGTCGGCGGGACGGTCGTCGCGTTCGTGACGAGCACCCTCCTCATGAAGCAGCGGCGGGTGCGGGACTTCCTCGGCTCCAGGCCGGTGCTGTGGTTCCTGTTCCTGTTCAACGCCGGTGTCGCCACGGGCTGCTACTTCCTCCTCGACGGCGTGAAGGGCATCGCGGCCACCGCCGGCATGGGCCTCGTCTCGCTCGGCGCGGGCACCGGCCTCCTCAAGAGCCCCAGGAAGAAGCCGACCCACGCCTGAGTGGGCCCCGCCTGCCTGGGCCGGGACGCGTCCGCGGCCGATCTCCGACGGTCTCCGCGCCGCGCGGGATCGGTGATCAGCGGACGTGGAGACCGTCCAGGCGTCCGCGCACCACAACGGGGCCGCTGACCGCGGCCAGCACGGACTGGGGGCGGGCCTTGTCCAGGGCGCCTACCGCTTCTGTCTCCATGACGGCAGCGGACAACGCGAAGATCTGGAACACGTATCTGTGGGGGCCGTGGCCCTTGATCGGCTCGGGCCCCATGTAGCCGTGCCCCCTGCCCGAGCGAAGCAACCGCACGCCTTGGACCGTGCTGCCCGTGTTCAGGGCACCGGCGGGAAGTGCGTCGAGTTCGGGCGCAATCAGGGCGACGCAGTGGACGTACGGGCTGCGGGTCGGAGTGTCGACATCCTGGACGACCAGCAGCAGCTGTGCGCAGTCGCGGGGCGTGCCGGTCCAGGCGAGGGACGGGGACACGTTCTGTCCACCTACCCGCCGACCGGTGTGGAGCACAGGGATGGTCCCGTTGTCCAGGAAGTCGTCACTGCGCAGGTCGATCGTTTCGGGCCCGGCCAGGGCCGGGAGATTCCATGCGAGTCGCGCTTCGCCCGCACGCACGCGCTTGAGCAGTGTTCCCAGGATCGCCATGTGCCGTCCTCCGAGTCGGGCGCGGTGGTGCGACGTGAGCGCCGACCGCCCCTCGACCACGCATTGCCATCATGAACTGTAGATCCTAGTGTGACACTCAATTCCATCAGTGGATTCACGACTCAGACGTGAATCCATGGTTCGCGGTCGCGTCAGGTGATTGACCGAGCGCCGGCCGCCCTCAGGAGCATTGCGATGAGTGATCACATGGAGACAGACCTTCAGGGCCGCACAGTGGTGGTCACGGGAGCGAGTTCGGGCATCGGCGCCGCTGCCGCCCGACGCTTCGCCGCGCTGGGAGCGAAGGTGGCGGTGATCGGTCGATCACCGGAGAAGACCGTCGCCGTCGCCCGGGAGATCGGCGCCCAAGCGCACATCGTGGACTACAACCGCCTGGACGACGTACGACGTCTGGCCGGGGAACTGCTGTCCGGATACCCCCGCATCGACGTCCTGGCCAACAACGCGGGCGGTTTCTTCACCAGCCGCAAGCAGAGCGAGGACGGACACGAACTGACCTTCCAGGTCAACGTCCTGGCGCCGTTCCTCCTGACGAACCTGCTGCTGGACCGACTCGCGGAGGCATCGCAAGGAGCCCGAGTGGTCAACACGGCCAGCATGGACCACAGCAAGGGACACATAGACCTGGACGATCTGGACAGCGCCCGCGGCGCATACCAGTGGCGGGCCGTGTACGCGACGGCCAAGCTCGCCACCGTCATCCTCACCCAAGAACTCGCGCGCCGGACGCGGGGCACCGCGGTGACCACGGCTTCCTTCCATCCGGGCGTCGTGGCCACCGACGTCGCACGGGACAGCACGGCACTGGGCGCATTGATGAGAACGCGACTGGCCAGAGCGATCATGGCCACTCCCGAACGGGGCGCGGAACCGCTGGTCCACCTGGCCACCCTCCCGAACGCCCTCGCCACCAACGGCGCTTACTTCAACCGCCTGGAGCAGGAGAAGTCCCAGAACGCGCAAACAGCCGACCCCGAGTTGGCCGGGCGGCTGTGGGAGCGCGCCGCGGAGCTGACCGGCCTGGCGAGCACACCGGGTGCCTGAGGGCTCCTGGGCGCCCGCCCTCACCACCCAAGTCGCATATCGAGAGCGGTCGTTGGCACGCACGGGCATCCGTCGATCTGGACTAACGCGCATCACTAATGCGCGTTACTGACTAACATGAGGGGCAGAGCCGCACCACGAAATCAACCACTCACGGCCGTCCTGCGGTGCCGCCGGGTCCCGTTCCGTCAGCAGGTCCAAGGAGTGAATGATGACGATCACCGCCTCCGTGGAAACAGCTCAAGGGAAGCTGGAAGGGCGGGTGTTGGCGGAAGGCGGGCTGCTCTTCGCGGGCATCCCGTTCGCGCAGCCGCCCATCGGACGACTGCGACTTCGGCCACCGCAGCCGCCGCGGCCATGGGCGGGCACCCGCGACGCGTCGGTCTTCGGCCCACCGCCACCGCAGAACCCCGGCTTCTCGCTCCCGCCCGACACCGTCCGGTCGGAGGACTGCCTGTACGCGAACATCTGGACGCCGGACGTCAGCGGCGCCCGACCCGTCATGGTCTGGATCTACGGCGGCGGCTTCGAAACCGGCAGCGCCGCACCGCCGGTCACCGACGGGAACCAGCTGATGCGCGGCGGGGACGTCGTCGTCGTGAGTTTCAACTACCGCGTCGGAGCACTCGGGTTCCTCGATCTGACCGGAATCGGCGGCGAGGCCTGGTCCGACACGGTCAATCTGGGACTCCAGGACCAGGTCGCGGCGCTGCGCTGGATCCGCGACAACATCGGGCGATTCGGCGGCGACCCGAGCAATGTCACCATCTTCGGCAACTCCGCCGGGGGTTGCGCCGTGGGCTGCCTACTGGCCATGCCAAGTGCACGCGGCCTGTTTCACCGCGCCGCGATGATGAGCCCGCCGATCTCCCGGATCTACTCACCGTCCACGTCGAAACGCCTGACCATCGGCCTCTTCGACGCCCTCGGCATTCACCGGCCCGAGGAGCTCGCGAGCGTCCCCGTCGAGCGCATACTCGCCGCCCAGTCCGGGATCGTCCCGGCCGACATGGGCACCCGCTCCCTCCCCGGTGGACAGTCCTGGGGACCGGTGCTGGACGGAACCGTCGTCCCCCGCACCCCCCTTCAGGCCGCCGACGCCGGCCTGACGGCGGATGTGCCGTTGCTGATCGGGGCGAACCGCGACGAGATGCTCGTATTCGAGCAGTTCGACGAAACACCGCGCACAGCGGACACCGTACGAGCCGATATGGCGGCCGCGATCGGAGAATCCGCCGCCCAGGCCCTCTGGGACAGCTATGAGGCGGCCGAGCCCGCCGCCTCGGTGACGCGACTCCGGCTGCGCTTCCTGAGTGACTACATCTACCGGATCGCCGCCTCACGCATGGCCGACGCGCACACCCGCGCCGGCGGCACCGCCTTCGAGTACCTCTTCACGGCCGACCTGCCCGGCGTCGGCGCGGGCCACGGCACCGAAGTGGCCCTCGTTTTCGGCACCTACGCCGATGCCGCGAACCTGCTCGCGCCGGCATACAGCCAGTGGCCCGCATCGCCCGAACTCAGCGAGCGCATGATGACGGCCTGGACCGCTTTCGCCCGCTCCGGCGACCCCGGCTGGACATCCCACACACCCGAAGCCCCGGATGTCCATGTGTTCGGCGGAGACGGCCCGACCGCCGAGCCGCCTGCCCACACCAGCAAGTCCTGGCAGCTGGCCACCCATCACGACACGGTCCCCGACGAGGCTCCCCGCACGGATTCCTTCAAGACGGCCTGACACCGGCAGCCAGAAGACCTGCGTGAGCCCCCAGCCTCCCGGGCCGCCTGTTACCTGAACGTTACGAACCGGCTACTTGTCGCCCTTCCGCAGGGGATCTAGCTTGCTAACGCGCGTAACTAACGCGCGTCAGTGACGTCACCCCGCAGCGTTCTGCCCGCGGTTCACAGCAACAGAGCCATGCCCGCTTCGGCTGCCATCACGAGTGGCGCGTCGAGGAGTTCGACGGACTCGGTACCTCTCCGAACGTTCGACGACGCAGCACCCGCACATACCCCTCCCGCTCCACATGCAGGAAAGGCCGCCATGCTCGACAAGACGATCACTCCCCCATCCGCAGAGGAAGCGACGGGTTTCAGCGCACGCCACGCGCTGGTCCTCTTCGCGCTTCTCCTGTCCGTCGCGCTGAGCCCGATCGTCGGCCTGGTGAGTGGCAACGCCCAGGCCGAGATAGCGATCCACTTCCACACCACCCAGATCGCCTGGTTCACCCTGACCGGCGCACTGGTCAGCACGTTCCTGCTGCCCTTCGTGGTCAAGGCCGCCGGGATCTACGGCAAGAAGCGCGTGATCATCATCGTCACCGCGCTCGGCCTGGTCGGTGACCTCATCGCGACCCTCGCGACGGACTACCGCACGCTGCTCCTGGGACGGGGCATCGCCGGCATCTACACCACGGCCGGCGCCGTGGCCTACTCCGCGGCCCGCGATGTGTTCCCGCGCAAGCTGGTCGGACCGTCGAGCGCGGTGCTCGCCGGCAGTGTCGGCATGGTCGGCGTCGGCGGCCCCTTCCTGTCGGGGTGGGTCATCGACACCTGGGGGTTCCGCGGCGCGCTGTGGTTCATGGTGATCGCCACCGCGTTCGGCCTCGCGGTCCTGCTCGCGTTCCTGCCCGAGAGCCCGGTGCGCGAAGCACGCGTCCGCATGGACTGGCTGGGCGGGTTCCTGCTGGGCGGTGCCCTCACCGCGATCGCCTACGCCGTCGGCAAGGGCTCGGAGTGGGGCTGGACCAGCGGCAAGTTCTTCGCCTACCTCGGTGTGGCCCTGCTGGCGCTGATCGCCTTCTCGTTCACACAGACCCGGACCGAGAACCCGCTGTTCCCGATGACCCTGCTGGCCCGGCGCCAGGTCTGGACCGTGCTGCTCGCCACCGGGGTGTCCGCGGGCGCGCTGTACTCCGTGGGCGTCGTGATGCAGCTGCTCGCGCTGATGCCGAAGATCCCCACCATCTCCGACGGTCTGGGCTGGTCGGCGACGCACAACGCGGTGGTCACCGCTCCGATCAGCGCCACGATCATCCTGTCGGCCGTCGCGACCGGCATCCTGGCCCGCAAGGTCGACCCCAGGATCATGCTGGCCACGGGCGGTGTCCTCACCACCGTCGGGTACAGCATCGGCGCCCAGTGGCACGACACGGCGGGCCACATCATCTCGTGGGGCGTGCTCAGCGGGCTCGGCATGGGCATGGTCGTCTCCAGTGTCCCGATCATGATCATCGCGGCCGTGTCCCCCGAGGAGCAGGCTCTGGGCAACGGCGCCCAGAACATGGTGCAGGGCATCACCCAGGTCGTCATCTCGCAGCTCGCCTTCGTGCTCATGGCCAGGGGCGGCAAGGTCCTGAAGGGCACGCAGTTCTACAACGACTCCGGTTTCAGCAACGGCTTCTGGCTGGTCGCGGGTTGCTGCGCGGTCGGGACCCTGCTGGTGCTGCTGATCCCGAAGACCAAGAAGCTCGACGAGGTCGAAGCCGGCCAGGCGGCGACCGTCTGACCGCCGCCGGGGTCGACTCCGCCCGACCGGAGTCGACCCCGGCGGATTCCACCGCGACACCGGTCGGGAAGTGACCCGCGCAGACGCAACTCGCTCACGGAGTAAGGACGTTCCTTTGATTCGCGTTTCCTTCAACGACGACTGGCAGTACAGGCCGAAGGTCAACCCCTTCGCCGAACTGGGCGGTCACTCGGTCCCGTTCCAGCCGGTGACCGTGCCGCACGACGCGATGATCGGGCAGGAGCGCGACGGCACGCGCCCAGAGAGTGGTGCCGGCGCCTACTTTCCCGGCGGCACCTTCGAATACCGCAAGACCTTCCACGTGCCCGAGGAACTCCGGGGCAAGCGGATCCTCCTGGAGTTTGAAGGCGTCTATCGCGACGCGACCGTCCACATCAACGGCGCCTACGCCGGCCAACGCCCCTACGGCTACTCGCAGTTCCTGATCGACGCCGACCGCTTCCTGCGGTTCGGCGAGGACAACGAGATCCGGGTCGAGGCCCGCGCCCACCGCGACTCCCGCTGGTACACCGGCTCGGGCCTCTACCGCGACACCTGGATGCTGATCGGCGACCCGGTCCGGATCTCGCCCGCCGGCGTCCGCGTCAACACCCCTGACATCGAGCGGGAGTTGGCCGTCGTCGAGGTCGCGACGAGGGTCGAGAACGACTCCCTCGCGATCCGGACCGTCGACGTGCGCACCGAGATCCACGACAGCGCCGGGACGCCGGTCGCGAGCGACGACTCGCGGATCACCGTGCTGCCCGGCGAACCCGCCGTATGCCGTCAGCGCCTCTACGTCGACGATCCAGCCCTGTGGAGTCCGGACTCCCCCGACCTGTACACCGCCGGTGTGACCCTGACGGACGGCGACGACGAGGTGGACACCGAGACCGTCACCTTCGGCATCCGCTCGCTCCACCTCGACCCCCGCCACGGTCTGCGCGTCAACGGCGAGAGCGTCAAGCTGCGCGGTGCGTGCGTCCACCACGACAACGGCGTGCTGGGCGCGGCGACTTACGCCCGCGCCGAGGAACGACGGGTCGAACTCCTCAAGGACGCCGGGTTCAACGCGATCCGTATGTCCCACAACCCCATGAGCAGGGCCATGTTGGACGCCTGCGACCGGCTCGGTGTGCTGGTGGTGGACGAGGCCTTCGACATGTGGACCTCGGGCAAGAGCGAGTTCGACTACAGCCTGAGCTTCCCGGAGTGGTGGGAGCGTGACATCGAGGCGATGGTCGCCAAGAACTTCAACCACCCCAGCGTGATCATGTACTCGATCGGCAACGAGATCCCCGAGACCGGCTCCCCGTCGGGCTCCGCCTGGGGCCGCCTGCTCGCCGAGAAGGTCCGCTCGCTGGACGGCACGCGCTATGTCACCAACGGGGTCAACGGGATGCTGGCCGTGATGGCCGAACTGGCCTCCCTGCGCAAGCAGTCGGCCGCGCCGGTCGAGGAGGGCGCCGGTATCAACACCCTGATGGCCGACCCGGCACAGGGAATGAACGCGATCGGCGCCTCGGAGTTGGTGACGCGTCGTACGGCGGAGTCCTTCGCCGTCCTGGACGTGGCCGGCATGAACTACATGGAGGCCCGGTACGCGCCCGACCGGGAGCTGTTCCCGAACCGGATCGTCCTCGGCACGGAGTCCTTCACCACGCGGATCGACGAGATCTGGCACCTGGTCGAGCAACACAGCCATGTCATCGGCGACTTCGCCTGGACCGGCTGGGACTACCTCGGCGAGGTCGGTATCGGCAGGGCGCAGTACATCACCCCGGACAGCCCCCGGGCTGCCTTCTCCGCGCCCTATCCGCACCTGCTGGCGGAGACCGGTGACATCGACATCACCGGCCACCGGCGGCCCGCCTCCTACTACCGGGAGATCGTCTTCGGTCTGCGCGCCCGGCCCTACCTGGCGGTCAAGCGGCCCGAGCACCACGGCAAGACCTTCGCCGGCACGCCTTGGGCCTGGAGCGACTCCATCGCCGGCTGGACCTGGCCCGGTTTCGAGGACGCGCCGATCACGGTCGAGGTCTACAGCGACGCCGACGAGGTCGAACTCCTGGTCAACGGGCGCTCGTTGGGACGGCAGGCGGTCGGAGCGGGCCACCGGTTCCGAACCGAGTTCGAAACGGTCTACGAGCCCGGCGAAGTCCTCGCGATCGCCTACCGGGACGGCACCGAAACCGGCCGTACCGCGCTGCGTTCCGCCACCGGCCCGGTGCGTCTGTGCGCCGAGGCCGACCGGCAGGCCGTCACGGCCACCGGCGGCGACCTCGCCTACATCACCTTCACCCTGACGGACTCCGACGGCACCCCGCACCCCGCGGCCGACCGTCTGGTGAGCCTCCAAGTCTCCGGCGCGGGGACGTTGATCGGCTTCGGGAGCGCCGTTCCCTCGACCGAGGAGCGCTTCGACGCCAAGGAACGGCACACGTACGAGGGTCGTCTCCTCGCCGTCGTCCGCCCGACGGGTACCGGCGAGATCCGTCTCACCGCCAGCGCTCCGGAGTGCGAGCCGGTCGAAGTCGTCGTCACCGTCCAGTAGGCCGTCGAAGCACCGGGCACAGCCGCAAGGAAGGCGCCGCGTTGAGCCATCACCCCGTCCTCCCCGGGTTCCATCCGGATCCGTCCATCTGCCGTGTAGGCGACGACTACTACCTCGTCAACTCGTCGTTCGAGTACCTCCCCGGTGTCCCGGTCTTCCACAGCCGGGACCTGCGGCACTGGGAGCAGATCGGGAACGTGCTCGACCGCGAGGACCAACTCGTCCTTCCCTCCGAGCAGGGCAGCGGGGGCATCTTCGCTCCGACCCTGCGCCATCACGGTGGCCTGTTCTGGCTGATCACGACGAACATCGCGGACGTCCGCAGGGGCCATCTCGTGGTGAGCGCCGAGAATCCGGCCGGCCCCTGGAGCACCCCGGTGTACACCGCGGGTGCGGTCGGCATCGATCCGGACCTCACGTGGGAAGTCGAGGGCACCTGCCATCTCACGTGGGCCTCGGGCCGGCCGGACAGGCCGATCCTTCAGGCGGTGCTTGATCCAAGTACCGGCGAACTGCTGTCGGAACCACGGGCGTTGTGGAGCGGGACGGGCCTGGCCCACCCCGAGGGCCCGCACCTTTACCGGCGTGGGTCCTGGTGGTACCTGCTCATCGCCGAGGGCGGCACCGAGCGGGGGCACGCGGTGTCGGTGGCGCGCTCCCGCTCCCTGACCGGCCCGTTCGAGGGTGCTCCGGCCAACCCCGTTCTCACGCACCGGAGTTCGAGCCACCCGGTGCAGAACACCGGTCACGCGGACCTCGTGGAGCTGCCGTCCGGCGAATGGGCCGCGGTCCACCTCGGCGTACGGCCTCGCGGGACCACACCCGGCTTCCACGTCAACGGACGGGAGACGTTCCTCGCCGCCGTCCGCTGGGAGGACGACTGGCCGGTGTTCGACGACGACTTCACCGCGCCCGTGCTGCACCCGCGCTGGATCTCGCCCGGCGTCCATCCGGCGCGGTTCGCCGCCCCGGCGACGGACGGCGGAGTCGCGCTCACGGCGGCCCAACAGCCCTCCGCAGCACGCCACTTGCTGGGTGTGCGCGCCAAGGACGCGGAGTGGGAAGCCAGCGCTGTGGTGGGCGGAGGCGACATTCGCCTGGTCCTGCGGCTCAACGACGCGCACTGGGCCGGCATCGAAAAGCGCGGCCCCTCACTCGTCGCCCGCGTGGTCATCGGCGGACTCGATCACGTGCTGGCGGAGGTCCCTCGCCCTGGCCGCACCGCGGTAACGCTGTGCATCCGCGCCGTCGAACCGAAACCGGAGTCGCCATACGCGGGTGGGCCCGACCTGATCGAGTTCGGCCACCTGGACGACGGCGAGTTCAGACGGGTGGCTCAGTTCGACGGACGCTACTTCTCGACCGAGGTCGCCGGAGGCTTCACCGGCCGGGTCATCGGCGTCGAACCCCTGACCGGTACCCGCGTGGTGCGGAGCTTCAGCTACCGCCCCGGATATGAAGGAGTGTCCGGTGACCTTTCTTGACGGATCTATCGACCGGGAATCCGTGGTCCGCCGCCACACCGTCGAGTTGACGGAGGCCATCGCGTCCTGCCCGCTGACGGTCGGCAACGGCGACTTCGCGTTCACGGCCGACATCACCGGTATGCAGACCTTCACCGCGTTCCACGACCAGGCCGCCGCCCACGCGCAACGCCGGCTCGCCGTGAACACCACCACGATGTCCTCCTGGGGCTGGCACTCGATGCCCAACCCCGAGGGATTCGTGCTCGCGGACGCGATGTCCAGCTACGAGACGGCCCGCGGCCCCGTGGAGTATCCGGACAGGTTCGACGTGGCGGCCATGTCCGGCCAGGAGGTCGCCGAGGACCACCGGGCCGGCACCTGGCTCCACATGAACCCACAACGGCTCGACCTGGGTCGCGTCGGTCTCGTCCTGCGGCAGGACACGGACGCGGCGCCGGAGACCGACCCGGCAGTACTGAGCAACCCACGCCAGCGGCTCGACCTGTGGACGGGGACACTCACCAGCGTCTTCGAGTACGCCGGAGAACAGGTGCGCGTCACCACCGTCGCCGATCCCCGTCACGCGCGGGTCGCCTTCCGTATCGAGTCCGAGCTGCTCACCGACGGCCGGGCTGCGGTAGCGGTGAGGTTCCCGTACGCCAGCGACGGCTTCTTCCTCGCCTCCGACTGGTCCGCCCCCGACCGGCACACCAGCACCAACGAGCCGGTGGGCGACCGCAGTTGCCGTATCGGCCGAGTGCTCGACGACACCGAGTACACGGTCCTTCTCGACTGGTCGCGGGGCACGCTCGCCACGACGGACGACCCGCATGCCTTCGAACTCTCCACCGATGGACCGGTGTTGGAGGTCGTGGCCGCCTTCTCCCCCGATCCGGAACCGGAGTTCACGCCCACCGGCTTCGCATCGATGGCGGAGGCGGCGTCGGAACGGTGGCGCGGCTTCTGGACCTCGGGCGCCGCGATCGACTTCGCCGACAGTACGGATCCGCGCGCCGCGGAACTCGAACGCCGAGTCGTCCTCTCCCAGTACCTGACCACCGTGAACTGCTCGGGCACCCAACCCCCGCAGGAGACCGGGCTGATCACCAACTCCTGGCAGGGCAAGTTCCACCTGGAGATGCACTGGTGGCACGCAGCGCACTTCGCCGCCTGGGGACGGCCCGAACTCCTCGAACGCAGCCTCCCCTGGTACCTGTCCATCCTCGACACGGCCCGCGCCACCGCACGTCGACAGCACTACGAGGGCGCCCGCTGGCCCAAGCATGTCGGCCCTGACGGACGGGAGAGCCCCAGCGACATCGGCGCCCTGCTGATCTGGCAACAACCGCACCCGCTCTACCTGTTGGAGCTGTTGTACCGAGGACGCGGTACGGCGGAGCGCGAACAACTGCTGGCCCGGTACGCCGAACTGGTCGAGGAGACCGCCCTGTTCATGGCGTCCTTCGTGGAGCGGCGGGACGACGGCTGTCACCTGCCCGCACCGCTGATGCCGGCCCAGGAGTTCTACACCGCCGCAGCCACCGAAGACCCCACCTTCGAACTCGCCTACTGGTGGTGGGGGTTGGAGATCGCCCAGCGCTGGCGTGAACGCCTCGGCAAGGAGCGGCACAAGCGGTGGCAGCGGATCCAGGACGGCCTGACCCCACCGCACCAGGACGCGGGCCGCTACACGGCGATCGCGACAGAGCCCTACCTACGGCGTGACGACCACCCCTCGATGCTGTGCGCCCTGGGCGTCGTACCGGCCACTCCGCTCATCGACGTCGCCACCATGCGGGCAACCCTGATGGACGTCCTCGACAACTGGGAGTGGGAGACCGCCTGGGGCTGGGACTTCCCGGTCATGGCGATGACCGCGGCGCGGACCGGCCGGCCCGACCTCGCGGTCGACGCGCTCCTCATGGACAGCCCGAAGAACGGCTACCTGCCGACCGGCCACAATCCGCAGATGGGCAGCGTCCTGCCCGTCTACCTTCCCGCCAACGGTGGCCTGCTCTCGGCCGTGTCCCTGATGGCCGCCGGTTGGGAGGGCGCCGACACCGACTGCCCCGGCTTCCCCGACGACGGGACCTGGTCGGTACGGCACGAGGGCTTCGTCCCGTGGCCCTGACCCCCGGATCCCGTGAGTCGAACCGAAGTCGTCGTCACCGCGCTGCCAGGAGAACGCCATGTCCCTGTCCAAGAACACCCTGTCCTGGGATCGCGAAGCCGTCTCGGGGCTCGTCTCCAAGCTGACGCTTGAGCAGAAGATCGCGCAGCTGACCGGTTTCGGCGTGGCGGAGATCTTCATCCGGTCGGCCGACGGCGCCGCGAAGGCCCCCGTCCCTGATCCGAGCCTCGTCCCCGTGCTGCGTCCGCACGGTGTGGGGCACCTGTCCATGGCGTGGTTCCTCGGGCACGACGCCGAAAGCCTGCGTATGGACCTCGCGCGCATCCAGGACGCGATCCGGGAGACCTCGCCGTTCGGCATCGGAGCCCTGGTCCACAACGAGGGCATCAGCGGGTTCCTGCACGTGTCGGGCTCGCAGTTCCCCACCGCCTGGGCGCAGGCCGCGACGTGGGACCCCGACCTCGTCGAACAAGCCGCCGCGGTGACCTCGGCGCACATGCGCCACTCCGGCGTCCAGCTCCTCTTCTCCCCCGTCATGGACATCAACCGCGATCCCCGCTGGGGCCGCGTCCACGAGACCTACGGCGAGGACCCCGAACTGGCGGCCAGGTTCTCCGTCTCCTTCGTGCGCGGCGTCCAGGGCGCGCACCAGGACAACGGTGTCCCGGAGAACGGCGTCCTCGCGACCGGCAAGCACTTCCTGGGCTACGGCGCCTCGGAGGCCGGACTCAACACCGCGATCACCCAACTGGGCCGACGGGCACTCGCCGACGAATACGCCGAGCCGTTCCGCCGGACGATCGCCGAGGCGGGGCTCTCTGTCGTCATGAACTCCTACAACGAGATCGACGGCATCCCCGCCGCCGCCAACCGCTGGCTGCTGACCGATCTCCTGCGCGGGCAGCTCGGCTTCGACGGCCTGGTCGTCAGCGACTACTCCGCCGTGAACCTCCTGCGTGTCGCCTACCGCACCGCCGTCACCGAGGGCGATGCCGCCCGGCAGGCGCTCACCGCCGGCCTGGACGTCGAACTGCCCGGCGACGACAACTTCGCCGCGCTCGTCGCCGAGGTGGAGAGCGGGCGGCTCGACGAGAGCGTGGTCGACACCGCCGTAGCGAGAGTCCTGACGACGAAGGCACGGGTCGGTCTGATCCCCGCCTTCCGTCCCGCACCGGCCGCCGCCGAGCGGCACACGGCCGGTCAACTCACCGACGTGGAAAGGCCGTTGCCCGCTCCCCCGGATCCCGAAGAGGCCGCCGCGATCCGGCGGTCGATCGCGGAACGCAGTCTGGTGCTGCTCACGAACGACGGGATCCTGCCTCTGACGCCCGGCGCGCGCCGCGTCCTCCTCGTCGGTCCGGCCGCGGACGAGCTGCGCATCCACTTCGCCGCCTACACCTCGGTCGCCGCCGGCGAGATGCCGATCGGGATGCGGGCCGTACGTGAGGGCAGGGTTCCCGGAGTGGATCCGGCGAACTTCGTGTTCACCGACATCTTCCAGACCCGGATCCCGAACCTCGACCCCGTCTTCGAGGAACAGGCCCGGAAGATCCACCCCGCCGCGCCGACCGTCCTCGACGCGCTGCGCGAGTTCGACTCGACGGTCGAGTTCGTGACCCTGGGCCGGTTCGCCACAGATACGGGTGAGGACCTGGATCCGTCGGTGGTGCGCGCGGCCGTCGGCGGCGCGGACCTGGTCGTCGCCGTCGTCGGCGAACGTACGGGCTGGGTGGGCGCCAACACGGCGGGCGAGGGCCAGTCGACGGCGGCTCCGGTGCTGCCCGGGGACCAGGAGGAACTCCTCGCGCTGCTCGCCGCGACCGGAAAGCCACTGGTGACCGTGGTCGTCTCGGGCCGCCCGCTGCTGCTCGAACCGGTCGCCCGGGTGTCGAACGCCGTCCTGCTCGCACCGCTCCTGGGCGAGGAGGCCGGCCGGGCCGTCGCTTCGACGGTCTTCGGGAAGACCAATCCCAGCGGCAAGCTGCCTAGCACCTTCCCCCGACACCTCGGACAGCTGCCCCTCTACCACGGCCACCACCACGGCAGCGGATACGACCACCCGACCGGGACCCGCCACGGCTACGGCGACCTCGAACACCAGGGCCCGCTCTACGCGTTCGGCCACGGCCTCTCCTACACGTCGTTCGCCCTCGACCTCGACGCGGAAGAGGGGCCGTCCGTGGAGCTGGTCGACGGGACGATACGGGCGGGGCTCCGGGTGGCGAACACGGGCGCCCGCGACGGCGAAACGGTGGTGCAGTTGTACGCGCGGGTCGAGGCCGCGTCCGTGGTCCGCCCGGTCCGGCAGCTGATCCAGTTCCAGCGGGTCGCACTGACCGCCGGCGAGAGCCGTCGGGTCGTCCTGGAGGCGCCGCTCGAACGGCTCCACCACACGCTGCCCGACGACCGCCGCGGAATCGAGGCGGGTGACGTCACCGTGCTCGCCGGATTCAGCAGTGCCGACATCCGCCGCGCCGCGACGATCACCGTCGACGGCCCCGACACCACGTTCTGACCCACCCGTTCGAGCACGAAGGATCTGGACGATGACCCGACTCGTACCCGGCTTCCTCTGGGGAGCGGCGACCGCGCCGCACCAGGTGGAGGGCAACAACGTCAACAGCGACTGGTGGCAACGGGAGTTGCGTACTCCCGGAATGGAGCGCAGCGGCGACGCCGTGGACAACTACCACCGTTACGCCGAGGACATGCGACTGCTCGCCGACGCCGGACTCAACAGCTACCGGTTCGGCATCGAATGGGCCCGTGTAGAGCCGAACCAGGGGCAGATCTCCCGCGCCGAACTCGCGCACTACCGGCGGATGATCGACACCGCCGTCGAGTTGGGACTCACACCGGTCGTCACCCTGCATCACTTCACGGGCCCGCGCTGGTTCGCCGAGGACGAGGGCTGGCTCGGCCCGAAGGCCGTCGAGCGCTTCGAGACCTACGTCCGGGCCGTCACCGGCATCCTCGGCGGCGTCGAGTGGGTCTGCACCATCAACGAGCCCAACATGCTGGCCCTGATGGTGTGGATGAGCGACCCCGTGCGATCGGCCGAGATACGCAAGCAGCTGATCACTCCCACCGTCGAGGACGGCGAGTACCCGGTGCTGCCGGATCCCGATCCCGAGGTCGGGTTCCGGTTGGCCGAGGCACACCACGCCGCCCGCGAGATCCTGAAGCGCGAGACGGACGCCAGAGTCGGGTGGACGGTGGCCAATCCGGCGCTCACCGCGACCCCCGGCAACGAGGCCAAGCTGCGCGAGGTGCGGTACATCAAGGAGGACCTCTATCTGGAGGCGGCCCGCGGCGACGACTTCGTCGGAGTGCAGTCGTACTCAAGTCAGGCCGTCGACGAGAACGGTGTCGTCCCGCATCCGGACGCCCCGAACAACACCCTCACCGGCAACGCCTACCGCCCCGACGCCATCGGGATCGCGGTACGGCACACCTGGGAGGTGACGGGCGGCGTACCGATCCTGGTCACGGAGAACGGCATCGCCACCGCCAACGACAACCAGCGCATCGCCTACACCTCGAAGGCGCTGCAACACCTGTTCGCGGCCGTCGACGACGGCATCGACGTCCGCGGATACCTTCACTGGAGCGCCCTGGACAACTTCGAGTGGGGTCACTGGAGGCCGACGTTCGGCCTCATCGCCGTCGACCGGGAGACCTTCGAGCGCAAGCCGAAATCGAGCCTGGCCTGGCTCGGCGAGGTCGCCCGCGGCAGCTACCTCTGAGCGCCGGCGCCATCGGCGCGCCGACGCTCGGGGCAGCCTTCTCGGCTAGAAGGCCTCGGCAACCGCGTTCGGGTCCTTGAGCCGCAGGAACGCGTGCAGCCCGAGGACGCTGGCACCGAGGATGACGGCGCCGCCGCCGACGTCCGAGACACGGATGGTGAGATCCTCGGTCGCCATCAGGAAGGCCTCGCGGTAGAGGGATTCACGGACCCCGTTCAGGAGTTCCGTCCCGACTTCCGCGAGGCTTCCGCCGAGCACGATCGACGCCGGGTTGAGAACGGAGACGTGCGGGGCCAGCGCGAGGCCTATCTTCCGTCCGCTCTCGCGGATCGCCGCCGTGACCACGGAGTCACCGTTCTCCGCGGCGGCGATGAGGGACGGCGTGGTGGGGCGCTCGATACGGTCGTGGAGTCGCCGGACCAGGGCGGATCCGCTGGCCACCGCCTCAAGGCACCCGTGTTTTCCGCACGTGCACTCGTCGTCCTCGGCCCAAGGACCACGCACGTGGCCGATGTGGCCGACCTGTCCCGTCGCGCCGCGCACCACCTTGCCGTCGACCACGACACCTGCCCCGATCCAGGTGGACGCGTTCACATAGATCATGTTCTCGGTGCCCGGGGCGGCGGTGGCCAACTCCCCGACCGCCATGAGGTTGTTGTTCCGGTCGATACGGACCGGAACGGGCAGGATGCGCGCGAGCCGGCCGGCGATGTCGTAGCCGTGCCACCGCGGCGTCCCCGGCGGATGCTGAGGGAGTCCGGTGCTGGGGTCGATGGGCGCCGCCAGCGCGACGCCGATCCCGCCCACCGGCGGGATGCCCGGCAGCGCGAGCAGCGAACGGAGCAGGCGCTCGACGACATCGAAGGTGACGTCGGGGTCCGGGTCTATGGGCTCGTCGAATCGCTCCTCGGCGAGGATCTTCTGGCGCAGATCGGTGAGCGCCACGCGCACATGACCTCCCGCGAGATCGATCACGGCGACGGTCGCATACGCGGGATTGAGCTGGAAGGTCATCGGACGGCGGCCGCCGGTCGCGGCCGAACTCCCGCCGTCCACGAGCATGCCCTGCCGGACGAGCGCTTCGATGCGCGGCCCGACGGTCGAGCGGGCGTGCCCGGACTCCGCCATGACCTCTGCCCGCGTGCGGGGCCGTCCATCCAGGAAGAGCCAGGTGAGCGGATCCAAGGGTGCGTCGGCACTCAAGGAAGGCAGGGCGGTCACATCTTCTCCTTCGCGGCAACGAAAGTATTGACTTCTAGCCTACGTCAGTCATCCTTATGACCGACGCACTACAGAAGTACGTCTCACTCACTACACTTGGCAGTCTCAACGAGGAGATCGCATGAACACCAGAACGCTCAGGGGCGTGGGTGTGTTCGCCGCGCTTGCCGTTGCGGGAGGCGGCCTCGCCGCTTGCTCGGGCAGCTCAGCCAACGCAGGTTCCAATTCGGGCAGCTCCATCGACATCGCCTACAGCGTCGATGTCCTCGACTCGACACAGAACGCCTTTCTTGAGGCCATGAAGGCCGAGGTCGCGGCCATCAACACCGGGTCCTCCGCCGTGAAGGTCAAGGCCGGGGTGAAGGTCAAACTCACCACCACCGACGCGCAGAGCAGCGTCGACAAGCAGCTCTCGGACGTGCAGACGGCGCTCGTCAAGCACCCGAACGTGCTGATCCTGAGCGCGGTCGACCCGAAGGGCTCCCTGCCGGCCGCCCAGCAGGCGAAGGCCGCGGGCGTCAAGGTCATCGACAAGCGGCCCTCGGATCCCGAGCCGTCCGTCTACGACGTGGCGTTCTACTCCAATGACGAGGCCCGCTACTCGGCCGCGACCAAGAAGTGGATCATGGGCTACCTCGCGGCCCACCCCTCGGTGACGCTGAAGGTCGGCCTCATCTACGGAGCCCCTGCCCAGACGGCACAGCTCGTCCGCGAGAACGTGATCAAGGACCTGGCGAAGCAGATGCCGGACCGCATCAAGATCGTCGCCAGCGGCTACGGGAACTGGCTCACCGCCACGGCCCAGAATCTCGCCCAGGACTGGATCCAGGCGCACCCGGACATCAACTACATCAGCGCCGCGAACGACATCATGGCCCTCGGGGCGGCCAACGCGATCAAGGCCCACGGGAAGTCCGGCTCGATCCTGCTCAGCGGCTACGACCTCACGAGCGACGGCGTGCAGCGGCTCAAGGCCGGACAGCAGGCGTTCGACACGGGAGTCAGCATCAGCGACGGCGGCAAGCAATTGATCGACACTGCGGTGAAGCTCGCGCAAGGCAAGCTCACGCAGAAGAAGGTCTACACGAATCCCGTCTATGCCGTGACGCCGGAGAACGTGAACTCGATCGCCGCCCTGAAGTAGGGACTGCACCAGAAAGCGGCGCGACTGCTCCTCGCGCGGTCGCACCGTCAGAAGGAGAAACCAATGACGGCACTGCATCTGGCGCCGACAAATCTGGGCGAACGCATTGCGACGTTCGTCCTCGGTGGCAACAAGGCACTGCTCTTCGCGATCGTCTTCGCCATCACGCTGACATTCTCGTCACCGTATTTCCTCACGACCACCAACATCGCGGGTCTGCTGGACCAGATCGTCGCCCTCACCATCGTCGCCCTTGCCTATACGTTCGTCCTCGGCGCCGGCGAGATCGACCTCTCCATCGGCGGAATCGTCGGTCTGACCGGTCTCGTCATGGCCAAGCTCGTGACCGAGGGCAATGTGCCGGTGCCCCTGGCGATCGTGATCGGAATCCTGCTCGGCGCGGCCTGCGGGGCCGTCAACGCCTGGCTGATCTCGTTCTTCGGGCTCCCCCCTTTCATCGTGACCCTCGCGACCAACGCCGTCTTCACCGGAACGATCTACATCGTCTCCAACCTGGTCCCGGTCACCGGCCTGCCCGACAGCTTCCTGTCGATCGCCCAGACCCGCTTCGGCTCCTTCACCCTGCCCGTGCTGCTCCTCGTCCCGATCACGGCGGTGCTGCTCCTGGTCGCCCGCCGTTCGGTGTTCGGCCAGCACGTCGTCGCACTCGGCGGAAACCCCGAAGCGGTCCGGAAGGCCGGCATCAGCGTCACGCGGCTGCGCTTCGGCATCTACGCGCTGACCGGCGTGTGCTGCGCGATCGCCGGACTCTTCCTCACCGCACGGTCCGCTTCCGCTCAGATCGCCGCCGGGTCCGATCTCCTGCTCCTCGTGATCGCCGCGGTGGTCATCGGCGGGACACCGCTGCTCGGCGGCAAGGCCCTGGTGGGCGGAACGGTCTTCGGCTGCCTGATCATCGGAATGATCTCCAACGGCCTCAACCTGATCGGCGTGAACGCCAACTACCAGATCATCACGCAGGGAATCCTGATCCTCCTCGCGCTGCTTGTCGACACCCAATCGACCCGGGTCATGACACGCATGGCCAAGAACGCGATGATCCGGGCCAAGGAGGCCGGCCGATGAACGCACCGAACAACGGCGACGTCGTGGTCGAGATGCGCGACATCAGCCGCGCCTTCGGCGGAGTACAGGCGGTCGACAACGTCTCCATCGAAATCCGCGCCGGCGAAGTACTGGGACTCCTGGGCCACAACGGCGCCGGGAAATCCACCCTCATCAGCATTCTCTCCGGAGCCACACTCCGGGACACCGGTGACATCCTGGTCGACGGAGATCCTGTCTCGATCAATTCACCGAAGGAATCCCGCGACCTCGGAATCGAGACGATTTACCAGAACCTCGCACTCGCCGACAACCTGGACGCCGCGGCCAATCTGTTCCTCGGACGCGAGCTGAAGCACTTCGGTCTGTTCCGTGACGTCAAGACGATGAAGACGGCGACGGAAGAAGTCCTGAGCCAGATCAACCCCCGGTTCCACAACCTCTCGGTACCCGTCGGGTCGCTCTCCGGAGGCCAGCGCCAGTCCATCGCCATCGCGAGGGCCGTCCACTTCAAGGCCCGCGTCCTGATCATGGACGAGCCGACCGCCGCGCTGGGGCCCAGCGAGACCGCGCTGTTCAAGGAGCTCGTCGCGCACCTGACCGCGCGGGGCGTGGCCATCGTGCTCATCAGCCACGACATCCACGACGTGTTCGAACTGGCCGACCGGCTCGTCGTCATGGCGGACGGACGTGTCGTCGGCAGGCTCCGGACGCACGAGGCGACCAAGGAGCAGGTGCTCGAAATGATCATCCTCGGAGGCTCGAAGGAAGCGACCTTGGGCGCCGCCGAACCGGCCCTCGCACAGCTGGTCGCCGACGAAGCCGCCGGCCTCACCCACAGCACGGAAGGAGCCACCGATGCCCATCGGCAGCGTTGACTGGATCGAGGACGGAATGCTCCAGGGCGAGCTGCGCCAGGAGGACGGCCGGTACTCGTTCGACGTGCGCAACCAGTTCTTCCATGGAGCCCATCCGCTCGGCTGGGTCCGCTCGATCACCGTCACGGTGGACGGAGTCCAGGCCCACGACATCTCCCTCACCGTCCGCGGGCAGCGCCTTCCCCTCGAACTGCTCCGCGCCACGAGCGACATCTGGTGGCACCCCAGGGAGGTGGCCACCGTCGGCGCCCGCCTCCCCGAGCCCGTCCGCTCCCGCGAACCGTACGTGGAGTGCACCTTCAAGGTCTCCACCTTCTTCTTCACCCCCGCGATCGACCGCGAGGACCGCTACCCGACCATGAGCCTGGACCTGCGCCGCCGGCTCTCGCTCCGTACGGAGGAGAACGCATGATCCGCTCGATCTCAGTCAGCCCGTGGTGGGCCGAGGGCAAGATGCTGCGGGGCGAGCTCACCTTCGA
Source organism: Streptomyces sp. NPDC002276 (assembly GCF_053891435.1). Classification (NCBI taxonomy): domain Bacteria; kingdom Bacillati; phylum Actinomycetota; class Actinomycetes; order Kitasatosporales; family Streptomycetaceae; genus Streptomyces; species Streptomyces sp. NPDC002276. The sequence continues at coordinate 278,364 of NZ_JBSFCQ010000005.1, read as the reverse complement.
GGAGATCGTGGACCGCACCGCCGACATGGGCGTCGACGGCATCGACATGCAGGAGATCTACCTGGGCCTCAGCCCGCATCCCGATCCGGCCCGCCTGCGCCACCTGCGTTCGTACTCCGAGTCCCGCGGACTGCGGGTCCTCAGCTCCTGGTTCTACGCCGACACACTGGGCCTGGCGGGGCTCTACTCGCCCGAGGCCGCGGTCGCGCACATAGGCCGCTACCTCGCCATCGGGGCGTCCCTCGGCAGCCGCTACATCGTGCTCCAGAACGGCGAACCGGCACCGGGGACCGACCCGTCCACCGCCCGCGACACGCTCCTTCGGGTCTACGAGGGGATCGCGCCGCTGGCCGAACGCGCCGGAGTCGTCATCGGCTTCGAAGCGGCCCGCTCGTTCTCCACGTTCAACTCCCCCCAGGGCGCCCTCGCCCTGGTCAAGGATTTCGGCTCACCGTGGATCACGGTGACCCCGGACTTCGAAGCCTGGCGCCGCCCCACCGACGGAATGCCGATCGTCTACGTCGAGAACCCGGGCGCCACGCAGCAAGAGCCGCTCCCCATCGAGGTGTTCAGGGACTGCCTGCCGTACGCCCCCTTCGTCCACGGCAAGTTCCTTGAGTTCGACGAGAACGGAACCGACCCGAACTACCCGGTCGACGAACTCATGGCGGCCGTCCGTGAGGTCGGGCTGGAGCACGACTTCCTTGTGGAGTACGAGGGTTGGCTCCCCGAGGTGCATCCCGAACGGGACGGCGAGACCGAGGTCCGCAAGGGCGTGGCGCTGCTGCGCTCCCACCTCGGGACCTCGTCGGCCGTTCTGGCGGGAGAGGGAGCGAAGTAATGCGGATCGGTTGTCACGGGCTCGTATGGACGGGTGTCTTCGATGCCAAGGGCATTCGATCGGCGACCGAGAGCACACGGGCCGCGGGCTTCGACCTCATCGAGTACCCGCTCATGTCCCCATCGACTTTCGACGCCCGTGAAGCGAGGCGGGCCCTCGACGACTGTGGCCTGGCAGGGACGGGCTCCCTCGGTCTGGGACCCGAGACGGACGTGGCGAGCGAGGACCTCGCGCGGGTCAGGGCCGGTCGTGATCTGCTCTTCCAAGCGGTCGACCGTGTAGCGGAGTTCGGCGGGAGTCACCTCTGCGGCGTGCTGCAATCGGCGATGCGGAAGTACGGCGCGCCGGCGACTCCCGCGGCCGTCGACAACAGCGCCAAGGTGCTCTCCGAGGTAGTGGACCGGGGACGGGCATCCGGCGTTTCGGTCTCGGTCGAGGTCGTGAACCGATACGAGTCGAACGTCTTCAACACCGGCAGAGGAGCCCTGGAGTACATCGCGCACTCGGGCGCCGATCTGGGGGTTCATCTCGACACGTATCACATGAACATCGAGGAATCGTCGATGTTCGAACCGGTTCTCGACGTCGGCGATCGCCTGCGCTACGTCCACATCGGTGAGAGCCATCGCGGATATCTCGGCACCGGAAGCGTCGACTTCAAGACGTTCTTCCACGCACTGCACCGAACCGCGTACGACGGTCCCGTCGTGTTCGAGTCCTTCTCCTCAGCGGTCGTCGAGCCGACCCTGACGTCCGCGCTGGGTATCTGGCGCAACCTCTGGGACGACGGAGCCGATCTCGGGGCCCACGCCAACTCGTTCATCCGAGGTGCGGTGACCGCCGCCAGGACCATCTCTCTTCATTGAAGGTTCCGGCCGGTACGGGAGGAACACACCACCATGCCGCCGGTCCGCCGAACCGGGCATCCGCGGCGACGCGGGCGCAGCCGTTCGGCCCGACCGGGGGCGGGGCCGGGGATCGGACGGCAGATCGGGTAAGGGCTCCGGCCGCATACTGGACGACATGGCACGCGAGCAGCGGAACGGCGACGGCAGCGGGCTGGGGTTCTTCCTTCGTGCCCGCCGGAGCCGGGTGGCGCCCGAGGACGTCGGCCTGGCCACGGGCGCGGGGCTGCGGCGTACGCCCGGGCTGCGGCGTGAGGAGCTGGCCACGCTGGCCGGGGTCAGCGTCGACTACTACGCGCGCCTGGAGCGGGGTCAGGAGACCAACCCCAGTCCGGCCGTGGTCGATGCCCTCGCTCGTGCCCTCCGGCTGGACGCGCACGAGCATCAGCATCTGCGCGATCTCACCGAGCGCGTCGATCGGAGGCCGGAGCCGGAGCCTTCTGTCACATCCGTGCGTCCCGACATCGAGCTGATGCTGGAGAGCCTGCGCCCCAACCCCGCGTACGTGATCAGCCGCACGATGGACATCCTCGCCGGCAACCCCGCCTCGGTCCGCCTGTTCGCGGGGACGGAGGACTGGCCGGCCGGGCGGCGCAACGCGCTGCGCTACCTCTTCCTGGACCCGCACGCATCGAAGCTGTTCGCGGACTGGGACGAGCAGGTCCGCACCTGCGTCGGCCGTATCCGCGCCCTGGCCGGCACCGCACCCGACACCCCCGGCCTGGCCGCCCTCATCGACGAACTCACCCTGGAAAGCCCGGAGTTCGTGCACCGCTGGACGGACTACGACGTGCAGCCGCACCCGCGCGGCGAGAAGACCTTCCACCACCCGGAGGTCGGCGACCTCACCCTCGGCTACCAGTCCATGCAACTCGACGGCACCCCGGGCCACCGCCTCGTCGTGTTCTTCGCCGAACCCGGCACCCCCGACCACGGGAAACTGCTCCTCCTCGACGGCACGGCCACCGAGCCCGCAGCGCAGCCCGCCGAGGAGAAACAGGACTGACGCCCACCGGTCACGGCCTGGTCAGGGCTTGATCAGGGCTTGATCAGGACCTTCAGTGCCTCGCGGTCGGCCATCGCGCGATACGCGTCGGGGGTGTCGTCCAGTCCGACCGTGCGGTCGAAGACCCGGCCCGGTTCGATCGTGCCCTCCAGGATGTCCGGCAGCAGTTCCTCCATGTAGGCGCGGGCCGGGGCAACACCGCCCGTGATGGTGACGTTCTTCGCGAAGTCCATGAAGCCGAAGGGGATCTCGCCGTACTGCGGCACACCGACCCGGCTGATCGCGCCGCCGGGCCGGACCACGCCGAGGCCCGTCTCGAAGGCCGACAGCGCGCCGACGCACTCCAGTACGGCGTGGGTGCCCATGCCGCCGGTCAACTCCCGTACGCGGGCGATGCCTTCTTCGCCGCGTTCGGCGACGACCTCGGTGGCGCCGAACTCGACCCCCAGGTCGGTGCGGTCCTTGTGCCGCCCCATCAGAATGATCCGCTCGGCACCGAGCCGCCTGGCGGCCAGCACGGCGGACAGCCCGACCGCGCCATCACCGATCACCGTCACGGTCGTACGAGGACCGACGCCCGCCTTGACCGCGCTGTGGTGGCCGGTGCACAGCACGTCGGAGAGGGACAGCAAGGAGGGCAACAGGGCGGAGTCCTCGGCCACCGGCAGCTTGACCAGCGTGCCCTGGGCCTGCGGCACACGGACCACCTCGCCCTGGCCCCCGTCGACACCGTTCGGGCCCCACTGGCCGCCGTGCGGACAGACCGTGTGGAGGCCTTCCTTGCAGAAGACGCAGGTGTTGTCCGCCCACAGGAAGGGCGCGACCACCAGGTCACCGGCCTTCACCCCGGACACCTCGGAGCCGGTCTCCTCGACGACGCCGAGAAACTCGTGCCCCATGCGCCGGCCCTGCTCCGTGACCGGCATGGAGGCGTACGGCCACAGGTCGCTGCCGCAGACACAGGCCAGGACCACCCGGACGATCGCGTCGGTGGGGTTCTGGATCCCCGGGTCCGGGACGTCCTCCACACGGACGTCGCCGGCGCCGTACATCACCGTCGCTCGCATAGGAATCTTTCCGATCTTGCTTGAATCGAGGGGGAGTTGACGGAGCGGTGGCTCCGCAGCCGCCGTGGTGCCCGCCTTGGGTCAGCACCCGGGCGGCCTCCTGTCAGGCGTCGTCCCGGTTTTCGACGATGTCCTTGAGCCGGCTGATCGCGCTCATCGCGCTGGGCCATCCGGCGTAGCAGGCCAGGTGGGTGAGGGCCTCGACCAGTTCGTCGCTCGTGGGGCATTCGGGTCAGAGGTTGATCAGTTGGGTCATCTCCGTTTCGAGGCGGTCACCCGCGGCCGGGGTGAGTCGGTCGAGCTTGTCGAGCTGGTCGGCGGTCAGCTCCACCCCGTCCGCTGCGGTGTTCTCCTCGACGCGGGAGACGCGCTTGGTGCCCGGTATGGGGGCGATGTCGTCGCCCTGCGCCAGCAGCCAGGCCAGGGCCACCTGCGCCGGGGTGGCACCCGCCTCGGCGGCCACCGCCTCGACCTCGTCGACGAGGGCCAGGTTGCGCCGGAGGTTCTCCTCGGTGAAGCGCGGGTTGGTCAGGCGCCGGTCGGTGGCGTCGAACTGGTCGGTGGAGCGGATCTTGCCGGTCAGGAAGCCGCGGCCGATCGGCGCCCACGGGACGAGGCCGATGCCGAGTTCCCGCAGCAGGGGCAGGATCTCCGCCTCGATGTCCCGCGTCCACAGGGAGTACTCCGTCTGTAGTGCGGCGACGGGATGGACGGCGTGGGCGCGGCGGATCGTGCCGGGGCCGGCCTCGGACAGTCCGATGTGGCGGATCTTGCCCTGGGCGACCAGCTCGGCGAGGGCGCCCACCGTTTCCTCGATCGGTGTGTTCGGGTCGACCCGGTGCTGGTAGTACAGGTCGATGTGGTCGGTGCCGAGCCTCCGGAGGGAGCCCTCGACCGCGGCGCGCACGTTCGCCGGACTGCTGTCAGCGGTGCCGCGCACGCCGCCGTCGTCGCCGTCGGCGGTGTGCGAGACCAGGCCGAACTTCGTCGCCAGGACGACCTGGTCCCGGCGGCCCCGGACGGCCCGGCCGACCAGCTCCTCGTTGACGTAGGGCCCGTAGATCTCGGCCGTGTCGATGAGGGTGACGCCCAGATCGAGGGCGCGGTGGACGGTACGGACGGACTCGGCGTCGTCCGTGCCGTGGCCGGTGTAGACGCCGCTCATCCCCATCGCGCCCAGGCCGATCCGGGAAACGTCCAGAGTGCCCAGCCTGATGTGCTTCACGGTTACCGACTCCTTCGCTGGCGGAACGCGACGCTCGCGGACGCTTTCGTGATCCGTTCAGAAACGGAGATCCGCTCCGTGATTCAGTCTGCCCGCCCGCTGCTCCGGGTGGCAGGCCGCGTCGTGCCGGGCAGTGGCGTTCCGTGCTGTGACAGGGCACCCCACGCGGCCGCCGCGCAGGTCACAGGCCCGGCAGACTGGACGGCATGACACGTGAGCAGCAGCAGCCTGCCGGTGGTGGCACCGAGCTGGGGCGATACCTGCGGGCCCGCCGGGCCCAGGTGTCACCCGCCGAGGCGGGCCTGGCCCCCGGCGCCGGACTGCGCCGCACACCGGGGCTGCGCCGCGAAGAACTGGCCACCCTGGCCGGGGTCAGCATCGACTACTACGCCCGGCTGGAGCGCGGCAAGGAGACCCGCCCCAGCCCGTCGGTCGTCGACGCCCTGGCCCGCGTCCTCCTGCTGACCGAGGACGAACACGAGCACCTGCGCACCCTCGCCGTCCGGGCCGCCCGGACGGCGCCCGAACCTCCCGTCGCGCCCAGCAGGACCGTGCGGCCCGCCGTCGCTCCGATGCTGGAGAGCCTTCGTCCCGGCCCCGCGTACGTCGCGAGCCGCACCAATGACCTGCTGGCCTGGAACCCCGGCGGGCTGGCGTTGTTCGCGGGCATCGAGGACTGGCCGGTCAAGCAGCGCAACCTCGCCCGCTACGCCTTCCTCCACCCCGCCGCGCGCGAGCTCTTCGACGACTGGGAGCACACCCTGCGCGGCTGCGTCGCCCGCCTGCGCGCCCTGGCCGGCACCGACCCCGACGCGCCCGACCTGGCCGCGCTCGTCGGTGAACTCCTGCTCAAGAGCCCGGAGTTCGCCCGCCTGTGGGAGCGCTACGAGATCAAGGCGCACGCGTTCGGCCGCAAGACCTACCACCACCCCACCGTCGGGACCTTCACACTCGGCTACCAGGCCATGCAGATGGAGGGCACCCCCGGTCATCGCCTGGTCACCTATCACGCCGCGCCCGGGACCCCCGCCCATGACGCGCTCGTCCTCCTGGACCTCACCGCGCCCAAGCCCGCCGCGCGCGAGACCCGATCGCCCCAAGCCACCGCACCGGACGAATCACCCTCTCCTTCGCCCGAGCAGTGAGGACGTTGCCGCCGCTCAGAAGACACCCGAGCGGCGCACGCCTCGTCTACAGGTGCTTTCCGAAGAACGCGGTGAGCCTGTCGGCGACTTGAGGGACGTACTTGGGGTTCCAGTACAGGTCGATGTGGCTGGCGCCGTCGACGACGAAGAGTTCCTTGGGCTCCTGCGCCCGCTCGATCGCGCCCTGGCTCATGTAGAGCGTGTCGGCCTCGGAGCCGGCGATCAGCAGCAGTGGACGCGGAGAGATCAACTCGATCCCCTCGAACGGGAAGAACGCCATCTGCTGACTGAGGCTGGACAGAGCGAACGTGCCCATGAACCGGGGGTTGGGGTCGATCTCGGAGTAGTACCTGTAGCCCTCCAGGTACATGGCCGGGATGGTGGAGAGGTCGTTCATGTCGAACTTGGGGTTGTCGGCGATCAGGGAGAACATCTCGACCTCCCCGCCGGCCGCCTCACGCGTACGGGCCTGGGCCGAGCGCTTGAGCAGGTCGGTGCGGTACTCCGCCGACTGCGCGCCGAGGGGGCCGACGCCGTCGCGTCGCGCGGAGCCGATGTTGAAGGTGCTCACGCCGGCGACGGCCTTGATCCGCAGCTCCGTCTGCGACACGTTGACCGTGTAGCCGCCGCCCGCGCAGACGCCGAGGGCGCCGATGCGCTCCGGGTCGACGTCCGCGTGGTTGGACAGGAAGTCCACCGCACACCGGATGTCCTCGACCCGCACGGCCGGGAACTCCGAGAAGTGCGGCTCGCCGCCGCTCTCGCCCTGGTACGAGGCGTCGAAGACGAGGGTGACGAAGCCCTGTTCGGCCAGCAGCTTCGCGTAGGTGGTGGGGACCTGCTCCTTGACGGCGCCGAAGGGGTGGGTCACGACGATCGCGGGGTACTTCGTGCCCTGCTCGAAGCCGGTGGGCTTGAACAGGTCGCCGACCACCGTGTTGCCCTTGTTGGTAAAGGTCACTCGGTCCATTTTCAGGTCCTTTTCGTTCCAGGTCTTCTTTGTCGCGCGTGAGGCGGCCGACCGAGCGAGGGGTTCCCGGGCACGCACGCGCCCATGCCCCGGTCCGACCCCAGTCACCCGTACGTCTCCGCGCCTGCCTCGGGGAGACCGACGGACGGCTCGCGACGGGTGCTGCCGGTACGAGAACAGCCTCGTCGCCGCGGCCTGCGAGTGGCAGGCCCCGCTGTGACGTGGAGTGCCGGTCCGTGGTGTGACAGGGCACCCCACATGCCTGCCGCGCAGGTCAGCGGGTGCGCGCGGTGCCGGAAGGGTGGCGTGAGCGCATGGCGCCCGACTCGGCGAAGAACATCGGCACGCGGTGACCGGGCGTGCCCTCCCGTTCCATGGAAGCGGCCATCATCGTGCCGATCTCCTTCGAGGCTTCGACCCTTCGGACGTCACACGAATCGCCGGACAGAACCCGGCCGTATCAGGCGGAGGAACGCTCCACGAGTCTCGGGCTGATCGTCTCGGAGCCGAACTCGGGCTCCTTGCCCGTCAGTCCGGCCACGATCACCTCGGCCCGGCGACGGCTCACCTCGTGCAGGGCAAACGAGACGGTGGTGAGCGGCGGAGCCGCCAGACGGGCGGTAGGAACGTCGTCGACGCCGATGACGGCGAGGTCCGCGGGAGCGGCGAGGCCGTGCTCGCGCATGCCCGCCAGGACCGCTATCGCCGTCTCGTCGTTGAAGGCGCAGACCGCGGTGACGGACCGCGCCGTCCACTCGGTCACCGCTTGGGCCGCGGCGGAGACCTCAAGGTTCGTACTCGCGAAGACGGGCGGGGCCGTCCCAGCCTCGGCACAGGCGGCGGTCACACCTTGCAGGCGGTCCTCCGCCATCGTGCGCAGTCCGCGGTTCGCCGGCATCGCGTAGCCGATACGCCGGTGTCCGCGGCCGATCAGATACTCGGCCTGCATGCGGCCGATCGCCCGCATCGAATGGGAGTCGTCCAGCTGGGACGGGAACACGAACTCGGCTCCCGCGCTGTAGAGGGCCCGGACGGTGTCCGCGTCGAACGACTCGAAGCCGACCACCGCCGAGGCGTTGACGGCGGCGCACACATCCGAAAGCGGTCGCCCCCGCGCTCCCGAAAGGTGGGTGACCAGGGTCAGGCCGTGTTCCACCAGGGCGGCCGCGAGTTCCTCGACGAATCGGCTGGGGCCCGCGCCCATGGGCATGTCCGGGACCGAGAGCAGGACAATCTCACTGCGTCCGGCGGCGAGGGCGCGCGCGGAGGAGTGCGGGTGATATTCGAGAGTCCGGGCCGCTTCGAGGACGCGGCGCCTGGTCTCCTCCGGGATTGTCTGGCCCGGTTTGCGGTTGAGGACGAAACTCACGGTCGTCCGGGAAACGCCGGCGACGCGAGCGACGTCAGCGCTGGTGGCGCGCTTGGCGGGTCGGTCCATGGCCCTCTCGCAACGATCGTGCCGGTCTTGTTGACGTTGCACCATGGTACGTCTGACCTGACGCGCGTTAGTCACGGCGCTGGCGAGGGGGCCACCAACTGGGGACCCGGCCGCTTTCGCCGGGTGACGGTCCGTCCCGCGGACTTGTCGACCGGCACATTTGTTCACCGATTCGTCACCTTTTCTCCACCGCACGCACAGGAACCGCACAGGAGGGGAGTTACGCTCGGCGCGGGGCCGGTTCACGCGCATTTGGCCAGATATGCAGGTTGCCCGAGCGCCGAGCACCCCCGAGGCCAAGGGGAAGGTGAGGGAAACGTGACCGGCGTGATCTCGGAAGCCGGCAACCTGCCCGCGGCCGTCACCAGTTTCGTGGGACGGCGGCGCGACATCGGCCGAGTCCGGAGCCTGCTCGGTTCGGCGCGGCTGCTGACGCTCACGGGCTTGGGGGGCGTGGGCAAGACGCGGCTGGCGATGGAGGTGGCGGCCGCGTCGAGGAAGGCCTTCCCGGACGGAACGTGGCTGGTCGACCTGGCGCCCGTGCGTGATCCTTCGGCGGTGGCCGGCGCCGCGGCGACAGCGGTGGGAGTCGCGGACCTCGGCGCCCGGCCCGTGCTCGACCAACTGGCGGAGCGCATGGCCGGGCGGCGGGCACTGATCGTCCTGGACAACTGTGAGCATCTCGTCGACGCCTGCGCCGAGTTGGCGGACAGCCTGCTTTCGGCCGCGGCCGGGCTGCGCATCCTGGCGACGAGTCGCCAGACGCTGGGCATCGCGGGAGAGCACGTCTTCACCGTGTCGCCGCTGTCCGTTCCCGACGAGGCGGTCGAGCTCCTGCGCGACCGCACCACCGCCGTACGGCCGGAGTTCCGGGTCACCGACGCGAACTCGGCCGCGGTCATCCAGTTGTGCGACGACCTGGACGGACTGCCGCTCGCCATCGAACTCGCCGCTTCCCGGCTCCGCACCCTGACCGTCGAGCAGACGGTGGACCGGCTCAAGGACCGGTTCACTCTCCTCACCGGTGGCAGCCGGACCGCGCGACCGCAGCAGCGCACGTTGCGCGCGCTGGTCGACTGGAGCTACGAACTGTGTTCTCCGGGCGAGCAGTTGCTGTGGAACCGGCTGTCGGTCTTCGTCGGTGGATTCGGCCTCGACGCGGCCGAGCACATCGGCGCCGGAGGTACGGTCGCCCCGCACGAGGTAGTGGACCTGCTCGACCGGCTCGTAGCCCAGTCCGTGGTCCTGACCACCGAACACGAGGGGCTCCCCCGCTACCGGATGCTGGAGACCATCCGCCAGTACGGCCGGGAGCGACTCGTCGAGACCGGCGACGAGCAGCGCGTGTCGCGGCGGCACCGCGACTTCTACCTGGCCCTGGCCACGCGCATCGCCGACAGCTGGTACGGCCCCGGCCAGGAGGAGGCGCTGGCCCGGCTCCGCGCCGAACACCCGAACCTGCTGATGGCACTTGACCGCGCCGACGACCCGCAGGCCACGCTCGAACTGACCGCGGCGCTGCGCTTCCACTGGTGCACCGGCGGTTTCCTCGGCGAAGGACGGAGACGGTTCGACCGGGCGCTCGCCGCCGCGCCGGAACCCACCCTCGCCCGTGCCCGCGCACTCTGGGCGGCGGCATGGGTGGCGCTGCTCCAGGGCGATCACCCGACGGCCGACGGCTGGCTGGCCGAGGGCGGCCGACTGGGCGAGCGGCTGGGCGACGCGGTGGTGAGCGCGCACGTCATGTGTCTGAAGGGCTCATCGGCGTCGTTTCAGGGGCGGGTTCAGGAGGCCATCGAACTGCATGAGCGCGCCGTCGCCGCTCGGGTGGCGGTGGACGGGAGCGCCGAAGCGGTCTTCGTGCTCTTCCAACTGGCCGTCGTTCTGACCCAGTTGAAGGACCCTCGCGCAACGGAGGTCGGCAGGAGGGCAGTTGCGGTCTCGGAAGCCCACGGCGAGCGATGGGGGCGCGCCCACGCACTGTGGGCGCTGGCCTACGCGGCCTGGATCCGCGGCGACCAGGAGTCCGCGCTGCCACTGGCTCTGGAAGGCCTCAGGATCGAGCGGGGCTTCAGCGACTCCCTCAGCGCCGCACTCATGCTGGAGACGCTCGCCTGGATCACCGCGTCCCATGGCGAACACGAGCGCGCGGGTCAACTCCTGGGAGCCGTGCGCGGCTTGTGGCGGGACATCGGCACGGACATCCCCGCGTTCGGTCCGCTGATGGCCGGGCATCACGAACAGTGCGCGGAAAGCGTGAGAGCGGCCCTGGGCCTCGCGGCGTACGAGCGGGCCCTCGCGGCCGGCAGCCGTTACGGCGGCCCTGTCCGGGCCATCGACCACGCCCTGGGTACGGACGCCGCACCGGCGGACGCGACAACGGCCGCCGGTCCGCTGACGCGTCGGGAGCGGGAGGTCGCCGCGCTGGTGGCCAGGGGCATGAGCAATCAGCAGATCGCCGCCGAGCTCGTCCTCTCCTCACGCACGATCGACGGGTACGTCGACAACATCCGGGCCAAGCTCGACTTCCGCTCCCGCGCCCAGATCGCGAGCTGGTGGGCGGCGAACCGCACAGCGAGTTCCTAGAAACCCGTAGAAACACCCTGGTCCGGGGTCGGGCCCGAACGCGATTCTTGTCGGCAGGACGTCACGTCCCCACGACCGAGGGATCCGGTCGGCAGCGACCGCTGCCGGCGGACGGAACGATCCCTCCCTCCTGCTGAGCGCCCGATACAGAGCGGAGCCGGGCGCGCTTCCTCCCTCCCACCACATCACGAGCCCCCGCGGGCTGCCTCGCCCTGCCCTCCGGAAGGTTCCGGCGCGGTCCGCGGGCCTCGAAAGGAAACCATGCGAAGAATCAACGCGGCCGCCCTCGCCGGGGCCTCCCTGGCCCTGGTCGCCGGGCTGGTGACCACCGCCGCGCCGGCCCAGGCCGAGATCACCGACGGCCTGGTGCTGGACTACAAGTTGAACGAGACGTCCGGCACGGTCGTGCACGACTCCTCCGGGCAAGGACACGACGGCACGGTCAACGGCACCGCGGGCTGGACCGGCGCCGACGGACTCGCCTTCAACGGCTCCGACACGTACATCAAGGTGCCGGACGACATCATGTCTGGGCTCGATTCGATCAGCGTCGACTTCGACGTGTGGATCGACCGGACGATGGCCAAGCCCTACTTCCTGTACGGCTTCGGCAACTCCAGCGGCACCAGCGGGAACGGCTACCTGTTCTCCACCGGCAACCAGTTCCGCACCGGCGTCACCACGAGCGACTTCCACTCCGAGCAGCAGACCCGGCCGGGCTCCTCGTACCAGCTGCTGCGCGGCATGTGGAAGCACGTGACGTACACGCAGACCGGCACCACCGGGATCCTGTACGAGAACGGCGTGGAGAAGGCCCGCAACACCAACGTCACGATCACCCCGGGCTCGATCGGCGGCGGTACGACGACCGCGGACTACATCGGCCGCTCGCTGTACGCGAACGACCTGTACTTCAAGGGCCGGATGCGGGACTTCCGCGTCTACGACCGGGCCCTGTCCGACACCGAGGTGCGGACCATCGCCACCGGCGGCGAGGACCAGTGGGCGCAGGCGCAGGCCCTGGCCACCGCCAACGGCGCGCTGACGGCGTACGACGACACCACCGGACCCGTCGTCGTCTTCCCGTCGGACTACACCGGCGACATGGACAACCTGCAACCCCCGGCGGACTGGACCGACGAGTTCGGCCGGACCCCCGCCGCGTGGCCCCACCCCACCACGGTGAAGAGCCAGTTGTTCACCCTCGACCAGGTCAACGCCATCCGGGACGCGGCCTACACGGCCACCCACCCCGACGACGACACCGGCTACCAGCTGGGCGTCCACTACGACGGCGTGCACGACCGGGTCGTGGTGCAGACCGACGCCCCGTCATCGGTAACCGACGCGCTGACCGCCGCCTACCCCGGCCGGCTCGTCATCGAGGCGTACACCGCGCCCGACCTCGCGGCACCGCACTGCACCCCGGAGCAGCGGACGGCGGGCATCATGCCGGCCACGACCGCCGCGTCCACGACGAACGTCGCCGACTCCGCGACGAAGTTGCAGTGGCAGCAGGTCCAGGCGCTCGCCGAGTACAACTGCGCGTTGGCCGCGTTCGACGACAACGCCGTCGGCGCGAAGATCGTTTTCCCGTCGGACCACACCGGCGACATCAACAGCCTCCAGAAGCCGCCGGGTTGGACCTCCGAGTACGGCGACGTACCGACCGACTGGCCCGTGCCCACCACCGCGAAGAGCTCGCTCTTCACGCTCGATCGGATCAACGCCATCGAGGACTGGGTCGTCCAGCAGGTGCCCGACGACACCACCGACTACGGCGTGTACGTCCACTACGACGGCGCACGCGACCGGGTCGTGGCGCAGACCAACGCGCCCTCGTCGGTCACGGATCCGTGGGTGGCCGCCTATCCGGGCGAGCTCGTGATCGACAACGTCTCGTAGCCCGGATTCCCCTCCCCCATCGATCCGCTCACGAAGAGGACTCACACCATGTCCCACTCCGACACGACGGTGGCCCCCGAGCCCGCCGTACCCGACGAGAACGCCGCCACCCCCGGGAAGAGAGCCATGACCAGAGGGATCCTCCGCCGACTCCGTCTGCCGGCCGCCTGCGCGGCACTGGTCGCCGGGGCGGTCCTGCTGTCCGGCCTGTCCGACGGAACCCCGGCCGGGAACGCGACGAGCGGGCAGGCGCACAGCGTCCGCCTCGACTCCCACAACGTCCGTACCGCCGCCAGCGGGACCCCCGTCTTCTACTACAACGGGAACAGGTGGGACTACTTCGGATTCCTCAACGCGATCAAGGAGAATCTGAACGCCTACAACAACACGGTGCCGGGAACGTCGAGCACCGTGAACCACACCCCGCGCTCGGACAGCGGATTCTTCGACGTCATCGTCATCGACTCGCACAACAACGCGCTCCAGATGAAGTTCCGCCGCTCCGACCTGTACCTCGTCGGCTGGTTCACGCAGGCCCACACCTACAACTACATCGGCCCGGCCGGCGAGGCGGGAATCCCGCCCGGCTACACAGGTGCTCCCGCGAACGGGCAGGGCGGCAGCTGGCAGCTCACCAACTCGCCGTCCTACGGCTCGCTGGAGAAGATGGCGGGCACCAATCGCGGCCAGATCTCCTTCAGCGAACCGGCCACGGGAGCCGCCGCCGCGAATCTCCGGTCGGCGGGCCACCGCGAGCTCATGGCGCAGGGCATTCTCTACTTCACCCAGTTCATCTCCGAAGCCGTGCGCTTCCGCGGCATCTCGGACACGATCGGCTGGGACGCGTACGGCGACCGCTCGCAGGACAACCATCTGTACCGCACCCGCATCGACGCGCATTTCCTCGACCAGGAAACCCAGTGGGGACAGGACAGCCAGCGGTTCAACTGGATGCTGTCGGCCAGACAGAACGACAGCTGGAACAACCACTTCCAGGGGTGGTACATGAACACCGCCGGCCGACCCACACGGATCGACATGATCACCGCGGCGGACTACGCCCGCGTACTGGCCATGGCCCTGGGATACCCCGGCAACAGCTGACCGCTGCCGACGACCGTCATCACCTCACCATCGCGAGCAGGCCCGGCCGTGACGGCCGGGCCTGCTCGGCGGACCTCCACCGCCGAGTTCCAGGGCTTCGGTTTCGCCGACGACGTGATCCGCGAGGCGCCGCGCCCGCAGGACGGCGTCCTGGTGGACGTCAGGTCCTGACGGGACGGGTGTCCCGGTCCCGGCGAAAGGGGACGTCTACCGAACCGTCAGCGCGGCGAAGGCCTCGTCCAGTAGGTCGACGAGGTCCAGATGGCCTTCGGACGCCGTCCAGTGGTCGAGCGCGGTGTTGAGGCACTCCAGTGCGGCACCGGCCTTGACCGACAGGGACAGTGGCGTGCGCGCGGGGCCGGGCGGTGCGGTGCGTTCGGCGAGGGCCCGGGCCAGGGCGACGCGCCAGCCGTTCTGTTTCTCCCACTGCCTCGCGCACAGGGCGGGGGTGCCCGCGACGAGCCGGGCGGATGCGAGCGCCGTGACCGGGGACTGCTGGTAGGGCTCGGTCACAGTGTCCAGCGCGCGCCTCAGTGCCGTCCAGTCGTCCTCGTCGGCGGGCCGGGCACGCAGGGCTTCGGCGACCTGGACGCCCTGGGTGTCGATCGCGCCGAGGACAGCGTCCTCCTTCGTGTCGAAGTACCGCAGGAACGTGCTCCGCGACACCCCCGCCGCCGCGGCGAGGTCGCTGACGGTCACGTTGTCGAAGCCGTCGCGGCGGAACAAGTCGAAAGCCACCTGGGCGAGTTCGGCCCGTACGGCGGCCCGCGCGATGTCCCGCGTGGGCGTACGCACTTCTCCCCTCACCTCACCCCGCCTCTCGTGTTCAGCCGTTCCTGGTGAGTACCGCGGTACGTCGGGACCAGGTTCCTTCGACGGCGGCGCCGAGCAGGAACGCGGCGACGTCGGCGCGGGAGATCCTGGGCACGCCGGGGAGACGGTCGAGCCGCTCCAGGTCGATGGCCCGGACCGCCGTGACCGGCTTGTTGGTGAGCAGCACCGGGTAGACGAGTGTCCAGTCCAGGTCCGAGTTGGTGAGGATCCGCTCGCCTGCGGCCTTGTCCGCGAAGGTCGTCCGGCCGCCCTTGTACATGAACCGGAGGATTCCGGAAGCCTTGGCCAGCGAGTCTCCGACGCCGAACGCGGACATGATCAGTACCCGTTTGGTGCCGCTGTCCTGGGCGGCCTGGACGAGCGCCCGCGTGCTGTCGGTGATCAGGTTCGCGGGGTTCTTGGCCTTGCCGATGCCGAGGGTGCTCACCACCGCGTCCACGCCCTTCATGGCCTCGGCCAGCGCGTCGGCGTCGCGGACGTCCCCGGCGACCGCGGTCACCCTCGCCCGGGGGGTGAACCTGGCGGGGTCGCGCACGAACGCGACCACCTCGTGTCCGGCGGCGGTCGCCGCGTCGATGAACAGGCCACCGGTCGTGCCGGAGGCACCGAGGAGGAGGAATCTCATGTCAGTCGTTCCCTTCAGAAGCCTCAACGGGCTTTCGTCCGCTGGTCGGTCGAGGATGTGGTGTCGGTCGAGTCGGCGCCGCCGGTGGCGTCAACGCCCCACCTCGGCCGCGGACTTGGCCTCCGCCCACGCCTTGAGGGGCTGGTTCATCCGCTCGAAGTTCTCCAGCGTCCGGCTGATGACGCCGCTCATCACCGGTATCAGCAGCCCCGAGAAACGCTCGTCCTGGACCACCCGCGTCCCGCCGTCGTACGGCTGGAGGGTGAAGCCGTGGTCACCGCCGAAGAGGCCCGGGACGGGAAGTCCGCCGGCCCAGCGGAGTTCGACGCCCTCCGTCACGGTCGTCACCCGCGCCTTGAAGTTGACCGGTCGTCCCTTGGCGGGCTGCGTCCGGACGGCCAGCGTGGCCCCGACGTAGACCTCGCCCGACAGCGCGCGAATGTACGGATTCCACTCCGGATACCGGGCGAAGTCGGTCAGGACATCCCACACCAGCTCGGGACTCGCGCCGATATGGACGGACGTACTGATCTCTCGCATGCGCCGCTCCTTTCACGAACCTGAAATCCAACTGAGCCATACAATGTCAAGTATGAACCTCAGTGTCAAGTTCGCGCCTTGGGTTCTGCATGGAGGATGAGATGTCATGACGATCGTGTTCCGGGTCCCCGTCGGCGGGGCCGAGCGAGTGGCGTTCGCCTATTCACCGGCGATGGAAGCCGTGCTGAGCCTCCACGTGCTCGTCGAGCCCAGGCACCACCCGGTCCAGCACGGCTGGGTACGGGCGATGCGCGGACTGTCCCCCGCGTTGAAGCGGGAGATCGACGTGTTCGCGTACACGGTGCGCTCGTACTTCCCCGAGTTCCTCTTCCCGCGGCCCACCGGTGGGCTGCCGGACTTCGCGGGCGAACTCGCCGCGTTGCGAACCCTGGATCCGGATCTGGTCCGGCTGGAGTTCGCGGTCCCTCTGCTCACGCCCTGGCCCGGCGACGCCCAGGGCAGGGACCCGCGGATCCTGGACGGGCCGGAGGCCCGGACCCGGCTGCGGGAACTGGCACTGCGGGAGAGCGGCGACGAGGCGCTCGCCGTGATGCTCGTGGACGACCCGCACGCACTGCTGGAGCGGTTCCTCGGCATGCTGGAGCGCTACTGGCGGGAGGCGTTCGAGGACGAATGGGCTCGGATCGAACCCGATCTGGCCGCCGGTGTCAGCGAGGCCGGTCACCAGATCGAACAGCGCGGTCTCTACGGCATGCTCCGCGGCCTGTGGCCAGAGGTGCGCAGCGACCCCCGCACCGAGAGCTTCTGGCTGGAGCGCCCGCACGGCCACGAGGTCCTCATCGGCCCGGACGACACGTTCGTGCTCGCTCCCAGCACCTACGTCTGGCCGCACGTACGCGTCAACTGCGACGGCCCCTGGCCGCTCGGACTCGTCTTCCCCGTCTCGTCCATCGCCAGGGAGGCCCGCCCGAGGATTCCGCCCGCACAACTCGTCGGCATCCTCCGGGCGCTCGCCGACGACACCCGGTTGCGCGCCCTGCGGCTGATCGCCGAACGCCCGCGCAGCACCCAGGAGTTGGCTCCGCTGGTCGGCATCAGCGAGGCGGCTCTGTCCAAACACCTGCGCGTCATGGCCGACGCGGGACTGCTGGAGCGCCGACGCGAGGGCTATTACGTCCTCTACCGGCTCGCTCCCGGGCGACTGGCGGGCCTCGGCCCCAGTCTGGACGACTTCCTGCACAGCGATGAACACAGCGACGAACACCGCCACGGACGCGGCGATTAGCTCTCTGCCTAATAAGTAGTTCGCGGGTGGCAGGGATCCCACAGTGGTGGCATGTCACTGCTGAAGGACCGCGACTTCCTGCTCCTTTTCGCCGGTCAGGGCGTCTCGCGCTTCGGCGACGGTCTGTACACCGCCGCGACCGCCTGGCTGGCCTGGTCCCTGACGAAGGACCCGGCCGCCGTGGCTCTGGTGAGCGTCTCCGCGTTCGCGCCGGCGTTCGTGGCCACGTTCGTCGTCGCTTCCTACGCCGACCGCCACGACCGCCGCAAGCTGATGATCGCCAGCGATCTGGCCCGGCTGGCCGTGGTCGCGGGAGCCGTGGCGCTGTTGTCCTTCGGGCTGCTGAACCTGCCCCTGCTCATGGCGACGACGGCGCTGCTCGCCCTGATCGGCGCCCCGTTCGCGCCGGCCCGCAACGCCATCGTCACGCAACTCGTGCCGGTCGACCGCCTCCAGCAGGCCAACGGGCTGCTACAGGTGGCCTTCAGAGCCGCGTTCTTCATCGGCCCGCTGATGCTCGCGCCTCTGTTGGCCCACGGTTCGCTCCGACTGGTCCTGGTGGTCGACGGACTCACCTTCGTGGTCTCGGCGGGCGCGGTGGCGGCCATCCGCGTGGAACGCCCGACGTGGACCGGCGCTCAGGCGGGGCTGTGGTCCGACCTCGGGGCCGGTCTGAAGGCCGTACGAGCCGCTCCCGATGTGCTGGTGGTCATCGTGACCTTCGTACTCGCGCTCGCCCTGGCCAACGGTTTCCTGACGGTCGGACTGGTCACCGTCGTAGGACAGGGCGGCCGGTACGGCCTGCTGCTGGGGATCTCCGGGGTGGCCGAAGTGATCGGGGCGCTGTTGCTGGCCCGCCTGCCCATCCGCAGGCTCGCGCTCGCGGCGGTGCTCGCCTGGGCCGTGCTCGGAATCTTCCGTGCTCCGCTGGGGGCCGTCACCTCCACCACGGTGGCCGCCGTTCTCCTGGCCGCCACCGGCATGGCTTCGGCGCTCACCGACATCCCACTGATCGCGCTCGTGCAACAGCGGGTTCCGGCCCACCACTTGGCCAAGGCACTGGGCCTGTGGGAGGCCGGGGTCGCCGGCGCCCTGGCGGTCTCGCCCCTCGTGGCCTCGACCGCGATCACCCTGGCCGGCGCGAAGGACGCCTTTCTGCTCTCCGGCGCCGCGCTCGTGATGCTCGCGGTGACCGCGGCCCTCGTCCTCGCGCGCGTCAGCCCGGGGCGGCCGGGAGAGGGGCCACCGTTCGCTGGATGTTCAGCAGATCCCTCGCTCCGGCCAACTCGACCCCGAAGGCGAGGTGTTCGGACTCCAGATCGCCGCCGAACTCATTGCCAAGTCCTGATCCGGGCTGTGGGAGACCGGTGATGCCCGCGGTGAGAGAACGAGGGGCCGCGTCCGACACCTCGACGCAGACGGTCCGCTCGCCGGTGACGGTCACACCCCAGTGCACGGTCCGGGCGCCGTAGCGGGGGCCCGCGTCGAACGCGCCTCCGGGGACACCGACGGTGTTGGTCAGCGTGATGTCCGAGCGCAGGTTCTCGAACGGCATCTGGCGGTGGGAGTCGAAGGTGCCCGTCCGCATCCGGCCGTGCCGGTAGACGTTGCCGCTGGAGAGGCCCTCCAGGTTGAGCCCGTGGAAGTAGGCGCCCGCCACGACCGGGACCGAGAAGTCCTCGATGAGGAAGTTCTCGATGAGGTTGTCGTGGGACTGCACCCGGCAGATGACGAAGTGGTGACTGGCCCGGCCCCGGTTCGAAATGCCCGACAGGGTGCACGACTTGGCGCTGGTCATGGCGAACGCGCAGTCTGCGTTGGCCACTCGGATGTTCGTGGCCCAGCAGTCGTGGACGGCCTGGAAGCAGACTCCGTTGGACCCCGGGTTGAGGTTGTGCGCGGTCTGGGGCAGGAGTGCGTTCTCGATGGTCAGGTTCTCGACACCGCTGTCGTGCACGGTCGGCCCCAAGGACCGCAGCCGGGCGGGGGTCTCCCGGTGAACGGTGATCCGGAGGGGCTGCTCGATCCTGACCGTGCGCGACGTGAGCACCTCCGTCACGACGACCGGCCACTGCCAGGTCCGATAGCCGAGGAGGGCCCGCGCCGCGGTGTCCCAGTCGTACGTCGTCGCACCCGTGACGTCCCCCGCCATCTCCCGCAGCAGGCGGTGGTCGCGGACGTTGTCGACCTCGACGAGCACCATCTCGCCGGGGGTGAGCTGTGAGCTGTCGTCGACGAGGAGTACGTCCGATCCCCGGGCGGCGGGCTCCAGCGAGGTCAACACCGGCCCGGCGAGCCATTGTTCGGTACCGGGCGCGGCGGTCCAGTTCGCGGCCTTCGACTCGGCGAAGCGCTCGCGTGCCACGAAGAACACCTGGCCGCCGGTCCACGACCAGATGCTCTGGGGGCCCGCGTAGGCCCGCCCGATGCTCTGCTCCAGCGGCCGGGAGAAGTACAGGGTGGTCCGGTCGGTGCCCGCGCCGCGCAGCACGACGTGCGAGTCGTGCACGAACAGTGGGTTGTCCAGGACGTAGCGTCCGGCTTCGAGCTTCAGAACGCCTCCGCCGCGTGCTCCCAGCTCGTCAAGTGCCGCTTGCAGCAGGCCACTTACGTCCCCGGACCGGCCCGGCCGGACGCCGAGGGCCGCGGCGGACACCACACGTGCACCGGCGGCGGCGCGGGGCCGACGGGCGCCTCGGCGATGGCCGACCCGCCGCCAGTCACCGAGCAGGGGGTGCGTCGAGGGTGACTGCGCCCAGGCATCGACGGTCTTGGTGACCTCCTGGGGGAGCTTCGCCGCGTGCCAGTTGGGCGGTGTGGCCGCCATGGCCGTAGAGGCGCTTTGGGCCACCGTCACGACGGCCGCCGTAGCGGCGAGGACGGACCGTCGACTGACTCTCGATAACCGACCTTCGGCATCGGAACTCCCTTGAATACGAACGTCGTTGTCTCTTTCTGCTGCCATGTCCGCTCCCTTGGGGACGACTTGAGTGGGGTATCAGTCCACGTGCGGTTTGCCACCGCCGAGTTGTGCCCAACGGGCACGGAGTGCGTGGGCGGATGCCTTGGGACGACGGTCGCGGGTGAAGACGCCCTTCTTGTTGCCGTCGACGCGGTGCACTCCGTGCGAGGTCTGGAAGTCGGCGAAGCTCCAGACGTGTTCGCCGATGACGGCCTCGACGCGGTCGAACGCGCGGTGGTTGGCCTCCAGGAAACCGAGCTGGTACTCCTCGGTCCACGGCGTGTCCCACACGGAGTGCAGCCCGGGCAGGGCGTCGGCGCCGTACTCGGTCATGAGGATGGGCTTGCCGAACTTCGCGACCCAGGCGTGCAGTTCGGCTTCCATGGCGGTCTCGGCGGTGGCGAGGTCGCCGGTCGCGAGGTACCAGCCGTGGTAGCGGTTGAGGCAGACGAGGTCGAAGAGGTCGGCGATGTGGTCGTTCTCGTACGTCGTGAACAGCGAGGCGGTGTAGGCGAGCGGGCGTGACGGGTCGAGTTTCCGGGTGAGTTCGACGAGCGGCTCGAAGTAGTCGCGGGAGCCCTCCTCGTGGGACGCCGGCTCGTTCGAGAGGCACCACATCACCACGCTGGGGTGGTTCTTGTCGCGGGCGATCAGCTCGCGGATCGCCTGGGCGTGGGCGGCGCGGGTCTCGTCGTTGAGCGTGTCGTCCGAGAACGTGGGCCGGTGCGGTCGTCCTCCGGCGAGTCCTCCCTCGACGGCGAGGTTGAGGCCGACAGCGGCGGTCTCGTCGATGACGACGATGCCGTGCCGGTCGGCGAAGTCGAGCACCTCCTCGGCGTACGGATAGTGCGAGGTGCGGAAGGAGTTGGCGCCGATCCACTCCAGGAGCTGGAAGTCGTGCACGAGGTAGGCGTCGTCGTGGCCCTTCCCCCGCACGGGCGCGTCCTCGTGTTTGCCGAAGCCGGTGAAGTAGAAGGGCTCACCGTTGATGAGGAACTTCCCGTCCCCGATCTCGACCGTGCGCACTCCGAACGGTTGCGTGTAGGTGTCGAGGATCCGGTCCCCGTCGGTGATCTCGGCGACGAGACCGTAGAGGTACGCCGCGCCCGGTCGCCACGGTGTCACGGCGTCGATCCGCAGAGTGCCGCTTGGGCCGTCGGCCGACGCCACCTCGGTGCCCGTGGCGTCGAGGACACGGACGCGTACCGACGCCGACTCGCTGGTGTCGACCGAGTAGTCGACGGTTCCGGTCCTGCCGTCGAGCCCCGTGGTGACCGTGATGTCGGCGATGTGCACGGCGGGGACGCTGTGGAGCCACACCGAGCGGGCCAGGCCCGCGTAGTTGTAGAAGTCGTGCAGGTACTTCTGCCGGCGTCGGCCGTCCTGGTCGACGGTGATCGTGCCGGGCGGGATGGTGGTGTCGGTGAGTTCGTTGCTCACCGCGACCGTGAGCCGGAACTCCCCGCCAGGGCTTACGTGTTCGGTGATGTCCGCCTCGAACGGCGTGTAGCCGCCGGTGTGTTGGGCCACGGCGACGTCGTCGACGTACACCGTGCCCTCGTGCGTGGCGGCCTCCAGCCGCAGGACGATCCGCTCCCCCGCCCACCCCCGCGGTACGCGCACCTGGCGCTGGTACCACACCTGACCGACGTGGTCACGGATCGCGGGATCGGTGAACAGGTCGTTGTAGCTGGCGGGTACGGCGGCTTCGAGGGTCGTGTCGAGTGGGCCGGTCCAGGGCCGGGGACCGACGGCGGTGTCCGTGGCGAACCGCCACAGGCCGTCGAGCCGCACGAGTTCGCGGGTGGCGGAGGAGCGGGGCTTCAACATGCGGAATGCCTCCGAGTGCGGGTGGGGCAACGCTCAGTGCGGCTCATCCAACCAACACTTACCAGTTGGTTGGTTTTCACGAGAGAACGTAGGACTCGCGCAGGGCCCCCGGGAAGAGCGCGAACACCCCCGTGATCAGAGCGTTACATTCCGCTCCAGCCGCCCTTCACACAAATTCCGACCGCGTGGTAATGATTGGCAGGACAGTCGCAGCCGGGAGTCACCGGCGGTGAGACCTCCGGGGAAGGTGGGCCGAGCGTGAGTCAGACAGGGGCACGCGGGCCCTACGCGAAGACGGCGACCCGCCGGGCCGACATCGTGCGGGCGGCGCGCGACAGTTTCGCCGAACGCGGTTACGCGAGCGCCTCGTTGCGTGACATCGCGGAGCGGGCCGGGATCACCCACGCCGGGCTCCTCCACCACTTCCGCAGCAAGGACGAACTACTCACCGCCGTACTCGCCCAGCGCGACACCGAGGAGTGGGAGCAGGGCGAGGCGCGGGTCAACGGCCGCCTGGAGGCCATGGCGCCCTATCTCGCCGAACTGCTGCGACACCACCAGACGGCGCCCGAGCTGATGCGCCTGTGGATCGAACTCGCCGCGGCGGCCTCCCGGCCGGACCACCCCGCTCACGACTACTTCGTGGATCGCTTCGAGCGAGGCCGGGCCCAGTTCGCGCAGGGTGCTCATGAGCACCTGGAGGAGGGACCACTCCGGGAGGGCCTGTCCCCGGAAGTCGCGGCCGTGCTCTTCCAGGCCACGCTCAACGGCCTGCAATTGCAGTGGCTGCTCGACCCCGAACTGGACATCGTCCAGCCGCTCGACGCCTTCCTGAATCTGATCTACACCCCGCGCGACACCTGACCGGCACTCGTGAGGAATCCGTATGCCCGCCGCACTGCTCGCCTTCGCACCGCCCTTCCTGCCCGGGCTGTTCCCCCCACCGACGCTCCGCCGACTCCAGGAACTGGTCCGGGTGGACGCCGATCTGGCCGTCATGGACTTCCACGATCCGGCGATGGCCGACCCGCTGGCGGACACGGAGTTCCTGATCACCGGCTGGGGCTGCCCACCCATCGACGAGGACGTCCTGCACAAGGCACCGAAGCTGCGCGCCGTCCTGCACACGGCGGGCAGCGTGCGCGGCATCGTCACGGACGCCTGCTGGGCACGTGGTCTCGCGGTGTCGAGCGCCGCGTCGGCCAATGCCCTGCCGGTGGCGGAGTACACGCTGGCCGCCGTCCTCTTCGCGGGCAAGGACGTGTTCGGCCTGCGCGAGCGCTATCGGACCGACGGTTCCCACCCGCGGTTCGTCGATTTCGCCGGTGACGCCGGACTGGGCAACCACGGTCGCGGTGTCGGGATCATCGGCGCGTCGAGAGTGGGGCGGCGGGTGCTCGAACTACTGCGTCCGTTCGACTTCCGCATTCTGCTGAGCGACCCGTACACGACCGCGGCGGAGGCTCAGGGACTCGGCGCCGAGCTGGTTCCCCTCGACACGCTGCTGCGCGACAGCGACATCGTGAGCGTGCACGCACCGCTCATCCCGGAGACGCGCGGGATGCTGGACCGGCGACGGCTCGCGCTGATCCGGGACGGTGCCACGCTGATCAACACCGCGCGCGGAGCGCTGATCGACCCCGAGGCTCTCACCGAGGAGTTGACGAGCGGTCGCCTGCGCGCGGTGCTGGACGTCAGCGAACCCGAGCCGCTGCCGGCCGACTCGCCGCTGCACCAACTGCCCAACGTCTTCCTCACACCGCATGTCTCAGGATCCGCGGGCAACGAACTCGAACGTCTTGGCCGCACCGCCGTCGAGGAGGTGGCCCGGCTCACCGCCGGGCTACCGCTCGCACATCCGGTGTCGCGTTCCGACCTGGCCCGGATCGCCTGAGGTCCGCTCAGCTCGGCGAGAGTGCGGCGAACGCCTCGTCCAGCAGAGCCACGAGGTCGTGTTCACCGTCGGACGCGGTCCAGTGGTCCAGGGCGATGTTCAGGCAGTCCAGGGCCGCCGCGGTCTTCACCGTCAGCGCCAATGTGACAGTTCTCGGCGGATCGGTACGTTCGGCGAGGGCCTGGGCCAGGGGTGAGCGCCAGCTGTTCTGCTTCTCCAGCTGCCGCGAGCACAGGGCCGGGGTGTCCATGATGAGCCGCGTCGCGGCGAGCGCCTCGACCGGGTCCTGGCCGTACGGCTCGATGAGCGTGTCCAGCGAGCGTCTCAGCGCGGTCCAGTCGTCCTCCTCGGCGGGCCGCGCCCGCAGAGCGTCGGCGAGCATCTCGCCCTGCGCCTCGACGGCGCCGAGGACGGCGTCCTCCTTGGTCCCGAAGTACCTGATGAAGGTACTGCGGGACACTCCGGCGGCTGCCGCCAGATCATCGACGGTCACCCTGTCGAAGCCCTCGCGGCGAATCAGCTGATAGGCCGCCTGCGCCAGCTCCGACCGCACGGCAGCCCGTGCGATGTCTCTCGTCTTCGTACGTGGTCCTCCGGTCACCTCGCGATCGTACCTCTCACTCGGACCTGCCCCGCATCCTTGGCCTATAGTGGCTGGTGTGACACTGAGTTTCATATATAGATGATGAAGTCATCAGTGGCTTTCCACTCCAGGACGGGAGCGACCCCATGAGGGGCATCAGGGGCAAGAGGATCGTGATAGCCGGTGGCGCCACCGGCATCGGTGCCGCCACGGCCGAGCGGCTGGCCGAGGAAGGCGCCTCGGTCGTCGTCGGCGACATCGACCTCACAGCGGCCGAGGCCACCACCAAGGGCATCACCGAGGCGGGCGGAACCGCGATCGCGATCGAGTTCGACCTCGGCGACGAGACGTCGATCCAGGCTCTCGCCTACCGGGCAGCGGTGGAGTTCGGCGGCATCGACGGTCTCCTCAACGTCGGAGCCGACCTCTCGGCCGAGACCATGGACCGCGACACCGACCTCTTGGACATGGACCCGGCGGTATGGCGCCGCACCCACGAGGTGAACCTCCTCGGCTCCGCCCTCACCTGCCGGGCCGTCCTTCCGCATCTGCTCGGGCAGGGCGGCGGAGTCATCGTCAACACGTCCTCCGGCGCGGCCTGGGTCGGCGAGCCCACCCGCCCCGCCTACGCCGCCTCCAAGGCCGGCATCAACGCGCTGACCCGGCACATAGCCTCCCGCTGGGGCAAGGACGGCATTCGCTGCAACGTCCTCGCCCCCGGCATGGTCCTCAGCGAGCAGTTCCTGCGGGCCCTGGACCAGGAGCAGTTGGACCACGCTCTCGAAATCGGCCGAAGCCCCCGCCTGGGCGAGCCCGCGGACCTGGCCGGTGCGGCCGCCTTCCTCTTCTCCGACGACGCGGCCTGGATCAACGGCCAGTCCTGGTCGATCGACGGCGGCGCGAGCCTCCGCGGCTGAGCCCACACCCGCACCCATACATCCGTACACCCGCGAAAGAGAGACACCCATGACGAAGACCCTCGGACTCATCGGCGCCGGCATGATCGGCGGTGCCCTGGCCCGCCTCGCCGTCGCCGCCGGCCTGGACGTCGTACTGAGCAACTCCCGCGGTCCCGAGAGCCTCGCCGACCTGATCGCCGAGCTCGGCCCGCGGGCCCGCGCGGCCACCCCCGCCGAGGCCGCCGAAGCGGGTGACCTGGTCGTCGCGACCATCCCGCTGAGCGCCTACGCCAAGCTTCCCGCCACCGCCCTGGCCGGCCGGACGGTGCTCGACACGATGAACTACTACCCGGACCGCTTCGGCCACATCGCCGAGCTGGACACGAGCGACCTGAGGTCGAGCGAGCTGGTGCAGGGACACCTGGCCGACTCACATGTGGTCAAGGCGTTCAACAACATCGACTTCGCGCGGCTGTTCAGCCTGGCGCGGCCCGCCGGCGCCGACGACCGCAGCGCCCCGCCCATCGCCGGCGACAGCGCGGACGCCAAGGCGGAGGCGACCGCCCTGCTGGACCTGCTCGGCTACGACGCCGTGGACATCGGCACCCTCGCCGACAGCTGGCGCAGCGAGCCGGGCACCCCGGTCTACGTCGAGCCGTACTTCAACGCCAAGCCCACCGAGGGGCTGAGCCAGGAGGAGATGTACGGCTGGTACGTGCGGACACCCGGTACGCCGGTCCCCGCCGACCAGGTGAGGACACTGGCCGACTCGGCCGTCCGCGCGACCCCCGACCAGGCCTGATCGCCACGCCACGCACCAGCACGGCTTACCACGAGTTGCTACGAGGAGACTGACATGCGGCTGGGGATGAACGTCGTCGGGTTCGACGGATCGAACGAATCCAAGGGCCTCGGGGCGGAGTTGGCAGCGGTCGGCGCCGCCGCCGAAGCGGCCGGGGTCGGGTGGATATCGGTGATGGACCACTACTTCCAGATGGACGAGATCGGCGGCCCCGAGAGTCCCATGCTGGAGGCCTACACCACCCTTTCCTTCCTCGCCGCGCACACCTCCACGGTCCAACTCGGCGCGCTGGTAACCGGGGTGACGTACCGTCATCCCGGCCTATTGGCCAAGATCGTCACGACGCTCGACGTCCTGTCCGGCGGCCGGGCCACGCTCGGTATCGGTGCGGCCTGGTACGAGCGCGAACACCTCGGCCTCGGTGTGCCGTTCCCGCCGACGGCCGAACGGTTCGAGCGTCTGGAGGAGACCCTGCGGATCTGCCTCCAGATGTGGGACCCCGAGGCCAACGGGCCCTTCGAGGGCAAGCACTACCGACTCGCCGAGACCCTGAGCGTTCCCGCGCCGGTGAGCACCCCGCACCCCGAGATCATGATCGGCGGCAACGGAGAGAAGAAGACGCTGCGGCTGGTCGCCCAGTACGCGGACGCCTGCAACCTCATCACGTTCGGCCACACCGAGGCCGCGCGGAAGCTCGACGTACTGCGCCGCCACTGCGACAACCTGGGCCGGGACTACGAACGGATCCGCAAGACCGCCGTCTACGGAGGCCCCACCCTCCGCGAGGGCGACCTCGACGCCTTCACCCGGGAGATGGCCCGGTACGCGGCACTCGGCATCGACACCGTGATGGTCTCCCCGCCCGTCACCGAACCGGCCCGCTGGATCGAGGACCACGCCACCCCCGCCGTACACCGGCTCGCCGAACTCGGCTGAGTCCGCGATCCCGGAGCGGAGGACGACCTCGCGCTGCCCACCCACGGAACGTGTCGTACTGCGTTCGCGGTACGGCAGGTGTCCGCAACGGGGCGACGACCAGGGGCCGTTGAAAGGCGACGGTTGAGCCCGAACACCTTTCACCGTCGGAGGAAGCAACATGATCGAGGTCAACAACCTCAGCAAGAGGTACGGCGAGAAGCTCGCGGTCGACGCGCTGAGCTTCTCCGTACGGCCGGGGGTCGTGACCGGCTTCCTCGGTCCCAACGGGGCGGGGAAGTCGACGACCATGCGCATGATCATGGGGCTGGACCGGCCGACGTCGGGCACGGTCACCGTCAACGGGAAACCGCACGTGCGGCACGCGGCACCGCTCCACGAGATCGGCGCGCTGCTGGAGGCCAAGGCCGTCCACCCCGGCCGCTCCGCGTATCACCACCTACGGGCCCTCGCCGCCAGCAACGGCATAGGAACAGAACGGGTGTTGGAGGTCATCGACCTGGTCGGCCTCAAGGATGTCGCGCGCAAGCGGGCCGGGGCCTTCTCCCTCGGTATGGGGCAGCGGCTGGGCATCGCCACGGCGCTCCTCGGGGATCCGAAGACGATCATCCTGGACGAGCCGGTCAACGGCTTGGACCCGGAGGGCGTGCTGTGGATCCGCAACGTCCTCAAGGGACTTGCCGAGCGCGGCCGTACGGTCCTCGTCTCCTCGCACCTGATGAGCGAGATGGCGGTGACGGCCGAGGACCTCATCGTGATCGGACGCGGCCGGCTGCTGTCGGCCGGTCCCATCGCCGACTTCATCGCCCGCTCGTCCAGGCGCAGCGTCCAAGTGCACTCGCCCGAGGCCGCGCGACTGCGGGACGTACTGCTGGGCGACGGCGTGACGGTGAGCAGTGCCGAGGCCGGCGTACTCGACGTGGAGGGTCTTGAGGCGTCCGAGATCGGGGAACGCGCGGCCCGCGCGGGCCTCGTCCTGCACTACCTCGCGCCCAGGGAGGCGTCCCTGGAGGAGGCGTTCATGGAGATCACCCATGACTCCGTCGAGTACCACGCGGGCTCGGCCCAGGCGCCGCTCGCCGCCCAGGGAGGAACGAGCCGATGAGCGCCAACACACTTGCCGGGACCGCGAGTTCGAGGGTCACCCTGCCGCACGTCGTCCGTATGGAGTGGATCAAGTTCTGGTCGCTGCGGTCCACCTTCTACACCCTCTCCATCGCCGCCGTGGTCACCGTGGGCCTCGGCCTGGTGTCCTCCCTCGTGGTGAAGGCGAACGGTGACGGTCCCCGGCTGGAGGACCCGACGTGGAACAGCCTCTACGGCGTCACGATGGCGGCGCTGGCCACGGCGGTGGTCGGGGTGCTCATGGCCACCGGCGAGTACGCCACCGGCACCATCCGCTCCACGCTCTCCGCCGTCCCGGCCCGCCTGCCGGTGCTGTGGGCCAAGGTGACGGTGTTCGCCGCGGGCAGCCTCGCGTTCACGTTCGCCGCGAGCCTCGTGTCGTTCCTGGCCGGTCAGGCGATCCTGGCCTCCCGCGGTCTCCCGGGCGCCTCCTTGGCCGACCCCGGCGCCCTGCGGGCCGTCATCGGTGCGGCCGTCTACCTGACCGGTGCCGGTCTGGTCGGCCTCGCGGTGGGCGTCCTGCTGCGCAACACCGCCGGGTCGATCACGGCCGTGGTCGGTGTGCTGTTCCTGGTGCCGAGCGTGCTGCGGCTGCTGCCCGGGAGCATCAGCGACGCCGTCTTCCCGTATCTGCCGATGAACGCCGCGCAGGCGTTCATCACCGACCAGACCGGCGGCAGCGGTGACGCGCTGGAGCCGTGGGCCGGGCTCGGAGTCTTCGTCTGCTTCCTCGCCGTCCTGCTGACGGGTGCGGCGGCCCTGCTCAAGCGGCGCGATGCCTGACCTGTACGGCGTGGCCGCGTCGCCCGACCGCCTCACGGCACCGGGCGGCGCGGCCACGCCGTACGCCGGGACGGTGAAGCGCGCGGTGGCCCTGCGGAAGGCGATCCGGGCCCACCCGTACCGCTTCGACGCCCTCCTCGCGGCGGCGATCGCCAGTTTCGCGACAGTGCTGAACACGCTGGGCAAGTCGGGGCGAACCCCCTCGGCCGGTGACGCCGTAGCCGCCGGCGTCACTTTCATGCTGCTGCTCACCCGCCGCCGGGCACCGCTCACCGTGCTCGCTCTCGCCCTGCTCGGGGCGGTGACCTCGGTCGTGGCCGGGCCCTCGACCGCGCACCTGCTTGAGTCCACGGCGATGATCGCGCTGTACACCGTCACCGCCGAGGCCCAGCCGCGACGCGCGGCCGTCGCCACCGTCGGCGCGATCGCCGCGCTCTACGTCGCCAACGCCTGGACCGCGGGTTCGGCCGTCAACGGGGAGACCTTCGGGGTGGTCGCCTTCGTCGGGATGACCGCCGCCATCGGTTTCAGCGTGCGCACCTGGCGCGCCTACGTCACCGCCGCCGAGGAACGGGCCACTCGCGCCGAAGCGACGCTGGAGGAGGAGGCCCGCCGCCGGGTCGCCGAGGAACGACTGCGCATCGCCAGGGAGTTGCACGATGTGATCGCCCACCACATCGCCCTGATCAACGTTCAGGCCGGTGTCGCCAGCCACCTCGCGCGCACCCAGCCGGACAAGGTCGAGATCGCCCTCGGCCACATCCACGAGGCGGGCAGCACGGTACTCGACGAGCTGGGCCAACTCCTTTACGTGCTGCGCCGGTCCGACGACGAGCCCCTGCCGACCGAACCTCTCCCGGGCCTGTCCCGCCTCGGCCAGCTCCTCGAATCGTTCGTCGCCGCCGGTCTCGCCGTCCGGCAGCAAGTCGCGGGCGAAGCGCGCCCGTTGCCGCCCGCCACCGACCTGGCCGCGTACCGGATCATCCAGGAAGGACTCACCAACGCCCACAAGCACGGCGGCTCGTCCGGTGCCCAACTCCTCCTGGAATACGGGCCGAACGCGCTGCACATCACCATCCGCAACACGATGCGCGCCGGGCCGACCGGTGGCACCGGCACGGGGCACGGCCTCACCGGCATCCGCGAACGGGCCCAGGCGACGGGTGGCGCCCTGTCCGCAGGTCCCGAGCCCGACGGCACGTTCCGCCTCCGGGTACGGCTCCTGCTGCCCGACCACCCACAGCCCGCGATCTCGGCACCTGCCGCCGAAGGAGTCCCGACATGACCATCCGCGTCCTGGTGGCCGACGACCAACCGGTGATCCGCGCCGGATTCCGCATGCTCATCGAGGCGGAACCCGACCTGGAGGTCATCGGCGAGGCGGGGACCGGCCGCGAGGCCGTCTCCCTGGCCCGCGGTACCTGGGACCACCGCCCGGATGTCGTCCTGATGGACATCCGCATGCCCGACATGGACGGCCTCGAAGCCACCCGGATCATCGCCGCCGCCCCCGAACTCGCCGAGGTGAAGGTCCTGATCCTCACCACCTTCGAGGCCGACGAGTACGTCTTCGAGGCCCTGCGCGGCGGTGCGAGCGGATTCCTCGGCAAGGGAGTCCAGCCGGCCGCCCTGCTCGACGGGATCCGTACCGTGGCGCACGGGGAGCAGCTCCTCTCCCCGAAGGCCACCAGGGCACTCATCGCCCACTACCTGGCCCGCCCCGTCCACGCACCGCGGCCGGTGCCGCTCGGCATGGACCGCCTCACGGATCGGGAGCGCGAGGTCCTCGGCCTGGTCGCCGTAGGCCTGTCCAACGACGACATCGCGAAACAACTCGTCGTGTCGCCGTACACGGCGAAGACACATGTCAACCGGATCATGACCAAGGTGGGAGCACGCGACCGGGCCCAACTGGTCGTCGTCGCTTACCAGTCGGGCTTCGCCGCACTTTAGACCGGGTCCTGCGTGGCGTGCCGGTCGGCTTCTCCGAGGCGGCGCCCACCTGGCACGATGTCATGTGAACGTGACAGCGGCCGGTGGCGTCGCGGCCCGGCCGACGGAGAGAGCACTGCATGAACGACCACACGCAGACCCTCTCGCTGGTCCTGAGCATGATCAGGAGCGAAGCGGGCATGACCCGGCCCGAGCTCGGTCGCCGGAGCGGACTGGGCCGCACGATCATCACGCAACGGGTGGACCACGCGATCAGGGTGGGGCTCGTGGTCGAGGGCGAGTCGGCGCCGTCCACGGGTGGTCGGCCCTCGCGGATCCTGCGGATCGCGCCCGGTCGCGGTGTCGTCCTGGGCGCGGTGTTCGGCGCCGCCCATCTGCACGTCGCGGTGACGGACCTCGACGGGACCGTCATCGCCGACCGGCGCGGGGCGTGGGACATCGAGCGTGGTCCCGAGGCATCCCTGGCCACCCTGGTGGAGGTGTCCGCCCAACTCCTGACCCCGGAGCTGCAAGCCCGGCTGTGGGGGGTGTGCGTGGGCGTGCCCGGTCCGGTCGACTTCGCGCGCGGTGTCCCCGTCCAGCCGCCGATCATGGCCGGCTGGCACGGCTTCCCCCTCCGCGACCGGCTGGAAGCCCGCTACGGCGTGCCGGCCTGGGTCGACAACGACGCCAACCTGATGGCGCTGGGCGCCTGGAGCAGGACACGGGAATCGGCCGGTGACAACGTCCTGCTCGTCAAGGCGAGCACCGGGATCGGCCTGGGCCTGATCTCCGGGGGGCGCCTGCACCGGGGAGCGCGCGGTGCCGCCGGAGACCTCGGGCACACCATCGTCGCCGAGGAGTCCCGCCACCGATGCCGGTGCGGCAAGTTCGGCTGTCTGGAGGCGTACGCGGGCGGGTGGGCGCTGGCCCGGGACGCGCGTTCCGCGGCCCTGGCGGGGCGGAGCGCCTTCCTCGCGGAGCGGCTGGAGCGGCTGGAGCGTCCGGATGGGGCTCTGGCCGTCACCGACGTGCTCGACGGCTGCCGGGCCGGAGACCTGGTGTGCACCGAACTCGTCACCAGGGCAGGCGAGTTGGTGGGTGCCCAACTGGCAACTCTCGTCAGCGTGTTCAATCCGTCGACAGTCTGTCTCGCTGGGACGCTGGCGCGGGCGGGCGACGTGTTCCGCGGCCCCGTCGTGGACGCCGTGGCCCGACGGTCCCTGCCTCTGGCCACGGACCAACTCCACTTCGCCGATGAGGCGTTGGACCGCTCTGACGGAGTCGTCGGAGCGGCCACGCTCGCCACGGACGAACTGCTGCACCCCGACTTGCTCAGCCGGTGGCTCCCGCGGGGCGACCCGCGCGGAGCCCGCGCGCGAGGCGAGAAGATCACCGACCCCGTCCGCCTCGACGCCGCCCCGCCGACGAACTCGGCACGCTGAGCCCGCACTTGTAACTCGTGGCGGGCTCCTCGAACCCCGGAAACGCCTGCGCCATTCCGCTGGCTCCTGGTCGGGTGGCGCCCGGCGACCGAGGCGGCAGCGGCGGTGCCAGGACTCACCGGAAACGCCCTACGCGGACCGCTCCCCCTCCACCGCGCCGACGTCGACCCAGCCGCCACTCCGCGCCGACTCGACGACGGCACGCGCCAGTTCGGCCGCCCGCAGCCCGTCGGCGAACGTCGGCAGACCCGTCACCCGCTCGCCCCGGACCGCCGCGTAGGCCTCGGCGGTGAAGTCCGCGAAGCACTCGTAGTAGCCCTGCGGATGCCCGGCGGGCAGCATGGCCGCGCGCCCGGTGGGAGCGCCGGTCCGGGCGGGGTCGCGCAGCAGCACCTCGTTGGCGTCCCGGCCGCCGATCCAGAGCGACTCGGGGGTCTCCTGGCGGAAGGCGTAACTGGCGTCCGGGCCGTCGAAGGAGAACGACAGCGCGTTCTTGTACCCGGCGGAGGCCTGGCTGACCACCACGGAACCGATGGCCCCGGCGTCGGTTTCGAGCAGTACGACGGCGCCGTCCTCGGTCTCCACGGGACGCGGGGTGCCGTCGGCCGCCGGCCGGGCCGGAACCGCGCGGGCGAAGGACGCGTTCACCCTGGTGATCCGCTGGCCCGTCACGAACTCGGCGAGGTCGCACCAGTGCACGCCGATGTCCCCGAACGCGCGGGTGGCTCCCCCACCGACCGGATCGACACGCCAGTTGGTGGCCTCGGCGTCGGCGAGCCAGTCCTGGAGATAGCTGCCGTGGATCAGCCACGGCGGCCGGTGTCCGGGCCGGGCCAGCCGAGCGCGCGCCTCGCGTACGGAGGCGTAGTACCGGTACACGAACGGCACGGCGGTGACCAGGTCGCGCTCCGCCGCCAGTTCGGTGAGTTCACGTGCGGTGGCGGCATCGGTGGCAAGGGGTTTCTCGCAGACGACGGGGACACCGGCGCCGAGTGCGCTGCGGGCGAACCGGGCGTGCGTAGCGTTGGGTGTGCACACATGCACCATGTCCACCCCGTGGCGGAGAACGTCCTCGACGGAGTCGAAGCCACGGCCGACCCCGAACTCCGCCGCGGCCCGACGCCCCTTCTCCGGCGTCGAGCCGACGATCCCGACCACCTCGGCACCGGCCACCACGGCGGACCGCGCATGGACGGCCCCCATGAAACCTGTGCCCACGACGGCGACGCGGAGCTTGCTCATGGCAGACCTCGACTCTCTGTTCCGGCACGCGATATTGCGTAGATCAATCAAAAGAAGACGATGAACAACCACAGAAGACCCGACTTTTGCTCAGATTAAGCTAAAGTATCTGGAACGCCAAGGAGGCCTCCCATGAACCAGAGCCAGGCACCGGCACGCCAACCGGTCACCCTCTTCACCGGCCAGTGGGCGGACCTGCCGTTCGAGGAGGTGGCGCGGCTGGCGAGCGAGTGGGGATACGACGGCCTGGAGATCGCGGCCTCGGGCGACCACCTGGACCTGGCGCGCGCGGAGGCCGACCCCGATTACCTGATGCACCGTCAGAACACCTTGGAACAGTACGGGTTGAAGGTCTGGGCGATCTCCCACCACCTCGGCGGACAGGCCGTGTGCGACGACCCGATCGACTTCCGCCACCAGGCGATCCTGCGCCCGGAGATCTGGGGCGACGGCGACCAGGAGGGCGTACGGCAGCGTGCGGCCGAGGACATGAAGCGGGCGGCCCGCGTCGCGCGCAGGCTCGGCGCGGACACCGTCGTGGGGTTCACCGGCTCGAAGATCTGGAAGTACGTGGCGATGTTCCCGCCCGTCCCCCAGTCCGTGATCGACGAGGGGTACGAGGACTTCGCGCGGCGCTGGAACCCGATCCTCGACGTGTTCGACGCCGAGGGCGTGCGCTTCGCCTACGAGGTCCACCCGTCCGAGATCGCCTACGACTACTGGACCAGTGAGCGCACCCTCGAAGCGATCGGCCGCCGCCCGGCCTTCGGCTTCAACTGGGACCCCTCGCACATGATCTGGCAGGGCGTCGACCCCGTCGGCTTCATCACGGACTTCGCGGACCGCATCTACCACGTGGACTGCAAGGACACCCGAGTCCGCCCGCCGTACGGCCGTTCCGGCATCCTCGGCTCGCACCTGCCCTGGGGCGACCCGCGCCGACGCTGGGACTTCGTCTCCGTCGGCCACGGCGACATGCCCTGGGAGGACGCGTTCCGCGCCCTGGCCGCGATCGGCTACGAAGGCCCGATCTCGGTCGAATGGGAGGACGCGGGGATGGACCGACTGCACGGGGCGGCCGAGGCCGTCGGCCGGATCCGCGCCGCGCTCTGGCCGCTGCCGCAGGCGGCGTTCGACGCGGCGTTCAGCAATCAATGAGCACGGTCGGCAGACACGAGATCACACCTCACGTCCCTGATCAGCCGTCAGCATGGCAGCCCCTTCCTGCCCGCCCCGCCCCTGAACTGAAGCCGACATCGGCGACAGACGGACCGCTCAGTCGCTCCCGTACGCGCGCAGGAAGGTGTCCACGGCCGTGTCCGCGATGACGCGGAGTTCGGCGGCGGGGACGCGCCGGGTGCCCAGCCGGGAGCGGGCCTCCAAAGGGCCGGTGAGCAGGGCGAGGAAGTGTTCGGCGGCCTGCTCCGGGTCGCACGGGCGCAGGCGGCCGGCGAGCGAGAGGCGGGCCAGCCGGTCGGCGAGCGCCGCGCGGGGACGGTGCGCGGTGCGCTCCTGCACGGTCTCGATCAGGTCGGGGAAGCGCGCCACCTGGGCGTAGGTCAACCAGCGCAGCGCGCGGGCGCGTTCACCGCAGCAGATCCGCAGAAGCCGCTGGGCCAGGTCCGCGAGCGCCATCCGCAGATCACCGTCCGGGGCGCGCTCACGCAACCGCTCGACGACCGCGAGGTTCTCCGCCATCAGGGCGTCGGCCGCTGCCTCGATGGTGTGGCGGAAGAGGGTCTCCTTGTCGTTCAGGTGGTTGTAGACGGTCGGTTTGGCGACGCGCGCCTCCTCCGCGATCTCCTGGACGCACGCCTCTGCGTATCCGCGCCGCGCGAAGACGGCGAACGCGGCGTCCAGAATCGCCTGCCGCTTGTCGACCCGCCCGTGCGAGACGCCTCTGCCACCGCTTGACGCTGTTGAACCCATGGGTTCATTCTAACTTCCTTACTGATGAGGAAGATTTACTAAACCGATCAGTTCAATCAAGGGGCGGGAAATCATGATCGTTCACATGCTGCGCTTCGCCTTCAAGGACGGGACCACCGAGGAGCAGAAGGCCCAAGTGCTCACGCTGATGCGGCGAACGGCGTCCGTCGAGTCGGTCTCGTTCGCCACCGTCGGGCAGAGCCTGGGCGATCCCGCCGACGGCCTCACCCACGCCTACTGCGTGGGCATCGAGGATTTGACGGCGCTGGAGCGGTACATGCACGACCCGGTCCACCTGGCGGGAGATCCCGAGATCATCCCGCACCTGGCCAAGATCTCCATCGGCCCCGACCTTTCCGACGACATGGCCCCAGAGCTGGCCGGCAGGATCATGGCGCTGCACGAGAAGAAGGCCGCCATGTACCCGGAGTGGGCCGCCCAACTCGAACCGCTCCTTGACATATAGGTCGCCGGTCACCGGGACAGCTGTCGGCGCGTGCCGCCGATCGCGTGTGCGGGGTGGACTTCAGGTGTCCGACGCTCATGGTCAGTGCCGACGGACGGAGTACTCACCAGCCCGCGCCCTATCCCTCGGTCTGCTGTGCGGTACCCGGGCGGACCATTCCCGTCTCGTAGGCGATGACGACGAGTTGCGCCCGGTCTCTGGCGCCGAGCTTGGCCATGGCCCGGTTCAGGTGGGTCTTGACGGTCACCGGGGTGACGAAGAGCCGCTCGGCGATGTCCTGGTTGGTCAGGCCCCTCGCCACCAAGCCCATCACCTCGCGCTCCCGTGGCGTCAACGCGGCCAGCCGTTCCGGATCCGTAGGGCCGTACGGAACCGGCTGCGAGAGGAACCGTGCGATCAGTCCCCTGGTCGCGGCGGGCGACAACAACGCCTCCCCCTCCGCGACCAGGCGCACCGCGTCCAGGAGTTGGGCGGGTTCGACACCCTTCCCGAGGAACCCGCTGGCTCCGGCCCGCAGCGCCTCGACGACGAATTCGTCCACCTCGAACGTGGTAAGCACCAAGACCTTCACCCCCGCCAGGTCCTCGTCCTCACCGATCAGCCGGGTGGCTTCGAGGCCGTCGACCTCGGGCATACGGATGTCCATCAGCACGATGTCCGCCCGCTGACTGCGAGCGAGTTCGACCGCTTCCCGGCCGTTGGCCGCCTCCCCCACGACCTCCATGTCCGGCTGGGCCTCGATGAGCAGCCGGAAGGTACCGCGGAGCAGTGCCTGGTCGTCGGCGAGGAGGACACGGATGGTCATCAATAGCCTTTCGGGGAAAGGGCGACGGGGAGCAGGGCGAAGACGCGGAACCCGCCCTCCGGCCGGGGCCCGGCCGTGACGGTGCCGCCGATCGCGGCGGCACGTTCGCGCATGCCCATCAGCCCGTGCCCACTGCCCGCACCGCGCGTCGGGCCGGGGCGGCCGTCGTCCGTCACGGTGATCCGCAGGATCTCCGGCCGGTAATCCAGGGCCACTTGGACGTGCGTGGCCGCCGCGGCGTGCTTGTGCGCGTTGGTGAGCGCCTCCTGGACGATGCGATACGCCGTCAGGTCGGTGGTGGGCGCCACGGCCTCCGGCTCGCCGCACCGCACCACCTCGACAGGCATTCCACTGGTACGGAAGGACTCGACCAGGGCGTCGAGTCCGCTGAGGCTCGGGAGCGGCTGACGGGACTCGGGGGCGTCGTCGGGCTGGCGGAGCAGACCGACCGTGGCACGGAGTTCGTCGAGCGCGGCGCGGCTGTTCTCCGAGATGTGGGCCAGCGCCTTGTACGCCCTGTCAGGATCGCTCCGCATCAGGAACTGGGCCACCCCGGCCTGGGCGTTGACCAGGGTGATGTGGTGCGCCACGACGTCATGCAGTTCGCGCGCTATGCGAACACGTTCCTCGGTGACACGACGGCGGGCCTCTTCCTCCCGCGTTCGTTCGGCCTCCTCGGCACGGGCCACGACCCGGGCAAGGCGAATACGGCGCCTGCGCACGGCGTCTCCAAGGGCGGTGGCGGCGATCCCCAGGTCCAGCCTGGCGAGCGTGTGTCCCGAGATCGCCGACTGCGACGACGCGATCGTGTAGGTGGTGGTGATCGCCGCGGTCACGGCGAGCCCCGCGATCCAGGCGGCTCGGCGCGGAGCGTGGGTCACGTAGGTGTAGAGCGCGACCAGACTCGCGGCCGGAACCAGCCAGTACGACGGCGTGTCCACCAAGTGGGCCAGGTCGATTCCGAGCGTCACGCACAGCACGGCCAGCGGCCAACGGCTGCGGAAGACGAGCGGCGCGCACGCCAGGACCGTCCAGCAGACCCCGTCGGGATGAGGGAGGTGCCAACTGGTCTTGCCCACGGCGTTCGATCCCACGGCGAGCCCCACCAGCATCACCGCCGGGAACGCGTCCCTGACCCGATCATGCCGACTCCACCAGCTCGGCCAGGTGTGTGTCACTCGCACCCCTTCAAGGTACGCAGAGTGTGCCGGTTCGACGTACGCGGCGCGGGCCGGGTGACTGGACCCGGCCCGCGCTGTCGAACGGTCGGCTCTCAGTCCTGGATCCCGGCAGGCTGCGGTTCGCGTCCCGCATTCGGAACGAGGTGGACGGGCTCGTCGGGCGGGCCTTCCACCGACACCCGGGGAAGGGCCCGGTCCAGCCGGCGCGGCAGCCACCAGTTCGTCCGGCCGAACAGATGCATGAGAGCGGGTACGGCGATCATCCGGATGAGCAGAGCGTCGAGGGCGACGGCCACGGCGAGGCTCAGGCCGAATTCGGCGATCACGCGCATCCCGCCGAAGACGAAGGCGCCGAAGACGCAGAACATGATGGCCGCGGCGACCACGATCACCCTGCCGGTCTCGGCCTGGCCGACCCGGACCGCGCGCCGGTTGTCTCCGGTGCGGGCCCATTCCTCACGCATCCGGCTGACCAGGAAGACCTGGTAGTCCATGGACAGCCCGAACATGACGCCGATGATCAGGATCGGTACGAACGACTCGATCGGACCGGCGGAACCGGCTCCCAACAGGCCGCTGCCGAAGCCGTGTTGGAAGACGAGGACGATCGACCCGAAGGCGACACCGATGCTGAGGAGGTTGAGCAGCGCGCCGACGGCCGGGACCAGCAGGCTGCGGAAGGCGATGGTCAGCAGCAGGAAGCCGAGGACGGCGATGACCGCCAGGAACATGGGCAGTTTGCCGACCAGTACCGACGCGAAGTCGTCGTTGCTCGCCGTGGTGCCCCCGATGTAGACGTGCATCGAGGTGCCCTTCTCCAGGGGTGGCACCACGTCCGAGCGCAGATGGTCGATCAGGTCCGACGTCTTGACGGACTGGGGTGAGGTGGTCGGCACCACCTTGATCACGCCGACGTCCTGTCCCTCGCGCATCGGGGCGGCCGAGACACTCGCCACTCCGTCGACCTGGCGAAGCTCCTTGGCCAGGTCGGCCGCGGCTGCCTTGTCCGCGGCGGTGGGCGCCTGGACGGCCAGCACGAGCGGGCCGTTGAAGCCGGGGCCGAAGCCGTCGGCCATCATGTCGTACGCCTGACGGTTCGTCGACGACGTCGGGAGATTGCCGTCGTCGGCCGAGCCCAGGCGCATGGACAGGGTCGGGAACGCGACGGCCGTGACGATCGCCACGGCGAGCAGTCCGAGGATCTTCGGGTGGCTCTGCACCCGCGCGGCCCACCGTCCCCAGAACCCCGTCTCGTCGGCGGCCCGGTGATCGTGCGCGGTCAGCTGCCTGCGCTGCTTACGGCTGAGCACCTTGAGCCCGATGAAGCCGAGCAGCGCCGGCAGCAGCGTGATGGCGGCCAGCACGGTCAGGACGACGGTGATGGCGGCGCCGATGGCCATGCCGTTGAGGATGCCGAGGCGCAGGGTGAACATGCCGAGCAGCGCTACGACCACGGTCAGACCGGCGAAGATCACCGCGCGGCCGGAGGTGTTGAGCGCCTTCGCCGTCGAGTCGCCGACGCTCATGCCGTCCATCAGGTTGTGGCGGTGGCGGTTGACGATGAACAGGGCGTAGTCGATGCCGACCCCGAGGCCGATCAGGGCGCCCAGGGTGAGTGTGGTGTCGGGGAGGGTGACGACATGGCTGAGCAGCATGACGGACAGTGAGGCGGTGCCGACGCCCGCGACGGCCGTGATGATGGGGAGCGCCGCCACCCACACGGCGCGGAAGACCAGCAGCAGGATGACGAACGCCGCGACGATGCCGAGCCCTTCACTGGCCGGGTTCGACGCGGGAGTGACGGAGAACGCCTGGCCGTTCAGCGCTATGTGGAGCGTGCCGGACTCGGCCGCGGTGGCTAGCTTCTCCACCTTCTTACTCTGGTCGTCGCTGCTGCCGTCGGCGAAGGCGACGGTCGCGTAGGCCGTCGTACGGTCCTTGCTGATCTGCTGCTTGCCCGTCGCCGTGTACGGGCTGCTGACGGACACCACGCCCGGCGCGTGCTCGATCCGGTCGAGCGCACTGGTCATGGCCCGCTTCACGGACGCGTCGGTGACGGTGCCGCCGTGCACCTGCCAGACGACGTTTCCGCTCTCGCCCGCCGATTTGCTCGCGCCCTGCTTGAGGAGCGTGATGGCCCTGGCCGAGTCGGTGTTCACCGCCGTCGTGCTGTTGCCGAACTTGGTACCGGCCACGCTGATTCCGGCGACGAGCGCGAACAGCAGCCCCACCCAGGCCAGTAGGACGACGAGCCGGTGCCGATGGCACCAGCTGGCTAGAGCGGACATCAGTGGACCTCCGGAGTTGCGCCACAGGGTCGTGCCGGCGATCTCCGGCATCCTCCTGAATTTCGCAGTTCCGGAATCTCTCGTCGTTGGCCCAGCGCAGACACTTGCGCCTACTGCGCTCGCAGCAGGCACCCAGGACGATCCAGCTCATCCCAGGAAGCTCAACCGCACCTGACGGTTGGCATTGTCCGTGTTGGTGTCGACCAGACAGACCGACTGCCAGGTCCCCAACTCCAGTCGCCCGCCCAGCACCGGCAGCGTCGCGTGCGGCGGTACGAAGGCCGGGAGGACGTGGTCGCGGCCGTGGCCGTGGCTGCCGTGGCGGTGCTGCCAGCGGTCGTCGGCGGGGAGGAGGGTGTGCAGGGCGGCGAGAAGGTCGTCGTCGCTGCCCGCCCCGGTTTCGAGGATCGCGACGCCCGCGGTGGCGTGCGGGACGAAGACGTTGAGGAGGCCGTCACGGCCGGCCGCCACCTCCCGCAGGAAGGCCTCGCAGTCGCGGGTCAGGTCCATGACCCGCTCCCGGGAGCCGGTGGCGACGTGCAGAACTCGGGTGGTGAAGGCAGCTGACATGTTCCCATCCTGACCCATGCGCCGAGTCACCCACCCGCTGCTCGACCGACTGGCCGACCGGCCTGTGATACGAGGGGTCCAGTCAGCGAGACACCATTGACCGTGGCACGCCATCTGACCTAGTTTCGGCCGCATGTTGCGTTCAGTTCTGCTCACCACGCGCGGTCACATCGACCTGCTGCGGGTGGCCTCCGCCGCGTGTTGTCGCGGCTGCTGACGCCTTCTTCCGTCTCACCCCCGCTTCTCCCGCACTCCGTCGCGCCCGCGCACACCGTCGTGACGCGGCGGCGTTGAGGCGTACCCCCTTCCTCACCGGACGCTCTCCCCCACTCCGTGGAGCACCCATGAGCATCAGCCATGCCCCACCCGGCTCCCCCGGGCCCGACATTTCCCGTATATCCACTTCGAAGACCGGCCCGGACGCGCGCTCGGACGACCCCACACCCCTCGAACTCGTCCCCCTCGTCCCGACCTCCTCCCGCCGCACCCGCGTCCCCCGCTGGCTGCGCCGCACCACCGGCCCGCTCGCGCTGCTCGCACTGTGGCAACTCCTCAGCGGCACAGGCGTGTTGACCTCCGACGTGCTCGCCTCGCCCGGGCGGATCGCGCACGTCGGCTGGGATCTGATCGACAGCGGTTCGCTGACCTCGGCCATGGCCACCTCGCTCCAGCGGGTCGCGATCGGGCTGCTGCTTGGCACCGTCATCGGCACCGGACTCGCCCTGGTCTCCGGCCTGTTCAGGATCGGCGAGGACCTGGTCGACGCGCCCGTGCAGATGCTGCGGACCGTGCCCTTCGTGGGGCTGATCCCGCTGTTCATCATCTGGTTTGGCATCGGCGAGGCTCCCAAGGTCGCCATCATCACGCTCGGTGTGACCTTCCCGCTCTATCTCAACGTCTACGCCGGGATCCGGGGCGTGGACAGCCAGTTGATCGAGGCCGGGGAGTCGCTCGGGCTGTCCCGCTGGGGGCTCGTGCGGCATGTGGTGCTGCCGGGCGCGCTGCCCAACGCGATGACCGGGCTGCGCTACTCCCTCGGCATCGCCTGGCTGGCGCTCGTCTTCGCCGAGCAGATCAACGCGGACGCCGGAATCGGCTTCCTCATGGTGCAGGCACGGGACTTCCTACAGACCGACGTGATCGTGGTCTGCCTGATCGTCTACGCCTTCCTCGGCCTGCTGGCCGACTTCGTCGTCCGAACCCTCGAAAGGCTGCTGCTGCAATGGCGACCGACGTTCACGGGCCGGTGACCGCACAGCCGGTCACCTCGCAGCCGGTTACCTCGCAGGCGGTGCGCGTCGAGGGGCTGACCCGCTCCTTCGACGGCCGCCCCGTCATCGACAGGCTTCAACTCGACGTACGGCAGGGCGAGTTCGTGGCACTGCTCGGCCGGAGCGGCTGCGGAAAGTCCACGCTGTTGCGCATCCTCGCCGGGCTCGACCGGGACATCGAGGGCACCGTCCTCGTACCGCGCCGCAAGGCCGTCGCGTTCCAGGCGCCCCGGCT
The DNA here is from genome assembly GCF_053891435.1 of Streptomyces sp. NPDC002276. Taxonomy (NCBI): domain Bacteria; kingdom Bacillati; phylum Actinomycetota; class Actinomycetes; order Kitasatosporales; family Streptomycetaceae; genus Streptomyces; species Streptomyces sp. NPDC002276. The sequence goes on along the minus strand of NZ_JBSFCQ010000005.1, from coordinate 235,749 downwards.
GATGCCGTGGAAGAAGGTGTGGCGCAACGTCCTGCTCGGACTGCCCGGCAAGCCCGAACGGGCCGTGGCGGAGCGGGCGTTGACGGAGGTCGGGCTCGGGGACCACTCCGACGCCTGGCCCAAGACGCTGTCCGGCGGTGAGGCGCAGCGTGCCTCGCTGGCCCGTGCCCTGGTGCGCGAGCCCGATCTGCTGCTGCTCGACGAGCCGTTCGGCGCGCTCGACGCGCTCACCCGCATCAAGGCCCAGCGGCTGGTGGGCGAGTTGTGGCAACGGCGGGGCTGCGCCGTCCTGTTGGTGACCCATGACGTCGAGGAGGCCGTGCTGCTCGCCGACCGGGTCCTGGTGATGGACGACGGCGTCATCGCGCACGAGCACCGCATCGACCTCGACCGGCCGCGCGACATCACCGACCCCCGCTTCGCCGAACTGCGCGCCGGACTCCTGGAACGCCTCGGCGTCGACACCGCCGCCGAAGCCGCCTGAACTCCCCCCACCCATCGCTCACTTGCACAGGAAACGGATCCCCCATGCGACGTCGCCTCGTCCCCGCCGCACTGCTCCTCCCCCTCGCCCTCCTGCTCACCGCCTGCGGTGGCAACTCGTCCGCCAGCACGGGGACCGACACCGACGGCACGGGTTCCGTCACGCTCGACGTCGGTGACCAGAAGGGCGGTTCGGAGGCCATCCTGAGGGCCGCCGGTGAACTCAAGAACCTGGACTACAAAATCAAGTGGTCCACGTTCACCTCCGGCCCGCCGCTCCTCGAAGCGGTCAACGCCAAGGCCGTCGACATCGGCGGCGTCGGCAACACCCCGCCGGTGTTCGCCGCGGGCGCGGGCTCCAAGATCAAGGTGGTGGCCGCCTGGCACGGCAACTCCGAGGGCGAGGCCATCCTCGTGCCGAAGGACTCCAAGCTGACCGGTCCCGAGCAGCTCAAGGGCAAGTCCATCGCCGTGGCGCAGGGTTCCTCCGCGCACTACCAGCTGATCGCCTCCCTCAAGGCGGCCGGGCTCACCTTTAGCGACGTCAAGGTCAAGTACCTCCAGCCGGCCGACGCGCTGGCCGCGTTCACCAGCGGCAAGGTGGACGCCTGGACGGTGTGGGACCCGTACACCTCGCAGGTCCTCGAAGCGAAGCAGGGCCGCATCCTGACGACCGGCCAGGGACTGGTCAACGGCCTCAACTTCCAGGTGGCGGCGCCCTCCGCGCTGGCGGACGGCAAGAAGGCCGCGGCCATCAAGGACTATCTGGAGCGGCTGCGGCGCGCCCAGGACTGGGTCTACGACCACCCCGACGCGTGGGCCAAGGTGTGGGCGAAGGACACCGGGCTGCCGTACGCGGTGGCGCTGGCCTCGGTGAAGCGCACCAACGCCTCCCGGATCGCGGTCGCCGTGGACAAGCCGCTGATCGCCTCGGAGCAGGCGATCGCGGACCAGTTCACCTCGCTGAAGCTGATCCCCTCCAAGGTCGACTTCGCCGACTTCGTCGACACCCGTTTCAACGGCAGCCTGCCGGTCTCGACGACCGCGCCGCGCGTCTACAAGGAGAAGTGACATGACCGTCCGTCTCCACTGGTTCCTGCCGACCGGCGGCGACGGCCGCACGCTCGTCGACCGGCACGCCTACGGGCCCAACCGTGCGGGGGCGGTCCGTGGCGTGCGTCCGCCGGACATCGAGTACCTGGCCCAAATCGCCAAGGCCGCAGAGCAGTTGGGCTTCGAGGCGGTGCTCACGCCGACCGGCACATGGTGCGAGGACGCCTGGCTGACCACCGTGGCGCTCGCGCAGCACACCGAGCGGCTGAAGTTCCTGGTGGCGTTCCGGCCGGGGGTGATCTCGCCGACGCTCGCCGCGCAGATGGCGGCGACCTATCAACGCCTCACGCGCGGGCGGCTGTTGCTCAACGTCGTCACCGGTGGCGACTCGGCCGAGCAGCGGCGGTTCGGCGACCATCTCGACCACGACCGGCGGTACGCCCGTACGGACGAGTTCCTGTCGGTCGTACGAGGGGTGTGGCGGGGCGAGCCGTACGACTTCGACGGTGCCCACTACCAGGTCGAGGGCGGGCTCACCGCGCTGCCGCCCGATCCGGTGCCGCAGGTGTTCTTCGGTGGTTCGTCGGCGGCGGCCGGGCCGGTCGCCGCCCGGCATGCGGACGTGTATCTCACCTGGGGAGAACCGCCCGCGCAGGTCAAGGAGAAGATCGACTGGATTCGCGGGCTCGCCGAGCGCGAGGGGCGGGACGTCCGGTTCGGGGTACGGCTGCACACGATCTCGCGGGACTCGTCGGCCGAGGCGTGGGCGACCGCGAACCGGCTGCTCGACGATCTCGACGCGGACACGATCGCGGCGGCGCAGACCGCGCTCGGGCGCAGTGAGTCGGTGGGCCAGCAGCGGATGCTGGCGCTGCACGGCGGTTCGCGTGCCGATCTGGAGATCCACCCGAACCTGTGGGCGGGGGTCGGTCTCGTCCGGGGCGGCGCGGGCACCGCGCTCGTGGGCAGCCATGCCGAGGTCGCCGATCTGATCGAGGAGTACCACTCGCTGGGCGTCGAGCACTTCGTGCTGTCCGGGTATCCGCATCTGGAGGAGGCGTACTGGTTCGGCGAGGGCGTGATTCCCGAGCTGGCTGCGCGCGGGCTGGTCGAGGGCCCGGCGCGGGCGGGGGTGCCGTTCCTGGTGGGCAGCGGGCGCTGAGCGCGGGCGGACCGCGGGAAGATCCACGGCCTCGGTGCTGTTCGTAGAAGCGTGAACAATACCCGTGAGGTCGGCGTGGTCGTCATAGGCGCCGGGCAGGCAGGGCTGGCCGGCGCCTATCACCTGCGGCGCACCGGTTTCGAGCCGGAGCGCGACTTCGTGGTGCTGGACCACGCGCCCGCGCCGGGCGGCGCCTGGCAGTTCCGGTGGCCGTCACTGACGTACGGCAAGGTGCACGGGATGCACGCGCTGCCGGGCATGGAACTGACCGATGGGGATCCCGACCGGCCGTCCGCCGAGGTGATCGCCGAGTACTTCGCCGCCTACGAGCGCGCCTTCGACCTGCAGGTACGGCGGCCGGTGGATGTGACGGCGGTCCGGGAGGGCGTGGGCGGGCGGCTGCTCGTGGAGACATCGGACGGTACGTGGTCGACGCGCGCGCTGATCAACGCGACCGGCACCTGGGACCGGCCGTTCTGGCCGCGCTATCCGGGCCAGGAGACTTTCCGGGGGCGGCAGTTGCACACCGCTCAGTACCCGGGGCCCGAGGAGTTCGCCGGGCTGCGGGTGGTCGTGGTGGGCGGGGGTGCGTCCGGTACGCAGCATCTGATGGAGCTGGCGCCGTACGCGGCGGCGACGACGTGGGTGACCCGGCGTCCGCCGGTCTTCCGCGAGGGGCCCTTCACCGAGGACGTGGGGCGGGCGGCCGTAGCGTTGGTGGAGGAGCGGGTGCGGCAGGGGCTGCCGCCGAGGAGCGTGGTCTCCGTCACCGGGCTGCCGCTGAACGACGCGATCCGGCAGGCGATCGCGGACGGGGTCCTGGACCGGCAGCCGATGTTCGACCGGATCACACCCGAGGGCGTGGCCTGGGACGACGGCCGGCATGTGGACGCCGATGCCATCCTCTGGGCCACCGGATTCCGGGCGGCGATCGACCACCTGGCACCGCTGAAGCTGCGCGGCCCGGGCGGCGGCATCCGCCTCGACGGCACCCGGGTGGCCGCGGATCCGCGCATCCATCTGGTCGGCTACGGGCCGTCCGCGAGCACCATCGGCGCGAACCGCGCAGGGCGCGCGGCCGTACGGGACATCAGACGGCTGTTGGCCGGGGAGCCGGTCGCGGTCTGAGGTCGTTCCCGGGGGGCTTCGTCTCTACGACTCGTCGGGCGGCGTCGGCCGGGAGGCCGAGCGCCGCCGTGCGTCGTCCCGGGCGGATCACTTCGCGGGCTGCGAACTGCCGCTCTTCTGGGTCGCGTTGAACTCCGCGACATTGCGCTGGTGTTCCTCGTAGGTGGCCGCGAAGCGGGTGTCGCCGGGCTTGACCGTGACGAAGTAGAGCCAGTCGCCCGGGGGCGGGTTGATCGCGGCGCGCATCGCGTCCTCGCCCGGGTTGTCGATCGGGGTGGGCGGCAGACCCATGCGCTGGTAGGAGTTGTAGGGGCTCTCGACCCGGGTGTCGCTCGTGGTCGTCCTCAACGTGGCCCGGTTGAGGGCGTAGTTGATGGTCGAGTCCATCTGGAGCGGCATCCCGCGTTCGAGGCGGTTGAAGATGACCCGGGCCACCTTCCCCATGTCGGCCTTGGAGGCCGCCTCGGCCTGCACGATGCTCGCGATGGTGACGGCCTGGTAGACGTTCATCGCGTTGCGCTGGGCTCCGGCGGCGACCGGTGCTCCGTTGAACTTCTGGCTCGCGGTGTTGACCATGAACGACAGCAGCGACTCCGGTGTGGCCTTCTCCTTCAGCGGATAGGTCGCCGGGAAGAGATAGCCCTCGGGGTTGCCCTCCGCGTCGTTCGGCAGTTTGAGGCCGGCTTTCGGGATGGACTTCTTGGTGGTGCCGGCCGGGAGCGCGAGGGCCTTGTCGACGGCGTCGTAGATCTGGCCCGAGCGCCAGCCCTCCGGGATGACGAGTGACGTGGGGCGCGCGTCCCCTTCGTCCTCCAGGCTGAGCAGCGGCACCGCCACGGCGGTACCGGCCACGACGGCCCCCGTCGCGATGAGGGCGACCCGGCCCCGGCGGGTCAGTCGAATCGTGCTCCGTGGCGGAGTGTTCATCTGCATGCGGGCACGGTAACCCGCATATCGTCACAATCCCGGCATATCTTCAGCTTGTCGGTTTCGGTTCAGCTGGTCGGTTCCAGTTGGGCGTCCCGGCGTACGAGAGCCGCGTACCGCCCGTCCTGTTCGAGCAGTTCTTCGTGCGTACCCCGTTCCACCACATGCCCGGAGTCGAGGACCACGATCTGGTCGGCGCTGCGGATGGTGGACAGGCGGTGGGCGATGGTGAGCGTGGTGCGGTTGGCCGACAGGGCGTCGATGGCGTCCTGGACGGCCGCTTCGGTGCGGTTGTCGAGGGCGCTGGTGGCCTCGTCGAGGATGAGGACCGGCGGGTCGCGCAGGATCGTGCGCGCGATGGCCAGCCGCTGCTTCTCGCCGCCGGAGAACCGGTGGCCGCGCTCGCCGACGACCGTGTCGTACCCGTCGGGCAGGCCCGCGATGTGCTCGTGGATCTGCGCCGCGCGCGCCGCCGCGTGCAACTCCTCGTCGGTGGCGTCCGGCTTCGCGAAGCGGAGGTTGTCGGCGACCGTGGCGTGGAAGAGGTACGTCTCCTGGGAGACGACGCCGACGGCCCGCGCGAGCGTGTCGAAGTCCAGGTCGCGGACGTCGACCCCGTCGAGGGTGACCCGGCCGCCCGTGACGTCGTAGAGCCGGGGCGCGAGATAGCCGAGGGTCGACTTTCCGGCGCCGGTCGGGCCGACGATCGCGAGGCTGTTGCCCGCCGGGACGGTGATGTCGATGCCGTCGAGGATCGCACGGCGCTTGTCGTTGCTGTCGTATCGGAACTCGACGTCCTGGAAGGCGACTTCACCCTTGATGCTGTCCAGGTGGACCGGGTTCTCGCGTTCGGTGATGTCGATCGGGAGGTCGAGGTACTCGAAGATGCGGGCGAAGAGCGCCAGCGAGGTCTGGATCTGGACGCCGGTCGACAGCAGGCTGACGGCCGGGCGGAACAGGCCCTGCTGGAGCGAGACGAAGGCGACGATGGTGCCGATCGAGACGTCCGGGCCGCCTATCTGGAGGGCGATTCCGGCGGTCCAGTAGATGACGGCGGGCATCGCGGCCATGACGATCGAGATGACGGCCATGCGCCAGCGCCCGGCCATGTTCGACCTGATCTCCAGGTCGACCAGGCCCTCGGACTCCTCCGAGAAGGACTGGGTGAGCGAGTCGGAGCGGCCCATGGTGCGGCCGAGCAGGATGCCGCTGACGGACAGCGACTCGGTGACCGTGGCGGCCATCACGGCCATCTGCTTCTGGCGCTGGGTGGCGATCTTCTTGCGTTCGTTGCCGACCCGGCGGCTGATCCACACGAAGACCGGGAGCAGCAGCAGCGAGACGACGGTGAGCCGCCAGTCCAGGGCGATCATCGCGATGATCGTGGCGACCACACTGGTCAGGTTCGAGACCAGGGAGGTGGCCGTGGAGGTGACGGTGGCCTGCATTCCGCCGATGTCGTTGGCTATGCGGGACTGGACCTCGCCGGTGCGGGTCCGGGTGAAGAAGGCGAGCGACATGCGTTGCAGCCGGCCGTACACGGCGGTGCGCAGGTCGTGCATGACGCGCTGGCCGACCGTCGTCGAGATGAGGGTCTGTAGTACGCCGAAGATGCTGGTCAGGACGGCGCTCAGGATCATGCCGAGCGCGAGCAGGCTCAGCAGTCCGGTGCGGCCCTGCGGGATGGCGGTGTCGAGCGTCGCCTTCAGCATGAACGGGGTCGCCACGGTGACCAGGGACGCGGCGCCGACCAGCAGGCCGACGACCGCGAGCCGGGCGCGGTAGGGCTTGAAGAGCTTGAGGATGCGGCGCACCTGCCGGGGTTGGTCGGTCGAGGTGCCGGGGGACGGTGTCCAGTTGATGTCGTCGCGGGGCATGGTCTCCTACGGGATGGTGAGGCGATCAGGACTGGTCGGGCACTCAGAGCTCATGGAGCGATGAGAACTCGTGGAGCATAGCTCATTGTTACCTATACTCACAATGAACCAGGTCCTGATATTGTTCCCGCATGACCACCCCCGATTCCGACGGCCTCCTCGCGGAGCAGCTGCTGCGGCTGACCCGCCGGGTGCACCGCATCCAGAAGCACCATCTGGAGCAGCGCGACCTCGGCATCACCCCGGCCCAGTCCCGGCTGCTGCGCACCCTCGCGCACTTCGGCTCGCCACCGCGCATGGCCGACCTCGCCGAGCGCCTCGAAGTGGTGCCGCGCGCCGTGACGACGCTGGTCGACGGCCTGGAGGCGAGCGGCAAGGTGCGGCGGGTGCCCGACCCGTCCAACCGGCGGGTCATCCGGATCGAGATCACGGACGACGGACGCAAGGCGCTCAGCGAGCTGCGCGGTGCGCGACGGGGCGCCGCGGACGAGATCCTCGCGCCGCTCACGGATGTGGAGCGCGAGGTGCTGCGCACGCTGCTGGACACGCTGGTGGACGGCGCGCCCGGCACCCATGAGGAGCACGGGCGGAGCTGCTGACCACCGGCGGTCGCAGGGGCGTCACTCGGGCCAGTTCGAGTCCTTGATCTTCTCGACGAAGTCGCCGCGCACGAAGCCCGGTACGAAGTGGGCCAGGACGTCCGCCTTGATGTTGCCGAAGGTGGTCTCGGGGCGGTCCTTGATGCCCTCGGTGAAGGCGGCGAGGATCCCGTTCTTGAAGTCCGGGCGGGGATGCGCCGCCACGACGGCCGCACGCTGCTCGTCGGAGACGGCGTCGTAGCCGATGCCCACGACGTCCAGCGATACACCCCGGTTGACCAGGGCGATCTCGGCCGACATGTGCAGCGGGATCTCCTGGGTGGTGTGCAGGGCGATGCTCGTCCAGACCCGGTCGGCCGGTTCACCGCCGATGCCGTGCGCGTGCAGGAACCGGCGGGCCTCGTCGGCGCCGTCGATCTCGAAGCGCTGGTCGGTCCGGCGGAACTTCTCGGTGAGCCCGAGGTCGTGGAACATCGCAGCGACATAGAGCAGTTCGGGGTCGTAGCGGACCCCCTGCTCCCGCCCGCGCAGGGCGCCCCACAGGAACACCCGCCGCGAGTGGTCGAACAGCAGCGGCGACGCGGCCTCGCGCACCAGCTCGGTCGCCTCCCGCGCCAGAGCGGTGTCCGGGATCTCCACGCCTGCGATCACTTCACTCATCGTTCTTCCCTCTCCTCGGCGGCCTGTGCCTCCAGGATCTTCGGCGGCGTACGCTGGGGCCATGTCCTCAGAGCCACGAAAACCACGGATTCGGACATGACAGCGGTCCCGCCCCCTCGGGTCGGTTTCGTCGTCTTCGACGGTGTGACCATGCTCGACGTCAGCGGCCCGGCCGAGGTGCTGCACCAGTCGGGCAAGCTCGGTCATCCCTACGAGGTAGTACTGGTCTCCCCGCGCGGTGGCCCGGTCACCACCGCCAACGGACTGACCCTGACCGGCACGGTGACCGCGGCCGACGCCGGGCCGGTCGACACGGTGGTGGTCGCCGGAGGCGACCTGCTGGCCCAACACCCCACCGAGGAAGGGCTGTTGACCACGACCCGCACCCTCACCGAGGGCGCGGCACGGGTCACGTCCGTGTGCACGGGCGCCTTCGTCCTCGCCGAACTCGGCCTGCTCGACGGCCGTTCGGCCACCACCCACTGGCGGCAGGCCGCGACACTGGCCCGCCGTTACCCCCGGGTGCGCGTCGAACCGGACGCCATCCATGTCCGCGACGGCCGCTTCATCACCTCGGCGGGCATCACCGCCGGCATCGACCTCGCGCTCGCCCTCGTGGAGGACGACCACGGAGCGGCCGTGGCCCGGGACGTCGCCCGCGAGTTGGTGGTCTTCATGCAACGCCCGGGCGGTCAGTCGCAGTTCTCCGCCGCGACCACCACCCCGCCACCGCGCACCGATCCCCTACGGTCACTGATCGCGTCCGTGCTGGCCGACCCCGCCGCCGACCACAGCCTGCCCGCCATGGCGGCGACCGCGGCCGTCAGCACCCGGCACCTGACGCGGCTCTTCCGCACCGAACTCGGGACCACACCGGCCCGTTGGGTGGAACGGGTCCGTCTCGACCGCGCCCAACATCTTCTCCTTGAAGGCCACAGCGTCACTTCGGCGGCACACCACAGCGGGCTCGGCACCGACGAGACCCTCCGACGCGCCTTCGCCCGCCATCTGGACACCACGCCGACGCACTACCGCAGCCGTTTCGCGAGCACGCGCGGACGGTCGTCGACGACATGAGTCACTCGCGGCACTTCACCTCTCCACCGCTGGCAAGCCGTTCAGCAACGCCGTGAGGATGCGCGTGAGTTGGGGCTCGACGTCGACCAACGCGTGCGCCAACTCGGGATGTGTCTCGTAGAGCGTGCGGAGCCCGGTACCGGGGGCGGCCATCTGGAGGAGCGCCCCGGCCATGCTCGTGGCCGTGGCGATCACATCCACGGCGGCGCGCTCGGTGATCGCCAGCAGTCGGCACAACTCGGCCGCCACGGCGGCGACTTCACCGAGTACGACGATCTTGAACGCGTACACGGACTCCAGCGACACATTGCGTTCCAGGTTCAACGGCGCCTGAGCGAGCAGGTCGCAGAAGAACGGCCGCGCGACGAGTGACTGCGCGATGACGCCCGCGATCGCGCCGCGATCCGCGTCGGCGACTTCGGTGTCGTCGGTGGCATGGGCGTCGTCGGTGGCATCGGTGAATTCACTCAGCCGCGCGCGGAGCGCCGCCGACCAGTCCTCCCAACCCTCGGCGGTGAGCGCCAGGAAGATCTGCTCCCGCGTCTCGAAGTACCTCAGCATGGCGGACTTGTGCATGCCCACGGCCGCGGCGATGTCGGTGAGCGTGACCTCGCGCACGCTGCGGTCGGCGCCGAGGGATCGGGCGGCGTCGAGAATCGCCCGTTCGCGCTGCTGCTTGGCAGCGGCACTGCGGGCGCGTTGTGGGCTGGGCGTGCTCATGACGCAGAGCATAGCGCAACCCGGTTGCACTAATAACGAAACAGTGTTTTGCTAGACCCATGACACAGACATGGTTCATCACCGGTTCGTCCCGCGGCTTCGGCCGCAACCTCACCGTCGCCGCCCTGGAGGCCGGCGACCAGGTCGTCGCCACGGCACGCAAGCCGGAGCAGTTGGACGACCTCGTGAAGGAGTACGGCGACCGCGTACTCCCCGTCGCGCTCGACGTCACCGACCGAGCGGCGGCAACGGCGGCTCTCCAGGCGGGAGTCGACCGCTTCGGGGGGATCGACGTGGTCGTGAACAACGCCGGATACGCCAACCTCTCCCCGGTCGAGACGACCCCCGAGGACGACTTCCGCCGCCAGTTCGACACGAACTTCTGGGGCGTCTACAACGTCTCGACGGCGGCGCTCCCGTTCCTCAAGGCACAGGGCGCGGGTACGGTCGTACAGTTCTCGTCGGTCGGCGGCCGGGTCGGCGGAAATCCCGGACTCGGGTCGTACCAGGCGGCGAAGTTCGCGGTCGACGGCTTCACCCGCGTGCTCGCGGCCGAGACCGCGCCGTTCGGCATCAGGTACCTCGTCGTGGAACCGGGCGGTTTCGCGACCGACTGGGCCGGTTCGTCGATGCAGATCCCGGAGGTACCGCCGGAGTACGACGAGACCGTCGGCGCGCTGATCCGTCACTTCGACGGCCCCGTGACCGCCGCGGGCGACCCGAAGCGCGCCGGGGAGATCCTGGTCCGGATCGTCAAGCAGCCGACCCTGCCCTCCCACCTCCTCCTGGGCGCCTTCGCCGTCGAACTCGCGCAGAACTACTCGCGCGACCAGATCGCACAGGCGGCGGCATGGGAGCGGGTGAGCCAGTCGGCCGACTTCGACCAGCCCTACCCGGCGGACCTCGTCGACCACGCATAGAAGAACGGGCCGCGACTCCCCACCCCATGGGTGGACCAGGAGCCGCGACCCGTCACGACAGCTCTCAACTGGCCTCGGCGGCCGACTCCTTGACGAGCTGCGCGGGGATCTCCGCGTCCGCTTCCGCGCCGTTCTCCACGCCATCGTCTTCTACTTCTACTCCTACGACCGTGATCTCGCCGTCGAGGACCTTCTTCGCCCGCTCGATGTCGAGTGCGCCCTCCCAGCGGGAGACCGCGAAGACGGCGACGCAGTTGCCGAGGAGGTTGGTGACGACGCGCATCGAGTCCATGATGCGGTCCACGCCGAGGAGCAGGGCGACCGCGCCGGCCGGGATCGCGCCCAGCGAGGAGGCGGTCGCGGACAGGGCGAGGAAGGCCGAGCCGGGGATGCCGGCCATGCCCTTGCTGGTGAGCATGAGCACCAGGATCACGGTGATCTGCTGGCCGAGGCTGAGGTCGACACCTACGGCCTGGGCGATGAACAGCGTGCCGATGGACAGATAGAGGGAGGCGCCGTCGAGGTTGAAGGAGTAGCCGGTGGGCAGCACCAGGCCCACGGCGTCGTCACGGGCGCCGGCCTTGCGCAGCTTCTGCATCACGCGCGGCATGACGGACTCGGTGGAGGCGGTGCCGAGGGCGAGCAGCATCTCCTCACGGATGTAGCGGAGGAACTTCCAGAGGCTGAGCCCGGTGACCAGCCGTAGCGCGACGGCGAGCAGGGCGACGAAGAGCGCGGCGGCGACGTAGCAGAGGATGATCAACTTGGCGTAGGTCTTGATCACGCCGAGTCCGTACTGGCCGACGAGGACGGCCATCGCGCCGAATACGGCGAGCGGGGCGAGGCGCATGACGAAGCCGACGATCGCGAAGATGATCTCCTGGGCCTGCTCGATCGCGGGCAGCACCTGCGGCACCTTGGTGTTGCCGAGGTGGAGCAGCGCGGCGCCCACCAGGCAGGCCAGGATGAGGACTTGGAGCAGGGAGTTCTCGGCGAAGGCGCCGATGAAACTGGTGGGCAGCGCGTTGACGATGAACTCGGTCGTCGAGGGCAGCGCGGCACCGCCCGTCTTGGCGTCCACCGCCGAGGTGTTCAGGGTGGACGGGTCGACGTGCATCCCGGAGCCGGGCTGGACAACGTTGGCGAGGACCAGGCCGATGATCAGCGCCGCGGTGCTGGCGACCTCGAACCAGATCAGCGCCTTGAGGCCGATCCGGCCGAAGGCCTTGAGGTCACCGGCCTTGGCGATGCCGACGACGACCACACAGAACACGAGCGGCGAGATGATCGTCTTGATGAGCCGGGTGAATCCGTCGCCGAGGGGCTGGAGGTCGGTGGCCACGTCGGGCCACAGCTTTCCGACGAGGATTCCGAGGACGAGCGCGCAGGCGACCTGCGCGAAGAGAGAGGTACGCAATATGCGTGCGACGCGTCGCGGCAGGGACGGGACGGACGGCGGCACGGGCACTCCTTGGGGGGACGGTCGTTCGCGGAAGTCGAGTGGGGTGACTTCTGCGATACGGAAAGCGGCTTCCAAGTGGACACTTTGGAGCCGTCGTTGATCGCCCGGAAAACCTCCGTGTGACAGCCGTGTAAATCACGCACCTGAGTGACGCGTCGCACGCACGACGGCTCAGCAGCCGCTGCGGTCCTCGGTCAGCACCCCCTGCGCGGTCGCCAGCGAACGGTCGTAGCAGCCGCCCGAGCCGTACAGCCGATAGCGCTCGCTCGACGTCCCCACCGCGTGCCGCTGATCACGGGGCACATTGAGCGTGTACGTCGCGTCACCGCTGTAGGTGTCGTCGAGCCGCGACCACCCGGTCCGGCGGCCGTCCCGCGTATCGACTACCGCCGCCCGGTCGCCGAGCGTGAGAACGGTACGCAGTCGGTCGTCCGTCCCGATCGTCGTCGCGCCGTTCATCGTGTACGTCCGATGCGTGGTGGTCGTCCGGGCCGGTCCCCGTCCGTCGACGGTCACCGACTCGTCGTCCGTCCAGGTCGCGTTGAGCCCGTCCATGTTCTCGCCGTCGATCCAGCGGTGCACGGAGGTGTTCGCGAGCTTCCGGTCGACGGTGGTCGCCACCCGTCCGTGCGAGGTGTCGACGTAACCGGCGACGGTCAGCCGATGGCCCGCGTCGGTGTCCACGCGTTCCTCCGAACCGGGCGTGTACGTCGAGGAGTTGGCGAGCTCGCCCGCCCGGTCGAGCGTGAGCTTTCCGGTGACGTGGGCGCGGTGCGCGTCCTGCCAGACGAGCACGTTCACCGGCGCGCTCCAACCGCTCTGCCCCTCGGGCACGCCCACGACGGAGACGTCGACGTGGTGCGGGCGGCCGTCGTTGAGCAGCCCGGCGAAGGGGGTGAGGTCGTATTCGATCGGCTTGACGTCGAAGGCGCGCGGGCCCGGAATGACGTACCAGAGGAAGGGGTCGGACCAGCCGCCGGTCCACACGTTCGGGAACGGGTCGGCGATTCCGGCGAGTTGGCCGTCGACCTTGATCTGCACTTCGCGGTAGGGGCCCTTGTCGGCCTGGCAGGAGTACGGCGCCGAGTCGGGCACCGCGAGATACCAGAACTCCTCGCAGCCGCCGCCGGATCCGGTGGCGTACACCTCGGCGACGATGCGTTCGCTGTTGCGCGGGGTGGTGACGGTCGAGTCGGTGCCGAGGGTGAGGACGCGGTCGGGGGTCTGTGCCGCGGCCGGTCTTCCCTCGTAGAACGTCAGCGTGGCCTTGACGCCGATGACTCCGGTGTAGGTGTCGTCGACGACGTTGCCGATGAGCATCTCGACGTTCTGCGTGCCGCGGAAGGTGGCGCTGTAGCGGGTGACGTCCTTCTCGACGGACCACGCGATGCCGTCGGGCGAGGGCTCCGGTGTCGAGGTGCGCAGGATCTCGACCCCGCCGACATGCAGATAGCCGAGGCGGTCGTACTGGCGGCCCTTGACCGTGCCGTCGAGGCGGAGCACGACCTTGCTCCAGTGGTCGCCGCAGCCCTTGGGCGGTGTGTACGTCCCCTGGTACGGGGTGAAGTCGCGGAACTCGGTGTCGGCGAGGGTGACTTGGCAGGACTTGCCGGCGGGTCTGGCGATGGGTGGGGCGGCGGTCAGTGGGTCGTGCCAGTCGGTGCCGAACTCGGCGGGGACATCGGCCGATTGGGCTTTGATGTCGGCCGATGAGGCCTTGGTATCTGCCGCCCGGGCGGGGCTCACGCCTAGAAGGGTGCTCGCCAGGAGGGTCGCCCCGGCGAGCATGGACATGACTATCCGGCTTCTCATGGGCGGTGTTCTACCCCTTGAGGTCCGCCCTGTCCCCCATCAGCACCACGGGATGCCGCTCCGGGTCGAGCGTGCGCAGCAGGTACTCCATCGCCTCCTTGGGCAGGCTGACGCAGGCCGACGTACCGCTGCCGTGGTCCAGATGCAGCCAGATCCCGCCGCCCTTGTCCTCGCCCTCGGGCTGTTCGGCGTCGTCGGGCGGGGTGCCCGGGACGCGGTTGTAGTCGATGGCGATGACGTAGTCGAAGTCGTGCCAGTACGACTCGTCCCAGTCGCGCGGCGCCGCGTACCCCTCGTCCTGCGTGTACGGCAGGGCGGCGCCCGGGTCGTCGAGCACACCGGCCGCGGCGGTCAGGGTGAACACGCCGACGGGGCTGCGTTCGTCCCCTAGGTGGTGGTCGAGGGTCCAGCCCCTCTTGCCGTTGTGCGCGGGCCAGCTGCGGGTCCGGTTCCAGACGGAGCCGTGCTTCGTCAACAGGACGGCGGTGGAGGTCGGGGAGTCCTTGCCGTCGCCGTAGACCGCCAGGACCTGGCGGGTGTCGGCGGGGATATCGCGGTGGAGCCGGTCGCCGACGTCCGGGATGCGGGTCGGGGCCGGGGCGGCGACTGCTTTTCTCGGGTGGGTCGCCTGTGGTCCCGGTCTCCCCTCGCGGCCGCCGGGGTGTCGTGTGTCCGTGCTTCCGCACGCGGACAGGGTCGTCATCGTCAGGAGGGAACCGAGAGCCGCCATCGCGACCATCGCACGTCGTGTGCCGCCACTCTGCATCGGCCCATGGTCACATCGCGTTCGGTGACATTGCGTGAGGTCACGGACATCTCACCACGGATGGGTGAACGCCGGTTCTGAGCCCCGGCGGGGAAAACCCCTTGCTTCCGACCACGCTACGAGGCGAACCTTTCACGGTTTGTTGCCGCACTCCGCGGTTCCTTCCGCCGCCCCGACCAGAGCCACTGGGACGTCATGCAGATTCAAGACCTTCCGTATCCCGACCCGGGTGTCCCGGACGCCCGCTCGGGGCCCCGATTCCTGTGGTGGCTCGGCCGGAACCAGCTCGGCGGACAGTTCAAGTCGCTCGCCTGGGGACTGCTGCACTTCGTGTCCGTCTGCGCGCTTCCCTTCTGCGTGGGACTCGCCGTCCAGGCCGTGGTCGACCGCTCCGGCGGCCGACTCGCCCTGACCGGTGGGCTGATGGCGCTGTGCGGAGCGGGTATCGCCGTGGGCGACACCTTCCTGCACCGGGCCGCCGTCACCAACTGGATCACGGCCGCCGCCCGCGTCCAGCAGTTGCTGGGCCGTCAGGCCGCCCATCTCGGTTCGGCGCTGACCCGGCGGGTCGCGGCCGGTGAGGTCGTGGCCGTGTCCACGGGCGACGTCGAGAAGATCGGCTGGTTCGTGGAGGCGCTGTCCCGCTTCCTGGCCGCCGCGCTGACCGTCGTCATCGTGTGTGTCGGTCTTTTCGTGTACCAACCGGCACTCGGTGTCGTCGTCGCCGTGGGCATGCCCGTACTGGCGGTCTCCGTGCTGCCGCTGCTGCCCCGTGCCACCCGGCGCGCGGACGTGCAGCGCGAGAAGGCGGGACGCGCCACCGAGCTGGCCTCAGACACGGTCGCCGGACTGCGGGTGCTGCGCGGCATCGGCGGTGAGGAACTGTTCCTCGACCGCTACCGCCGTGCCTCCCAGGAGGTGCGCCACGCGGCCGTGCGCAGCGCCCGGATGTGGTCGCTGATCTCGGCGATCCAGGTGCTGCTGCCTGGTCTGCTGCTGATCGTCGTCGTCTGGCACGGTGTGCACCTGGCCCGCGAGGGCCGGATCACGGTGGGTGAACTGGTCACCGTCTACAGCGCGGTGATGGTCATGTCCTACCCGCTGCGGCACTTCGAGGAGATCGCCATGGCGTACTCCTTCTCCCGCCCCTCGGCCAAGCGTGCGGCGCGCGTGCTGTCCCTGGAGCGGGTCACCGACACCGTGGGAACGCGCGCGGCGGAGGTGCCGACCGGGGATCTGTACGATCCGGCCACCGGTCTGCTCGTGCCGTCCGGCCGGTTCACCGCCGTGGTGTGCGGCGACCCCGACGCGGCCGGGCGGCTGGCCGAACGCCTCGGTGGACACCCCGCGGAGGCAGGCACCTCAGTGCTCCTGGACGGCGTGGCGCTCGACGAACTCCCGCTCGCCTCGGCACGCACCGCCGTCCTGGTCCAGGACAAGGACCCGGTGCTGCTCTCCGGTTCGCTGCGCGAACTGCTCGATGTGCCCTCCTCGGGTGCGGTCGGCGCGGAGGAAGCTCTGGCCGCCGCGCAGTGCGGTGACGTGCTGGTGGCGCTGGCACAGGGTTCACTCGACACCGACGACCCGATGGACGCCCGCATCACCGAACGCGGGCGCTCCCTCTCCGGCGGCCAGCGCCAGCGGCTCGCCCTGGCCCGGTCGCTGATCACCGATCCCGAGGTACTCGTCCTGGACGAGCCGACCTCAGCCGTCGACTCCCACACCGAGGCCCGGATCGCGGACGGTGTACGGAAGTTGCGGGCCGGCCGGACCACGGCGGTGTTCACCTCCTCGCCCCTGCTCCTGGACCACGCGGACCGGGTGGTCCTCGTGCACGAGGACGGGGTCGTGGCGGTCGGCACCCACCGCGAACTGCTCCGCAGCGAGCCCCGGTACCGGGCCGTGGTGACCCGCGAGACGGAGGACGAGGCGGCGCTGAGGAACGCCGTCAACGACGAGGCCGCTCTGCGGAGCACCCTCGACGACCACGATGTCGCGCTGCGCGGCGCACTGGAAGAAATCGAGGAGACCGCATGATCGGCGTGGCGCCCCCGGCGTACGACCCGGCCGCTCCGACCACGGCCAACACCCTGCCGGTCGGCGCCCCCGCGACCGTACGCGCCTACGTGTCCGAACTGTTCCGTCGGCATCGCCGGGCCTTCCTCCTCCTCGTCACGGTGAACACGGTCGCGGTGGTCGCGTCGATGGTGGGCCCTTATCTGCTCGGCGACCTGGTCGAGCGGGTGTCGGACGGAGCGCGGGAACTTCATCTCGGCCTCACCATCGGGCTGTTCGGGATCGCGCTCGCCGTCCAGGCCGTGTTCATCCGGCAGGTGCGGCTGCGCGGCGCGATGCTCGGCGAACGGATGCTGGCCGATCTGCGCGAGGACTTCCTCGTACGGTCGGTCGGACTCCCTCCGGGTGTCCTGGAACGGGCGGGCACCGGCGATCTCCTCTCCCGCATCACCACCGACATCGACCGGCTCGCCAACGCGATGCGCGAGGCCGTACCGCAGCTGGCGATCGGTGTCGTGTGGGCGCTGCTTCTGCTGGGCGGCCTTGTCGTGACCGTGCCGGCGCTGGTGCCCGCCGTACTGATCGCGGTGCCGCTGCTGGTCGTCGGCTGCCGCTGGTACTACAAGCGCGCGCCCGCCGGCTACCGCTCCGAGGCCGCCGGGTACGCCGCCGTGGCCGCGGCCCTCGCCGAGACCGTCGACGCGGGACGCACCGTCGAGGCACACCGCCTCGGCGACCGGCGCATCGCCCTCTCGGAGCGCCGCGTCAAGGAGTGGACGGCCTGGGAGAACTACACGCTCTGGCTGCGGTCGGTGCTCTTCCCCGTCATCAACATCACTCATGTCACGGTGCTCTGTTCGGTCCTCATGCTCGGTGGGGTGTACGTCCTGCACGGCTGGATCGGGGTGGGCGAGCTGACCACGGGCGCCCTGCTCGCGCAGATGCTCGTCGACCCGGTGAACCTGATCCTGCGCTGGTACGACGAGCTCCAGGTCGCCCAGGTCTCGCTTGCCCGGCTGGTCGGTGTCCGGGACATCGAGCCCGATGCCGGGGACATGGCGCTGTCGCCCGAGGGCCGGGACGTGCACGCGGACCGGGTGCACTTCGGCTACCGCGAGGGCGTCGACGTGCTGCGCAAGGTGTCCCTGGAGGTCGCGCCCGGCACCCGGCTGGCCCTGGTCGGCCCCTCGGGCGCGGGCAAGTCCACCCTGGGCAGGCTCCTCGCCGGCATCTACGCGCCCCGGGACGGCCGGATCACCCTCGGCGGCGCCGAACTCTCCCGGATGACCGCCGAACACGTCCGCTCCCATGTGGCTCTCGTCAACCAGGAGCACCACGTCTTCGTGGGCTCCCTGCGCGACAACCTCCTGCTCGCCCGGACGGACGCGCCGGACGCGGAGCTGTGGGCGGCGCTGGGCGCGGTCGACGCGGACGGGTGGGCGCGGGCGCTGGACGACGGCCTCGACACCGAGGTGGGTTCGGGCGGGCTGGCGCTCACCCCGGCCCAGGCCCAGCAGATCGCGCTGGCCCGGCTGGTGCTGGCCGATCCGCACACGCTGGTCCTGGACGAGGCGACCTCGCTCCTGGACCCGCGTGCGGCCCGCCATCTGGAACGGTCCCTGGCCCGCGTTCTCGACGGCCGCACGGTCGTCGCGATCGCCCACCGGTTGCACACCGCCCACGACGCGGACGTCATCGCCGTGGTCGAGAACGGCCGCATCAGCGAGTTGGGCAGCCACGATCAGCTGGTGGCGGCGGAGGGCGCGTACGCGGCGCTCTGGCGGTCGTGGCACGGGTAGCTCCGCCGGTTGAGCGGTGACTGTCCTGCGGGTCAGCTTGAATCCGCGGGCGGATGGGGGCTGGACGCGCTGTTCCCCGCGCTCCTTTCGGGGCGCCTCACCGCACCGGAGACCCCGTGCCGTTGCGCGTGGGGGAAAAGGGGTGGAAGTCTGGGGGACGGCACTGGTTCGGGGAGTGCCCGGGAACCATGTGGTTCGTGCCGGGCTCCGCCTGTGCCCCGCACAGCGGCGGCCCGCCGCCGAGCGCGGTGAGTACGGGCCGGTCCCCACCACCTGGAGGTACCCGTGAACAGCGTCGACGGATGGGGAGACGACGTCTACCAGCCCGACGGATCCGAGGTTCAGGACGACGCGGGCCTGCTCGACGCGGAGGACACGCTCCTGGCCGACGGTGTCGAGGACCCGCTCGACCGCGGCTGGTCCCCACCGGACCGCCCCTGGGCGGTGGAACGCGCCGATGTCACGGCCGCCGAGCGTCAGCACGGTGAGACGCTCGACCAGCGCCTCGCCGAGGAGGTCCCGGATCTCGTGGTGCCCGACGGCGACGGCCTCGGCGACTCCGAGGACACGGACGGCGAACTCCGGGACACCGAGGTCGGTGACCTTCGCTCCGGCCGGCTCGTGGCACCCGACGAAGGGGCGCACGAGGACGAGGAGAGCGGCCTGATCGCCACCGACGTGGGCATCGACGGCGCGGCGGCCTCCGCCGAGGAGGCCGCGATGCACATCGTCGACGAGGACGAGGACTCGCTCTACGGCTGACCTCGCCGTCCCCTGGCCGTCACCCACACGCCCGCCGCAGGAGGAGCAGCCATGCAGCAGGACAAGCAGCCCGACTACCACCCCGTGGTCTTCCGCGACCGCTCCGCCGGATACGCGTTCCTGACCCGGTCCACCGCGACCAGTGACCGGACCATCGACTGGGACGACGGCGAGACCTACCCGGTCGTGGACGTGGAGATCTCCTCGGAGAGCCACCCCTTCTACACCGGCAAGGCCAGGACGGTGGACTCGGAGGGCCGTATCGCCCAGTTCGAGCGGCGCTACGGCGGCGGTACGGGCCAAAGTCTCGGCGAAGCGGGCCAGGGTTCCGGCGGGGCGTGAGCCGCTGCTCGCGTCGACGCCGGAACCGGGATCGGGGCCGGGCCTCAGATCACGTTGAGCGCCGCCGCGCAGCCCACTCCCCCGAGCAGTATGAACACCGGCATCAGCACCTTGAGCTCGATCCAGCTGCCCGCGCGGAACCGCATCACCTTCGGCGGCCCGATCGGGTGCCAGCGCTTGCGGCCCAGCGGGATCGGCCACAGGATCGGGCAGCCGGAGACGGTCAGCGCGTCCCCGATGTCGTGCACCAGCGCGCCCAGCACGACCGGCAGGCCCAGCCAGAGGTACTGGTGCTGGTCCGTGAACAGCCAGTCCGAACCGTTGCCCGGCTTGTCCAGCACTCCGGCCAGGATCCACGCGCTGGTCGCCGCCAGCAGCCAGACCAGGATGTCGCTGCTGGAGCCGCGGGCCGCCCGCCACAGCAGGCCCTCGATGGCCAGCACCATGTGCACGAAGAGGATCGCCAGCACTCCCCAGCGACCGCCCAGGATCGCCACGCCCGCGCTCCCCGCGCCGATCAGGACCGCCCACAGCCAGGTGTGGGTGAGCGTGCGGTGCCCGCCGTTGCGGCGCGGGTCGCCCTGCTTCCTGGTCCCCTTGTAGACGGCGTACGAGAGCTTGTCGACAACCTCGCACACGGTCCGCGAGACGGGTCCGAAGGCCCGGGAGATGGTCGCCGCCTTGTGGTCGAGGTCCGGGGCGAGCGCCGCGCCGGCGCAGATCAGGGCGCCGACCAGGATCACCGGCCAGGGCATCGGATGCCCGGCTGCGGCGGTCGCCGCTCCGACGCCGAGCCAGGCCGCCGCTCCCGACAGTGAGTGTGCTGGTCCCATCATGGCCGTTCCCCGCCCCATTCCTCTTACGCCGCCGGTCAGTTGCTCGGGCGCCCTGACACTCCGTCGGCGACACAGCGTAGCGGTAGCGATCTTCATCTCCGCAGCCGATTCCCCCATCGACCGGGACGCCAGGCAAGATGGGGTCGTGACCCTCATCGACCAGTTGCCGCCGACCGCAGATCCCGACGCCCTCTACGAAGCCTTCGAGTCGTGGGCCCAGGAGCGCGGTCTCACGCTCTACCCCCATCAGGAGGAGGCGCTGATCGAGGTGGTCTCCGGTGCGAACGTGATCGTGTCGACGCCCACCGGCTCCGGCAAGAGCATGATCGCCGCCGGTGCGCACTTCGCCGCGCTGGCCCGGGACGAGGTCACCTTCTACACCGCCCCGATCAAGGCGCTGGTCTCGGAGAAGTTCTTCGAACTGTGCAAGATGTTCGGCACCGAGAACGTCGGCATGCTGACCGGCGACGCGTCCGTGAACTCGGACGCGCCCATCATCTGCTGCACCGCGGAGGTCCTCGCGTCGATCGCGCTGCGCGACGGCAAGCACGCCGACGTCGGCCAGGTCGTCATGGACGAGTTCCACTTCTACGCGGAGGCGGACCGCGGCTGGGCCTGGCAGATCCCGATCCTGGAGCTGCCGCAGGCGCAGTTCATCCTGATGTCGGCCACGCTCGGCGACGTCGCGATGTTCGAGAAGGACCTCACCCGGCGCACCGGGCGCCCCACTTCGGTGGTCCGCTCGGCGGTCCGTCCGGTGCCCCTTTCCTACGAGTACAAGCTGACCCCGCTCACCGAGACGCTGACCGAACTGCTGGAGACCAGGCAGGCGCCGGTCTACATCGTGCACTTCACGCAGGCGCAGGCCGTGGAGCGGGCGCAGGCGCTGATGAGCATCAACATGTCCTCGCGCGAGGAGAAGGACCAGATCGCCGAGCTGATCGGCAACTTCCGCTTCACCACCAAGTTCGGCCGCAATCTCTCGCGTTACGTACGGCACGGCATCGGTGTGCACCACGCCGGCATGCTGCCCAAGTACCGACGCCTGGTGGAAAAGCTCGCGCAGGCGGGCCTGTTGAAGGTCATCTGCGGTACGGACACGCTCGGGGTGGGCGTCAACGTGCCCATCCGCACAGTGCTGTTCACAGCGCTGGCCAAGTACGACGGAATCCGGGTACGTACGCTGCGCGCCCGTGAGTTCCACCAGATCGCGGGCCGCGCTGGCCGCGCGGGTTTCGACACGGCGGGGCTGGTGGTCGCCCAGGCTCCCGAACACGTCGTCGAGAACGAGAAGGCGCTCGCCAAGGCGGGCGACGACCCGAAGAAGCGCCGGAAGGTCGTCCGCAAGAAGGCGCCCGAGGGTTTCGTCGGGTGGACGGAAGGCACCTTCGAGAAGCTCATCACCTCCGAGCCCGAACCGCTCACGTCCCGGTTCCGGGTCACGCACACGATGCTGCTGTCGGTCATCGCCCGTCCGGGCAACGCCTTCGAGGCGATGCGGCATCTCCTGGAGGACAACCACGAGCCGCGCAAGCAGCAGTTGCGGCACATCCGGCGCGCGATCGCGATCTACCGCTCGCTCCTGGACGGCGGCATCGTCGAGAAGCTCGACACCCCTGACGCCGAGGGCCGCATCGTGCGCCTGACGGTCGACCTGCAGCAGGACTTCGCGCTCAACCAGCCGCTGTCGACCTTCGCACTCGCCGCGTTCGAACTGCTGGACCCCGAATCGCCGTCGTACGCGTTGGACATGGTCTCCGTCGTCGAGTCCACGCTGGACGACCCGCGGCAGATCCTCGCCGCCCAGCAGAACAAGGCGCGCGGGGAGGCAGTGGCCGCGATGAAGGCGGACGGCGTCGAGTACGAGGACCGCATGGAGCGCCTCCAGGACGTCAGCTACCCCAAGCCGCTGGAGGAGTTGCTCTTCCACGCGTACAACACGTACCGCAAGAGCCACCCGTGGGTCGGCGACCACCCGCTGTCGCCGAAGTCCGTGATCCGTGACATGTACGAACGGGCCATGTCCTTCACTGAGTTGACCTCGTACTACGAGCTGGCCCGCACCGAGGGCATCGTGCTGCGCTACCTCGCCGGTGCCTTCAAGGCCCTCGATCACACCGTCCCGGACGACCTCAAGTCCGAGGACCTGGAGGATCTGATCGCCTGGCTCGGCGAGATGGTGCGCCAGGTCGACTCCAGTCTGCTGGACGAGTGGGAGCAGCTGGCCAACCCGGCGGAGATGACCGCCGAGGAGGCCCAGGAGAAGGCCGACCAGGTCAAGCCGGTCACCGCGAACTCGCGTGCCTTCCGGGTCCTCGTCCGCAACGCGATGTTCCGCCGGGTCGAGCTGGCCGCCCTCGACCATGTCGCGGAACTGGGCGAGATGGACGCCGAGTCCGGCTGGGACGCGGACGCGTGGGGCGAGGCGATGGACAAGTACTGGGACGAGTACGAGGACCTCGGCACCGGTCCCGACGCCCGCGGGCCCAAGCTGCTGCTCATCGAGGAGGAGTCGCAGCACAGCCTGTGGCGCGTTCGGCAGATTTTCGCCGACCCGAACGGCGATCATGACTGGGGCATCAGCGCGGAGATCGATCTCGCGGCCTCCGACGCGGAGGGCCGTGCGGTCGTCCGTGTCACCGACGTCGGCCAGCTGTGAGCACAGGAGAATCCCACCCATGACGAACCCGGCAGAGCGGCTCGTCGACCTGCTCGACCTGGAGCAGATCGAGGTCAACATCTTCCGTGGCCGCAGCCCGCACGAGTCCCTGCAGCGGGTCTTCGGCGGCCAGGTCGCAGGCCAGGCGCTGGTCGCCGCGGGGCGCACCACGGAGGGCGACCGGCCCGTGCACTCGTTGCACGCGTACTTCCTGCGCCCGGGTCGGCCGGGCGTGCCGATCGTGTACCAGGTCGAGCGGGTACGGGACGGGCGGTCGTTCACCACCCGTCGGGTCACCGCCGTGCAGCAGGGCCGCACGATCTTCAATCTCACCGCCTCCTTCCACAAGCCTGAGCAAGGTCCTTTCGAGCACCAGCTGCCGGCCCGCGAGGTCCCGGACCCGGAGTCCCTGCCGACGGTGTCGGAGGAGGTCCGGGCCCATCTGGGCGTGCTGCCCGAGCAGTTGGAGCGGATGGCACGCCGCCAGCCCTTCGACATCCGGTACGCGGACGGGCTGCGCTGGAGCGCCGAGGAGATCAAGGACGCCGAGCCGCGCAGCGCCGTGTGGATGCGCGCGGTGGGGCCGCTCGGCGACGATCCGCTCGTGCACACCTGCGCGTTGACGTACGCCAGCGACATGACGCTCCTGGACGCCGTCCGGATCCCCGTCGAACCCCTGTGGGGGCCACGGAACTTCGACATGGCGTCGCTGGACCACGCCATGTGGTTCCACCGGCCGTTCCGCGCGGACGAGTGGTTTCTGTACGACCAGGAGTCCCCGATCGCGACGGGCGGACGCGGTCTGGCCCGCGGGCGCATCTACGACCTGGAGGGACGCCTGCTCGTCTCGGTCGTCCAGGAAGGGCTGTTCAGAGCGCTGTGACTGGTGGATGTGCGTGCGCTGCGGCTCACGCGTTTCTGCGGCGCAGCCAACCGAGCATGCCGCGTGATCGCTCGGGTTCCGGCGCCGGCTCGGGCGAGTGCTCGCTCAGGGACGGCGGTTGCTCACTCAGGGACGACGGGGCTCCGGCCGATTCGGAGGCAGGTCGCGGTGCGGGGCGATGGAGGCGTGCCTCGTCCAGTACCTGGGCCAGGTCCGCCCGCAGCCAGCTGATCTCGTCCGGGTGGTCCGCCGTCATGATCCGCTCGGCGAGGTGAGCGGACGGCGAGCCCGGAGCGCCGTGGGCGGGCGGGTCCGGCCGGAACCGGTTCAAGTGGGCACGCTCGTAGGGGTCCTTGACGATCTCGGCCACCTGGACGGGGTCGAGCAAGGCCGACAGGGCGCCCGCGCGTTCCCACAAACCGTCCGCCTCGCGCAGCAGGAATCCCAGATGGCGTCCGCGCCAGTTGCGGGGCCGTAGGTCCAGACCCTCTCGGAGTTGATCGCGCAGGCCTTCGGGCGTACGGCCGTTCAGTAGTGAGGTGTGGTTCTTGTCGGTGGCGAACTGCCGTAGTTCTTCGGCGAGATAGAGCCAGACCACGGCCCTGTAGCGGTTCAGATAGAACCTCACGGGCACCACCAGTCCCAGCCGGGCGAGGCGGGTGAACCGGGCGGAGGTGACTTCCATGAGGGCCGCGCCGCCCGTGGTGCCCACGGTCCTGACGCTCTCCGCGAGCGATTCCGGGAATCCCTCGGCCGAGCGGAGTTGGTCGATCTCGGTGCGGGCGACGCGTCGGCCGCCGCCCCCTTCGTCGGGCACGGTGCGGATGCGTCCGAGATGGACGGCGAGGTCGAACTCGCCTCGTTTGAGGCCCAGTTCCCGTGCCGCGCGACTCGGCGTGCACGAGAGTTCCGATGGTGTGGTGATGGTGTTGCCTGCCATGGTCGATCTCCCCCGTGGAGTCCGATGCTCACGCTGTGTGCGTTCGCGATGGACAAACCGTAGCCGGCTCGGAGAATCTCGTGGCGGGCCTGTGGATAACTTCGCGGGAGCGAGCAAACTCGCAGGTCAGAGGTCTGTAACGGGAGTTCGCTCGGGCTGCCGGGCGTCCACGCCGAGGTGTTCGCCGACACGGTTGACGAGCAGTGTCATCTCGTAGGCGATCTGGCCGATGTCCGCGTCCGCGCCGCTGAGGACGCACAGACAGCTGCCGCTGCCCGCGGCCGTGACGAACAGGACGGCGTCGTCGAACTCGATCATCGTCTGCCGCACCCCGCCGGCGCCGAAGTGGCGTCCCGAGCCCTTGGCCAGGCTGTGCAGTCCGGAAGAGACGGCGGCGAGGTGTTCGGCGTCCTCGCGGCGAAGTCCCGTGCTCGCGCCGGTCACCAGTCCGTCGTTGGAGAGGACCAGAGCATGGCGTACATGCTCGACGCGCTCGGTCAGATCGTCCAGCAGCCAGCTCAGTCCCTGGTTCTGCGCCATGTTCCGGCCTCCCCGAGTCGCGTTCTCCCCCTGGCCGGAGGATCTCCCGTCAGCCTTCACCACGCCCGTCGCCCGGGCAAGGAGGATAGGGACATGGCACAGAACATGACCGACGAGGAGTGGCGAGCATTCGTCTCGCACGGCACGCGCACGGGCAAGCTGTCGACCGTTCGCGCCGATGGGAGCCCACATGTGGCCCCGATCTGGTTCCTGCTCGACGGGGACGACGTGGTGTTCAACACCGCGAAAGGAACGGTAAAAGGGCGCAATCTGGCCCGTGACGGGCGAGTCGCCCTCTGCGTGGACGACGATCGGCCGCCGTTCGACTTCGTGGTGCTGCAGGGGCGCGCCGCATTGTCGGAGGAACCGGGCGAACTCCGATACTGGGCCGCCCGGATCGGGGCTCGGTACATGGGTGAGGAGCGTGCCGAGGAGTTCGGCGCCCGCAATGGAGTGCCGGGCGAACTCCTCGTCCGCGTCACGGTCGAGAAGGTGGTGGCCCTGAAGGGGATTTCGGAGTGAGCGCTCCGGTCAGCCCACCGAGTCGAGCATCCGGGCGGTGTGCATCCGTCCGGCGTACTCGACCAGCCGGATCAGCACCTCCTTCCCCGAGTCGCGGTCCCGGGCGTCACAGAGGACCACCGGTGTTCCGCGGTCGAGGTCGAGAGCGCGGGAGACGTCGTGGGCGCCGTAACTGCGGGCGCCCGTGAAGCAGTTGACGGCCACCACGAACGGGATGTGCCGGTGCTCGAAGTAGTCGACCGCGGGGAAGCAGTCCTCAAGTCGCCGGGTGTCCGCGAGGACCACGGCTCCCAGGGCGCCTTGCGACAGTTCGTCCCACAGGAACCAGAAGCGGTCCTGGCCCGGCGTGCCGAACAGGTAGAGGGAGAGGCCGGACCTGATGGTGATGCGGCCGAAGTCCATGGCGACGGTCGTCGTGACCTTCTGGTCCACGCCGTCGGTGTCGTCCACCAACTGGCCGGCCTCGCTGAGCAGTTCCTCGGTGCGCAGCGGCCTGATCTCACTGACCGCGCCCACCATGGTGGTCTTGCCCACGCCGAATCCGCCGGCGACCAGGATCTTCAACGCCAGGGCGGTCGTGTCGCCGCCTTCGGCATCGGAGTGCTCGGAGACCATCGATCACTTCTCTCGGGAGTACCGGCAACGGTCGACGTCCGTAGGTGTGCATCCTGACAAGTAGAGCCTCGCACTGGGTGATTGGACCGCTATTTGCCCGATGTGACCGTCTCGCACCTGTTCGGTGTCCGGATGGCTGCACAAGTCGTCGTCGTACGCGTTCGAGTGGTGCTGAAGTTTCATCACAGTGCCCGGAGTCCCTCGATCACCTCGCGCAGAATCCGTTCGTCAGGAAGCTGCGCGGGCGGCACCGGACGGCTGACGGTGACACAGCCGACTTCCAACAGGTCGCCCAGGAGCACCCTGACCACCCCCAGGGGAAGGTCGGCTCCGGCGGCCAGTTCGGCGACGGACTGCGTCTCCACGCGGCACAGGTCGATGAGGGCCCGGTGTTCCGGTCCGAGCCCGGTGTCGTCCTCGAAACCGGGCGCGCCCACGTCCAGCGTGACCAGCGCGATCAGGTCGAACCGCACTCCCGTAGGGCCTGGTTTGGTACGTCCGCCCGTCATGGCGTAGGGGCGGACGAGCGGCCCGGCCTCCTGGTCGTACCACTGGCTGCCCGGCTCGTGCGGGACACCGGTCATGTCTTCGGTCATCGGAACGGACCGCCTTCTCGCCTCATCCGGCGGCGGGAGGCCGCGCACCGACGCGCGGCGGCGTGTACAGGTGCTCGCCGACGCGCTTGACCAGCCGTGCCATCTCGTACGCCACCAGGCCTATGTCGGCGGCCACAGCGGTGAGGACGGCGAGGCAGGAGCCGTCCCCGGCCGCCGCCACGAACAGGAAGCCGTCGTCCATCTCCACCATGGTCTGCCGCACTCCGCCGGCGCCGAAGTGCCTTCCGGCGCCCTTGGCGAGGCTGTTGAATCCGGAGGCGACCGCGGCGAGGTGTTCCGCGTCCTCGCGGTCGAGGTCGGTGGAGGCTCCGATGGCGAGGCCGTCGTTGGACAGCACGACCGCGTGCCGTACTTCGCCGACGCGCAGCACCAAGTCGTCCAGCAGCCAGTCGAGTTCACCGGACCGCTGGGCGGCCCTCATACTCGGGTCCTGGATCATGCGGGGTCTCCTTCGCTGCTGTCGCTGCCCGTTGCGGGGCCTGGGGTGGCGCCACGGCCCGGTTTCCTGCCGCCGCCGCGCGTCCAACCTTCGCGGTAGGCCGCCATCCGGTCCCGTACGACTTCCGGACTGCGGTGCTCGTCGCGTGGGGCGGCAGGCGCCCGTTCCCGGTCCGCGGCGGGCTGTTCGCGGAGCTGGGGGGCGAGGCTCGCCTGCCGTACCCGGCGGGGGAGGTCGTCGCCGTCCTCGGGGCCCTCGGTGTCCTCGGTAGGTCGGTGCAGTCGCAAGGTGGTGACTCCAGGGGGCGGGGTGCCGTTCGCCGGCTCCGCCGAGGCCCGGGGCGGGGACGCCAGGGCGGGTCGGTCGGCCGGTGCCGGGACGGACTCCTGGTGCGGGGGCGGGGACGGCACGCGCGCGTACTCGCGTTCCACGGCCCGCTGTCCGTCGTCCACTGCCGCGCGGGGGGAGCGTTCCGCCGCGCCGCCGTGCAGCAGGGCGGTCGGCAGCAGCACGACCGCCGTCGTTCCGCCGTAGGGCGAGGTCCGCAGGTGCACCTTGATGCCGTGGCGTGCGGCGAGCCTGCTGACCACGAAGAGGCCGAGCCGGTCGCTGTCGAAGAGGTCGAGAGCCTCGGACTGCTCGATGCGGCGGTTGGCCTCGGCCAGCGTCTCCGGGCCCATGCCAAGGCCCCGGTCCTCGACCTCGACGGCATACCCGTTGCCGACGGGTTCGCCGGTGACGCGCACGCGCGTGTGCGGCGGCGAGAACTGGGCGGCGTTCTCCACGATCTCGGCGAGCAGGTGCGTGAGGTCGGCGACGGCCGTGCCGAGGACGGAGGCTTCGGGGAGTTGGCGTACCTCCACGCGCGCGTAGTCCTCGACTTCGGACACGGCGGCGCGCGCGACGTTGGTCAGCGAGACCGGCATGCGCCAGGCCCGGCCGGGTGCCGCGCCGGAGAGGATGATCAGGCTCTCGGCGTGCCGTCGCATGCGGGTGGTGAGGTGGTCGAGGCGGAACAGGTCGCTCAGTTCGTTCGGGTCCTCGGAGCGGCGCTCCATGCTGTCCAGAAGGCTGAGTTGACGGTGCACCAGGACCTGGCTGCGGCGGGCGAGGTTGACGAAGACCCCGGAGATGCCGCTGGCGAGTTCCGCGCGTTCCACGGCGGCTCGCAGGGCGGCGCGGTGCACGGTGCCCAGGGCCTCGGCGACCTGCCCGGTCTCGTCCTCCGCGGCCGGTCCGGGCGGAGCCTCCGCCCGGACGTCGATCTCCTCCCCCGCGCGCAGCCTCCGCATGGCCTCGGGGAGTTTGTGGCGGGCGATCGCCAGGGCGTCGTTGCGCAGACTGACCAACTCGACGACGAGACCGCGTCCGATGCGTACCGAGATGACGAGCGAGGCGATGACGGCGGCGAGTCCGAGCAGGACGGCGGCGCCGGCCGGGGTGAGCAGTCCTCGTGCGAACGGATCGGCGCGGTCCGCGACTCCGCTGCCCGCGTCCGCCTCGATCGCGTGCATGCCGTCCCGCACGCGTGCGTGCGCGTCGTTCCAGGTGCTCTCGGGAGCCGAACCGATCGCGCGGGTGGCCGAGTTGGCGGCGAGGACCTTGTCCTCGACCGCGCCGATGACGGTGTAGGAGCCGGTGTCGGCCAGGTTCCGCCAGGCGGTGCGTTCGGAACCTCGCAGATCCGCGGTGGCGGAGTCGGTGAGGGTACGGCGCGTGTCGACGGCGCCGGTGAACAGCCGCAGCCGTTCCCCGTCGAGGCGGCCGTCGAGACGGGCACCGGCGAGCACCACGTCCTCCTGGGACAGCGATTCCGCGGCCCGGGAGAACTCCAGCAGCACGCGCGCGTCGGAGCCGAGGGCCGCGTCCTGGATTCCGGTGAGCGCCCCGCCCACGGCGAAGGCCGACGAGATGGTCCTCGTGTACTGCCCGTACGTCTCGTCCCATCCCGCGCGGTGGGCGAGCACGTCGGCCCGCAGCGAGCGCAGTCGCTCGGCCCCGGTGACGAAGGTCTCCAGGCGCTGGGCCACTCCGGTCGGCAGTTCCTCGCCGTCGGCGACGGTGCTGGTGTCGCCGAGCCGCAGCCGGGCGACGGCCCGGTCCGTGTTCCCGGCCAGCCTCTTCAGGTCACCGCTCGGCTCGGCGCCAGGGTCGGTGGCGTAGCGTACCGCGGCCGACCGCTCGGCCTGCAGCGCGGCGACGGCGTCCGCGACGGGGCTGCGCACCGCCGAGTCCACACGCTGCAACTGCCGTAGCCGGGCCACGTCCTGGGCCGTGCTGACGGTCGCGTACGCCCACAGGGCGAGCAGCGAGACGACCGGCACCATCAGCAGGCAGACGATCTTGGCTCGTACGGTGCGGGGACGCATCCGCCAGCGTCCCGCGCGCGGGGGCACCTCGTCCTGCGGCGCGTCCAAGGGCTCGTCGAAGAGCTCTTCCGCGGGTGGTCCGGCGTGTGCGCGGCGACCGCGCACGGGCGGCGGCGCCTCGGCGCCGGCTCTGGGGGTCCTACGGGGGTTGCGCATGGCCTCCTCGCTCGGGAGTTGTTCGGGCGTGCCGTGGCGGGCTCTGGTCGGTCGGGCCGCTTGTCAGTGGGCGACGCTTTCGACCGGCCGCTCGGCCGAGGCGGTCGCCTCGCGTTCTCCCGTCGTCGGCGACAGTGCGACGAACGCCGAGGTCAGGAACAGGTATGAGCCGAGACCGACGGCGAGGGGGAAGATGAACTGCATCGCCGTGGCCCCGGGCAGGGCCGCGCCGGAGGGAGTGACATGCACGCGCACCGCGAACATCCCGGTGTAGTGCATGCTGGCGACGGCCGCCCCCATGACGAGTGAGGCGACGGTGACCGCGATGGGCGACTTGATGTTGAGGGCCGCCCACAGGGCCGCGGTCGCCGCGACGACGGCGATGACGACGGAGAGCCCGACGAGCATCGGGTCGTAGCTCACGTCGCCGTGCAGTCGCACCGCCGCCATTCCCAGGTAGTGCATGCTCGCGACGCCCAGTCCGGTGGCGAGGCCGCCGAGGAAGAGCGCGCGGCCACGGTCGCGGCCGTAGCCGACCACGAAGACGCCCGCGCAGACGACGACGATGGCGACGACGAGGCTGAGCACGGTCAGGGGCACGTCGTAGCGGATGTCGGTGCCACTGACGCCGAAGCCGAGCATGGCCACGAAGTGCATGGTCCAGATGCCGGTGCCGAGCGCGGAGGCGGCGGTGATGAGCCAGTTGCGGCGCGACCGGCCGGTGGCGCCGAGCGCGCGGACGGTGCAGCGCAGCCCGAGTGCGGAGCCCATGCAGGCCATCACGTATGACAGCACGGGGGTCAGCCAGCCGAAGGTCGCGTGGTCCAGGTGTCCCATGACCAGGGGACGCTAGTAGGGGCATGGGTGCACAAAGGGGGCGCATTTCGAAAGGTGTTGCAATATGACGCAGAGAGGCACCTGAACGATCGCGTCACGCTCGAACGTGTGCGCCGAAGCGTCATCCGTGTCGGTGAGGGATCATGCGGAACATGAACGACGACCACACGCATGTCCGGGAGTTCTTCGGTGCGCGTGCCGCGGACTGGGACAGCCGCTTCCCGGACGACGGCCCCGCCTACGCGGCTGCCGTCGCCGAACTGGCGCTGCGCGTGGGGAACCGTGTGCTCGACGCGGGCTGCGGGACCGGACGCGCACTGCCGCCGCTGCGTGCTGCCGTGGGGCCCTCGGGAGTGGTGGTGGGAGCCGATCTGACCCCGGCCATGCTGGAGGCCGCCGTACGGGCAGGACGCGGCCGTGAAGGGTGTCTGCTGCTCGCCGATGTGGCCGCGTTGCCGTTGCGCTCGGAATCGCTCGATGCCGTGTTCGCGGCGGGCCTGATCGCGCATCTGCCTCAACCGGAGGTGAATCTGCGGGAGTTGGCGCGTGTGGTGCGCCCCGGCGGCACGCTGGCCCTGTTCCATCCGATCGGCCGCGCGGCACTCGCGGCGCGTCAGGGGCGGCAGATCACCGCGGACGACCTGCGCGCGGAGCCCAATCTCCGTCCGCTGCTCGCCGGTTCGGGGTGGCGCATGACGTCGTACGTCGACGAGGACGTGCGCTTCCTGGCGTTGGCCGTGCGCGAGGGCTGAGTCGTATCCCTACGGGAGGGCTGAAGCGCTTCACCGCAACGTCCCCCTGCTGTCGCCGCAACTCCAACTCTATGTTGGGTAGCAGTAGATGGACGGTCGACGACGGAACACCACGCAGGGGGAAGGTGGTCAGCATGTTCGACAGGCCCCGCAAGACCTTCGCCAGAATTCTCGCCTCCACGCGCGCGGAGGCCGGGGACGGGCCCGAACGGCGGGCGCACAACCTCTTCGAGGCCGCGGCCGTCTATGTGTCGGCACGCGCCGAGGACGACCAGGACCGGGTCGACGAGGCTGCGGGCTGGGTGTCGCCGGAGGCGCTGTCCTTCGGGGTGAGCGAGCTGGCGTGCCGGGCCGTGGTCGCCCTCGCCAGGGAGCGCGACGAGTCGCCGCGGACGGTGGCCCGTGCCCTTCTCGGGCTCCCCGCGGCCTGACACTTCGGGTTACTGGTGGTCGTTTCGCCCTGTCCAGACGGAAAACTGCAGCTCCGGGTGTACTTGGGAGTCGTGACAAGCGGCTTGCGCGCACACTAGGGTGCGCGCCGTTGGACGAACGATGGGGAGGCTGGGATGGCCGACACGGATGAAGAGGCCGTCGCCGCCGAGGACGACGCGCTCTATGTGCTCACGGCGGTGCTGCTGACGCCGGCGAAGTTCCCGAGTGTGCTGGGTGACGACTATCCGGAGGCCTGCGCCGCGCTCGGTATGGCGCCGCTCGCCGACGGGTACGGCCTGGTGCTCGGCCAGGACGGCGAAGGGGCGCGGTGGACGGTCGTCATCGACGACGTGTCGCTGGTCGCGGTCGCCATCGCGTCCTGGGACTGCGGCATGGAGTACGACCTGTCGCCGAGCGAGCGCACGGTGGTCGCGGCGCTGCCGGGCTGGCCGCTCGCGGT
Source organism: Streptomyces sp. NPDC002276 (assembly GCF_053891435.1). Taxonomy (NCBI): domain Bacteria; kingdom Bacillati; phylum Actinomycetota; class Actinomycetes; order Kitasatosporales; family Streptomycetaceae; genus Streptomyces; species Streptomyces sp. NPDC002276. Next base: position 203,127 of record NZ_JBSFCQ010000005.1, on the reverse strand, counting down.
CGCGGTCGCGGCTCCCAATGTGCCCGCGCCGCACGATCCGGACCCCGACCTCGTGGACCGGCCGCCGCTGGCCCCGCCGGACACCACCACATGGGGCCCGGCGCAGCGGCGGCTGGGTGCCGACGAGATCGCGCTCCAGTGGGCCCTGTGGCGGGAGCAGATCGACGACTCGGCCTTCCCCGTCCAGGGCGAGGCGGGCGAGGCTTCGGAGTCGTCGCCTGGCGACGTCACCTCCGAAGACGCGCCCGAGGCGGACGAGGTCGCTCCGGACGACGGCCAGGAAGGCCCGCGGACGGGCCACAGCGGGGTCCGCAGGGTGCTGACGGAGGCCCGGGCGTATGTGGACGCCCCGCCGCCTCTGGGTCGCGTCAGATCGTCGTTCGCGCCGGGCGAGGCGCGCACGCTGCGTGCCGACGGCCCGGGCTGGTCGATGGTGGCCCGCACCGACGACATCGCGTTCGTCCTGCTCGACGAGGAGCCGGGCGAGGTGCTGCCGGTGGGGCGGGGCCCGGAGTTGCCGGGCCTCCTGGAGGCGCTGGACAAGCTTGCCGTAAGGCCCAGTTGAGCCCTCGGGTGCGTGCGTCAGGTGGTCGGGCGCCGTCCGCGAAGCTGCTGTCGGCAGCCCCACGGACGGCGTTGTGCTGTGCTCTGCTCCCGCGCGCCGGGTGGGAGCGCGGTGGGGCATCGGTGTGTCGGTGTCAGCGGCCGATCTCCTTGCCCGCGACGCGGCGCAGCCGACGCCGCTGCGCGGGATCCAGCGTGAGGTACGCGGCCGCCGGCACTCCCACGACTATCAGGAACGAGACCCACCAGGGCAGCCAGATCAACAGGATCAGTCCGACCGCCACGCCTCCTACAACGACCTTCGTGTTTCTCGACATGTGTCGCCTCCTCCGCGGCCGCGGCCGCTCTCTGATCTGAAAACGGGTCCGCGCTTCCCACAGTTCCGGACCGCGACCCTGAGACATCCCTGAGACGCCTCCCCTACTGGCCCCCGAGGGCCGCCTGTCCCCGAGCCGTCACCTGCTCCGTCGTCACTCCGTCCACTCCGGCCTCAGCGGCTCCCCCACTTCGTGGAGGTGGCGCAGGGCCTGACGGTAGGAGTCGACGAGCCCGGTCTCCACGTAGGGGATACCCACATCCTCGCAGTGTGCGCGCACCAGCGGCTGGGCGAGCCGCAGACTGGGCCGCGGCATGCTCGGGAAGAGGTGGTGCTCGACCTGGTAGTTGAGCCCGCCGAGGAACCAGTCCGTCAGGGGACCGCCCCGGATGTTCCGTGAGGTGAGCACCTGGCGACGGAGATGGCCCCATCGCTCGCCGTTCGGGTCCGGCATCTCCATGCCCTTGTGGTTGGGGGCGAAGGCAAGACCGAGGTGCAGTCCGAACAGGGCCTGGTGCAGAGCGGCGAACGCGAGCGCCTTCCCTGGGGACATCGAGGTCAGCAGCAGCGTGGCGTAGGCCGCGACATGGCTCACCAGGAGCGCGCCTTCGACGGTCCGTTCGCGCCGGGGCTGTCGCCGCAGGTCCTGGAAGCCGTGCACCTTGAGGGCGACACCTTCGAGCAGGGTGAGCGGGAAGAACAACCACGCCTGGTTGCGGGTGAGCCAACGCCGGAACCCGGAACGGTCCTTGGCCTGTTCACCGGTGAACACGAGGATGTCGGCGACGACGTCCGGGTCCTTGTCGATGTGGTTGGGGTTGGCGTGGTGGCGGTTGTGCTTGTCGTTCCACCAGGAGTAGCTCATTCCCAGCAGCAGGTTGCCGTGGATCAGGCCGATCAGGCGGTTGGCGGCCTTGCCACCGGCGATCTGGGAGTGGCCCGCGTCGTGGCCTATGAAGGCCGTCCGGGCGCCGAACACGGCGAGCGGCGGGGCCAGGAGCAGGGTGGCCCAGGAGTCGCCGATCAGGACGATGCCGGTCACGATGCCGGCCAGCGCGAGGGCGTTGGCGGAGACGCAGAAGGCGTACCAGACGCGCCGCCGCTCCAGTAGGCCTCGGCTCCTGACCGTGCGCAGGAGGGGCGCGAACTCACTTCCTGGGAACGCCGCTACGGCATCCCCGGGATCATGCGCGCCGACGACTGCGGTGGTCTGGGACATGTCCGGTCTCCGGCTCTCTCAGGCAACGGGGTGACCTGAGCAAACGTACGAATCGGTGACCGGTCGCGACCATGGCGGCACCCCCCGTGTCCGTACGGGGGTCACCTGGGTCCTCACAGGGGGGTTGACGACACCCCCGGCGACCCGGTCCCAGGAGGAAATCGCGTGCCCGGAGAAGTGCGTCGGAAAGGGCGCCGGAAAAAGGCGATGGCAAGGAGGTCGTCCGCTCCTTGCCACACCCAACGTATAGCGCAGTACGGGGCTTGCGGCAAGGCCCCTGTAGTGCCGCAAAATGGCCGACCGAGGCCCGGACCTGCGGAAACGCGGGGTCCGCGGAACGGCTTCCCTCAGGGCGGCCGACCGGATAACTATCTCTTTGAACAGGTGTTTCGATGACGGACGTGATCGTGGTCGGTGGCGGACCGACCGGCTTGATGCTGGCCTGCGAATTGCGGCTGCACGGCGTGCGCGTGGTCGTTCTGGAGAAGTTGACCGAGCGGACCGGGGAGTCCCGCGGGCAGGGTCTGCACGCGCGCAGTGTCGAGATCATGGACCAGCGCGGTCTTCTCGACCGGTTTCTCGCGGTGAGTGAGAAGTTCGCGGTAGGCGGTCTCTTCGGAGGCATCGTCAAGCCCTGGCCGGACCGGTTGGACACGGGGCACCCCTATGGCGTCGCCACCCCGCAGCCGGTCACCGAGAGGCTGCTCGGCGAGCGTGCCGTCGAACTCGGTGCCGAGATCCGGCGCGGCCGCGAAGTCGTCGGGCTGAGTCAGGACGCGGCCGGGGTGACCGCCGAGTTGGCGGACGGCACGCGCCTGCGCTCGCGCTACCTCGTCGGATGCGACGGCGGCCGCAGCGCGGTACGCAAGTCGCTCGGCGTCGGTTTCCCCGGGGAGCCCGCCACGGTCGAGACGCTGCTGGGCGAGATGGCGGTGACCGAGGATCCGGCCACGATCGCCGCCGTCGTCCAGGAAGTCCGCAAGACCCAACTGCGGTTCGGCCTCAGCCCCGGCGAGAACGGCGTGTACCGCGTCGTGGTGCCCGCTGACGGCGTGGCCGAGGACCGGACGACCCCACCGACCCTGGACGACTTCAAGCGGCAGCTGCGGGCCGTCGCGGGCACCGACTTCGGGGTCCACTCGCCGCGCTGGCTGTCCCGGTTCGGCGACGCCACTCGGCAGGCCGAGCGCTACCGGGTCGACCGGGTTCTGCTGGCCGGCGACGCGGCACACATCCATCCGCCGACCGGCGGTCAGGGGCTCAATCTCGGTGTGCAGGACGCGTTCAACCTCGGCTGGAAACTGGCCGCCGCGGTCAACGGGTGGGCTCCGGAAGGCCTGTTGGACAGCTATCACGTCGAACGGCATCCGGTGGGCGCCCGCGTTCTCGACAACACGCGCGCGCAGATCACGCTCCTGGGGACCGATCCGGGTGCGACCGCACTACGGGTGCTGTTCTCCACGCTGATGGACTTCGAGGAGGTGAACCGGTACGTGACCGAGATGATCACCACGGTCGGTATCCGCTACGACTTCGGCGACGACCATGAACTCGTCGGCCGGCGGATGCGGGACGTGAAGTTGACGCAAGGGCACCTCTACGGGTTGATGCACGGCGGCCGGGGGCTGCTGCTCGACCGGACCGGCAAACTCTCGGTGACCGGGTGGACGGATCGCGTCGACCACGTCGTCGATCTCGGCGAGGAGGCCCAACTGGACGTACCCGCCGCCCTCCTGCGGCCGGACGGCCACGTGGCCTGGGTCGGTGACGATCAGGAGGACCTGCTCGATCGGCTGCCCACGTGGTTCGGTAAGGCGGGCTGAGTGCGGCCCTCGAACCCTCACCTGCCCGACGAGCGGCCGACACCCTGGATTCATCCGGCCGTCGGCCGTGATTCCCCACGAGGACCAACTCTGGCCGCTGTCAACGAATTTGCCCTCAGGAGGCCAGATGTCCCCGCATGCCCCCGCCCGGCGCCGCGTCCGTCGTCCCGTCGTGGCGGGCGTTCCGCTCGCCGTGGCGGTCGCCCTCATGGCGGCCGGTACGGCTTCCGGAGCCCCTTCCGGGAGCGGGGCCGCCCATGTCACCCGCACGGCGACACTGGGCGACATCCCGCTCGGCGCGTTCAGCAACGCGCTGCTGCCCGGATCGGTGGACAACGACCGGGGAGTGGACCTCGGCGGCATCGGCAGCGACATCTACCCGGCCGGCCGCAAGGGCGAGTACTGGACGATCACCGACCGCGGTCCCAACGGTCAGATCAAGGTGAGCGGGACGAAGCGCCGTACGTTCCCGGTGCCCGGTTTCGACCCGGCGATCGTGAAGATCCGTGTCTCCGGGGACACGGTGAAGGTCCTGGACGCCATCCCGATCACCACGTCCTCCGGGAGGGGCGTCACGGGGCTGTCGAACCAGCAGGGACGCGACGAGGCGCCGTACTCCTACGACGCGCAGACGCCGCTGTCGTACAACCCGAACGGGCTGGACACCGAGGGCATCGTGCGGGCCGGGGACGGATCATTCTGGCTCGTCGACGAGTACGGGCCCTCCCTGGTGCATGTCTCCGCGCGCGGGAAGGTGCTCACGCGGTACGTGCCGAAGGGGCTGCGTCTGGCCGGGGCCGACTACCCGGTGGTGGAGGCGCTGCCGGCGGTCCTGCTGCACCGGAAGATCAACCGCGGCTTCGAGGGGCTGGCCCAACTGCCCGGTGGAGACCTGGTGATGGCCCTGCAGAGCCCGCTGTCGCTGCCGGACGGTGACGCCGGGAACGCGTCGCTCAACACCCGTCTGCTGCGCTTCTCCACGAAGAAGAAGGCAGTCACGGCAGAGTACGCGTACCGCTTCGACCCGGTGAACGTGGTCGACCCCAGCGAGGACGACACCTCCGAACTGAAGATCTCCTCGGTGGTCGCCGTGGGCGACGACCGGCTCCTGGTCGAGGAGCGCACCGACAAGGCCGCCCGGCTCCAACTCGTGAAGCTGGAGCGGAAGTCGAACATCCTGGGCGGTCGCTACGACGACGACACGACATCCCCGTCGCTGGAGCAGCTCGACGACCCCGCCGCCGCGGGCGTCCCGGTGCTGGCCAAGAAGCTGGTCGTGGACCTGGGGACCGTTGCCGGGGTGCCGCAGAAGATCGAGGGCATCGCGCGCGTGGACCACGACACGCTCGCCCTGATCAATGACAACGACTTCGGGATGACGGACGGCGCGGGCGCGTTCGACGCACAGGGGCGACTGGTCGACAGCGGTATCGAGACGACCCTGGTGTACCTGAAGCTCCCCCACGGCATCTAGGAGGCGTCGGCTCCTGAGGGAACTAGCCGAGCAGGGACGGGAGCAGCGACTGGATGTCGCTCGGGATCTCGCTCGGCAGTTCCGAGGGGAGTTTCGAGGGAAGCGCCGTCGGGAGCTTGGTCGGCAGGCTGGTGGGGAGTTTCGTCGGGAGGCTCAGGGACGGGCTCTTGCTCGAACTGCTCTCCGCCGGCTGCTTCTTGTCCGGTGAGTCGTGTCCCCCGAAGACCATCAGCGCGACGGCGACGACGGCTCCTGCCGCCACGATCACGGTGAGCAGGACGAACAGCGGTCGGGGGCGCCTGCGGGGCGGCGGTTCGTAGTCTCCGTAGCCCCCTCCCGATCCGTGCCCGAAGTCTCCGGGAGGCGGTCCGAAGCCGCCTCCTTGAGGCGGGGTGGCGTCCGGTGGCCCGGGCGGTCGCGGCGGTACGGGCGGCATGGCCATACCGTCAAGAGTCGCCTCGTGGAGGTCATGGCGCGACCCCCGCGCGGTGGTTGATACGGACTCATGCCATGGATCGCATGATTCCGGAGCATTCCGTGCGGGGGTCGGTCACAAAGAGGACCTCACGACAACCGAGGGCGAACTCACGAGCGCCGACGGGCTCGCGAGTGACGCACGCGTGCGTGCCGTCAGCCGCGTGCTCCCAGGAGGTGGTCCATGGCGAGCTGGTCGAGCTGCTCGAAGGCCATCCCGCGCTTGGCGGCGGCCTCCACGTCGAAGTCCTCGAACGCCGAACGGTCCGCGAGCAGCGCCTTGAGGCCGTCGGCCGCGGTCCGCTGCGCCAGCTCGTCCAGACGCGAGGCGCGCAGCGCCTCCTGGACCACCGGGTCGGCGCGGAAGGCGGCCGAACGCTCCTTCAGGATCAGGTAGTTGCGCATGCAGCCGGCCGCGGACGCCCACACGCCGTCGAGGTCCTCGGTGCGCGGCGGCTTGAAGTCGAAGTGCTTCGGGCCGGCGTAACCGGCGCTCTCCAGGAGGTCGACCAGCCAGAAGGCGGCACGCAGGTCGCCGTTGCCGAAGCGCAGGTCCTGGTCGTACTTGATGCCGGACTGGCCGTTGAGGTCGATGTGGAAGAGCTTGCCCGCCCACAGGGCCTGGGCGATGCCGTGCGGGAAGTTGAGCCCGGCCATCTGCTCGTGGCCGACCTCGGGGTTGACGCCGTAGAGCTCGGGGCGCTCCAGGCGCTCAATGAACGCGAGGGCGTGGCCGACGGTGGGGAGCAGGATGTCGCCGCGGGGCTCGTTCGGCTTGGGCTCGATGGCGAACTTCAGGTTGTAGCCCTGTTCGGTGACGTACTCGCCGAGGAGGTCGAAGGCCTCCTTCATGCGGTCGAGCGCGACCCGTACGTCCTTGGCGGCGCCGGACTCGGCACCCTCGCGGCCGCCCCAGGCGACGTAGGTCTCGGCGCCCAGCTCGGCGGCGAGGTCGATGTTGCGGATCGTCTTGCGCAGCGCGTAGCGGCGCACGTCGCGGTCGTTCGCGGTGAACGCGCCGTCCTTGAAGACCGGGTGCGTGAAGAGGTTGGTGGTCGCCATCGGCACCTTCATGCCGGTCGCGTCGAGGGCCTCGCGGAAGCGCTTGATGTGCGCCTCGCGCTCGGTGTCCGAGGACCCGAAGGGGATCAGGTCGTCGTCGTGGAAGGTCACACCGTGGGCGCCGAGCTCGGACAGGCGCTGCACCGTCTCGACCGGGTCGAGGGCGCGGCGGGTGGCGTCGCCGAACGGGTCCCTTCCCTGCCAGCCGACGGTCCACAGGCCGAAGGTGAACCTGTCCTCGGGGGTGGGCTGGTAGTTCATGACGCGGCTCCTTGTTGCTTCGCTCCGACTATTTCGTCATGGCGGTTTACAAATTAGTATGCCGGAGCGTCCCTGGGAAGGGACAATGTGTCTCCGGGCGGAGACACATGCCGCACACAAGGGAGAAACCCGATGTCAGCAGCCGAGGGTCCGCTCGTCGTCGGCGTGGATTCGTCCACGCAGTCCACCAAGGCACTGGTCGTCGACGTGTCCACCGGCCGGATCGTCGCGAGTGGCCAGGCGCCGCACTCCGTCTCCTCGGGGGCGGGCCGGGAGAGCGACCCCCGGCAGTGGTGGGACGCCCTGTGCGAGGCCCTGCGCCAGTGCGGGGACGCGGCCCACGAAGCGGCGGCGGTGTCGATCGGCGGCCAGCAGCACGGCCTGGTCACCCTGGACGCCCAGGGCGAGCCGGTGCGCCCGGCCATGCTCTGGAACGACGTGCGGTCGGCGCCGCAGGCCACTCGTCTGATCGAGGAACTGGGCGGTCCGAAGGCCTGGGCGGAGCGCACCGGCAGCGTTCCCGGAGCGTCCTTCACGGTCACCAAGTGGGCCTGGCTCGCCGAGCACGAGCCGGAGTCGGTGCGGGCCACGGCGGCCGTTCGTCTCCCCCACGACTACCTCACCGAACGGCTCACCGGCCAGGGCACCACCGACCGCGGCGACGCCTCCGGCACCGGCTGGTGGGCCTCGGGGACCGAGTCGTACGACGAGGAGATCCTCCGGCATGTCGGGCTCGACCCTGCGCTGCTGCCCCGGGTGGTACGACCGGGCGAGGTGGCGGGGACCGTGCGGGACTGCCACGATCTGCCGTTCTCCAAGGGCACTCTCGTCGCCCCCGGAACCGGCGACAACGCGGCTGCCGCGCTGGGCCTCGGGCTCCGCCCCGGCGTGCCCGTGCTCAGCCTCGGCACCTCGGGCACGGTGTACGCGGTGTCGAAGCACCGCCCCGCCGACCCGTCCGGCACGGTCGCGGGCTTCGCCGACGCGCACGGCGACTGGCTGCCCCTGGCCTGCACCCTGAACTGCACCCTCGCCGTGGACCGGATCGCGGCCCTGCTCGGCCTGGACCGGGAGGCCGTGGAACCCGGCACGTCGGTCACGCTGCTCCCGTACCTGGACGGCGAGCGCACCCCGAACCTCCCCAACGCCTCGGGCCTCCTGCACGGCCTGCGTCACGACACCACCGGCGGCCAGCTCCTCCAGGCCGCCTACGACGGTGCCGTACACGCGCTGCTGGGCGCACTCGACCTGGTCCTCGACGAGGACGCGGACCGCACCACGCCGCTGCTGCTGATCGGCGGGGGCGCGCGCGGCACGGCCTGGCAGGAGACGGTACGGCGGCTGTCGGGGCGTCCCGTCCAGGTGCCCGAGGCGAAGGAACTGGTCGCACTGGGTGCCGCCGCACAGGCCGCGGGCCTGCTGACCGGCGAGGACCCGGCCGCGGTCGCCCGGCGCTGGAACACGACCGCCGGGCCGGTGCTGGACGCCGTGGAGCGTGACGAGGCGACGTTCGCCAGGATCTCCGGGGTACTCTCCGACGCGGCTCCGCTGCTCGAACGCGACCCGAGCGGCCGTTGACGCACACCGATCGAGAACTACCGATCGAGGACTGAGGGAGGCATGACCGCACCGCTGCACGAGGCACACCCCGCCGGGCCCGGGCGTGCCCTGCCCGACACCCAGCAGGGCATGCGCCGCCGCAACCTCGCCCGGGTGATGCACACGGTGAGCGCCGAGGGCCCCCTCTCCCGTGCGGCCGTCGCCTCGCGCATCGGGCTGACCCGTGCGGCGGTGTCGACACTCGTGGACGAGCTGATCCGGTCGGGCCTCCTCGAAGAGCTGGGCCCCGAGCGGCCCGGCCGGGTGGGCCGCCCCGGATCGGCACTCGCCGTCAGCGGGCGCGGTCCTGCCGGGATCGGCGCGGAGGTCGGGGTCGACCATCTCGCGGTCTGCGCCGTCGATCTGCGCGGCGAGATACGGGCCCGGGCGGTGCGGCACGGTGTGAACCGCGGCCGTTCCCCCGAGCCGGTACTCGCCGAACTCACCGCGCTGGTACGGCAGGTCGTGGCCGAAGCGGACGCGGAGGGCCTGTGGCCCGCCGGGCTCGCGGTCGCCGTGCCCGGTCTGGTGGCCCGCGACGGTCGTACGGTCGTCCGCGCCCCGAACCTCGACTGGCACGACACCGATCTCGGCGCCCTGCTGCCCGCCGAACTCCCGCCCACTGTGGACAACGAGGCCAACTTCGGCGGGCTCGCCGAACTCTGGCTGGGCGAGACCACCCCGCGCGACTTCCTGCATGTCTCGGCCGAGATCGGTATCGGCGCGGCGATCGTGGTGGACGGCGGGCTGCTGCGCGGAACTCGGGGATTCGCGGGCGAGTTGGGGCATGTACCGGTGCGTCCGGACGGGCCGGAGTGCGCGTGCGGTGGGCGCGGGTGTCTCGAACAGTACGCGGGCGAGGAGGCGGTGCTGCGCGCCGCCGGCCTTGAGCCCGGCGCGGACCGGGTCGGTCTGCTGGCCACCCGCGCCGCCGACGGCGACGAGGCGGTACGACGTGCCCTGCACGACGCGGGTACGGCGCTCGGCATCGCGCTGACCGGCGCGGTCAACCTGCTCGATCCGCAACTGGTGATGCTGGGCGGCGCCCTGTCCGGGCTCGCGCCCTGGCTACTGCCTTCGCTGGAGGCCGAGTTGGCGCGCCGCACGGCGGGCCCGGCCTGTCCGGTGTCGGTGTCGCGGCTGGGTCCCGAGGGTCCGCTGCTGGGGGCCGCGCACTCGGTGGTGCGGGCCGTGCTCGACGATCCGGCGGCGGTGGCCGAACGAGCTCACCGAGCCGACCGAGCTGTGGACAACGTGGCCGAACAGGCCTGAAACACAACGGACTTCACTCGGCCTTCGCTCGTTCGGGTGACCGGGTTTTCCACAGCTCCGCCGTCGTCCACGGAAGCACACGACGCCCTACTGCCCAACCCGCAAGCGCCGTACCGTGATTCACGCGAGGCGCAGCCGTCGTGATGTCAGAACGGCGGACAGGTGAGGGTGGACAGGGGGGATTCACGTGTCGGGGGCGACAGTTCAGGGCCTGCGGCGGGATGCCGTCGGGCTGCGCGAGGTCCTTTTCCAGAGCGTCACGGCCATGGCGCCGGCCGCTGCGGTAGCCGCGTCGATCCCGTCGGGCGCGGCCTTCGCGGGCGGCAGTCTGCCGCTGTCGGTGCTGATCGCGCTGGTGGCCTGCTTGTTCACCGCGTCCTGCGTGGCGGAGCTGGCCCGGGAGTTGCCCGCCGCCGGTTCGGTCGCCACATACGCGGCGCAAGGACTGCACCCGACCGTCGGCTTCCTGGTCGGCTGGGGCTATGTCTTCGTGGAGGCACTGGTCCCACCGCTGCTGCTCCTCCAACTCGGCTTCACCACGGCGGGCACCCTGCACCAGGAGTGGTCCTCGTATCCGGAGAGCCTGTGGTGGCCGTGGGCGCTCGCGGGCGCGGCGATCATCGCGGCGGCGGGCTGGTTCGGAGCGCGCGCCTCCGCCCGCTTCGGCACGGTCCTCGGGGTCTTCGAGATCCTCGTCTTCCTGGTGTTCGCCGTGTGGCTGATCGGCAAGGCCGGCAGCGCCAACACCCTGTCGGTGTTCGGTACTTCGCATACGGCCAAGGGCTACTCGGGGCTCGGCGGGGTCTTCGCCGGTTCGGTCTACACGGTGCTCGCGTTCGCCGGATTCGAGGCGGCCGCACCGCTCGCCGAGGAGACCCGGGACCCGCGCCGGACGATGCACCGCGCGGTGCTCGGCGCCGCCCTCGGTATCGGCCTCTTCTACGTGCTGACCACGTATGCGATGACGGTGTACTTCGGCCCGGACCGCTTCGCCGGATTCGGTGCCTCCGGAGCCGCGTCCTGGGAGGGGGTGGCCCGCGCGTCGTTCGGACTGTTCTGGGTCCTGGTGTTCCTGGCCGTGGTCAACTCGACCATCGCCAATGCCAACGCGTGCGCCACCGTCTCGACGCGCACCGCCTTCGCCCTGGCCCGGATCCGGGTACTCCCCCGCGTCCTCGCGACGCTGCACCCCCGCCACCGCTCCCCCGTCGTCGGAATCGCCGTGCAGACCGTCGTCGCGGTGGGCGCCGTACTGGGTCTCGGCCTCGGCTACGACCCGGTGACCGCGTTCCTCCTGCTGGCCACGGTGATCGTCACGGTCGTCATCGGCGTCTACATCGTCGTGAACCTGGCCTGTGCGGGCTACTTCCTGCGCCGCAGACGCGAGTTGCTCAAGCCGGTACGGCACCTGCTGATGCCCCTCCTCGGGATCGTGGCGTTCGTCCCGGCCCTGCTCACCGCCGCAGGCCTCCCGGTCTTCGACTTCGTCACCGAGCTGACCACTCCCGTCTCCTACGCCGGACCGGTCGTCGGCGTCTGGATGGCGGCAGGCGTCGCCGTGCTGCTGGTTCTGCTGCGGCGTCACCCCGAGCGAATAGCCGAGACCGCCCGTGTCCATCTCGACGAAACCGCCGCCGGCGGTCCTCCTCAGAACGGAGCAGTACAGCCATGAACGACCCCCGGATCCTGACGGTGCGGCCCGAACCGGGCGAGTACGCCTGGACGTTCGGCGGTGCGCCGCCCATGGCGCGCATCGCGCCCGGCACGGTCCTAGACCTGTACACGGAGGATTGCTTCGCCGGGCGGGTGCGGTCCGAGAAGGACCTGGTGTCCGAGGTGTGCGAGTTCCCGTTCCTCAACCCGCAGACCGGCCCCTTCCATGTGGAGGGCGCGGAGCCGGGCGACACCGTCGCCGTGCACTTCGTGTCGATCGAACCGGCCCGCGACTGGGCCGCCTCGACCACGGTCCCCCTCTTCGGCGCGCTCACGTCGACGCACACCACGGCGACACTTCAGCCGCCGCTTCCGGAGACCGTCTGGATCTGGCAGTTGGACCGCACCCGCCGTACGGCGTTGTTCCGCGCGCGGGACAGCGACATCGAGATCGAGCTGCCCATGGACCCGATGCACGGCACGGTGGGCGTGGCCCCCGCCAACCTGGAGGTGCGGTCGGCGCTGGTGCCCGACGCGCACGGCGGGAACATGGACACGCCCGAGATGCGGGCCGGAGTCACCTGCTACCTCGGGGTCAACGTCGAGGGCGCGCTCCTGAGCCTCGGTGACGGGCACGCCCGGCAGGGCGAGGGCGAGACCTGTGGTGTCGCGGTCGAGTGCGCGATGAACACCGTGGTGATCGTGGAGCTGCTCAAGGGCGTCGCGACTCCCTGGCCGCGCATCGAGTCGGACACGCACATCATCTCGACGGGTTCGGCACGCCCGTTGGAGGACGCGTTCCGCATCTCGCAGCTCGACCTGGTGCACTGGCTCGTGCGGGACTACGGGTTCAGTGAACTGGACGCCTACCAATTCGCGACCCAGGCGGTCGAATCGCCGTTGGCCAACGTGTGCGACACCAACTACACCTGCGTCGCCAAGATCCGCAAAGAGTGGCTGCCCGCGCGCGAGACTCACCGAGGGCTGCACGCGCGGTTGCGTGAGACCGCGGCGGCCCTCCGCCACTGAACCGAAAGGCGACCCGACCATGGAACGGGCAACACCGCTCCCGAGCAGGCGATGGCTCCTGAAGGGCGCCGCACTCGCCGCCGTCCCCTACGCGTTACTCCCCGCCCCACAGGCCGACGCACAGCCGCAGGCCGTCGACTACCCGTCGGCCGAGTGGCAGCCGGCGACCTCCTCCAACTACACGGCGTCCAGCCGCCCCAGCAGCTATCCCGTCGACTACGTGGTCATCCATGTCACCCAGGAGACGTACTCCTCGACGCTGTCCATCTTCCAGAACCCGAAGAAGAAGGTGTCCGCGCACTACCTCGTACGGTCGGCCGACGGGCATGTCGCGCAGTGCGTCCGGGAGGCCAACATCGCCTGGCACGCGGGAAACTGGGACTACAACACCCGCAGCATCGGTATCGAGCACGAGGGCTGGGTGGATCAACCCGCGTACTTCACCGACGCGCTCTACGAGCAGTCGGCCAGGCTCACGGCGGCGATCTGCGCGAAGTACGGGCTCCCCAAGGACCGGTCCCACATCATCGGGCACTACGAGGTGCCGGGCACCGACCACACCGATCCGGGGCCGAACTGGGACTGGACTCGCTATATAAGGCTGGTCACTTCGGTCTGACAGGGCCGGTCACTTCGGTCTGATCCGCACCGGGCCGGAGTCCGATCCGGGGCTCCTCCACGCCTGATCCGACCGGGATGTGCCGCGTTCGGACCGGCCCGGTCGAAACGGTTGTCCGTACCCTTCCCCGGAGTGACGATGTCCGCAGGCGTTTCCCCGCCGTATCGCGGGCGTGTCACCGCTGTATCGCGGTACTCGCGACGCCGTATCGCCTTCCTGGGAGGCCGAGTTGACCGATCCATGGGTGGCCCTGGAGCCGGGGGCCGACCCTGCCGAGCGGGTGCGGGTGCTGCGCCGGGCGCACGAGACGTTCGCCGTGGCGGGCACGGTGCCGCCGCCGGTGCGCGCGGTGGTGGCGGATTCCTGGCGGCGTTCGGCACGTGCCGGTGTCGGTCCCGAGGGCACGGCGAACGTGGAGCTCACGGACGGCGACCTGGGCGTCTATCGCGCACAGCATCCGCTGGCGCGGGTGATGCCGCTGATCCGGGAGCTAATGGGCACGTTCGCCGCGGACGGCGAGCATCTGCTCGCGGTGTGCGACGCGCAGGGCAGGCTGTTGTGGGTCGAGGGGCATCCGGCGACCCGGCGGAAGGCCGGCCGGATGAACTTCGTGCCGGGTGCGCGCTGGGCGGAGAGCGCGGTCGGCACGAACGCGCCGGGTACGGCCGTCGCCGTGGACCGGCCGGTGCAGGTGTTCGCTGCCGAGCACTTCATCCGGCGGGTGCAGCCGTGGACGTGTGCGGCGGCTCCGGTGCACGATCCGCGCACCGGGCGGGTCCTCGGTGCCGTGGACATCACCGGTGGGGACGGTCTGGCGCATCCGCACAGCCTGGGCTTCGTGCAGGCGGTGGCGCGCGCCGCCGAGTCCCAGTTGGCGCTGCTCGCCCCGGAGCAGACGTCGGTGGACGGACCCGAGCTGTCCGCGCTCGGTCGGGACGAGGCCCAACTGTGCTTCGACGGGCGGAAGATGAGGCTGAGTCGTCGGCACAGCGAGATCCTGGTGCTGCTGGCCCGGCATCCCGAGGGACTGACCGGCGACGAGTTGCTGTGCGCGCTGTACGAGGACGAGTCGGTGCCGCCGGTGACGCTGCGGGCCGAACTGGCCCGGCTGCGCAGGCTGTTGGGACCGGGTCTGCTCGCCTCGCGTCCCTACCGGCTCACGTTGCCGGTCGAGTCCGATGTGGCGATCGTCGAACGGCGACTGGAAGGAGGTGCGGTGACGGGAGCCGCGACGGCGTACACAGGTCCGTTGCTGCCGGGTTCGCAGGCCCCGGCGGTGGTACGGCTCAGGGCCCGCCTCGCGGACGGCCTCCGCACGGCGTTGATCGCCCGCCGCGACCCCGACCTGCTGGCCGACTGGGCACACGCGCCGTGGGGCGAGGACGACCTCGACGTATGGCGGGCGCTGGCGGCGATACGTCCGACGGCACAGGTGCGCTCCCGACTCGCGGCCCTGGAGTCGGAGTTGGCGGCACCGGGAATGTGGTCCCGCGGGACCAACCGCTGAGGTACCTCACGGGAGGCGCCGCAACGTACATGCAACGTCCCGCTCCCTAGCCTCGCGCCGAGAGCTGCCCAACGGCGGGCAGCGCTGCTCCGGGAGGCACATCAGCATGACCCGTTACGCGGCACCCGGCACCGAGGGCGCGATCGTCTCCTACCAGGCGCGCTACGACCACTTCATCGGCGGCGAGTACGTGCCGCCGGCTCGCGGGCAGTACTTCGAGAACCCGTCCCCGGTGAACGGGCAGCCGTTCACGGAGATCGCGCGCGGTACCGCGGAGGACGTGGAGCGGGCGTTGGACGCGGCGCACGCCGCCGCGCCGGGCTGGGGGCGCTCCTCGGTGACCGAGCGTTCCGACATCCTGCTCAAGATCGCCGACCGGATGGAGGCGAACCTGGAGACGCTCGCGGTCGCGGAGAGCTGGGAGAACGGCAAGCCGATCCGCGAGACCCTCGCCGCCGACATCCCGCTCGCCATCGACCACTTCCGCTACTTCGCGGGGGCGATCCGGGCGCAGGAGGGTTCGCTGGGCGAGGTCGACGACGACACGGTGGCGTACCACTTCCACGAGCCGCTCGGGGTCGTGGCGCAGATCATCCCGTGGAACTTCCCCATCCTGATGGCGACTTGGAAGCTGGCCCCGGCGCTCGCGGCGGGCAACGCGGTCGTCATCAAACCGGCCGAGCAGACCCCCGCGTCCATCCACTACTGGATGAGCCTGATCGCGGACCTGTTGCCGCCGGGTGTGGTGAACATCGTCAACGGCTTCGGCGTCGAGGCGGGCAAGCCGCTCGCGTCCAGCCCCCGCGTGGCGAAGGTCGCCTTCACCGGCGAGACCACCACGGGGCGGTTGATCATGCAGTACGCCTCCGAGAACATCAAGCCGGTCACGCTGGAACTGGGCGGCAAGTCGCCGAACATCTTCTTCGACGACGTGTCGTCGGCGAACGACGACTTCCTCGACAAGGCGCTCGAAGGCTTCACGATGTTCGCGCTCAACCAGGGCGAGGTGTGCACCTGCCCGTCCCGAGCGCTCGTCCAGCGCGGCCACTACTCCGACTTCCTCCAGGCGGCCGTCGCCCGCACGGAGTTGATCAAGCCGGGTCACCCGCTCGACACCGACACGATGATCGGCGCCCAGGCCTCCAACGACCAGCTGGAGAAGATCCTCTCCTACCTGGACATCGGCCGGCAGGAGGGCGCGAAGATCCTCACCGGCGGCGAACGCCTCGACTACGACGGCGAGTTGAAGGGCGGCTACTACGTCCAGCCGACGATCTTCGAGGGCGACAACCGGATGCGGATCTTCCAGGAGGAGATCTTCGGGCCGGTGGTCTCGGTGACGTCGTTCGACGACTTCGACGACGCGATCAAGGTCGCGAACGACACGCTGTACGGTCTCGGCGCCGGTGTGTGGACCCGGGACATCAACACGGCGTACCGCGCGGGCCGGGCGATCCAGGCGGGCCGGGTGTGGACGAACTGCTACCACGCGTACCCGGCGCACGCGGCGTTCGGCGGCTACAAGCAGTCCGGCATCGGCCGTGAGAACCACAAGATGATGCTGGAGCACTACCAGCAGACGAAGAACCTGCTGGTGAGCTACTCACCGAAGAAGCTCGGCTTCTTCTAGGCCCGGAAGAAAGGGTGCCCGACCGGGGAGAACTCCCGTCAGGCACCCTTTTCCCCAACCGATCAAGCAGCGAGGAGGAATCTCCCTCTAATCCCGTTTCCTCCCGCCGCTGTCCAACCTCTGCCCAGCCGCTCCGGAGCATTTCCGGACCGGATCCGGGACAAGCAGTCTCCATCCGGCACCGTTGGTTCCTCCCAAGTGAACCTGCCCTGCCGCTACAACTTCACCGCCTCGACCCCCGCCACCGGAGACCGGAGCGATGGCCGCACAACGTCCGAGACCATGATTCGCACCGGTCACCAAAGCAATCTCATCGATCGTCATGAACCGTTCCTCCAGCACACCCTGTTCAAGCGGTTCGCCACCAAAGCGGTCCTCTTCGAGGTCATCGGATCGTCATCGCCGAACTGGGACGGGTGCAGTCCAGCTCGGCGAACCGCCCTACTGCACCTCCGTTCAGTACTGCTTGGAGACCGGGCGACACCGTGCACGTCTCCGCGACGGGCCTCACCGCCCGCCGCCGGAGACCTCAACGTGCTGGGCCACGAGGCCAAGGGCAGCGAGGGGGGGGACGCCACCCTGCCGTCCCGGCCGACAAGGCCGACGCCGTGCGCGCCGCGTACCTGGAGAACCGCTCCATCGCCGCCCTCACACCGGCGTCGAGGCAGACATCCCTGCCCCGGAGTTGCTGGGCACCCTCGACAGGCCGGGCAAGGTCGCCGACTTCCTTCGCTCGGCAGGCCTGGAGCCTGCCGAGGGGGCCGAGCGGGCCGCGCTCGAAGCGAGGGCGACCGTACAGCGAGGCCAGGGCACACCCTGCGCGTGACCGCCGTCCCCGCCGCGCACCGTCAGCTCCTCGACCGCTGCCAGTCGCTCGACGGCGGCCAGGGTGTCCCGGCTGTTACGGCTGTTACGGCCCAGCGCGAGGCCCGTCGCGAGTACGAGAACCGCGTCAGCACACTCGCACGGATCGGACCATGATCGTTCTCGGCGCCAACGGCTGTACCGATGGCGCCGACTCGAACATCGGCAAGAGGACTGGAGCGCTGCTGCTCTACTACGAGGCGAACCGTGGGAGTTCACCGTTTTCGTCAGGCCGGCCAAGGTCGCGGCGGTGAGTGTCAGCAGCGCCGGTTTCTCCGACCTGGGCTACCGGCGGGAGGTGGAGAAGCTACAGGGCAAGACGGGACTTCCGGCGCTCGGCCCGTGCCGGGAAGGCACGGGCCGACCGGTGGAGATCCTGCGTGAACATCAATACGAAAGCGCTCAGAGGCTGGTGTGAGAAAGTGTGCCGACCTGCTCCCCGCCGTCCGAGCCTCTGGCGGCCACCGGTGACACCGGAAACGATCGGTGGTGTCACTGCTGCCCGGCGCGGTGACGGCCGGGCAGCAGCCGTCATGCCGCTCGGTTGTGCCGAACCGCGTAGACCGCGGCCTGGGTCCGATCGGACACGTTGAGCCGGGCGAAGATCGCTTGCATGTGGTTCTTGACGGTCTTCTCCGTGATACCTAATGCCCGAGCTATGTGGCGGTTCGTCATGCCATCGGTCAGCAGGGCGAGAACCTCAAGCTGGCGCGGTGTCAGGGCACTGGAGGGAGATTTCGCTCCGGCCGGTTCACCGCCGCGATCAGTCGTCGCCCTCCCCTGCGGAGCGCGGGTGGTCCGAACTTCTACTCGTCGCGGACGCGGGCGCATCGGCGTCGAGTCCTGAGTGACGGGGATATCCGTCTGCTGGTCGGTCAGAGAGTGTTCGCGGTCGCTATTTTGGGCAGCCATCCGTGTCTCCTTGCCCCGTGGTCGAATGGACAGTCCCGCGCCCAGGCTGCTCCGATAGGAGCCCCCCAGGCCCGGTAGTAACCACGCCGACTGTATCGAGATCGAACTCGGGAAAGGGCGATAGCTGTCAAGATTTTGATGCAGGTTGGCCCGAGATTCTTTGAGTCAGTGCTCTTTCTGGTCGCGGCTGGGCGCGTTGATCCAGGCGCCGGTGGGCAGTGCGGCGGGTTCGGGGTGGCGTTTGTAGACGACGGTCAGGACCTCGGCGTGGACGGTGTTGACGGCGTCGGTGTGTCCGTGGTGGACGTCGTGCGGAGTGTGCCAGGTCATCCCGGAAGCCGGTGTGCGGTGTTGCACGAGTTGAAGAAGGTGCGTCAGAATGCACAGGCGTGTTCGATGGTGTCGAAGCGGCCCGGGAAGTCGGGCCGGAATTCAGTGTCTTGAAATGCACTTCGCTGTACGGGTTGTCGTTCTGGGTCCGCGATCGTGAGTGGCTTTTCGTGACGCCGAGGCAGTCGAGCGGGAACGCCACCGGATTGGAGGCTATCGAGGTGCCGTTGTCGGCGTTGATGGTCAGCGTGTTGCAGTCGATGTACTGCTTTTGATCGTGTCGGCAAGGAGTTTCTCGGCCAGAACTCCGCTCTCGCGGTCGGCCAGGAGCCGACCTGCGACGTAGCGCGAGTAAATGTTGATGATCACGTAGACGTGGCGGTACGACCACTTCGCCGTGCTCGCACGGGAACCCGACCCGTTACATGGTCGACACCGACGCGACACAGGCGCCCTCGTCGAGTAGTTCGCGGTAGACGGTCGCCGGGGCCTTGTCGACGTGGTCCGGATGGTTCAGCGGCGACCGCGGCGTGGCGCGTTCGGCCAGGGTCAACACCCGCGGCTGCGGCTTGGGTTCGCGCGGCGTGGGCAGTGGCAGCGAGGTTTGGCGGTGTCGGCGGTAGTGGCCGGCCTGCGGCCGTCACACATGGAGTCGGCTCGCTCCCGCGGCTCGGGCTGCCGGTCGCGAGTTGCCCCGGCAGCACTGATAGTTCTCCCCGCACCCCGCACCTCAACCACCGCCCGAACCTTCGCCAGGTCGGCCTGCCAACGCTCGTTCTCCCGGCCCGGCCGGACCGTCTCGCGCTCTCACGGACCGGCCGACGGCCGCCCGACCGGCCCGACCGGCCCGACCGGCCCGACCAGAGCCTCACGAACCCCCGTGTCACGCCGGGAGCGCCACGCCGCGATCAGCGACGTGCGGAGGCCCTCGCGGCACAGAAGCAGGCACGCCCTACCTGCCTTGTTGAGCGACTCGTGCTCCTGCGGGATCCGGGCTTCACAGGCGGCCGAGAACGCAGCGCCCCGCGTCTTCCGCTGCCTCCCATCGCGCCCGTCCCGGAGTCCGTGCCACGGCTCGGCCGCCAGCACGTCGACGGCAAAACCCCTGCTCATGGAGGTGTCGACGGAGCGGCGAAGCTCAGCCACAGCCAGCGATGGGCCTTAAGACCTATGTACGGCCGACTTGGCGATCTGACAATCTTCCGGTGGTTGCAATCCACCACTTAAGAGGGCTGCGGAGTCCTGAACGGCCCCTGGTGGTTGGGTTTTTTACCTCCCCGCACTGGTGCGTTTGGTTCAGACACACGTCGGGGGCCGGGTGCGCACCGCGCAGCCAGATTGCGGCAATGTGGCCGCCCGCACGGCCGACGTTGTCGTCGGAACCTCCAGAAACTACAGCGAAAGAGGGAGCAGTGACGATCGAACTGCAGCCGCCGGTGGACGACCCGATCGTTGTCGATGATTTAGAGCGCCTCTCGTTCCGAGTGGACCGCCGCGCCTACACCGACGACGACCTGGCCGCACGGGAGATGGCCATGATCTTCGATCGCTGCTGGCTGTACCTCGGGCACGAATCGGAGGTGCCCGAGCCGGGCTCCTACGTGGCACGCGATGTCGGCGGGCGCCCGGTGGTCATGTCGCGCGGGTCCGACGGCGTGATCCGGGTGTTCGCCAACAGTTGCACTCACCGTGGGGCTCTGATCTGCTCGCAGTCGGCCGGGCAGGCCAAGTCGTTCCGGTGCCCCTATCACGACTGGACGTTCTCCAACAAGGGCGACCTGGTCGGGGTTCCGATCCCGGACGGGTACGGGCCGAACTTCCGGAAGACGGACTTCGGCCTGGCGCAGCACCGCAGTGACAGTTACCGCGGTTTCGTCTTCGTCACCTTCGATCCGGAGCAGCCGCGCTCCTTGCCTGAGTACCTGGCGGGAGCCACGGAGTACCTCGATCTGATCGACGACCAGTCCGAGGTCGGGATGGAGGTGATCCAGGGCGCGCAACTCCACGGGGCTCAGGCCAACTGGAAGCTCATGATGGAGAACAGCGTCGACATCTACCACTTCCGGGCATTGCACAAACGTTACGTCAGCTACATGCAGTCGCTCGGGTCGGTGCCACCGCGACGACGAGGTGGCTTCGGCCGCTCCCTCGGCCTGGGGCACGGAGCCAACGAGCTGCCGCCGGCCGCGGCCCGCCCGCTCGCCCACTGGACGCCGATGTTCGGTCCCGAGGTCCGGCCGCGCATCGAGGCGACCGCCGCACGTTTCGTCGACCGGTTCGGCGCCGAGCGCGCCGAACGGATCACCGGCACCAATCGCGCGTTGCTGATCTTCCCCAACTTGTTGATCATCGACGCGATCGCGATCACGGTTCGCAAGATCGACCCGGTCGGCGCCGACCGGATGGCCATCACCTCGGTTGCGCTGGCTCCCAAGGACGAAGATCCGGACATCCGGGAACTCCGCAAGAGTCACTACCTGACGTTCCTCGGTCCCGCCGGCTTCGCCACTCCCGACGACATCGAGATCGTCGAGTCGTGCCAGCGAGGCTATCTGAACCGCACGGTGCGCTACTCGGATCTGTCCCGCGGCATGAACAAGGAGATCCCCGAGACGACCGACGAGCTTCCCGCCCGCGAGTTCTGGCGGCAGTGGGACCGGCTGATGCACGGCGACGACGGTCACTTCGAGGTCGCTCACCAGGCCGAGTTGCAAGGGGCGGAAAAGCGATGACCAGCGAACTCATAGTCGACGACGGAGCCCAGGTGAGGCTGTCGCACCGGGTGAGCCAGTTCCTCTTCCGCGAGGCTCGACTGCTCGACGAGTGGCGTCTGACCGAGTGGTACGACGAGATGCTGACCGACGACATCCGCTACGTGGTGCCGGCCACCGACGTCCGCGGCGAGTCGGCCGACGCGCTCGGGCTCATCGACGACGATGCTGCCCGGCTTCGCCAGCGGATCGAACAGATCCTCAATGGTGAGGTGTGGTGCGAGGACCCTCGGTCGCGGACGAATCGCATGATCAGCAACGTGGAGATCCTGACCGACCAGGGCAGCTACCTTGAGGTGGCGGCAAACGTTGTCGCCTACCGCTTCGGGCACGGGCGCTCCGACGCCTACGTCGGAAAATATCGGTTCGAACTCGTCCCCGCGGGCGAGTCGTTCCGGATCCGGAGGCGGGTCGTGGTGCTCGACCACGAGACGCTCTACGAGCACGGCAAGCTCAGCATCGTCCTGTGATGGGCCGCTGACAGCGGCAGGCCCGGGCGGCTGCCCAACCGTCGCCGCCTCGGCCAAGCCCGGTCTCTCTCGCTGGGTCCACGTCCTCAGTGCCGTCGGCGGCCGTGTCATGCCGGGGCTGGGACCGGTCGTCCCGGTGCTCCCGGTGTACGCGGCGTCGTCCGGGGCTTGACCCGCCCGGATCGGAGCGCTCGTCGCCTGTTCGCGTCGATGCGAATCGTCGGACCGGTCGTCCTGGGGATCACCGCCGAGAGGGTGGGTGTTCCGGCCGCCTTCGGCAGGGAACCCGGGCTGGTCCTCGTCTTCGTGACGTCGTGACGTTGACAACCGTTCGCCCCAATATGGAGGAATCGCTCGATGAACCAGCAGTCTGCCCGGCGCGAGCGGGGTGAAGCGATCTTCAAGGAGGTCTTCGGCCGCGAACCGCGCCCGGGTTCCCTCCCTGAGTTCCTGCAGATCACCGTCGACCACTTGTTCGGTGAGATCTGGGCCCGCCCGCACCTGAGCATCGAGGAGCGCGAACTGGTCGCACTGACCGCGGTCGCGCTGGCACGGACCGACTGGGAGTTACGGGGTCACATCGGTGCCGCCCTGCACCTCGGGATGTCGCGAGAGAAGGTCGTCGAAGTCATCATCCAGCTCGCCTACTACGGCGGCTGGCCGGTCGCCAACAACGGACTGCGCGTCGCCCAAGAGGTCTTCGCCGAGTTGGACAACGTTAGCGGGAAGGACGCGGACCATGACCAGTGAGACGACTGCTCTCGACCCGGCGGAGAAGGTCGACCTGTGGCGTCAGCGGTACTTCGAGGCGCAGGCGGCCGCGGAAGAGTTCGTCCTGGGCGAGCACGGCGAAGAAGGCCTGGCCGGATGGGTCGACGCGAACTCCCGCATCACCGCGGAGCTGCTGCGAGCGCAACGGCCCGACGGGGTGTCGGCCACCGATCACTTCATGACCCGGCTGCAACGTCAGCTCCTGCTGTACGACTCGGAAGTGTCCACCGAGCCTGAGGCCTCGGGCACCGTCCTGCGCAACGTCGACTGCGGGATCCTCCGGTACCGCAAGCAGGCCGCCCGCGCCGGCGTCGTCCTGACGTTCAAGTCACCGTGCACGTACTGCCAGGACCTCAACACCGCCATCGCCACCCGCTACGTGGAACCGGACGTCAAGGTGTCGTGCGATCAGGCGGGCGACGGGTGCACCTGGCGCGCGGAGCCTTCGCACGCTCCAGGGGAGGACGCGGCGGCCGGGTCACCGCACGGCGAACGAGTCGCTGACTGAACGGACGACAGCACGGGTTCCCGCCAGTCGGCCCAGAGGGGCGTTCAGCGATTCCACCCACTCGGACATCTCTTCGCGACTTCGCCGGACCCCCGACCGAAACGTCTCCCAGCACTTCTCGCACCCGTGTATCGGAGTGATTAGTCATGCCTTTGTCGATGATCGACAAAATGATCCTGCTAAATCTGACGGCTTTCCCGCGCCCCCTCAACGTGGCGCAGTTCTACCCGGCGCTCTCAACGTACAGCGTTGAGCAGCCCTTCTCGCTTGGCGATTTTCAGGACGCAGTCAGCTACTTCGTCGACGAGAACCCGCTCTTCTCGAAGTGCCATGTGATCGAGCGGCAGTTCGAAAGTCCGGAAGAATTCCCGATCTCGTCCTTTCAGGGGATCGTGCTCGACGAGTATCCCCATTACTACGACGGCTTCCTGCTGATGTCCGTCACGTACAAGTCGGACCCCAACATCCAGGGGATCTTCACAGCCTTCCCCATGTCGATGCAGGACGGCTACCGGTGCTTCCGCTTCCACCAGGCGCTGATGAGCACCATGAAGTCGGGCAAGGACCAGTTCCGCAATGCGGAGGCGATAGCGGAGCTTCAACTGCAGACCGCCGACCTGGTTCAGTATCTCCCTGAGCGGAAGCCGTCCGTCGATGAGAACGACACGGTGCGAATCATGCCCTGGGAGCTTCGAGAGACCGTCGAGCCGGCCCTGAAGATCGGTTCACATCTCGACATGGTCAAGGCGGAATTCCTCAAGAGGTCCAGCGGGAACCTTCTCGTGATGAAGAACGCCTCGTACGCCTCAAGCCTTCTCTTCGGAAATCATCTCATGTTCCTGTTCGTTCCGGGCGAGGTGGTTGCTCGATCCAGTGGTATCGAGATCCGCGACTACTACAAAGCGCTGGCGGCCGAAGAGGAGAAAGCCATTGCGCAGCTGGAGACGCCAGAGGAAGTTGCGAGCGTCGGCAAGGCTGTGCTGCCGGGGATAGCCACGCACCCCCGCCGATTTGGCGTCAACAACTACGGCGACGTCTCGCGATACGACGGGTCCGACTTCTCTCCGGAAAAGGGAACCCTCGTGAAATATCAGTGGCACATGCCGTACATCGTCTCGCGCGGAGCGGCCGAGGAAGGGTCGGGAATGCACATGACGATCACCATCAACGGCAAGGCGTTTGGTTTCCTGACCGAGCGGCGGTAGGAAACCGAATCGCGTTTGACGGGTAAGAATGGCGTTGAGCGGACAAGGGAAGGTCCCGCCAGATGAAGATCGTTGCGTTGTCTTGCACGCAGAGGCGTCTCCCGTCGCTGACAGACGCGTTGCTTGAGGCGGCGATTGCCGGCGTCGTCCAGGAGGTCGGCGACGCGGTGATCCAGCCGATCCGGTTGATCGACTATCGCATCGCGATGTGCGAGGGCGAGGACACGTGCCTTGACCCCGAGGTGGGCCGGTGCACGATCGACGACGACTTCGAGCGCGTCGTCGACCTGGCCGAGGGTGCGGAGGCGATGCTGCTCGCCATGCCGGTGTACGCCGGGAACGTACCCTCGGTGTTGAAGATATTCCAGGAACGCCTGAAGAGCTATATGAATGCCACGCACCGCCCCTTCGGCAACATGAAAGTGGCGACGATCGTGCATTCGCGTACGATGCTGACCGAGCCCGCACTGGCATCGTTGTTCCCGTGGTACCTGCGGCTACGGAACAAGAACGTGGCTTCGGTGTGCGTCAGCCAGAACGAGCATCAGGACCTGACCCGCACCGCGGCCCCCGACCTGTGTGTGGCCTTGGGCCGCCAGCTCGGCATGACCCTCGACGTCAGCCGGTCGTCGGCCCACAACCGCGCGGCACTGCCGTTGGTTCAGTCACCGCCTCGACCGCGGTGCGGTGACGCGGTCCCGTCCTTTCCTGGAGCGTGAGCAGATTCCGCGTGCCAGGGGCATCCGTTGCCCGCCTGTTAGCACGACACCGTGACGTCCGGTAGTTCCACCCTGAATCGGTGCTCAGTCAGGGCGGTAAGACCATTTTCATCGATCTGGTGCGCGACCTCCTACTCACCCGAGTAGTTGTTCGCCTTTGGCCTTCCACAACAGGCTAGCTGCCGGTTGGCCATCGGCGGAATGTCTGCAAATTTGGGCGACGAGCTTCCAAACGGGGGATCAAATCCGTGACCACGCCTTTCACCCTCACACCGTTATTTGAAGACGATTTAACTTCGGATCCGGAGCGCGAAGGGCAATGGATTCGCACTCTGCCGGCCCAGCAGCAACCGCGGTGGAAAGACGACTCTCTGGCTGAGCGGCTCAGCAACTCGCTCAGTGACCTCCCCGGCCTGGTGACCTGGGACGAGGTACGCCATCTGCGGCTGCTCCTCGCCGAGGTCGCGGCCGGCGGACTGCAGATCCTCCAGGCGGGCGACTGCGCCGAGGACCCCGCGGACTGCGTTCCCGAGGTGCTCAGCCGCAAGGTCGGCATGCTCGACGCGCTGGCCGGGGCGATGCAGGCCCAAACCGGCCTGCCCGTGGTGCGGGTGGGTCGGATCGCGGGTCAGTTCGCCAAGCCCCGCTCCTCCGACCTGGAGCGGCACGGAGAGCTTGAACTACCGGCGTTCCGCGGCCACTTGGTCAACGACCCGAAGCCCGATCCGCAGCTGCGCCAGCCGGATCCGGCGCGCCTGCTCACCGGCTACCGGGCCGCTCACGCCGGAACGGAATTCCTGCGCCGCCTCGGCGGCACCTGGGGTCTGCCGACCGCGGCACCCGTGTGGACGAGTCACGAGGCCCTCGTGCTGGACTACGAGCTGCCGTTGCTGCGTCGTGGCCAGCGAGGCCTGCTGCTGTCCTCGACACACTGGCCATGGATCGGGGACCGCACCCGCCAGCTGGACGGTGCGCATGTGCAGCTGCTGGCCCGTGTCCAGAATCCGGTGGCCTGCAAGGTCGGTCCGACGACGACACCCGCCGAGCTGACTCAACTCTGTTCGGTCCTGGACCCGACTCGTGCGCCCGGCCGACTGACGCTCATCTCCCGGATGGGCGCGGATCGGGTCGCGGAGTGGCTGCCACCGTTGATGGCCGCTGTCCGTGAAGCGGGGCATCCGGTCATCTGGCTGTGCGATCCGATGCACGGCAACACTCAGCGCGGCCCCTTGGGCCGCAAGACCCGCCTGCTGACCAGCATCAAGCGCGAAATGGAGCTCTTCCAGGAGGTGGCCGCCGCGGAGCAGGTGGTCGCAGGAGGGCTGCACCTGGAAGCCACACCGGAGAACGTCGGTGAATGTGTGGCGGACGAGTCACGTCTCGACGACCTCCTCGACCCGCTGTGCTACACCACGCTCTGCGACCCGCGCCTCAACATCGACCAGGCCGTGGCAGTCGTGTCGGCCTGGCGTCGTTGAGCGAGGCGCCCACCGTCCACAGCACGACGACCGGCCGCCGGACACCTTTCGCGCTTGAGGCGGTTCTTCACCGCGGCGGCGAGTTCGCGGGCGGTCAGGTTGGCCAGGCTGTCTTTCATCTGGGCCGCCTGGCCAACCTCTCGGCCCACCCGGAGCCGCCCGTAGCACCGGTGCCGGGTCGGGCCCGCGCCGCCCGGTACCCGCTGCCCGACCGGTCGGCTCAGTCGGCCTGCGGGACCCGCGCCGTCACCGAGGAGTGCGGGCCGTAGAGCCGCTCGCTGTCCGCCAGCACCCGCGCCCGCATCGCCGACGCACCCGCTCCGTCCCCCGCGTCGTGCAGTATCCGGGCCATCCGGCCGCGCACCTCCAGGGCGAACTCCGGCTCCCGGTCGGCGAGTCGGGCCAGCAGGTACTGGTACTCGGCCAGGGCGCCCGCCCGGTCGCCGAGTTCCTCCAGGCAGAGTCCCATCTCGCCCTGCCAGCGCGCCAGTTGGGGCTCGTCGGGCGCGGCCTGCTCGGTCAGCAGCCGCAACTGGCCGAGTGCGGCGTCGAACTGACGGTCCGCCAGCAGGGTGGCCGCGTACTGCTTGCGCAGCATCTGCACCACGGGCGAGCCGGGGCCGTGCAGTTCGGCGGCCACCGCAAGGCCGTGCCCCAGCACCGGGACCGCCTGGGTGATCCGCCCCTGGTCCAGCAGCTCCCTGGCCTCCCGGACGGCCGCGGCGACCTCCGCCCGGTCCCCCGGGGCCTGGGGCGCCGCCGGACGGGACCGCCGCTGCGGGTGCCAGGGCGCGTACGGGCGGCGGAACGGGCGGGTGGGGTCCATCGGCGCCCCCGGCCCGTCGTCGTGCCGCCCGTCCGGCGCGGGCAGCAGCGGCGCCAGCGCCCGGTGCACCTCGGCCGCGTCGGCCGGACGGTCCCCGGGGTCCTTGGCGAGCAGCCGCAGCACCAGTTCCTCCAGCGGCTCGGGCACCTCGGGACGCAGTCGGCGCAGCGGCAGGGGCGGCTCGTACACGTGGCGGTGCAGCATCCCGAGCGGCGTGGTGGCCGGGAACGGCACGTTGCCGCTGAGCAGTTCGTGCAGGATCACGCCGAGCGCGTACAGGTCGGCGCCCGGCCCGACCTCGCCGCCCACCGCCTGCTCGGGCGCCATGTAGGCGGGGCTGCCGATCGGCGAGCCGGTCAGGGTGAGCCGGGTGGTGTCCGCGTCCAGCACGGTGGCCACCCCGAGGTCGAGGACCACCAGGGTGCCGTCCCCGCGGACCATGATGTTGCGCGGCTTCAGGTCCCGGTGCACCGCGGGCAGCGCGTGCACGGCGGCCAGCACCGGGCAGAGCTGCGCGGCCACCGCGACCGCCCACGGCCACGGATAGGGGTCGTGCTCGGCCAGGTGGTCGGCCAGGTCGGCGCCCTGGACGTACTGCATGACCAGGTAGAGGTCCTCGCCGTCGCTCCCCGCGTCGTGCACGGTCACCAGGCCCGGGTGGTCGACCCGGGCGGTGACCCGGCACTCGCGGACGAACCGGCGCCGGACCTCCTGGAACTCCGCGGCCCCGTTCACCCGGTCCGGGCGCAGCAGCTTGACGGCCACCTGGCGGTCCAGGTTCCGGTCCTGCGCCGTCCACACCTGGCCCATCCCGCCGCGTCCGACCAGGGTGGCCAACTCGTAGCGGCCGGCCAGCAGTCGGCCGGTCACCGGCGGTCCTCCCGCTCCAGGTAGGCGCTCAGCTCGTCCAGGCCCGCCCGCACCTCACCGATCCGGTCGGGCTGGCCCGGGGCGGGCTGGAACCCGGGCGGCACGGCGGGCGGTTGCTCGGCCCGCGGCGGAGCCTGGACCGGCGGGTACTGGACCGGGAGGGGTGCCGCACGACCGGTGCGGGCGCGTACCCGGGCATCGGTGGGTGCGGGTGGGTACGACGGCGGCGGGGCCGTCGCCGGGCGCGGTCCCAGCTCGACCGCCAGGTAGTAGGCCGGCACCGCCAGCGCCGTTCCGAGCAGCAGCACGATCCCCGCCGTGGTGTGGGGGCCGTCGTCCGGCCCGGCCAGCGCGAGTCCGCCCACGCCCGTCGCCCCGGCGGCGACGAACGCCAGCCAGTTCCGCAACCGACGGCGCTCGACCGCGAGCCAGAGCAGCGCCACCCAGGCCAGCATGCCCAGGCTCAGCAGCGGCACCAGCACCAGCACGATCCGCAGCAGCACCCGCCACACGCGGACGCCGGGCCGCTTCGACGGCGCGGTCGGGTACATGGGCCAGCTCCTGTCGACGGGATCCGCGGGTCAGCCTACCGACGGGTCCTCAAATGGTCCGGCGGGGCCCGGATTCAGTGCGGCCGGACCGTCCCGTCGGTCAGGCCGTCGTAGAGCCCCCGCACCAGTTGGTCGCCCAGCCGGGCCGCGAGCCGCGACGCCTCCTCGAAGGCGGCCACCGCGCGGAACCGCTCGCCGTACCGGTGCTGCTCGGCCAGCGGCAGCCGGGGCACCTGCAACCGGCGCACGTCGATCCGGGTCGCGGTGGTGGTGAAGCTGCTGGCCTGCCGGCTGTTGGCGCTGCCGCGCAGGAAACCGGCCAGGAACCACGGGTCCAGGGTGTCCGGGTCCGGACGCAGCAGGTACACGTTGCGGCCCAGCGCCGCGCCGGCGGTGGCCTCGTCGACCACCCGGGTCACGGTGCCGCGGCCGAGCACCGGGAGTACCACGTCCCCCGCCCGCAGCAGCACCGGCTCCTCCTCCGCGCCCTCGGGAAGCTGCCCGGAGGGTGCGGTACCGGCCGCCAGATCGTGCTCGGTCAGCACCGGCGGGCCGCCCGCCGGGCCCGCTCCGCTCCCGCCCGTGCGCATCAACAGCGCGCCCGCCCGGGCCAGTTCGCCCACGCTGGTCATCGGCCAGTGCGCCGCTCCGCCCGGCGCCCCGGTCAGCGGGGCCAGCTCCACGGTGCGGCGCAGCGCGCCGGTCAGCTCCTCGCGGACCTCGGCCAGGACGGCCCCGTCGGCGGCCGCGCGCGAGGGCAGGTGACGGGCCGGGGTGACGTCCACGTCGTCGTCCAGCAGGTCCACCAGCGCGACGGTGCTGCTGACGCCGGGCCGGTCGGGATGCTCGCCGTCCCGGTCGAAGGCCCGCCAGTCCGCCAGCACCGTGCCGCGCAGCTCCTGCCGGCCGATCCGCTCGCGGTCTGCGACGTCCACCACCAGCAGCCGCTGCGGCTGCGGCGCGTCGGCCACCGGTCGGCGCAGCACCCAGAGGTGCAGCGGGATGCCGTACGGCGGGGCGCTGCCGGCCGGCAGGGCGACCACCGCCCGCAGCGCGCCGCGCCGCAGCAGGTCCGCGCGGATCCGCCGGCCGGAGCGGCGTGAGGCGGCGGCGGGCGGCATCAGCAGTACGGCGCAGCCGTTCTCCTTCAGGTGTGCCAGGGCGTGCTGCACCCAGGCCAGTTCGGACTCGGTGCGCGGCGGCAGGCCGTACTCCCACCGGGTGTCGTAGGCCAACTCCTCGTTCCCCCAGGACCGTTCGTTGAACGGCGGGTGGCAGAGCACGGCGTCGGCGCGCAGCTCCGGGTGCGCGTCGGCGCGCAGGCTGTCGCCCGCCCGGACGTCCACCGGGCCGTCGGCGCGCAGTGCCAGCCGCACCGCGGTCAGCGCCGCGAGATCCGGGTCCAGCTCCTGGCCGGCCACCGTCGCGGCGGGCCCGGCCGCGCCCAGCAGCGCACCGAATCCGCAGGCCGGGTCCAGCACCAGCTCGGCCGGGCCGGCGAGTTCGGCCATCAGCTCGGCGAGCGGGGCCGGGGTGAGTGTGTACTGGCGCGGACCGGCCTCCAGGTGGCGCCCCATCAGGAACTCGAAGGCCTGACGGTCGCCCAGCTCCTTCGCCAACTCCCTTGCGCCGATGACGAGTTCCCGCCGTTCGGGGTCGGTGTCGCCGCGCCCGAGCAGCGCGGTGCCGACCGCCAGCAGGGCGGCGGCCGCACCCTCCCGGTCGCCCTCCACCTGCTGCCAGACCCGCTCGCTGAGCGGTACCTGGCCCAGTTTGCCCTGCCCGCGCAGCCACTGCTCGACCTCGGCCAGGTCGAAGGCCGGACTGGTGTCGGTGCCACCCACCGGCTTGGGGAAGTCGGCGTGCCGCCGCCGCCAGTTGCTCACCGCGGCCCGGCCGACCCCGGCCAGCCGCGCGATCCCGGCGGCCGTGACCTCCGTCCTGCTCTCCTGCTCGGTCACTGGGCGGACCTCTCCACGCTGGAACGACTCTCCGCGCGATCCTACAACCCACCTCACGCCACGATCGCGTGTTGACGCAGTTCACACGTCATGGTCTGATTATCGCGCCGATCACCCGTCATCCCGTCTCGAAAGGCGCACGCACCGTCATGCCCCAGACGCTCCGCCGGACCGCCCTGCTCGCCTGCGGCGCCGCCGCGCTCCTCGGTCTCACCGCCTGCTCCTCCGGCACCCCGGCCGCCGCACCGGCCTCCACCCCTGGTTCCGCGACGCCCTCCGCACCCGCCCTGCCGACCGGCACCAAGCTCAACTCGCTGCTGCTGCCCGGCACCGCGTTCCCGACCGGCTTCAAGGCCGACCCCGACGGCTCCCGGAACACCGGCGACGACTACAACCCGACCGAGGCCCCGTCCGCCGTCCCCTCCCCGCACGCCTGCGACCTGCTGAACACCTCCGCCTGGGTCACCGCCTCCGGGGTCAGCGCCGCCTCGTTCGCGCAGAACGACTACGTGGACGCCTCGCAGGACATGATCGCCCAGGAACTCGACGCCTACCGGGGCGACGACGCCAAGGCCGCCATGTCCGCCCTCACCAAGGCCCTGACCGCCTGCCACAGCTTCACCGTCGCCCAGGACGGCCAGAAGTACCCGGTCACGATCACCGTCAAGCCGCTTCCCGGCCTGGGCGACGAGGCCCTCCGGGCCACCCTCACCTCCCCCTCCTTCACCGGCGGCACCACGATGGTCGCCACCCGCACGGGCTCGTACCTCGCCGCCACGTACGACAGCTCGCAGAGCACCTCGGGCAGCGCCGCCGTCACCTTCGCCAAGACCCTCGGCAAGGCCCTCCCGCCGACCTCCTGAGCCCAGTCCCTCCCGGCGCCGGGCGGCAGTCGACGCCGCGCCACGCACAAGGCCGCCGGCCCGGGATCCCTCCCGGGCCGGCGGCCTTCCTCTTGAACTCCGACGTCCGCCCCCGCACTGACTCAGACCAGCCGCCACCGACGGTTCCAGGTCACAAGACCGCCGGCCGGGCGCTCGACCGTCCCGCCGACCCGCGCCACCACCACGGAGTCCGACTCCCGCCACACCTGGTCGCCCTGATCGAGGAACAGCGGCTCCGCCAGCTCGAACACGTGGCACCCCGGATCGAACGCGATGTGGTCGAGCAGGAGCATCCGGGGTGCCGTCACGCGTTCGCCGTACAGTCGCATGCCCTCATGATGGCGCGACCGGGGCCGTACGCGACCGCTTCCGCGGGGCCGCCGGCCGGCACGCGCGAAGGTGCCCTCCCGCCGGGCTGACGGGGGCTCGGGAACCTCGTCGGCACAGGCCTTCCCCGGCCGCGCCCCGCCGCCGACCACGAATTCGAGCTGATCGTCGGTGCTGAACCGGTCACCGGGTACCGACGCGACGAGTTCCTCGCCCTCCCCGCTGGACACCCCGATCACCGCGACAGGCTCCGCCGTGTCCTCGGCAGTCCTGACCGTGGCGCCACCCGCCGGTCATCAGGCTCGTGCCCTCGGTCATCACCCGGGCGCAGCCGGAGAGCCGGTTGCGGTGAACGCGGGCTGGTCGCGGACCGTCACCACCTTGAACGGGCCGACGCCGATAGTCGTAGCGTCGCCGTGCGCGGGCGGTGAGCGCAGGAATCCCCGCCGGTCGCGCGGGGCCTACACAGCGTGACCCACGACGGGGAGGCCGTCGGGCGCCACCGGAATATCCTCACCGGGATCCGCGGTGGTCCTCTTGCCCGCAAGCGAGTTGGGCTTGCGATCCTCCCAGGTGCGTCAAGTGGCATTCCGGCCCATTTGAAAAACGGGCCGATAGCGAATGATCGAGTATTTTACTGAGGCGATACAAATGAGGCGCCCTTCGCGATAGCTCAGACTATCGGCATGATTGCGACGGGGGCGTGACTCCAGCGTGATTGAAGCGTGACGCCGCTGGTAGTCCCCACTTTCAGGGCGCCAAACCCCCCGGTGACGATTGCCGACCAAAGATCGCAAACGGAACTCCAAACATCACGCGGCCACTCATGGCGGAACCACAGATGGGTCTTGACGGCCACCATCGAAATAATGATTCAATATCATCGTGCGTCCGGAACCTAGCTGCTTCACGGGTTCCGGTTGTCGAGAACTGCTACTCGAACGGGGGCGTAAGTGCAGTTCGCAATCCTTGGGTCGGCGACCGTGCGTTCTACGAGCGGCGACCCCCTGGCAATTATGAGACCCCGCCAGCGGAGCACGCTGGGCATCCTCTTACTGAATAGCGAACGCCGGGTGAGCAAGGAATATCTCGCCGACGCGTTGTGGGGAGCCGACCTGCCCAGCGATCCGGGCGGCGCGCTCCGGAGCAACCTCTACGGCCTGCGCAAGGCGACGCCGATCAAGGGCCGGCTACAGACCGGCCGCGACGGCTACGGCCTCGCCCTGCACGAGGGCGACGTGCTGGACCTGCACCGCTTCCGGGGCCTGGCCCAGCAGGCGCGGACGGCCCAGCTGCTGGGCGACGTCGACGCCGCGGCCCGGCTGTTCCAGCGCGCCCTGGACACCTGGGGCGACCCGCCGCTGGCCGACATCCCGGCCACGCCGATCATGCAGCCGCTCATCTCGGAACTGCTCGAACACCGTGACGCCGTCCAGGAGTCGCTGGTGGACGCCCGGCTGGCCCTCGGTCAGCACCACGAACTGCTGCCGTTCCTGATGTCGCTCACCACCGCGCAGCCGCTGCGGGAGCGCCGGTGGGAGCAGCTCATCCTCGCCCTGTACCGGTGCGGCAGGCGGGCGGAGGCGCTGGACACCTTCACCCGGGCGCGCCGGCTCCTCGTCGAGGACTACGGCATCGACCCCGGGGGCGCACTGCAACACCTTCAGCAGCTGGTCCTGGCGGACGACCCGCTGGAGGCCCTGACCCTGCCCGTCCCGCCCCAGCGGATCCACGCCGACACCGTGCGCGAACCGCGCCCGCAGCGCCCCGAGTTACCCCGGCCGCTGGTCGCTGTCCCCCACCAACTCCCGGCCGAGCCACGGAACTTCATCGGGCGTGAGGCCGAGCTCAGGATGCTCACCGAGGTGGCGGACGGGATGTCGCCGGTCGGCTCCTCCCCGGTGGTCTCCGTGCTGTGCGGCCCCCCGGGGATCGGCAAGACGGCCTTCGCCCTCCACCTCGCCCACCGGATCGCGGACCGCTTCCCCGACGGGCAGCTGTACATCGACCTGGGCGCCTTCGGCCCGGCGACCGACCCGGTCGGCATCCAGCAGGCGGTCCGGTCCGTCCTCGCCCCGCTGATCCGGCTGCCGGCGCCGGACACGATGAGCCCGGCCGCCTACGCCAACCTGTACCGGACCACCCTCGCGCAGCGACGCATGCTCATCCTGATCGACAACGCGTACGACAGCGCGCAGGTGCAGCCGCTGATCCCGGCGGGCCCGCAGTGCATGGTCATCATCACCAGCCGCCGCAAACTCACCGGCCTGGTGACCTCGCACGGCGCCCGGCTGACCACCCTGGACCTGCCCTCCCGGGCCGAGGCGACGGCCCTCCTCGCGAGCCGACTGGCCGCCGGCGACCTCGCCGTGGACAGCGCCACCCTCGCCGAGGTGACCGAGGCGTGCGCGCGGCTGCCCCTGGCGCTGGTGATCGCGGCCACGCGGGCGATCGGCAGGCCCATGGTCCCGCTGCGCCACCTGGCCGACGAACTGCGCAGCGAGCGGAACCGGCTGAACGTGCTGCGCGGCGACCGGGCCTCGGGCGACATCCGGGCCGCCTTCTCGTGGTCCTACCGGCGCCTGACCTGCTCCGAGGCAGGCATGTTCCGCGTCCTCGGCGCGCACCGGGTGCGCGAGATCACCGCCGCCGAGGCGGGCCGACTGGCCGAGGTGCCGGCCCCGGCGGCGATGCAGGCCCTCACCGGACTCGCCCACGCGCACCTGATCCGGGAGTACGCCCCCAGGCGGTTCCGCTTCGACGACCTGGTGGGCGCCTACGCGGCCGAGAAGGCGCAGGAGGAAAAGGACTGACCACCCGGGTGGAGGCCGTGAGCAGAGGAACGAGGAGGAAGACTTGAACAGGCGATCGCTGGCCGGGCTCCGGGCCCGCGCGGTGGTGGACCGGCGCTTCATGGGGAGCGACGTCGCCCTCCACCGCACCAGGGGCGGCGTCCTGCGGGTCGTGCACGCCCACTGCCCCCACCGCGAGCACCTGGTGCGCCCGTTCCACCGGTTCGCCTTCGACGTCGAGGGGTCCTGCGTCAGGGCACCGGGCGGCACCCCGCCCCGGGCGGCGCTGCTGCCCGCCGACCGGATCGCGCCCGCCGCCACCTGGAGCATCGAGCTGGCGGCGGTGGTCAACGCGCCCCCGGCCGGACCGTGGCGGACGCAAACACGTGTGACCGTCATGTCGGACGCCGGCTCGCGCCCGGACGCCACCTCGCGCCCGGACTCCCCCCTGCCCCGGAAGCCCGCCGCCCCGTCGCTGTCCGCCGTGGCGGGACAGGCGCTCATGCGGACCGTGATCCACCACATGGTCCAGGACGCCCGGATCCGGAACGGGAACCGGAACCTGAACCGGAAGCGGTGCCTGCCCGACCCCGCGCTCACCTCCGAGGAGGGCGCAATCGGCCCGTACCGCGGCCGGGTGGGGCAGTTCTACCCCCTGGAGGCACCGGCCGACCGGACCTGACCAGCGGCCGACCGGGCCCGTCCGCGTCGACCCTCGATTCGTGCACGGCGCACCCCATCTCTCCATGAAAGCTCAAGGGACACCTATGCCCAGGTTCACCAGCCTCATCGTCGGAACCAGTTCCCGCATCGGCCGCGAGACGGCCCATTCCTCGGCGCCGACCACATACGACTTCGTCGGCCCGGATCGTCGAATTCACCGGAACGTGCCCAGAGGAGGAGGCTTCGATGAATGACAGGCCGTTCCATGTCCTGCTCGGCCCGGACGGTGCCGGCAAGTCCTCGGTGATGGCGGAGATTGCGCACCGGCTGCCGACATGGCGGACGCTTTCCACGGACGACGCATTCGTCGGGCCTGAGCACGGGCTTGTCACTCGGCTACGGCACGACGTGGTCGGGGAAATCCTGCCGAATCTCGGAACGGCGTACTCCGCGGATTTCATGGCCGGTCTCCTCCAGACGGCCGTGATCCATCTGAAGGACGAGATCCAGCGTCAGGACGACGACGTTCCCGTGCTGGTGGACTCCTACTACTACAAGATCCTCGCGAAGTGCCGGCTGGCCGGGGTCGAGGAGAACCCCATGTACGCCTGGTGGCGCTCGTTCCCGCAGCCGTGCGCCGTGGTGTACATGGACGTCTCGCCCAGGTCCGCGTGGCGGCGTTCGGGCAATGGAGCGCGGCTCAACGCCCTGGAGTACTTCGGTGAGTTCCCCGAACGGCCGGGTTTTGAGGATTACCAGGAGAACCTTCGCAAACTGATGTTGGAAGAGGTAAGGGAATTGCCAGTGACGATCATCGAGGAACAGCCCAGTGTGGCCCGCGCGGCCGACGCGGTGATGGAGGTGCTCACTTCGTGACCGCACGTATGGGCTGGGCAGACCCCGGGCATCTGGACCTCTACCGGCAGCGGGTGTTCGCCGAACGCGCTCGGCTCGGTGGGGCGCTCACCGAGATGCGAGGACAGCAGCAGCGTGTTCTCGCCGACCTCGTCGACTTCAACTCAGGAACCGAGTTCGGCAAACGGTACGGCTTCGACCGAATACATGACATCGACGACTTGCGCAAAGCCGTTCCCATTCAGGATTACGCCGCCCACGCGCCGTTGATCGAGCGCACGGCGGCGGGTGAGCCGAACCTGCTGACCGCCGACCGGCCGGTCGTGTACTTCACCAGCAGCGGCAGTACCGGCGACCACAAGAAGATCCCCGTCACCCCGCGGTTCATGAGCACCACCTTCTTCCCCTTCTACTACGCGGCCTGGGCGCCCCTGATCGAGAACTTTCCCGACGTCGGACAGCGGCCCGACGCGGTTCTCAACCTCAAGCACGACCCGCTCTCCGCGCCGCCCACGACGGCCGGCGGGCAGCCTCATGTCGGCGCCAGCCAGGTCGACTTCGGTGAGAAGTTCGGTGAGCCGCTCTCGGCCGAACTCGGCACCGCGGCCCCCTGGGCCACGCTCCCGGTGGACATCGCGCCCGGCGACCATCTGGAGAAGATGTACTTGAGACTGCGGCTGGCGGTGCAGAGCGATGTGCGCTGCCTGATCGGGATCAACCCGGCCATGATCGCGGCCGTCCCGTATCAGCTCAATCTGTGGTGGGACCGGATCGTCCGGGACGTGCGGGACGGCACCCTGGGGGGCGTTCCGTACGGCAGCCCCGATCCGCACCGGGCGGCCGAACTGGAAGGGCTCGCCGACTACTTCGGTGTCGTGGAACCGGCCCATGTGTGGCCCCGGATCCGTGCGTTGTTCGGTTGGACGACGGGTGTGGCGTCCCTCTACCTGCCCGCGCTGCGTGAGCGGTTCGGTGCCGGTGTCGCGGCCCTGCCGGCGCCGGTCGCGGCGTCCGAGGGGCCCGTCGGGGTGCCCCTGGACCGGCACGGCTCCGCCGGAAGTCTCGTCGTGTCGGCGGCCGTGTACGAGTTCGTGGACGCCGACGCCGATCTCACGCCCGACACCCAGACCCTGCTGCCGCACGAACTGGAGGTCGGGCGCGAGTACCACGTGATCTTCAGCCATGTCGGCGGGCTCTACCGGTACGCCGTCGGCGATGTCGTCCGGGTCGAGGACCTGTTCGACGGAGTGCCGCGGGTGGCGTACGCGGGCCGGGCCAATCGTTCCGACGCGGTCGGTGAGCGGCTGCGCGAGTCCCAGGTCGTCCGGGCCCTGCGAACCGCCCTCGACGCCACCGGCCTCGGTGTCTCCAACGTCGCCTGCCGGGTCGAACGCCAAACGGGGGCCCCGCACTACGTCTTCGCGGTGGCCCCGCACACCTCCTGGCAGGACGCCGAGTCCAGCCGCTTCGCAGTTCTGCTGGACGCCGCTCTCCAGCGGGAGTCCGCCGACTACCGGCGAGCCCGTACGGACCGTCGGCTCCACGCCCCCGTACTCCGGCTCCTCGACCCCACCGCCTTCCACCGGGACTGGCACGCCGCGGTAGGCAGCGGAATCCGCCCGACTCAGGTCAAGGACCGGCTCTTCAGGCAGGACGACCTCCTGTGGCAGCGCCTGACCGGCACGACACCGGCCTGACCCGTACCGAGAAGCGAGGAACTCCGATGACCGACCTTCTGAACCCGGTGGAGCGGACCGCGTTGCTCACCGCCGCCCTGCGCGCCGCCGAAACCCTGCGTGCGGACCGCCTGTACGAGGACCCCTACGCGGCCAGGCTCGCCGGAGAGGCCGGCCCGCAACTGTTCGCCGAGGTGTACGCGGCGACCTTTCCGCCCGACCGGCCCCGGTCCCTGCCGAGCACTCCCGACTACAACGCGATCCGCACCCGGTTCTTCGACGACTTCCTCATGGGCGCGGCGCGGGACCGGCGGATGAGCCAGATCGTGCTGGCCCCTTCGGGCATGGACTCCCGGGCCTACCGGATGTCATGGCCCGACCACATTCGCTATTTCGAGGTCGACCGGCCCGCCGTCCTGGACTTCAAGAGCGAGCGGCTCCAGGGAGTCGCCCCGCGTGTGGCCCACCGGTCGGTGGCCGTGGACCTCACCGCCGACAACTGGGAGAGCCAGTTGTTCGACGCCGGATACGACCCGACGCTGCCGTCCACATGGCTGCTCGAAGGGCTCCTCTATTACATCCCCGAACCGGACACCCACCGCATGCTGGAGCGGGTCGCCGCCATCACGGCGCCCGGCAGCCGGATAGCGGCCGATGTGGTCAACGCCGCCGCGCTGAACCTGCCGCACATGCGGGGACTGCTCGACCTCTTCGCCAACTGGGGCTGCCCGTGGCTCTTCGGCACCGATGAGCCCGAGGACCTTTTCGACCGCTATGGGTTCAGCGTCGAGGCCACGCAACCCGGCGAGCCCGGCGCGGACTTCGGCCGCTGGCCGGACCCGGTCCCGCCGCGTCACGTCAAGAACGTCCGCCGGGTCTTCTTCGTCCATGGAACACGCCGATGACCGGGCCCGCTGTCGTCGTGGGCGGGAGCATCGCCGGTCTCGCCACGGCTCTGGCACTCGCCGAACGAGGCTTTCCGGTACGGATCCTGGAGCGCTCGGCCCCGCCGCCCGAAGGCCCGGCCGGCAAAGCGGCCGAACTCTGGCAGCGCCCCACCGTCCCGCAGAGCGACCACTCGCACATCCTCACGTCGCTCGGCGTGCGTGTGCTGCGCCAACGGGCCCCGCACCTGCTGGAGACCGCCCAGGAGGAAGGAGCACGGCTCCTCGACCTCACCAGGGCGGCACCCAAGGACACATGTGAACAGGAGGCGGACGACCACGAGTTGGTCGCTCTGGCCGTCCGACGCCCCTTCCTCGAACTGCTGCTCCACCGTGCCGTGCGTGCCCTTCCCGGGGTGACCATCGACCACGGAACCGCGGTGCGGGGGCTGATCCTGGACCCGGCCCGGTCCCGTGTCGCCGGTGTGGTGACGGATCGGGGCGAACAGGTGCCCGCGCGGTTCGTGGTGGATGCCACTGGCTGGAAAGCGGCGGCCCTGACCTGGCTCAGGGAATCAGGGATCCCGATCGGCGAAGACCTGGTCGGCACCACGCAACTGCGCTGTTTCACCCGGTTCTACCGACTGGATTCGCCGGGAGCCGACTGGCCGGGGCCGCTCAACCGGGGCAACGCGGCGGGAGGCATCTGGGACCACTACGCGGCGGTCGTGCACCCTGCCGACAACGGCACCTTCGCCATCGCCGTAGGAGCCCTGACCTCCGACCCGGCCACCACGATTCTGCGCGAACCCGCCGCCTTCACCGCCGCTGCCCGGATGTCCCCCTACGTGGCGGCATGGATCGAGGAGGGGACCGCGACGCCACTGGCGGACGTACGCGCCATCACCATGCCGCCCAATGTCCTGAGGTCCACGGCCCGCGGCGGGCAGCGCCGGATCGCCGGGCTGTTCTCCGTCGGTGATGCCGCCTGTGTCACCGACCCGCTCTTCGGCCGCGGCATGTCCCTCTCCCTCCAGCACGCCTTCCAGCTGGCCGATCTCCTCGCCGCTCGTCCGACGGCGGACGAGCACCAGAGCGAGAACGCCGTCCGGCTGGCCGAGGAGATCCATCGCCCGTGGTACGAGCAGGCCGTCCACGACAGCCGGGTGTACGGCGGGCTGTGGCGGGCCCGCGCCGAGGGAGTCGCACCGTCTCCGGTGCCGCCCGCGGTTCCGGGCCGCCCCTCCATGGCGGACGTGGCCCGGGCCGCCGGAGTCGACTCCACGGTCTGGCGCGGCCTCCTGCGCGTCCTGATGGGCCTCGACACCCCCGCGAAGATCTTCGACAGTGCCGCGTTCCGGGACAGGGTGCGTGCCGTCCCCGCCGACGGTGTCCCGCCCGGCCCCCGGCCGCCGACCCGGCAGGAACTGCTGGCGGCCGTCACAGCCGGGAGGGAGGGCTGATGGGCGCCACCCGCCGGAAAGTACTGCTGGCTCCGATCACCGTCACACCGTCCAAGCCGTTGACTCCGAGCCATCTCAAAGGCCTGCTCTGGGCGGACGTGATGTACCGTGCCACGGCTCAAGTGGCCGATGTGACCTACCGCTACAGCCACACGACGTACCACCCGACCGAACAGACCCTGGGCTTCTGGGAGTTCCTCGACCGGACCCGGGGTGACACCGACTACTCCTGCCTCTCGGAG
Organism: Streptomyces sp. NPDC002276; assembly: GCF_053891435.1. NCBI lineage: Bacteria > Bacillati > Actinomycetota > Actinomycetes > Kitasatosporales > Streptomycetaceae > Streptomyces > Streptomyces sp. NPDC002276. The sequence goes on along the minus strand of NZ_JBSFCQ010000005.1, from coordinate 162,603 downwards.
GAGGAGATCGGTGAGCTGTACGTGCGCTACCGGGCCGAGGGGGCGGCGCCCTCGGTCAGGATGGCCCCGTACGCCGAGGCCGTCGAACACACCGACTACGTCCACCCGGCGGGGGCCCGCGTCCTGCGCCTGTGGGCCGGCCACTACGAACGGCTCGGCCTGCACGATCCCGGACTGCTGGCACACCAGCCGCCCAGGCTCGGCCTGCGCGAGATGGTCGACGAACTGGTCGCGGAGGAGCTGGGTCTGGACCAGCGGGACCTGGGCGGCCCGGTCTATCTCGACGCCACCCGATTCGGCCTGCCCCTGCGGCAGATAGTCGCCGCCGACGGGCGCCCCAACTACCTCGCGTGCGCGTTGCGCGAACTCCTGCCGCTCGCACCCGAGTACGACGAGGTCGTGCTGCTCTACGACCGTGAGCTGGACCCCGACTATCAGCTCCTGGAACGGGTTCTGACCCACAAGGGAACCATCGTGCACCGGGTCCCCATAGGCAGGGTGCCGATCGACGGGAAGATCACCTCCGCTCGGCAGGGCGGCTGGCACGACCACACGGTGAGCGCGTTCCTGCGCTCCGTCGGCGACGACCACGAGCCCGCGGCGCTACGGCTCGGTATGCGTCTGTACTTCATCGCCGGACTCGGGCCCGGCCAGCAGGAGTCCTTCCGGTTCGATCTGCTCCGCAAGAGCCTGAGGCGCGCCGAGAAGCTGCTGAGTTCGGCGGAAGAAGCGCCGAAGGGCGACCGGAGTGCCCTGTTCGGGCTGTTGGACAGGCATCGGCGCGGCCACACCCACATCGACCCGTACCGGCTCACCTCGTCTCTGCTCGGCCGGGGAGACCGTGCTCCCGGCCGAGCCCTGCTCAGCGCGGTGTTCCTATGACGCTCAGCCCTGATCTCCTGCTCACCGTGGCCGCCGACCGACTGCGGGCGACGCGGCCCGAGTTGGCCGCGCACCTCGACCTGTCCACCTCCGAGGCGCTTCGCAGGGCCAAGGCCACCCTCGCGGGCGGGGAGGCGGACGGGCCGCACGACGGTACCGCCGTTGTCATGGTGGTCGGCCGCTTCTCCCTTCCGGACTGGGTGCGGGAGACCTGCCGCTTCGCCCTGTCGGTGCCGCCGGACCGGACCGGACCGTGGCAACGCTCGTTCACCCGCACCCTCTTCCTCGCGGGCCGGCCGAACAACCTCAAGGAGAGATTCACCTTCGACCACATCGCCGACGACGGGTCGACGGCCTGGATCGGACCCGCTCCGGACGAGGCCACGACCGCGCTGCGCCGGTTGCTCAAGTCGTTCGACGGCACACGGGAGTTGCCCGCCCGGGCCCCGACCACCGTGGCGATACCCGTGCCTGTCGGTGAACGGTCCGCCCGTTGCCGTCCGGTCCACCGCGACCTGTACATCGCCACCGCGGGGGTGACTGTCTCCGACGCACTCATCCAGGTCAACCACCTGCTCGCCGAAGCCGTGCTGGACGGGCTGATCCAGCCCGGCGACCGGCTGACCCTGCGTTCCGTGCCGCGCCTGGCCGGCCTTGCCATGCGGTTCGCCGCCCTGCGCGTCGACACCGACACCCACCGGCCCGACGAGCTCCGGGCCTACGCCGGACTGACCGAGGAGATCTGAACATGCCCGCCCCAAGTACCACCCCGACACCCGACGCCACGCGACCTCTGCGTTTCGGCATCCACGGCTCGCCGCACCTGGCCACCCGCATCATCACCGCCGCGGGCCATGGACCGCAGGAGGTCGAGTTCGTCCCGTACGACGTCGCCGACCCGTTCGGCCCGCTGCGGGACCGTTCCCTGGAGATCATGATCGTCAAATACGGACTGCGGGAACCTGACATCGCTGTCAGCCGGCCCGTGAGCTTCGACGGCCGCGCTCTGCTCGTCTCCGCCGACCACCCGCTCGCCGAGCGAAAGACCGTGTCGGTCGAGGAGGCAGCGGAATACGACGCCTTCCGCTGCCCGGGGGACTTTCCTCCGTATGTCTGGGACAAGGTGGTGCCGCCGCTCACCCCCGGCGGAACTCCGATCCGCCGCGTCCACCCCATGACGACGGTGGAGGCGATGACCGAGATACTCGCCCGCACGAACGCCGTCCATCTGTCGTTCCAGTCACTGGAGTCGTTCCTGCCGCCCCACATCAAGGCCGTTCCGGTCCACGACCTGCCGCCCGCACCCGTGACGCTCGCCTGGCTGCGTAAGGTGGCGCTGTCCCCACGGGCAGCCACCCTCGTCGCCGATGCGGAGCGGAGCGCGGTCGACGAGCGGGCCGGGCGATGACGGGGAGCCAGGACGCGCCCGTCGTCCTGCTGCACGCCCTGCCGCTCAGCTCCGCCATGTGGCAGGAACAGGCGGCGGCGCTGCGAGCCCGCGGGCACACGGTCATCACCCCCGACCAGCGCGGATTCGGCACCGCGCCGCTGGGAACCGCCGAGCCCTCCCTCGACACCGTGGCGGCCGACCTCGCCGAACTCCTCGACGAGCGCGGCATCGACCAGGTGACGCTCGTCGGATGCTCCATGGGCGGCTACGCGGCGATGGCCTTCCTGCGGCGCTGGCCCCACCGCGTCCGTGCCCTCGCGCTGTTCGCCGCCCGAGCCGGCGCCGACCACCCCCAAGCAGCCGCCGAACGCCTGAAGTTCGCCGATCTGATGCTCGACGACGCCACCCGCGATCACGTGGTGGCTCGCACTACACCGCTGCTCCTCGGCGCCACCACCAGGGCTCGGCGCCCCGACCTGGTGGACCGGGTCATGACGATGACGAAGGCTGCCTCGCCCGAGGCGACGGCCTGGGCGCAGCGTGCCATCGCGGCGCGTCCCGACTCGTTCCCCGTGCTGCGGAACACCGACGTGCCCGCCGTGGTCGTCACCGGCGAGGAGGACGAACTCGTCGCCCTGGACGAGGCGAGGAGCACGGCCGACGCTCTGCCGAGGGGGCGGCTCGTCACCGTACCGGGTGTCGGGCATCTCCAGCCTCTGGAGGCACCGGACCAGGTCACGGACCTGCTCACCGCACTGCTCGACGAGGCCGCGACAGCGGACCGGAAGGGGTGACGCGCATGCCGACGAAAGACCATGCCTCTTGGGGGTACGCCGCATCGACCGGACTGGGTTTCACTCATGAGGAGATCGTCGAAGCCCACTTCGAGGCCTGCGAGGTCCCGTACCGGACGGCACTGGAGCTGGCCGACATCCGAGCCGGATGGCGCGTGCTGGACGCCGGTTGCGGCAGCGGCGCCTTCCTGCCCTGGCTGGCCGACCTGGTCGGCTCCCGCGGCCATGTGACGGCCATCGACCTCGCCGAGGAGAACGCGTCGCTCGCCGCCGAGCGCATGCGCCGCAGCCGCCCCAGTTGCTCCTTCGATGCCCGGCAGGGGGACCTGCGCGACCTGCCGTACGAGGACGACACCTTTGACGCGGTCTGGTGCGCGAACACCACGCAGTACCTCGATGACGATGAACTCGACCTGGTCCTACGGGAGTTCAGTCGCGTGGTTCGACCGGGAGGGGTTGTGGCGATCAAGGATCTCGATGCCTCCCTGATCACCGCGCGTCCCGGAGACCCCTTCTTGTTCACGGACTTCTTCCGGCACGCGTCCCGCACGCCCGGCTACGCCCGCCAGCTGCTGCGCACTCGCGATCTGCACCGCCGGCTCGACGGGGCCGGCCTGGTCTCGGTACGGCAGAAGACGATGCTGATCGAACATCACGCGCCGCTGCGGCCCGCTGCCCAGCGGTTCTACGCACTGGCCTGCGCCCGCATCGCTCAGCAGGCCGTCGACATGGGGCTCCAGGGAGACTGGCGGCCCTTCCTGGACCCGGACAGCGCGGACAACCCCCTGAGCCACCAGGACGGTTACATCAGCGAAGGCAACACCGTGGCCGTGGGCCTGGTCCCACCGGCCGAGGGCAACTCGTCCGTCGCCGCCCGATGAGGCACCGCCTCGGACACACTCGATCGATTCAGGAGCTCGCCGATGCCCATTCCCGCGTACTGCCCACCCGCCCCCGGACGGGTACCCTTCCTCGGCCACGGTCCCGCCCTGCTGCGGAGACCCCTGTCGTTCTTCGAAGCGACACGGACCGCCGACCCGCTGGTCCGCGTCGGGTTCGGGCCGGCCAGCCTGTTCCTGGCCAACGAACCGGCCCTGGTCCACCGCATCCAGGTGGACACCGACACCTTCGAACGCGGCCGCTTCTTCGAGGCGCTGGCCGGCAACTTCGGCAACCCGCTCATCGCGGCCAGCGGCCCACTGCACCGGCACCAGCGACGTACCCTGAAGCCCACCTTCAGCCGTCGTAGCGTCCGCAACTACACCGAAGTCATCACCGACGAGAGCGCGGCGCGCATCGGCAGTTGGCAGGCCGGTCGGACGGTGGCCGCCGACCAGGAGATTTCCGACCTGGTCGCGGCGGTGGTCCTGCGCTGTCTGTTCAGCACCGAGCTGAGCCACGCCACCGTGCGCGACTTACGTGAAACCATGTACGCGATCTCCCGGCGGCTCCTCCCCCAGACCATCCTGCCGGCGGTCCTCGGCACCATCCCCACCCCCGGCAACCGGCGTTTCATCGCTGCCGTGAACCGGTTCCACGCCACCGTCGACAAGCTGATCCGCGAGCGTCGTGCCGCCCCGGAGCGGCACCACGACGTCCTGAGCGCGCTCCTCGACTCCCGGCATCCCGAGACAGGCGCTCGCCTCACCGACATCGAGATCCGCAGCGAATTCCTCATCCTGCTCTTCGCCGCGCTCGAAACCACCAGCACATCGCTGAGCTGGGCGGTCTTCGAGTCCGTCGTGCGACCCGACGTGCAGCGGCGTCTCCAGGAAGAGGCCGACCGGGTCCTGGGGGACGGCCCGGCGACCTACGACAGGCTCACCGACCTGGTGTTCACCCGGAAGGTCATCGACGAGACGCTTCGGCTGCATGCCCCGATGCTGTTCACCCGCCGCGCCAAACGCGCCGTGACCCTGGTCGGGGTCGTCATCCCCGAGGGCGCCGAGGTCGGCTACAGCCCGCGCGCCATGCACCGGGCCGCGGACCTCTACGAGGCCCCGAGGGACTTCGATCCGGACCGGGCCGGACCCGACGACGGGACCGACCGCCCGCGTGGCGCCTACTTCCCCTTCGGTACCGGACCGCACCGGTGCGTCGGAGAGCATCTCGCCCTGACCACCATGACGGTGGCCCTCGCCTCCCTCGCCGCCCGCTGGGACCTCCGGATAGCGCCGGGCACCGGGCGGATCACCGAAGTCAACAGCTCCCTGCCCCACCTCAGCAGCCTGCCGCTGCTCCCCACCCCCCGCGTCTGACCACGTGACGTGGAGAGAGCCGAGACCGGGAAACCGTCGGGAGTATCCGAACCGGCCAATTCCCGATCGGCTCAAAGTGATCCAGAAGTAAATAAAACTACTCAGGATCATGTGTGAACCGGCCAAAACGGATCGTGATCGGGTCATCGCCGACAACGCGGCTTGTCTGGGCGGAGGGCCCGATCAAGGATGAATCCGGTCCCGCCCGGCCCCGGCCGCACGACGGTCCACGGGGGCATCGCACACGTCGGGACGCAACCCGTTCTCCACTTCGTCAGAGGAGCCCCACCATGCCGGAAACGGTGCTCGACCTGGTCGGCGTCGGATTCGGACCGTCGAACCTGGCCGTCGCGCTCGCGCTGGACGAAGCGGGCGCGACCGCCGGGTGCGACGCGTTGTTCCTGGAGCGGCAGCCGGACTTCGGCTGGCACACCGGAATGCTGCTGGACGAGGCGACGATGCAGGTCTCGTTCCTCAAGGACCTGGTCACCATGCGGAATCCGACCAGCCCGCACAGCTACCTGTGCTACCTGCGGGACCGGGGCCGACTCGCCGCGTTCATCAACCAGAAGTCGCTGTTCCCGCTGCGCATCGAGTTCCACGACTACCTCGCGTGGTGCGCCGAGCGGGTCGGACACCTGGTGCGCTACGGCGCGCGGGTGGTGGACATCCGTCCGGTGTCCGGCCCGGACGGGGCCGTCGACCTGCTCGACGTCGTGGTGCACCGCGACGGGGCCGAGGAGGTGCACCGCACCCGGAACGTGGTGATCGCCGCCGGTCTGCGGCCCTGGCTGCCGGACGGCGTCGAACGGTCGGACCGGGTCTGGCACACCTCCGAACTGCTGCACCGGCTGCCGGAGTTCGAGTCCGTCGCGCCGCGCAGCCTCACCGTCGTCGGTGCCGGGCAGAGCGCCGCCGAGGCGGTGGCGCACCTGCACGGGAGGTTCCCGGAGGCCGAGGTGCGGGCCGTGTTCGGGCGCTACGGGTACAGCCCGGCGGACGACTCCCCGTTCGCGAACCAGATCTTCGACCCCGACGCCGTCGACGAGTACTACGTGGCGCCCGAGCACGTCCGCCGCCGGCTGGTCGACTACCACCGCAACACCAACTACGCGGTCGTGGACCTCGAACTGATCCAGGACCTGTACGCGCGGTCCTACCAGGAGCAGGTGCGGGGCACCCGGCCGCGGCTGGTCATGATGAACGTCAGCCGGCTCGCCTCGCTGTCGCAGGAGGCCGACGCGGTACGGCTGGTCGTGGAACACCTGCCCACCGGGGAGCTGACCGAGTTCGAGACGGACGCGGTCGTGTTCGGCACCGGGTACCGCCCGGCCGATCCGCTCACCCTGCTCGGCTCGTTGGCCGACCAGCTCAAGCTGGACGACCGGTCCCGCCCGCACCTCGACCGCGACTACCGGCTCGTCACCACCGACCGGATCCGCGCCGGGATCTACCTTCAGGGCCCGACGGAGCACACCCACGGCCTGGCCTCGACGCTGCTCTCGGTCACCGCGGTGCGCGCCGGCGAGATCCTCGCGGCCGTGACGGCCGCGGTTCCCGCCCAGGTCCTCACGGCGTCCGCCCAATGACCGGGTTCCCGGAGGCTTCCGGGAGATCGGGCGGGCGCCCAGGAGAAAGGAGACGCACGAGATGTACGTTCCCAAGATCTACCAGTCCCCGGACGCCGAAGCCGTCCGCCTGATCCGCGCGTACCCGCTGGCCCTGCTGCTGAGCAACGGACCCGCGGCACCGCTCGCCACGCACCTGCCCGTGATCTTCCCGCCGGCCGCCGAGCCCGAGGGGATCGAGTCGCTCAGCGGCGTCACGCTCTACGGCCACCTCAACCGGGCCAACCCGCACTGGGAGAGGCTGGCCGAGGGGCAGCACGCGATCCTGGTGTTCCAGGGCGCGAACGCCTATGTCTCCGCCGCCGTCTACGAGCAGACTCCGGCCGCCCCCACCTGGAACTTCGCCACCACCCACGTCCAGGGCCGGATCCACCCGATGCCCGCCCGGGAGGACGCGCTCGACGTGGTGCGCTGGACGGTGGCGGCCTTCGAGGCCGAGCACGGCCTCGGCTGGGACCCGGGCCCGTCGCTCGACTACTTCGACAAGATCGTCGACGGCGTCGGCGCCTTCCGGTTCACCGTCGAGTCGGTCGACACGATGCTCAAACTCAGCCAGGAACAGGCCGACCGCACCAGGGACAAGGTGGTCGCGCACTTCGCCGCCAGCCCGGTCGGGCTGCGCCAGGAGGTCAGCCACCTGATGAGGACCGCCGCCCCGACCGCCACCACCGGAGAGTGGGAGAGAACATGACCGAGACCGCTGATGTCCTCATAGTCGGCCTGGGTGGGCTCGGCAGCGCCGCGGCCTACCACCTGGCGGCACGCGGCAGCCGGGTGATCGGCATCGACCGGTTCGGGCCCGCGCACGCGCGCGGCGCGAGCCACGGCGAGAGCCGCGGGGTCTGGAAGGCGTACTTCATGGGCGCCGGGTACGTCCCGTTGCTCGACCGCGCCTACGACCTCTGGGACGAGCTCGGCGAGATCCGCGGCGAGACGCTGTTCCACCGCACCGGCGGGATCTGCGTCGGCCCGGTCGGCGGCGCGCTCGTGCCCGCCGCGCTCGCCTCGGCCCGGGAGGCGGGCCTGGAGTTCGAGTACCTGGAGAGCGACGAGATCCGCTCGCGCTTCCCGGAGTTCGACCCCGGCCCTGGCGATGTCGCCGTGTGGGACCCGTCCTCGGGTTACGTGCGTCCCGAGCAGGTCGTCACCGCGCACCTCGACCTCGCCCGCGAGCACGGCGCCGACCTGCGGTTCGACGAGAAGGTGCTGGACTTCGCGGACACCGGCAGCGGTGTGCGGGTGCGCACGGAGACCGGCGTGTACGAGGCCGACCGCCTGGTGGTCGCGGCCGGCGCCTGGGCCCCGCAGCTGCTCCCCGAACTCCGGCCGCACATCAAGGTCCTGCGGAAGGTGATGCTCTGGTTCGACCCGATCTCACGGGCCGAGGACTTCTACACCGGCCGTCAACCGTACTGGATCTGGGAGGCCGAGAACGGCACGGTCGGCTACGGCCACCCGGCCGTCGACGGCCCCTCCGGCGGCGTCAAGGCGGGCATCCACAGCGGCGGCGATCTCGCGGACCCGGACTCCCTCGACCGCCACGTCAGCACACGGGACGTCGAGGCCGTGCGGGAGTTCCTGGCCAAGCGGATCCCGGCCCTGCCCGGCCGCTACCTGCGCAGCCGCGTCTGCATGTACGACAACTCGCCCGACCTGGGGTTCATCATCGGCCCGTCGGCCCAGAGCGACCGGATCACCGTCGCCGCCGGCACCTCGGGCCACGCCTTCAAGTTCGCGCCTGCGCTCGGCGACGTGATCGCGCAGCTGGCCACGGAGGGCGCCAGCACCCACGACATCTCGCTGTTCGACCCGCGCCGCCTGACCGACGCGGACACGTGACCGGTACATGTCAGGTCGACCCGCCGATCCCCAACCCCCTTGAGGAGAACCACATGCCCATGATCCGCGTGCAGATGTTCCCCGGTCGCACCTCCGACCAGAAGGAAGCCCTCGTCAAGGAGGTGACCGAGGCGATCGTCCGCACCTGCGACGCCAAGCAGGAGGACGTCTGGGTGATCATCGAAGAGGTCGACCGCGAGCACTGGGCGCTCGGCGGGACCATGTACTCCCGCCTCTAGCCGCGACCTGTCACGCCGTAGCCGCCGGGGCGCGGACAGCCGCCCCGGCATCGCCGCAGGTGACAGTGGTAACGGTGCTCATTGCAGGCTTTGGTGAAACCCTCCGGGGCGCGGTTGACTTGCCCTCCGCCGACGCACGACAGCGACCCTGGGAGCCCCCGTGTCCGACCACCACGACCACGACCACGAGAGCGGTGGTGGTCATTCCGGTCACTCCCACGGAGTGTCCGCGGACGCCGACCGGCGCTGGCTGACGATCGCCCTGACGCTGATCAGCGTGTTCATGCTCGCCGAGGTCGTGGTCGGGGTGGCCGCCAACTCCCTGGCGCTGATCTCGGACGCCGCGCACATGCTCACCGACGTCGCCTCCATCGTGCTGGCACTGGTCGCGATGCGCCTGGCGGCCCGCCCGGCGAAGGGGCACTTCACCTACGGCCTCAAACGCGTGGAGATCCTGTCCGCACAGGCCAACGGCCTGACCCTGCTCCTGCTCTCCATCTGGCTGGCCTACGAGGCGGTACGTCGCCTCGTCTCCCCGCCGGAGGTCACCGGCGGCCTGGTCCTGGTCACCGCCCTGGTCGGAGTGGCGGTCAACCTCGTGGCCACCTGGTGCATCTCCAGGGCCAACCGCACCTCGCTGAACGTCGAGGGCACCTACCAGCACATCCTCACCGACCTGTTCGGCTTCATCGCGACCGCCGTCGCCGGAGCCGTCGTCCTCACCACCGGCTTCGCCCGCGCGGACGCGATCGCCTCCCTGTTCGTGGTGGTCCTGATGCTCAAGGCCGGCTACGGCCTGGTCCGCGACTCCGGACGGATCTTCCTCGAAGCCGCGCCCGCCGGGATCGACCCCGACGCTGTCGGTGACCGCCTGGCCGCGCAGGACACCGTGGTCGAGGTGCACGACCTGCACGTCTGGACGATCACCTCCGGCCAGAGCGCCCTCTCCGCCCACGTCCTGGTGGAGCCGGGCGGCGACTGCCACGCCGTGCGCCGCGGCCTCCAGAAGATGCTCCTGGAGGACTACCGCATCAGCCATGCCACGTTGCAGGTCGACCACCTGGGCGAGGACTCCCCGGACCTGCTCCAGATCACCAGCGCCACCACCGACGACCGGGACACGCACTGCGACGACGCCCACGGCCCCGTCCACCGCCCCGGCCCACACGACCACTGACCGGCCGACCACCTGGCGCGTCTGCGCGACACGCGTTGCGGGACCCACGGACGGCGGTGCCGGCGGTGGAGAGCGACCGCACCTGCCCGGCCGCCGACGCGAAGGGCTGCTGCTGATGAGCGCCGGGACACCCCTGACCCCGCCGGGCCCGGCCCTGCTGCGCCGCGACCAACTGGCCCGCCGCATAAGGCTGTTGGTGGACGCGACCATCGCGTACAACGTCGTCGAGGCGGTCGTCGCCCTGACGGCCGGGACCGCCGCGTCGTCGAACGCGCTCATCGGCTTCGGACTCGACTCCGTCGTGGAGGTGTCCTCGGCGGCGGTCGCCTGGCAGTTCGCCACGGCCGACCACGCGGTGCGCGAGGCCGGGAGGCCCGGGCGCCGCGGATCGTCGCCCTCTCGTTCTTCGCCCTGGCGCTCTACGTGGCCGTGGATTCCGTACGTGCTTTCGTCGGGGCCGGCGATCGCGGCCGTCGCGGTCAAGGAGGGCCGCGACGCCTGGCGGGGCCAGAGGTACTGCGCTCCAACTTCCGTCGCCGTACCGCCAGTTGAGGCCGAGGTGGACCCGTGCGGCTGTCGGGCGGGCCGCGCGTGCTGTGTCTGACCGGGACCCGGCGGCGGGCCACGGTCCGACGCGGTCGAGGGCTCGTACGGATCACGATGGCATCCTGGCCCGCATGGCCGAACCGATCGACGCTCCGCTCGCCGATACCCAACTGACCGCTTTCGTCAAGGCGGTTCGTCAGGATCCCGGGCCTCCCGCCCGGGTCGTGGGCGCGGCGGAGTTGCGTCGCGCGCAGCGACTGCGTGCCGCAGCCCGGCCGCCGGGGCCCGAGGTCGCCCACGTCGAGGATCTGACGGTCGGTTCGGCTGCCGTGGGGGCCCGCCTCTACCGGCCCTCGGCGAAGGGCGGGCCCCTCGTGGTGTTCCTGCATGGCGGGATGTGGACGATCGGCGATCTGGAGTCGCACGACCGGGCATGCAGACGACTGGTGCTCGGTGCCGGGACGGCCGTGCTGAGCGTCGACTTCCGGCGGGCTCCGGAGGACCCGTGGCCGGCCGCTGTCGACGACTGCGTGGACGCGATCCGGTGGGCGGCGGCGGGCGAAGTCCCCGGGGTCGGGGGCGGGGGCGCGGGTCCGCTCGTCGTCATGGGTGACAGTTCTGGCGGCAATCTCGCCGCGCTCGCCTGTCTGCGCCTGCGTGATGAGGGCGGACCGCTGCCGGCCGCCCAGGTTCTGCTGTACCCCAACACCGATCTGACGCTCTCCTGTCCCAGTACCCGGTCGAAGGGCACGGGCTGGGGCCTGGCGACCGACGACGTGGCGTGGGGCGCCGAACAATGGGTCCCCGATCCGGCCCGGCGCGCCGACCCCGAGGTCAGCCCGCTGCACGCCGTGGACCTCGGCGGGCTGCCGCCCGCCGTCGTCGTCACCGCCGAGCACGATCCGCTTCGGGACGAGGGCGATGCCTACGCCGCCCGGCTGGCCGCCGCGGACGTTCCGGTCCGACATCGCCGCGAGGCCGGGATGGTCCACGGATTCCTCACCCTCGACACCCTCTCGCCGACCGCCGCGGCAGCGGGAGAGAGGGTCTTCGCGGACGTCACCGACCTGCTCGCCGACGTCCGCTTCAGCTGACGCCTCGTCGGGCGGCGGCCGCCTGTCCGCGATCCGCGTCGGCCGGGGTGGGGTCACCGGTGTCGCCCCGGCTCTCGGGCTTCGTGTAGAGGACTTCGCGGACCTGCTCCGCCGCGCGGAGGATGCTCTCGCTGATGAAGTCGCTGAACCGGGCGATGTTCTCCAGGCGGGCGGCGGCCGGGCTGTCGCGGCCGAGGACACCGACGCCCCGGCGGGCGATCGCGGCGACCTGGGCGGTGCCGCGGGCGCTGGCGATGGTCGACTGGTACCAGACGTCGTCGTCGACGTAGTAGCGCTCGCGGCGGCGGTCGTCGCGTGACCGACTGACGAGGCCCTGCTCTTCGAGGAACGAGATCGCCTTGGAGACGGACGCCGCGCTGACCTGGAGGCGCTGGACGAGTTCGGCCGCGGTGAGGCTCCCCGCGTCGGCGATGAAGAGGCAGGTCAGCACCCGAGCCGACATCCTGGGCAGGCCCTGTTGCATCAGGAGCGTGGTGAACGCCTCCTCGTACTCGCGCACGGCCTCGTCGTCGCGCCCGCGGTCCCGCACCGGCGCTCCCTGTCCCGGGGGCGGGGTGTGCTTGCGCCGGTGGGCGCGGCGTTCCGTGGCGCGGTGGGCCAGGTCGGCGCGGTAGGTGGTGGGTCCGCCGTTGCGCATCACCTCGCGTGTGATCGTCGAGGTGGGACGGTCGAGGCGGCGGGCGATCTCGGCGTAGGGGAGGCTGTCGGCCAGTCCCAGCGCGATCTGCTGACGTTCCTGCTGGGTGAGCCTGCCTCCCGGCATCGCGGTCTCCTCGGTGATCGTTCGTGGCGGTCCCTGATCTCCTCACCATAGCGTTCACTTTTCATCCATTGCAATGAACGACTTACCGTCGTTGCATTATCCACAAGTCCGTTGCAACGATATCTAAGCTCCGACCTGCACACATATAGATTCCGCGCAACGAGTACGTTGCCACATCATGAAAGGCAACGTAGCGTTTCCGGTGTCAGAAACAACGAACCGACACCGACACCCGGAGTACACGATGCAGAAGTTCGACACCACCGCCCCGATCTCCGTCGTCCTGGACATCCCCGCCGGACGCGTCCAGTTCATCGCCGCGGAACGCGCCGACACCACCGTCGAGGTCCTGCCCGCCGACCCGTCCAAGAGCCGCGACACCAAGACCGCCGAGCGGACGGAGGTCGCCTACGCCGACGGCGTTCTGCGCATCACGACCCAGGCCTCCGACAACAAGCTCTCCGGCCCCTCGGGATCCCTGGAGGTCACGGTCCAGCTGCCCGCCGGCTCCCGTGTCGAGGGCACGGCCGCCGGTGCCGAGCTGCGTGGCGTCGGACGCCTCGGTGACGTCGCCTTCGAGGGCGCGTACCGCCGGATCAAGATCGACGAGGCCGCGGGCGTCCGCCTCACCGCGGTCGACGGCGACGTCGAGGTCGGCCGGCTGGGCGGCCCCGCCGAGATCAGCACCACGCGGGGCGACATCCGGATCGCCGAGGCCGTACGCGGCACGGTCGTACTGCGCACCCGGTCCGGTGACATCTCGGTCGGCGCCGCCGCCGGCGTCTCGGCCGCCCTGGACGCCGACACCGGCTACGGCCGCGTCGGCAACTCCCTCAAGAACGACGGCACCACCGCACTCGACATCCGCGCCACCACCTCCCGCGGCGACATCACCGCCCGCAGCCTCTGAAGCACCACGAGCCGCAAAGCCGTACCAGAAACCCTCACGCGACCAGGAGGAACAGATCATGGCGAAGAACAGCACTTCCTCGACCGGTTCGACGTGGACCGGCATGGTGCCGGTCGACGACACGGCCCTGGCCGTCACCGACACCGGTGGCAGCGGAATCCCCGTGCTCTACCTCAACGGCCAGTTCGCCACCCAGGGTTACTGGGGGCGGGTCATCGCCGAACTGGGCACGGAGTGGCGGCACATCACCTACGACGAGCGGGCCCGCGGCAGAAAATCGAAGCGCTCCGCGGACTACTCCTTCGAGGCCGCCGTCCGCGATGTCGACGCCGTCCTCGCGGCCCGGGGCGTGGCACGGGCGCTGGTGGTGGGCTGGTCCTACGGGGCGTTCGTCGCGGCGCACTGGGCCGCCCGCAATCCCGAACGCGCCCTGGGCGCGGTCCTGGTCGACGGCGCCCAGCCGCACGACTGGCTGGACGAGGCCATGGAGTTGCGGATCCGGAAGACCTTCCGGCGCTTGAACCTGTTCATGCCGCTGCTGCGCCCGACGGGCCTGACCCCGCGGATGAACGCCGGTCAGATGGCGGAGAGCAACATCGAGCTCGGCAGGATCGCCCGCGAGCGGGAGTTGGGCCCCGTCCTGGACGGCATCACCGTCCCGGCGCGCTATGTGGTCGCTTCGGGGGCGTCCCTCGGAAGCAAGGGCGACGAGCAGGAACGGATCCGCGCCAGCCTCGACGGAGTGGTCGCCCGGAACGCGAACATCAAGATCAGCGCGAAGGTCGCCAGCAACCACGACGCGATCCTCAAGAAGGACGCCCCGGCCGTCGCCGACGCCGTACGCGAGGTCGCCGCCCTCGACCGCGACGGACTCTGACGAGCACGAGTCTCCGGGGCGCCCCCGCTCACGCACCTCACCGGAACTCGTCGAAGCGTGGCCGCGGTCCGAAGCCCGAAGTCCGAGGACGGCGCGGCCGGGCGGGCACATGGGCCCAGTGGCGGCTGCGCGGAGCGGCCCGCGCGGCCACGGTCCGGTGCCGGAGGCGGTTCCCCGGGGTGCCCGGCCGTGGCCCCCCGGCCGCCCGCGGGTCGTCACGGTCTCTCCCCTGCCGCGCGGCGGGGCGAAGAGAATGGACGGCATGTCGAACTGTCCGAATGGTCACCGGTCCGAGACCGACGACTGGTGCGAGGTGTGCGGCCACCGCATGTCCGCCGCACCCACGCCGCTCGCGGCGCCCGCGCCGTCCGCCGAACTCTGTCCCGACTGCGGATCGCCCCGCGCCGACCTCGCCCGGTTCTGCGAAGGCTGCCGCTACGACTTCGTCACCCGGGTCGGCCGCGGCGCCACCGAGGCGACCTGGACCGCGACCGTCCGTGTCGACCACGACTACTTCGCCAGGGTGATGGCGCGCAGCGAGCCCGAGGACCAGGGCCTGTACGTCCCCGCCCACTCCCCCGACCTCTACATCCCGCTCACCCGCGGCGTGATGACGATCGGCCGTCGCCATCGGTCCACGGGCGAGGTCCCTTCCATCGACTTGGAGAGCGGTCCCGGGGACCCGGGCGTGTCCCACGAACACGCCCTCCTCGTGCGGCAACCGGACTTCACCTGGTCCCTCGTCGACAAGGGCTCCACCAACGGCACCACGGTGAACGACGCCGACGACTCCGTCCCGCCCTATGTACCGGTGCCGTTGAGGGACGGTGACCGCGTCCACGTCGGACTCTGGACGACGATCACCGTCCACCGGGACTGACCCCGCCGCTACACCTCGATGTGCCAGCCCATGATGACCGTACGGTCGCGGGGCAGTCCGAAGTGCTCGGCGGCGTCGGCGGTGATGTGGGAGGTGGCGATGAAGAGCCGTTTGCGCCAGGGCGCCATCGTCGGTGCCGGGCCGCGCCGGAGCTCGATCGTCGACAGGAAGTACGACGCGTCGTCGAGCAGCAACGGCCCCTCCGTGTCGGCCGGTTCGAGGAGCGCAAGCGTGCCGGGCACGTCCGGTGTCTCCATGTAGCCGAAGCGGGCGGTGACATGGACGATGCCGTCGTCGGCGTAGCCGAGGCCGTCGACGACGATCCGCCGGTCGACCGGGACGCGGGGCACGGGTTCGGTCTCGATGGAGAGGATCACGACCTGTTCGTGCCGCACATGGTTGCGTTCCACGTTGGCCCGCATGGCGAGCGGCGCCGTCTGCTTGCCCCGGTTGAGGAACACCGCCGTGCCGGGGACCTGGAGCACCGGCCGTTCCCCGCTGCGGAGTTGGTCGACGAACTCACGCAACGACCCCTCGTGCTCGGCCCGTTCGGCGGTGACGACCTCACGGCCGCGCTGCCAGGTCGTCATGACGGTGAACGCGGTGATGCCGATCAGCAGCGGCAGCCACGCGCCGTGGACGAGCTTGGTCAGGTTGGCCGCCACGAACAGCAGGTCGACGGAGAGCAGCAGGGTCGCGCCGGTGACGATGAGCCACTTGGGAGTGCCCCATTTCGCGCGGGCGACGTAGAAGAACAGCAGGGTGGTGATGGTGATGGTGCCGGTGACGGCCATGCCGAACGCGAAGGCCAGCGCCGCCGAACTGCGGAACGCGAAGACCAGGGTGAGGACCGAGACCATCAGCAGCCAGTTGATCCAGGGGACGTAGATCTGGCCGATGGTGGACTCGGAGGTGTGCGCGATCCGCAGCCTCGGCAGATAGCCGAGCTGAGCCGCCTGCGAGGCGACCGAGTACGCGCCGGTGATGACCGCCTGGGAGGCGATGACCGTGGCCGCCGTGGCGAGCAGGACCATCGGCCAGCGTCCCCAGTGGGGCACAAGGAGGAAGAACGGGCTGCTGATGTTGTCCGGGTCGTCGAGGATCAGGGCGCCCTGGCCGAAGTAGCTCAGGACGCAGGCGGGGAAGACGAGGAACAGCCAGGCACGGGTGATGGCCCGGCGGCCGAAGTGGCCCATGTCCGCGTAGAGGGCCTCCGCGCCGGTGACCGCGAGCACGACCGCGGCGAGCGCGAAGAAGGCGGTGCCGAAGTGGCCGAAGAGGAAGCCCAGCGCGTAACTCGGCCACAGCGCGCGGAGGATGGCCGGGTGGTCGGCGATGCCGACGACACCGCAGGCGCCGATGGCCGTGAACCAGAGGATCATGATCGGTCCGAACACCCGGCCCACCGCGGCGGTTCCGCGCCGCTGCACCAGGAACAGCACCACGATGATCACCGCGGTGATCGGCACGACCGCGTCGTCCAGCGACGGCTCGACGACCTTGAGCCCCTCGACCGCCGACAGCACGGAGATCGCCGGCGTGATCATGCTGTCGCCGAAGAACAGCGAGGCGCCGAAGATGCCAAGTCCGGTCAGGACGAGGGCAGTTCGCCCGCCGTGCTGTGAACTCCACCGTCGCAGCAGGGTGATCAGGGCCATGATGCCGCCCTCGCCCTCGTTGTCGGCGCGCATCGCCAGCAGCACATAGGTGACCGTGACGATGACGACCACCGACCAGAACACCAGCGACACCACCCCGTACACGTTCTGGGTGCTGACCGGGACCGGATGCGGGTCGCTCGGGCTGAACACGGTCTGGAGGGTGTAGATCGGGCTGGTCCCGATGTCGCCGAAGACGACGCCGAGAGCACCGATCACCACCGCGAGCCGTACCGCGTCCCGGCCGCTCCCGTGATGAGCCCCCGAGGGGGCCGTCTCCGTCCCCTGCCGGCCGTCCGCCATGGTGATCCTCCTCGTCGCGGACCGCGGTGCCGCGGGCCCGGTGCGTCGGGGCGGACACTACCGATACCCCGGCGCGAACCCCCGCAGGTGTGGTCCGCTCCCCCTCCCATCGTGTCGTACCGCCGGGCGGGGCCACGGCCGACGGGTCATCCGCGTGAATCGCCCGGTCCGTGCCGTGCTGCGCCTAGTAACTGTCGTGGCCGGGCCCGCCGTTCGGCCGGTAGACACCGACGACGGTGCCGCTCTTCGTCGTCGAGACGCTGACCGGCTCCAGCGCGGTGGGGATCGTTCCGTCGGCGAACAGCCGCTTGCCGGTGCCGATGATCACCGGGTGGATGGTCAGCCGGTACTCGTCGACGAGCCCGTGCCGAATGAGGGTCTGGGCGAGGTCGCCGCTGCCGACGACGTTGATCGGGCCGCCGTCGGACGCCTTCAACTCGCGTACGGCATCGACGATGTCGCCCTCCAGCAGCGTGGAGTTCTGCCACTCGACGGACGTCAGGCTCCGGGACGCCACGTACTTGTGCATGCCGTTCATCCGGTCGGTGAACGGGTTGGCGGGATCGGCGGTCGGCCAGTACGACGCGAAGATGTCGTACGTCTTGCGGCCCAGCAGCATCGCGTCGGAGTGCTCGTACCAGCCGGCGACGGCCGCGCCGACCTCGTCGTCGGACACCGGTTTCTGCCAGCCGCCGTGCTCGAAGCCGCTCTCGGCGTCCTCGGCCCGGCCGCCCGGCGCCTGCATGACGCCGTCCAGCGTCAGGAACGTGCAAACGATGATCTCGCGCATGGTGCGCTCCCTTCGTCTCGTCGACGGGTAGACCGCGCGACCCCCGAAGACTCATCGGTGCGAGACCGCCGACAAGGCCACCGGGAGGAGCTAGATCCCGCTGCCGCCCGAGGTGTCGGCACTGGCGGGAAAGAGCCGCTGGACCGCCGTGACGACGGCTGCGCGCCGGGCGGCCGGGGAGGGGTCGCGGACCTGGTCGCCGGCCGCGTCCACGAGGTCGAGCTGGCCGGACCAGGCCATGGCGATCTGGTTGACGAAGACGAGGATGTCGATGGGATCCCAGACGGGATCGAGGTGGCCGGCGTCCTGGGCCTTGCGCAGCTGCTCGGCCTTGTGACGGACGGTGTCGGTGAAGGCGGTGTCGGCGGCGGTGCCCGCCAGTTCCATCCGGCCCCAGGTCATCAGTCGGCAGCGGTCGGGGTGGCGCTGGAAGTAGTCGTGCACCCGGCCCGCGTATTCGGGCAGGTCGGTGGGGTCCAGGCGGGTCGCCTCGGACACCGCGGCCATCTCCCGCTCGGCGACGAAACCGTAGAGGGCCTCCTTGCTGCGGAAGTACGCGTAGAGGCGTTCCGAGCTGGTCCTCGCGGCCTTGGCGATGCGGGTGATCCGCGCGCCGGCGATTCCGTACCGGGCGAACTCGGCCCTGGCCGCGGCGACGATGCGGTCACGGGTCGAGTCTGCGTCGGACGAAGGAACCATGCCGCAAGGCTACCTGGCCAAAAAGGTCTGTTTGGCGAAGGGCGTCTCCAGGGCGTACGGTCAAAGCAAACATTTTGGTTTGACCCGCGTTCCAACCTTCCCCAACCTTCCCCAACCTTTCCAACTCTTCCGACTTTGTCGGCTCTCCCAACTTTCTCGACGTTTTCGACGTTTTCGACTTGAGGAGTACGTCATGCAGCACCGGACACTCGGCGGCCAGGGCCTGGAGGTCTCGGCGATCGGCTACGGCGCGATGGGCCTGACGATGGCCTACGGCCCCGGCGACGAGCGGGAGGGCGTCGCGGCCGTCCAGCGCGCCCACGACCTGGGCGTCACCTTCTTCGACACCGCCGAGCTCTACGGCTGGGGCACCGGCTCCAACGAGATCCTGCTCGGCAAGGCGGTCAAGGACTTCCGCGACGACGTGGTCCTGGCCACGAAGTTCGGCTTCGACCTGTCCGACCTGTCTCAGGGTTTCGGCCTGAACAGCCGCCCCGAGAACATCCGCAAGGTCACCGACGACAGCCTGCGTCACCTCGGCACCGACCGCATCGACGTCCTCTACCAGCACCGCGTCGACCCCGAGGTGCCCATCGAGGACGTGGCCGGCACCGTCAAGGAACTCATCGACGCCGGCAAGGTGAAGTACTTCGGTCTGAGCGAGGCCGGCCCGGAGACCATCCGCCGCGCCCACGCCGTACAACCGGTGTCCGTCCTCCAGACCGAGTACTCGCTCTTCGAACGGGACGTGGAGCAGCTCCTCCCGGTCCTCGACGAACTCGGCATCGGCTTCGTCGCCTACTCCCCGCTGGGCCGCGGCTTCATCACCGGCACCGCGAAGCCCGCCGGCTCGTACGACCCCACCGACATGCGCAACTCCGACCCGCGCTGGGCCCCGGGCAACTTCGAGAAGAACACCGAGGCCGTCGACCGCCTCTCCGACCTGGCCGTGATCAAGGGCATCACCGTCTCCCAACTGGCCCTGGCCTGGCTGCTCACCCGCGGCGAGAACGTCGTGCCCATCCCCGGCACCCGCAGCCCGAAGCGCATCGAGGAGAACGCCGGCGCCGCCGACATCACCCTGACCGAGGCCGACCTCGCGTCCATCGACGCGATCCTGCCCTACGGCGGCTTCGGCGCCCGCTACACCGAGGGCCACGTACCCAACTGGATCTGACCCCGCTCCCGCCCGGGCCCTGTCGGAAGGGCCCGGGCGGACTCACATCCGGGATCTCAGTACGTCGACCTCGCAGCCCGGTGCGAACGGGTCGAAGCCGTGCTCGGTCAGCCAGCGAACCACCAGCAGGCTGCGCACGGACCACCACCCGCGGATCACGTCGAGGTCGATGTCGGTGCCGTAGCCGGCGAGGACGTCGGCGAGGCGGTCCTCGTGTCCGAGCGTGAACGTGGCGAGGTCGTACAGGGGGTCGCCCCGGCCCGCCTCGGACCAGTCGATGATGCCGGTGACCTCGTCGCCGTCGACGAAGACGTGTGCGATCTGGAGGTCGCCGTGGGTGAACGCCGGAGTCCACGGCCGGAGCGCGGACTCGGCGACCTCGCGGTTGCGGGTGACCAGGTCGGCGGGCAGGACGCCGTTCGTCACGAGGGACTCGCACTCGGTGTCGAGTTCCGCCGCCAGCGCGTCGATGTTCCGGCCGGCCCCGCCGGGTCGGGGCGGCAGGGGCGCGTCGTGCAGTTTCCGGATGGCGGCGCCCGCCGCGGCCCACGCCGCCGGCGACCCGGTCGCCGGCCCGCCGAGGCGCCCGAGCGTGGCCCCCGGGAGTGCGGCGATCGCGAGCACATGCGGCATGTGCCACAGGACCCGCGGCGTCGGGACCGGCACGAGGGACAGCGCCTCGACCTCGTTGTCGATGCGCGCCTGATCGGCGTCCACCTTCAGGAACATGTCACCGACGCGCAGGGTGGCGCGCTCGGAATGGGCGACGACGACATCAACCTCATCCATGGGCGACCAGTATTCCGGGGCGTAGACGAGCTGACGACTACTCCGGGAGTTCCAGACGCGGTTGAGGCACAGTGCGTGCTCGTGCCGGTCGAGCGGCCGGTGGCGGTGTCGTAGGAGAGCGCGCGGCGGTCGCCCTGGTGCATGTGGCCGAGAGGAAGGCGCTCAGTCCAGAGCGGCGATCACCGCCTCGGACACCCTCACCCCCGCCTCCTGGATCCGCTGACGCATGTCCCCTTCGTAGAGCCAGGCGCAGGCCTCGATCGACGGGTGGAGTTCGGCGAGGATCAACGCCGCGCGCTTCGGTACGTGGGTCGCTTCTCTCCATGCCGTTCCGCAGCGGTCGATCTCCTCCTCCAGCTTTCGGAGCGCCTGCTCGTCGAACCCCTCGTTCATACGGAGTGGCAGGTCAGTTCGCCCCGTCCAGGGACCAGAGGGGAGTGCTGCCGGCGACGCGGCAGGTGAGGAAGTACAAGGGTATCGGCGGGGTGTAGGGCTGCCCGGTCTCGGGGGAATGGATCAGCCGGGGATGCTCACGGCCCGGTTTCGGGCGGGTGCTCGTCCAGGAGGGGTCGGCCACCTGGGCGCCGATCGCGTAGCTGATGGACGGCGGCCAGATGACGCCGATGTGCGAACCGGCCGGCACGATCCACCACCAGCGCCGGGCGTCGGCGAAGATGCAGCCGACGCGTTGCAGACGGTCCAGGATGCGTTCCCCGTGTTCCCGGGGCATGCCCACGGCGTCGTAGCCGAGGCTCGCGCGTAACGGCGCGGGGATCACCAGGCGTCCGGGGCGGACGCGGTCGTGCGTCGGTGGTTCGGCGGGATTCGGGGGCGGAGGGGAGCCGGGGGCTCGGAGGGGGACGGGATGGGGCCGCGGCTGCGCGATCGGTACATGGGGGACCCTTCGGCCGGTTGTGGGGATGGGCCGGGCGGGGAGGCTCGGGCGGACGTCAGGGCGGGGTGGGTCTGCCGCCGTCCGTGGCGAGTTCGGCCCAGACGATCCGCCCGGACCGGTGCGGGACGTCCGCCGTGCCCCAGTCGCTGCTGAGCGCCGTGACGAGCAGGAGACCGCGCCCGCCCTGGTCGTCGGGGCCGGGCCGACCGGGTACCGGGAGGGTGGAACCGCGGTTCTGGTCCTCGACCTCGATCCGGAGGACTCCGTCCGCGATCCGCACCTCGCAGACGATCCAGTCGCTCGCGGAGTGCGTGAGCGCGTTGGTGACGAGTTCGGAGGTCACGACGACAGCGTTGTCCCGGACGGCTTCGCGGACGCCCCACGCGATGAGCAGTTCGTCCACGGTTCTACGGGCCGGACCGACCGACGCCGGAGTCGCCGGCAGGCCGAACAGATGGCTGTGGCGGGGGTGTTGGTTCCCGGAGACGAGCCGGCCGGGGCCTTGGGGCCCAGGGAGTCGGCCAGGACGCCCGCCTCCGGGAGGTCGGTCCAGCGGCTGGGGAAAAGAGGGCGGAGCCATCGCCGTACGCCTTTCGTGTGCCTTCGCACCCTGGGCGGTGCCGGTGTCGGGCCGACCGGCCGCGCACGAGGCGCGGTTGGCGACCCGGCCGGGCCAACGCAGGTCGCAGCCCTTTCCCCCAACTGGGCTGCGCCGTCTCGCTCTTGGACGAGCTGTGACGACGTGCTTACTGTGACACCTGCCAACAACGCATCGCAACCGGCAAGTTGAAAATTGCATCTCGCGAAGTGCATGCTGCTTCCGCCAGGAAGTGATCGAAAGTGTCTGTGAAGAGCGAAACCCTGCCAGACTGCCGCCCGGAGCTGGAGGCGCAAGGGAGGTAGACCGTGACCGCAGAGACCGACTGGGGCGGAGTCCCCTCCGTCCTGCGCATGATCCTCGGCCGCCAGCTGGAGGAACTGCGGACCCGCGCGGGGCTCACGTACGAGGAGGCGGGCGCCGCGATCGGTGTCAGCCACTCCACGATCCGCCGCATGGAGGCCGCCAAGGTGGCCCGGCTGCGCCTGGCGGACGCCGAAAAGCTGCTCCAGGTCTACGGGGTGACGGACCGTCAGGAGATCGACACCTTCCTGAAGTCGGTCCGCGAGGCCAGCAAGCGCGGCTGGTGGCACACGTACCGCGATGTCATGCCGGACTGGTTCGCCGCGTATCTGAGCCTGGAACAGGCGGCGTTGCAGGTCCGCGCCTACGAGAACGAGTTCGTGCACGGGCTGTTGCAGACCGAGGAGTACGCACGGGCCCTGCTCGGCGCGGGCAACCCGCACGCCCCCACCGAGGCCACGGAGCGCCGGGTCGCCCTGCGCATGCGCCGCCAGGAACTGCTGACCCGCGAGGCGCCGCCGCGGGTGTGGGTCGTGATGGACGAGACGGTGCTGCGGTGGCCGGTCGGGGGTGCCGAGGTGATGCGCGCCCAGGTCGACCACCTGATCGAGGTCAACCGGCTGCCCCAAGTGACGTTGCAGATCATGCCGTTCGCCAACGGCCCGCACCCGGCCATGCGCGCCGGGGCGTTCCACCTCTTCCGGTTCCGGGCCCCCGAACTGCCCGACGTCGTCTATCTCAACGGCCTGGTGGGCGCTGTCTACCTGGACAAGAGCGACGACGTCGTGGTGTACCGCGAGGCCCTGGACCGGCTGGGTGCCCAGGCGGCGCCCGCCCGCAAGACCGAGGCCCTCCTCGGTGCGATTCGCAAGGAGCTCTGACGTGCACCACCACATACGCAACGGCATACCGTCCCGGAACCTGGGCGCCCGCGGCTGGACCAAGCCGTGGAGCGACGACGCCGGTGGCGCCTGTGTGGAAGTGAAGAAGCTCGACGACGGACGCGTCGCCGTACGTCAGTCGACCGACCCCGACGGCCCGGCGCTGGTTTTCACACCCCGCGAGATGACCAGCTTCGTGGCGGGCGTGAAGGCGGGGGACGCCGACTTCCTCCTCTGAACTGCCCTTGTTTTACTGAGCGTTGATCCCGAAACTCCACGACTCGCATGGGAGACACGGCGTTGCCCGACAACGGATGGCCGGCCGACCGCATCGACACCGAGCACGCGCACTCCGCGCGGATCTACGACTACATCATGGGCGGGAAGGACTACTACCCCGCCGACAAGGAGGCGGGCGACGCCATGTCCCGGGAGTGGCCCGCGCTCCCGATCCACATGCGCGCCAACCGCGACTGGATGAACCGGGCCGTGCGCTGGCTCGCCGAGGAGGCGGGCGTACGCCAGTTCCTGGACGTCGGCACCGGCATCCCCACCTCCCCGAACCTGCACGAGATCGCCCAGCACGTGGCTCCCGAGTCACGGGTGGTCTACGTCGACAACGACCCCATCGTCCTCACCCTGTCCCAGGGGCTGCTCTCCAGCACGGCCGAGGGCCGGACCTCGTACATCGAGGCCGACTTCCGGGATCCGTCCACGATCCTCGACGCGCCGGAGCTGCGCGAGACCCTGGACCTCTCCCGGCCGGTGGCGCTGACGGTGATCGCCATCGTGCACTTCATGCTCGACGCGGACGACGCGGTGGGCGTCGTACGGCGCCTGCTGGAGCCCCTCCCCTCGGGCAGTTACCTCGCGATGTCGATCGGCACCGCCGAGTTCGCGCCGCAGGAGGTGGGCCGCGTCGCCCGCGAGTACGCGGCCCGCGACATGCCGATGCGGCTGCGCACCATCGACGAGGCCCACGAGTTCTTCGACGGGCTTGAGCTGGTCGAACCCGGCATCGTCCAGGTCCACAAGTGGCACCCGGACGGCACGGGCGAGCAGGACATCCGCGACGAGGACATCGCGATGTACGGGGCGGTCGCGCGCAAGCCGTGACCCTCTCGGTGCCGGGGCGGCCGCACGGCCGTTCCCGGCACACACCGGCCCCAACTGGTCGGCCCGTGACCAGGATCCCGCACCTCGACGCCGATCCCCGAGAACCCGGCTTCGTATCGAGGCCGTAGTGCAGATCCGTCCCTCAGCCAGTCATCTAGACCTGTTCCTCAGCCCGGCGGCCCGCCGACCGGGATGCCGAGCCGGTCGGCGACGGTCGTCAGGGCCGTTCCCAGCGGCAGCGCGACCCGGGTGCAGGCGTGCGGGTCGCCCCGGGTGGGGTCCCGGTTGACGATCAGTACCGGCTTGCCCTCCTGCGCCGCCTGACGGACGAACCGCAGTCCGGACATCACCGTCAGCGAGGAGCCGAGGACCAGCAGCGCGGACGACTCGCGGACCAGCCGCCGGCAGTGCTCGACGCGCTGCGGCGGGACCGACTCGCCGAAGAACACCACGTCCGGTTTGAGGACGCCCCCGCAGTCGGCGCACGGCACGACACGGAAGTCCGCGACCTGCGCGTCGGTGAGGTCGGCGTCACCGTCCGGGTTGATCCCGGCGGCGACCGGGTCGAAGCCCGGGTTCTCGGCCTCCAGACGCCGGGCGAGTTCACGGCGCGGGCTGATGGCACGGCAGGAGAGGCACACGACCCGGTCCAGGCCGCCGTGGAGTTCCACGACGTCCTCACTGCCTGCGGCCTGGTGCAGGCCGTCGACGTTCTGGGTGATCACGCCCGAGACGCGGGCGGGATCACGGGCGAGAGCGGCCACCGCCAGGTGTCCCGCGTTGGGGCGGGCCCGCCCGAAGGTGCGCCAGCCGAGGTGGCCGCGCGCCCAGTACCGGCGCCGCGCCCGCAGGCTCCCGGTGAAGTCCTGGTAGGTCATCGGGGTGTGCCGGCTCAGGCTCCCGCCCTCGCCGCGGTAGTCGGGGATGCCCGACTCCGTGGAGATGCCCGCCCCACTGAGCACCAGCACACCACCGGCGCTCAGCGCGTCGACGACCGGCGCCAGGTCGGTGGTACCCGGCAGCAGGTCCGCCGCCGCGGGGGTCCAGCTCAGGGTGGGACGCATGCGCATGCCGCAAGGGTACGGAATCGACGACGGCTCCCGACGGACACGGACGGACGGTCGCCGGGGAACCGTCCGCCGTCCCCCGCAGGCAAACCGGCGCCCGACGCACCCGGCAGGCGCGCGGGCGCGCGGACACCCGCCGCGGTGAGCGCGAGCGCCGTTGCCGGGCGACCGACCGCGGAAAGCATCTCCCCAATACCGCGGATGACCTCAGTACCGCAGGTACGGAATTGACGGCGGCTCCCGACGAACACGGACGGACGGTCGCCGGGGAACCGCCCGCCGTCCCCCGCAGGCAAACCAGCGCCCAGCGCACCCGGCAGGCGCGCGGGCGCGCGGACACCCGCCGCGGTGAGCGCGAGCGCCGTTGCCGGGCGACCGACCGCGGAAAGCATCTCCCCAATACCGCGGATGACCTCAGTACCGCGAGTGGGGAGGCATGTGATGTCCAGCGAGTTCCAACGGACCAAGCTCCGGGCCATGTTCGAGGCGTTCGACGCGGACGGCAACGGCTATCTGGAGGAGGCGGACTTCGTGGCCCTGGCGGACCGCTGGGGCCGACTGCCGCGCGTGAGAGAGGGCTCGGAACTGGCCGCGCGCGTGGACGGCGTACTGAAGGGCTGGTGGCGGCAACTGGCGGAGAGCGTGGACACGGACCGGGACGGCCGGATCGACCTCGACGACCTCCTCGCCATGGTGGACCTGCTGCCGACCATCCCCGAGGCCGTCACCGCCACCGCCGACACCATCTTCGACGCGGTCGACGAGAACGCCGACGGACGCATCTCGCGCGGCGAGCACCAGCGTCTCGTCGACACCTGGCACGGACGGCCCGTGGCGACCGGCGGTGCCTTCGACCGGCTCGACCACGACGCCGACGGCTACCTCAGCCGCCCCGAGTTCGCCGCGCTGTGGACCCAGTTCTGGATCAGCGACGACCCCACCGAGCCCGGCAACCTGATGTGCGGCCCGATCGCCGCCGGGTGAGAACCCCTTACATCACCCCGAGGCACATCACCCACCATTTACCAATATTCACGGCACTCTCCCGCAATTCCCCTACGGTCAGGCACCGAAAGAGCTGAGCGGACGGCCCGCACGTCAGGGACGCGTCCGCGGCATCTCATGGTGACTCTGGTCTGGGGGACGGCGTGAAGACATCGCGTCAGGTGTACGACTCCGAAGCGGCGGACGTGGCGGAAGCGGCACGGGGAATGCTCGATCGGGCCGCCGATGTGGCACCGGAACGGGTCGCCGCCGAACGCCGGGCGTTCGACATGCTGTGCGCGGCCTACTTCAGTGATCCGAAGCAGGCGCTGACGCCCGGCACCGACGCGCGCGGGAGCGGGCCTCTCGGGTTCGGTGGGCCGGAGGCGGAGCAGTTGCTGACCCCCGTGTTCCTGGCGGCGGCGTCCGCGGTGGGGGCGTATCTGGGCGACAAGGCGGTCGGCGCGTCACGGGGTCTGATCCGCAGGATGTTCACGTGCCCGCCCGCCGACGGCTCCGCGGAGGAGGGAGCGCGGGATGCCGGCTCGGCGGGAGAACCGACCGAGGGGGTGCGACTGGATCCCGAACAGTGGCGCGAGGTACGGCGGATCGTGCTGCGCACGCTGGTTCGCCACGGTGGCATGCCGCAGGACAGAGCGGAACTCATGGCCGCGGCGGTGGTGGGTGACGGGCTGACCGGGGAGCCGCCGCGGTGACCGAACGTGTCGGGGTCTTCGAAGACATGGCTCCCCGCGAGGTCCCGCCCGATCCTGTCGCGGTGCCGGAGCGGCCGCTGCGGGCCAGGACGGACCTGCGGTTCGCGGTCCTGGTGGGCGCGGTGCTGGCGTCCAGTGTCGTGGCGTTCGGTGTGGTGTGCGCCGCGCTGCCGTCCTCCGAGCGCCTCTCGCGGGACCGGGTCCGTCCCTGCTTGGCCCGGATCGATCCGGCGACCGCCTGGATCCTGGAGCAGGGTGACCGTCTGAACGCGCAGATCACGATGGCCAACGCGTGCGAGCGACCGTACGTCCTGCACGAGGCCGGGTGCATCGCGATCGGGCTCATGGTCGAAGCGGCCGTCGCCGTCCTTCTGTACGCGCTCCACCCCTGGTGGCCGGGGCTCAGGCGGCAGCCGGCCGGGAGTGTCCGGCTGCCGCGATGGTCCAGGAAGGTCCGGCTGACCGGCGACGAGAACGCCGACGTACTGGAGGAACTGGACTCCCTGGCCCGCGCGACCGGGTTGTCCCGGCTTCCCCTCTGGCTGGTCGATCCCTACGCGACCACGACGGGCGGCCGGGCGTACGGTCTACCGGGACGTCCCCGGATCTGTCTCGACGTAGGGCTGCTGGTCCGCTACGACCTCGACCGGGACGGCTTCCGCGCCGTCGTCGGACACGAACTGGCCCACCATCGCCATCGCGATGTCGGCCGCACCTATCTGACGGTCGCGCTCTGGTGGTCCTTCGTCGCGACAGCGCTCATACCCTGCGTGCTGCTGTCCGTATATCCCCGCGCGCTGCTGGCGGCCGGAGCCGCGGACGACCCGACGGACCGCGGGGAGAAGCTGACGTACCGACTGGTCGCCCTCGTAGTGCTGAGCATCACCGCCTACCTGGCCAGGAACATGATCCTGCGCGCACGGGAACTGCACGCCGACGCGGTCGCCCACTCCTGGGACTTCACCCGCGGCTCCCTCCCCCGGATGGTCACCGGCCTGCCCTGGCCGCGCACGCGTGCAATGTGGCGGTGGGTGCCGACCGGATGGACGGGCTGGACGGGCTGGACGGGCTGGACAGTTCGTACCGGGACCCATCCCAGTCCCGGTCAACGGGTGGCGGCGATGCTCGATCCCGTACGGCTGCTGCGCACCGGCGCCTGGGAGATGGCCGGAATCGGACTGCTGGCCGGTCTGGCCCTCCACAATCTCGCCCTGCTGACGGGGAGTGTCACGGGGCGCTTCGTCACGGTAGGTCTGACGGTGCTCGCGTTGCCCGTCGGTGTCGTCGTCACGTCGACGCTGGCCTCGGCGCTGGTCGCAACGGCGGGCCGCCGCACGCCGGTTGACCCGGAGGCGCGGCGTTCCCGGTGGGACGTCGTCGTCCTGCCGGCCGCGCTCACGGTCGGCATGGTGTGCAGCGGGAAGATCTCGCTGGGAACGGCCGACCTGACGGTGGTCGATCCGACCCTCGGCCAGTACGCGCTGATCGGTCTCGTCCAGCTCGCGATCCTGCTCGCGCTCGCCCTGTGGACGCGGTCGGTGCACCGCCGTGTCTCCCCGGAGGAGTCGGGCGTGCCACGCGGGCCGCGCCCACGCGCGATCGTCGTCACCGCCGGAGCCGTCTGGGGACCGCTCCTGGCCCTCTGGAACAGCCGCCGACTGGACCCGGCCGACCTCACTGGCACGCCCCTGCACGCGGTACCGGCCGTGGGCCGGACGATCGGCTGGTACACCGCTCTCACCGGCGACCTCGCCGACGCCTACTTCTACGTCCCCCTCGTCCTCGTCCGTGCCACCCCCTTCCTGCCCGTCGGACTCGTCCTCGTCTGGGCCGTCCCGCTGCTGCTGACCCGCCGTCGGCGCGGGTCCCTCGCCGCGACCGAAGGCATCGGCAGGGCTCTGGCGGTCGGCGCGGTCGCGGGCCTCGCGGCGGTCGCGGCCGGAATCGCCCTGCCCTTCGCCGCCCGGGGCGCGCTGCCGCCCGAGGTCCGCCGGGTCGCCGACCCGTCGGCCGTCCTCGGGACCCTGCCGTTCTCCGTCGTGCACGCGAGCACCTACCTGGCGGTCACCGCCCTGCTCCAGGCGGCAGCGGCGGCGGCGGGGACCGCTCTCGTCTGCCGCGGGCCGCGCCCCGTGCTGGTTCCGCTGGCCGTGACCGTGACCGCGGTCCTCGGCACTCTGGGCTTCTACGTCGGCCGCGGCACCTCCCTGTGCGTCGCCGTCACCGGCGTCGCTCCGGACGTCTGCGGCGCGCGGGTGTTCCTGCCCGATGCCGACGCGGCCTTCCATCTGCACGAGGTCGTCGCCTGGGGAGTGGTCGCCGCGGTACCCGCAGGACTGCTCGGCGCCGGTGTCGCGGCACTGTCGTCCCACCGCCGACGACCGTCGGACGGTGGGACGACGGACACCGCACGCGGGACCGCCCGCCGCCCGGTGCTCCTGTCGCCGATGCTCGGACTCCTGGCGGCGCTTCCGCTCGCGGGCGCGGCCGCGGGGATCCCACAGGACTACCTCATCTGGCGACCCGCCGCCCCCGCGGTGGTCGCACAGCCCCCGACAAACCGCCAGGACACCTCAGGCTCAACAGTCCTGAACAACGACCCCTGTCTCCTGGGCAGTTGGCGCGCGTTCCCGGCCAGGCAACGTCTACGCGTCGACGGAGGCAACGTGTGGCTGACCGGCGAGGGCGGCACCTGGACGTTCCGGCCCGACGGCACCCTGATCGTCGACCACGGCGAGGGCGTCTCGGAGACGGCGACTCTCCACGGCCGCCCCGTGGTTCTTCGGACAAGCGGCAGCGTCACCACCCGGTACCGCACGGCCGACGGCGAGATCGGCTACTACGGTTCGGCCGTACGCCGCCCCGGCGAACTCAGTCTCCGCGTGGGCGAGACCTACGTCGTCCGCGAAAAGCGCACCGCGTCCTTCTCCCCCGATCGCTACCGCTGCGCGGACAAGGCCGTTCATCTGACGCCGACGTCCCAAACGACCGACTTCCCCTACGAGGTGACACTCACCCGGCTGCCCTCGGAACGGAACTGACCCCGGCCCCGCCCTCCGCGAAACCCGGTGGTCGGATCGGACGCCCGCGCCGCGGCGCCCCGAGCATCTCCCGTGTCCCGTGACGCTCCCCGCGGATAGGGTGGACGGTGATCGACGGGGACGGGCTGGGTGAGGGCGGCGGACGGCGTGGCTGGTGCCGAGGAGAGCAGGAGCACGGGCACCGGGCGCCCGACGTCACGGGACGTCGCCCGGCTCGCCGGTGTGTCGCACACCGCGGTGTCCTTCGTGTTCAACGGCCGGGCCGACGGCAACCTCTCCCCCGCCACCCAGGAACGCATCCGCCAGGCCGCGGCCCAACTGGACTACCGCCCCGACCCGGTGGCCCGCGGTCTGCGCCGTCGCCGTACGGCCGTGATCGGGCTGGTCACCGATGAGATCGCGTCCTCGCCGTTCGCGGGCCGGTTGCTGCGCGGTGCCATGGAGACCGCGTGGGACAGCGACCATCTCGTCCTCACCGTCGACTCCGGCGGTGACCCGGCGAAGGAGGACGCGGCCGTCGCGGAACTGCTCGACCGGCGCGTGGACGGCATCATCTACGCGGCCATGTCACTGCGCCGGGTCCGCGTGCCCGAGGGCCTGCACCGTACCCACTCCGTGCTGGCCAACTGCCTGCCCGAGGACGACTCCCTGCCCGCCGTGGTCCCCGCCGAGCGCGCCGGTGGCCGTACCGCGGCCCGGCTGCTGCTCGGCGCGGGCCACCGTCGGCTCGCCGTGATCGGCGGTCTGGACGACATCGCCTCGGTGGAACGGACCCGCGGCTTCCGCGACGCGCTGCGCGCGGAGGGCGTCACCGTGCCCAAGGAGTGGATCGTGCGCACCGGCGGGGAGATCTCCGCAGGCTACGCGGGTGCGCTACGGCTGTTCGACGGCGTCGAGCCGGGCCGCCGCCCCACTGGCGTCCTCTGCTACAACGACCGGGTCGCGGCGGGCGTCCTGCACGCCGCGACCCGGCTCGGGATCGACGTGCCCGCCGATCTGTCCGTGGTCGGGTACGACGACCAGGAGCACATGGCCGCGTTCCTCACCCCGCCCCTCACCTCGGTCGCCCTGCCGCACCGGGCGATGGGCGAGACGGCGGCCCGACTGCTCCTGGACGCCATCGAAGCGGGCCGCACACCACCGACGACCGTCCGCCGACTGACGTGCCCTGTGGTCAGCCGCGCTTCCGTGGGCCCGACACCCAGCCGATGACCTGGCCGATCCCCCGACCCGCACGTACCCAACCGCGCTTCCGCGGGTCCAGCGCCTCCCAACGACCCGCACACCGCTAACCAAACGCGCCCCCACAGGTCCAGCACCTCCCAACGCCCCAGACACCCGACCCGCGCCCCCGCAGGCCCGACACCTCCCGACGCCCGGACATCGAACCCGCGCCTGCCCAACCTCGCCTCCACGGGCCCGACGCCCAGTCGGTACCCCGCACACCCAGCCCGCGCCCAACCAACCGCACCTCCGCAGGCCCGACGCCCAGTCGGTACCCCGCACACCCAGCCCGCGCCCAACCAACCGCACCTCCGCAGGCCCGACGCCCAGTCGGTACCACGGACACCCAGCCCGCGCCCGCCCAACCGCGCCCCCACAGGTCCAGCGCCTCCCGACCGACCCAGACACCCGACCGGCGCCCGCCCAACCGCGACTCAGCGGACCCGGCACCTCCCAACGACCCGCGCACCCAGCCCGCGCCTGCCGAACCAGCCCGCACAGGCCCGGCACACCCGACGCCCCGCACAGCCAATCCACGCCTAACCAAACGCGCCCCCCACAGGTCCAGCGCCTCCCAACGCCCCCGACGCCCGACCTGCGCCCAACCAACCGCGCCTCCGCAAGCCCGACACCTCCCAACGCCCCAGACACCCAACCCGCGCCCGCCCAACCGCGCCTCCGCGAGCCCAACGCCCATTCGGTACCCCGGACACCCAGCCCGCGCCCAACCAACCACGCCCCCCCACAGGCCCGGCGCCCAGTCGGTGCCCCGGGCGCCCGTTCCGGGTGTGGCCTGCACTCTGGTCCGCCGCGACTCCGTGGGGCAGGCCGCCCGTCTGGTGATCTGGGCTGAGCGGGCGTTCCGCGCCTGCACTGCCCTGCCCCCGTCGTCAGCCGCACCTCCGTAGGTCCGGCGCTCCCCGATGAACCAGGCACCCGGCACCCGGCACCCGGCCTCCGCCTCCCCTGCCTCCGCCTGCCCTACCCCGTCGTCAGGCGTGCCTCCCTGAGGCGGGCGCCCACCCCGTGACCCGCGCACCCAGCCCGTCGACGACCAGCTCGGCGATGTCGTCGGGGCGGCGGTAGACGCGCTCGGTGACCATCGCCCGGTCCGCGACGAAGAGTTCGAGGAGTGAGCCGTCGACGAGGAGGCGCAGCGCGAGTTCCGGTCCCTTCGGCACGTGCACGGTGATCGGGGTGGAGCCTTCCCTGCCGGTGCGAGGCCAGGCGGTGCGGTCGAGGACGACGGTCCCGGAGGCGGGGTTTGCGCGGACGGTCAACTCCCGCCCCGCCGCGTCCCGGAGGAGGCTCACCGTGGTTGGTCCACACGCGGTGACCGTCAGGTCGTAGGTGTGGGGAAGCGGGACCCGCCCCTGCGGCCCGGTGACGAACGGCTCGGCCGGGCGCAGCAGTTCGAGTTCCGGGGCCGGGGTCACACGTAGTGAACCGTCGGGGTGGACGTCGACCACCCGGGGTGCCGTGAGTACGCCCGCCCATCCGGCCCGGCGCACCTCCTCCTGCGGGCGGGCCTCCCACGACCAGCCCCACAGCAGTGCCCGGTCCGGCTCCTGGAGCACGGCGGGAGCGTAGAAGTCCCGCCCCTGGTCGAGTCGACCGCCGGCGCGCGGCACCAACCTCAACGCGCCCTGTCCATCAGACTCCAGACGGCCCGTCAGATACCCCGTGGAGCAAGGATCCCCGTCCCACAGCGACACCAGAAGTACGTGCTCTCCACCCGCCGTCCGGTACAGGTGCGGGCACTCCCAGCCCACCGACTTGTCGCCGAACACACCTGCGGCCACTGGGTCGTTGCCGTCCAGCAGCACTCCGGCGAACCGCCAGTCGGTCAGGTCGTCGCAGTCGTAGAGCAGGACCGACGGCGTGCCGTCGGCGTGCCCGGCGCCGACGAGGGCCCAGCGCCTGTCCGAGTGGTGGAAAACGAACGGGTCGCGGAACATCACCACATCCAGGCCCGGTGGCGGGCCCGCCACCACCGGTGTCGGCAGCGGTTTCCACTCGGTCAGCCGGTCGTCGTCCGGGGCTGCTGCCCGGGCCAGGCAGATGGTGCCGAGTCCGGTGTGGGCGTGGTCAACTCCCGTGTATACGGCGGTCGGTGTGCCCGCGTCGTCGGTCACGCAGCCCGACCAGCAGCCGGCCTCGTCGGGGCCGCCGGGCGTCGGGGTGAGCGCGATCGGGTGGTGCTCCCAGTGCGCGAGGTCGGTGCTGGAGGCGTGACCCCAGTGGACGTTCGCGTGCACCGGTGCGTCGGGGTTGTGCTGGTAGAAGAGGTGGTAGCGGTCCCGCCAACGGAACGGCCCATTGGGGTCGTTGATCCAGCCGGCGGGCGGACGGACCCTGAAACGCGGCGCGTTGGGGTCATGGCTCAACGGTTGACTCCTGCCGAGGTGATGCCCTCACGCAGAGGGCGCTGGCCGACGACGAACACGGCGAGGGCGGGGAGCATGGAGAGGACGACACCGGCGAGGACGACGGAGATCGAGCCGGTGCCGAGGTTGCCCTGGAGGGAGACCAGGCCCAGCGGAAGCGTGTAGTTCTGGCTGGAGGTCTCCAGGATCAGCGGGCGGAAGAACTCGTTCCAGTGGTAGTTGAAGGCCAGCACGCCGACGATCGCCAGGCCGGGCGCGGCCAGCGGCGCGTACACCGAGCGGAAGATCCGCCAGGGCCCGGCGCCGTCCAGCATGGCCGCCTCGCCCAGGTCCTTCGGCATACCGAGGAAGTACTGGCGCATCAGGAACGTGCCGAAGGCCGTCGGGAAGGCCGGGAGGATCAGGCCGAGAAGTGTGTCGGTGAGGCCCATCGACTTCAGCACCAGGAACACCGGCACGATGGTGACCTGCAACGGCACCATCATGGTCGCCAGGACCAGGCCGAAGAGCGGCCTCTTGAAACGGAACTCCAGGCGCGCGAAGGCGTATCCGGCCAGGCCCGCCGTGATCATCTGGCCTACGGCGACCAGTGCCGTCACGAGCGTGGAGTTCAGGGCGAGCAGCCACACGTCGATCTGGTCGAAGACCCCGCGGTAGGCCGCGGTCGTCGGGTGCGTCGGGACGATCTGCGGGGGCAGGTCGAAGGACTGGGCCGGAGTGCGCAGCGAGGTGGAGACGGTCCAGATGACCGGGCCCAGCGTCAACAGGGCACACACGGTCAGTGCGGCGATCCGGGCCCAGGGCGCGAGTGAATGACGTACGCGGCTCAGGGTCGGGGTCGGGGTCGTTTTCAGGGTCGGGGTTGCTTGGCTGACAGCGCTCATGCGGCTCACCGGCTCACTGGTAGTGGACGAAACGCCGGCTGAGCCGGAACTGGAGGGCGGTGACCGCCATGATCAGCGCGAAGAGCAGCGTGCCGACCGCGGACGCCTCGCCGAAGTCGAGCTGCTCGAAGGCCCGTTCGTAGATCACCATCACCACGGTGCGGGTGGCGTCACCGGGGCCGCCGTCGGTGAGGACGTAGGGCTGCTCGAAGACCTGGAGGGCGTTGATGATGCCGACCACCGACGCGACGAGCAGCGTCGGCGACAGCAGCGGCAGCGTGACGCCGAGGTGCTTGCGCAGGCCGGTCGCGCCGTCGAGGGCGGCGGCCTCGTGGATCTCCTTGGGGATGTTGTTCAGACCGCCGACGAACAGCAGGAACGAGAAACCGAACTGCTGCCAGACGTAGACCAGGACCACCGTGGCCATCGCCGCGTGCTCCGAGGTCAGCCAGGGCACGGGCGCGATGCCGACCAGGCCGATCAGCCAGTTCACCACCCCGAAGTCCTGGTTGAACAGGTACTTCATCACCACCGAGATGGACGCGGCGGACAGTACCAGCGGGAAGAAGAACGCCGAACGGAACAGCGACCGCAGCCACACCGGCATCCGCGCGTTCAGCGCGAGCGCCAGCGACAGCGCGATCAGCAGTTGCAGCGCGACCGCGAGAACCATGAAGACGAGCGTGTTGCGGAAGGAGACCAGGACGGTCGAATCCGTGAAGGTGGTGCGGTAGTTGGCGCCGCCCGCGAAACGGGGCGGGTCGATCACGTTCCAGTGGAACAGGCTCAGCACGACGGACCCGATGATCGGCACGACCGTGAAGACGACGATCCCGACGACCGTGGGCGCCAGGAACAGCCCGGCCAGCAGCCGGGAGCCGCGGTCGCGGACGGACGGCCGTACGGCGACGGCAGTTGGTGGTGTGGCGGGCCGCGAACGTACGCCCGGCGCCTCGGAGTTGGGGACCTGAGTGTTCGTCATATCTCACGCTCCATGGCCTGCTCCAGGTCGCCCTGCATCCGGCGCAGCGCGGGACCCACCGCACGCGGCGAGGCGAGCGCGGTGCCGGTGTACTTGAGCAGGACGTCGGTCACCTCGGCGACCTGCGGCGGCGCGGGGATCGGGCCGGTGTCGGGGAACTTGTCGAGGGTGTCGTAGAAGACCTGCCAGTGGGCCGGGCCGCTCTCGGCGTAGCGTGCGGCGTTCAGCATCGAACGGCGGGCCGGGGTGGTCTGGTTGCTCTGGAACAGCCGGGTCATGGTGTCCTTGCGGGCCGCGTACTTGATGAACTCCCAGGCGGCTTCCTGCTTTTTCGAGGTGCGCAGCAGCGCGTAGCCCGCCGCGCCGAACTGGTGGCGCTGGGTGCGCCAGCGGGGGAAGTACTGCACGTCGTAGTCGGCGGCCCGCATGCCGGCCTGGTGCAGACCGCCCGCCCAGAAGCCGCCCGCCGGGGTGACACCGACGCGGCCGGTGGAGAACACGCCGACCAGATTGCTGCCGTTGCCGCCCTCGGGCCGGGTGCACAGGTCCTCCTGGACGAGGGAGGCGAGATAGTCGTACGCCTCCTCGACACGGTCGGCGGTGGCCTGCGGGGTGCTCCAGCGGAAGCCTCCGCCGCGCCCCCGCCGGTCGGCGGCCGGGTAGAAGGCGTCCCACAGCCAGGAACCGCCGGGCGCCTTCGACTCCTTCAGCAGGTTCGTGCCGTTCGCGAAGAGCCACGGGACTACGCCGCCCCACAGCCGGTTGGTCCAGAAGTACGGCGTGAAGTGCGCGTCGCCGACGCGCTTCATCTCCCGCAGCAGCGCGGTGAAGTCGTCGCGGGTCCAGTCGGCGGCCGGGAACCCGGCGCCCGCCCTCTTCAGCACCTGCTTGTTGAGGTAGATGTCGGCGGCGTTGAACTCCATCGGGAGTTGGTAGAGGTGCCCCTCGTACATCATCGACTCGACCAGCGAGGGGTGGACGTCGGCGAAGTACTCACGCAGTTCCACCGCGTCCCGTCGCACCCAGCGGTCCAGGGGTACGCCGAGCTTCTGGGCGAACAACTGCACGCCCTCGGTGGCCACATACACCAGGTCGGGGGCGGTGCCCGCGGCGATCTGCGTGAGGATCTTCGCGAAGAAGTCCGACCAGTCGACGGCCTGCACCGCGTTCACCCGCAGCGGGATGTCGGGGTGGAGGCGGTGGAAGCCCTTGGTGAGGGCGTCGACGGTGGCCGGGTCGAAGGCGGAGCCGAGGGTGGCGACGACCAGGGAGCCGTCGTCGCGGCCGGGGATGTCGGCTCCCGTGAGCCGGTCCCAGCTCGCGGCGGTCCCGGCCAGGGCGGCTGCCCCGGCCCCGTACGCGCCGTACCGCAACAGCGTGCGGCGGGGGATGTGCGAGTCAGTCATCAACGGGCCTAACTCGTGTTAGTTCAGGGGTGATGCCCAGATGATGGGAACTGGGCGGCGGGCCTGTCAAGGGTCGGGAAGGCTTGACCTTTAACGAGTTAGGTCTACAGTCCTCGTTCACATGAGCCGCACGAGAGGAACCATGTGCCATGCCCGGAACATCGGGGATTTCCAGGAGATCGGTGTTCGCCGGATCGGCGGCGGGAGCCGCCGCCGCGCTGCTGTCCAGCGGAACGGCCACGGCCGAGAGCGGGGCCAAGTCGGCCGCGTGCGGGGCGAGTTACCGTGCCGCGTACCACTTCACGGTCCCCGACCAGTGGAAGAACGACCCGCAGCGGCCCGTCTGGATCGACGGCGAGTACCGCTACTACTACCTCTACAACGCCGACTACTTCACCGGCGCCGTCGGCACCGCGTGGCGCCTGGCCACCACCAGTGACCTGGTCTCCTTCACCGACCGCGGGGTCGCGGTCCCCAAGGACACCACGCCCAACGGCGACCTCTGGTCGGGTTCGGCGGTGGTCGACACGGGCAACACGGCCGGATTCGGCGCGGGCGCGGTCGTCGTCATCGTCACCATGTCCCCCGGCGGCGGCACCGACCAGCAGGAGCAGTTCCTGTACTACTCGACCGACGGCGGCCTCACCTTCACCGACTACGGGACCGACCCCGTCCTGCCCAACCCCGGCGTCGCCGACTTCCGCGACCCCAAGGTGATCCGCGACGAGGACCGGGGCCGCTGGGTGATGGCCCTCGCCGAGAACGACAAGGTCGGCTTCTACCACTCCGACGACCTCAAGTCCTGGACGTACGTGGGCGGTTTCGTCCACGACGGCATCGGCGTCCTGGAGTGCCCGGACCTGTTCCGCATCACCGCGGCCGACGGCACCGTGAAGTGGGTGCTCGGTGTGAGCGCCAACGGGAAGGGCTCGGGGCTGCCCAACACGTACGCCTACTGGACGGGTTCCTTCGACGGCAGCGCGTTCACCGCTGACACGAGTGACCCGCAGTGGCTCGACCACGGCTGGGACTGGTACGGCGCCGTCACGTTCGAGAAGCGGGACGCGAGCGGCGCGGTGGACGCGGCCGCCCGGTACGCGATCGGCTGGGTGAACAACTGGGACTACGCCAACACCACCCCCACCATCGACTGCGACGGCTTCAACGGCACGGACTCAGTCGTCCGCGAGGTCACCCTGAAGAAGGCGTCCGACAACATCTACTACCTCGCCTGCCGGCCTGTCACCGGCCTCGACTCGTATGTCTCCCGCACGGTGAACCTGGGCGACGTGACCGTGGACGGCACGAAGGTGCTCGACTACACCGGCATCTCCTACGAGGTGACGACCGAGCTGACCTGGTCCCAACTCACCGGCGCCGGGCTCCAGTTGAGGCGCTCGCCCGACGGCGGGCGGCACATCGACGCCGGGATCTACGCCGACTACGCCTTCCTCAACCGACGCGACACGGTGAACGCGGACACGTCCGGCAAGTGGCAGGAGAGCCACACTCCGTTCGACCCGTCCGCCGGCACGGTGAAACTGCGCATCCTGGTGGACCGTACGTCGGTGGAGATGTTCGTCGACGACGGCCGCTATGTGCACACCAGCCAGGTGTTCCCGTATCTGCTGGACACCCGGCTCGCGCTGTTCACGATCGGGGGCAGCGCGGTGTTCCGGAACACGGTGATACGCGAGTTCTCGGTGTGAGGCCGGTTGGGCGCCTCGCCCTCGCGGGTGGCTCCCGCCTCGTCGGCACGAAGGGGGCTCAGTCGATGCAGAACTCGTTGCCCTCGATGTCCAGCATCGGGATGCAGGCGTCATTGCCGTCGTACAACGTCCGCACGTGTACCGCGCCGAGCGGCTCCAGCCGAGCGCGTTCCGCCTCAAGTGCGGCGAGGCGCTCTTCACCCACGAGGCCGGTGCCGACCCGTACATCGAGGTGCACCCGGTTCTTCACGGCCTTCCCCTCGGGGACGCGCTGGAAGAACAGTCGCGGGCCGACCCCTGAGGGATCCACACAGGCGAACCATGAATCCTGCCGCTCAGGGGGCTGCGAACGCCTGAAGTCGTCCCACGTCGCGAACCCCTCCGGTGGCGGCGGTACGACGTACCCCAACACCTCGCACCAGAAGCGGGCGAGGCGCTCGGGTTCCGCGCAGTCAAAGGTGACTTGGAACTGCTTGATCGATGACATCGGCGCACCGTACCAAGAGGCTCCGTCGCCCCGTTCCGCGCGAACTCCGAGCGCCGCCGACGGTCAGCGGCGGT
The DNA here is from genome assembly GCF_053891435.1 of Streptomyces sp. NPDC002276. NCBI lineage: Bacteria > Bacillati > Actinomycetota > Actinomycetes > Kitasatosporales > Streptomycetaceae > Streptomyces > Streptomyces sp. NPDC002276. Next base: position 123,135 of record NZ_JBSFCQ010000005.1, on the reverse strand, counting down.
GCATCGTCCGCAAGGCCTCGACCAGCACCTTCGGGTCGTGTTCGCCCTTGTGGACCGGCGGTGGCCGCCGGTCGAGACCCAGCAGCCCGGCTACGGCGGTCCAGGCGGTGCGTACCGAGTACTCGACGGTGAAGACGACATCGTCCGGCACCTCGGCGTACTGGCCGATGAAGGCCAGGTTGGTGGAACCCTCCGGAACGACCTGCGGGCGGTCGCCGGCGCTGCGGACCAGGAACTGGCTGGTGATGTACGGCATCAGCGCCGGGATCACGATCGAGTGGTCGAGGATCTGCGGGCCCTGCTCGAACCGCAGATGCCGCAGCACCTCGTCCAGGATCTCCCGGCCGGTGCACTCGCGCATCGGCTTGCCGACGAAGTCGCCCTCCTTGTCCGGGAAGAGGCCGTAGCCCCACCACACGAAGGTGTCCTCGGGCTGCTCGCGGAAGTGCGGCTGGTGGTTGAGGACGATGGTCAGCAGCCAGTTGGAGTCCTTGAAGGTGATCAGGCCACCCTTGCCGGCCTCGCTGCCGCTGAACTTCTCCATCAGCTCGAAGAAGGTCGGATCCTTGGTCGTGACCGTGAAGGACGCCCAAGTCGAGTCGGCGATAGAGGAGTTGAACACCGAGGGGGCGCCGAGCCGACCCGGCCGTTTCGCCACGAGTGTCTCCCACAGCCGCCAGGCCCCCGCGTCACCGGAGGTGTCCAGAACGGGTGCGGTGTCGGTCGAGCCGAGTGTGGAGTCGGCGGTCATCGAACCGTTGGTGACCAGCACCAGGTCGCCGGGGGCGAGCACCGTCTCCTCGCCGCGCCCCTCCCTCGTCCAGGTGAGTGCCTCGACGGTGAGTCCGTCACCCTCGGCCAGCCTCAAGTCGGTTACCCGGGTGCCGAGTTGGATGCTCACGCCCTGCCCGGTCAGCCACTTCAGCAGCGGGCGCACGATGGAGTCGTACTGGTTGAAACGGGTCCGGTAGATCCCCGACATGGAGTCGAAGGTCTTGAAGAGGTGGACGAAGCGGTTGAGGTAGCGGCGGAACTCGATCGCGCTGTGCCAGGGCTCGAAGGCGAACGTGGTGCACCACATCCACCAGAAGTCGGTGCGGAAGAAGCCCTCGCCGAAGCAGTCGGTGATGCGCTTGCCGTCGAGCAGCTTCTCCGGGGTGCTCACGCACTTCACCAGTTCCAGCCGGTCGCGCTCGGAGAACCCCATCGAACGCGAGTCGACGACCTTGCCTGCCGCGTCGACGAGCCGGGCGTGGTCGTCCCAGGCGAAGTCCTCGTGGAAGGCGAAGGTGTCCTCGGTCACCGACTTCGACGGGTCGTCCAAGGAGGGGATCGAGCTCAGCAGGTCGTAGGTGCAGTCGAAGTGGACCTCGAACATCCGGCCGCCGCGCATCGTGTACCCGGTCTCGGGCGATCCGGCCGCGTCCAGGCTGCCGCCCTTCCGGTCCTGTTCCTCCAGGATCACGATGTCCGATCCGGCGAACCCGCCCTCGCGGATCAGGAACGCCGCTGCCGCCAAGGACGCGATGCCGCTTCCGACCAGGTATGCCTTCGCCATGAACGCCGAACCTCCTTCGTGCCGCGCCCGCACGCGGCCCGGGCGGTGCGCGGGCGTTTCGCCGCTGTGCGGTCGGCTACTTCAGCGTCGGGCGGCGGCTCGGTCCGTGCAGCAGGGCGGGCCCGAACGAGTGAACGAGACGCGCCGCGCGATGCGGAGGCGTTCGAGGTGACGCAGGGCTCACCGTGCGCGGCTTCGCCCTTTACGTGGCCTTCGACGGCGTCGGAGTTCCTCGCGGGATGCGGTCCCGCGGTGGGGCGCCGCTTCGGCGCCCCACCGTGGGGAAACGTCAGTCCACGTACCACTTGCCGCACAGGGTGGTGCCGTCGAGTTCGGCACAGGCGCGTGCGGCGTAGTTGGCGTTGAAGACGGACTGCGTGCGACTGCCGGTGTAGGGGCCGCACATCTTCCAGCCATCGCTCTTCGCCGACTGGTCGCTGACGATCCCCTTGAAGTTGGGGAACGCGTGGAAGCTGCGGTCGACCCACAGCCGGTCGCCGGCCTTGCGGCCGGACTTGATCTCCGCGCGGCTGTAGCGGTCGAGCGCCGACTCGTTCTGCAACTCGACGCGGCGACCGTTGTAGTTGAACGAGGCTCCGGACTCGACGGCTTTGAAGACGCCGATGACGCCGATGCCGTCGCAGTCGGCCTCGGTGGCCGAGGCCGCCGACGCGGGGACGAAGGCTATGGCGCCGCTGCTGATCAGCACGGCCGAGGCCGCGACCACACGGCCCATACGGTGCTTCTTCACATGGATTCCTTTTCCACTCGGGTGACATAGGCGGGTGGGGAGCGACCGCCACGGCGGCGTTCCGCGTTGCCGACCGGATCGTGCGTCACGAACCTTGTGGAAACCTTGTGAGCCTGCTGTGCCCCCGGGAACTCGACACGCACACAAGGTGTTCGAAGCCGATGCCGGACCGCGGGATGGGGCTCCGCGTCGGGTCAGCCGGCGTCCAGCAGGTCCCTGAGCAGTTGGAGTCGCTCGGCGTCGAGGCTGTCCTCGGCGGCGGTGCAGACCATGAGCGCGGGACCGGGGTTGCCGGGTATCGGGTAGGCGTCCCAGTCCAGGTTGAGTTCGCCGACCCGGGGATGGTTCAGGCGCATCTGGCCGCGGGTGGGTTCCTCCACGTCGTGCAGTGCCCACAGGGCCGCGAACTCGTCGCTGCGGACGGCGAGTTCACCCACCAGCTCGACCGCGCGCGGGTGGCCGGGGTCGGCGGCGACCTGGGTGCGCAGCATCCCGATCAGCTCCGCGACGGTGGCCGCCCGGTTGGGGCAGGTCCGGTCGGCCTCAGGGTGCAGGAACAGTGCCAGGAGGTTCCGTTCCTTCTTCGGTTGTCGCGTGAACTCGCCCAGCAGGGCGCCGCCGAGCGGGTTCCAGGCCAGCACGTCGAGGTGGCGGCCGACGACCAGCGCGGGCGAGGTCATGGTGCGCAGCAGCCGTAGCGTGGTGTCGGGTACCTCTTCCGGCTCGTCCGTACGCGGCGGGCGGGCCGGGGTGCGGGCGGCGGCGGCGAGGCTGTGCAGATGCCGGGTCTCCTCGGCGGAGAAGTTCAGGGCGCGCGCGAGAGCGTCCAGTACCTGCTCGGAGGGCCGGACGTCGCGTCCCTGCTCCATGCGCTGGTAGTAGTCCGAACTCACCCCCGCCAGCAGGGCCAACTCCTCCCGGCGCAGCCCCGCCACGCGCCGCCTCCCGCCGGGCTCCAGCCCAACGTCCTGCGGCCGCAGCCGAGTTCGGCGGGTGCGCAGGAAATCGGCGAGTTCGCGTCGAGGGTCGTCGGTCACGGCGCCAGTATGCCGTGGCCGGAACCGCTGAGGGTGGGTCTGCCAGACCCAGGAAAAGGAGAACGACCGTGATGTCGCGTGGGGAGGCCAGCATCGGACGCACCACATCCGGTCACGGAAGGAACAGCGACATGAAGGCCGTTCAGATCACGAGCTTCGGTACCGCGGACATGCTGCGGATCAACGACGTGGACCGTCCCGCTCCCGGCGCCGGTGAGGTGCAGGTGGCGGTCGAGGCGACCAGCGTGAACGGACACGATGTGATCGTCCGGGGCGGGGAGTTGAAGATGGTGTCGGGGCGCCGCTTCCCGATCGGAGTGGGTCTGGACTTCGCCGGCGTCGTCGCCGCGACCGGCGCCGGTGTCGAGGCCTACCGGGTCGGGGACCGGGTGTGGGGCATGGTGCATCCCCGGCAGCGGCACTCTGTCGCGGGGGCGGCCGAGTACGTCGTGGTCCCCGCGGCCCGCCTCTCGCACGCCCCGGCGGACCTCTCGTCGGTCGAGGCGGCCTCCCTGGTGGTCGCGGGTTCCACCGCGCTGATCGCGCTGCGCGACAGCGTGCGCCTCGCGGACGGGGAACGGGTCCTGGTGCGGGGCGCGGCCGGTGGAGTCGGCACGGCCGCAGTTCAGTTGGCGCACGCGATGGGCGGCCACGTGACCGCGCTGGCCCGCGACCGCCACGCCGAACTCCTCACGGACCTCGGCGCCGACGAGGTGCTGGACTACGGCTCCACCACCTCGGAGCGGATCGGGCCGTTCGATGTCATCGTCGACACCGTCGGCACCGAACTGCACTGCTACCGAAGCCGGTTGGCCAAGGGCGGCCGCATGGTCACCGTCGGACTGTCCCCGTCCGCCATTGCCGCGATCGCCGCCTCCAGCGTGCACGGCTCCCGCCGCATCCGTACCTTCAGCGCCAACCCCGAAACCCCCGTACTGCGCGATGTGGCCGACTTCGTCACGTCGGGCTCGCTGCGCCCGGTGATCGACAGCGTGTACCCGCTCGCGGACATCGCCACCGCGCACCGGGCCTTCGAACGCGGAGGCGTCGTCGGCAAGCACGTGGTGACCGTGCCGCGCGGCTCTCTGTGACCAAGTCCGGCCGTCGAAGTGTGACGCTCGGGTCGGTGTCGCGGCTCGGGCGTCGGCCGTAGCGATGAGGAACTTTTCCTTGAGACCCAACCCGGGTCATCCAGCACCCCGTCGACCGACAGCGGCCGCAACAAGGCGCTGACCGTATCCGCTCCGCCCTCCGGCCCTCGAATCAGCCGGTACCAGCCCAAAAGACCTGGTCAGAGTCCCCGCAGTAAACACCTTGTAGCGTACTACGCGTATAGTTTCGCTGTGAGCAACTACAGTCCAGATACTGAAACGACAGGTTCGCCGTCCGGCGGGGTGCAGTCCGTGGACCGTGCGATCAGCGTGCTGGAGATTCTCGCCCAGCGCGGCGAGGCCGGGGTCAGCGAGGTGGCCGGGGAGATCGACGTGCACAAGTCGACCGCGTTCCGGCTGCTCGGCGCGCTGGAGGCGCGGGGGCTCGTGGAGCAGGCGGGTGAGCGCGGCAAGTACCGGCTCGGCTTCGGGATCGTGCGGCTGGCCGGTGCGGTCACCGGGCGGATCGACATCACCCAGCAGGGCCGCCCGGTCTGCGAGCGTCTCGCCGAGGAGATCGGCGAGACGGTCAACATCGCGGTGATGCAGGAGCAGTACGCGATCAACCTGTACGAGGTCCGCGGCCCCGGCGCCGTCACCGCGCACAACTGGGTCGGTGAACTCACCCCGTTGCACGCCACGTCCAGCGGCAAGGTGCTGCTGGCGCACCTGCCCGCCAAGGAGCGTGCCGCGCTGCTGTCGGAGGCCGGTCTGAAGAAGGTGACCCCGGGGACCATCACCTCGAAGACGAAGCTGGAGAAGAACCTCGCCGAGGCCCGGGAGCGCGGATACGCCTGGACGCTTGAGGAGTTGGAGGTCGGGCTGCACGCCGTGGCCGCTCCGGTGCGCAACCGGGACGGCGAGGTCATCGCCGCGGTGAGCGCCTCGGGACCGGCCTACCGGTTCACCGAGGAGCGGCTGCACGAGCTCGCCCCGATCCTGGTCAAGGGCGCCGAGGAGATCAGCCACCGCATGGGCTACCTGGGCTGAGTCACCCCGGGTTGATGCCCAGGCGCTCGTTCACCCAGTCGTGGAACGCGCCGATGTGGTGCTCGCTGGGCACCAGCACCCCGCCCTTGGCGTACATCCGTGAGCTCATTCCGGGCTGTGTGCGCTCACACGCCTCGAAGTCCTGGCGGTTGACCCGGTCGAAGAGTTCCACGGACCGGCTGACGTCCTTGCCGCTCTCGACGACGTGCGGGAGGTAGAGCCAGTCGCACTCGACGATCGTGCGGTCGACGGCCACCGGGTACATCCGGTGGAAGATCACGTGATCGGGGACGAGGTTGATGAACACCTGCGGCTTGATGGTGATCGCGTAGTAGCGACGGTCCTGGTCCTCGCTCACCCCCGGGATGCGGTCGAGTCCCTCCGAGCCGTCGACCGTGAATCCCTGGACCTCCTCGCCGAACTCCGCGCCGTGGCCGACGTAGTACTGCGCGGCGTAGCCGTCGGCGAACTCCGGGAGTACTTCGGTGAGTTCGGGGTGGATCGTGGCGCAGTGGTAGCACTCCATGAAGTTCTCGATGATGAGCTTCCAGTTGGCCTTCACGTCGTAGACGATGCGCTTGCCCACCGAGAGGTGGTCGACGTCGTAGTGCTCAAGGGACTCCACGTCGCCGAGTCGGGTGACGACCTCGCTGATGACGTCCTCGTCGAACGACGGCGGGTTCTCCGCCAGGTTGACCCACACATAGCCGAGCCATTCGCGGACGGCGACGCTCACCAACCCGAATTCGGTACGGCCGACATCGGGCATCTTCGTCAGGTTCGGCGCCGCGACGAGCTTGCCGTTCAGGTCGTACGTCCAGGCGTGGTACGGGCATTGGAAGGCCCGCTTGACCTCGCCGGTCTCCTCGGTGCAGAGCTTGGCGCCGCGGTGCCGGCAGACGTTGAAGTAGGCGCGTATGGAGTTGTCGCGGGCCCGGGTGATCAGGATGCTCTCGCGGCCCACGTCCACGGTCCGGAAGGCGCCCGGTTTGGCGAGTTCGGAGGAGCGCACGGCGCAGAACCACATCGTCTCGAAGATGCGTTCCTGTTCCTGGGCGAAAACGGCCGGGTCCGTGTAGGAGGAGCCGGGCAGGGTGGCGATCAGGCTGTCCGGCAGGCTGGTCGAGGTCACAGTGCACTCCTCGGAGAACGTCGTGGATCGGTCGGTCACGCGCCGGGACGAACGACTCCGGACGGCGTAGTTACGGTCAACTCACCGTGGCGGCAAGCTGTTTGCGCCACCGCATGAACAGTCGCGGCTGGTCCATCGCGAGCACGGCGACCGGCTGCCCGGCACACCGGTAGACGGCGAGGAAACTGCGGTCGCCCGGGGCGCCCTCCTCGACGGTCACACTGTCGGCACCGGCGGCGTGACCGGCGAACTGGATCTTCACGCCGTACTGGTCCGACCAGAAGTACGGCGGCCGGGGCACCCCCGGCTCCGCCGCCCCCCACGACAGCAGCGCGGCCACCGCCGCGTCGGGCCGCTCCCGCGCCCCGGTCCAGTGCTCGACCCGCCGGTGCGAACCCGCCCGCGGGTCGTACCAGTTGGCACAGTCCCCTACGGCGACGACGCCGGCGAGGCCGGTACGGCCGTCCGCACCGCACTTGACGCCGTTGTCCAGTTCGACGCCGGAGCCTTCGAGCCAGTCGACGCACGGGCGGGCGCCGACACCCACGACGACGGTGTCGGCGGGGACGGTGCGCCCGTCCTCCAGCAGCACCGCGTCGACCCGCGCCTCGCCGCTCAGCCCCTTCACGCCGACACCGCACAACAGCCGTACGCCGTGGGCCTCGTGGAGGGCGGAGACGATGCCGCCCATGGTCTCGCCGAGCGGTCCCGCGAGGGGGGTCGGTGCCGCTTCGATCACCGTCACGTCGAGTCCGAGGGCGTACGCGGTGGAGGCGACCTCGGCGCCGATGAAGCCGCCGCCGATCACCACCAGCCGTCCGCCCAGGGCGAGTTCGTCCCGCAGGGCGCGGGCGTCGTCCAGGGTGCGCAGGGTGTGCACACCCGCCAGGCCGTCGGTGCCCGGCAGGTTCCGCGCCACCGCGCCGGTCGCGAGGACGACACCGTCGGCCCGTACCTCCCGGCCGTCGTCGAGGGTCAACACCCGTTCCGCGCCGTCGACTTGGAGGGCGACGGCACGGGCGCCGAGCAGCCACTCGGCGCGCAGGTCCTCGTCGTCCGACTCCAGCGCGAGATCGGCCTCGCCGAGGGTGCCCGCCAGGAACTCCTTGGACAACGGCGGTCTGTCGTACGGGCGATGGAGTTCGTCGCCGATGACGACGAGCCGTCCGTCGTAGCCCTGTCTGCGCAGCGAGCGTGCCGCGGACAGCCCGGCCAGCGAGGCGCCGACCACGGCCACGGTCCTCACGCGGGTCCGCCGGCGAGCCGGGAGGCGACGCAGGGCGGCAGGTTCGGGGCGTCCGTGGACGGCACGACGTAGATCATGCCGTCCTGGACGAGTACCTCGTGGGTACGCACCGAGCGCTTGGCCGGCGGGGCGTCCACGGCGCCGGTCCGCAGGTCGAACTTCGAGGCGTGCAGCGGGCATTCCACCTCGCAGCCCTCCAACCAGCCGTCGGCGAGCGAGGCGTCCTGGTGAGTGCACGTGTCGTCGATGGCGAAGACCTCGCCGTCGTCGGTGTGGAACACCGAAACCGGCGGATCGATGTCGAGCCGGTAGGCCTCGCCTCGCGGCAGATCCACGAGAAGGCACGCGGGAATCATCATGACACCTCGGTGCGTATAGCGAAACGGATTGCGGTAAGCGCAACGTCAGTTTGAGGGCGCCCCCAAACCCTTGTCAAGGCATCCAGAGGACAGGTGAACCCCGGATCCGACGTTGCCTCTCACGCAACAAGCCTCACGATAAGCAACGCACTCTGCCTCCCCCCAGTGGCTCAGCCCCCGTGGTCCGCGCGCAGACGGGCCTCCCGGCGGGCGTGGGAGCGGCGGCCGGACAGGCGCCAGAGGAGGCGGGCGGGTGCCGGGGCCTTGGTGAGGAGGGTTCGTTGTTCTTCGGGGGTCGCTACGGCCATCAACGCGCTGAAGGCGCGCAGCAGGTGCTTCTTGTCCAGCTTCGCCAGGCTGATCTCGCCGAGTTCCTCCCATTCGGCGACGCTCAGATACTCGGCCGCCAACGGCAGGACGGTGTTCTCCTCCTCGTCCATGTGTGCGGTCAACACCGAGCGCAGTTGGGTGAGTTGGTCCGCGACCTGCTCGGCGAGGGACGGCCGGGGGTCGGCGGCCAGTCCGTCCAGCGCGCGCCTGACCTCCGTGACCAGTTCTTCGAGGCGGTGGTGCTGTTCCTCCATGCGGGCGACCGCCTCGGCGCGCACTCCCGTCCGGGCCGTGAGCAAGGGCCAGAGGTATTCGTCCTCGCTGACGTGGTGGGCTTCCAGGCCCATGAGCAGGAACCGGACCGCGTCGACGACCAGCGCGGCCCGCGCGCTGTCGCCGGGGCGCAGCCCGCGCACCAGGTCCGGCAGTTCCGCGCACGACTGCCGGAACGTGCGGTGCACCACGACCATGTCGTGGACATCCGGTTTCGAGGTGACCGTGTCGGACATGATGCTCCCTAACCCTTGCTCAGCTGCTCGTGGAAACGGTGTGCCAGGTCCGTCAGCTCGTCGGCGCTCCGCGCGGTCTGCTGGAGGTCGACGAGGACCTCGTCGGCGCCCGCCGCGTGGGCGGCGAGCAGGTAGTCCGAGACCTGGACGATCGTTCCGCGGTGCGGAACGGCGTCGTCCGGTGCGGCCTCCGCCGTCACCACGGGGTTCACGCGCACGACGGTGCGCAGGGCGTCGGGGTCACGTCCGGCCGCCTCCGCGATCTGCCGGATCTGGCTGATGACGTAGGCGAGTTGGGGCACCGGCAGGGCGACTCCGGCCCAGCCGTCCGCGCGGCGGCCGATGCGTTCCAGCGTGGTCGGGGTGAAGCCGCCCAGGAGCACCGGCGGGCGGGGACGCTGCGCGGGGAGCGTTTCGAGGTGCGCGCTCGGGATCGTCCACAGCTCCCCCTTGTACTCGGCCGGGGAGCCGGACCAGACGTGTTCCAGGACGTCCAGGATCTCCTCCAGCCGGGCCCCGCGCCCGCGCCACGGCACCCCGATGGCCTCGTACTCGTCGGAGGACCAGCCGAGCCCGAACCCGACGTCGAGCCGTCCCCCGCTCAGGATGTCCACGGACGCCAGCGAGCGGGCCAGCAGGAGCGGGGAGTAGAAGGGGGCGTTGAGCGTGCTGGTGCCGAGGCGCAGCCGTCGGGTGGCGTGGGCCAGGAAGGACAGGGTGACGACGGGGTCCAGGAAGGTACGGTACTCCTCCGGTACCGGGCCGCCGCCGGGATAGGGGTCCTTGGGGTGCGTCGGTACGAGGGCCCGGTCGCCCACCCACAGGCTGTCGAAGCCGATCTCCTCGACGGCGGCGGCGAACCCGGAGAGGGTGGCGGGGTCCGTGAACAATCCGTACTGGGGCGCTCCCAGTCCGATCCTGAGCATGTGTGTCACCTGTTCGAGAAGCTGGTGCGGTCCGTTCTCGATCACCGTGCCGAACGCGGATCGACGTCCGGTCGACGGCGCGTGAAAGCGGGGTCGACCCGGCGGGCGGACAGGCTCAGCGCCCCGCCGCTTCCTTCCGCAGCCGGTCGCTCACCTCGTGCACATGCTCCGCCGCGGAGATGTCGACCTCGGCCCGGTCCGAACTCAGCGCGGTGAACAGGCGGGCCACTTCCTGGGCGAAATAGGCCGGGCTGCTCGGATCGTCCTCCGCGCCACCGACGGCCTCCGACTCGGCGAAGAAGTCGACGGCCTCCGCGCTCCGCCCCTGGTCCACGAGTACGACCGACAGCAGCCGGGTGGACATGAAGAGCGTCAGCGGGTCGTCGCCGTCGCGGGACTGCCGGATCCCCTCGCGCAGATCTGCCTCCGCCGCTGTCAGATCACCGCGGATGAAGCCGAGCCAGGCCCTGATGTGCCGGGTCTGCCACGACAGCGCCGGGTCGTCGCCCAGGTCCGCCGCCGCGACCGCGTGGTCCGTGACGCGTTCCAGCTCCCGCTGATGCGCGGGCCCGGCGAAGAGCCCGCTCGACGCGATCACCGACAGCGCGGCGACGACGATCTGCGAGGCGCCGGGGATGTCGCGCAGCACCCGGGAGAACACCGCGACCAGCAAAGTGTGCTCGGCCAGCAGCCAGCCGCGCGCCTCAGCGGCGTCCGCGAACCGCATTCCCGTCTGCGGCACGGAGAAGAGATGGATGCTGAGCGAACCGGCCTGCTCGGTCGCGCTCATGGCCTGGAGCAGGGTGGCGTGCAGGAACATCGTCAGCCGTACGAGTGCCGCCTCGCGGTCCGCCACGGGGTCCTCGCGGTCGGCGCGACGGGCGGCGAAGGCCCGTACCAGATCGTGGAACCGGTAGCGGTCGGCCGAGTGCGGCTCCAGCAGACCGGCCTCCACCAGATGCTCCAGCTGCTCCTCGGTCTCCGCCTCCGGCTGGTCGAGCAGTACGGCCGCGACCGCGACCGGGAAGTCCGCGGCGTCGAGCAGCGCGCACAGGCGCATCGCCCGGGCCTGCGTGGGGGCGAGGGCCCGGTAGCCGACCTGGAAGGTGGCCTCCACCGATATGCCTCCGGCCCGCAACTCGTCGAGCTGGTGCTCCTCGGCGCGCAGCCGCAGCAACTGCGCACCGAGCCCGCGCCCGGGACGGGCCGCCGCGCGGGCACCGATGATGCGCAGCGCCAACGGCAACTGGCCGCACGCGTGCACCAGTTCCAGCGCGAGGTCCGGGTCGGCGGCGATCTCGGCGTCGCCGGTGAACCGGCCCAGCATCGCCACCGCCTCCTCCTGATCGGGCAGCGGCACCTCGAAACGCGTCGCGCCCGGCGGTACGAGCGAGCGGTGCCGGGTCGTGATCAGCGCGGCGTTGCCGGGTGTGCCCGGGAGCAGCGGGGTCACCTGGGCGGTGTCGGACGCGTTGTCCAGGAGCACCAGGATCCGGCGGTCCGCGGTCAGGGTGCGGTAGGCCCCGGCGCGGGCGGTGGGTGTGGCGGGGATCGCGGCGGCGGGCATGCCGAGCGCGAGCAGGAAGTCGACCAGCACGTCCGCGGGATCGGCGGGTTGGCCGCCGTCGCCCCGCAGATCCACGTAGAGCTGTCCGTCCGGATAGTCGGCGCGGATGCCGTGGGCGAAGCGCAGCGCGAGCGCGGTCTTCCCCACCCCGCCGATACCGCTGAGCACCGCGAGCGCCACGGCCTCCCCGCTGGGCCGCAACGCCAGCCGAAGCCGCTCCCGCAAGCGCTCCCGCCCGACGAAGTCCCCCGGCGCCGGGGGCAGTTGCTGCGGTCGGACTCCGGCCGGGGCCTCGTCGGCCGGTGCGGCCGCGACCCGGCCGGTGTCGGAGGCGGGGCCCGATTCCTCGTTGACCGGACTCGGCTCCGCAGGGGCGGGCTCGGTGCCTGCGAGGATACGGGTCTGCAAGTCGCGCAGTTCCGGTCCCGGGTCCATGCCCAGCTCGGCGACCATGGTGTCGCGGGCGGCGGCGTAGACCGCGAGTGCCTCGGCCGCCCGCCCGGCGCGGTGGAGGGCGCGCATGCGGAGCGCGTACAGGTCCTCCCGCAGGGGGTGGTCGGCGATCAGTGAGAGCAGTTCCGTCGCCACGCGGGCGTGCTCGCCCAGTTCGTCGGCGCAACTCAGCCGCGCCACCTGGGCGTTGAGCCGCAGGTCGGCCAGGCGTCGGCGGTGCCGCTGGGCGTAGGGACCGGGCACCCCGGACAGCGGCTCCCCCGACCAGAGTGCCAGCGCGGCGTCGAACGCGCGCAGGGCGGCGCCGGTCCGGCGCGCGGCCCGCAGTTCCTCGGCGTCACGGACGAGGCGTTCGAAGCGCAGGGCGTCGACGGCGCGCTCCGGGATGTCGAGCCGGTACCCACTGGCCGTGGTCCTCAGCCGGGAACGCTCCTCGCCCAGCGAGAGACGGATGCGGTAGACGTACGTCTGCACCGAGCGCACCGCGTTGCCGGGCGGCTCCTCCCACAGCGCGTCGACGAGGTGGTCGAGGCCGCACTGCCGTCCTTCGCCGAGCAGAAGCCGGACCAGGACCGCGCGTTGCAGCGGACTGCCCAGATCCAGTCGCCGCCCGTCATGGCGAGCGCTCGGCGACCCCAGCAGCCCGAACTCGTATCCCTCCACCACCGCCGTCGCCACCCGCCGGAGTCTAGCGGGCCCCAACGCCCGGGCCTCGTGAGCCGGATTGCGGTTAGGGTTCTGATGACCCGCGAAGGGGACACGAGGGGGGCTCGCGTTGGATCGTCCGGCAGGAGAGGGCCCGGGCCGGTTCGGAGCGCGCGCCGTGATGCCTCCGTCGCTGCGCCCCCGGCTCGCCCTGATCGCGGTCCTCGCCGCGCTGGTGGTCGGCGCGCTCGGGATCCTGTACGCCGGGCACAGCGCGCCCGGTGCGGTGGACAGGTGGATCTTTCCGCCGACGTCGGACAGTGTGGGGCCGCCGTGGCGTCAAGTCGCCCTGGTCCTGGACTTCTTGGGGGAACCCGCGGGATCGGCGATGGTGATCGCGGCCGGTGTGGTGGGCTGTCTGGTGGTTCGGCGTCCCCGTGCGGCGGTGCTCGTCGTGGTGGGCGCCGGTGCGACCGTGGGGACGACCACGCTGCTCAAGCACGTGGTGGGGCGGACCATCCACGGCCCCGGCAATCTGTCCTACCCGAGCGGGCACACCGCCTTCGCCACCGCGCTCGCCCTCATGGCGGCGCTGTTGGCGACGGACCGGCTCGGCCTGGGCAGGACGGCCGGTACGTCACTCGTGCTCGGGGCGGGGCTGGTGGCCGGCGTGATCATGGGCTGGGCCGAGGTCGGTCTCGGCGCGCACTATCCGACCGACGCCCTCGGCGGCTGGTGCACCGCGCTGGCGGTGATCCCGGCGTCCGCGTGGCTGGTCGACCGGACGGCCGACCGCCTGGGCGATCGGCAAGCCGGTCAGCCGATCGACGCCGGCCGACGCACACCCCGCTGACGTCATCTCACGCCAGGCGGCGGAACACCGGCTTCACCGCTCGTCCGGCCAGCCAGGGGTTGGGGTCGGCGGCGTCCAGTGCCTTCCGGTACACGGCACATGCCTGGGCCACCACGTCGACGGTGCGGTCGATGTCCTCGTCGTCGAGGGCGCTGCTGACCACGAAGGACGGGGCGAGCACTCCACCCGCGAGGAGCCGGCGCAGGAACAGGGTGCGGTACTGCTGCGAGGGCTGGAGGTTCTCGTCGAGGGTGGCGAAGACCAGGTTGCTGGCCCGGCCCCGGACGACGACGTGGTCGCCGACGCCCATGGCCTCCGCGGCGTCGCGGACACCGGCGGCCAGCCGCTCGCCGAGGGCGTGCAGTCGCGCGGTGATGCCCTCCTCGACGTAGGTGGTCTGTACGGCCATCGCGGCGGCCAGGGAGTGGGTCTCCGCGCCGTGGGTGGTGGACAGCAGGAACACCCGGTCGCGGGCGCCGGAGTCACGCAGTCCGCCCCGCTCCATCAGGTCGCGGCGCCCGGCCAGCGCGGAGACGGCGAAGCCGTTGCCCAGCGCCTTGCCGAACGTGGAGAGGTCGGGGACCACGCCGTAGAGGCCCTGGGCGCCCGCCTCGGACCAGCGGAAGCCTGTGATCATCTCGTCGAAGATCAGGACGCAGCCGTACCGGTCGGCCAGTTCGCGCAGGCCCGCGAGGTAGCCGGGCGGGGGCTCGGTGTGGGTGGCGGGTTCGAGGATCAGGCAGGCGATCTCGTCCGGGTACCGGGTGAGCATCTCCTCCGTGGCGGCCAGGTCGCCGTAGGGGAAGGACGCGATGAGATCGGTGGTCGTCGACGGGATGCCGGCGGACATCGGGGTGGTGCCGATGAACCAGTCGTCGACGGAGAAAAAGGGGTGGTCGGAGCAGAGGGCCACCCGCGAGCGGCCGGTGGCGGCGCGGGCGAGGCGGACCGCGGCGGTGGTGGCGTCGGAGCCGTTCTTCGCGAACTTCACCATCTCGGCGGTCGGCACGGTGGCGAGGAAGCGTTCGGCGGCCTCGACCTCCACGATGGAGGGCCGGACGAAGTTGCTGCCGCGGCCGAGTTCGCGCCGCACCGCCTCGATCACGCGCGGGTGGGCGTGACCGAGGCTGACCGACCGCAGGCCGGAGCCGTACTCGATGTAGCGATTGCCGTCGACGTCCCACACGTGGGCACCGCTGCCGTGGCTGATGACCGGGGCCAGGTTCTCGGGGTACTGGTCGTCGCCCTTGGCGTAGGTGTGAGCGCCCCCGGGGATCAAGGCGTGCAGCCGCTCGTTGGCTGTCCGCGACAGGGGCAGGTCAAGCACTTCGGTGTCCACGAGGACCTCAACTTTCTCTGTGCTTCAGGACCTCTGCGAGGCTCGGTGCCTCTCGGTCCCGTTGGGACATCAGCGCAACCGGCAGCGGCCAGGGAATGGCCAGCTCCGGGTCGTCGTAGGCGATGGTCACGTCCTCGGTCGGATCGTGCGGGCGGTCGATCCGGTACGAGGTGTCGGCGATATCGGTCAGTGCCTGAAAACCGTGCGCGCATCCCGCGGGAATGTAAAGAGTTGGTTGTGATTCTCCTGTGAGATCAAAAGAAGTCCAATGGCGGTAGGTCGGGGAATCCGGCCGCAGGTCCACGACGACGTCGAAGATCCGCCCGTACGAGCAGCGCACCAACTTGGCCTCGCCCGCACCGGATCGCAGATGCAAACCACGTACCACGCCCCGGACAGAGCGGGAGAGGCTGTCCTGGACGAAGGCGTCCGGGTCGAGGCCCACCGAGCGGACCACGTCGGCGTCGAACGTGCGGCAGAAGAAGCCGCGTTCGTCCGTGTACGGGGTCGGTTCGAAGAGGAACGCGCCCGCGATCTCCGGGACTTCGGTCGCTTTCATGGAGCCTTCCGGGAAGTGGGGTCGGTCGCGGGGAACACGGCCGCGGTCAACGAGTCGAACTGGTCCCGCAGTTGGCGGGCGGCGGCCCGGTTCCGCTCGGCGAGGGTCCCGCGCAGTTCGGGCGATCGCTTCTCCAGCGACCGGAATTGCTCCAGCAACCGGTCGGCGTCGACCTCGCGCGCCGGGTGGCAGTACGCGCCCAGGCCCATCCGTTCCATGAGCGCGTCGCTCTTCGCCGCGTAGCTGAGCGCGAGCACCGGTGTTCCGGTCTTCAGCGCGCAGATCAGGTTGTGGTACCTGACGGCCACCACGGTGTCGGCGGCCGTCATCTCCTTCATCAGGTCGTCCAGGGAGGTCGGTTCGGCCGCGGTGACCAGCGGGGAGTCCACCGCTTCGAGGATCGCGGCGACCACCGTCGCGTCGCACCGGTCGCCGGTGAGCAGCCGGATCGGCCTGCCCTCCTCGACCAGCGTGCGGACGAACCGGATCGTCCCGTCGAGATAGCGGCCGTAGATCTCGTCGGCGCGGGCGCGGTCGTCGTTGCCGCCGTGGAAGTCCATCACGCCGACACAGACCGTGCCCGGCACGTCCGAGGGCGCGCTCGCGGGTGGTGACGGGAGGGAGAACGCCAGATCGGGGTAGACCTCGTCGCGCGCGGTGTCCACGCCCATCGCCCGCATCGCGTCCCGGGACTGGGCGTCGCGGTAGGAGCGGTAGGCGGCCAGGCGGCCCGACCAGCGGACCAGGGCGCGGGTGGGCCGGTTGCGGATCTCGGCGGCGCCGACGCTGACCAGGGCGACCTTTGTCCGCGTCAGGCGACCGCTCGCACAAAGCAGGAACAGCGAGTACGGGAAGCCCCAGGGCCGGAGCGGCAGGGTGGCCTCCAGGACGCCCATGCCCGGCACGATCACCACGTCGTGGCGGCGCACCCAGGCGGCGGTGCGGAAGATGTCGACGAACTTGCCCAGGCCCTTCGACGCGATCGAGCCCAGGCGGGACGCGGTGCGGTACTCGGCGCGGTTCCAGTGCATGCGGGTGGCGGGGATCCCGAACCGGGCCGTCACGGCCTCGGGTCCGCCGCACAGGGCGTCCACCACCGCGTCCGGGTGGTCGGCGCGGAGGTAGCCGAGGACGGCTTCGAGCGAGCCGTCGTTGCCGAGGTTGCCGGAGCCGAGGAGGCCGAACACCCCGACGCGCACCGGCAGTTGGGGCGCGGAGGTCATGCGTGCCTCCCCTCGCGGCCGGCGACGAGGGCGTCCACGGAGACCGTGAGCTGGGACGGGTCGACCGGGGCGCGGTCCTCGACCCGCTCGCCGACGCCCGGGCGGACCCGGCTGGTCATCCAGGAGGCCAGGTGGCGGTAGCAGGCACGCCGGTCGGCCGGGGACAGCGGGGCCCGTCGGATCGCGGACGCGAAGCCCCAGATGTACTCGGCGAGCAGCCGGGGCGTCGGGTGCAGCACGCCCGCCCGGCGCGGGTCGAGGTTGACGCAGCGGGCGCGCTTGGAGGGGTTCGCGCGTTCGGCGCGGGTGGGGTGGTCGCGGCGGAAGTAGAGGAGTTCCGGGACCTGGTGGAAGCGTCCGTGCAGGGTGATCTCGGCGACGAACGTGCGGTCCGCGTGGTGGTAGCTGTCCATCGGTTTCACGCGGCGCAGTACGTCGGCCCGTATGACGCCGTAGAAGTCGTCGCCGCCCGGTTCGAAGAGCAGGCTGCGGAAGCGCTCCGGCGCGCTCGGGGAGCCGGTGGCGAGCGTGTACTCGTACGGGACCGTCACCTGCCCGTCGCCGTCGATGACCGCCTGGTCGGTGTGGGCGAGGATGACGTCCGGCCGCTCGTCCAGTGCCTCTATGCAGCGCGTCAGCAGGTCGCGGCCGTAGAGGTCGTCGTGCGAGGCCCACTTGAACAACTCGCCGCGGGACTCGGCGAAGACGTGGTTGTGGTTCGGGGTGGCGCCGATGTTGCGGGGCAGCCGGATGTACCGGATGCGGGAGTCCTGCGCGGCGTACTTGCGGCAGATCGCCTCGGTGCCGTCGGCCGAGGCGTTGTCGGAGACGACCAGTTCGAAGTCCTCGTAGGTCTGCCCGAGCAGGGCGTCGAACGACTCGGCCAGGTACTCCTCGCCGTTGTACACGGGCAGGCCGATGCTCAGCCGTGGTCGGTCGGTCATGAGGTCCTCACTTCGGGGATGGGTTCGCGGTGGCGCTCGCGCAGGGCGGCGCGCAGTTGCAGCCACCAGACGGCCGAGCCGCTGATGGTCGCGGCGGCGACGCCCCAGGCCGAACCGGACGTGCCGCCGAGGGCCGCGCCACCGAGTCCGCCGCCGACGTAGCAGGCGGAGGCGAAGAGCTGGCAGCGCAGGCTGCGCTTGGCGGCGCCGAGCGCGCGCAGTCCGGCCGCGGCGCCGGTGCCGAGGCCCGCTCCGGCGACGCTGAGGGTGATCTGCACGATGAGGTGCGAGGAGGAGCGCCAGACGTCGCCGAGCGCCAACTCGCCGAGCCGGTCCGGCATCAGCAGCAGGGCCGAGCCCCAGAGCAGCGCTCCGGTGGCCTGTCCCCCGCCGAGGTAGAGGCAGAACCGGCCCAGTCGGTGCGGGGCCTGCCGCAGCACGCGGGCCGCCTCCGGGACGGTGACCAGGGACAGCCCCATCAGTACGGCGAGGAAGGGGCCGAGGAGGAGTTCGGCGCCCCGGACGGCGCCGACCGCGCTCACTCCTACGATCACGCCGAGGCCGTACGCCCGCAGTTGGCTCGCGCCGCTGAGGCTGACGTTCTCGACCAAGTACCGGTAGCCGAGATCCCGTTGTTCGCGCAGCCAGGCGCGGGCCTGTGCCATCCGGGGGCGGATGCCGGACTGGATGCAGCCGTAGCCCGCCGCGACCGTGGCGGACGCGCCCCAGGCGAGCACGAAGGCGGCCACGGTGTCGACATGGGCCGCCACCACCATGGCGGGGATCAGCGCGATGCCCCACACGATGTCGTTGACGAAGGCCTTGCGTCCGTCGCCCGCGGCGAAGAACGAGAACCGCCAGGCGTCCTGGAGCAGCAGCCCCGGCATCATCAGACCGAGGGCGGCGAACGCGGGCCCGACCCGGCCGCCGAGCCCGAGCCCGGCCGCCAGGCACAGCACACCGAGGGCCGAACCGACGCAGAGCGCGGTACCCGTCGAGCGGGCCACCGCCCCACGCCAGGACGCCTGCGGCACCCCGCTGAAGCGGACCACGAGCGGGTCGGTGGCCAGGCCGCGGGAGACGTTGAGCACCACGCCGTAGGTCACCCAGGCGAGGCTGAACACGCCGAAGGCGGTGACTCCCAGCGAGCGGGCCACATAGATGCCCACCGCGAAGTTGCTGATGCTGGAGGCCGCCTGGTCTGCCAGCCCCCAGGAGAGCCGGCCGACGAGGGCCCGCTTGGCGGACCGCACCGGCGCCGCCTTCTCCCCGTCGGTGGTCGTCGATGTCATGTCTTGATCAGACCTGCCTCGTGCAGGGCATCGGCCGCTCCGGCGACGCTGTCGAAGGGCAGCCCGGACCGTTCGGCGACGTCCAGCAGACTGTGGTCGCCGTCGGAGAGGTTGAGCACCCAGAGCATGGCCATCTGGGCCGTCTTCGTGTCACTGCGTCCGCCGAGCGCGTCGTACAGCCCGCGCCGCCCCAACTGCGGTTCGCCGTAAGGGCTGAGGTTGAGGTAGCGCCGGTTGCGGTCGAGGACGGTGAACGCCTCGCGGCACACGGAGAGGGTGTCGGCCATCGCCTCCGGGGAGACGAAGTCCGGGTTGTCCGCCGAGGTGTGGTACTCGGGGTAGCTCGCGTACGGGGTCCGGCTGAGCGACCCGACTCCGAGGTTGAACCCGGGTGAGCAGTACTGCCGCTCGTCGTAGCCGTACGGCGTGAACTCGTTGATGTGGTGCGGGCGTTCGGACGCGGTCAGCACGTGTCGCAGCACGCGGTCGATCTCCGCGTCACCGCGTCGGCTTTGTTTGTACGTCAGTTGGCCCGTGTCTCCGGCGCAGGCAAGGACGAGCCCGTGCTTGACCCGGTCGATGCGTTCCGCGTTGCGGGCCAGCCAGGTGATCGCCCCGATGGTGCCGGGCGCGTAGATGAACCGGTAGGTGTAGTACGGCGTTTGCTGCGCGAGTGCGCGGGCCAGGAAGGTCGCGACCGCGATGCCGGCGAGGTTGTCGTTGGCCAGCGACGGGTGGCAGGTGTGGCAGGAGACGATGACCTCGTCGGCCACCTGTCCGGGCACGACGTGCTCGGCGTAGGTGAGGTGGCCGTCGGCGAGGGTGGAGTCGACGCGCACCTCGTAGTCGCCGTCGGGCAGCGCGTCCAGGGTCTCCTGGGCCAGGCAGAAACCCCACTCCGGCTTGTAGTAACTCGTGCGGTACGGCACCCAGTTCGGGTGGTCCGGCAGTGTGTGCAGGTGTGCGCGCAGCTCGGCGAGCGGCATGGTCCTCGACACCGGGACGCTGTAGCCGAGCACGTGCAGGCTGTTCGCGGCGAAGTCGACGACCCGCCGGCCGGTGCTGTCGGCGATGTACGCGTCCCGGATGTTCCACTCCTGTGGAACGGTCCAGTCGAGGACCTGGGTCCCGGTCGGCACCTCGTGCACGGTCAGCGGGAGGTACTCGCCGACGATGTCCAGGGTGGCGCGCACGCCGTCGCCGGTGATGCTCCGGCAGAGCGGGTACAGCCGCTCCACCAGTGCGTGCATCTCCTCGCCGACTTGGGTCATCGGCGCCACCGCAGGGTGTCGTCGACGGTGCCGGCCTCGGAGGCCGCCTTGAGGACGGCGAGGCGGGTGAAGCGCTGCTCGAAGTCCTCCCGGGTCAGGTCGAACTTCCGGTAGGCGTCGGCGAGTTCGAGGGCGCCCTGCTTGACCGTCCACTCGCAGTCGAAGTCGGGGATGGCGTTGCGGAAGCGGGAGAAGTCCACCCGGTACGAGCGGGGGTCGGCGCCGTTCTCGCCGGTGATGACGACCTTGGCGCCGGACACCGCCTCGGCGACCTGCTCGGCGATCTCGGCGACGGTGACGTTGTTGACCTCGCTGCCGATGTTGAACGCCCGGTCGTGGACCGCCTCGCGCGGCGCGGTGAGCGCGGCCGTGAAGGCGCGCGCGATGTCGGCGGCGTGGACGAGCGGGCGCCAGGGGGTGCCGTCGGAGAGGACCAGCACCTCGCCGGAGAGCAGCGCGTGGCCCACCAGGTTGTTCAGCACGATGTCGGCGCGCAGCCGGGGCGAGAACCCGAACGCGGTGGCGTTGCGCATGAACACCGGGGTGAAGTCGTCGTCGGCCAGCGCGTGCACGTCGTCCTCGACCCGCACCTTCGACTCCGCGTACGGCGTCACGGGGCGCAGCGGGGCGTCCTCGGTCACGAGGTCGTCGCCACCGGAGGCGCCGTAGACGGAGCAGGTCGACGCGTAGAGGAAGCGTCCGACTCCGGCGTCGCGGGCCAGCTTTGCCAGCCGTACGGAGGCGTGGTGGTTGATGTCGTAGGTGAGTTCCGGGGCCAGCGAGCCGAGCGGGTCGTTCGACAGGGCGGCCAGGTGGATCACGGCGTCGAAGCCGGCCACGTGCTCGGCGGTGAGGTCGCGCAGGTCCACCCGCGTCCCGGGCGGGTCGGCGGGCTGGGGGCCGAGGACGGAGTCGGCGAACAGGCCGGAGTCGAGGCCGACGACCTCGTGTCCTGCGGCGGTGAGGACGGGTGCCATCACGGTGCCCAGATATCCCTGGTGTCCGGTCAGTAGTACGCGCAAGGTGTTCAACCCCCCAGGTTGAGCGTGAGTTTGGTGACGGCGAAGGCCTCGGCGTAGCGCGCGTGGCATTCGATACCGCGGATCCGGGCGAGGCCGAGGAAGGCCTCCCGGTCGTACCAGGGCCGGTGCCGCTGCGAGGGATAGTGCTCCTGCAACAGCCGTACCTTCTCTTCGGCGGTCTCGGTCTCCAGCGGCTGGTAGGCCGCCGGCCGGCCGAGGTCGCCGTCCCACTTGACGATCTCGTAGCCGAGCACGAGGTGGTCACGGAACGCCGTGGTCATCAACTGCGCCAGGCCGCGGTGGTCCTGGTGGGCGTCGTCGGTGCGCGGCGCGAGGACCAGTTCGGGCTCGGTCTGCGCGCGCAGTTCCTCGACGGCGGCCTTGGCCTCCTCCCAGTGCGCGGGCAGGCGGCCGTCCGGCATTTTGTGCACGGTCAGGCGCAGGTCGGCGCCCGGGCAGAAGGCGGTGAGCGCGGCCTGTTCCTCCTGCTCGCGATCGGTGCCGCCGCCGGAGAGCACCAGCGCGTCGACGCGGATGCCAGGGCGCGCCTGACACAGCGTCAGCAGGGTGCCGCCGGCGCCGATGGCGATGTCGTCGCAGTGCGCGCCCACCGCCACGATCCGGTCGAGCGGACCGGCTCCGAGCCTGATCACGCACGCACCCCCGCGCTGTCCCGCTCCCACAGGGCCCACGGGCGGTCGCCCCGGGTGTAGGACTCGTCGAGCGCGGCCCGCTCCTTCACGGTGTCCGTCGGCTTCCAGAAGCCGCGGTGCTGATGCGCCACCAGCCGTCCCTGCTTGGCCAGTTGGGCACATCCGTCGGCGACCAGGTCACCGTTCTCCGGTATGTGGTCGAAGACCTCCTGGCGGAGCACGAAGTAGCCGCCGTTCTCCCACAGCGGCATGTCGCTCACCGCGGTGATGCCTCCCACCAGACCGTCCTCGCCCAACTCCACGCAGTGGAAGGAGGATTGGGGCGGTACGACCATCATCGACGCGCCCGCGTCGCGCTGGGCGAACTTGTCGATCATCTCCGGCAGCGGGGCGTCGGTCAGCACGTCGGCGTAGTTGGCGAGAAACATCTCGTCGCCGTCGAGGTGATGACGCACCCGGCGCAGCCGCTCACCGATGGGCGACTCGATGCCGGTCTGGGCGAAGGTGATCGTCCAGTCGGCGATGTCGGTGGAGAGCAACTCGGTCTGTCCGCCGCGCAGGACGAAGTCGTTGGACACCGTCTCCTCGTAGTTGAGGAAGAAGTCCTTGATGTGGTGGGCACCGTAGCCGAGGCACAGGATGAACTCCTTGTGCCCGAAGTGCGCGTAGTAGCGCATGACATGCCAGATCAGGGGTCTCGGACCGACCATGGCCATGGGCTTGGGGACGTCGTCGGAGGTTCCGTTGCGCATGCGCATCCCGTAACCACCGCAGAAGAGAACGACCTTCATGACTTCACCTCTACGATGCTCAGTTCCGGGATGGGAAAGACGAGCCGGCCGCCCCACTCATGGACGAAGGACAACTGCTCGGTCAGCTCGGCCCGCAGGTTCCACGGGAGGACGAGGACGTAGTCCGGTTTGTCGGCGGCGATCTGCTCGGGCGGCAAGATCGGGATGCGGGTGCCGGGGGTGAACCGGCCGTGCTTGTACGGGTTGCGGTCGACCGTGTACGCGAGCAGGTCGGGGCGGATGCCGCAGTGGTTGAGCAGGGTGTTGCCCTTGCCGGGGGCGCCGTAGCCGACGACCGTCTCGCCGCGGTCGGCCGCGTCGATGAGGAAGCGGAGCAGGTCCCGGCGGACCTTGGCGACCCGGGCGGAGAACTCGGTGTATCCGGCCAACTCCTGGAGCCCTGCGGCCTTTTCGCGGGCCAGTACGTCGGCCACCCGCTGCGAGGGCTCGCCCGCGACCTCGGCCGGGCGGGACCACAGCCGGATGGAGCCGCCGTGCGTGGGCACCAACTCGACGTCCACGAGCGTGAGTCCGCCGCTGGCGAGGGCCCGGATCGCGGAGGCGACCGTGTAGTACTGGAAGTGCTCGTGGTAGATCGTGTCGTACTGGTTGTCCTCGATCAGGGTCAGCAGGTGCTGCACCTCGATGGAGACCCAGCCGTCGTCGGCGACCAGGGCGCGCAGGCCCTGGGTGAAGCCGACCACGTCGGGGATGTGCGCGTACACGTTGTTGGCGACGACCAGGTTGGCCGGGCCGTGCTCGGCGCGGACGGCCGCGCCGGTGTCGGGGCTCAGGAAGTCCGTGAAGGTGGGCACGCCCGCCTCGCGCGCCGCGGCGCCGACGTTCACCGAGGGCTCGATGCCCAGGCAGCGGATCCCCCGGTCCACCACGTGCCGCAGCAGGTAGCCGTCGTTGCTCGCGACCTCGACCACGAAGGAGTCGGAGTCGAGGCCGAGGCGGTCCACCGCGCCCTCGACGAAGGTGCGCGCGTGCTCCACCCAGGAGGTCGAGAACGAGGAGAAGTACGCGTACTCCTTGAACGTCTCCTCCGGCGTGATCAGCGGCGGTATCTGCGCCAGCCAGCACTCCGTGCAGACCCGCAGATGCAGCGGGTACGCCGGTTCCGGCAGGTCCAGTTGGTCCGCTGCGAGAAAGCTCTCACACGGCGGTGTCGCCCCCAGGTCGACGACGCTCGCCGTCGCTTCCGAGCCGCAGAGTCGGCATCGTGTCATGTGCTGTCCCCATCCCCCCTGCCCGCGTGGGTGTCCCCACCACGAGCCAGTGCCGACCGTCCCGCGATCGCGGTGCGGTACTCCTCCAGCAGGCGCTCCAGGCCGACGGCCGGGCTGAATCCCTGCTCGTAGCGGTGCCGGGCCGCCTGCCCCATCTCCCGGTTGCGGTCCGGGTCGTTCGCGATCCGGCGAATGCCGGACGCGAGCGAGGCGGACTCGCCAGGCGTGTGCAGCAGTCCGGTGACGCCGTCCTCGACGAGTTCGACGAAGGCGCCGTGACCGGCGGCGACGGTCGGCACCCCGGCCGCCATCGCCTCCACGACCACCAGGCCGAACGCCTCAAGCCAGGTCGAGGGCGCGACTACGGCGACCGACCGTGCGATGGCCTTGCGGCACTCCGCCGGGTCCAGCAGGCCGAGGCAGCGCACGTCGTCGCGGCCCGCCGCCCAGGCGGTGACCTCTTTCTCCAGCGGGCCGGTCCCGGCGATCGCGAGCGGGACGCCCACACCGCCGCCCGCCGCGACCTCGTCCCACGCGGCCATGAGCAGCCGTACGCCCTTGGCCTCGGCGAGGCGGCCGAGATAGAGCACCTGCTCGCCCGCGCCCTCCCGGCGGATGTCGGGTTCGGGGACGAAGTTGTGCTTCACCGCGAGGCGTTCGGCCGGCATCCCGGAGGTCACCAGGACGTCGCGCTGCGCGGCGGAGATGCAGAGGAAGCGCTCCACGCCGGTCCACCAGCGCTTCCGGTTGACGGAGAGGCTGACCGCGAGCGGCACGGTGGCGAGGCTGGAATTGCGGTAGCAGCCGTGCCGGACGGCGGGCAGCGGGGTCGCGCCGACGCACTCGGTGCACGGTCGGCCGTCCCGCTGGAGTGTGCCGGGCGGGCAGACCTGGGTGTAGTTGTGCAGGGTGGCGACGGCGGGCACTCCGGCGTCGGCGCAGGCGGCGAGGACCGCGGGCGACAGCAGCGGGAACACGTTGTGGACGTGCACCACGTCCGGCCGCTCGGCGCGCAGCTTGGCCGC
Source organism: Streptomyces sp. NPDC002276 (assembly GCF_053891435.1). Taxonomy (NCBI): domain Bacteria; kingdom Bacillati; phylum Actinomycetota; class Actinomycetes; order Kitasatosporales; family Streptomycetaceae; genus Streptomyces; species Streptomyces sp. NPDC002276. Next base: position 98,277 of record NZ_JBSFCQ010000005.1, on the reverse strand, counting down.
CAACTCCTTGCGCACGCCCGGGTTCCACGGCACCAGGAGCGGTACCGCGACCTTGCCGAGGAGGGAGCGTCCGCCGATGTCGTCGCTGCGCCGCTCGAACAGCTCGACCCGGTGACCGGCCGCGCGCAGCAGCGCCACCTCCTGGTCGACGACGTTGTTCTCGCCGCTCGGCTGCGCCGAGTTGTAGCGGTTGTGCACCACGAGGACGTGCATGCTCAGTTCACCTCCGAGCCACGGGCCCAGCGCGGGACGTGCCGTCGAGGGGCGTCGGACTTCGAGAAGGTCTTCGAGAGGGTCTGCGGGAGGGGCTTCGCGAGCGGCTTCCCCAGCTGCGTCGAGAGCGGAGCGGCCTGTGCCGGTGCCGCCAACAGCGAGGCGGCCAGGGCCAGATGGAGCAGATACGGCGAGGCGTCGCCGAGACCCGCCTCGGTGTACGAGGCGATCGCGCAGTAGCTGATCAGGAAGATCGCGCAGGCCCGCTGGAGCGAGGGTGGGCGCAGCAGCGCGACACCGCCCAGCACAACGATGATCACCGCGACGAGGGTGACACCGACCAGGCCCTGTTCGTTGTAGACGGCCAGCCAGCTGTTGTCGATCGGCAGCCCGCCGAACGACTTGTCGCCCAGGCCCACGCCGAACAGTTGCTGCGCGGTCGACCGGGGCTCGGCCAGCAGGGCGTTCCAGACCTTGGCCCGGCCGGTGAGACTGGAGAAGTTCTCCTGGCTCTGGCCGCGCAGGAACCAGGTCTGGAGCGCGGAGGCGAAGCCGACCGCGGCCACCACGGAGATCAGCACCGACCAGCTGAAGAAGCGGCGGGCCGCGGCGCTGGTCAGGATGAGCGAGCCGATCGCCAGCGTCAGCCCGAGCAGCAGGCCGAGGGTTGCCGTCCGGGTGTGGGTCAGCGCGAGCAGCACCAGCGACGGCACGATGACCAGCACGGCGCTGGTCCGGTCGGTCCGTCCGCCGATGACGAGCAGCGCGGTGAGCCCGATGATGACCGCCGCGTACTGCCCGATCTGCGGCGGGGTGAGCGGCCACAGCGCGCCGACGAGGCGTCCGCCGTAGAGGTCGGGCAGGGCCTTGCCCGGGGAGACGACCAGGCCGAGGGCCACCGAGCCGAGGACCGCGAAGTACGCCCGGATGTGATAGCGGACGAACGTGAGGCTGCCGTCCCACCAGCGGCTGAGCAGCCACAGCGTGCCGACGAAGAGCGTCAGCCGGAAGCAGCGGAACAGCGCGCCCATCCCGGACTCCAGGCTCGCGCTGGAGATCACGCTGGACACCAGCAGCAGGCTGAGCAGCAGCACGTAGGCGCTGGACCTGACGCGCACCCGCTGGTTGACCAGGAGTGCCAGGCCGAACGCGGCGACCAGCGAGCCCATGGTGACCATCTGGATGAGGGAGCGGGGCAGCGGGACGATGGTCTTCGCCCCGGCGGAGCCGAGCGTGTTGAGGACCAGCAGCCCCCAGACGATCCCGACGATCTTCGGTGTGGCGGCCGGGCTCGGTGCGGCGCCGGGCAGCGTCTTTGCCGGGTCCGGTCCGCGCGTCGAGTTCTCGCTCATCTCAACCACCTGCCTGGAGGTCGAGGGTGCTGCCCTTGTCCTGCTGGTACGGCGCGGTCTGCCACTGGCCGAAGTCGAGCACCTTGCTCTGGTCCTCGACGACGAACTTCCACGGCCCGACGTAGACGTTGTCGTGCCAACTGTTGTGCTGGTCCTCGGTGATGGCGTCGGCCACCCCTTCGCCGTGATAGGGCGACCAGTCCGGATAGGTGCCGTAGTTGGAGAGCACCCCCATGCGGTCGCACATCTCCGTGCACTTGACGACGGACTCGTCGAGCACGAAGCGGTTGTCGTGGATGTCCACCCGCTGGGTCTTCCACCGGCAGTCGGAGAAGAGCGGTGCCTTGGTGATCGCCGGCCGTACGCAGCTGCTCGTCTTCTTCACCAGCAGGGTGCAGTCACCGGACGAGGTGTTGGCCGGGCTGTTGCAGAACCGGTCGGCGTTCTCCCACAGGGTGATCCCGGACCAGTTGTTCTCCAGCACGTTCCCGTAGATCTCGATCTTGTCGGTGCGGGCCTTGACCCGGGGTTCGCCGCCGGACTCGGACAGATAGATCGTCGCGTACGGGAAGTTGTCGCCGCTGTCGGCCGCCTTGCGGCCCTCGACCCAGTTGTTGCGCCGGATCGTGTTGTCCTTGATGACCGCGTTGTAGCTCGTCTCGTAGATCAGCGCGGCACCGTCGTTGGCCTCGATCACGTTGTTCTCGATGAGGAAGTCGTTGTTGTTGGTGTCCGCCCACAGCCCGGTGCCGCGGTTGTCGTGCACCCAATTCCCGCTCACGTCGGCGCCGTTGACCTCCCAGAACTTGATGCCTCCGGTGCAGCCGCAGCCCTTCTGCTTCCGCTCCCAGTCGCCGGTGTTGTTGCCGACGATCTCGTTGCCCTGGACGACCAGGCCGGTGAGGGGGCCGTTGCCCTTGTAGGCGTTCATGCCGTACTGGCCGTTGTCGCGCAGGCAGTCGGCGCGGACCTGCTGGCGGGCACCGGCCATCAGTCCGGCACCGGCGTTGTCCTTGATCGTCGAGTGTTCGATGATCCATCCGTCGGCCGAGTCGTGGTTGACGACGCCCTCGTCCTGCGGCGCGACGAAGCCCTGCACGGTCAGATAGCGGATGGTGACGTCTGCGGCGTTGCCGGTGAAGGCGTACTGGTTGACCTTCCGGCCGTCGAACACCGCGCCCGGCGCGCCGATGTAGTGGTCCCCCTTCTTGGGGATGACCTGGGCGTAGCGGTCCCGCTCAAGCCTGTGGGTGCCCGGCTTGAGCCAGAACGTGGTGTTCGGGGGGCTGTTCTTGGTCTTCGTCGCCAGATCGCCGACCACCTTGGGGTCGACGGTCACCGCGCCCGCCGGCGCCTTGGCCGGTCCGGCGGCGGGGTTGGCGCACACCCGGGCCACGGTCCGGGCGGCGGACGTGGCCGTGGACGGCGCGGCGCTCGGCTTCGTCGTGGCCGGGGCGCTCGACGTGCTGTCGCAGCCGGTCGCCGTCAGCAGGATCAGCGCCAGCGGTGCGACCGCCGACGCCCAGTGCCGTCTCATGTTCCGCACACACTCCCCTGACCGCGGAACCCGAGGACGGTGGTGAACCCGTCGGTGCCGTCGGCGAATCCGGTGCCGATCAGCGTGGTGGTGGGTTCCTTGCGCCCGAATCCGGCGGAGTACCAGCCCAGCGGCGGTTCGCTCTCGCCGCGGTGCGTCCGCCAGGACAACTGCTCCGGCAGGTCGAGCACCGCGGAACGCCCCTCGCCGTCGCGGATCCAGGTGAGCACCGCGCGGTGCCCCACCAGGTCCGCGGCGATCTCGGGTCCGAGGTGGAACGCCAGCCGCACGTCCCGGCGCGGGCCGCCGCGCACCTCGTCGACGATCCTCAACTCCTGGCTCTCGGCCGTGAGTTCCACCCGACGGCGGTGCACCGAGCCCTGGTAGCCGTCGTGCTCGGCGGTCCAACGGGCCACCCCCGCACCGGAGTTGTCCACGTCCAGCACGCGGGTGCGGGCCTGCCGGGTCCACAGGAACGGGCCGCCCGAGACGGACTGATCTCCGCCGTCCAGCTGGAGGGTGTTGTGGCCGAGCGTCGAGCGGAAGTACTCCCGCCACTCGGGCTGCCCGTGGTAGCAGTACGTCCCCGGGTCGGCGAGCACGTCGATGCCGTCGTGCCGGACCTCCACGGACAGCGCGTCGGCGTGGGCGTGCGCGGCGATGGAAAGGAAGCCGTGCGGGCCTCCGTCGCAGCGGCACCAGATCTCCCCCGGCCCGCGCAGGACGGTGAGCCCCGCGTCGGCGAAGCGGTCGGGCCTGGTCGCCGGGCGGGCGGTTGCGTCCTTCGCGTACGGCTTGATGAGTGCGGCCAGCAGTGGGGTGCGCACGTCGGTGGCGGTGACCGTCGGCCACCAGTCGAGGCGGCCGAACACGGCCTCGCCGGTGGCAAGCAGCGAACCCCAGCGCTCGGTGCCCTCGCCGTCCAGGATCAGGCCGAAGCCGTCGTCCGCGTCCCCCTGGCGGGGCGGGCGCAGCCGGTTGTCCACCACGGCCGCGAGGGCGTCGGTCATCCGCAGCAGCACCAGCCGGAGCGAGTCGGGCACCGGCACGTCCGCTGCGTCGGCCTCGGCCAGCGCGGCCAGGCCGAGTTCGAGTACGAGTCCGTGGTACTCGGTGGCCAACTCGCGGTTGAGGCCGGAGTCGAAGGTGTTGGCCCGCAGCTCCCGGTCCAGCGACCGCAGTGCGTCGGACCGCCAACGCGCCGACGAGGGGAACCAGTCGAACGCGCAGGCCGCGGCGAACTGTCCGGCGGTCTCGGCGATGACGTGGTTGTTCGCCGAGGAGCCCCGGCTGGGGAAGGCGGCCAGCCAGCGCTGGTGGTGCCAGATCTGGTTCAGGGCGACCGGGTTGTCCTCGAACAGCTCGGCCGCGCCCTCCCAGCCGTCGAGCAGCCGGCGGACCCACACCCAGGACAGCAGCCGGATGCCCAGCTCGATGCCGCTGATCCAGTGCACGCCCCGCAGCGGCGGGTTGGCCGCCCACCACGACCGCAGATGCGCGGCGACGCGCTCGGCGTACCGCTCGTCCCCGGTGACCGCGTAGGCGGCGGCGAGCACGGTGAGGTACTGGTGCCGGGACGGCTCCCAGATCTGCTTGATGTCCCCGGCCGACTCCTCGTCCCGGTACGGCACGTCGAAGGCGTAGCCGGACGGGGCCCGGCGCCCGGTCTTCGGGTCGTAGGACCAGTCCGGGTCGATCAGGTCGTCGCGGACCACGCCGAAGAACTCGGCGTGCCCGGCCATCAGTCGGTCCGCCTCGGCGACGAGACGCTTCACGGCGTCCGACGGCACCTCGGCGATCGTCCCCGCGGGCAGGACCGCGGTGAACCGGGCGCCGGTGACGCTCGGGCAGTCCGGCCGCGCCGACCGCCAGCGGCGTCTGCGCAGGGTGTCGCCCGCCCGGCCCGCGATCTCGCGCGGGCCCATCCGGGAGAGCCGGCGCAGGTACCAGCCCGCGCTCATGGTCATGGCGTCCTCGCCAACGTCACCGGCGCACCGGCGGCCAGGCCGGTCCCCACGGCGAGGGTGGCCGCCGTGGTGGCGACCAGCGACTCCAGCGGCACCGGCATCGGTCCGCCGGTCCGAACTGCCTTGATGAACGCGGCGAGTTCGGCGTTCTGCCCCTTGTCCCGGGCCTTGGGCAGCCGCGAACTGACCCACTTCTTACGGCCGTGGACCGACGCGCGGACGAAGTCGTCGAGGCGCAGCACCTTGCCGTCCCCGACCAGGTCGAGGGTCTCCTTGGGGAAGCCGGAGGCGCCGGTGGTGACGTAGCTGATGGTGGCGGTGGAGCCGTCCGGGTAGCGCAGGACGGCCTGGAGGTCCTCGTTGCCGGGCGCGGCCGTCGCGTACACGGAGACCGGGTCGGCGTCGAGGAGCCAGCTCGCCGTGTCGATGAAGTGGCCGCCCTCACCGGCGAACCGCGAGCCCTCGGCGCCCTGTTGGAGGTACCAGCTGCCGTGCTGGAGCTTGCCCGCGTTGACCAGGTAGCGCAGGTTCGCCGGACCGGTCCGGGCACCGAACCGCTCCTTGGCCTCCTGGAGCAGCGGTGCGAACCGGCGGTTGAAGCCCACCTGGAGGCGGTCGTTGCCGGACTCCTCGACCGCCGCGAGGACACCGGCCAGCTCGTCCTCGGTGAGGGCGAGGGGCTTCTCCACGAACACGGTCTTGCCTGCCAGCAGCGCCTGCCGGGTCAGTTCGGCGTGCGAGCTGTGCCGGGTGACCACGAACACCGCGTCGACGGACTTGTCACCGAGCACGGCGTCGAGGTCGGTGGTCGCCTGGGCGAAGCCGAACTTCCGCTGCGCGTTGGCCCCGGAGAGCGCGGTCGTGGTGACGACGGTCGACAGCTCGACGCCCTCGCGCTGTGCCAGGTGCGGCAGCAGCATCGACGTCGCGTAGTTGCCCGCGCCGACGAACGCGAGGCGCACCGGGGTCTTCGCGGACCGGGCCGGGGTGGACACCTTGGCGGTGGGCGGTACCGCGGGCACGGCCACCGACGGGGCCTCCGGCTCCCCCGCTTCCCCTTCCTGCTCGGGGTAGCGGAACAGCACGGCCACGGCCTTCAACTCGCCGTCCTTCAGGCGCTGATACGTCTCCACGGCGTCGTCGAAGTCGGCGATGTGGGAGACCAACGGCTCCACGTCGACGCGGCCGCGGGCGACGAGGTCGAGGAAGCAGGCCAGGTTGCGGCGCTCGGTCCAGCGGACGTAGCCGATCGGGTAGTCGCGGCCCTCCAGCTCGTACGACGGGTCGTAGCGGCCGGGACCGTAGGAGCGCGAGAAGCGGACGTCGAGTTCCTTCTCGTAGTACGCGTTCCAGGGCAGGTCGAGGCGGCACTTGCCGATGTCGACGACCCGGCCGCGGTCCCGGGCGAGGTGGGCGGCCAGTTCGACGGGCTGGTTGCTGCCGCCGCCCGCGGCCAGGAAGACCTGGTCGACGCCGTGGCCGTCGGTGAGTTCGGCGACGGCGGCCTCCACGGCGGCGGAGGCGGGGTCGCCGCAGGCCACGGCGCCCAGGCGCTCGGCGAGTTCGCAGCGCGCCGGGTCCGGGTCGGCGCCGACCACGCGGACTCCGGCGGCGGTGAGGAGCTGGACGACCAGCTGCCCGATGAGGCCGAGGCCGATGACGAGGGCGACCTCGCCGAGCTGGGGCTCGCCCTGGCGGACGCCCTGCATCGCGATCGAGCCGACGGTGCCGAAGGCCGCGTGCCGCGGCGCGAGGCCTTCGGGGACGGGGGCGTAGAGGTTCTTCGGGACCCAGTTCAGCTCGGCGTGTAGCGCGTGCTCGTTGCCCGCGCAGGCGACGAGGTCGCCGACCTTCACGTCGTCGATGCCGGCGCCGACCTGCTCGACGACCCCGCACAGCGAGTAGCCGAGCGGGGTGTAGGAGTCCAGCTTGCCCATCACCTTGCGGTAGGTGGCGGGCAGTCCGTTGGTGGCCACGCTCTGCATGACCTTGGCCACCTGGTCCGGGCGGGAGCGGGCCTTGCCCAGCATCGACATGCCGGCCTCGGAGACCTTCATCAGCTCGGTGCCGGTGGATATCAGCGAGTAGGCGCTGCGCACCAGCACCCCGCCCGGCTTGCACCCCGGTACCGGAACGTCGAGCACCGCCAGCTCGCCGCTCTTGTAGTTCTGTACAACCTGCTTCACCAGAACTCCTGTTTTCTAAGCCGTCGTCCGAGCGCTCTGGGCGGGGCCAGAGGTCGCGTCGCGATACCAGTACTCAAGGGTCAGTACGTGCCACAGATGCTTGGAGTAGTCCGCCTGTCCGGCGGCGTCCTCGGCGACCATCCGGGCCAGCGCGTCGCGGCGCAGCAGCCCGGACCGGACGAGCTCGCCGTCGTTGACCACCTCGCGCACCAGCGGTGCCAGGTCCCGGCTCATCCAGGCCCGCAGCGGGGCGCTGAACAGGCCCTTGGGCCGGTACACGATCTCCTTGGGCAGGACCGAGGTGGCCGCCTCCTTGAGGACGGCCTTGCCCTGGCGCCCGACGATCTTGCGGTTGCCGGGTACGGCGAAGGCCGCCCTGACCACCTCGATGTCGACGTACGGCGTCCGCACCTCGGTGGACGCGGCCATGCTGGAGCGGTCCGTGTAGGCGAGGTTCAGACCCGGCAGGAACATGCGGGAGTCGGTCAGGCACATGCGGTTGACGAAGTCGTCGAGGTCGTTGTCCTGGTAGACGTCCGTGTGCTCGGTGATCACGTCGTCGACCGTCCCGGCCAGGTCCGGATTGAGCAGCGCGAGCAGCTCGTCCTGGTCGTACATCGTGTAGCTGCGCCGGAACGCGGTCTCCTCCGGCAGATCGGCGAAGGAGAGGAACCGCTTCGCGAACCGCACCGACCGGTAGCCGCGGGTGGCCGAGGCGACCGGCAGCCGGTCCACGACGCCGGACACCCCGCGCCGCAACGGTCGCGGGACGCGCTGGTAGCGCAGCGCGAGCAGGTTCGCGAAGTGCTTGCGGTACCCCGCGAACAGTTCGTCGGCGCCCATGCCCGAGAGCATCACCTTGACCCCGGCCTCCCGGGCGGCCATGCAGATCAGGTAGGTGTTGATCGCGGCGGGGTCGCCGATCGGCTCGTCCAGGCTGTACGTCATCTGCGGCAGCAGGTCGAGCACGTTCGGGGCGATCTCGATCTCGTGCAGGTCGACACCGAACTGCGCGGCCACCTGCCGGGCGTAGCGCAGGTCGTCGGGCATCGCCTCGAACTTGGCGTCCTCGGCGCGGAATCCGATCGTGTAGGCCGAGATCCCCGGCTGGTGGCGGGCCGCCAGCGCGGTCAGATAGCTGGAGTCGAGGCCGCCGGAGAGGAAGGTCGCCACCGGCACGTCGGACATGAGGTGGCGGCGGGTCGACTCCTCGACGATGGCGGCGAGGTCGGGCCGCTCACCGGCCAGGGCGCGGTCCCGGCCCTCGGCGGCGACGTCCTTCAGGTTCCAGAAGCTGCCGCGCTCCACCCGGCCGTCGGGTCGGCACCGCAGCCAGCTGCCCGGCGGCAGCTTCTCCGCCTCGCGGAACGCGCAGCGGGAGTCCGGCACCCAGTAATAGAGGAGGGAGGCCACCAGCGCGGCCTGGTCGACCTCAAGGGACTTGCCGGTCGCGGCGGCGAGCGCCTTCAGCTCGGAGGCGAACATCAGGCCCTCGCCGCGCCGGAGCAGGAAGAGCGGCTTGATGCCGAGCTGGTCGCGGACGAGCACGAGGTCACCGGTGCGTTCGTCGAAGATGCCGAACGCGAACATGCCGCGCAGCCGGGGCAGGCAGTCGGTGCCCCAGCGCCGCCAGGCCTCCAGCAGCACCTCGGTGTCGGAGGTGCCGCGGAAGCGCACCCCGCCGGCCTCCAACTCGGCCCGCAGTTCGGGCGCGTTGTACAGCTCGCCGTTGTAGGTGAGGGCGAGGCCGTCCGAGACCATCGGCTGGGCGCCGGTCTCGGACAGGTCGACGATCGCCAACCGGCGGTGTCCGAGCTGTACTTCGCCGTCACCCAGGGGGTGGCCGTAGCGGCCGGAGCCGTCCGGGCCGCGGTGGGCGAGGGTGTCGGTGAGCCGGTCGGTGACGGCCTTTCCGTCCGGCCATCGGTATGTGCCCGCGATGCCGCACATGTCTACCTCACCTCCTGGTCGTTGTCGGGGACCCGTGCGGCCCGTATCGGCTGCCGCTCGGTGAGCCGTCGGCCCTCCCCCACCGCCTGAACGGCGTGGGCGGCGGCCCCACCGTTCTGCCAGGTCGGCCGTTCGGTCCGGCCGCGCAGGGCGTTGGCCAGCCCGTCCCACAGCGTGCCGTCGGTGCGGTCGCGCGGGTCGGGGTCGATCAGCACCACACCGACGACCGGGATGCCCTGGTCGGCGAGCTGCCGTGCCACGGTGTGCAGCCAGGAGGCGCTGCCGTGTCCGGCGCGTACGACGAGCACGGTGCGGGTCCCGAGGTACTGGAGGTCGGTCCACGCGGTGCCGGGTGCCACCGAGCCGACGCCGATCCGCTGGTCCTGCGGGGACACGGTCGCGGCCTTTTCGCCGCCGACCACGGTGGGGTCCCCCGGTTTCGGGCGGCGGCCCGAGAGCTGGGTGCCGGGGAGACCGTCGACGACGGTCACCGGCCCGTCCGCCGACAGGGCCCGGGCGAGACCGAGGGCGATCCCTGTGGTGCTGCGCGCGGAGCCCAGTTCGAGCAGTGACAGCGGTTCCGCGGAGCCGCGCGCCGTGCGGGCCAGCGTGGTGGTGAGGCGTTCGCGGGCCACCCGGGTCCGCCGCCGCTGCCACAACCTGCCGGAGCGGCGGGGCAGTTCGGCGATGACCGAGGCCCCGAGGTTCGCCGCGATGTCCCGGCGCAGCACGGGCCGGTCCGCGACGACCACCCCGACCGCGGCCAGCGCGAGCCCGACGAAGAGCCCGAGGACGAGTCCGACCACGCCGTCGGTGACGAGGGCCTTGGGCAGCGAGTGCGCCACCGCGCGGGGGGCGTCCACGATCTGGGTGCCGGCGACGAGCTGGGGGGCGCCGACGCGTGCCTCCTCGGCGCGTTGGCCGAAGTCGGAGATCTGCGAGGTGAGTTCGGCCCGCTGGGCGAAGAGCGATTCGAGGTTCGCCGAGTCCTTCGGGTCGGTGTCGGGCGTCCGGCCGCCGATCGTCTTGTTGACGTCGGCCAGCTCCGCCTGCATCCGGGCCTGCTGGTCGAGCAGGCCCTGGGCGTTGGCGTCGGCGATGTCCTGGATGCGCTTGGCGTGGTCCGCGACGAACGCCTGGGCCAGTGCCTTGGCGCGGGCCACCGCCTCCGCGTCGGTCTTGCCCGTCACATCGATCTCAAGGACGTTGTTGGTCAGTCCGGTGCCCCGGTAGTCCTTCATGAAGTCCTCCGGTTTTTCGGGGGACTTGAGGATCTTCAGGGCCTGGCCGGCGATCCGCGAGGTCGCCAGCAGCTGGGCGTCGGTGCGGATCAGTGTTCCGGTGTCGTTCGGCTGGTCCTCCTGATGCGCGACCAGGACCTTGGTCACGGCGGCCGGGGCCGGGGGCAGCAGGACGGCCACGGCCGCACCGGCCAGCAGTCCGAGCAGCGCCATGGCGCCCCACAGGCGGCGGCGTCTGCGCACCGCGACCACCAGTGCCTGGAGGTCGAGGAGCGGGGTGGCGGCCGACGACTCCGAAGTCGTGCTCGTCGTCACGCTGGATCTCCTGTCGCGTGGCCATGGACCGCGAACGTCAAAGTGGCGTCGTCGGAAAGTCGGTCGGCGGTTTTTACCGCCGGTCGGGCGCGGACCGTTCCGGCGACGACGACGCCGACCAGTTCGTGCCCGCCGTCCGCGCACGCCTCGGCGATGCCGGCGAGTTCGGCGGCGGTCCAGCTGCCCGCGCTGAGAACGGCGAGGGCGCCGGACTCGGTGTCGCGGTCCGGCACGATCGGCCGGTCCACGGAGACCTCGACGATCCGCAGCCGGGGGTCGTTGGTGGCCTCGGCGACGAGCTGTCCTGCGGCCAGCCGGGCGACCTCGTCGCCTTCCGGTACGACGACCAACAGCCGCCGGGGGGCGGGCAGTTGGTCCCGGAGACGGGCGCACACCCGCCGGTAGCGGATGCGCCGCTCGGTCTCGTCGCCGGAGCGCTGCGGGGCCGGTACGTCCCATCGGACGTCGGTGCCGAGCAACCGGCGGAGCCGGGCCCGTGCGCCATGGCTCTCGGGCCGGTTCCCGTGCCGTTCGCCGGGTACGTCGACGCTGCCGAGGAACGGCGAGCCGAGCGCGGCGGCGATCTCCGGTTCGGTGCGCAGCCTGCGGCTCACCCGCGCGGCGGCGAGATGGCCGACGACGGCGAGCAGGAAGAACAGCAGGGCCCCGGCGCCGATGAGCTGTGTCCTGGTCGGCGCCGACGCGCCGGTGGGCCGGGGTGCCGGTCCCATGACGACCATGCTGGCCTTGGCGGACGCCGGGTTGGCCTCCTCCAGCTTCTTCATGGCGTCCTGGAGTCCGGTGCGCAGGCCTTCCAGCTCGGTGCGGGCCTGCACGCCCTCCACGGTCTGCCCCGGGTCCGCCGAGTTGGCGAGGTCGGTGATACGGCGGTTGGTCTCGGCGACCTGCTTGCGCAGGGCCTCCGTCGCCGTGTCCGCCGCGGGGTCGGTGCTGCCGCCCGCGATACGGGTGGCGAAGGTGACGAACTGCTGGGCCAGCTGGTCGGAGAGCCGTTGCGCGCGCTCCGGGGTGTCGGCCGTACCGGACACCTTGATGATGTTCCCGTCGTCGGCCTTGGCACTCACGTCTTTCTGCAACTCGGTGCCGTCGACGCCCCACTTCAGCGCGTCGGCGGCCCGGTCGACCACCGCCGAACTGGTCGCGATGTCCACCTGGGTCAGCAGTTCGCGCTCTTCCCACTGGCCCGGCAGCAGGACCGACGCCTCTGCCGTGTAGCGCGGCGGAAGCAGCAGCACCGAGGTGCCGTAGCCGAAGAGCGCGCCCACTACGGCGAGGACGGCGAGAAGCCGCCATCGCCGGCGGAGAATCCGTCCGATCGTGGCCAGACGGATCGTGTCGTCATTCAATGGTGCGGCCTCTTCCCCTTACGGACCGGCCCACCCGCGGCCACCGGGACCTGTTCCCGGCAGGCGGCGGTGTAGGCGGCGAGCAGTGACGCTTGCGAGTTCTCCCAGGACAGCGGTCCGCCGATCCGCTCCTGGCCGATCTTGCCCATCCGGGCCCGCTTCTCGGGATCGTCGAGGAGCAGCGCGACGAGCTTGGCGAACTGGGCCTCGTCGTTGGCAGGCGCGTAGACGGCGGCGTCACCGGCGGAGACGCGCGCCTCCCGGAGGTCGAACGAGACGATCGGCCGTCCCATCGCCATGTACTCAAGGACCTTGTTCATGGTCGACACGTCGTTGAGCGGATTGTGCGGGTCGGGGGAAAGGCATACGTCGGCGGTGCACAGGTAGCGCACCAGGTCGGCGTCCGGGATGCGGCCGGTGAACTGCACCTGGTCGGAGAGGCCGAGCTGCCGGGACAGTTCGACCATCGCGTCGAAGGCGTCGCCGGCGCCGACGAAGACGGCGTGCCAGTCGGTGCGGCCGACCTCGTCGCGGAGTTTCGCCAGGGCCCGCAGGGCGTAGTCGACGCCGTCCTGGGGGCCCATGACACCGAGGTAGCACAGCAGATGGGGCTTGCCGCGCTTCAACTCCGGCTCCGGGGGCACCGGTTGGAACCGGTCGGTCGCGGGCGCGCTGCGCACCACGAAGACGTCCTCCGGCCGCTTGCCGCCCCGGCTCAGCGCGACGTCCTTGTAGCTCTCGTTGGTGGAGAGCACGATGTCCGCGGCCCGGTAGGTGCGCCGCTCCAGCGCGCACACGGCGCGGTAGAGCAGGTCCTCGCCGCGGTCGAACCGGGAGAGGTACAGCTCGGGCACCAGGTCGTGCTGGTCGAAGACGAATTGCGCGCCGCGCCGCTTCATCCACAGGGCGGGCAGGAACAGCAGGTCGGGCGGGTTGCAGGCGTGCACCACGTCGACCGGGCCGACCTTGCGGGCCAGCCGGAGCGTGTGCCACAGCGCCGATCCGTACTCCCGCAGATAGCCGGCGGGTCCTCCGGTGGCCGCGCGCAACGGGTAGCGGTGGATCCGCACCCCGTCGATCACGGCCTCCGGTTCCGTGTCCCGCTTCTCTCCCCGGGGGCAGATGACGTGCACTTCCCAGCCCGCGTCGCGCAGCGTGGTGCACTCCTGCCAGACCCGTCGGTCGAAGGGGACCGAGAGGTTCTCCACCAGGATCAGCGCGCGACGGTTCGTGCCGTCGCCACTGGTCTCGTTACCAAGCAAGGCCTATGTACCCCGGTTCGGTCCGGCGCGTGTCGGCGTCGGGAAGGCGGATGAGGTCGATGATCGCCGGGTCGCCCGTGTGGGGCAGGGCCGCCAGTACGGCGGGGTCCTTGCTCCCGACCAGGCACACCTCGGCGTGCTCCAGCACCTCGTCGACGGAGTCGGCGAGCAGTTGCGCGAGGTGCGGGAGGCGGCTCTCGATGTACTCGCGGTTGGCGCCGAGCAGTCGGGAGAGGCTCACGTTCGCGTCGTAGATCTTGAGGTCGTAGCCCTTGCCGAAGAGCCGTTCCGCGAGTTCGACGAGCGGGCTCTCGCGGAGGTCGTCGGTGCCGGGCTTGAAGGAGAGGCCGAACAGGCCCACCTTGCGCTTGCCGGTGCGCTCGACCAGGTCCACCGCGCGTTGGAGGTGGTCGGAGTTGGAGGCCAGGACGTGGGACAGGATCGGCACCGAGACGTCGGCGCGCTGTGCCGCGAAGACCAGGCTGCGCAGGTCCTTGGGGAGGCAGGAGCCGCCGAAGGCGAAGCCGGGGCGCAGGTAGGCGGGGCTGATGTTGAGCTTGCGGTCGGCGAGGAACACGTCCATCACCTGGTGCGAGTCCACGCCGAGGGCCTGGCACACGGCGCCCAGTTCGTTCGCGAAGCCGATCTTGAGGCCGTGGAACGCGTTGTCCGCGTACTTGATGGCCTCGGCGGTCGGGATCGGCACCCGGAACACCTCGCCGGGCAGGCCGTCGTAGAGCGCCGCGACCGCGTCGCCGCTGGCCGGGTCGAGTTCGCCGATGACGGTCTTCGGCGGGTCGAAGAAGTCCTTGACGCTGGTGCCCTCGCGCAGGAACTCCGGGTTGACCGCGACCCCGATGTCCACCCCGGCGGTGCCGCCGACGTGCTTCTCCAGGATCGGTACCAGCAGGTTCAGGCAGGTGCCCGGGAGCATGGTGCTGCGGAACACGACGGTCTGGCGGCCGCCCCGCTCGGCGAGCGCGGCGCCGATCTCCTCGGTGACCCGCTCCAAGTAGGTCGTGCACAGGCTGCCGTTGGGCTCCGACGGGGTGCCCACGCAGATCAGCGACACCTCGCTGTCCGCGATCGCCTCGCGGACGTCGCGGGTGGCGCGCAGCGCGCCGGTCCGTACGACCTCGGCGATGAGTTCGCCGATACGTTCCTCCACCACGGGTGCCTTGCCGTCGTTGACCAGGTCGACCTTCACCTGGTTGACGTCCACCCCGATGACCTCGTGGCCCATGCTGGCCAGGCACGCGGCCGACACACAGCCCACGTAGCCGAGCCCGAAAACGCTGACTCTCATGACCGGTCTCTCCCCCCAGGCAGGCCCCTGCGGCCTGCGGTCCGCGCGCCGGTCGGTCGACCCCCGCGCATCAGTAGGCCCCCTGCCCGTGGATCACGGCACGCAAGGTCTTCCACAAGATCACTGTGTCCAGGGCGAGCGACCAGTCCTCCACGTACCGGAGGTCGAGGCGGACGGCCTCCTCCCACGGCAGGTCGCTGCGTCCGCTGATCTGCCACAGGCCGGTGAGCCCGGGCTTGACGAGCAGCCGTCTTCGGATGTCCGGGTCGTACGCGGCGGACTCCTCCGGCAGCGGGGGCCGGGGGCCGACGAGCGACATGGATCCGGTGAGTACGTTGAAGAGCTGCGGGAGTTCGTCGATCGAGTACCGGCGCAGCACCGTGCCGACCCGGGTCACCCGCGGATCCCGGCGGAGCTTGAACAGCAGGCCCGCGCCCTCGTTGCGTTCGGCCAGCGCGGCCCGTGCGCTGTGGGCGTCGGCGACCATGCTGCGGAACTTCAGCATGGTGAACTCGCGGCCGTCCTTGCCTACTCGGCGCTGGCGGTAGAACACTCCGCCCCGGCTGTCCATCAGCACGAACAGCGCGACGAGGATCATCAGTGGCGCGAACGCGATCAGCAGGATCGCGGCGCCCAGCCGGTCGACGACCCCCTTGATGGCGCGGCGGCCTCCGGTGAAGGTCGGCATGCTGACCCGCAGCAGCGGTATCCCGAGCACCGCGTCGACGTGCAGCCGCGGGCCGGCCACCTCCATCAGCACGGGGGCGACGATCATCTCGGCGTCGCTGCCTTCGAGGTTCCAGGCCAGCCGCTGCAACCGGTCCGGTGACCAGTGCGGATCGGGCGTGACCGCGACGACCCGGTAGCCGTCGTGGCGGACGTGCTTGGCGACGTCCTCCAGCAGGCCGATGACCGGCACTCCGTCCAACTGGTCGCCGTCCAGGGCGCCTTGGTCGCCGTCGACCCCGCGGCCGTCCTCCGTGCACACGGCCTCCACGCGCCAGCCGAGGTGCGGGAACTTGCGGGTCCGGCTGATCAGGTCGCGCACGGTCGCCGGGCTCCCGGCGGCGAGCACCGGTCTCAGGCAGCGTCCTTCGTTGCGCTGTTTGTGCAGCCAGAGGCGGAGCACATACCGCTCCGTCATGGTGACGATCGCGATCGCGGGGATCGCGACGAAGATCCAGAGCTTGATGTTGCGCGAGGTCAGCGCGATCCCGCCGAGCGCCAGCACGACGGTCGCCGTGAACAGTGAACGCCCCAACCGGCGGAATTCCTCGGCTCCTTGGCCGAGTACGGCCGGGGACCACGAGCGGCTCACCGCCAGCGCGCCCAGCACCAGCAGCTGGGTGCCGAAGGCGAGAATGCCCCATTTCTCATGCCAGTTGGCCGCGTCCCGGGCCCCGAAGAAGTCTCCGATCCCGCCCACGACGCAGGCGGTGGCCACGGTGTCGCTGAAGATCACGGTACGTCTGTACCGCTGCTCCCATTCGATCGCCGGCTGTCCGATCGCCCCTTCCGCCAGACGCCCGCGCGCCGTCGGAAAAGGCCCGACTATTCCCCCCTGCCGCACAGAACCCCCCAAGGTCCCCAGTGGTTTTGACGTGGTCGCCGCACACTGTCACTCCCCTACGGGAGGCCCCCGCCCCCCGCACTGCAACTCCCCCGCGGAAGCTTCCGCTCCGCTGTTCCCCCTCGGGAAGCCCGCGCCCCCGGCGCCTGGCGTCCCGGCCGTGTCAATACTTCGTGAGCACCTCACCCTGGCGACATCGGACTCGCAGGTCCCACCAGACTCCTGAAGCGCACGGGAACCCGGCGCGACCTCGGATGTTCTCCATGCCCCAAGCCCCCCTCGGGCCAACAGAATTGATCACCCCCACATCCGGCGCGAGAGACACAACTGCTGGCCATCTGCATCGCCGGACACATAGATCATCTTTTGTCGCCTGGTGTCACACCGTGCGAAGCAAGGTCAATCTAGACCATGTGTGCCCGCCTGAAGAGAGGTCTGTGTGGAATTTGTGCACAACATTTGACGCCGAGTCGATAGATCTGTGACTGCCCGCAGGTGCTTCGGTGACGCAAAACATGCCGTGTGCCCGGTGGCGGCGGGAGTTCTCCGGACCGTTGGCACTGGCAATCAGAGGTGTCCGACGCTGATCGACACTGATCGACCGCACCGGAGAAGAGGAGTTCACCGCTCCGGGTGCTGGTGAGGTCGCCGACGTGGTCGTGGGCACTGCCGTCGCCGCCGTTCCGGGACGACCGGGCGCGGTCGCCGGGCATGTCGAGGCGGGATGTGTCCGGTTCCGGCGGGCCCCGGCCGCCGCGGACGCCGCTGACGCCGCTGACGAATGGCGCGAAAGCGACGGAGGGGTTCCCGTTCCCGGGGCCCCCTCATCGACCGCGCAGGTGCTGTTCGACGATTTCCTCGGCCACGACCAGGTCCTGCCAGGACATTCCCACGCTCTTGAAGACCGCGGTGCGGTCCGGGGCGAGCGTGCGGGTGCCCCGGACGACGTCCGTCATCGGGATCAGTTCGTCGGCGTGGAGGTGGCCCTCGTGGATCGCGAGGACGACGTCCCCGGCCTCGCGCAACGCGGTGCGGACGTCCTCGACCACGACGTTCGCGCGGGCCATCAGCGAACCGTCCAGTTCACGCGCGTCCGGTTCATGGGATCCGACCGCGATGACGACCGTACCGTCCGTCAGGTGCGCGGAGTCGAACAGCGGGTCACGGGCACCGGTGGCACAGACCACCATCTGTGCCCGCCCGAGCCGTACCGGCACGTCCGGTGAGTCCGCGGCGACGACGGTGGCACCGGGCG
The DNA here is from genome assembly GCF_053891435.1 of Streptomyces sp. NPDC002276. NCBI lineage: Bacteria > Bacillati > Actinomycetota > Actinomycetes > Kitasatosporales > Streptomycetaceae > Streptomyces > Streptomyces sp. NPDC002276. The sequence goes on along the minus strand of NZ_JBSFCQ010000005.1, from coordinate 80,756 downwards.
GCAGTCGCCCGCGGGCCCGGTCGGGGTGGCGGACCACATGGGTGACGTCGGCCAGTTCGATCGTGCCGGTGGCCCGGATCGCGTCCACGTGGCCGACCGCCTGGGGGCCCGCGCCGAAGACCACCAGCTCGATCGGCCGGGTGAACCGGGTGAGCAGCGGAGCGGTCGCCGCGACGGAGACGGCCGGCGTGCGGAGGTTCGTCACCGCGACCCCGTCCATGATCGCCCGCAGTTCGAGCGTCTCCGCGCCGAACAGCAGGTAGGCCCCCTGGATCCGGGGCAGTCCGCGGCCCGGATTCCCCGCGGCGAGCGTCACCGTCTTCAGGCCTACGGCGGCCGCCCCCGCCGACGGCATGAGCAGCAACTGGCCCCCGGCCACGTCGAGAACGGACCGTTCCAGGTCCTCGCCCGGCTCAAGTCCCGCCCGCAGCGCGCGAGTCAGGGCCGCTGCCGCCCGGTCCCGGGGCAGTGCCCGCTCGACGTCGGCGGCCGAGAGGATCGGAAGGTGCTCGAAAGATGTCATCGCAGCACGAATCCTGACGCGGGAGGCCCCCTGGGATCAACGATGAACTCGCGGTCCGTGGGGTGCCGTTCGTACGGCGCCCCGGCCGGAAGGCGGTTCGGATCAGGGGATGATGCCGTTCACCGGGTCGGCAGACAACCCGTCGGCGATCCGCGGGTAGGCCGCGTCCGCCTCGCCGGACGGGGTGTCGAGCGGCTCCTGGGGCCGGACGGCGAGCTTGCGGTCGTCGCTGGTCAGGCAGCGTCCGGTCGCCAACTCGAATTCCCACCCGTGCAGTCGGCAGGTCAGCACGCCGTCGGCGACGGTGCCGAAACGGACCAGGTCGGCCTTGAGATGCGGGCAGCGGCGCTGGACCACATGGCCGTCGGCGAGGGCGTACTCCTCGACCCCCGACGACTCCGCGTAGTAGCCCTCCACGTACGCCATCCGGGCCTGCGACAGCGACTTGAAGAAGGTATAGACGAATTCGTTGTACGGCCCCGAGCGGGACGCCTCGAAGCGGCACGACAGGAACAGTTCGTTCACCCAGTCCTCGGCCCGGTCCCGAACGAGCCGCTCGATCAGGGGTCTTGCCGCGCGGAACCGGTAGCAGAACGGCCGTCCGTCGTGCGCGACGATCTCGCGGCTGAGGAAGTCGAAGACGATCGCCTCGTCGTCCCCGCCGTCCACGGCCGCGACGTCGAGCAGGACGCGGCCGTTCACTCCGGCGCAGGTGTGGTCGGCGGTCCGCAGCAGCGGTTCGACCCACTCCTTGAGTCGGCCGACCAAGTCCGAGCGGTCCTGCGGCAGTTCACCGAGGATACGGTCGATGACCGGCAGGGTCTTCTGCTGGTACGCCAGCAGGTACGGGCGCCGGTCCCGGACGCGTGCGATCTCCTCGTCCGGTATCTGTGTCACCGCGCACTCGTGGTCCGGGGTCAGTTCGACCGTGGTGCCGGTGAGGAACAGATGCGCGTTGTCCCTCCCCTGTTCGCGCAGAAAGTCCAGGAAGGCGAACTGGTCGGGGAACACGTTGGTGTCGTCCTGGCCGAAGTCGTTGAGGTGGAACAGGTCCTCGTCCAGGAAACAGGGCGGGCCCGCGAACGGCAGCACGTGCGACGCCTGGTACTGCTCGATGTAACTGAGCGCCCGCGCCATGCCGTTGAGGCGTTTGCGCTGCCCGAGGGCCCGTTTCGTCCGCTCCGGGAAGTCGTAGACCATCGGGTACCAGATGGCGCCGGAGAACTGGAGGAAGTGCGCGTGCGGCGGCCCGAGTTCCTCGATGGGGCCCGCCGCGACCGGGCGGGCGTCGTTCTGGTTGAACACCCGCACCCGGCCGTCGTCGACCACCAGCGCCGAGTCTCCGATCGGTCCGTCGGTCGGGGAGACCAGGGCGCTGATGAGGACTCTCAGTCCGCCGTCCAGTTCCATGGCCTTGTCGTTGCGGGTCTGCACGAACCGGTGGAACCCGAGGTCGGCGAGGGCGTCGCGCAGATGCGGGACGGGATAGTCCGGCAGCAGCACCGTCACGTCCTTCGACATGTGCCGCTTCAGCCAGTCGGGGTCGAAGTGGTCGCGGTGCAGATGGGAGACGTAGAGGTAGTCGGCGTGGGTGAGCAGGCCGGGGTCGATGCCCGTGTTGTCGGGGAACGGTACCCAGGAACCGAAGTAGGCCGGGGTGAACCAGGGGTCGCAGACGATCCGTCCGGCGGCCGTCTCCAGCAGCAGGCCGGCATGGCCGAGGGAAGTGATGCGCATGGCGCGGGGGCTCCTCGCGTCGGTTGGTGCGGGGTTCGTGGGGGCGTCACCCGTGGCGTGATCAGCGGTCCGGGTGGGTCGGCAGCGCGAGGCCGACGTCAGGCGGGGCAGGTCAGCAGGCCCGCCGCCCGCTTCGCCGCGAGGACGCGCCGCACGCTCGCGTCGACCCGGGTCCGCAGCGCCGGGTCGGACCGCGTCGCGTCGAGGACGGCGGAGGTCATGGCCGGTACGTCGTCGGTGTTCACCGTCACGACGAGGTCCCCGCCCGCCCGCAGGAACGCCAGCGCCCGCTGTCCCGGCGGAACGGCCTGGACGGCGGCCGCGTCGCCGAGGTCGTCGGAGACGACGACGCCGTCGAATCCCAGGTCCTCGCGGAGCATTCCGTCGATCACGGTGGTCGAGAACACGGCCTGGTGTGCCGGGTCGATGCGGGTGTAGGTCGCGAGCGACACCATGACGAACCGTGCGCCGGCGGCGATCCCGGTGCGGAAGGAGTTCAGATCCAGCGCGTCACGGGTCAGCGTCGTGTCCGTGACACCGGCGGTGGTGTCGGTGTTGTCCCGGACCCGGCCGAGCCCCGGGAAGTGCTTGAGCGTGGTGAGGACGTGCGCCTGGCCGAATCCCCGGACGAAGGCACCGTCCTGGCCGCCCACCGTCTCCGGACCGGAACCGAACTGCCGGTCGTACCGGCCGATCGGGCCGTTCGCCCGGCCGATCGAGGCGGGCACCACGTCCGCGACCGGGGCGAGATCGAGGCGTACACCCGCCTCGTGCAGTTCCTCCGCCCAGCCGGCCGCCTGCCGCTCCAGCCGGGACGCGGTCCACCCGCCCTGCACCTGGGCGCTCGGGATGTCGGTGAATCCCGCCCCGCTCAACTGCTGGACCTGCCCGCCCTCCTGGTCCGTGGCGACCAGGGTGCCGACCGTGGCGTGAGCCACCGACAGGTCGAGCTGCCCCATCGCGCCCACGACTCCCCGCACACCGCTCAGCCCGGACCGAACGGGACCCATGAGGATGACCGATCCGACGTCATGCCGTTTCAGCACCGCCACCTGCGCCCGCTCGGTGCCGACGGTGGCGCCCGGCCCCGCCGAGACCGCGCCCATGAACAGCTGGCCGACCCGCTGCGAGCGGCTCATGCCCGCCAGGACACGACCGGCGCAGGAGGAAGCGGCAGCCGAGGCTCGGGCCGTGGGCGCGGCGGAGGCGGACCGGTCGGGGCTGTCCGGGCTGTCGGCTCCGGGCGGTACGTCACCGCAGCCGACGGCGGCGACGGCCGTCACCGCCAGCGCGGTGACCAACCGGGGAATCCGCGTCAACCGCGCACGCCGGACCGTACGTTCCGGGTCTGCCGAGATCTTCACTTCGCTCCTGTGCAAGGCGAGTGCTGTCCGGCGCCTGTGCGAACGCCGCTGTCCACTCAGTGAGTTGTGCGGTGCACGGGAAAAGTTCGGTGACCTCACTCACAACCGGAAGGCCGCAAGGAACTGACGGGATTTCGGCGATGTCCGTGGCCGAAAGTGACGTGGACATGGGCGGAGGCGCGCTGACACCATCCGATGGATGGCCAACAACAGCGGAACGCGTTCCTCGATCTGGGACAACCGCGAATTCCTGCTGTTGTGGGGCGGCCAGACGGTCAGTGAGATGGGGACGCAGATCACCGTTCTCGCCCTGCCGTTGGTCGCCGTCGTGCTGCTGGAAGCCTCCGCGTTCCAGGTCGGTCTGTTGGCGGCGGCGGAGACCAGTGCGTTTCTCCTGGTGGCACTGCCGGCCGGGGCCATAGTGGACCGGATCGCCAAGCGCGGCTTGATGATCTGGTGCGACCTCGCGCAGTTCGTGGTGATCGGCTCGGTACCGCTGGCACACGCCGCCGGAGCGCTGACGCTCGCTCAGCTCTATGGTGTCGCACTGGTCTCCGGCGTGCTCTCCGTGTTCTTCTCGGTCGCCTACCAGGCCTATCTGCCGACGGTCCTCGACCGCGACCGGCTCATGGACGGCAACGGCAAGCTCGCCGCCTCCCGGTCGGTCGCGCAGATCGCCGGACCCAGCACAGGCGCGGGGCTGGTGACGCTGGTGGGCGCCGCAGGGGCGATGGCCGCCGACGCGATCTCCTTCGCGTTCTCGGCAGGCTCACTGTCGGCGATCCGTACCCGTGAGCCGCACCGCCCCCGGCCACAAGCCGACCGGCGTCCCCCGCTGCGGTCGCAGATCCGTGAGGGCCTCGACCACGTCTTCCGCGATCCCATCCTGCGCAACTCGGTGGCGTTCAACGGCACCGCCAACTTCTTCGTCATCATGGTGGAGACCCTCGGCCCGGTATTTCTGATCCGCACGCTGGGTCTACGGCCGGGCCCGGTCGGGCTGCTGCTGGCGCTGGGGGCCGTCGGCGGGGTGGCGGGCGGTGTGGCGGCGCGGTATCTCGCCCGGAGGTTCGGCTCGGCGCGGATCAGCTGGATCTCGATGACCGTACTGTCGCTGCCCGGTCTGCTCATCCCGCTGGCCGGGCGCGGTGGATGGGTCCTGCTGTTCGGCGTCGGCTGGATCTCGTGGACCTTCTCCTCCACGGTCGCGGGCATCTCCCTGACCAGCTACCGCCAGGCCGCCTGCCCGCCGGAGCTGCTCGGCCGGGTCAGCGCCGCGGCTCGCTGGGTCACCTGGGGCACCCTGCCACTCGGCGGTCTGGCCGGCGGCGCGCTCGCCACCGCCCTCGGCGTCCGCACCACGTTGTGGATCGCCGTCGTCGGCGGCTGCTGCGCGGGACTGTGGCTGTTCTTCTCACCGCTGCGCGGCATGCGCGACATCCCGCTCAAGGAGCCCGAAGCCGAGCCCGACGTCTTGGCCGAAACGCCGTGACAACACACGAAAGGCCGCCCTCTCATTGCGAGAGAACGGCCTCCGACCCGCCAGAAGCAAAGTCGGGACGACAGGATTTGAACCTGCGACCCCTTGACCCCCAGTCAAGTGCGCTACCAAGCTGCGCCACGTCCCGTTGCCCGTCTGACCTGGGGTTTCCCCTGGTCGAACCTGCATGGAAACAATACCGCACTCGCGTCGGTGATCGCGCACGCCTTTATCGGGGGCGGCTCACGGGCGGCTCGCACCGCGACGCTTGACCTGAAGTTTGGTTGAGGTTGCACGATCGTCCGCATGACCACCACCACGGAACACAGCCGCCCGTACACGCACGGCGACCTGCCCCGGCTCATGGGCCTGATGACCGGCGACGAGAAGCACGGTCCGGCGGCGACCTCGACGCTGGACGTGCTGTGGGTGCTCTACGACCGGGTGCTGCGGGTCGGCCCGGAACGCATGGGCGACCCGGAACGGGACCGGTTCCTGCTCTCCAAGGGGCACGGGCCGATGGCGTACTACGCCGTGCTGGCCGCCAAGGGATTCGTCCCGGTGGAGTGGCTCCCGGACTTCGGCTCGTACGACTCTCCGCTCGGGCACCACCCGGACCGGGTGCTGGTGCCGGGCGCCGAGATCGGCAGCGGGTCGCTGGGGCACGGGCTGCCGATGGGCGTCGGGACGGCACTGGGGCTGCGTGCGCAGGGGCTCGCCGAGCCGCGGGTCTGGGTCCTGGTCGGGGACGCCGAGCTGGACGAGGGCAGCAACCACGAGGCCATCGCCTTCGCCGGGCCCGCCGGACTGGACCGGCTGCACACCGTCGTCGTCGACAACTCCTCCGCCACTCACGCCCGGCCCGGTGGTATCGCCGCCCGCTTCGAGGCCGCGGGCTGGTCGACCGTGACGGTCGACGGCCGCGACCACGACGCGGTGTACGGCGCCTTCACCGCGCCGCATCCCGGTCGGCCTCATGTGGTCGTGGCCCGGGTGGAGCCCAAGTCCGCCTGATCGTCCGCCCGTTCACCAACCCACTCACCAGCGGCTCAAGAAGGGCTGTCTTTCCATGGACACCATGCGTGACCGTTTCGCCCCGGTCGTCTCCCGGCTTCTCGACGAGGATCCACGCGTCGCGGTCGTCCTCGCCGAGATCGGCGCGGCCGGTCTCGCCGAGGCACAACTCCGCCACCCGGACCGGGTGATCAACGTCGGCATCCGCGAGCAGCTCCTCGTCGGGGCGGGCGCGGGACTCGCGCTGACCGGGATGCGCCCCGTGCTGCACACCTTCGCCAGTTTCCTCGTCGAGCGACCCTTCGAGCAGGTCAAGCTGGACCTCGGGCACCAGGGCGTCGGCGCGGTGCTGGTGAGTGCGGCGGCCTCGTTCGACTGGCCCGCCGGTGGGCTGACGCACATGGCTCCGGGCGATGTGGCCCTCCTCGACACGCTCGACGGCTGGACCGTGCACGTGCCGGGCCACCCGGACGAGGCCGAGACCCTGCTGCGGCACGCGGTCGCCGCGGGCGACGACAAGGTGTACGTACGGCTGTCCGTCCAGTCGAACGCCGACACTCTCCCGGTCGACGGCGAGCGTTTCCTCCCGGTGCGCGAGGGCCGCTCCGGTGTGGTCGTCGCGGTCGGGCCGATGCTCGACGCCGTACTCGACGCCACGGAGGGCCTCGACGTCACCGTCCTGTACGCCACGACCGTACGGCCCTTCGACGCGCCCGCGCTGCGCCGTGCCACGCGGACGGCCGGGACGGACGTCGTCCTCGTCGAGCCGTACCTCGCGGGCACCTCGACGGCCGCCGCGAACGACGCGCTCGCCGACGTGCCCCACCGGGTACTGGGCCTGGGCGTGGCCCGCCCCGAACTGCGCCGCTACGGCACCCTCCCGGAACACCTGGCCGCCCACGGGCTCGACGCCCGGTCGCTGCGCGAGCGGATCGGGAGTTTCGTCGGGGGCGGACGCGCCAACCCGCGGGGCTAGGACCGGCCGGCCGCTTCCAGCGGCTCAGCCGTCGGACGGCAGGCCCAACTCCGGGTAGGACTCCAGGAGTCGGGGCGGGGCCGCCTGGCGCCAGGAGTCGGCGAGGATGTCGCGCAGTTCCTCGTCGCTCTCCAGCGCGGCGAGCCGGGCCCGGACCCAGGCGAAGCCCGCCTCGTGGTCGGCGACCCAGAACTTCTCGGGTTCGGCCAGGACGAGTTCGTCACGCTCCTCCTTGGGGCAGCGCACGGCGATGGAGGTCTCCTCCTCGGGCACGGTGACGAACATCTTCCCGGCGACCCGGAACGTGGGCATGTTCCAGGCGATCTTCTCCGTCGTGTCCGGGAGGGAGAGGGCGATACGGCGTACGTCTTCGGCATCCGGCATGACACGCAAGATAGCGGCAGGCACTGACAATCACCTGGTGGGAGTGTGTACCCCCGCCCCCACCCGCTTGTAGTAGAGCGTCGTCGGCCGCAGCACCCCGGCCGGGCTCGCCGCGTAGTCGGGGATCGTGCCGACCCGGGTCCAGCCCGCCGAGTCGTAGAGGCGTTCGGCGGTGCTGTCCGTCTCGGTGTCCAGGTGGAGGAGGGTGATGCCGGCCGCCACCGCCGCGTCCTCCGCGACGGTCAGCAACCCGCGCCCGAGGCCCCGTCCGCGGGCGTCCCGGTGCACCATCAGCTTGACCAGCTCGGCGCGGTGGCGGCTGTTGGGCTTGTCGGCGAAGGCCAGGCTCACGGTGCCGACGACCCGTTCAACGTCCCGCGCCGCCCACACGGCGAGCCGCCCGGCGCTCACCGCGTCGGCGCGCTCCCGCCACCAGGTGACGGCCGCCGCGCGGTCGAGCGGCGCGAGGAATCCGACCGACGCTCCGTCGTGCACGGTGTCGGTCAGCAGGTCCGCCAACTCCTCGACCACGGCGAGCAGTTGGGGTGCGCTCAGCTGCTCGGTCCTCATGGCAGCACCACCGCCAGGACGTAGCGGACCTCGTCCGGACCCGGGCAGCGGAACCGGGTCGGGCCCCACACCCGCAGCCGTAGACAGTCGCCGGTGTCGAGATGGTGGTCGGTGTTCCCGACTGTCACGTCGAGGGTGCCCGCCAAGACCCAGATGTGCTGTTCGAGGCCGGGGACGGGCGGGCGGTCGTAGGCGATGTCGGCGTCCGGTGTCAGTCGTCCCTCGACGAGTTCGCCGCGCAGGCCGGTGTGCGGGGGCGACACCGAACGTCGTACGAAGCCGGAGGTGCGGTCCTCCCACACGGGCTGGTCGGCGGTGCGCAGCAACGGGGTGGGCTCGGCCTCCACCTCGCTGAGGAGTTGGGACATGGTCCGGCCGTAGACGCCGCAGAGGCGGTTGAGGAGGGAGGCGGTGGGGCTGGTCTCGGCGCGTTCGGCGCGGGACAGGGTCGACCGGCTCACTCCGCTGCGTTCCGCCAACTCCGCGAGGGACCAGCCGTGTTGGGCCCGCAGTTCGGCCAGGCGGGCACCGAGGCGGGCGTCCATGGGGTCAGGGGCTGCCTCGTCTTGTTGCTTCACATCCGGGACAGTATCCCTGATATGAAACGGCGAGGTTACGTCCGTGCTACCTCCGCCAGCGCGTCCAGGACCGGGCGGATCAGCGGATGCTCCTCCGTGCCGCGTCGTACGGCCGCGAAGACCCGGCGGGTCGGTGCGACCCCGTCGACGGGCCGTACGACGACTCCCGTCAGGTCCATGCCGCGCAGGGCGGAGCGGGGGACGAGGGCGACGCCCGCGTCGGCCGAGGCGAGGGCGACCACGGCTCGGAAGTCGTCCGAGGAGTGTTCCAGGCGGGGCTGGAAGCCGGCGTTCTCGCAGGCCAGGACGACGACCTCGTGGCAGGGGTTGCCGGGGTAGGGGCCGATCCACGGGTCCTTGGCCAGTTCGGAGAGGCGGACCTCGTCGGCGTCGGCGAGTCGGTGGGCGAGCGGGACGACCGCGTCGAAGGGCTCGGCGTAGAGCGGGACGTGGATGAGGCGCGGGTCGTCGGCGGGCGGGGCGCCTCGGTACTCGACGGCGACCGCTACATCCACCTGGCGGTCCAGCACCATCGGCAGACTGGCGTCGCCCTCGGCGTCCTGGACGCGGATCCGGATGCCGGGCGCGAGCGAGGAGAGCCGGACCACCGCCGGTGCCACGACCTGTGCGATACCCGTGGCGAACGCGGCCACCGTCACCGTGCCGGCCTCGCCCGCACTGTAGGCGGCGAGTTCCGCCTCGGCCCGCTCCAGCTGGGCCAGGACGACGTTGGTGTGGCCGAGCAGGATCTCGCCGGCCGGGGTCAGCCGTACCCCCTTGGCGCCGCGCTCGACCAGGCGGTGGCCGGTCTCCTGCTCCAGGGCGGCGAGCTGCTGGGAGACCGCCGAGGGGGTGAGGTACAGCGCGGCGGCCGCCGCCGTCACGGTGCGGTGGTCGGCCACCGCACGGAGGATATGGAGCCGCCGCGCTTCGATCATGGGACCGATTATCGCAATATGTCCGGGGCGGTGACCGCCACGGTGTGCTCAGCCCCCGGCTCCGCTCAGCCCTCCAGCTCCGCGCGCGCCGCGACGAACGCGTCCACCGCCCGGTTCACGTCGTCCGTCGAGTGCGCGGCGGAGAGCTGGACCCGGATACGGGCCTTGTCCTGCGGGACGACCGGGTACGAGAAGCCGATCACGTACACGCCCCGCTCCAGCAGCAGCTCCGCCATCCGGCCGGCCACCGCCGCGTCGCCGATCATCACAGGCGCGATGGCGTGGTCGCCGGGGAGGATGTCGAAGCCCTCCTCGGTCATCCGGTGCCTGAACAGGGCGGTGTTCTCGGCGAGTTGGACGCGCAGGTCGTCCGCCGCCTCCAGCAGGTCGAGCACCTTGAGCGAGGCCGCCGCGATCACCGGGGCGAGGGTGTTGGAGAAGAGGTACGGCCGGGAACGCTGGCGCAGCAGCGCGACGATCTCGGCGCGGGCGGCGACGTAACCGCCGGAGGCGCCGCCGAGCGCCTTGCCGAGGGTGCCGGTGATGATGTCGACACGGTCCATGACGCCGTGCAGTTCGGGGGTGCCCCGGCCGCCGGGGCCGACGAAGCCGACGGCGTGGGAGTCGTCGACCATGACCATCGCGTCGTAGCGGTCGGCGAGGTCGCAGATCTCATGGAGGGGGGCGACGTAACCGTCCATGGAGAAGACGCCGTCGGTGACGATCAGCTTGCGCCGGGCGCCCGTGGCCTCCTTCAACTGCTGTTCCAGATCGGCCATGTCGCGGTTGGCGTACCGGTGACGGCGGGCCTTGGAGAGGCGGATGCCGTCGATGATCGACGCGTGGTTGAGGGCGTCGGAGATGACCGCGTCCTCGGGGCCCAACAGGGTTTCGAAGACACCGCCGTTGGCGTCGAAGCAGGAGGAGTAGAGGATCGTGTCCTCCTGGCCGAGGAAGGAGGAAAGGCGCGCCTCAAGTTCCTTGTGGACCTCCTGCGTTCCGCAGATGAAGCGGACCGAGGCCATGCCGTAGCCCCAGCGGTCGAGGGCCGCGTGGGCGGCGGCGACGACCTCGGGGTGGTCGGCGAGGCCGAGGTAGTTGTTGGCGCAGAAGTTGAGGACCTCGCCGGGGCGGCCGCCCGAGGTGACGTTCACGGTCGCGGACTGCGGGGAGCCGATCACCCGCTCGGGCTTGTGGAGTCCGGCGGCGCGGATCTCGTCGAGGGTGGCACCGATGTCGTCGCGCACGGAGTCGAACATCTTCAATTCCCTTGCTACAGAGTCCAGTCGAGGATGACTTTGCCGCCGCGTCCACTGGCCGCGTCCGCGAACGCCGCCTCGAAGTCGCGGTGTCCGTACCGGCCGGTGATCACGGGCGCGAGGTCCAGGCCGCCTTCCAGCAGCACCGACATCGCGTACCAGGTCTCGAACATCTCACGGCCGTAGATGCCCTTGATGGTGAGCATCGAGGTGACGATGCGGGACCAGTCGACGGGGAACTCCTCGGAAGGCAGTCCCAGCATGGCGATCCGGCCGCCGTGGGTCATGTTGGCGATCATGTCGCGCATGGCCTCGGGGCGGCCGGACATCTCCAGGCCGATGTCGAAGCCCTCGCGGAGGCCCAACTCCCGCTGGCCGTCCGCGATCTGAGCGTCCGTCACGTTCAGGGCGAGGGTCACGCCGATCTTGCGGGCCAGGGCGAGACGTTCCTCGCTGACGTCGGTCACCATGATGTTCCGCGCGCCGGCGTGCCGGGCAACCGCCGCCGCCATCAGGCCGATCGGCCCCGCCCCGGTGATGAGGACGTCCTCGCCGACGAGCGGGAACGACAGCGCGGTGTGCACCGCGTTGCCGAACGGGTCGAAGATCGCGGCCACATCGAGGTCGACGGGGACACGGTGCACCCATACGTTGGCGGCGGGCAGCGTGACGTACTCCGCGAAGGCGCCGTCGCGGCCGACGCCGAGCCCGACCGTGGCACGGCACAGATGGCGGCGCCCGGCCAGGCAGTTGCGGCACTTGCCGCACACCAAGTGGCCCTCGCCGCTGACCAGTTCACCGATCGCGATGTCGGCGACGTCCCGGCCGGTCCCGACCACCTCGCCGACGAACTCGTGCCCGAGCACGAGCGGCGTACGGATCGCCTGCCGCGCCCACCCGTCCCAGGCCCTGATGTGCAGGTCGGTGCCGCAGATCCCGGTGCGCAGCACCTTGATCAGTACGTCGCCGGGTCCGACGGCGGGCTCCGGGACGTCCACGAGCCACAGCCCGGGCTCCGCCTTCTCCTTGACCAGCGCCTTCAACGCTACGGCTCCTGTGCATGAGGCCCGGGGCCGGGCTCGGTCCGGACAGGCCGGACGAGCCCGTTCCGGGGTGGGGGGTGGATTGTGCTAGCAATCTGCCCTACCGGAGCGCCCGGGTCCATCGAGGTTTTCTTAAGCGGTGTCGCAGCTTTCCTTCACACCTGTCACCCGTCCAGCCGCGAGACCTGGTAGTGGGCGATGTACCAGCCGTCGGCCAGCCGCCGCACCAGCACGGCGAGCTTGACGTCGACCGGCGGCCGGTCGGTGAACGTGAACTCCGTGTCCAGATAGCCGAGTACGAGGTCGTCGGCGTAGCGCCGGGTCTCCAGGACGTCGTAGGCGGCCTTCATTCCGAGGGGCTGGGAGGCGTAGTACTCGGCGACGGCCGGCCGGCCGACGCCGTAGGGGTGCAGCCCCTGGAAGATCGCGTCCTCGGTGAAGAGCCGGGCCACCTCCTCCGGTTCATGGGTGTCGACGGCCGCCTTCCAGGGGTCGAGGACACCGCGCAGGACGAGTTCGTCGTCGTTGCCGCTGTTCATCTCCGCCGACCTTTCTCAGTGACCGGCGCTCATGCCGCCGTCGACATGGAGGATCTCGCCGGTGACGAAGGGAGCGTTCTCCAAGAAGACCACGGCGTCGACGATGTCGCTCACCTCGCCCATCCGGCCGACCGGGTGCAGGGCGGCGAGGAAGTCGTGGGTCTCCGCCGCGTGCATCGGAGTCTTGATGGTGCCCGGGGACACGGCGTTGACGCGGATGCCCCGGGTGGCGTACTCGACGGCGAGGGACTTGGTGGCGGACTGGATTCCGCCCTTGGTCAGCGAGGCCAGGACGGAGGGGACGCGGGCGTCCGCGTTGTCGACCAGGCTGGTGGTGACGCTGACGATGTGGCCGCCGCCCTGGGTGAGCAGGTGCGGAACGGCCAGCTGGGTGAGCCGGAAGAACCCGGCCAGGTTGATGCCGAGCACGCTCGCGTAGTCGTCGGCCGTGTACTCCGTGAAGGGCTTGGCGACGAAGACGCCCGCGTTGTTGACCACGGTGTCGATCCGGCCGAACCGCTCGATCGCGGCGGCCACGACCCGCTCGGCGGTGGCCGGGTCGGCGATGTCGCCCTGGACGGTCAGGATGTCCGCGTCGTCGGCGGGGGCGATGGTGCGCGAGGTGGCGACGACGGCGTATCCGAGCTTGCGGTAGGCGTCGACGACGCCCGCTCCGATGCCCTGCGAGGCGCCGGTGACGATCGCGACCTTCTGGTTCCGAGTGCTCATGACGACCTTCTCCGAAGTGGTGGTGAATGCGGTGCGGTGCTCCCGGTCGGCTGTTTTTACTAGCCGACCGGTCGCCTATGTATGAACGTAGGCGACCTGGATCGGCGAAGGCAAAGGTCAGATTGGCTTTTCCCAGGACCGGAATCCTCGCTGCTGGGAGGCCTGGCCTCCCAGTCCACGTCAGCGGTGCGGGTCGCCCGTCGGCAGCCAGGCGCCGGGAGCCCGGAGTCCGAGGTCGCCGACGCCGTCGCACAGCGCGTCCACGGCGGCGAGGACCGCGGCACGCGTCTCGCCCTCGCGCCACACCAGGGACCAGGTCCAGTGGACAGACGGCTCGACGACCTCGCGGCGGACGAGGTCGGGCGGCAGCGGAGTGGTCTGCCCCTTGGGCGAGTTGACGACCGGGCGGCGGCTGCGGCGGACGTGGTCGAAGAACGCGGGGCCGGTGATCCCGCCGTCGGAGATCGGCACCGCGTGCGCCCCGGTGTCGTGGGCCAGTTGCTCGGCGTAGACGTTCCAGGACGACCAGGACTGGGTGTCGTCGTCGAGGAGGACGGAGGTGTCCCGGGCGCGTACGTCACCGGTGTCGGTGCCCGTGGCCACCGCGTACAGCCGGTCGGCGCCGAGGAGGCGGGCCCGCAGTCCGTGCCGTTTCAGGTCCTCGTCCCGTACCCAGCACACCGCGAGGTCCAGGCTGCCGTCCGCGACCCGGGCGGCCTGCGTGTGCGAGGGCGCGATCCAGGCGTCCACATGGACCTGGGCCACACCCGCGGTGCGCGCGGTCAGATCGGCGGGGAGCCAGTTGACGTAGCCGAGCCGGACCGCCTCCGAGCCCGCCAGCCGGCTGGCCCGGCGCCTGAGGTCGTCGGCGCGCTCCAGCAGGGCGCGGGTGTGCGGGAGCAGGGCGGCACCGGCCGGGGTGAGGGAGACCGAGCGGCGGTCGCGGTCGAAGAGCCGTACGCCCAGATCGCGTTCGAGGGCCTTGATCTGCTGGGAGAGGGAGGGGCCCGCGATCAGGAGGCGGTCGGCGGCCCGGCCGAAGTTCAGCTCCTCGGCGACGGCGACGAAGTACCTCAGTTGGCGCAGCTCCACGCCCGTCATGCTACGCGGGCTGGGAGGCCGGAACTCTCAGCAGGGAGCGAGCCCGTCGTGGCGCCCGTGCCGGTACCGGGCCACGATGAGGGCATGGAGACCCGGCACCCTGTCGCCTGGCCGGGCGGGCCCGAACGGAGCGAGGTCATGCGAGAGTTCCTTGTCGAGATCACCACCACCGTCCCGGAGGGCACCCCGCCGGAGGAGGTCGACCGGCGCCGCGCCGCCGAGGCCGTCCACTCCCGCGAACTGGCCGCCACCGGACACCTGAAACGGCTGTGGCGCCCGGTCGGCAAACGGCGCAGCATCGGCATCTGGCTCGCCGACGACGAGGACCAGCTCCACGAGAAGGTGCTCCGCACACTGCCTCTCGCCCCGTGGATGACCTTTGCCGTCACCCCGCTGGAACCGCACCCGAACGACCCCGGCCATGCGGAGTAACTCACCCTGGCTGTAAGGGATTTGGCTGCCATGAGCGCCAGCGCCCCGGTCCCCTCGGCCCGGGCGGGCGGCCCCCTCCTGTCACCTTGGGCTCATGTCGTCCGGGTCGCCTCGGCGCTCGCCGCGGGCATGGGGGTCGGCCGCTTCGTCTACACCCCGATCCTCCCGCTGATGCACGCCCAGGCGGGCCTGTCCACCGACGCCGGCGCGCACCTGGCCACGGCCAACTACGTCGGCTACCTGGTCGGCGCGCTCGCGGGCACCCTCTCCCCCGCCCTGGTCCGCTCCCGCACGACTCTGCGCGGCGCGCTCGTGCTGCTGATCTGCACGCTGGCCGCGATGCCCGCCACGCGGCACACCGGGGTGTGGCTCACGCTGCGACTGCTGGCGGGCGTGGCAAGCGCGCTGATCTTCGTCGTCGCGGTGAACTCGCTCCTCGGCCACCTCCGGGACCACCCGCCGCATCTGCCCGGCTGGGGCTTCGGCGGTGTCGGCGCCGGGATCGCGCTCTCCGGCCTCCTGGTCCTCGCCCTGCGCCCGATCGCGGACTGGCGGACCGTCTGGTGGGCCTCGGCCGCGCTCGCCGTGGTCCTGGCGGCGGCCTCGTGGAATCTACGGCCGGAGGTGGCGGTGCCAGCCGGGACTGTGTCTGCCGCGCACGTGTCGACGGGGCCCATGTCGGCCACCCACATGTCGCCCGAGCACATGTCGTCCGTGCATATGTCGGAAGCCGTCACGGCGACGGTCGACCGCCGTTTCGTCGCGCTGTTCGTCAGCTACAGCTTGGAGGGTGTCGGGTACATCGTCGCCGGGACCTTCCTGGTCGCCGCGATCGCACAGGGCTCCCCCGGCTGGATCGGCGGTGGCGCGTGGGTGCTCGTCGGGCTGGCCGCCGTACCGTCCTCCGCGCTCTGGGCCCGGCTCGGCCGCCGCTGGTCGCGGCCCGGGCTGCTGCTGGTCGCGCTGGTGATCCAGGCGGTCGGCATCGCGCTGCCCGCGCTGGTGGGCGGGGTGGCCGCGGCCCTGGTCTCGGCGCTGCTGTTCGGTGCGACCTTCATCGGCGTCAGCACGCTCGCCCTGGCCACCGGGACCGAGTTGCGCTTCCCGCGCTCGGTGGCGCTGCTGACCGCCGGCTACTCCGTCGGCCAGATCCTCGGCCCGCTCACTGTCGCCCCGCTGCTGCGCCACGGCTACCGCCCGGCCCTGCTCCTGGCCGCCCTGGTGGTCCTCGCCGCGGCCGTCGCCGCCGCCGTCCTGCGGGCCGGTTACCCGCACCACGCGGTGGCGGTACGACAGTCCGTGCCGGAGCGGGTACGGCGGACCACGCCCACCGACGCGGGCCGCTGATCAGCCGAGGTGAGCCCGAGCGGAGCACAGCAGTTGCCCCGCAGAGGGCTCAACCGCCCCGCAGTCCCCGGCGCGATCGACGCACCGCGCCCACCGACGCCGACCGCCGACCGCCGGTCAAGCGGCGCTCGCCCCCAGCAGGGCACGGCAGTTGGCCCAGAGGGGGGTCAGGCGTCCGGTGTTGTTGTAGAGCTTGGCGAACATCACCTGGCCCTCCAACTGCGCGACGACAGACCGTGCCGCCTCCCGGGTGTCGGTGACGGTGACGTCGCCGCGGTCGCGGGCCTCGGTGACGACCGCGTCGACCATTTCGACCTGGGCGTCGAAGATCTCCTGGAGCCGGGTGCGGACGGCCTCGGTCTGGTTGCTCATCTCCAGGCTGAGGTTGCCGAACAGACAGCCCAGCACGGTCCCGCAGCCCTGCTGTCCGGCTCGCAGACCGGCCTCCGTCGCCTCGAACAACCGCCGCAGCCGGTCCAGCGGTTCGGCATCCCCACCGAGGATCCGGGCCCACTCCCGCCGCTGTTCCGCCCAGTGCTCGTCGACGACGGCCAGCGCGAGGGCCTCCTTCGACTCGTAGAAGTAGTAGAAGCTGCCCTTCGGCACCCCGGCCGCCCGGCAGATCTCGGCCACGCCCAGCGCCGAGTAGCCGCGCGCCTCGAAGAGCGAGCGCCCGGCGGCAAGGATCTTCTCTCCGGCATCACTGGTCCTACCCATACGGCAACTGTACGACCGGTCGGCTATGAGCCACCGAGCCCCTCCAGCCGGGCCACCAGCTCCGCCGCCGTCGACTTGATCGTCTCCAGGCCCGGCCTCCCCCACGGCCGCGGCTCCGTGTCGACGACACACACGGTGCCCAGCACCATCCCCGTGGAGTCGATGAGCGGCGCCCCGAGGTAGGAACGGATGCCGAACTCGTCGACGACCGGATTGCCCGCGAACCGCGGATAGTCACAGACATCCTCAAGAACCAGCGCCTTACGTCTGACCACCACATGGGGGCAGAACCCATATTCACGCGCCAACTGCCGCCCCACCTCGGGCTTGGCGTGCTCCCCTCCCTTGACGGCCCGGGGCAGTCCCGTACCGCCCGGAGTGTGCAGACCGGCGAAGAACTGCCGGTTCTCGTCAATGAAGTTGACCATGGCGTACGGCGCCCCGGTCAGCTCGGCGAGATGATCCGCGAAGGCGTCGAGCGCCGGGTCCGGGTGCTTCCCCAGGCCCAACCCCCGTAGCCGCCGCACCCGTTGGGGCGCCTCTTTGTCCTCGGGCGTGAGCAGCAGACGACCGGCCGGACGCGGCGGGTCGTAGCTCATGGGCGTACTCCGTCCCTGTGGACGTATGTCATAGAGGAACTCCGTGAAGGGGGTGCAAGGGTGTGCGGGGATCACATGTGGGCACCATGGCTCGGTGCGTGCGCCGGGGCGTGCTCGATGAGATGGCGTACGAGGGTCAGCAGGGTCTGCACCCCGGAACTGGAGATCCGCGCGTCGCACCGCACGACCGGGATCCCGGGGTCGAGATCTATGGCGGCCCGCACCTCCTCGGGGTCGTAGCGGTAGGAGCCGTCGAACTCGTTGATCGCGACGATGAATCCGAGGCCGCGCTGCTCGAAGAAGTCGACGGCGGCGAAGCACTCCTCCAGGCGGCGGGTGTCGGCGAGGATGACCGCGCCGAGCGCGCCCTCGGACAGTTCGTCCCACATGAACCAGAACCGCTCCTGTCCGGGCGTGCCGAACAGATAGAGCACGTGTTCCGGGTCGAGGGTGATCCGGCCGAAGTCCATCGCCACGGTCGTCTCGACCTTGTTCTCGATGCCTTCGAGATCGTCGGTCGCGGCGCTGACCGTGGTGAGCAACTCCTCCGTGCTGAGCGGCGCGATCTCGCTCACCGCGCCGACGAAGGTCGTCTTGCCGACGCCGAAGCCGCCCGCCACCAGGATCTTCAGTGCGGTGGGGAAGGGGTCGTGGCCGCTCACGTAGTCAGAGCTGTCGTCGTAGTCCATCGAGCACTGCCTCCAGAAGAGACCGGTCAGTGGGGTTGTGGTGGAACTCGGGCGGCTTGGTGGTCAGCGCTCCGCAGTCGACCAGGTCCGACAGCAGCACCTTGGTGACCACCGCCGGCAGCTTCAGGTGGGCGGCGACCTCGGCGACCGAGACGGGCGCGCGGCACAGGTCGAGCGCCTGCGCGTGCTCGGGGCCGAGATAGCCGAGGGGGGTGGAACCGGTGGCCATCACCTGCGACAGGAGGTCGAGCGCGATGGACGGCCGGGTACGGCCGTTGCTGACCGTGAAGGGGCGCACAAGACGTCCGGCCGCGTCGTCCAACCAAGGCCCGTCGCCGGCCGTCGCCACGCTCAAGGCCTCATCGCAGGGGATTCGACGGCGTGCTGGCGGGGCGCGGTCACGAGGTAGGGGCGGACGCTCTTGACCAGCATCGCCATCTCGTAGCCCAGCACGGCGGCGTCGGCCTCGCGGCCGGCCAGTACGGCGAGACAGGTGCCGGAGCCTGCGGTGGTCACGAACAGCAGCGTCGAGTCGAGTTCGACGACGACCTGCCGGACGTCCCCGCCGTCACCGAAGCGGACGCCCGCGCTCCGGCCGAGGGAGTACAGGCCGGAGGCCAGCGCCGCCATGTGGTCGGCGCTGTCGGGGTCGAGCCCGTGGACCGACTTCACGAGGCCGTCGCAGGAGAGCAGTACCGCGCTGGTGGTGTGCGGTACGCGCTGCACGAGGCCGCTCATCAGCCAGTCGAGATCGGATACATGGCCGGTCGGCGCGTCGCTCGCCATGGTGGATCGACTCCTTGGGGTACGAAGGTCTGCGGGAGCGCGGGTGGGGGTGAGGGCGGGGGCGTGCGTGGTCATCCGGCTGATGCGCTCCCGTCGTGCCGGGCGGTGAGGTCGTGACCGGGCGTATGCACGTGGGCTTCGGCTATGGGGGCCGCGTCCATGTGGGGGGCGAGGAAGAAGTTGTCCGTGCCGGTGCCTGTGCCTGCGGCGGAGAGGGCTGGGCTGGTGCCGGTGCCTGCGTTGGTGCCCGCACTGGTGCCGGTACCCGCGCTTGTGTCGGAGCCCATGTGGTCGGAGCCCATGTGAGGCCGGCTCATATACACCCCGCCTGTGTGCACGCCGTTCGTGTGCACCCCGTTCGTGTGCGGGAACTCCGTGCGGCTTGCCTCCGTGTGGGCCGACTCCATGTGTGCCGTGTCCACGAGTGACCCGTCCAGGTGAGGCAACTCCGCATGCGGTACCTCCACGCGCCGGACGTCCATGTGCGGCACCTCCACGTGCGGCACCTCCACGTGCGGGACGTCCACGTGGGGTGACACCATGTCGGTCCCCTCCGCCAACTCCGTTGCCTCCATGTGCTGTTGTGCCTCCGCGAGGCCGATCCCGCGTTGGAAGGACGCCATCAGGTCCGGGTCATGGCCGACGGGGTGCTCGGAGTCCTGGCGGGGTGCGGGGCCGTCGCGGAGTTGGGGTGCGATGTGTTCCTGGGCGCGACGCCGGGGCAGTTGGGGCGGCTTGCCCATGGTGCCGCGTACCGCGCCGCCTCGTGGGACGGGCGGTGTGGCCGCGTTCGTCGCCACGGTGTGCCGGTCGTCGGGCCGGATACCGGGGACGGCCTCGGCCGGGTTGGCCCGTTCCGCGTGGGCGCCGCGCACGGGCAGCGGCACCGGTCCGCCACCGTTCGGCACCGGCGCGACGGGCGGTGCGGAGTCCCGTCGTTGATGCCGTCCCGGTGCCCCGGCGTCACGCTGGTGCCGCCCGGGCGCTGCGGGCGTCGCCCCGGGCGTCCCACCCTGTGTCCCGCCCTGCGTTCCTCCCTGCGGGGACTGCTGCGGAGGCAGAAGCGGACGCCCCCCGCCCATCGTGTCCTCCGGCCGGCCTACGGCTCCGGGAGCACCCGGTGCCGTACCCAACAGGGCCTGTGGCACGACGAGTACGGCCTGTACGCCGCCGTAGATGTTGGTCTGGAGGCGGACGTGGATGCCATGGCGGCGGGCGAGTTGGGAGACGACGAACAGGCCGATGCGGCCGTCGGCCAGCAGGCTGGCGACGTTGACCTGGTCGGGGTCGGTGAGCAGGGTGTTCATCCGGCTCTGTTCGCCTACGGGCATGCCGAGTCCGCGGTCCTCGACCTCGACGGCGAGGCCCGAGGTCACGAGGTTGACGCGGAGCAGTACTTGGGTGTGCGGGGCGGAGAACACCGTGGCGTTCTCGACGAGTTCGGCCAGCAGGTGGATCACGTCGGCGACGGCGTGGCCGCGCAGGGTGCCGTCGATGGGCGGCACGAGTTTGACGCGGGAGTACTGCTCGACCTCGGCGATGGCGGAGCGCAGCACCTCGGTCATGGAGACCGGGTTGCTCCACTGTCTGCGGGAGACGGCGCCGCCGAGGACGGCGAGGTTCTCGGCGTGGCGGCGGATGCGGGTGGCGAGGTGGTCGACGTGGAAGAGGCCCTTGAGCAGGTCGGGGTCCTCGATCTCGTTCTCCAGCTCGTCGAGGATGGAGATCTCCCGGTGTACGAGGGACTGAAGGCGCCGGGCGAGGTTGACGAAGACCTCGACCTTCTGTTCGCTGCCGGCCTGGCTGGAGAGCTGGGAGGCGGACACGACGGCGGTGACGGCGCCGTCGTGGGCGCGTGTCAGGTCGGCGGCGAGCAGGTCGAAGTCGTCGGCGTCCCCCGGCGGCCGACCGCGCGGCTTGCGTTGGGGCGGGCCCTCGCCGCGGCGCAGCGCCTCGACCAGGTCGCGCAGATCGGCCTCGCCGCGCGCGGTGTCGCGCCGCAGGGCGCCGATGCGGTCGCTGATGGAACCGGCGGCGCGGCCGGCGGCCACGGCGGCGATCAGGATGCCCGCGCACGTCACCGACGTGGCTCCGGCGAGGACACCCCAGAAGGTGAGGCTGGTCCGTGCTCCGGTGGAGCGGACGGTGAACAGGACGGCCGCGCTGGCGCTCAGCGCGACCGCGACGGGCGGGAGCACGGCGAGGCGCAGGAGCTGGGATCGTATGTGCGTCTCGGGCAGTGCGGGCACGGGTCGGGCGGCCGGTCGCCCGTGCCGGCCGCCCTCACGGCGGTCTGCGCGTGCGGCCGGTGCACGGAGTTGAGACATCGGCGTCCTCGTACTGGTGCGTCGGACCTGTTTGCTCGCGCGGGGTGCGCGATTCGGGCATACGCCATCGCGGTGCCGGTCGGGAGAGCCGAAGAATTCGGCCCCGCGTCGCCCGGCGGACACTCACAGTAGTCGTCAACGCATCAGGTGCGGTGGGCAGTTGACAAAGTCCCCCGGGGAGCGTCCCGCTCTGGTATGAGGCTTCGCACGACAGACCGATAACCCGGGCGGCCGTATGACGAAGAGGGACAAAGAATCGATCGCCCCTGATCGGAACCGGTCACGAACGGGCGCCGGGAGCCCGGGAGTTGGATGCCGCCCGGCTTCGCCGTCCGCCCGCTCCGGGCCCGGCGGCCGGGTCGGCGGAGCGATTTCGGGTGATCCGTCCCACCGTCCGCCGCGACCCCGCCGCGACCCCGGCACGTCACAGGCAGTGTCCGTCGGAGGCCGTCCGCCGAGCGTGCGGAACCGATCCTGTCCGGATGATGTCCGGACAGGAGTGGTAGCTCTTCTCTTTCTGATCCTGGTTCTCTCGCCGTACGTGACACCGTTCGTGTGCGTGGCCGCGGCCGCGGGACTCGCCTGGCGGGCCTGCCATCGGCTGCCGGTCAGCGGATGGTGGCGGCTGCCGAGCGTCGGAACCTGCGCGCTGGTGGCGGTGCTGGCCGGCTCGGCGGCGCTCGGCGCGTACACGTGGGGCGCCATGTCGGGGTTCTATGTCCTGGACCCGGACCAGATGTGTGCGGCGATGGGTGCGGCGGGCGATCACGTCGTGACGCGGATGACGCTGCCGGTCAGTTCGCAGTGCGTCACGTCGGGGGGCGTGGGCACGGAGTTGGTTCCGGGCTGGGTGAACCCGGTGGTCTTCCTGGGACTCCTCCTGCTGGTGCTCGCGCTCACGACGGGGACCTACACGGGAGTACGGCGGCTCCGCGCCCTGCGGTGAGACGTCCCCTTCGACGACGCGGCGGACCCGGCCATCGACGCCATTGAGTCCATTGACGCCATCGGCGCCGTCGAGGGGACTGTCGCCCGGGTCAGCGCTCGTTCGCCAGGTCGAGTTCCTCCTGGGTCGCCGCCGCCTTCGACTCCGGCTCGGATCCCGCCCCCGACTCCGACTCCGAGTCCGCCCCCACCGGCTCGGCGCCCCGCCAGGGACGCGCGAGTGCGCCCCCGAAGGGTCCCCACCAACGGTCCGTCGTCAGTTCGGCGCCCGGTTCGAACGGCTCTCCCGGCCTCGGGGTCGCCACCGCCTGGCCCGCCGCTTCCGCCGCGTCCGCGGTCCACTCGCCGGGCTCGGCCCACGCGTGCAGGGCCAGATTGAACGTGGCCCAGTGGATGGGCAGCAGCACCCCGTGCGCCTGCCCGCCCTGGAGGTCGAGGTGGGCGCGCATGCCCTCCTCGGGCGTCATGTGAATGTCGGGCCAGAACTCGCTGTAGGCGCCGATCTGGATCATCGTGGCGTCGAACGGGCCGTGCGCCGCGCCGATGTCCTTGAAGCCCTCGAAGTAGCCGGTGTCGCCGCTGTGGTAGATCCGGTGCTCGTCACCGGCGACGACCCAGGAGGCCCAGAGGGTGTGCTGGGTGTTGCGCAGGCCGCGGCCGCAGAAGTGGCGGGCCGGGGTCGCGGTCAGGGTGAGGCCGCCGACCTTGGTCTCCTCGTTCCAGTCCAGCTCACGCAGCCGGTCCGGGGAGACACCCCAGTGCTCCAGGTGGGCGCCGACGCCCAGCGGGACGGCGAACAGGGTGTCCGTGTCGGCCAGCGCCTTGATCGAGGGCATGTCCAGGTGGTCGTAGTGGTCGTGCGAGATGACCACGACGTCGACGGGACCGAGGGCGGCCAGCGGCAGCGGCACCGGGTGGAGCCGCTTGGGGCCGGCGAACGGGAACGGGGAGCAGCGCTCGCCCCAGACCGGGTCGAAGAGGACCCGGTGGCCGTCGATCTCCGCCAGCACGCTGGAGTGGCCCATCCAGGTCAGGCGCAGCCCGGTGGCGGCGGGCCTGGCCAGGTCGGCGAGGGTGGTGGCGTGTACCGGCAGCGTGCCGTCGGGGGCGCGGCGGACGCGCGCCTCCTTGTCGAGGTAGGCCTTGCCCATCTCGCGCATCGTGCCGCCGGACGGGCGGACGTTCGTGTTGCCCCCGGGGTTCTGGAAGACCCCGTCCTTGAAGTGGGGCGATCTGCGGATGCGCGCCAGGCGCTCGCCGCTCGGGTCCGCGCCGAAGGCCGCGGGCTGCAGCGCGCGGAGCCCGGAGCTCAGGGTACGGATTCCGGTCACGATGCCTCCAGGTGGAGTCGGTCAGGCTTTCCATTATGGTCGACCCCTGTGACAACGCCGGTGCATCGGCTTCACGGGGCCGTCATTCCAAGGAAAGACCAAAGTTCCGCGCCCGTGGTTGACACCTCCGGGCGGAATTCGATCTTCCGTTGACAGGACCCGGCCCCACTTCCCATACTGACTCGCCGTTCAGTACCCGCCGTCCGGTACACGCTTCGCCACCTGCCCTGTCGGCCGACGCCGCGAGGAGTCCGTATGACCGCCCCCTTGATGTCGCTCACCTGGACCGACCACGTCACCGGCCGCCGGGGCTTCCTGGTCGTCGACCGGCTGGTGCGCGGTGTGTCCAGCGGCGGGCTGCGGATGCGGCCGGGCTGCACCCTCGACGAGGTGGCCGGGCTGGCCCGCGGCATGACCATGAAGGAGGCGCTGCACTACGACCCGGCGGGCCGCTACATCCCGCTGGGCGGCGCCAAGGGCGGCATCGACTGCGACCCCCAGGACCCGGAGTCGTACGGCCTCCTCGTGCGGTATCTGCGCGCCATGCGGCCGTACGTCGAGAGTTTCTGGACGACGGGTGAGGACCTCGGGCTCAGTCAGGACCTGGTGGACCGGGCCGGGGCGGAGGCGGGGCTCGTGTCGTCGATCCAGGCCGTGTATCCGCTGCTCGACGACGAGGCCGCGGCGCGGCGGCGGCTCGCGGACGCGTTCGCGGTCGAGGTGGACGGGATCGGTCTCGACGAACTGGTGGGCGGCTGCGGGGTCGCCGAGTCGGTGCTCGCCGCGCTGGACCGGGCGGGCGTGCCGTACGCGGGGACGCGGGTCGCCGTGCAGGGTCTGGGGACCATGGGCGGGGCCACGGCGCGGTTCCTCGCGCGCGCGGGGCTGGCGATCGTGGCCGTCGCCGACGTCAAGGGGACGATCGCCAATCCGGCCGGGCTCGACGTGGACGCACTGCTCGCGGCGCGGGACGCGTACGGCACCGTGGACCGGTCCGTGCTGCGCCCCGGCGACCGTGAACTCCCGGGCGGGGACTGGCTGTCCGTCGAGGCGGAGGTGCTGGTTCCGGCGGCGGTGTCGTACGCGGTCGACACCACGAACCAGGGGGCGGTCACCGCGCGCTGGATCGTCGAGGCGGCCAACATGCCGGTACTGCCGGAGGCGGAGGAACTGCTCTCCGCGCGCGGGGTCGTCGTACTGCCGGACGTGGTCGTGAACTCGGGGACGAACGCCTGGTGGTGGTGGACCCTGTTCGGCGACATCGGTGCGGACGCGGACGAGGCGTTCGCGCACACCCGGCGTTCGATGCGCGCCCTGATCGAGCTGATGCTGGCCCGCGCGGACGCCGACGGGACGACACCGCGCGCCGCCGCGCACGCCATCGTCGCCGACCGGCTGCCGGTCATCGCGGAGCGGTTCGGCTGGTACCGGTGAGACACGGGGCAACGGCTTCGCGGGCCACGGAATAGGGTGGCCGCGTGGCGAGAGTGCGGTTGGGCGTGGCGGAGCGGCGGGCGGAGTTGCTGCGGGCCGCCGTCGAGCAGATCGAGGCGCGGGGCGTGGCGGCGGTCAGGATCGCCGACGTGGCCTCGGCGCTCGGGGTGAGCAACGCGCTGGTGCTCTATCACTTCTCGACCAAGGAGAAGCTGGTCGCCGCCGCGTTCACCTTCGCCGCCGAGGACGATCTCGCGCATCTGCGCAAGCTGCTCGGCCGCCGGACGACCGCGCTGCGCCGGTTGCGGGCGGCGGTGCGCTGGTACGCGCCGACCGGGCAGGCCAAGGGCTGGCGGCTGTGGATCGAGGGCTGGGCGGCGGCGCTGCGCGAACCCGCGCTCCTGGAGGTGACGCGCGATCTCGACCGGCAGTGGAAGCGGGCGCTCGCGGAGGTCGTCGCCGAGGGAGTGATCGCGGGCGAGTTCCAGTGCGCGGACCCGAACGCGGCGGCCCTGCGCCTCACCGCCCTCCTGGACGGCCTGGCCGTACAGATGACGGCGTACGGGGGCGCGGTGTCGCGGACGCGGGCCCTGGAGTGGGTCGACGAGGCGCTCGCGCGGGAACTCGGCCTGGAGCGGGCGGCGTTGACGACGCCCTGAACCGCCCTTCCTTAGACGGCGGCCCGGGGCGACGGCGCGGCCACGCGCGCGTGCGGACGCACCCCGTGAGGACATCCTCCGCGCGGCCGATCTCACCGCGGCCACGCGCGCGTGCGCACCGCTGCACGGCACCTGGCCGCCCTGCGTGTCGGCCGCGGCCACGCACGGACGGGACGCACCGCGGTCGCCGTCGCCGCGCTCGGTCTCACGACACATGCGGCCGTGCGCGCGAACGCGTCGGCGCCCCGCGAGCCCTACGCCCTACGCCCCGTCAAGCCACCCAATCGATCCGCATCTTGATGTCGTCGGGCGACAGCGCGCCCTTGGCCTCCACGTGGTCGCCGGAGGACTCGCCGCGCAGTCGGCGGCCGATCCACGGCACCAGGTACTCGCGCGCCCAGTGCACGTCGTCGCGGCGGATGTCGAGCGTGCCGCGCGGCGGCAGCGGCGGCCAGGGCTGGTCCGGGTCGGCCGGTACCTCGACGCCGAGGACCTGGCCGGCGCGGAGCGCCACGCGCGTGTGCCCCTCGGGAGAGAGGTGGAGGCGGTCGCCGTCCCAGGCCCGCCGGTCCTGGACCGTCTTCAGGGACCACAGGTCGAGCACCGGGCAGCCGTAGCGGTCGGCGATGGCCCGCACATGTCCGTTGTAGGTGGCGATCTTGCCGCGCAGATGCTTGAGCACGGGCACGTTGCGGGTGTCGAAGCCGGTCGTCACCAGGACGGTGCCGACGGCGGAGGTGAGGTCGGCGACCGCGCGTTCGAAGCGCTCGGCGACCTCGTCGGGGTCGGTGCCGGGACGGATGATGTCGTTGCCGCCCGCGCAGAAGGAGACCAGGTCCGGGCCGATCTCCTTGGCCCGGGTGAGCTGGTCGACCACGATCTGGTCGAGCAGTTTCCCGCGCACCGCGAGGTTGGTGTACTCGAAGTCGCCCTCGGGCCGCCGGTCCGCGAGCAGTACCGCGAACCGGTCGGCCCAGCCGACCATCGCCCCGTCGGGCCCGGGATCGCCGACGCCCTCGGTGAAGCTGTCCCCCACCGCCACGTACGACCCGATCACTGATCTGTTGTCACTCTTCGAATCGTTAGCCACGGCAACCATAATTCACCCTGGACTGTGACCTACGCGATCGTATTTTGGGGTTGACGGGCGGTGAGATAAGCCACTTGTAAAGGGTTGTCCAAAGTCGGAATAAGCCCCTGGCCAGGGGCGTTGACCCCGGGAACTGCCCCGCGCCGGGCTCCGGAGTCAGCCGACGGTGACGCCGTGCGAGCGGAGGTAGGCGACCGGGTCCACGTCCGAGCCGTAGTACGGAGTGGTCCGGATCTCGAAGTGCAGGTGCGGGCCGGTGACGTTGCCGGTCGCGCCGGAGAGGCCGATCTGCTGGCCCTCGGTGACGGTCTGGCCGGCCGAGACGGACAGCTGCGACATGTGGGCGTACTGCGAGTACTCGCCGTCCGCGTGCCGGATGACGACCTCGTTGCCGTAGGCGCCGTCGTAGGCCGCCGAGACGACCGTGCCCGCGGCGACCGCCTTGACGGTGGTGCCGGTCGGGACGACGAAGTCGACGCCCGTGTGGTAGCCGCTGGACCACATGCTGCCCGCGACGTGGTAGCCGGTGCCGATGGTGCCGCCGGTCACGGGGAGGGTGTAGCCGCTGGAGGTGCTGGTGGTGTCGGCGCTCTGCGTGGCCGACGTGTCCTTCTTCGACGAGGAGGACGAACTGGAGGACGAACCGGACGACTTGGTCGTGCTCGCGCCCGTGTCCGCGCTCGTGCCCGTCGTGGCCTTCTTGCCGAGGGAGAGCTTCAGGCCCGGGTGGATCAGCGACGGGTCGGCGCCGATGGCCTCGCGGTTGTCCTGGTAGATCTTCTTCCAGCCGCCGGTGACGTCCTGGTCCTCGGCGATCTTCGCGAGCCAGTCGCCCGCCTTCACCGAATACGTCTTCACGCCCTCGGTCTTCGCGGTCGCCGCCTTCTCCGTCACCGTCTTCTCGGCGACCGGAACCGACTGAACGGCCTTTTCCGGAACGGAAGTCGAAGGGGCGGCATGGGCGCCGGTGGCTCCCATGAGCGGAAGGGCGAGCGCGGCGCCGCCGGTTCCGGCTACGGCTATCGAGCGGCTGAGGCGCTGGGACTTCGGACGGCGGTGCTTACCCTTCGCGGGCATGACGAATTCCTCTCCGGCGCCTGCGGGGTGAGCTGTCGGGTGCGGGCTGGAGATGCCCGGCCGCGCGCTGGTCGCGGCTTTACCCCAAGCCCGTTCCGGAGACCGGAACAGGCGTCCTACCTGTGGGTCCCCCGCTCCTGCCGCATACGGGTGGGTGTGTGCGGAGTCCGGTCGGCGGCAGGATTGGGCGTCCGTCCGGATTGGTGGCGAACGTAAGCGAGGAAGACGCAAAGGGACAAGCAGGAGGTTCCACGGTTTTGGGTTTCTTGTGACTTCCTGTGGGAATTCACAGTCACCCTCCGTGAATTCCCACAGGACTTCCCCCTCAATCACCCTGGAAAAGCACGTCAATTACGTGAACATGACCAGCGACGTACGGTCACGAATATGACGCTGCTCACGTACAAACTCTCAGGTTCCCTTATTCCAGAGCGAGTTGTAACGAAGGCTGCAATTCGGGCAGATGACTCAGATGCGACGCAGCCGGAGAACCGTCGCATCGAGGTCACCGCGCAGCCCGATCCGCAGTCCGTGGTGCAACAGGACGACACCCCGGTGGACTTCGCCCGTTTCGAGGCATTCGTACGACGCCGTCGGGTCGAGTCCGCGCAGCCGGAGCGCCGGGACCGGCTCGCCGTAGTGCTGCGCCTGGAGCAGGGCGAGGACGACGCTCTCGTCGCCGCGCGTGTACTGCACGGCGCTCAGTCCGCCGGTCGGCGGGCGCAGCCGGTGGAGGTCGCCGTGCTGCACGAGCGGCCGGATCTCCTTGTAGAGGG
>NZ_JBSFCQ010000005.1:0-52215 GCF_053891435.1 Streptomyces sp. NPDC002276 | reverse complement strand
GCCGCGCGTGTACTGCACGGCGCTCAGTCCGCCGGTCGGCGGGCGCAGCCGGTGGAGGTCGCCGTGCTGCACGAGCGGCCGGATCTCCTTGTAGAGAGCGATCCACTCGCGGGCCTCGGCGAGTTCCTCCTCGGTCCACTCGAAGAGGTCGCCGCCCACGCCGAGAACCCCGGCCATGGCGCTCACGAAGCGGAAGCGCAGGCTGCTGACCCGGTCGTTGAGCTGGGTGCTGGGGCTGTCGGTGACCCAGGCGGCCATCACGCGCGCGGGGTGGATCTGGCTGAAGCCGTGCTGGATGGCGAGCCGGTCGAGCGGGTCGGTGTTGTCGGAGGTCCACACCTGGTCCGTACGGCTGAGGATGCCGAGGTCGATCCGGCCGCCGCCGCCCGAGCAGGACTCGAAGGCGACACCGGGGTGGGCCTCCCGCAGTCGGTCCAACAGGGCGTACAGGGCGCGCACATGGTCGACCCAGAGGCGCTGCGGATAGGCGTCGCCGGGCCAGCCCGCGTCGGTGAAGCAGCGGTTGAAGTCCCACTTCACATAGTCGATCGGGGCGCTGGAGAGGAGTCCGTCGAGCTGCTCCCAGAGGTACTCCTGGACGTCCTCGCGGGCGAGGTTGAGGATGAGCTGATTGCGGAACTCCGTCCGCTTTCGTCCCTCCTGGTACTGCACCCAGTCCGGGTGGGCGCGGTACAGGTCACTGTCCGGGTTGATCATCTCGGGTTCGACCCAGATGCCGAACTGCATGCCCAGCGAGTGGACGCGGTCCGCGAGGGGCTTGAGGCCGGCGGGGAAGCGGTCCGGGTTGGGGGTCCAGTCGCCGAGTCCGGCGCGGTCGCTGGTGCGGGCGCCGAACCAGCCGTCGTCGACCACGAACAGCTCGACACCGGCCGCCGCCGCACGCTGTGCGAGCACCTCCTGCTGCTCCTCGGAGATGTCGAACTGCGTGGCCTCCCAGGAGTTGTAGAGCACCGGGCGGTCCTTGTCGGCGTCCGGGATGACGTGCGTGCGCTGGTAGTCGTGCCAGGTGCGGCTGGCGCCGCCGAAGCCGGCGTCGCTCCACAGGGCCGCGAAGAGGGGCGTCGTGAAGGACTCCCCGGCCGCGAGGCTCAGCAGCCCGGACTCGTCGTACCCGGCACCGCCGGTGATCTGCACGCGCGCGTCCGGGAGTTGGGCCACGGCGATCCGCCAGGACCCCGACCAGCCGAGGGCGCAGCCGTAGACCTCGCCGCGTTCCTCGGTCGCGTCGGTGTCGAGCGCGACCCAGGGGAGGTACTGGTGTCCGGTGTGGCCGCGGCGGCTGCCGATGACCTTCTCACCGTAGGTGAGGGGGGAGCGCACGAGCCGTGACTCGGCGGCCCAGCGTCCGTGCACGTGCGACAGCTGCCACTCCTCCCGGTCGGGCAGTGTCCAGGTGGCGGAGTCGGCGCGCAGCAGCTCCAGCGGCTCGGTCCCCTCGTTGTCGAGGACCGTCCAGCGTTCCACGACGTCGCCGCGCGTCCGGTAGTGCAGGGTGATCGCCAGTCCGGCGTCGCGGAAGCGGAGCCGCAGTTCGTCGCCGTCGGTGTCGTAGCGGTCGAAGGTCCACTCGGTGCCGCGCCGCTCCGGGGTGCGCACCGACAGGGCGGGGCGGACGAAGCGGGGGCCGCCCTCGACCGGGTACTCCTCGCGGCCGTCGAGCGGGGACTCGAAGGAGGAGCCGCCGGGGAGCGGGCGGGCGGCGAGTTCCTCGGCGTCGGCGAGCGCGATACGGGGACCCCAGTGGAGATGGAGCAGTTCGTCGCGCTCGGTGAGATGGACGGCGTAACTGCTCGTGGGGCCCGAAAGCACCCACGTACGGCCGTTCTCGGCGGTCTCCAGCATCAAGTCCCTCACAGATTCGAACAAGTCCACTCAAGCGCCAACATCATCAATGGTGCGGGACCTGCGAGGCAACGCCTGTGGAGAACTCATAACCTGTGGACACTCGTGTCACGCGTCCGGGTCAGCGATGACGGCCCGGTCCGGTCAGCACTCCGCTGAAGCCGGCCAGCACGGAGGGATTGTCGACCAGCCAGGCCCGTACCCGGTCCGCCCCGTGCCCGTCGGCCGGACCGGACCGGAAACAGGTGTCCAGGGTGTCGAGGAGAGCGCCGACCGTGCGGCGGGCCAGTGGCTCGCGCACCCGGTCGTGCGCCTTGGCGGCACGGTCCCGCCACAGCCGTGTCTCCTCGGCCGCCGAGGGGACGGGCGGTCCGAAGGCCGCGACGGCCACCATGCCGAGGGCGGACATCGCCCTGCGGTCGAGCGGTGCCGTGGGGCTGTCCCAGACACCGGCGAAGATCGTCCGGGCCTCCGGGAAGCGGTCCCCGTGGAAGGCGAGCGCTCCGCGCAGGACGGCCGCGGCGGCGCGGACGTCGTCCGCGCCGAGTTCGTCGGCGAGCCGCGCCACCTCCGCGAGCCGGTGCTCGGCGGTGGCGATCGCGCCCTCCCCGATGTCCAGGCAGACGATCCGCAGCGCGGTGTAGGCGTAGAGGGCGCGCGCGCCGATGGGGCGCAGCAGGTGGACGGCCTCGGTCCAGTGCTCGCGGGCCCGGTCGCGGAAGCCGCCGCTCTCGTCCGCGTCGCCGCGGAGCACGAGGGAGAACGCCCGCGCGTAGTCGTCGCCCGCGGCGCGCGCCGCCGCGACGGCGGTCCGGCCGTGCGCGCGGGCGCCGTCGATGTCGCCGCGCTGGAGGCAGTACGTCGTCCAGTTGGTCTGTAGGACCGCCCGGTCCCAGTGGAAGTCGGTGCCCGCGATGCCGTGCTCGGCCCGTGCGAAGAGTTCCTCCACGTCTTCGTGGCGTCCGCTCAGCATGGCGTGGAGCGGCTCGTGGCAGGCTCCCAGGACGCCGACGTCGGGGTTCTTCGCCCGTCGGCACGTCACCTGGTACTGGTCGATGAAGAGGCCGGCCTCGGCGTGCCGGCCGACGACATGACTGAGCCAGACGAGCCAGGTGAGCGCGCGGAAGAGCGCCAACTCGTCCTCCTCGGTGGGCTCCACGACGTCGTAGGCCCGCAGGCTGCGGCGCAGGCGGTCGATGCCCTCCTCCTCCCGGCCGCTGATGGTCCAGTAGTAGGCGCGTCCGGTTTCCAGGCCCAGGGCCTCGGCCGTTCTCGACCGGGCCATCAGGAGGTCCGAGGCCGCCCGGACGTTGGCGGACTCCGCGGTGTGCCGGCTGATCCACTCCCCTTGGCCGCCTGGCGCGGTGTCGTGCACGAAGCGCAGGGCCCACGCCATGAAGCGTTCCTCCGCCTCGGCCTCCCGCCCTTCGGCCCTGAGCCGGTCCAGCGCGTACTCGCGGACCGTCTCCAGCATCCGCAGTCGGCTCCCCTCGGGCGTCGGGACGGTGAACAGGAGGGATTTGTCGACCAGTTGGGCCAGCACCCGCAGGGTCTCGTGGCGGTCCGCCCCGGGGAGGGAGAGCGCCGTCTCCGCCGTGTCGAGGGAGCAACCGCCCACGTACAGGGCGAGTTCGGTCAGCACCCGCTGTTCGGTGGTGTCCAGGAGGGCGTAGCTCCAGTCGAGGACGGCACGCAGCGTGCGGTGCCGGGCGGGCGCGGTCCGCTTCCCCTTGGCCAGCAGGGCGAAGCGGTTGTCGAGGCGGCGTTCGATCTCGCGCACGGGCAGCAACCGCACATGTGCGGCGGCGAGTTCGACCGCGAGCGGCAGACCGTCGAGTGCCCGGCACAGCGAACGGACGTCGTCCAGCTCCGGCCCCTCCGCGCTGAAGTCCGGGTCGATCATGAGGGCCCGGGTGCCGAACAGCTCGGCGGCCTCGCCGTCGGACATCGGCTCCAGCGGGAACAGCCGCTCGCCCGCGACGGCCAGCGGCGCCCTGCTGGTGGCCAGCACGGTCAGCGCGGGGCACCGGCCGAGCAGGACCGCCACGAGCGGGGCGACCGTGTCGAGCAGATGCTCGCAGTTGTCGAGCACGAGCACGGCCTGACGCTCCGTCAAGAACGAGGTGAGCCGGTGCACATAGTCGTGCGGCGGCCGGTCGGGCCGTACCGCGGCGTCCGAAAGGCCCAGGGCCGCGGCGATGGCCGGGAGGACACCCGCGCCGTCCGCCGCCGCCAGATCGACCCACCACGCGGCGTCGTACGAGGACGTCATCGACGCACAAGTCTCCAGCACCAGCCGCGTCTTGCCGACACCACCGGGCCCTACGACGGTCACCAGCCGCTCCCGCGCCAGGGCCGCCCGCAATCCGTCGAGGTCCGCCCCACGGCCGACGAACGGGCCGAGGGGATGGTCGGGCCCGCCCCGCCCGGGCGCCGGACGGGAGTCGGCGGGTGCCGGGAGCAGTCGTACGGCGTCCGGGACCGCCGTCCCGGGGGACCGGTCGCGGGTGAGCAACTCCTCGTACAGGGAGCGCAGTTCCGGGGAGGGGTCGACGCCCAGCTCGGAGCGGAGCAGGCGGCGGCCCGCCTCGTAGACGTCGAGGGCCTCGGCGTGGCGCCCGCCGCGGTGGAGGGCGAGCATCAGGCGGGCCCGGGACCGTTCGCGCAGGGGTGCGGAGGAGACAAGTGCCGTGAGTTCGGGGACCAGTTCGGCGGCGCGGCCGAGTTCGAGACCGGCGGCGGCCGCGTCCTCCCGTGCGCCCAGGCGCAGTTCCTCAAGGCGCAGCCGTTCGGCGTCGAAGACCCGGCCCTTCAGATCGTCCAGGGCGCGGCCCCGCCACAGCTCAAGTCCCCGCCGTAGAGCGTCTTCCGCCTTCCGGTACGCGCCCGCCGCCAGCTGCTCGCGCCCTTCTCGGACGGCCGCCTCGAAACGGACCGTGTCGAGTTCGTCCTCCGGGGCCAGCACCAATTGGTAGCCGCCGTAACGGGATTGGAGGCGCCGGTCCCCGCCGTGCGCCGCGAGGGCCGCGCGCAGTTTCGTCATCTGGACCTGGAGGGCGTTGACGGGGTCCTTGGCCCCGCGCTCCTCCCACAGTTCGTCGATGAGGGTGTCGCGGTGCACCACCGCTCCCCCGGCCAGCAGGAGCCGGGCGACGATCGCGCGGGAGACGGCACCCGGCAGAGCGACGGCACCGCTCGCGTCGGCGAGCTCCAGGCGGCCGAGGAGTCGGAAGTGGATGCCGTCATCGTTCATGTCTCGACCTTCGTGCACGTCGGCCACCGTACGGAAGCGGTGGCGGTTACCCGCAAGGGTTGCTGGTACCCGTTGGGTACCATCGCTGGATGACGAAGACATCGGGCCTCTGCGACGACCCCAAGAGCGTCTATCTTGCCGCCTGCCCCTGCCGCGACATGCTGGACCTGCTCGCCAACAAGTGGAGCGCCCTCGCTCTCGGTGCCCTGGAGGGCGGCCCGCAGCGCTTCGGCGCGCTGCGCTCCCGGCTCCAGGGCGTGAGCCCCAAGGTTCTCACCCAGACGCTGCGCCGACTGGAGGACTACGGCCTGGTCGACCGCCGGATCTACGCCGAGGTGCCGCCCCGGGTCGAGTACAGCCTGACCCCGCTCGGCCTGGACGCCTGCGCGCCGCTCGCGCATCTGCGAACCTGGGTGGAGCAGAACATCGACCGTTTTCCTGATGCCGCCTGACCTGACCTGGATACTTCCTGATGGGAAGTAGGCTCCCTTGAAGGTTACTGCCTCCCGATGGATACCGTTCGGAGCGTGGTCGCGGCCCTTCACCGGCCACCGCACGAACCGAGGAGATCCATGATGAGCGTGACCCCGAAGACGATGCCCGCGGTCGGCTACCGCAAGAGCCTGCCGGTCGACGACGACGAAAGCCTGCTGGACCTCGAACTGCCCCTCCCGGAGCCAGGTCCGCACGATCTGCTGGTCCAGGTCGAGGCGATCGCGGTCAACCCGGTGGACTACAAGGTCCGGCAGGGCAACGACCCGGGCGGCGAGCCCAAGGTGCTGGGCTGGGACGCCGCCGGCACGGTCGTCGCGGTCGGCGACAAGGTCGAGCTGTTCGCGGTCGGCGACGAGGTCTTCTACGCCGGCGCGATCGACCGGCCGGGCAGCAACTCCCGTTTCCACGCCGTCGACGAGCGCGTCGTCGGCCGCAAGCCCCGCACGCTCTCCTTCGCCGAGGCGGCGGCACTGCCCCTGACCTCGCTCACCGCCTGGGAGGGCCTGTTCGAGCGCCTGGGTCTGCGGCAGAGTCCGGACCAGACCGGCACGCTGCTGGTGACCGCGGCGGCGGGCGGGGTCGGGGCCATGGTGGCCCAGCTGGCCCGAGCCCTCACCGGCCTGACCGTGATCGGTACCGCCTCCCGCCCGGAGACCGTCGAGTTCGCCCGCCGTATGGGCGTGACACATGTGGTCGACCACCATCACCCCCTGCCCGCGCAGGTGGCCGAGGTGGCACCCGGTGGCGTGGACCACATCTTCGGCACGGCCGGAACGGACCGGAACCTCGCCGCGTACGCCGAGATCCTCAAGCCGTTCGGCGACCTGCTCGCCATCGACGACTTCGGTGCCGTCGAGATCGGGCTGCTGAAGTCGAAGAGCATCTCCTTCCACTGGGAACTCATGTTCACCCGCTCCCTGTACCGGACCCCGGACCTGGCGGCGCAGCACCACGTCCTCGGCGAGATCGCCCGGCTGGTGGACGCGGGCAGCCTGCGGACCACGGCCACCCGGGACCTCGGCACGATCAACGCGGCCCATCTGCGCGAGGCGCACCGCGTCCTGGAATCCGGCGCCGCCATCGGCAAGGTGACGCTCACCGGATTCTGATCGGCCTGTGAACCTCCTTGTTCCTCGTCCCGTTTACCAAGCGGAAGAGGAAAAGGCTTTCTCGTAACCACGGAAAGATGACGAGCATGCGGGTCATGAGGTTCACGCCGGAGCAGCGCATCGATCACCTGCTCCGCTGGGCGGCGGAATGGAACGGGACGCGACGGGGACGAAGTATGTGGGCCTACTCGCTCAGCCTCGGGGGCTCCCATGCCCTGCTGAACGACTGGGTCAACAACGAGCGGCTCATGGATCTCCTCACCTCCGAGGAGAGGAGATCGGTACATGAGGCACGCGAGCGGGCGAGACAATAGCCTTCCCCGGTATTCCGAAGAGCGACGGGCACCGGATGTCTCCGGTGCCCGTCGCGTCGGTCAGTTCGAGGAACCGGACCGCCATTCCCCGCGCCACCGGCACGGTGTCGCGTGAGCGCGGATTTCCCTCCGAGTCGGAGAACCGTACGACGACGGGGGTCGGCGGCGGGCAGATCTGCGGGGATGCCGGACATGTCGTTCCTCCACGACGGCAGTGGGGTGCCGCCATGTTCCGGTACACGAGGAGGGCCGCGGAAACGGTTCACGCGCCCGAGTCGCACGCCCGGCACCGCCTACGGGGTGTAGCCCCGCTCCGCCAGCGCGGCCCGAAGTGCCTTGAGGGCCAGGTGTGTTCGGGACTTGACCGTGCCCGGCGGGATGCCCAGCATGGTCGCCGTGCGGGCCACCGACTGGTCCAGGAACTCGACGTGGACGAGGATCTCGCGGTGTTGCAGCGTCAGGTCCACCAAGGCCTCGCGCACGATCTTCCTGGTGAGCGCGGGATCCACGAGTTCCGGCCCTGGCAGGTCCCGCAGCGCGGTGTCGACCGTCTCCGGAGGGCGGGCCTGCCGGGCGCGGTAGCCGTCGATGACGAGGTTGCGGACCACGGTGACGAGCCAGGGCCGGATGCCCTCGGCCCCCGGGTCGAGGATGTCGGCGTGCTGCCAGGCGCGCAGGACCGCTTCCTGGACCAGGTCCTGGGCCTGGTGGCCGTCGCCCCGGAGCAGTCCGGTGGCCACTCTCAGCAGATACGCGCCGTGCTTGTCGTAGACGGCGCGGATGAACGCCTCGTCCCGTGCCTGTGCCCGTTCACGCGTCCCGCCGTCCGGGCGGGCCGGCCGTGTGTCCCGGATCGCTGTGCCGTGTTGCCTCATTGCCACGTTCCCCCAGTGCGCCGTGGGTCCTGCGCGGCGCACCAATTCGTTGAAAGCTGAACGGGGAAACCTTGGGAGGGACCTCTTGCCGGGCCCTTGATGTCCGCTTTCCTCGCCCGCGTCCCCGAGGACAGGAGCGGGAAAGGAAATGGACAGCGGGCACGCGCGCGTGCCGGCTCACTGCCGGCGGGGTACGGGCGGGCTCTTGGCCAGGGCGGCCCGGACCGCTGCCTCCCGCAGTTCGAAGAGGCTGCCGGACCAGTCGCCCAGCACCTCCTCGTCGGGCAGCAGCCGGACGGCGGCGAGCGCGGTGCGGATCTCGTCCACCTCACCCGCGCAGCCCGGGCACGCCCGCAGATGGCGGCCGACGCGTACGGTCTCTCCGGGATCGAGGGCCGCCATGGCATAGGCGGCCAGTTCGGTTGTCTCCTGCTCACATGTCACCGCGGTCTCCAGCCTGCCGACGCCGTCCGTTCCCCGGTCCTGGGCTATTTCGGGGTGATGGTGTGGTTGTTGACCCGGAAGAGGTTCCGCGGGTCGTAGCGCCGCTTGAGGCGGCGCAGCCGGGCCAGGTCGGCGTCGGTGAACACGTTGTCCGCCCGGTCGTCGCGGCCGGCGAAGTTCGTGTACGTGAGACCCGTGGACCACGGGCGCAGCCGTTCGACCATCCCGCCCAGCATCGTCATACCGGCCTCGACGACCTCCGGCGGGCCGACCGTCGCGCCCCACACGTTGAACACCGCGTCCCGCGCGGCGACGGGAGCGGCGGCGGCCGGCCGGGCCGCCAGCGCCCCGCCGAGATGTCTCAGCTCCAGGACCGTGACGAGTCCCCCGGCGGCGATCTGGGCGCTCTCCACCAGGGAGTCGACGGCGGCGGACGGCAACTCGGCCAGCAGGGCGCCCTGTTCCTCGTACGGGAAGGGTTCCGCCGGGTCGGTGTGCACGAGGGCGTACGAGCCGTAGGGGTGCCGGGCGATGGTGTCGAGGATCCCCGGGCCGATGGCCCGGAAGGGGGCGAGGAGCTTCTCGGCCTCCTCGTCGGTGCCGAGGTGGGTCACCCTGAGGTGGGCGAGGAACCGGCCGCGCAGGGGTTCGGGCACCTGTGGGACCGGCGGGAGGTTCAGCAGCGCCACCGAGCAGGCGAAGGTGTCGGGCGCGGCGCGGACCACCTCGGGGAAGGCGCGGAGCACGGCCTCGACGTCCTCGGCGGGGAAGTAGACGCCACCGCCGTAGAAGGAGGTGACGGGGAAGAGCCCGATCTCCAGTGCGGTCACGACACCGAAGTTGCTGCGTCCGCCGCGCAGGGCCCAGAAGAGGTCGGGTTCGTGCTCCGGTGTCGCGCGGCGCGGTGTGCCGTCGGGCGTGACCACCTCGATGGCCACGACCTGGTCGGCGGCCCAGCCGTGGGACCGGCCCAGGAAGGGGCTGAGTCCGCCGCCGAGGGTGAAGCCCACGACTCCCACGTCCGGGCTGGACCCGTTCAGCGGTGCGAGCCCTTCCTCCTGCGCCGGTCCCACGACGTCCGACCAGCGCGCGCCCGCGCCGACGCGGGCCACCCCGCGCTCGATATCGATGTCGACCGTGCGCATCGCGCCCGTCGTGACGAGCAGGAAGCCCTCCTCGGCCGGGAACGGCTGATGTCCGGTGGCCATGACCCCGACGGGCAGGTCGTGGGCGGCGGCGAAGGCGACCGCTCTCTCCACATCGGCGGCGCTGCCTGCCGCGACGACCAGGGCGGGCCGCTGCCGCGAGCGCAGGTTGAACCCCGCGACCGCCTCCTCGTAGCCCGCGTCGCCCGGGACGAACACGGATCCCCCGATCCGGTCGGCCAGTTCGGTGACGGCCGCTGCGCCGACCACGGTCCGGCCCTGGTACTCGGTCATGCTGCTGTGCCTTTCGTCGGAGCGTCGGCCACCCGGAAAGCAGGCGGAAACGGCTCCCCGACGCGACCGGGTGCCGTCCGATGGCTGCTACGGCGCGCAGTCCGAAGAGGTTCACGGCTCGCGCGTGCCGCCTTGACGAAAGTTCGAGGACGGTCAGCAGAAGGCGGCGAGCACCGAGGAACCGCCCACGAGCCAGGCGCAGACCTGGTCCGGGTCGCCCTGCCCGCTCCCCCCGGAGCGGTGGTGGGTGTCGAGCCGGTCCAGCAGTACGCCCACCGCGTGCCGGGCCAGCGGCTCCAGCAGTCCGCCCTGGGTCCGGCGGGCCCGGTCGGTCCAGGTCCGCGCGCCGGCGGCGGCGGTGGGGCCCGGCGGGCCGAACGTCGCCAGGACCGCGAGTCCCACGGCGGAGACCGCTCTGCGGTCGGCCGGTGCCGCCGGACAGTTCCAGACCCCGTCGAAGACCGTCGCCGCGTCCGCGAAACGGCCGTCGTGGAAGGCCAGCACTCCGCGCAGGTTGGCGACGGCCGCCTGGAGGTCGTCCGCGCCGAGTTCGTCCGCGAGCCTGCTCACGTCCACGAGCCGCCCCTCGGCGGTGACGGACTCCCGCTCGGCGATGTCCAGGCAGGCCAGTCTGAGCACGGTGTAGGCCGAGCGGGTGCGCGCCCCGACGGCCCGCAGGATGCCGGCTGCCTCGGTCCACTGCTCGCGGGCCCGGGCGCGGAGGCCGTCGCTCTCGTCCGCGTCGCCGCAGAGGGTGAGGGAGAAGACCCGGGCGAAGTCGTCCTCGGCCGCGCGGGAGGCCGCCACCGCGAGCAGACCGTGGCGGCGGGCCCCCTCGACGTCCCCGCGCTGTAGGCAGTAGGTCGACCAGTTCGTCTGGAGGACCGCCCGGTCCCAGTGGAATTCCGTGTGCGCCACGGCGGTCTCCGCTGCGGAGAACCGTTCCTCCACATCGTCGCGCCCGTCGAGCATCGCGTGCAGCGCGTCGTAGCACTGGCCCAGGACCGATAGGTCGGGGTTCTTCGCGTGCCGCCAGACCGCTGTGTGCCGTTCCCCATAGGAACGGGCTTCCGTGTGGTGCCCGGCGACATGGTTGAGCCAGGTGAGCCAGGCGATGGTGTAGAAGAGGGCCCACTCGTCGTCCTCGGTGGGCTCCGCGGTCCGCCTGCCTGCTGCGGCGTCGTAGGCGAGCAGGGTGCGGTGGAGGCGGTCGATGCCCTCCTCCTCCCGGCCGCCGATGAACCAGAAGTAGCCGAGTCGCGCCTCCAGCAGCAGCGCCTCGGCCTCCCTGGACCTGGCCGTCATCAGGTCCGAGGCGGCCCGGATGTTGGCGGACTCCTCGGTGAGCCGGCGGACCCACTCCTGCTGGGCGGGGGACGAGAGGCCCGCGCTGCCGTCGCGGACGAAGTGGGCGGCCCAGGCCATGAGCCGTTCCTCGGCGTCCGGCGCGCGGCCTTCCTCGCGGAGCCGGGCGAGCGCGTACTCGCGGACCGTCTCCAGCATCCGCAGCCGGGTCCCGTCGGGGGTGGAGAACGGGACGACGAGGGACTTGTCGACCAACTGCGCCAGTACGTGCAGCAGTTGGGCACCGTCGGCCCCGTGCAGCGCGGCGGCGGACTCCGCCATGTCGAGGGAGCAGCCGCCGACGTAGAGGGCCAGTTCCGTGAACAGGCGCTGTTCGGAGGTGTCGAGGAGGGCGTAGCTCCAGTCGAGGACGGCGCGCAGGGTGCGGTGTCTGGCCGGTGCGGTGCGGTCCCCCTTGGTGAGCAGGGCGAAGCGGTTGTCGAGGCGGGCCTCGATCTGCCTCACGGACAGCAACCGGACGTGGGCGGCGGCGAGTTCGACCGCCAGCGGCAGTCCGTCGAGCCTGCGGCACAGGGAGCGGATGTCGCGCAGCGCCGTCTCGTCCGGGGCGAAGGAAGGGTCGATCATGGCGGCGCGGGCGCCGAACAGGTCGGCGGCCTCCTCGTCCGCCATGGGCGCCAGCGGGTACATCACTTCGGCCGGGACCTCCAGCGGTGCCCTGCTGGTGGCCAGCACGGTCAGCGCGGGGCAGCGGCCCAGCAGCGTCGCCACGAGCGGGGCGACGGCGTCGAGGAGGTGCTCGCAGTTGTCGAGCACGAGCACCGCCTGACGGACCGTCAGGAACGAGGTGATCCGCTGCACATGGTCGTGCGGCGGCTGGTCCGGCCGGACGGACGCGTCGGAG
Organism: Streptomyces sp. NPDC002276; assembly: GCF_053891435.1. Taxonomy (NCBI): domain Bacteria; kingdom Bacillati; phylum Actinomycetota; class Actinomycetes; order Kitasatosporales; family Streptomycetaceae; genus Streptomyces; species Streptomyces sp. NPDC002276. Next base: position 40,214 of record NZ_JBSFCQ010000005.1, on the reverse strand, counting down.
AGCCCGAGCGCGGCGGCGATCACGGCGAGCGCGTTCGCGTCGTCGGCGGGGGCCAGGTCGACCCACCAGACGTTGCCCCGGGCGGGCTGGAGGAGCGCGCACACCTCCAGCGCCAGCCGCGTCTTGCCGACGCCGCCCGGCCCCAGTACGGTCACCAGCCGCTCGCGGTCGACGACCTCCCGCAGCGCGCCGAGCTCCTTGTGCCTGCCGACGAACGGGCCGAGCGGCCGGATCGGACCGCCTTCGCCGACCGCAGGCCGCACGTCCGTACGGAGGGAGGACAGCGCGGACGCACACCCCGACGCGGCAACCGGCCCTTGGAGCGCCGGGTCCTGGCGGATCATCGCGGTGTGCAGCGAGCGCAGCTCCGACGAGGGAACGGCACCCAGCTCCGACCGCAGCAGCGGCCGGCCCGTCTCGTAGATCTCCAGGGCCTCCGCGGTCCGCCCGCAGCGGTGCAGCGCAAGCATGAGGCGGGCCCGGGACCGCTCGCGCAGCGGTGCGAGGGAGACCAGGGCCGTCAGCTCGGGGACCAGTTCCCGCGCCCGGCCGAGGGCGAGACCGGCGGTGGCCACATCCTCCAGGGCGCCCAGCCGCAGCTCCTCAAGACGGGTCCGCTCGGCTTCGAAGACCCGTCCCTCCAGGCCGTCCAGGGCACGCCCCCGCCACAGCGCGAGCGCCGACCGCAGCTCGCCCTCGGCCTTCTCCCACTCCTCCGCGGCCAGATGCTCACGGCCCGCCCGGACCGCCGTCTCGAAAGCGGTTGCGTCGATCTCGTCGTCCGGCCCCAGGACGATCCGGTAGCCGCCGTGCCCGAACAGCAGCCGCGTGTCCTCGCCGCCCGCCGTGAGCGCGGACCGCAGCTTGGCCATCTGGACCTGGAGCGCGTTGACCGGATCCTTGGCCCCGCGCTCCTCCCACAGCTCCTCGATGAGGGTGTCGCGCCGTACGACGGCCCCGTGGGCGAGCAGCAGCCGCCCCACGATCGCCCGGGAGACGGCGCCGGGCAGGGCGATCGCGCCGTTGCCGTTCACCAGCTCCGGGCGGCCGAGCAGTCGAAAGAGCATGGCCGCCATTCTGCCGCCGGCGGCCGACCGCGCCGAAAGGGCTTGTCGGCGCGTCGCGCCGGCGGGTGAACCGAGTCGTGGGAGGCCCCGTAGACGTCCACGTCCACCGAGGCACGACATCGACGGCAGGAGCGGAAATGATCCGGAACCTCGTCTTCTTCAAGCTGAACGACGGTCTCACCCGCCAGTCCCCGGAGGTCGTCGAGGGATTCGAGCTCGTACGGAACCTGGACCGCGAGATCCCCGAGATCCGGCAGTGGGAAGTGGGGTGGCACGCGTTCGACGAGACGCCCGTCTCCTACGACTTCGCCCTGAACAGCCTCTTCGACGACACCGCCGCCTTCCAGCGGTACTTCAACCACCCCGCGCACCTGGCCGCCATCGCCCACTGGATGGACCACGCCACCTGGGTGGTCGTCGACATGCACGTCTGACGGACCGGGCAGGGGCCGAAGTGGCGGGCCGGTCGCGCTGCCGCCAGGCTGACGGGCAGACGTACCGGCACGCACGACGCACGGACGGACGCACAGAGGGACTGGTTCCACATGCAGATCGACCTGACGGGACGCACCGCGCTGGTGACGGGTTCGACGCAGGGCATCGGCGCGGCGATCGCCGCCGGACTCGCGCGCTCCGGCGCCCGGGTGGGGGTGAACGGCCGCGACGAACAGCGGGTCGCGGAGGGCGTGGCACGGCTGGCGGAGGAGGTGCCGAACGGCGTCTTCGTGCCCGTGGCCGCCGACGTGACGACCGAGGAGGGCGCCGCGCGCGTCCTGGAGGCCCTGCCTGAGGTGGACGTCCTCGTCAACAACCTCGGAGTGTTCGGCGCCGCCGACCCGCTGGAGATCAGCGACGCGGAGTGGCGCCGCTATTTCGAGGTGAACGTGCTGGCCGCCGTACGACTGACCCGCGTGTACCTGCCGGGCATGACGGGCCGCGGCTGGGGCCGGATCCTGAACATCGCCAGCGACTCGGCGATCGTCATCCCGGCCGAGATGATCCACTACGGCATGTCCAAGACCGCGCTCCTCGCCGTGAGCCGCGGCTTCGCGAAGCAGGCGGCGGGCACGGGAGTGACGGTCAACTCGGTGATCGCGGGCCCCACGCACACGGGCGGTGTCGAGGACTTCGTCTACGAACTCGTCGACCGCGAACTGCCCTGGGACGAGGCGCAGCGCGAGTTCATGCGGAAGCACCGGCCGCAGTCCCTGCTGCAACGGCTGATCGAGCCCGAGGAGATCGCCAACATGGTCGTCTACCTCAGCTCCGACCAGGCCTCGGCCACGACGGGCGGCGCGCTGCGGGTGGACGGGGGTTACGTCGACTCGATCCTGCCCTGACGCCGCTCGGAGGAGAGCCAGGTCAGCGCCTCCAGGGCATCCCGGGCCGCGGTACGCATGTCGTATCGTCGACAGGGTGCCCGCCGGTGAGCCGCGCCGTAGGGCCGAGTGGGAGGAGCCCTCGTGACGCAGCAGATTCCGTCGACCGAGCCGGAGTTGTCCGGAGTGCGCAATTTCCGGGACGTGGGCGGGCTCCCGACGGCGGACGGACGGCGCGTGCGACACGGTGTGCTGTTCCGCAGCGGCCATCTCGCGCACGCGACCGAGGAGGACGCCGCGTTCCTCGACTCGCTGGGCCTGCACACGATCTTCGACTTCCGCAACGCGTCGGACCAGAAGCTGGAAGGCCCCGACGTCGAACTGCCCGGCGTCCGCAACGTGAACCTGCCGCTGTCCGACCCGGCGGACGGCTCCGAGTTCTGGAAGATGGTCCGCGACGGCGAGATAGAGCAGTTGCGCGAGATCCTCGGCGGCGACAAGGGCGCGAACCGCATGATCGCCTCGTACCGCACGATCGTCACCCAGCGCACCGCCGAGCACTCCCGGGTGCTGCACGCGCTCGCCGAGGACAGTGTTCCCGCGCTGATGCACTGCGCGGCGGGCAAGGACCGCGCGGGTCTGTCGATCGCCGTGACGCTGCTCGCCCTGGGCGTGGAGCGCGAGGCGATCGTCGCCGACTACCTGGAGTCGAACGCCAAGCACCGCCGCTACCAGGTCCGCCGCAGCAACTCCTCCGTCGCCGGCTACTCCCCCGAGGTGATGGAACTCCTCAGCCCCCTCTTCGACGCCCGCGCCGAGTATCTGACGGCGGCCTTCGACACCGTCGAGGAGACCTGGGGCAGCGTGGACGCCTATCTGGAACAGGGGCTCGGCATCACCCCGGAGATCCGGGAGCGGCTGCGCGAGCGTCTGCTCGACTGAACTCGCGCCCGCGGTGCGCTACTTGGCGCCCACGGAGAACAACAGGTAGATGAAGGCCGCGAAGAGATGGCCGACGGCGATGTAGATGAGGAGCCGTACCCACAGGGCACGGGGGAACCTGTCCTCGATGTTGTTGCCGCTCATGGTGTGTCTCCGGTGATCGGGCCCAGGCACAGGGTGGCCGTGGGACTCTGCAACAGGGTGTGGACGAAGAGCACCTCGACGCCGTTCTCGTCGGCGGCGGCGAGGCGGTGCGGGGTGAGCGAGTCGAAGTGGGCGCTGTCGCCCGGCCCGAGGATGTGCGCGGTGTCGCCGAGCCGCAGCCGCAGCCGCCCCTTGAGGACGTACAGCCATTCCTCACCGGGGTGCACGCGCACGATGTCGCCCTGGGAGCCGTGCGGGATGCGGACGCGCAGCGACTGCATCCCGCGGCCGGGGGCGCCGGCCTGCCAGTACGTCCAGCCGCCCGCCCGGGTCGGTTCCATGTCGGCGGCGCGTACGACGGCTTCCCGGTCGGTGACCGTCTCGCCGAGCAGATCCGAGACTGTCGTACCGTAGATACGGGCGAGCGCGAGCAGCATCGGCAGCGAGGGCTGGCGCTGCCCGGTCTCCAGGCGGGAGAGATGGGCGGGCGAGAGTCCGGCCGAGCGGGCCGCGGTCTCCAGGGTGAGGGAGGCGCGGCGGCGCAGGGCACGGAGCTGGGGAGCGACGGTGGCCGGCAGGTCGTCGGCCGGTCCGGCCGGCGGTTCCGGCTCGATCCCGGTCTCGGTCTCGGAGGGGCTCATGCCTCCATTCAGCCGGACTTTTGCCCCTGCGGCAAATTTCTTGTCACAGAGGCAAAAATCTCGGTTCTCGCAGCTCAGCGGTTGGCGACCGCCTGCTTCACGAGCGTCCTGCTGAAGTCCCACATCAGCCCGCCGCCGCTGTGCGCGTCGTCCATCACGGCCGTGAAGGCCTCGACGAACCGGTCCACCTCGCGCTCCCCGACGACCAACGGCGGGATCAGCTTGATGACCTCCAGGTGGTCGCCGGAGACCTGGGTGAGGATGCGGTGCCGCTGGAGCAGCGGTACGACCACCATCTGCGCGAACAGGCCCTTGCGCGCCGCTTGCAGCATGGTCCAACGGCTGCGCAGCTTCAGCGACTTGGGCTTCCCGAACTCGATGCCGATCATCAGGCCCCGGCCGCGCACGTCGGCGAGCAGCTCGTACTTGTCGACCAGCGCGGCGAGCCGGGTCCTCAACTGGTCCCCGGTGGCACGGGCGTTGGCGACGATCTGCTCGTTCTCCATGACGGACAGCACGGCGAGGCCTGCCGCCATGGCCTGGGCGTTGGACCCGAAGCTCGCCGAGTGGACCAGCACGCGGTCCATGGACGAGTAGACCTTCTTGAAGATCCAGTCCTTGCCGAGGGTGGCGCCGACCGGCACATAGCCGCCGGACAGCGCCTTGGCGACACACACCAAGTCCGGTTCCACGCCGTCCTCGTGCTGGTAGGCGTAGAAGTCGCCGGTGCGGCCGAGCCCGGTCTGCACCTCGTCGGCGATGAGCAACGCCTTGTGTTTCCGCAGGAGTTCCTGCGCGGCGCGCAGATAGCCGGGCGGCGCCTCGTGCACGCCCTTGCCCTGGATCGGCTCGACGACGAGGGCCGCGACGTCGCCCTTCTTCAACTCCCGTGCCAGGGCGTCGAGATCACCGAGGGGTACGGCGGTGTCGGGCAGCAGCGGGGCGAAGCCGTCCCGGAAGCCGTCCTCGCCGTTGACGGAGAGCGAGCCGGTGGTCAGGCCGTGGAAGGCGTGGTCGCAGTACAGGACGCGCGGCTTCCCGGTGGCGTACCGGGCGAACTTGAGCGCGGTCTCGACCGCCTCCGTACCGCTGTTGCCGAAGAACACCCTGTCCAGGTGCGGGCTGTGGGTGAGCAGCTTCTCGGCGAGCAGGCCGGGCAGCGGCTGGCAGTCGAAGCGCGTGAGGTCGGCGAGCTGGGCGTCGAGGACGTCGTGCAGCGCCTTGCGGACGACGGGGTGGTGGCGGCCCAGGCCCATCACCCCGAACCCGGCGAGCATGTCCAGGTAGTCGTTGCCGTCCGCGTCCCAGAAGTAGGCGCCCTCGCCCCGCTCGTAGACCTTGTCGAAGCCGATGGTGTGCAGCATGCGCGGGAGCTGGTGGTTGAGGTACTTGCTGTGCAGCTCGTAGCGCTCGGCTCCGCGCTCGGCCAAGAGCGCGGTGAGGTCGAACTCCTTGGTCATTCGGGTTTCTCCTTGGCTGCGTGGCCGGTCGCGTCCTTGACCGCCAGGCTTGCGCTGATCCGTCCGGCGACCTCGACGGGTGTGAGGCCGATGTCGGCGAGCACCTCGCCGCGTTTGGCGTGCGCGAGGAACTGCTCCGGGATGCCGAACCGCCGTACGGGGACGTCGACTTCGGCGTCGCCGAGCGCCAGCGCCACGGCGGCGCCGACCCCGGAGGCGCGGCTGTTGTCCTCGACGACGGCCACCAGGCGGTGTTCGGCGGCGAGGCCGGGCAGCGCCGGGTCGACGGGTTTGACCCAACGGGGGTCCACGACCGTGCAGTTGATGCCGCGCGCTTCGAGGAGTTCGGCGGCCTGGAGGCAGACGGGCGCCATCACTCCTACGGCGACGAGCAGCACGTCGGGGGTCTCCGCGCCCCGGTGCAGGACGTCGAGGCCGCCCACGCGGTCGATCGCGGGGATCTCCGGTCCGACCGACTCCTTCGGGAAGCGGACGAGGGTCGGCGCGTCGTCGACGGCGACCGCTTCCCGCAGCTGGGCCCGGAGTTGGTCGGCGTCGCGCGGGGCGGCGATCCGCAGGCCGGGGACGACCTGGAGGATGGACATGTCCCACATGCCGTTGTGTGACGCTCCGTCAACTCCCGTGACTCCAGCGCGGTCCAGGACGAAGGTCACCCCGCAGCGGTGCAGCGCCACGTCCATCAGGAGCTGGTCGAAGGCGCGGTTGAGGAAGGTGGCGTAGACGGCGACGACGGGATGCAGCCCGCCGGTCGCGAGGCCCGCCGCCGAGACGGCCGCGTGCTGTTCGGCGATGCCGACGTCCCAGACGCGGTCGGGGAACCTCGCGGCGAACTTGCCGAGGCCGACCGGGTGCAGCATGGCCGCCGTGATGGCCACGACGTCCTCCCGCTCCTCCCCGATGCGCAGGATCTCCTCGCCGAACACGCTGGTCCAGGAAGGGCCGTTGGAGGGTACGAGGGGCTCGCAGGTGAGCGGGTCCATCACGCCGACGGTGTGGAAGTGGTCCTCCTCGTGGGCGAGGGCGGGTTCGTAGCCGCGCCCCTTCTCCGTGAGGCAGTGGACGAGGACCGGGCCGTGGAAGCGTTTCGCACGGCGCAGCGCGGACTCGACGGCGCCGATGTCGTGTCCGTCGATCGGGCCGACGTACTTGAGGCCCAGGTCCTCGAACATGCCCTGCGGGTTGAAGGCGTCCTTGAAGCCCTTCTTCGCGCCGTGCAGCGACTCGTAGATCGTGTTGCCGACGACCGGCGTGCGCAGCAGGACGTCCTTGCCCCAGGCGAGGACCTGCTCGTAGCTGTCGGTCGTGCGCAGGGTGGCCAAGTGGTTGGCGAGGCCGCCGATGGTGGGCGAGTAGGAGCGCTCGTTGTCGTTGACGACGATGATCAGCGGGCGGTCCTTGGCGGCGGCGATGTTGTTCAGCGCCTCCCAGGCCATACCGCCGGTGAGCGCGCCGTCGCCGATCACCGCGACGACATGGCCCTTCTCCCCCTGCACCTGGCGGGCCTTGGCGAGGCCGTCGGCCCAGCCGAGCGCGGTGGAGGCGTGGCTGTTCTCGACGATGTCGTGCTCGGACTCCTCGCGCGAGGGGTAGCCGGACAGGCCGCCCTTGCCGCGCAGCTTCGAAAAGTCCTGACGGCCCGTCAGGAGCTTGTGCACATAGCTCTGGTGGCCGGTGTCCCAGACGATGCGGTCGACCGGTGACTCGAAGACCCGGTGGAGCGCGATGGTCAGTTCCACCACGCCCAGGTTCGGCCCGAGATGGCCGCCGGTCCTGGCCACCGCGTGCACCAGGAACTCCCTTATCTCTTCGGACAGTTCGCCGAGTTCCGCCTCGGACAGCGACTTCAGGTCGCGTGGTTGCCGGATGCTCTCCAGGATCGTCACGTCGGGCCCCCTTCGGTCCGTGCTGTTTCAGCTCACGGTGACGGCCGGTTCCCCCGACGCGACGCCGTCCTGCTCCATCTGCTCGGCGATCTTCATCGCCTCCTCGATGAGGGTCTCCACGATCTTCGACTCAGGCACGGTCTTGATGACCTCGCCCTTCACGAAGATCTGCCCCTTCCCATTGCCGGAGGCGACCCCCAGGTCCGCCTCCCGCGCCTCGCCGGGTCCGTTGACGACGCAGCCCATGACCGCGACGCGCAACGGCACCTCCATGCCTTCCAGACCCGCCGTGACCTCGTCGGCGAGCTTGTAGACGTCCACCTGGGCGCGCCCGCAGGACGGGCACGACACGATCTCAAGCCGGCGGGGCTTGAGGTTCAGCGACTCCAGGATCTGGAGGCCGACCTTGACCTCCTCCACCGGCGGGGCGGACAGCGACACCCGGATCGTGTCGCCGATGCCCTCGCTGAGCAGCGCCCCGAAGGCGACGGCCGACTTGATCGTGCCCTGGAAGGCGGGCCCTGCCTCGGTGACCCCGAGGTGCAGCGGATAGTCGCTCTGCGCGGCCAGCAGCCGGTAGGCGTTGACCATCACCACGGGGTCGTTGTGCTTGACGGAGATCTTGATGTCGCCGAAGCCGTGCTCCTCGAAGAGCGACGCCTCCCACAGGGCCGACTCGACGAGCGCCTCGGGCGTCGCCTTGCCGTACTTCTGGAGCAACCTCCGGTCCAGGGAACCGGCGTTGACCCCGATGCGGATCGGCGTGCCGTGGTCCTTGGCGGCCCGCGCGATCTCCTTGACCTTGTCGTCGAACTGCTTGATGTTGCCCGGGTTCACGCGAACTGCCGCGCACCCGGCCTCAATTGCGGCGAAGACGTACTTGGGCTGGAAGTGGATGTCCGCGATCACCGGGATCTGCGACTTGCGCGCGATGGTCGCCAGCGCGTCCGCGTCGTCCTGCGTGGGGCAGGCGACGCGGACGATCTGGCAGCCGGACGCGGTGAGTTCGGCGATCTGCTGGAGGGTGGCGCCGATGTCCGACGTACGGGTCGTGGTCATCGACTGGACCGAGACGGGGGCCCCGCCCCCGACCGCCACCGGTCCGACCTGGATGCGTCGCGACACACGTCGCTCGGCGATCGGCCGGACCGGCATCTCGGGGACGCCCAGGGAAACGGCGGTCATGACGTCAGTCGCGGTTTCCGGCGACGGTCTCGCGCATGGCCCGCAGGGACTCCTTGAGGGAGCCCATGGTGGCGAGGACGGCGGTGGGCTCGTAGCCGCAGTGCGCCATGCAGTTGGCGCAGCGCGGGTCCTTGCCGCGGCCGTACTTGTCCCAGTCGGTCTCCTCGATGAGTTCGCGGTACGTCGGGACGTATCCGTCGCTCATCAGGTAGCAGGGGCGCTGCCAGCCGAAGAGCGAGTAGTTCGGGATCGCCCAGGCCGTGCACGGGAAGTCGACCTTGCCCTCCAGGAAGTCCAGGAAGAGCGGGGAGTGGTTGAGCCGCCACTTGCGGCGGTTGCCGTCCGCGAAGGCCTTCTTGAACAGCTCGTGGGTCTGCGCGACACCCAGGAAGTGCTCCTGGTCGGGCGCCTTCTCGTAGGCGTAGGCGGGCGAGATCATCATCTCGTCGACCTTGATGTCGTCGTTGAGGAAGTTCAGGACCTCGATGATGGTCTGCGGAGTGTCGGTGTTGAAGAAGGTGGAGTTGGTGGTGACCCGGAAGCCGCGCTTCTTGGCCTCCTTCATCGCCTCCACCGCCTCGTCGAACACGCCCTCCTTCGCGACGGACTCGTCGTGCCGCTCGCGCAGCCCGTCGATGTGCACCGCGAACGCGAAGTACGGCGAGGGCGTGAACTTGTCGAGCTTCTTGCGCAGCAGCATCGCGTTGGTGCAGAGGAAGACGTACTTCTTCTTCGCCACCAACTGCCGCACGATCTCGTCGATCTGAGGGTGCATCAGGGGTTCGCCGCCCGCGATGGACACCATCGGCGCACCGGATTCGAGCACCGCCCCGACGGCCTGCGCCACCGGCATGCGCTGCTTGAGCACGCCCGCCGGGTGCTGGATCTTGCCGCAGCCCTCGCACTTCAGGTTGCACGCGAAGAGAGGTTCCAGCTCCACGATCAGGGGGAACTTGTCCCGCCTGCGGAGCTTCTGTTCAGCCAAATATGTAGCGACCTTGATGGACTGGCGCAGCGGCATGGCCATCTGGCTCACCTCCGAGGGAGCAACAAAGAACGGTGCCATTCGAAAAAAGCGGGAAGAACGGATCGAAGAACGCGGAAAGCCGATATTCCACCGCGCACCGTGCCGATCCGGACGAGTTCATGTTCAGGAGCGTCCACGACCACCCGTACGGCCGCAACCGGGCGCGCGCCCGTACGCACGGCGCTCAGCAGCGTGGCCGCCGATTCCATGTCGACCGCGATTGCGCCGGTCGCGAGCAGATCCGACCGTTCCTGACCACGGACGACATGATCGGAGCCGGTCAGGGGGCCGGTGTGGACGGTGCGGCCGGGCAGGGCCCGCACCAGTTCCTTGACGAGCAGTTCGGTCGCTACGCACGGAACGGTTCCGCGCGGGTCCCGGGTCTCCTCGGCGACCACCAGGTCGCCGGGGTGCATCCCGGGGGCGAGTCCGGCGCAGAAGCCCGTGGCCAGTACGGCGGCCTCGGACAGCGCCGGGTCGGCGAGGCGCCGGGTGACGGCCGCTTCGGCCGCCACGGGCCCCATACCCGTCCGCAGGACGGTGACCTGCCCTTCGGCGCCGGAGCGGTCGCCGGTGCGCAGGGCGAGGTGCTCGATGCCGAGCGCGCAGGCGATCAACAGCGGCGGGGCGGCGGACCGGGTGCTCATCAGCCCCCCTTGGCAGGAGAGACAGCCGGGGAGACGGCCGGGGAGACGGTCCGGGTGAACGGTTCTCCGTGGACGTAGCGCCCGAGCGCGGTGAGCGGGAAGACCTGCCGGTAGAGGTGGTAGTTGATGGAGAAGTCCCACGGGAAGCCGGTGCCCGTGAAGTAGGGCTCGTCCCAGGAGCCGTCCTCCCGCTGGGTGGTCGCGAGCCATTCGATGCCGCGCTCGACGGCCTTGGAGTCGTGCTCCCCCGCCGCCAGCAGGGCCATCAGCGCCCAGGCCGTCTGCGAGGCGGTCGAGGCGCCCCGGCCGCTCCACTCCTTGGCGTACTTGTAGGAGCGCAGGTCCTCGCCCCAGCCGCCGTCGTCGTTCTGCACGGTCTCCAGCCAGGTCACCGCGCGCCGGATCGCCGGGTGCGAGCCGGGGATCCCGGCCGCGGCGAGGGCGGGCACCACGGACCCTGTGCCGTATACGTAGTTGACGCCCCAGCGGCCGAACCACGAGCCGTCCGGCTCCTGTTCGGCGAGCAGCCACTCGATGCCGCGCCGGGTGCGCGGATCGTGGGCGAGGCCCTCGACGGCGAGCATCTCGACGACGTGCGCGGTGACGTCCGCCGACGGCGGGTCGATGACCTCGCCGAAGTCGCAGAACGGCAGCCGGTTGGGGAAGGGGCTGGTGTTGTCGACGTCGAAGGCGCCCCAACCGCCGTTCTTGGACTGCATTCCGAGGTTCCAGCGGACTCCGCGTCCGACGGCCCGGTCGAGGCGTTCCGGGTCGTGATGTCTGACCCGGCGCAGCGCGAGCACCACCTCGGCGGTGTCGTCGATGTCGGGGTAGTTGTCGTTGTGGAACTCGAACGCCCAGCCGCCGGGCGGCAGTTGGGGCCGCTTCACCGCCCAGTCGCCGGGGCGGACGATCTCCTCCCCGAGCATCCAGTCGGCGGCCTTGACCAGTTGGGGGTGGTCGGCGGGCACGCCCGCGTCGGCGAGGGCAATGGTCGCGAGGCAGGTGTCCCACACCGGGGACTGGCAGGCCTCGATCATCCGGGCCCCGTCCTCGCGCCAGATCGCGAACCGGTCGAGTGACTCAAGTCCCGCGCGCATCACGGGGTGTTCGAGGTCGTAGCCCAGCAGGTGCAGGGCGATCACCGAGTACACAGCCGGCGGCTGGATGCCGCCCCAGCAGCCGTCGTTCTCCTGCCGCTCGATGATCCAGCGCGCGGCGGCGTTCATCGCCGACTTGCGCAGCTTGCGCGGGGCGACCTTGCGGTAGAGGTGCAGCGCCTTGTCGAGCCGCTGGAAGGCGCCGTCCCAACTCGCCACCTTGGCGAGGGGCTTGACCGGGTTCGGGTCGTTCGCGTCGGTGTGGAGTTCGTCGAGCGGGAAGGGCGCGGGCCTTACCGGCCGCTTCGCGGAGACCACCGTCAGCGGCACGATGGTCTGCCGGGCCCAGCATCCGAAGTCATAGATGTTGAGGGGTACCCAGGTGGGGAAGTAGATGAGTTCCGGGGGGAGTTCGGGCAGGTCGTCCCACTTCCACCAGCCGAACAGGGCGAGCCAGATGCGGGTGAAGACCCGGGCCGAGGCGATGCCGCCGCGCTCGCGGACCCACGCGGACGCCTTCGCCATGTGCGGGGCGTCCGGCGCGTCACCGGCCAGCCGGAGGGCGACGTACGCCTCGATGGTGGTGGAGAGTTCGCCGGGCCCGCCGTAGAAGCTGGCCCAGGTGCCGTCCTCGCGCTGCTCGCCGCGGATGAAGAGTGCAGCGGCCCGGGTCGTCGACTCGTCGCGGATACCCAGGAACTGACGGAGCAACAGATCCTCGGCGTCCATCGTGACGTTCGTGTCGAGGTCGCCCTTCCACCAACCCTGCGCGTCCTGGAGGGAGAGCAGGAAGTCGGTGGCGCGTTGCACGGCGAGTGCGGCGGCGTCGTGCACCCCGGCCGCCACGGGTGTGTTGATGTCGGTTTCGCTGGCCGCGGCAACACGGGGCCGCATCGCCCCGGTGCTTCCGTCGGTCGTCGCTGTCATGGCTTCCCCTTCGTGCAGTGGCATGTCTCTGCTGTGGGTCCGCCGTCGGCCGGTACTCATGTCTCCGCAGCACCGGCCGGCGACTACGCGAGGGCTATTCGACCGATAGTGATCATCTCTTTCGTACGACGACGAAGTCGGCGAGCGCCGTGAACTGCGCCCGAACCCGGTCGGGCATGGTGATGGCGTCGAGGACCTCGATGGCGATGGTGTGCTGACGGCGTGCCTCTTCGGCGGTCCACTCGCGGCCGCCGGCCTCCTCGATGAGCGCGGCGCGGGCCGCGAACTCCTCCTCGGAGAAGTTCTCGAAGTCGCTGCTCTTGGCGTCGGCGGCGAGGATCTCGCCGAGCCGCTCGGAGGCGGGTCCGCCCGCCGCGAGCGCCGCCACCACGGGCAGGGACTTCTTGCGCTGGCGCAGATCGCTCCAGGTCTGCTTCCCGGTGGCCTCCGGGTCGCCCCAGATGCCGAGGAGGTCGTCGACAGCCTGGAAGGCCAGGCCGAGGTGGTGGCCGTACTTCTCCAGGACGTCGGCGGTGCGGTCGTCCGCACCGCCGAGCACGGCCCCGATGGAGGAGGCGCAGGCGAGCAGGGCGCCGGTCTTGTTGCCCTCCATCTCCAGGCACTCCTCGACGCTGACGCGGTCGCGGTGCTCGTAGGAGATGTCCTGCGCCTGGCCGTCGATGAGGGCCCGGGTCGCGGTGGTGAGGCGGCGGGTGGCGCGGCCGGCCTCGACGGTGCCGAGCTCCAGCAGGACCTCGTTGGCGAGCGCGAAGAGGGCGTCGCCGACCAGGATGGCCTGCGCGGGGCCGTGCACCTTCCACACGGTGTCGCGGTGCCGGCGCTGTTCGTCGCCGTCCATCAGGTCGTCGTGCAGCAGCGAGAAGTTGTGGACCAGCTCGACGGCGACGGCGCCCGGGATGCCGACCTCGGGTGCGGCACCGGTGACCTCGGCGGAGAGCACGGCGAGCGCGGGGCGCACGGCCTTGCCGCCGTCGCCCGCGGCCGGCTTGCCCTCGGCGTCGATCCAGCCGAAGTGGTAGGCGGAGACGGTGTCCATGGGCGGTGCCAGACGGTCCACGGCGGCCCGCAGCACCGGTGTGGCAAGGGTCCGGCCGCGCTCCAGGAGCGCGGACACGTCCACCGCGGTCGCAGCGGCCTTCTCGGCCGGGGGCACAGTGGGCACAGTCTCTCCTCTTGTCGCGGTACCGGGGGTGCGGGGGCCTGCCGTGTGACGACCGAGCATCACGCCGCCTCCTCGAACTCGAAGAGCCGATGAGGGCGGGGCCGGCCCAGGGCAGCGAGCGCGGCGTCCGCCGCGCTCACCCCGCTGCGGACCGCACTTTCCATGGTCGCGGGCCACCCTGTGGCGGTCCACGCTCCGGCCAGGTACAGGCCGGGGGCCTTGGTGCGGGCGCCGGGCCGCAGCCGTCCGACGCCTGGGGCGGGAGCGAACGTCGCCGTGCGCTCCCTGGTCACGAAGAAGTCCCTCACCTCGGCGCCGCGCGCACCGGGCAGCAGCCGCTCCAGTTCGGGGAGGTAGCGCTCGCGCAGTTCGGCGACGGTCTCGTCGATCTCGTCGTGCGCGGCGGACTGGGACAGCGCCAGGTACTGGCCGTCCTTCAGCCCGGACGCCTCGGTCCGGTCGAACACCCACTGCACGGGGCTGCCCAGCGCGGCGAAGAAGGGCCGGGCGAGCACCTTGCGGTCGTAGACGACGTGGACGTTGAGGATCGGCGCCGTGTCGATGGCGAGCAGCCGCTCAGGGGCGTCGAGGGCGCCGTCGGGCAGCAGATCATGGGCCTCGCGCTGGGGTACGGCGAGGACGACGGCGTCGGCCTCAAGGGTCTCGCCGGGAACCTGAACGCTCCAACGCCCGTTCTCGTCAGTGGAGATGGAGGTGACGCGTGTACGGACTTCGGTGCGCACGCCCGCGGAGTCGAGCGCCTTGCGGGCCAGCCGGTCGTGCAGTTCACCCAGCGGCACATGGGCCCAGCCGATGTCGGCCGCGCCCGGGTCGGAGAGCAGACCGGTCTTGAACACCATCGCGGCCAGCGCCAGCGAGGAATCGCCGGCCACCGCGTTGAGGGTGGCGACCCCCACCAGGTCCCACAGTGCCTCGACGGCACGCGCCGACTGACCGTGTGCGGCCAGCCAGCTGCCGAAGTCCTGCGTGTCCAGGGCCGGATCGTTGAGGTCGAGCGCTTTGAGCGCGAGAGCGGCACGGCCGACTTTGGCGCGCTCTGCGAGCGAGAGATGCGGGTAGGTCGCGAGGCTGCGCCCGAGATGCAGAGGTACGGGCAGCGGGTCGCGCCGGAGTCTGCCGAGCCTGCGTCCCTCGGGGCGGTTGGCGTCGAGTACGGGCACGTCGAGACGATCCTGCAACGGCGACAGCGCTGAGCCCTCGATGCGGTCGAGGAACCAGCGGTAGGCGGTGCAGCAGCGCAGATACACGTGCTGTCCGTTGTCGACGGTCAGGTCGCCGCGCTGGAAGGAGAAGGCGAGTCCGCCCAGGCGCGGGCGGCCTTCGAGCAGGGTGACGCGGACTCCGGCGTCGGCGAGCGCGAGCGCGGTGGTGACGCCGGCCAGCCCGCCGCCGACCACGACGGCATGCCGTCCGGCCCCTCCCGCCGATGGATCCGAGGGCAGCCCGTCGCCCCGCGTCCCGTCGCTCATCGTGCACTCCCCCCTGTGCGCCCACCGTGGCAGGTCGTCGCAGTCAGGGACGCGACTTCACACCGGAGGGTTGCGTGCCGCATTTCTCCGGTGACATCACCTTGGCCCACTTTGTCCATCAGGTGCGCCTCCTGAGGGTCCTGCGCGTGACGTGGCGGGTGTCCAGTCCGGACAGGCCGCGCACGGCGACGTAGGCCTTCTCGCGGCCGGGCAGCGAGACACGGCCGCGCAGTACGGCCTCCGGCTCGCGCTCGATGCGGTCCAGGAGGCGGCGGTAGATGCCGGCCATCGCGGCGACACAGGCGCCGCTGCGGCGGTCGAGCATGGGGAGCAGCCGGTAGCCCTCGGCGAAAAGGGTGCGGGCCCGGCGCACCTCGAAGTGCACGAGACCCGCGAAGTCGGAGCCCTCCGGCGGAGTCGGCCCGTTGAACCCGGCCGAGCAGCCGAATTTCGCGAGGTCGTCGGCGGGCAGATAGGTACGGCCGCCCTCGGCGTCCTCGCGGACGTCTCTCAGGATGTTGGTGAGCTGGAGCGCGAGCCCCAGCGTGTCGGCGTACTCGGAGGCGCGTTCGGAGCCGCGCGCCCCCGCCTCCGTGCCGAACACGCCGAGCGAGAGCCGTCCGATCGCGCCCGCGACACAGCGGCAGTAGACCTTCAGGTCGTCCCAGGTCTCGTAGGTCTCGCCCTGGACGTCCATCAGGACGCCGTCGATCAGCTCGTCCAGGCCGCCGAGCGGGATCGGGAAGGCCTCGGCCGCGTGCGCGAGGGCGACCGCGACCGGGTCGGTGTCGTCCTCCTCGACCTTGCCTTCGCGCACCCGGGTCAGCAGCGCCCGGGTGTCCTCCAGCCGCGCCGACTTCACCTCGGTCGCCAGCGTGCCGTCGCCGATGTCGTCGACACGCCGTGAGAACGCGTACAGCGCCGACATGGCGCGGCGCTTCGGCGTCGGCAGCAGTCTGATGCCGTACGCGAAATTGCGCGCCTGTTGTCCGGTGACGGCCTCGCAGTAGCTGTAGGCGGCGAGTACCGGCGCGGACATGTGCGGTGCAGACTCCACGGTCCGGATCACCCCTCTCCTCGCAGAGTCACGCCCACCTCACGCAGCAACTGGATCTTGCCGGGTTTGGGCGGGCCGGGAAGTACGTCGTATTCGGCGGCGACGATCGCTCCGACCGCCGCCCGTCCCCCCGCCACGAACCCCGCGAGCAGCAACTTCAGTCTGCCGTGGACGCTACCCACCAGGGGGGCGCCTTCATTCAGGAGATCGCGGGCGCGTTCTGCTTCGTATGCAACCAGTGCGCGCACCGATGCGCCCGCGGAGGGCGTGGCGAGATCCGCTTCCTGGACGTGAAAGCGCTTCATGTCCTGGGCGGGCAGGTAGATGCGGTCGCGGCCGAGGTCCTCGGTCACGTCCTGAAGGTGTTCGACGATCTGTAGTGCGGTGCAGATCGCGTCGGAGAGCCGGACCCGCTCGGGGGTCTCGGTGCCGGTGACACCGAGGACGAGGCGGCCGACGGGGTTCGCGGAGAGTTCACAGTAGGCAAGGAGATCGTCGTAGGTCTCGTAGCGCGTGACGAGCTGGTCCTGGCGGTTCGCCGCGATCAGGCCGAGGAAGGGTTCCGGAGTGAGCGCGCACCGGCGGACGGTCGGCTGGAGGCGGCGCAGCAGGGGGTGGCTCGGGGTGCCGTCGAAGACCCGGCGCAGATCGGCCTCGAAGGCGTCGAGGAGGAGCAGACGGTCCTCGGCGTCCTCGGGCGACACGCCGAGCAGCCTGGCGTCGGCGCCGCCGGGGGCGAGGTCGCCGTCGCCGATGTCGTCGACGAGGCGGGCGAATCCGTAGACCGCCATGAGGTCGGTGCGCCATGCCCTGGGCAGGAAGAAGGGCGCCACGGGGAAGTTCTCGGCCGCGGCCTTGTCGAGTGTGCCGCGCTCCGGATCACCGGTGGCGGCGGTGCCGCTTCCCGTCACCGCTCACTGCCAGGGGCGGGGACGGCACACGCTTCGGTGAGCTGGGGAGTTTCCGTAGCCATTGCCGTCACATCTCCCGTTCTACACTGCCGACCCAATACACACTATTTCGGACACGCCGCCCAGTCGTCCGCTCGGTGACCCGTATTTGGGTGTCGCGCATTATCGCCCCACTTGCCGCTATTCGGCACCGGTACAGCTTACGTTGTACAACGCAGTGAGCTTCCTCGGGGTGTCCTGCACATCACAACAACACACCGATTGGCGTCAAGATTCCTTGGGCCGGGCCGAGTTGACGTTTCCTTTGCAGACGCGGAGCCCCGCCGGAGCAGTTCCGGCGGGGCCCTGGGAAGCGTTCCGGGCTTTTGCGCCCATATGCGAGTGGACTACTTGCCCGTGAACTTCTCGTACTCCTTGATGACCTCGTCGGTCGGGCCGTCCATCCGCAGTTCGCCGCGTTCCAGCCACAGCACGCGGTCACAGGTGTCGCGGATCGACTTGTTGTTGTGACTGACCAGGAACACCGTGCCCGCGGACTTGCGCAGCTCACGGATGCGTTCCTCGGAGCGGACCTGGAACTTGCGGTCGCCGGTGGCCAGCGCCTCGTCGATCATCAGGACGTCGTGGTCCTTGGCGGCGGCGATGGAGAAGCGCAGCCGGGCCGCCATTCCGGAGGAATAGGTGCGCATGGGAAGGGTGATGAAATCGCCCTTCTCGTTGATCCCGGAGAAGTCGACGATGTCCTGGTAGCGCTCCCTGACCTGTTCGCGGGTCATGCCCATGGCGAGACCGCCCAGGATGACGTTCCGCTCGCCGGTGAGGTCGTTCATCAGGGCCGCGTTGACGCCCAGCAGCGAGGGCTGGCCGTTGGTGTAGACCCGGCCGCTCTCGGCGGGGAGCAGGCCGGCGATGGCGCGCAGCAGGGTCGACTTGCCGGAGCCGTTGGAGCCGATCAGGCCGACGGCCTCGCCCCGGTAGGCGACGAAGGAGACGCCCCGGACGGCGTGCACCTTGCGCACCCCGCGCTCCTCGCCGCGCTTGACTATGCGGCTGAGGGCCGAAGTGGCGCTGCCCTTGCCGGTCTTGGCGCCGTGCACGCGGTAGACGATGTGCAGTTCGTCCGCGACGACGGTGGGGATCAGTGCCTCCGGGGTCTGATCCACCGAGTTCTGTTCGACAGTGTGCTCAGCCACGGCCGTACCTCTCCTCCGCCTGCCAGAAGTACACGAAACCGCCGACGAACAGGACCACGGCCCAGAAGGTGGCGATGGCCCAGACGTGCGGCGGCAGGTTCGAGGAGCCGTAGCCGTCGATGAGCGCGAAGCGCATCAGGTCCATGTAGATGGCGGCCGGGTTCACCTGGAGGAAGCGGATGAACACCTCGGAGCGGCCCTCCATCATCTTGCTGATGGAGAACATGACGCCGGACGTGTACATCCAGGTGCGCAGGATGAACGGCATCAGCTGGGCGAGGTCCGGGGTCTTCGCGCCCATCCGCGCCACGATCAGCGCGAGCCCGGTGTTGAAGAGGAACTGAAGCAGCAGGACCGGGAGGATGAGCAGCCAGGACAGGCTCGGGTAGCTGCCGAAGCCGACCACGATGAGGAACAGCACGGTCATCGAGAACAGCAGCTGCTGGAGCTGCTGGAGCGCGAAGGAGATCGGCAGCGAGGCCCGCGGGAAGTGCAGCGCGCGCACCAGCCCGAGGTTGCCGGAGATCGCGCGGACGCCCGCCATGATCGAGCTCTGCGTGAAGGTGAACACGAAGACGCCCGTGACCAGGAACGGGATGTACACGTCCCGCGACATGCCTCGGCTGGCCTTCAGGATGACGCCGAAGATGAAGAAGTAGACCGCCGCGTTCAGCAGCGGGGTGGCCACCTGCCAGAGCTGGCCCAGTTTCGCCTGGCTGTACTGGGCGGTCAGCTTCGCCTGGGAGAAGGACAGGATGAAGTGACGGCGCCCCCAGAGCTGGCGGACGTAGTCGACGAGTCCGGGGCGGGCGCCGCTCACGGTCAGCCCGTACTTGGCGGCGAGCTGCGGCGCCGTGAGGCCTTCGTCGGGCGACGGGCGCGGGCTCACCGCGACCCCGCCGTCATGCGTTGTCTCACTCAAGGGTGGAAGCCTTCATGTTCGGATGCGTCTTACGATCGTCTTGCGTTCGTCTTACGGAATTGTGCTACAGGAAGCGACACGTATCCGCCGCCGGACACGGTTCAGGGGTGTCCGCGCGCCGAGCGCGCGGACACGCACCGTCGGGCCTGTCAGATCACGGGGGGCCGGCCCAGTCGGGTCAGCCGCCACACCGTACGCCACTTGATGGGCCTGCGCGGTCCGCACGGAGTGGTCCAGCCCTCCCTGAACCCGCCGAACCAGGCCTGTAGGGCAGGCCGCGAGGGGCGGCGCAGGAGGGTGAGGAGCAGCCACACCCCGAGGTAGACGGGGACGAGGGGGGCGGGGAGGTTGCGGCGGGCCAGCCAGACCCGGTTGCGGGCGACCATGCGGTGGTAGACCGCGTGCCGGGAGGGCGCCGTCGTCGGGTGGTACAGGACCATGTCCGACCGGTAGTCGATCATCCAGCCGGCGTCGAGGGCCCGCCAGGCGAGGTCGGTCTCCTCGTGGGCGTAGAAGAACTCGTCCGGGAGGGCGCCGACCTCGGCGAAGACCTTGGTGCGGACGGCGTTGGCGCCGCCGAGGAAGGTGGTGACCCGGGAGGAGCGCATCGGGTCGGAGGCGCGCAGCCGGGGGACGTGGCGGCGCTGGGTGACGCCGGTGTCCGGGTCGGCGATGCGGAAGCTGATGATGCCGAGCCGGGGGTCGGCGGCGAAGGCCTGGCGGCACAGCTCGGCGGTGTCGTGCTGGGCGAGCAGCCCGTCGTCGTCGAGGAACATCACTATGTCGACATCGCGACCGGCGGGCCCGAAGGCGTCCAGGCCGATGTTGCGGCCACCGGGGATGCCGAGGTTCTCGGGCAGTTCCACGGTCCGCACGCCCTCGGGGACGTCCGGGACGGGCGAGCCGTTGCCGACGACGACCGCCTCGACCCGGTCGCCGTCCTGCTTGGCGACCGAGTCGAGCAGGGCACGGAGTTCGTCGGGCCGGTTGCCCATGGTGATGATCACCGCGCCGACCTTCATGCCGCTCACTTCAGCCTGCTCGACGCAAGGATCGACACCAGGTGCAGCAGGGTCTGGAGCAGCGCGATGCCGGCGAGTACGGCGACGCCGAGCCGCGACCAGAACAGGTCGCCGCGGACCTGGTCCACGATCGCGAGGACCAGGATCAGCAGGGACGCCTCGATGCCGAGGATCAGCCGGTGGAACTTGAGCATCGCGGCGGCCTTGCGGGCCAGCGCCATCCCGGAGGACCGCATCTCGGCCGCGGACTCCTGCACCGGGGCCTTGCCGGTCTGGTGCCGGGCGACCCCGACCAGGTCGGTCTCGGCCTTGATGAGGATCGCGCCGAGCGCGGCCAGCGTCCCGAGGAAGGCCCACAGCCAGTCGATACGGCCGCTGCCCCACAGGTCGGCGGCGCGCAGCCCGAAGCCGACCAGCACGGCCGCGTCGGTGAGGTAGGCGCCGACCCGGTCGAGGTAGACGCCTGCCAGGGAGTACTGCTTGCGCCAGCGGGCGATCTCGCCGTCGACGCAGTCCAGCAGCAGATACATCTGGACGCACACCACGCCCAGCACGGCGCCCGTGATCCCCGGCACCAGCAGCGCCGGGGCGGCGAGTACGCCGAAGACGGTCATCAGGTACGTGAGCTGGTTGGGCGAGACCCTGGTGTTCACCAGGTAGCGGTCGACCCGCAGGGACACCTCACGCATGTAGAGGCGTCCCATCCAGTGCTCACCGCTGCGCCGGTCCTTCACCCCTGCGGGGTGGACGACGGGACGGAGTTCAGCTACCGATGGCCTTGACATAGTCGGCGTAGTTGTCCTTGATCTGGTCGGTTTTCAGGTCGAGGTGTTCGAGGATGGTGTAGCGGCCGGGGCGGGTCTCCGGAGCGAACTCCACCGCGCGGACGAACTCGTCCACCGTGAAGCCGATCTCCTCCGGCAGCACCGGCAGTCCGTGCCGGCGCAGCACCTCGGCCATGTACGCCGATTCCTCGTGGGCTCCGCGCAGGTACATCGCGAAGGCCGCGCCCAGTCCGCACTGCTCGCCGTGGGCGGCGGCGCGTTTGGGGAAGAGCAGGTCGAAGGCGTGGTTGATCTCGTGGCAGGCGCCGGAGGACGGGCGGGAGTCGCCCGACACCGACATGGCGACACCGGTGAGGACCAGTGCCTCGGCCAGGACCTGGAGGAAGCCGTCGTCGCCGACGCCACCGGGGTGCCTGAGCACCGCCTCGCCGGCCTGCCGGGCCATCGCCGCGGCGAGACCGTCGATCTTCTCGCCCTTGACCCGGTTGGCCAGCTCCCAGTCCGCGACCGCGGAGATGTTGGAGACGGCGTCGCCGATGCCGGAGCGCACGAAGCGGACGGGGGCCTCACGGATCACGTTGAGGTCGATGACCACCGCGATCGGGTTCGGCACACCGTACGAGCCGCGCCCCGCGTCGTTGTCGAGCGTCGCGACCGGTGAACACAGGCCGTCGTGCGCGAGGTTGGTGGCGACGGCCACCAGCGGAAGGCCCACCCGCGCGGCCGCGAACTTGGCGCAGTCGATGATCTTTCCGCCGCCGAGGCCCACGACCGCGTCGTACCGGCCGCCCTTTATGTCGTTCGCCAGCCGGACCGCGTCGTCGATGGTGCCGCCGTCGACCTCGAACCAGGTGGCGCCGGGCAGGCTCGGCGCGATCCGCTCGCGCAGCCGGGCGCCCGAGCCGCCGCTGACGGCGATGGCGAGTTTGCCGGAGTGCGAGATGCGTTCGTCGGCGAGCACGCACGCCAGGTCATCGAGGGCACCCGGGCGGATGTCGACGACGACGGGCGAGGGAATCAGCCGGGTCAGTACAGGCACGCGATCTCCCGCCCCTTGGCCAGATCCTCGTGGTTGTCGATCTCGACCCACTTGACGTCGCCGATCGGGGCCACGTCGATCCGGAAGCCGCGGTTGACCAGTTCCTGGTAGCCGTGCTCGTAGAACTGCTGCGGGTCGGTCTCCCACACGGTCTTGAGCGCGTCGGCGAGTTCGGGGGTGGCGTCGCCCTCGATGAGGGTCACGCCGATGTACTCGCCGGTGGCCTCGGCGGGGTCCATCAGCTTGGTGATCTTCGTCATGCCCTTGGCGGGGTCGACGACGACCTTCATCTCCTCGTCCGCGAGGGACTTGACGGTGTCGAGGGCGAGGATGATCCGCTTGCCGTCGCCGCGGGCGGCGAGCAGCGTCTTCTCGACGGAGACCGGGTGGACGGTGTCGCCGTTGGCGAGGATCACGCCGTCCTTGAGGGCGTCACGTCCGCACCACAGGGAGTAGGCGTTGTTCCACTCCTCGGCCTTGTCGTTGTCGATGAGGGTGAGCTTGAGTCCGTACTTCGCCTCAAGGGCCGCCTTGCGTTCGTACACGGCTTCCTTGCGGTAGCCGACGATGATCGCGACCTCGGTCAGACCGATCTCGGCGAAGTTGCCGAGCGTGAGGTCCAGGACCGTCGGTTCGCCCTCTATGCCCGCGGGCCCCACCGGCACCAGAGCCTTGGGAAGGCTGTCGGTGTAGGGGCGCAGACGCCGTCCGGCGCCGGCCGCCAGCACGAGGCCGATCATGCGGGTTCTCCTTCATCGTGTACGGCGGGCGCGCCTCCCAAGTGGGAGGTCACCCAGAAGCGGATGCTCTCGACGAGCACCAGCAGGGCCACGGCCACGGCCAGGACCGTGAGCGCGACCGGGAACTGCGACGCGGTGAGCGCGGCGGCGAGAACGGTGACGAGCAGCGTCCGCCCCTCCTGCCCCCCGATGGCGCGCACCAGCCAGGCCGGGGGCGCCCCGGCGTTGCCGCGAATGCGGTACACCGTGTCGTAGTGATGGTAGGCGACGGCGGCCACCAGGCCGAAAGCCGCAGGAAGCGCTCCGTTCACCTCCGCTTCAGCGGCGAGTACCAGGACGGTGCAGTATTCGGCCGCCCGGAAGAGCGGGGGGACCAGCCAGTCGAGGGCGCCCTTGAGGGGGCGGGACAGGGCCTGGCCGGAGGTGAGCGCGTAGACGAAGGCGCCGACCACGGGGGCCCAGGTGACGCCGGAGAAGAGGGAGACGGCGAGGATCGCGGTGCCCGCGAGTGCGATCAGGAGCGGGGCACCGAGGCGGCCGGGGTTGACGCGGGCCACGAAGGCGGCGAGCGGTCCGTTGTCCGCCAGGTCCGCCAGCGCCTGCGCCGCCCGGTCCGTCCGCCGCGCCTTCCGGGTCAGCGAGCGCAGCACCCGGCCCGCCGCCGTGTACGTCGCCGCGAAGGCACAGCCGACGAGAAGGACGTAGAAGGTGATGCGGGGGGTCGTCACCGCGGTGAGGACGGCGATCATCGCCCATCGTTCGCCGATGGGCAGGACTATCATCCGGCGCACCCAGACCGTCCAGCCGACGCTGTCGAGCTTGTCGGAGAGGGCGGCGGTGGGGCTGGTGTTGGCGGTGGCGTCGTGGTTGGCCTCGTTGAAGGAGAAGTCCACGACGTGCCGGCAGGTCTGGAGGATCATCGCGCCGAGCGCGAGCGCCCATACGTCGTCGCCGCCCCTGGCCGCTCCCAGCGCGAGGCCCGCGTAGTAGGCGTACTCCTTGGCCCGGTCGAAGGTGGCGTCGAGCCAGGCGCCGAGGGTGGAGTACTGGAGGGAGTAGCGGGCGAGCTGGCCGTCGGTGCAGTCCAGGACGAAGGACGCGATCAGCAGGACGCCGGCCGCGACGAACCCGGCGCGGGTGCCGGTGGCCGCGCAGCCCGCCGCGATCAGCGCGGTGAGCAGGGAGGCGGTGGTGACCTGGTTCGGGGTGAGGCCGCGGCGGGCGCACCAGCGGGCGATGTAGCGCGAGTACGGGCTGATGAAGTGGGTGGTGAAGAAGCCGTCGCGGGACTTCACGGCCGACTTCAGGCGTACGGCCTCGTCGTCGACGGCGGCGACGGCCTGGCGTGCCTCGTTGCGGGACTGCGGGTCGGCGGGGACCGTGGCGACGAGGCTGCCCAGCTCGGGGTGGTGCACGTCCGAGCCGTCGGCGTCGAGGGCGGTGACGATGCGGTCGGCGAGGTTGTCGAGGAGGGTCGTGCCGCCGCCGGCCGAGTTCTCGCGGGCCATCGCCCGGGTCAGGGCCTGGCGGCCGGCGGGCCGCGCGGTGACGGCGCCCGGTACCGCGGCGAGCGGGAAGCGGGGGTCGGTGAGACCGAGGCGCAGCGCGTGCAGATGGCCGACGAAGCGGGCGTCCACGACGGCGACGCGCCGGTCGCCCGGAACGGCCGCCAGCAGCGTTTCCGCCTCGGTGGCGTCGGCGGCGATCCGGACGTCGAAGCCGAGCGAGCGCAGGTCGTCCTCGATCGACGATCCGGGGACCGGCTGACCGGTGAGGATGGCGGTCGACAACCGAACTCACTCCCTGGTGCCGACGCGTGGGCGCCGGTCATGTGCATGGTGGTGGCGCCCTTCGGGTGGCACCCGGGCGGCATGTCGGCAGAGGCTATCGGATGCTCTCAAGCCCGTGTTCACCGGCCGTTCATAGGCTGATCAACAGGATTTGCAGGCGCCTCCGCCGAGATCATCATCAGGGATTCGGCCCCTGGCCGACAAACCGCACCGGCCAGAGCGGGCATCGCGGGACATTCCGCGGAGCCCACGACGGCGGCCCACAGCGGCGGATGTCCGGCGGGCCCGCCGTCCGGCCCCTCCCGCAGGCGCTCCGCACCACCCTGACCTGCGATCCGTTTGCGCAGGTCAGAGCATATGACAACGGTGTTCAGTGCCGCGTTGCCCGATACCCCCCACCCGTAGTTCACTGTGGTTCCGGGCAGTCATCAGGAGGGCGGCTTTCATGGGGGCAGGGCACGACCACGGGCATTCCCACCCGCACGACAATCCCGTCACCGGTACGGCCGCGGCGGCGTACCGGGGCAGGCTGCGGGTCGCGCTGGGGATCACGCTCACCGTGATGGTCGTCGAGGTGGTCGGCGGGCTGCTCGCGGACTCCCTGGCGCTCATCGCGGACGCGGCCCACATGGCGACGGACGCGCTCGGGCTCGGCATGGCGCTGCTCGCCATCCACTTCGCCAACCGCCCGGCGGCCGGCAACCGCACCTTCGGCTACGCCCGCGCGGAGATCCTCGCCGCGCTCGCCAACTGTCTGCTGCTGCTCGGCGTCGGCGGCTACGTCCTGTACGAGGCGGTCCAGCGGTTCGTCGCGCCCGCCGACACCGAGGGCGGACTGACCGTCGTGTTCGGTCTGATCGGCCTGGTCGCGAACATGATCTCCCTCACGCTGCTGGTGCGCGGCCAGAAGGAGAGCCTGAACGTGCGCGGCGCGTTCCTGGAGGTGGCCGCCGACGCGCTGGGCTCCCTCGCGGTGATCGTCTCGGCCGTGGTGATCCTGACCACGGGATGGCAGGCGGCCGACCCGATCGCCTCGCTCGCCATCGGCCTGATGATCGTGCCGCGCACGCTGAAGCTGCTGCGCGAGACCCTGGACGTCCTGCTGGAGTCGGCGCCCAGGGATGTCGACATGCGGGAGGTGCGCGCCCACATCCTGGCCCTGGACGGCGTCGAGGACATCCACGATCTGCACGCCTGGACGATCACCTCGGGCCTGCCGGTGCTCTCCGCGCACGTGGTCGTCGGCTCGAACACACTGAACGCCATCGGCAACGAGAAGATGCTCCACGAACTCCAGGACTGCCTCGGCGACCACTTCGACGTGGAGCACTGCACCTTCCAGCTGGAGCCGGGCGGGCACGCGGAGCACGAGGCGAAGCTCTGTCATTGACGGCTTGATCGACGGCTTGATTGACGACTTACCGATGACTGACCGAAGCCGACGGAATCCGAGGGAAATCGACCAGGTCGGACGGAACGCAACCGTCCGGTGCACACCCGTGTCCACACTCCCGTGACCCCACCCCCGGACGGTTCCCCCGTCGCCGCGCCGGGCACGATGAACTGCCGGGAGTGCCGGATTCGTACGGCAGACTTGGCTTTGAAGACCGATGTGAAGGATGGGTATGCCGATCACACCTGCCACCGCGACGCACAGCTCGTCGAACGGCACCGCCGAAGCGATCCTGCTCGAACTGGTCGACGAGAACGGCGTGACGATCGGCACCGCGGAGAAGCTCTCCGCCCACCAGCCACCGGGGCGGCTGCACCGCGCCTTCTCCGTCTTCCTCTTCGACGAAGAGGGCCGGCTCCTCCTCCAGCAGCGGGCGCTCGGCAAGTACCACTCCCCCGGCGTCTGGTCCAACACCTGCTGCGGCCATCCCTACCCGGGCGAGGCACCCTTCGCGGCGGCGGCCCGGCGGACGCACGAGGAGCTCGGGGTGTCCCCCTCGCTGCTCGCCGAGGCGGGCACGGTGCGCTACAACCACCCCGACCCCGCCTCGGGCCTGGTGGAGCAGGAGTACAACCACCTCTTCGTCGGCATGGTGCAGTCCCCGCTGCGGCCGGACCCGGAGGAAGTGGGCACGACCGCGTTCGTGACCCCCGCCGAGCTGGCGGAGCGGCACGCGAAGGACACCTTCTCGTCCTGGTTCATGACCGTGCTGGACGCGGCCCGCCCGGCGGTCCGCGAGCTGACGGGCCCGTCCGCGGGCTGGTGAGCGCCCGGCCTACGGCACCCGCGCGACGGTGAGCGGCAGCGCGGCCCAGATCACCTTGCCGCCGCTCGCCGTGTGCTCGACGTCGCACACCCCGCCCGCCTCCCGGGTCACCTCGCGCACCAGCAGCAGTCCCCGGCCACCGGTCTCGTCGTGGTCGGCCACCAGGGCGGTCGGGCGGTAGGGGTGGTTGTCCTCGACGGACACCCGCACCCACTCGGCGCCCACGGCGACCTCCACCGCGAGTATCGGCGACAGCAGCGCCGCGTGCTTGACCCCGTTGGTGACCAGCTCGGACACGATCAGCAACAGCCCCTGCAACAGGTCGTCCGTCAGGGGCACGCCCTGGCGGAGGAGCAGGTCCCGCACCGCGTGCCGCGCCTGCGGGACGGAGGCGTCGACGGCGGAGGCGGTGAACCGCCAGACTCCCTCGTACGGCAGCGGACCCGGCGGGGCGGGGGCCGGGGGATCGTCCCCGACGCCGCCTTCTGGGCGGGGGCCCGACCCACGCCCATCGTTCTCCATCGTCCGGTCGCCACCCTTGCGCTCGATTGTCACCACCCGACGAGTGTTGGCAACGACCCGCTCCGCCCCCTACGACTGAACAGAAGTCAGCAGTTTTCGGGTGTATTACGACCGCTTCCGCACGGCACGGTCGCGTGTTGGACCGCTCGTGTTCCGATCGTGCCGACTTCACGAACTCTTCCGGGTGTACGTAGCATCCAGCGCATGGAGCCCCGCCTGCTGCACGAGGTGACCGACTCGGTCGCCACCGTCGTCATCCACCACCCCGACAAGCGCAACGCGATGACGGCCGCGATGTGGCGCGCGCTGCCGCCGCTGCTCGACACCCTCGCGGCCGATCCGGCGGTACGGGCACTGGTGCTGACCGGTGAGGGCGGTACGTTCTGCGCCGGGGCCGACATCTCCACGCTGCGGGAGTCGCCGGGCGAGGCGCAGCGGCTCGCGGTCCTCGCGGAGGAGGCGCTGGCGGCGTTCCCGAAGCCGACGCTGGCCGCGATCCGGGGCCATTGCGTGGGCGGCGGCGCGCAGTTGGCGGCGACCTGCGATCTGCGGTTCGCGGAGCAGGGGGCACTGTTCGGGGTGACTCCGGCGAAGCTCGGGATCGTGTATCCGGCCTCCTCCACCCGGCGGTTGGTGTCGCTGGTGGGTCCCGGGACCGCCAAGTACCTCCTCTTCTCGGCCGAGTTGATCGACGCGGAGCGGGCGCTGCGCACCGGGTTCCTCGACGAGCTGCTGCCCGAGGGCGAACTCGCCAAGCGGGTCGCGGAGTTCACCCGGGTACTGGCCACCCGCTCCCGATTGACGCAGGCCGCGGCGAAGGAGTTCGCCGACGGGCGTACGGACAGGGACGGTCACTGGACCGAGCAGGCACGCGACAGCGACGACACCGCGGAGGGCGTCGCCGCGTTCCTGGAACGCCGAGAGGCGCGCTTCACCTGGACCGCCTGAGAACGAAAGGACGGTTCGCGTGGCGTGGATTCTTCGCGTTTCCCGATGCCGGCCGCAATGGCGAGTACCCCACCTTTCCCACCGTCTGATGCCTGCCATCCGATGCCCGCCACTGGAGACCGTACCGACCAGTCGGTAACGTGACCGTCATGACTACTGCCGCTGTCGATCCCCGTGCCGGGCGCCGCTGCCACAACGCGCTCAACTCCCTGCACGCCACGCTCTACTTCTCGCCCGACCTGGGGAGGGAATTCTCGGAGCTCGGGGTCACGGACTCCAGGGCCATCAACTTCGCCGCGCGGGCGGCGGCGCTGGGACGGGTCGGGCCCGGAGTGGTGGCGGCGACCTTCTACAACTACAAGTACGAACTCGTGGCCCAGCACGTGCCCGCCGTGTGGGAGATCACCTCCCCCGAGCAGGCCCTCCAGGCACGCGCGCGTGCCGTCGACGCGACCCTGCGCCGACTGCTGGACGACGACGTCGCCGAGTCGCAGGAGATGGCGGAGGCCGCCCGGCTGGCGCTGCGGGCCGTCGAGGCGTGCACACGTGCCGCCCGCCCCCTGTACGCCGCGCATGCCGATCTGCCGGTCCCGGACGAGCCGCACCTCGCGTACTTCCACGCCGCGACCCTGCTGCGCGAGCACCGCGGAGACGGCCATCTGGCCGCCCTGCTGTCCGCCGAACTCGACGGCCTGGAGGCGGTGGTGACCCACACCGCGACCGGCAAGGGCATGACCCCGAAGTGGGTGTTCGGCACGCGCGGCTGGAGCCAGGAGGAGTGGGACGCCGCCGCGGGACGGCTACGGAAGCGCGGACTGCTCGACGGGGACCGCGAGTTGACCGAGGCGGGGGTCGCGCTGCGCGCCGGGATCGAGGCGGAGACCGACCGGCTGGACCGGGCACCCTACGAGCACCTGGGCACCGAAGGGGTCGTACGACTGACCGAGCTGGCGACCGGGTTCGCCCGGCGCGCGCTCGCCGCCGGGGCGTTTCCGGCGAATCTGCTGGGCAAGAGCTAGCGGCCGGACCGCGACCGGACATCACACGGGCGCTGCCGGGGGTTGAAATCCGAGGTGCGGCGGAGCGCGACGTAGTAGAAGATCACGTCGGAAGGGGGGCCAGTTGTCTGTTGCCTGCCTATACCAGGCGATACCCGCGGCCTGTCCTGCTCCGCTCTCGCCGTCCAGAAGATCACGCAAAATCGAATCCCGGACGGCGCCCTGATCCCCGAGTGTCGGTGCCACCTGCCACAATTGCCGCGCAACCTCAGTGGAGAAGGCGGTACGGGCGTGACGACACCCCTCGTAGGGTCCATCGAAGGCAGGATCGCCGAGGAGCTCGGCGTACGGGAGCGGCAGGTGAAGGCCGCCGTCGAGCTGCTCGACGGCGGTTCGACGGTGCCCTTCATCGCCCGCTACCGCAAGGAAGCGACCGAGATGCTCGACGACGCGCAGCTGCGCACGCTCGAAGAGCGGCTGCGGTATCTGCGGGAGCTGGAGGAGCGGCGGACCGCGATCCTCGAATCGGTGCGCGAGCAGGGCAAGCTCACCGAGGAGCTGGAGGCGCAGATCCGGGCGGCGGAGACGAAAGCGCGCCTTGAGGACATCTACCTCCCCTACAAGCCCAAGCGGCGCACCAAGGCGCAGATCGCGCGCGAGGCCGGTCTTGAGCCGCTCGCGGAGGGCCTGTTGGGCGACCCGAGCGTGGAGCCGCTGGCCGCTGCCGCCGCGTTCGTCGACGCCGACAAGGGTGTCGCCGATCCGCAGGCCGCCCTGGACGGCGCCCGGGCGATCCTCACCGAGCGGTTCTCGGAGGACGCCGACCTGATCGGCGAGCTGCGCGAGCGGATGTGGGGGCGCGGGCGCCTCGCCGCGAAGGTGCGGGACGGCAAGGAGGAGGCGGGCGCCAAGTTCGCCGACTACTTCGACTTCTCGGAGCCGTTCACCGCGCTGCCCTCGCACCGCATCCTCGCGATGCTGCGCGGCGAGAAGGAGGACGTCCTCGATCTCGTCCTGGAGCCCGAGGAGGACACCGAGGGGCCTTCTTCCTACGAGGGGATGGTCGCCCACCGATTCCAGATCCTCGACCGGGGCCGTCCCGGTGACAAGTGGCTTCAGGACACGGTCCGTTGGGCCTGGCGCACCCGCATTCTCGTACACCTCGGCATCGACCTCAGGCTGCGGCTTCGCACGGCGGCCGAGGACGAGGCGGTCAACGTCTTCGCCTCGAACCTGCGCGACCTGCTGCTCGCCGCCCCGGCCGGCACCCGCTCGACGCTCGGCCTGGACCCCGGTTTCCGTACGGGCGTGAAGGTGGCCGTCGTCGACGCGACCGGCAAGGTCGTCGCCACCGACGTCATCTACCCGCACGTCCCGGCCAACAAGTGGGACGACGCCCTCGCCAAGCTGGCCCGGCTGTCCGCGCGGCACTCGGTCGACCTGATCGCGATCGGGAACGGCACGGCGTCCCGCGAGACCGACAAGCTCGCCGGTGAACTCATCACCAAGCACCCGGAGTTGAACCTCACCAAGGTGATGGTGTCCGAGGCCGGCGCGTCCGTGTACTCGGCGTCCGCGTTCGCCTCGCAGGAACTGCCCGACATGGACGTGTCGTTGCGCGGCGCCGTCTCCATCGCGCGCCGACTCCAGGACCCCCTCGCGGAGTTGGTGAAGATCGACCCCAAGTCGATCGGGGTCGGCCAGTACCAGCACGACCTGTCCGAGGTGAAGCTGTCGCGTTCGCTGGACGCGGTGGTCGAGGACTGTGTGAACGGCGTCGGCGTGGACGTCAACACGGCCTCCGCGCCGCTGCTTTCACGCGTCTCCGGCATCACCTCCGGCCTCGCCGAGAACATCGTGTCGCACCGCGACGCCAACGGCCCCTTCACCTCGCGCACCCAGCTGAAGAACGTGGCACGGCTCGGCCCCAAGGCCTACGAGCAGTGCGCGGGCTTCCTGCGCATCCGCGGCGGCGACGACCCGCTCGACGCGTCCAGCGTGCACCCCGAGGCGTATCCGGTCGTACGGCGGATGGCGAAGACCACGGCCGGCGAGGTGGCGTCGCTGATCGGCAACACGACGGTGCTGCGGTCGCTGAAGCCGACGGAGTTCGTGGACGAGAAGTTCGGTCTGCCGACCGTGACCGACATCCTGAAGGAGCTGGAGAAGCCGGGGCGCGACCCGCGGCCCGCGTTCAAGACGGCCACGTTCAAGGACGGCGTCGAGAAGATCTCCGACCTGGCGCCCGGGATGGTCCTGGAGGGGGTCGTCACGAACGTCGCCGCGTTCGGGGCGTTCATCGACGTCGGTGTCCACCAGGACGGACTGGCGCACGTCTCCGCCCTGTCGAAGACGTTCGTCAAGGACCCGCGGGACGTGGTGAAGCCGGGCGACATCGTCAAGGTGAAGGTGCTCGACGTCGACATCCCGCGCAAGCGGATCTCGCTGACGCTGCGGCTGGAGGACGAGGCGCAGGCACAGGCCTCCGGCGGGGAGCGGCGACAGCAGGGTGGGGGTGGCGAGCGCCGGCAGCGGAGCGGTGGGCGTCCGCCTCAGCAGCGGCAGCAGCAGGGCGGTGGCTCGCGCCAGGCTGCGGCTCCGCCGCCGGCGAACAGTGCGATGGCGGATGCTCTGCGCAAGGCGGGGTTGGTCGATCCCAAGAAGGGGCGCAAGTAGGAGGTCGTTGGGGAGCTGCGGGCCGGTGGGGGCTGGCAGCGCCCTGCTGAAGAATGGGCGCATGACCTCACCGGACTTCAAAGCCGACCTCCGCGTCATCCTCCAGGACAGCCGTGACACGCTCCTCTGGAAGCTCGAAGGGCTGTCGGAGTACGACATCCGGCGGCCCATGACGCCGAGCGGCACCAATCTGCTGGGGCTGGTCAAGCATCTGGCCGGAGCCGAGGCGTTCTACTTCGGGACCGTCTTCGGACGGCCCGTCGACGCACCGGAGTTGTGGATCGCGGGAGACGCAGAGCCGAACGCGGATCTGTGGGCAAGGCCCGACGAGACACGGGAGCAGATCGTCGGGGACTACCGACGGATCTGCGCACACTCGGACACGACGATCGAGGCGCTGCCCCTGGACGCGGTCGGCCGTATCCCCGGTGCCGGGGGAAATGAGATCACCCTGCACCGCACCCTCGCCCACATGATCTACGAGACGTCCCGGCACGCGGGCCACGCCGACGTCGTACGAGAACTCGTCGACGGAGCGGCGGGCCAGCGGGCCGGGGGCGACAACATGGCGCCGGGCGACGCGAGTTGGTGGGCGGAGCACAGAGAGCGGGTGGAGCGTGCCGCAGAAGAAGCCTCACATCAGCGCGCCCCAAAGGGGCGCGGGGAACTGCGCGACCAGCCCCCACCGACCGGCAGTGAACGCACTACCTGAGCCTCACCGCCGCTCAGTCACCTTCCCGCCCGCCACCTCCAATCGCCGAGTCACCTGAACCGCGTCCAACATCCGCCGGTCATGCGTGACCAACAACAACGTGCCCTCATACGCGTCCAGCGCCGACTCCAACTGCTCAATGGCAGGCAGGTCCAGGTGGTTCGTCGGCTCGTCCAGAACCAGGAGGTTGACACCCCGGCCCTGGAGCAACGCCAGGGCGGACCGCGTCCGCTCGCCCGGTGACAACGTCCCGGCCGGCCGCATGACATGGTTCGCCTTGAGCCCAAACTTGGCGAGCAGCGTGCGGACTTCGGCCGGTTCGGTGTCGGGCACGGCCGCGCAGAACGCGTCGAGCAACGACTCCGTACCGTGGAACAACTGCCGGGCCTGATCGACTTCGCCCACCAAGACACCCGAGCCGAGCGTCGCGGCCCCCGCGTCCAGCGGGATCCGGCCGAGCAGCGCACCGAGAAGCGTCGACTTGCCCGCGCCGTTCGCGCCGGTCACCGCGACCCGGTCCGCCCAGTCGATCTGGAGGGACACCGGGCCGAAGGTGAAGTCTCCGCGTCGTACCTCGGCGTCCCGCAGGGTCGCGACGACCGCGCCGGAGCGGGGCGCGGAGGCGATCTCCATGCGCAGTTCCCACTCCTTGCGGGGCTCCTCGACGACGTCGAGGCGTTCGATCATGCGCTGGGTCTGCCGGGCCTTCGCGGCCTGCTTCTCGCTGGCCTCGCTGCGGAACTTGCGGCCGATCTTGTCGTTGTCGTTGTTCGCCTTGCGGCGGGCGTTCTTGACGCCCTTGTCCATCCAGCCGCGCTGCATCTGGGCGCGGTCCTGGAGCGCGGAGCGTTTGTCGGCGTACTCCTCGAAGTCGTCGCGGGCGTGCCTGCGGGCCACGTCCCGCTCCTCCAGGTAGGCCTCGTAACCGCCGCCGTAGAGGTTGATCTGGTTCTGGGCCAGGTCGAGTTCGAGGACCTTGGTGACGGTGCGGGTGAGGAACTCGCGGTCGTGCGAGACGACGACCGTGCCGGCGCGGAGGCCGGAGACGAAGCGTTCGAGGCGTTCCAGGCCGTCGAGGTCCAGGTCGTTGGTCGGCTCGTCGAGGAGGAAGACGTCGTAGCGCGAAAGCAGAAGCGAAGCCAGGCCCGCTCGCGCCGCCTGGCCGCCGGACAGGGAGGTCATCGGCTGGTCGAGGTCGATGGTGAGGCCGAGGGTGTCGGCGATCTCCTCGGCGCGTTCGTCGAGGTCGGCGCCGCCGAGGTCGAGCCAGCGCTCCAGGCTCGCGGAGTAGGCGTCGTCGGCGCCGGGTGCCCCGTCGACCAGGGCCTGGGTGGCCTCGTCCATCGTGCGCTGCGCCTCGGCGACGCCGGTGCGGCGGGCCAGGAACTCGCGCACGCTCTCGCCCGGGCGCCGCTCCGGTTCCTGCGGGAGGTGGCCCACGGTCGCGGCCGGCGGGGAGAGGCGCAGTTCGCCCTCCTCCGGTGCGAGCAGTCCGGCGAGCATCCTCAGGAGGGTGGACTTGCCGGCGCCGTTGGCACCGACAAGGCCGATCACATCTCCGGGGGCGACGACGAGGTCGAGTCCGGTGAACAGGGCGCGGTCGCCGTGTCCGGCGGCGAGATTCTTGGCGACGAGAGTGGCAGTCATCAGACCGCCGATCCTAATCGGTCCCCTTCCCGGCCCGCGCCGCGCGTTTCAGCGTGCCATCGGCGCCACCAGCACGCTCCCCGTGGTGCGGGCCACGACGAAGGACTCGCCCTTCACGGCTTTGGCGTCGAGGGCGATGCGGTGGCGGCCGGGTTCGAGGACGCCGTCGAAGACGTCCTGGGTGTGGCCGCGGTGAAGGCGGTCGAGGCGGTACGCGGTGACGCGCACGCGGCACGGGGAGGTGACCTCGATGCCGGCCTCGCCGTCGGCGGCGACCAGGCGGGTCAGCCGGTGCTGCTCCAACGGGCGCCGGTCCAGGGCCTGTTCGATCTGGGCGACGAGGAGCGGGACGACGGGGGCGAGTCCGTCGACGTACGCCACGTCGACGCCCGCGCCGTCGAAAGCGGCCCGTACGGCGGCGCGTTCGTCCGCGGTGACGGCGCGGCCGAAGGCTACGGCGCCGTAGCCGCGGAGTTCGTCGGCGGGGACGTAGGTCGCGTCGCCGGTGATCTCGGCGCCGATGCCGATGGCGCGGAGGGCGGCGGCGAGCTTGTTGAGGACGGCGACGCGGGCGCCGATGAGGAGGACTCGGCGTTTGGCGGCCGGGGGTTCGGTGCCGTCGATGAGGGAGTCGAGGGCCGTGCGGTACTCGGGGCCGGCGAAGCGGAAGGGCCCTATGCCGTGGTAGCCGTTGCGCTCCAGGTCGGCGTGTTCGTCGGTCTGCCAGGCGAAGTCGCGCCAGATGTAGTCGGTGCCGTCCCGTTCGATGACGGCGGTGACGGCGCCGCAGGCCAGGTCCGCGCACTCGGGGCAGCCGTAGATGATGTGGCGTCCGCCCTCCAGGGGTGGGTCGGTCTCCAGGAGGAGGCTGCGGACCTGGGCGGTGAAGATCGCGGGCGGGATGTCGGAGGCGAGCGGGGAGACGGCGTCCAGGTCGGCGAGCTGGAAGAGCAGCGGGCGGCCGTCGACGAGGAAGTCGACGAAGTCGCGGTGCACCTGGTAGCCGCCGTCCGCGAGGACGTCACCGGCGCGCATCGCCGGTGCCAGGCCGAAGGCCGCGTACGCGGCGGACATCGCGTGTTCGGCAGACATGCTGTGAGTATCCCCAGCGCGCCACCGATGTCTGCACGGCTTGGTGCATTCCGCTACCGTCCGCGCATGGAGAGCGGTGTGAGTGGCGAAGTCATCGTGGTCGGCGGGGGCGTCATCGGGCTGACGACGGCCGTCGTCCTGGCCGAGGGCGGTGCCCGGGTCCGGGTGTGGACGCGCGAGAGCGTCGAGCTGACGACCTCGGCCGTCGCGGGCGCGCTGTGGTGGCCGTACCGGATCGAGCCGGAGGCGCTCGTCGGTGAGTGGGCGCTCCAATCACTGCGCGTGTACGAGGAGTTGGCGGCGCGGCCCGAGGAGACGGGCGTACGCATGGTCGAGGGTGTACAGGGCGGGACGCGGCTGGACGAGCTGGGGCCGTGGGCGCGCCGGGTGCCGGGGCTGCGGTCGGCGCGGGCCGAGGAGTACGCGGGCGGCGGACTGTGGGGAAGGCTGCCGCTGATCGACATGTCGACCCATCTGCCGTGGCTGCGGGAGCGGTTCCTGCGGGCGGGCGGGACCGTCGAGGAGGCGTCGGTGACGGACCTCACCGAGGTGCCGGCGCCCGTCGTCGTCAACTGCACGGGCCTGGACTCCCTGGACCTGGTGCCCGACCGTTCGATGCGGCCGGTGCGCGGTCAGTTGGTCGTGGTGGAGAACCCGGGGATCACGACCTGGTTCACGTCGGTCGACCACACGGCGGACACGTCCACGTACTTCTTCCCGCAGCCGGGCGGGCTGATCCTGGGCGGCACGGCCGAGGACGGCGCCTGGTCGATGACGCCGGACCCCGCGACCGCCGAGGCGATCATCGCGCGGTGCGCGGCGGTCCGCCCGGAGATCGCCGACGCCCTGGTCCTGGAGCACCGGGTGGGCCTGCGGCCGACGCGGCCCGCCGTACGACTGGAGCGTCAAGTGCTGCGGGACGGGCGGGCGTTGGTGCACAACTACGGTCACGGCGGGGCGGGGATCACGGTGGCGTGGGGATGCGCCGAGGAGGCCGCGGAGTTGGCACGGCCGCGGCTGGGCTGAGCCTCACCTGTCTGCCCGGAGCGGGGCGGAACGGCGGAGTGTGTTCGCGCCGCTGCCCCGCTCCGGGGCCGTGATCAGTTGCCGGGTACTCGCTGGGCGGCGGCACGGGGTGCCCGTACGCCGTCCAGGGTCGTGGCCGTGGGAGCCGTGGACTTGACTCCCGCCGTGGCCTTGGCGAACGCCGACGCCCCGCCGACGAGCGGGAGTTGGGCCGACGTGCGGGACAGGGTCACGGTGAGGGTCGGGGTGGTGGACGGCGGGTCGATGAGGTCCCGGTCCGTGCCCGCGACGATCAGGGCGAGGCGGTGCCCGGCCGGGACGACGTGGTCGGTCGCCGCCAGGTCGAGCGTGATGGTGTACGCCTTGCCGGGGGTGAGCGGTACGCCCTTCGTGGCGGAGGCGTAGTTGCCGAGATCGGCCCAGCCGCGGCTGAAGACGTTGTAGTCAACTGCCGTGGTTCTGGCCTGGGTTGCCAGGAAGCAGGCGCTGTCCCCTGCCGTGCTCTCGCCCCAGCAGGTGCGGTTGGTGAGCGTCGTGATGCCCTCCGCCGAGTCGGCGTAGTCGCGGATGGTGTCGGGGCCCAGGTCGACCAGGACGGCGGAGAGATGGGCCGTGGCGGTCGTGGGCGTCGCGGTGATGGTCACCTTCGACGAACCCGACAGCCGCAGGTCCTTCTTGAGCGGTCCTGTCACGAAACCGGCCTTGTCCGCCGTCGACTTGTCGATCGCGGCGGCCCAATCCGTCTCGCTCTCCTGCGGGTTGTCGGTGAACGTCTCGGTCCCGGTGCCCTTGCCGAGGCCGAGCGTGCCGACACCCGCCTGGGTGCCCCGCGCCGGGTGGAGGGTCGTGGTCGCGGTGCCGCTCGGCGGCCAGGTCTTCGACGTCTCCCACTGGTCGGGGTGGCGTTCGACGTCGGCCATGGGCCGGCGGTCGATTCCGTTGTCGTAGCCGAGGAGTTCGTGGTCGAACCAGCGGTGCAGGGTGTCGACCCAGGCGTCGCGGCGGTAGTCGAAGGGGTCGACGTGGCCGGTCTGGGAGAGCCAGATCTTGCGCTCGACGCCGTTCTTGGCGAGGGCGTCCCACCACTGGCCGAAGTTCTTGGTGCGGACGTTGAGGTCCTGCATCCCGTGCAAGAGGAAGACGCTGGCCTTGACCTTGCTCGCGTCCTTCACGTAGTCGCGCTCGGTCCAGAACGGCGTCCAGTCGCCGGTGCGCGGAGCCCCGTCGACGATCTTCTGCTGGACGGCGGCGCACTTGGCCTGCGCGTCGGGGCTCTCGACGGCGTCGGACAGCCAGTCGGGGCCGGAGTCGTAGAGCGGGGCGCCCTTGGCGAAGTAGTAGTCGTACCAGGAGGAGATGGCGCTGATCGGGACGATCGTCTTCAGGCCCTCGACGCCGGTGGCGGCGACGCCGTTGGCGATGGTGCCGTCCCAGCTCTTGCCGATCATTCCGGTCTTGCCGTTGGTCCAACTGGCTTGCGTACGAACGGTTCCGGTGCGTGTCGTGTACGCCTTCGCGCGGCCGTTCAGCCAGTCGACGACGGCCTTCGCGGACTGGATGTCGGAGCGGCCACCTACGTCGACGCAGCCGTCGGAGCGGTTGGTGCCGGCGAGGTCGACGCCGACGAAGGCGTAGCCGCGCGGCACGAAGTAGTTGTCGTAGAACAGCGGCATCTGGACAACGTTGCCGCTCGCGTCGTAGGTCTTCAGCTGGCTCTCGTTGCCGCGTCCGCAGCAGGAGTAGTAGGGGCTGGCGTCCATGATGACGGGGACTTTGCGGCCCTCGCGGGCGGGTTCACTCGGCCGGACGATGTCGACGGCGACCCGGTCGGTCCTCCCGTCGCCGTCGCCGTCGAGTCCGGTGTCCACCCAGACGGCCTCGCGGACCGCGTTCGCGTAGGAGTAGACGGGTTGGCTTTCCTGCGGGGCGCTCTGGGCCACTGCCGGGGTGAGGAAAGTGGCCAGGAGGGCGGCGGTCGCCGCCGTCGCGAGCGATCTCCAGATCGTGAAGCGCGTGCGTTTCGGCATGCGCGGACGGTACATCGGTCAACTCCCGTGCTGGAAGAGGCACTCGGAGTCATGTCGGCCGAATGGCGATCGTGTGACAGGAGGTGCCGTGGACAGGCGTGGGAGCACAGGGACTGAATAGCCTTTGAACAGACTGAAGACCGAGTGAACCAACCTTTCGGCTCGACAGATCTACAGATCGACAGCTCTACAGATCTATGGCTCTTCGACCTTCGTGGACCCCCACGGCTCCCCGGCCTTCCGTGGAGCCCTACGACTTGGAGTTCTCGTGCACCGCAGAATCATCGCGCCGGGAGCGCTCGCGGCGGCCTCCCTGCTGCTGGCGATCCCGGCCTCGGCGGCAAGCTACTCCCCCGGCGCTCCGGGTATCGGCGACCCCTACTACCCGTACTACGGCAATGGCGGCTACGACGTCTCGCACTACGACCTCAGGCTTCAATACCAGCCCGCGACGGACGAGTTGGCGGGTACGGCGACCATTCTCGCCAGGACCACGCAGGATCTCTCGCGGTTCGATCTGGACTTCCTCCTCGACGTGAGCGAGGTGCGGGTCAACG
This sequence comes from Streptomyces sp. NPDC002276, assembly GCF_053891435.1. Taxonomy (NCBI): domain Bacteria; kingdom Bacillati; phylum Actinomycetota; class Actinomycetes; order Kitasatosporales; family Streptomycetaceae; genus Streptomyces; species Streptomyces sp. NPDC002276. The sequence continues at coordinate 1,295 of NZ_JBSFCQ010000005.1, read as the reverse complement.
GCGTGAAGGCGACCTTCGCGACCTCCGGCCAGCACGAGCTGGAGATCACCCCGAAGACCCCGCTGCCGAGCGGCACACCGATCACGGTCGTGGTCCGCTACAGCGGGGTGCCGTCCACGAAGAGCGCCTACGGCTTCACCACCTGGCACCGCACTCCGGACGGCGCGGTCGCGGCGGACGAGCCCGAGTCGGCGTGGTGGTGGTTCCCCAGCAACGACCACCCCAGCGACAAGGCGACCTACGACGTGTCGGTGGCCGTACCGAACGGCACCCAGGCCATCTCCAACGGCACGCTCCAGTCGACGAGTTCACAGCTCGGCTGGACCCGCTACAACTGGCGGGAGAACAAGCCGCAGGCCACATACCTGGCCACGCTCGCGCTCGGCAGGTTCGACATCACGACCAGCACCTCGGAGGGCGGGGTCCCGGTCGTCAACGCCTACAGCAAGGACCTCGGCGACAACGACGGGTCCGCGCGGGCGAGCGTGGAGCGGACCGGGGAGATCGTCGACTGGCTGAGCGGCTACTTCGGTCCGTATCCCTTCAGCAACGCCGGCGGGTATGTGCCCAACACGACCACCGGGTACGCGCTGGAGACGCAGAGTCGCGTCTACTACAGCCCGAGGCAGTTCGCGAACGGCGCCAACACCTCTGTCGTCGTGCACGAGTTGGCCCACCAGTGGTATGGCGACGACGTGTCGCTGAAGGGCTGGAAGGACATCTGGATCAACGAGGGCTTCGCGCGCTACGCACAGTGGCTGTGGTCCGAGCACGAGGGCGAGGGCACGACGCAGCAACTCGCCGACTACGTCTACGCGTTGCACCCGGCGGACGACGCCTTCTGGACGATCGCGCCGGGCGACCCGGGTCCGGACGACCAGTTCGAACTCCCCGTCTACGACCGGGGCGCGCTGGCCATCCAGGCACTGCGCAACGACATCGGCGACGACGCATTCTTCGCGATCCTGAAGGGCTGGCCGAAGGAGCACGCGTACGGCAACGCGTCCGTCCAGGACTTCCAGGCCTACGCCGAGCAGGTGTCCGGGAAATCGTTGTCGGCGCTCTTCGACACCTGGCTGTTCCAGCCGTCGAAGCCGGCGGCCCCGGCGGCCCGTTCGGCGTCCATCGCGAAGGCGTCGGCCGCTCCGACGCAGCCGAAGTCGTGGAAGAAGATCGCCGCGACGAACGACGTCCACGGGGGCTGACGGCACGGCGGCGGCTGAGCGGTACCGGTACAGGCAGGACTGTCCGCCCTGCTGACCCGCCTCGGCGCGGGCACCGACGTCGCCCTGGGC
>NZ_JBSFCQ010000004.1:0-593728 GCF_053891435.1 Streptomyces sp. NPDC002276 | reverse complement strand
CGATCTCCGGTACGGCGGCCAGCGCGTCCCCCACCTCGTCGAGATGCCCCTGCGTGACCTCGATGTGCACGAACGCGAGCACCGGGTGGCCGAGGCCGCTCAGCCGCCGCCGGACTCCTGGGAGTTGTCTTCAAATGTCACGCCCACATCAGCAGCGATGCGAGGGTGACGGCTGCCTGGTAGGACTCGGCGGTCTTGTCGTAGCGGGTCGCGATGCCGCGCCACCGCTTCAGGCGGTTGAAGCACCTTTCCACCACGTTGCCTTGCTTGTAGAGCTGATTGTCGAAGACTGGCGGGCGCCCGCCGTGGCTGCCGCGTCCGAGGCGGTTGCGGACCTGGTCGGCCCGCTCGGGAATGGTGTGACCGATACCCCGCCGCCTGAGCCAGGTGCGGATGGCCCGCGAGCTGTCGCCCTTGTCGCCCAGGACGTGGGCGGGCCGTGTCCGGGGCCGTCCCGGACCCAGGCGCGGCACCCGTACCGCTTCCATCACGGCGGTGAACTGGGTGCGGTCGTCGGTGTTGCCGGACGTGAGGGTGAAGGCCGGCGGGCGGCCGGCACCGTCGCAGGCCAGGTGGATTTTGCTGGTCAGGCCGCCCCGGGAGCGTCCGAGGCCGGGACTGCGGAGCCCCCTTTTCGAGCCCCGGCAGCATGCTGGCGGGCGCGGACGACGGTGGAGTCGACCGACACCAGCCACCCGATGTCCCCCGCCGCGTCGGCGTGCGCCCGGGCGGCCCGGAGCATCCGGTCGAAGGTGCCGTCCAAGGCCCACCGGCGAAAGCGGGTGTGCAGCGTGGCCCACGGGCCGTACCGCTCGGGCACGTCCCGCCAGACCGTCCCGGTACGGAACTTCCACACGATCCCGTTCAGCACGCTGCGGTCGTCCAGCCGCTTCCGGCCCCGCAGCGACACCGGCAGCAGCGGCCCGACAAACTCCCACTCGGCATCGGACAGTTCATGGCGACACATCACCCGAGCATGATCCACCACTCAAGATCTTTTGAAGACACGCCCTAGCGGGGCGCGCCGATCGCCGCTGCCTCCAACTCCCCGACCCGTACGAGGAGTTCGTCCCGGCCCATGGGGTCGGCCTCCGTCGACGGCACCGTGCAGGCGTGGGCTCCGGCGACCGCGCCGTAGCGGGCGCAGCGCGGCGGAGGTTCTCCGTTGAGCCAGCCGAAGAGGAAGGCGGCGGCGAAGGCGTCGCCCGCGCCGTTGGAGTCGACCACCGGCTTCGGCGGCGGCGCGGTCGGGATGTGGGTCAGTTCGTCGTCGGCCAGCAGGTAGGCGCCCTCCGCCCCGGCGGTGGCGATCACCAGCCGGGCCCGGCCCCGCTCGGCGATGCCCCGCATGGTGTGCTCGGGGGTGCCGGTCAGCGCGGTCGTCGACAGGAAGACGATGTCCGCGGCCTGGGCGAACTCCTCCTGGTACGCGTTCTTGCCGTCCCAGTTGTGCAGGTCCGTCGAGATCGTCACCCCTGCCTCGCGCAGGGTGGGCAGCGCGTGGGCGCAGGGCTGGGTGATGGAGACGTGGGCGTGGCGGCTCGCCTCGGCGAGGGCGCGGACCGTGGGTTCGGGCAGGCGGTCGTCGGGGTGGGCGCGGGTCGAGTCGTAGAGGGAGAGGCGGCGGCCGTCGGGGCCCACGAGGTTGACCGCGCGTTTGGTGCCGGCAGGTCCGGGGACTTCGGTGAGCGGGATGCCGTGGTCGCGGTGGAACGCGCGGACCAGGTCGCCCTCGGGGTCGGCGCCGAGCAGGTCGAGATGGTGGGTGCGCAGACCGAGCGCGCTCAGACCGAGGGCCACAAAGTCGCCGGTCTGCCCGGCGCGGGTGGTGATGCCGGGGTCGATCATGTAGCTGTCGGCGTACGGGAGCGGCAGTTCGGGGACGTGGACGATGGTGTCCACACCGGCGCCGCCCAGGACGAGGACGTCGATGTCTCTGTCGCGGCTCATGGCTCACAGCCTTCCCTCTGGTTGCGCAAGATTCTGCAACTCCTTTCAGTGCAGGGCAAGTTGGATCGGGGATCGGCTCCGCTCAGTCCTCGTGGTCGTACACCGTCACCGCGATTCCCCGCCGTACCAGCCGCTCGGTGACGAGTGGTTCGACCCGTGTCCACTTGCCGCCCGCGAGGCCGCAGCCGATGCGGGGCATGTGCACGGACGCGCCGAGTTCCGCCGCGCGGTCGGCCAGCGGGCCCAGGGCCGCGTCGATCGCCTCGTAGCGCACGGGGACGCCCTTGCTGCCCGTGCGTATCCCCCGCTGGCCGATCATGTTGGCCACCCAGACGTAGCGCTCGACCTGGACGAACTGGACGGCACCCAGCCCGAAGTCGTTGACCGCGCGGGCGCGGTGCCACGCCCGGTACTCCTGCTCCGGCTCCGGCCAGCGGCGCGACACGGCCAGCACGAAGCCCTTTCCCCAGCCCCCGATGTCGTTGCAGACATGCGCGATCACCTTGACGCCCTTGACCGACGGAACGGTCGCGTCACCCCGGACATAGTCGATCTCCCCCATGCCACCCACCGTAGACGGCACCACTGACAACGGCCCTGGCGCCGACAACGGCCCACGGTGGTTTCACAGCATTGGTGAGACAGCGATACTGCTGCGCATGACGACCGACACCGGGGAGCCGACGCCGCCGACGCTCACGATCGACGAACTGGCCGCGCGGGCGGGCACCACGGTCCGCACGGTCCGGTTCTACGGCACGAAAGGGCTGCTGCCGCCCCCGGTGATCGGGGCCCGGCGGGTCGGGCACTACGGGCAGGAGCATCTGGCGCGGCTCGCGCTGATCGAGGAGTTGCAGCACCAGGGCATGACGCTGGCGGCGATCGAGCGCTATGTGGCGCAACTGCCGCCGGACCTCAGCGCGCACGACCTCGCGATCCATCGCGCGGTGGTGGCGTCCTGGGCCCCGGACGGCACGGAGACCCTGGACCGGCGGGAGTTGGAGCAACGGGCCGGGCGGACACTGACCGAGGAGGACCTGGAACGGCTCGCCGCCATGGACGTGGTCCGGCCGGACGGCACCGCGTACCGCGTCGACTGCGGCCTGCTGCGCCTCGGTGTGCGACTGCTCGACGTGCCACTGTCCCAGGAGGCGATCCTCGCCGCGCGGAACGTACTGATCGAACACTCCCGTACGGCCGCCCACGAGTTGTCGCAGCTGTTTCGCGACGAGGTCTCCCAACGTGCCGCGCAGGACGTGAAGTCACTCTCCGAGCACATGCAACCCCTCGTGGTGCAGGCCCTCCTGACGGCCTTTCAGCGGTCGCTGCGGGAGGAGATTCAGCAGTGGCTCGGCGCCTCACAAGTAGGCGGACCCTCCTGACACGTTGAGGGTCTGCCCGGTCAGGAAGCCGCTGCCCTCGTCGACCACGTAGAGCAACGTCGAGACCAGGTCGGACGGTTGCTGCGTCCGTGGCACCACCTGCTGGTCGCGGACGCGCTCGAAGCCCCCGTCCGCGCCGACCGTCCGCTCCGCCGTCGCGGTGCGCACCATGCTCGGTGCGATCGCGTTGACGGTGATGTCGTACGGCCCGAGCGCCGCCGCGAGCGAGCGCGTGAAGCCGATCAGGCCCATCTTCGAGGCGACGTACGGGACCATCGTGGGCGGTGCGGTGAGGACGGCCGCCGAGACGATGTTGACGATACGGCCCCGGCCGGCGGCCTTCAGATACGGCAGGACCGCGCGGGTCAGCAGGAACGGCGCCTCCAGGTTGACGCGCATGACCCGGCGCCACTCCTCGGGGGTGATCTCCTCGAAGGGGCGTGCCGGGTAGACGCCGGCGTTGTTGACCAGGACGTGCAGGGTGCCGAATCGGCCGATGAGGTGGTCCAACGCCCGCTGGATCTCGGCCTCTTCGGTGACGTCGGCGATCAACTCCACGTAGCCCGGGACCCTTTCGGCGGTCTCCGGCTGCGGGACGAGGTCGAGTCCGGCGACCCGGTAGCCGTGCCCGGCGAGCGCGACGGCGAACTCCTGCCCGAGGCCCTGTGCCGCGCCGGTCACCAGAGCGGTACGCGTCTCCATGGGGGCGAGTGTGACGATCCGTCAGGCGTCGGGCAAGAGCGCATTTCACTCGCTGAAACGCCCTGGTTGCCGCGCACGCCCGGTGGGCCCACCCTGCGTGACGACCCCAGCACCAGCCGCTTACGGGAGCCGTACCCGATGACCGAGACCGAGCGTGCCGTGGACGACGCGGACGATGCGGACGACGCCGAGCGCGCCCGCGAACAGGGCGGCGGGCAGGGCCGGTTGACCCCGCCTCGGCATCGCTGGGTACGGGACGAGTTCGGTGTGCTGCTCGTGCTGGGGCTGCTGATCGCCGGGATCGGCATCCCGTACCCGGACTTCCTGGACACGGACAACCTCCTGTCCACCGCCCACAACTCCGTCTACATCTCGCTGATGGCGTGCGGGATGGTCTTCGCGCTGTCGATGCGCGAGGTCGATCTGTCGGTCGGCGGCAGCTACGCGATGTGCCTGGTCGTCGGGGCGCTGCTGGTGCGGGACGGCACCCCGCCGTGGCTCGCGGTGCCGGTGATGCTGGTCACCGGGATCGCGCTGGGCGTGTTCAACGCGCTGGTGACGACGCTGCTGGCGCTGCCGTCGTTCATCGTCACGCTGGGCACGCTGATGCTGTTCCGGGGTGTCGGGCTGGCCCTCGCCGACGGCAAGCAGATCACCGATCTCCCCCTGAACGACTCGTTCTTCACCTTCGCGGGCGGTGATCCGGGCGGGGTGCCGTTCGCGCTGTGGGTGCTCCTCGCGGTGATCGTCGTGCTGGCGGTCGTGCTGTCCCGGACGCGCTTCGGGGCCCGGGTGCGGGCGATCGGGTCCAACCCCGACGCCGCCGCGTTCAGCGGCATCCCGGTCGTCCGCACCCGTATCCAGGCCCTGGCCCTGTCCGGTCTCACCACGGCCTGCGCCGCCGCGCTCGCGCTCGCGTTCTACGGCGCCGGGGATCCAACTCTGGGCCAGGGCTACGAGTTGCAGGCGATCGCCGCGTGCATCATCGGCGGCACTCCACTGGCCGGGGGCCGCGGCTCGGTGGTCGGTGCGGTGGCCGGGGCGATGATCCTGTCAGTCGTCGCCTCCGGCCTGGTCTTCTTCGAAGTGCCCATCAACTGGACGTCGTTCGCGACCGGCGGGGTGATCCTTGTCGCCGTCGCGGCCGACAGCGCGCTGCGCCGCACCGGACGCCGTCGTAGGTGAAGCCCCCTTGGCCCAAGTTCCTCTCCGCTCCAAGTCCCCCTGTGGTCCAGCCTTTTGGAGGCCGTGATGCACCCCCGTTCACGTACGTGGTCCGCGGCGCTCGGCGCCCTGGTCCTGCTGGCCGCCGCGGGCTGCGGCAGCGGTGACTCCGGCGGCAGCGGCGGCCGGTTGAAGATGGGGATCTCGGTCGCCAACATCTCCCTCAACTTCGCCCACGAGATGGTGCTCGGCGCGGAGAGCGCGGCGAGCCACGCGGGGAAGGTCGACTTCAAGGCCGTGGGACCGCCGAACACGGACGGACCGGCGGAGGTGCAGCTGTTCCAGAACCTCACCGCGGTCGCGAAGGACGGCATCGTCCTGGAGAACCTCGACCCGCCGATTTTCACCCGGCCCGCCGCCCGCGCCGTCGACCAGGGCATCCCGATCGTCGCCCTGGACACGTCCCCCACCGACGGCAGCAAGGTCGACTTCTATGTGGGGAACGACAATTACGCGCTCGGCGAGCTGATGGCGAAGGAGGCGCTGAAACGGCTGGGCGCCAACCCGAAGGGCCAGATCGTCATCGGTGTGCCCAACCCGGGAACGCCGGTGCTGGACAACCGGGCCAAGGGCATCTCCGACACGTTCAAGAAGGAGGCGCCCGGCGTCAAGGTCCTGGGACCGTTCCAGACGTACAGCGATCCCGGCCAGAACTACAGCTCCTGGTCGGCGCAGGTGAACGCGCACCCGGACGCGCTCGCCTTCCTCGGCGTCGGTGACGCGGACAGCTACAACCTCGCCAAGATCAAGAAGGCGGAGCACGGCAAGTGGCTGACGGCCGGCTTCGACGTCGACCCGAAGACCCTGGACGCGGTGAAGGACGGCTCCAACTTCGTGACCATCGACCCGCAGCACTTCCTGAAGGGCTATCTGTCGACGGCGATGCTGATCGAGGCCGTGCGCGACAAGAAGGGGAAGCTGCCGGACGGTTGGTTCCTCTCCCCCGGTGGAGTCGTCGACTCGTCCAACATCGACGAGATCATCGCGCGCCAGAAGTCGGCGCAGGCGGCCTACGACTGGTACAAGCCGACGATCGACAAGCTCCTCGGCGACCAGGCGGCCAACCTCAAGCCGCTGAAGGACGCGCGCTGACATGGTCCACGACGACATCCTCGTGGCGGAGGAACTGGTCAAGTCCTACGGCGGGGTACGGGCGTTGGACGGCGCGTCGATCCGGCTGCGCGGCGGCGAGGTGCACGCGCTGGTCGGTGAGAACGGCGCCGGGAAGTCCACGCTGGTGCGCATCCTGTCGGGGACCCTGGGCGCGGATGGCGGGACCGTGCGGGCGGCCAAGGACACCCGGATCGCGGTCGTCTCCCAGGAGTTGAGCCTCTTCCCGGACCTCACCGTCCGCGAGAACCTCTTCCCCCAGCACCCACCCCTGCGCCTGGGCCTGTTGGACCGCCGCGCCATGGACCGAGCGGCCCGACCCGTCCTCGCGGAACTCGGCCTCGACGTGGACCCGCGCACCGAACTGGGAGAACTCTCCCTCGCGGACCAGCAGTTGACGGAGATCGCGCGCGCTCTGCTACGCCGCCCCGGGCTGCTGATCCTCGACGAGCCCACCTCGGCGCTCCCGGCCACCGCCGTCGACCGCCTCGAACGCGTCCTGCGGGCACTGACCGACCGGGGCATCGCCGTCCTGTACGTCTCCCACTTCCTGGACGAGGTGATGCGCTTCGCGCGGCGGGTGACGGTCCTGCGAGACGGGCGGGTCGTACTGGCCGGTATGGAACGGTCCAAGGTCGATGTACCGGAGCTGGTGTCGGCGATGCTGGGCGGCCGGCCGGAGCAACCGCCGCGCCGGGCACGGTCGTTGGTGGACCGGCCGCCACCCGTGGTGCTCTCCGGGGTGACCGTGCCCGGACGGCTGGCCGACGTGACGTTCACCGTGCGGGCGGGTGAGGTGGTCGGGGTCGCGGGGCTGCAAGGGGCGGGCCATCTCGACGCGTTGGCGGTGGTGTGCGGGCGTACGGCGGTCGCCGGGGGCCGGGTGGACGTCGGCGGGCGGGGGCTGCCGCGCTCGCTGCGGGGCGCGGTGCGCGCGGGTGTCGCCTTCGTGCCGAGCGACCGCAAACGGTACGGGCTGATGGTGGACCGTACGGTATGGGAGAACACCACGGCGGTCAGCTGGCTGGCCCTCGGCCGGGGCGGGATCGCCCCCGCCCGCTCCGAACTCGTGCGCCGCACGGCCGAGTTGACCGAACGGCTGCGGCTGCGCGGCGGGCCCTACGACCTGGTCGCCCGGCTGTCCGGCGGCAACCAACAGAAGGTCGTCTTCGCCAAGTGGCTCGCGACCGAACCGAAGATCGTCGTCCTGGACGATCCGACCCGGGGCGTCGACGTCGGCGTACGCGCCGAAATGCACCGCATCGTCGGCGAGTTGGCGGCGGGTGGTGCGGCCGTCCTCATCGCCTCGACCGACCTCGCGGAGCTGACGGAGGTCTGCGACCGGGTGCTGGTGTTCGTGCGCGGGAAGGTCACCGAGGAGGTGCGCGGGGAGCAACTGACCGAGCAGGGGCTGGCGGTGGCGATGCAGCGGCCGGACGGTGCGTGGGTGACGGGGACGGGCTCCGGCTCGGGGGACGGGGCGGGCTGACGGCGACGCGGGGTTCGGCGGCCGGGACTGACTCATCGGCCGAGGCTTCAGGGGGCGCGAGGTGGCGTCGGCGGGCCGACGGCGCCGATCGGGAGCGGATCGCGGCCAGTGCTGTGGGCGTCCGCGAAGCCATCCGGTGTCAGCCGGTGCCACCCGGTGCCGCTGGGCATCCGCCCCGACTCGAAGCCCGACCAGTGCCGTGCGCGTCCGCGAACTCGCCTGCTGGCACCGCCCGGAGCCTCCGCCCCGTCAGACCGACAGGCTCGTCAGACCGACAGGCTCGTCCGACCGACAGGCTCGTCAGACGGACAGGCTCGTCAGACGGACAGGCTCCGCGTGATCGCCCGCGCCGCCGCGCACAGCCGGGCCCCGATGCGGTCCACGTCAAGGCGGCGGGTGCCGCCGGTGACGGAGATCGCGGCGATCGGGCGGGAGCCGCGGTCGGGGGCGTAGACCGGGGCCGCGACCGCCGAGATGCCGACCTCGGCCTCCTCCAGGTTGACGCCGTAGCCGCGGGCCCGGGTGAGGGCGAGGTCGCGAGCCAGCTGGCCGGGGAGGACCAGGGTGCGTGGGGTGAGGCGGGGCAGGGCGCGGCGGGGCGGTCGGGGGTCCTGGGCGAGGAAGACCTTGCCGGTGGCGGTGCAGTGGGCCGGGAGCCGGCCGCCGGTGCGGGAGACGATCGGGGTGGCGCGGCGGCCGGTGATCTTCTCCAGGAAGAGGGTGTCGGTGCCGTCCGGGACGGCGAGGTGCACGTTCTCGTGGGTCGCCTCATGCAGGTCGCCCAGGTAGGGCAGTGCCGCGTCCCGCAACTCCCGTACGGACGGGGAGGATTGACCGAGGACGAAGAGAGCGAGCCCGATGCGGTAGCTGCCGTCCGTCATGCGCTCGACCAGGCCGAGCCGGACCAGTTCGCCGATCAGCCGGTGCGCCGTCGGTTTGGGCAGGCCGGTGCGCGCGGCCAGTTCGGCGAGGGAGAGCGCGGTCCCGGCGTCGCCGCAGGCGCGGAGCAGCAACACCCCGCGTGCGAGTACCGACTTCGGCAACTGCCCGTCCGTCATGGACCGATGGTGGTCGCTCGCGCGCACGGGTGACAAGGTGTGGGTCACGGTGAGTCGCGACCGCAATCGAAGCGGTATCTCTACGAGGTGCGAAGCGGTACGTCGACGAGCATCGGGCGCGTCAACTCGTCGGCCCCGGCGACCAGTTCGCGCAGGTGGTCCGCGCTCTCCGCCCGGACCGCGTCGACCCCGAAGAAGCGCGCGGCCAACGTGAAGTCCAGGGCGCCGAGTTCGGTGCCGGGGCAACTGCCGCTGCCGCCCATCGCGTTGTAGGTGTCCTGGAGGGTGCGGTAGCTGCCGTTGCCCATCACCACGAAGAGCACGGGCACTTGCTGCCGTGCCGCGCTCCACAGTCCCTGGAGTCCGAACAGCGCGCAGCCGTCCCCGAGGACCGAGACGACCGGCCGTCCGGGGTCGGCGAGCGAGCGGCCCACGGCGGCGCCGATGCCCCAGCCCAGACCGCCGCCGACGGTGTGGGTGTAGCTGCCGGGCCGGTCGAGCCGTAACAGTCGACGGAGCAACAGGCCGACGGTGATGGCCTCTTCGACCACCACGGCGTCCGGCGGCAGGCCGTGCGCCACCGCGTGGGCGGCGGCCCAGGGGGCGAGGGGTGCCGTCGAGTAGGCGGCGCGGGCGGCGGACTCGGCGCGGGCCCGTTCGGCGGTGTGCCGTTCGCCGGCGCGCAGGACGCGGGCCTTCGCGGTGTGGTCGGGGACCTGTTCGCGCAGCAGCTCGGCGAGCCGGTGCAGCGAGGGCGCGAGGGCGCCCACGAGCCCCGCGTCGGCGGGGAAGTTGCGGCCGATCTCCTCGGCGTCCGAGTCGAGTTGGACGACGGTGATGCCTGGCGGCAGGGCGGGCCCGGGGCTGTAGTGGTGGGGCGTGAAGGCGTGGGCGCCGACGATCAGGACGGCGTCGTAGGCCGAGAGCGCGGCCCGGATCGCGTCGTGGCGGGGTGGCAGCATCCCGGCGTAAAGCGGGTGTGTGGCGGGGAAGTTGAGGCAGTCGGCCATCGGCTGGTGGTGGACGGTCGCCCCACAGGCTTCCGCCGTGCGGACGAGCGCGCCGACCGCGTCCTCGCGGCCCACTCCGTCCCCGGCGACGATCACGGCACGGGCCGCACCGCCGAGCAGTACGGCGGCCCGGTCGAGTCCGGCGGCGGGACCGGGCAGCGGCGGTGCGGTGCGGGCGGGGACCTCGACCTCGGTGTCCTCGGTCAGCAGGTCCATGGGCAGGGAGAGGAACACCGGCCCGGCGGGCGGGCGTTGGGCCTGCGCGAAGGCGCGGCGCAGGGCGAGGGGCAGATCGCGGGCGTGCTGGATGTCGTACGTCGCCTTCGCCGCGGGCCGGGCGAGGCCGAGGAGGTCGCCGGAGAGCATGGGATCCTGCTGGAGGTGGCGGCGGTCCTGCTGGCCGGCCGTGACGACGAGCGGGGTGCGCGAACGGCGGGCGTTGAGCAGGCCGATGAGGCCGTTGGCGAGCCCGGCGGCGATGTGCAGGCTGACGAACGCGGGGCGGCCGGTGCCGCGCGCGTAGCCGTCGGCCATGGAGACGACCGCGCCCTCGTGCACGCCGAGGACGTACTCGGGAGCGTCCTCGGCCTCCGACAGGGCTGCCAGGAAAGGGAGTTCGGTGGTGCCGGGGTTGCCGAAGATCCGGTCCACGCCCTCGCCGCGCAGGATGTCGAGGAAGGCGAGGGCGGGGCGGTGACCCATGGGGGCTCCTCGGGGGACGGGACCGGTGACCGGTTCGCCGGTCAGCGTCGGGGTCCCGTCCCCGCGAGGCAAGGGCAGCGTGTCGCTCAGCGATACGTCGACACCTCAGCGCGCGTCGCCGAACCGCTCCCCCTTCTCGGCCTTCTCCACGAGCAGCGCGGGCGGCGTGAACCGCTCCCCGTAGCGCTCGGCGAGCGCACGCGCGCGTGCCACGAAGCCGGGCAGGCCGCCCTCGTAGCCGTTGATGTACTGGAGGACACCACCGGTCCAGCCGGGGAACCCGATCCCGAAGATGGACCCGATGTTGGCGTCCGCGACGGACGTCAGAACGCCCTCCTCAAGAAGCTTGACCGTGTCCAACGCCTCGGAGAACAGCATGCGTTCCTGCATGTCCGTGAAGGGGATCTCAGCGCCTTCACGGGTGAAGTGCTCGCGCAGGCCCGGCCACAGGCCGGTGCGCTTGCCGTCGTCGCCGTAGTCGTAGAAGCCCGCGCCACCGCTGCGCCCGGGGCGGCCGAACTCGTCGACCATACGGTCGATGACGGCCTCGGCGGGGTGGCCGGGCCAAGTGCCGCCCGCCTCCTCGACGGCCCGCTTCGACTCGTTGCGGATCTTGCGCGGGAGCGTGAGCGTCAACTCGTCCATCAGGGAAAGGACCTTGGCCGGGTAACCGGCCTGTGCGGCGGCCTGCTCGATCGACGCGGGCTCGATGCCCTCGCCGACCATCGCGACGCCCTCGTTGATGAACTGGCCGATCACCCTGGAGGTGAAGAAGCCGCGCGAGTCGTTGACGACGATCGGGGTCTTCTTGATCTGCCGGACCAGGTCGAAGGCGCGCGCGAGCGCCTCGTCTCCGGTGCGCTCGCCCTTGATGATCTCGACGAGGGGCATCTTGTCGACCGGCGAGAAGAAGTGCAGCCCGATGAAGTCGACTTGACGCTCCACGCCCTCTGCGAGGGCCGTGATGGGGAGAGTCGAGGTGTTGGAGCAGAGCAGCGCGTCGGGCTCCACGATGTGCTGGATCTCCTGGAACACCTTGTGCTTGAGCGAGGTGTCCTCGAAGACGGCCTCGATCACCGCGTCGCAGCCCGCGAGTTGCTGCGGGTCGGCGGTGGGCGTGATGCGGGCGAGCAGCGCGTCCGCCTTCTCCTGGGTCGTACGACCGCGGGAGACGGCCTTGGCGCAGAGCTTCTCGGAGTAGGCCTTGCCCTTGGCCGCCGCCTCCGGAGTGACGTCCTTCAGGACGACGTCGATGCCCGCGCGGGCGCACGAATAGGCGATGCCGGCGCCCATCATCCCGGCGCCGAGGACGGCGACCTTGCGGACCGGGCGGGACTCGATGCCCTGGGGGCGGTTGGCGCCGGAGTTGACGGCCTGGAGGTCGAAGAAGAACGCCTGGATCATGTTCTTCGAGGTCTGACCTGCGGCCAACTCGACGAAGTAGCGGGCCTCGATGAGCTGCGCGGTCTCGAAGTCGACCTGGGCGCCCTCGACGGCGGCGGCGAGGATGTTGCGCGGGGCCGGGTAGGGGGCGCCGTTGGTCTGCTTGCGCAGGCTGGCCGGGAAGGCGGGCAGGTTGGCCGCGAACTTCGGGTTGGCCGGAGTGCCGCCCGGGATGCGGTAGCCGGGCTTGTCCCAAGGCTGGGCCGACTCGGGGTTGGCGTCGATGAAGGCGCGGGCCTTGGCGATCAACTCGTCCGGAGTGGCGGCCACTTCGTGGACGAGGCCGTTGTCGAGGGCGCGCCGGGGGCTGTACTGGGTGCCCTGGAGCAGCACCTTCAGCAGGGCGTCGGTGATGCCCAGCAGCCGTACCGTGCGGACGACTCCGCCGCCTCCGGGGAGCAGGCCGAGGGTGACCTCCGGGCAGCCGATCTTCGAGCCGGGGGCGTCGAGGGCGACGCGGTGGTGGCAGGCGAGGGCGAGTTCGTAACCGCCGCCCAGGGCAGCGCCGTTGAGCGCGGCGACGACCGGCTTGCCCAGGGTCTCGATGCGGCGCAGGTTCCGCTTGATGGCGAGACCGCCGTCGAGCAACTCCTGCGCGGTGTCCGGGGTGACGCGGATCAGGTCGCGCAGGTCGCCGCCCGCGAAGAAGGTCTTCTTGGCGGACGTGAAGATGACTCCGCGGAGGGACTCCTTCTCGGCTTCGAGGCGGTCGGTGACCGCGGCGAGGGAGTCGCGGAAGGCCGCGTTCATGGTGTTCGCGGACTGGTTGGGGTCGTCGAGGACGAGCGTGACGACACCGGTGTCGTCCTGTTCCCAGCGGATGGTGGTGCTCTCGGTCATGAGGGGGTTCTCCGTAGAAGTCTCTGCTGCCGCTGGGGAGTTCAGACGCGCTCGACGATGGTGGCGATGCCCATGCCGCCGCCGACGCACAGCGTGGCGAGGCCGTAGCGCTTGTCCTGGCGCTCCAGTTCGTCGACGAGCGTGCCGAGGATGATCGCGCCGGTGGCGCCGAGCGGGTGGCCGAGCGCGATGGCGCCGCCGTTGACGTTGACCTTGTCCAGGGACAGGTCCATGTCGCGCACGAAGCGCAGGACGACCGCCGCGAACGCCTCGTTGATCTCGACGAGGTCGATGTCGTCGATGGTCAGGCCGGCCTTGGCGAGGGCCTTGCGGGTGGCGGGGGCGGGTCCGGTGAGCATGATGGTCGGCTCGGAGCCGGAGACGGCGGCGGAGACGATCCGCGCGCGCGGGGTGAGGCCGTAGCGCTCGCCGACCTCCTTGGAGCCGATGGCGACGAGGGAGGCACCGTCGACGATGCCGGAGGAGTTGCCCGCGTGGTGGACGTGGTCGATCTTCTCCACCCAGTGGTACTTCTGTAGCGCCACGGCGTCGAAGCCGCCGAGTTCGCCGATGTCCGCGAAGGACGGCTTGAGCCGGGCCAGGGAGTCGGCGGTGGTGCCCGGGCGCAGGTGCTCGTCGTGGTCGAGGACGACCAGCCCGCTGCGGTCCTTCACCGGCACCACGGACCGCTCGAAGCGGCCCTCCTTCCAGGCGGTGGCCGCGCGTTCCTGCGAGAGGGCCGCGTACTCGTCCACATCGCGCCGCGAGAATCCCTCGATCGTGGCGATCAGGTCGGCGCCGATGCCCTGGGGCACGAAGTTGACGGCGAGGTTCGTCATCGGGTCGTTGAACCAGGCGCCGCCGTCCGAGGCCATCGGCACCCGGGACATCGACTCGACTCCGCCCGCGAGGACGAGATCCTCCCAGCCCGAACGCACCTTGGCGGCGGCCATGTTGACGGCTTCGAGCCCCGAGGCACAGAAGCGGTTCTCCTGCACTCCAGCCACCGAGTCCGGGAGTCCGGCGGCCACGGCGGCGATCCGGGCGATGTCGGAGCCCTGGTCGCCGACCGGGCCGACGACACCGAGCACGATGTCGTCGATCGCGGCCGGGTCCAGGTCCGGGAAGCGGTCGCGGATCTCGTGGATCAGTCCGACGACCAGGTCGATGGGCTTCGTCCCGTGCAGGGATCCGTTCGCCTTGCCGCGCCCGCGCGGGGTGCGGATCGCGTCGTAGACATACGCTTCGGTGCTCACTGCCAAGCCTTTCACTGAGGGTTTTCGAGGACGCGTCGAGGTGTTCCCCGACCGGAGTCCTCAACGACGTCGGCAAGCCGGGGGACGTCCCAGTCACGGGCCACGTCCGAGGTGTCGGCGCCCGGCAGGGCGGGCCCGCCGCGCACCGAGGTGGGCGTTTCGGAGAACCGGGGCGCGGGCGCGGGCTGGGTGATCCCGCCGTGCTCGGTGAAGGTCCCGCGCGCGGCGAGATGCGGGTGCTTCGGGGCCTCACGGAGCGACAGCACGGGCGCCACGCACGCGTCCGTGTCCTCGAAGACCGCACTCCACTCGTCTCTCGTACGGCTGCGGAAGCGGGTCGCGACCGCCTCGCGCAGTTCGCCCCAACGGGTCCAGTCCCGGCGGGCGTCGGCGAAGTCGGTGAGGTCGAGCAGGCGCGTGAACTCGTCGTAGAACCGCGGCTCCAGGGCGCCGACCGCCATGTGCTTGCCGTCGGCGGTCTCGTAGGTGCCGTAGTACGGGCAGCCGCCGTCGAGGAGGTTGGCGGCGCGCCGGTCCTGCCAGCCGCCGGCGGCGAGCATGCCGTGGATCATCGCGGAGAGGTGTGCGGTGCCGTCGACGATGGCGGCGTCGACGACCTGGCCGATGCCGGTCACGCGCGCGTGATGCAGTGCGGCGAGGACGCCGACGACGAGGTAGAGCGAGCCGCCCGCGTAGTCGCCGAGCAGGTTGGCGGGGGCGGGCGGGGGCTCCCCGGGGCTGCCGATCATGCCGAGGGTGCCGGTGAGCGCGATGTACGCGATGTCGTGCCCGGCGCGGTCGGCCAGGGGGCCGTCCTGGCCCCAGCCGGTCATCCGGCCGTAGACGAGCCCGGGGTTGCGGGCGTGGCAGGCCTCGGGGCCGACGCCGAGGCGTTCGGTGACGCCGGGGCGGTTGCC
The DNA here is from genome assembly GCF_053891435.1 of Streptomyces sp. NPDC002276. NCBI lineage: Bacteria > Bacillati > Actinomycetota > Actinomycetes > Kitasatosporales > Streptomycetaceae > Streptomyces > Streptomyces sp. NPDC002276. The sequence continues at coordinate 578,645 of NZ_JBSFCQ010000004.1, read as the reverse complement.
CTCGATGAGGATGTCGGCGCGTTCGACCAGGTCGAGGACGCGCGCGGCGCCGTCGGGCGCCTTGAGGTCGACGAGGACCGAGCGTTTGTTGCGGTTGGTGATGTCGTGCTCGGGGGCGACACCGAGTCCGGGGCCGCCGGGCCGGTCGACGCGGACGACGTCGGCGCCGAGGTCGGCGAGGAGCATGGCCGCGAAGGGACCGGGGCCGATCCCGGCCAGCTCGACCACGCGCACGCCGGAGAGCGGGCCGTGCCCGGGCGTCGTTGCCGCTGTCATCCAGCCCCCAGCTGTGACACAACTGATGTAACACCGATGATGCTAAGAACGTGTTCCACTCGACACAAGACCTTGACGAGCAAGCGCTTAGTCAAAGTACCGCCGTCGGCCGCCGCCAGCCACGGCCGTCCGCGTCCAGTTCGGCCGTCAGGCGCTTCGGGGCGATCGCGCGGGCGGTATCGATATGCGGCTCCGCCGCGCGGCCTCGACGGCACCAGGCAGCCCGAGGGCGAACTCACGTACTTTCGCCCGCTTCTTCGGGGCGTTCCTGGGCACGGCCACCTGATACCTCCGGGCTCGTCGTCGGGCTCCGCACTCTTCACGCTAGCCTCAGCCACCGACAGCGGCGCGGGCTGCGGGACCCAGGAGTGTCATGAGCAGGCTGAACAGGACGGACCGTCCCTACGACATCGTGCTCTTCGGAGCCACGGGCTTCGTCGGCGCGCTCACCGCGGAGTACCTCGCCGCGCACGCGCCCGAGGGCCTGCGCTGGGCGATCGCCGGCCGCGACGAGCTGAAACTGAAGCGGCTGCGCGAGCGCCTGCCCGGCGGCACGGCGGTGGGCGTCCTGCGCGCCGACGTCTCCGATCCGTCCTCCGTGCGCGAACTCGCCCAGCACGCGCGCGTGGTGGCCACCACGGTCGGCCCCTACGTCAGCTACGGCGAGGATCTCGTCGCCGCCTGCGCGGACACCGGCGCCGACTATCTCGACCTCAGCGGTGAGCCGGAGTTCGTCGACCTGACGTACGTCCGGCACGACGCACGCGCGCGTGAGACCGGCGCACGGCTGGTGCACGCGGCCGGATTCGACTCGGTCCCGCACGACCTGGGGGCGTACTTCACCGTCCAGCAGCTGCCGGAGGGGGTGCCCCTGACGGTGGACGGCTTCGTGACCGCCGACGCGATGTTCTCCGGCGGTACGTTCGCCACGGCACTGGCCCAACTCGGGCGCGGACGGCAGGTGCTGGCCGCCGCGCGGGACCGGCGACGCCACGAACCGCGCCTGGTGGGACGCCGGGTCACCGCGCCCGCCGGGGCACCGCGGTTCGCCGGGGAGGTCGGTTCCTGGGCGGTGCCGCTGCCGACCATTGACCCGCAGATCGTTCAACGATCCGCCAAGGCCCTGGACCGCTACGGCCCCGACTTCCGCTACCGCCACTACGCGGCCGTACGACACCTCCCCGTGGCGCTCGGCGGAGTCACGGCGGTCGGCGCACTGGCCACCGCCGCTCAACTCCCGCCCGCCCGCCGCTGGTTGTCCGACCGCCTCAAACCCGGCGACGGACCGAGCCCGGAGAAGCGCGCGAAGAGCTGGTTCTCCGTGAGGTTCGTGGGCGAGGGCGGCGGCCGACGCGTCTTCACCGAGGTCGCGGGCGGCGACCCCGGCTACGACGAGACGGCGAAGATGTTCGCGGAAGCGGCCCTCTCCCTGGCCCTCGACGAACTCCCGCCCACCGCGGGCCAGGTGACGACGGCGGTCGCACTGGGCAACGCCCTCATCGAGCGACTGCGTGCGGCGGGCATCGTGTTCCGGGTGGCGGCGACCCGGTGAGGATGCCGGTTCCCCGTGCCACGATGGACGCCATGGAGACACCGGACACCGACTGGATCACCGTCGCGGCCTACGGGAATCTGCCCGGTCGCCCCACTCCGTGGGCGGCCACGCGCGCTTGACTGCGGGAGCGCGGCATCGACTGGATGCCCTTCGCCCAGGACGAGTTGAGCTGGGGCCTCGCCTGCGGCCCCGGGCCCGACGGCCACTGGCACGGCTGGTTCGACGTCCGGGTGCGCCCCGACGCGCTACGACGCCTCGGACTCCATCCGGACCAGCCCACCGCCGAACTCGTCGGCCTGTCCCCGCCGGGCTGGTGGCACGCCGACGCGGAACGCCGGTCCTCGAACTGGCCCCGCTGATCGGGGAGTTCGAAGTGCCCCTCGGGATGGTCTATAGTTGATCACGAGCCGGTCGCCGGAACACCCGGAGCCTGGTTACGCGTTGGTGGTCCAAGGAAAGACGTCCCGCTTCCTGCGGGGAGATGCAGGTGCAAGGCCTGCCCGGCGCTCAAGTCCGAGCCCCACACCGGTAGTTGCGGTGTGGGGCTCGTGTGTTTCCCGCCCCGGACGACGCCCGACCGGCTCACGGCCACAGCGTGTAGATCATCCCGCCGATCCAGGCGAGGCCCGCCGCCACGGACAGGACGAGCGCGATCGTCACGGCACGCTCGATCGGCTGGCTCGGGTGGGCAACGGGCTTCGGGGAACGGTGCGTTGTCATGCGGCACAGCCTGCCGATCACCTGGGCCCGGCCACATCCGTACAAGTACTCAGAACAGGTACTCAGTACCAACTCGCCCCGCGTACTCAGGCGGTGGCCTCCCGCAGCGCCCGCCGGCACAGCGCGTCGGCCCTGCGGGTCGTCTCCGGGAGACGGTACTCCGGGGTCAACGCGAGGGTGTGGGCACAGGCGTTGTCCAGGGTCACCCGGTGGCCGACCGAGACGAAGACCGGCTTCACGCCCTCGCGGGTGCGCAGCGCGCGGCCGACCTCCTCGGCGTCCGCACGGAGCGGGGACGCGGAGCCGCGCGGGACGCCCGGGTCGTCGTAGGCGAAGGTGAAGGGGTTCTTCGCGACGCCGATCGTGGGCAGGCCGGTGAGGACGCCGAGGTGGCTGGCGAGGCCGAAGCGGCGCGGGTGGGCCAGGCCGTAGCCGTCGCACACCACCAGGCCCGGCGGGCACGGCAGCGCGTCCAACGCGGCCAGCACCGTGGGGATTTCACGGAAGGCGAGCAGGCCCGGCACATACGGGAACGAGACCGTGCCGACGGCGGTGGCCTCGGCGACGACCGTGAGGTCCGCCGCGTCCAGCACGACCGCCGCTGCCACCACCACGTCCCGCTCGTCGTCGTAGGCGACGTCAACTCCCGTGACATGCCCGGCCCTTGGCGGCGGTCCCGGTTCGTCGGTCACCACCCGCTCCCGCAACTCGTCCTGGACTGCGCGGGCCTGCTCCTCGGTCGCGGGCCAGCCCGCGGGAATGCGTACGGTCGTCATGGTGGTGCCGAGCGTACGGGGATCTTCGGCGGCGAGGCCCACCGGACAGGAACCGTCAGTCCTCCAGCCGTGCCACGCGCCCCTTCTCGCCCGCCGCCCAGCAGCCCAGGTCGGCCGCGCAGTCCACGGTGTCGTACGAGCCGGTGTCGACGGTCTTCCAGGTGCGGCCCGCGTCGGTCGTGACGTCCGTGCCCGTGGGGCCGACCGCGAGGGCGGTGGAGCGGCTGTGGGGCAGCCAGGTCGCGCCGGAGCGGTAGGCGGGCGGCGGGGTGGTGGCGGGGGCCCAGGTGCGGCCGCCGTCGCCGGTGACGGCCGCCGCGAGCGGTGACGGCTGGTCGGCGTTGTAGTCGCCGCCGACCGCGAGTCCGTGCGTACGGTCGCGGAAGGCGAGCGCGAAGACGCCGCGCGCGGGGTCACCGGCCGGGATCGGCGTGTCGGTGGCCGTCCAGGTGAGGCCGCGGTCGGCGGAGTGCAGGACACGCGCGCGTGCACCCCCGCCGGTGGCCAGCCAGACGTCCCGGGGCCCGGAGCCGACCAGGCACTGGCCGCTGGCCGCGAAGCCCGCCTCCCCGTCGAGCGCGGCCGGCATCCCGGTGTTCGGCAGCACCTTCCAGGAACGGCCGCCGTCGCCGGTGGACAGGATGCGGAACTTTCCGTCGACCGGGTCGCTCATCGCGATCCCGTGGCGGCTGTCGAAGAAGGTCATGCAGTCGTAGAACGCGGCGGCGTCGGTGTTGCGGAAGGACTCCGTCCAGGTCGCCCCGCCGTCGTCGGTGCGGTAGACGCGGGACGCCTCGCCCTCGCCGATCGCGAGCACCACCGCGCGGTGCGCGTCGAACGCCTCGATGTCCCGGAACTGGAGGTCCGCCGCGCCGGGCGGCGAGACGTTCCGCCAGCTCGCCCCTCCGTCGGTGGTGCGCAGCACGGTGCCCGCGGTCCCGGCCACCCACGCGGTGTTCCGGCTGACCGCCGACAGTCCCCGGAAGCGCACACCGGCGGCCCCGCTGTCCTTCAGCTCCCAGTGCGGCGCCCGGTGCGCGGTCTCCCGTGCCTGCGCCGGTACGGCGGTCAGCAGGGCCAGCGCCGCCGCGCACATCACCCCGGTCGCCGCTCTCCCGTACGTACGTCCCACCCGTCGCGTGTTCCCCATGCGCCTCATGGCGGGCGAAGCTAGCCCACTCCCCGGAGGCCGTCCAGATGACCCACGCCCACCTTGAGGGCATATGGGCGACGGTGACAGAGGTCACTGGAAATTCATGTGCACGGAATGGCTGATTCCGGCGTCTCTTCCAGTGCGGACCCATCCGATCGGGGGTCCGCTCCGGAGTCTTTTCAGGAGTCCGTCCGGCCGTCATCGCAGTCCGCACCGCCGTCACCCGAGGGAGCAAGGCCTTGTCCATCGCAATCGAGCAGCCCGTAGAGGCCCGTCTCGTCGCCGCCGCACCGCGGATGCCGAGCATTCCCGCCACCCTGCACTACGACCGGCGCGACCCCTTCGCCGTCCGGATGACCTTCCCGGCGCCGGCCACCCTGGAGGGCGTCGAGGTCTGCTGGACCTTCGCCCGGGAACTCCTGGCGGCCGGTCTGCACGGCGCGGAGGGCCACGGCGACGTCCGGGTGCGGCCGTACGGCTTCGACCGCACCGTCCTGGAGTTCCACGCCCCCGAGGGGACCGCCGTCGTGCATGTCCGCTCGACCGAGATCCGCCGCTTCCTGCGGGCCACCGGCGAGCTGGTGCCCGCCGGTCTCGAACACCTCCAGCTCGACCTGGACCACGACCTCGCCGAGCTGATGCGGGACGCCTGCTGAGCCGACACCCCTACCCCAGCAGCGAGTTGAGTTCTCCGTAGCCCAGGCCTCCCACGACCGCGTCGTAGGTACCCGTGTCCAGCAGCTCCCGCGCGGCACGGCGGACCACGGCGTACGCGGCCAGGGCGACGCTGGAGCCCGCGCTCACCCGGGCGACGCCCAGCGCGGCCAGTTCGGCGACCGGTGGTGCGCCGGGGCCGACCAGCACATTGAGCGGACCGTCGATCCCGTCGGCGAGTTCCTGGACCGTTCCCGGTTCGACGACCCCGGGGACGAAGATCCCGTCCGCGCCCGCGGCCCGGAAGGCGGCGGCCCGTTCCAGGGTGGCGTCCACTCCCCCGGCGCCCCGCAGAAACGTGTCGATGCGCGCGTTGACGAACAGCGGCACCCCTTCCGCGTCGGCGGCCTCGCGGGCGGCGGCGATGCGCTCGGCCTGCTCCGCGACCGGGCGAAGGACGCCCTCACCGCCGTAGAGCGCGTCCTCGATGTTCACCCCCACGGCACCCGCGGCGAGCACCGCGCGGACCGTGTCGGCGACGCCCGCCGGGTCCTTCGCGAAGCCGCTCTCGATGTCGGCGCTCACCGGCACGGTCACGGTCGAGGTGATGCGGGCGACCGCTGCCATGGACCGGTCCAGGTCCAGCCGGTCGCCGTCCGCGACGCCCAGCGCCCAGGCGAGGCCCGCGCTGGTGGTCGCCACGGCGGCGGCACCCGCGTCCTCCACGATGCGGGCGCTCGCGGCGTCCCAGGCGTTCGGCAGGACGAGCGGGCGCCCCGCCACATGCAGCGCGTGGAAGGCCAGCGCCCGGTCACGGAGAATGTTCTGGTTCGTCATACGGCCCACTCAAGCAGCCGCGGGCGCCCGTCGGCTGGCAGGAATCCGACATCGACGTGTCGGCCGGAAGGCGCCCTCCAATTGCGTTGACAGGCGTCGGCGGCCCTCCGTAGCGTTTCTCCCGGTCCTGTTGCCGTCGATTGGAGAAGGACGTTGCTCGTCTGAGGTTCTGAGACACCGCGTCACACACCCTTGGGGTGTGTCCGTCGTGTTCGACCTCGGCGTCCGAGCCGTCCTCCGGAACAGGGCCTTCTCTCCGCCCTCCGGGACCAGCCTCCCGCCCCGCGGTGTCTCGCAACGCGTCTGCCCTGACCGCATCGAGCACCCGCGAGGCCCGCATGAGTTCTTCCGTCACCTGTACGTCCCTCTCCTTCGCCTGGTCCGACGGCACGCCCGTCCTCGAAGACCTCGACGTCGCCTTCGGCCCCGGGCGAACCGGGCTCGTCGGCGTCAACGGATCAGGGAAATCAACCCTGTTGAAGCTGATCGCGGGCGAACTCGCCCCGGCCGACGGCACGGTGCGGGTCGCGGGCGAGGTCGGCCACCTCCCGCAGAACGTCACGCTCGACACCGCCCTGCGCGTCGACGAGACCCTCGGCATCGCCGCGCGCCGGGCCGCCCTGCACGCCATCGAGGCCGGTGACGCGTCCGAGGAGCACTTCGAGACGCTCGGCGACGACTGGGACGTGGAGGAACGGGCCCTGGCCACACTCGGCGAACTCGGCCTGGGACACATCGACTTGGACCGCACCATCGGCGAGGTGTCCGGCGGCGAGTCGGTCCTGCTGCGGCTGGCCGCGCTGCTGCTCGGCCGACCGGACGTCCTGCTCCTCGACGAACCGACCAACAACCTCGACCTGTACGCGCGCCGACGGCTGTACGCGGCCGTCGCGTCCTGGCCGGGCGTGATGATCGTGGTCAGCCACGACCGCGAACTCCTCGACCTCGTCGACCAGATCGCCGATCTGCGCTCCGGCGGGATCACCTGGTACGGCGGCAACTTCTCCGCCTACGAGGAGGCCCTCGCCGTCGAACAGGACGCCGCCGAACGGATGGTGCGCGTCGCCGAGTCCGACTTCCGCAAACAGAAGCGCGAACTCGTCGACGCCCAGGTCAAGTTGGCCCGCCGCAAGCGGTACGGGCAGAAGATGAACGACCAGAAGCGCGAGCCGAAGATCGTCATGGGGGCACGGAAGCGGTCGGCGCAGGAGTCCGCGGGCAAGCACCGCATCCTGCACGAGGAGCGGCTCACCGAGGCGAAGGAACGGCTCGACGAGGCGGTGGAGGCCGTACGGGACGACGACGAGATCCGCGTCGACCTGCCGTACACGGCCGTACCGCCGGGCCGTACCGTCCTGACCCTCCTGGACCTCGAACTCGCCTACGGCGCGCGGGTGTCCGGGGGGCTCGATCTGCGCGGTCCCGAGCGGATCGCGCTGATCGGGCGCAACGGCGCGGGCAAGACTACGCTGCTGCGCACGATCGCCGGGGAGCTGGCGCCGGTGTCGGGCGAGGCGAGCGCGCATGTCCCGCTGCGGTTCCTGCCGCAGCGGCTCGACGTCCTCGACGACGAGCTGACCGTCGCCGAGAACGTGGCCCGGTTCGCGCCGGCCGCCACCAACAACCGGGTCCGGGCCCGGCTCGCCCGCTTCCTGTTCCGGGGCGCCCGCGCCGACCAGCGGGCGGCGACGCTGTCCGGCGGCGAACGCTTCCGGGCCGCGCTGGCCGCGCTGATGCTCGCGGAGCCCGCCCCGCAGCTGCTGATGCTGGACGAGCCGACGAACAACCTCGACATGGCGAGTGTGCGGCAACTCACCACGGCGCTGGAGTCCTACGAGGGCGCGCTGATCGTGGCCAGTCACGATCTGCCGTTCCTGGAGTCCATCGGCGTCACGCGCTGGCTGCTGCTGGACGGGGAGCTGAAGACGATCACTCCGGAGGAGGTGGAACACCTGGTGTGAGGGCGGGGCGGCGCGTCTCAGGAGGGCCACAGCCTCACGGCAGGGGTTTTGTCGGCACGGACGGGTGACGCATGATGGCCAACCGGTGCCCCTGTGCGGGCACCGAAACGATCCCGCCGATACGGAGTCCCGCTCGTGCCCAGCCACAAGGCCCTCGTCCGCCGCCCCAGCCCGCGCCTGGCCGAAGGGCTGGTCACGCACATCGAGCGGGAGAAGGTCGACGTCGAGCAAGCCGTCGAGCAGTGGGAGGCGTACGTCCAGGCGCTGCGGACGCACGGCTGGGAGACGATCGAGGTGGAGCCCGCCGATGACTTCCCCGACTCCGTGTTCGTCGAGGACACGGTCGTCATGTACAAGAACGTCGCGCTGATCGCCCGGCCCGGCGCCGAGACCCGGCGCGGGGAGACCGGCGGGGTCGAGGAGGCGGTGGCCCGGCTCGGCTGCTCGGTGAACTGGGTCTGGGAACCGGGCACCCTGGACGGCGGTGACGTCCTCAAGATCGACGACACGATCTACGTCGGCCGGGGCGGGCGTACGAACGCGGCCGGTGTGCAGCAGCTGCGGGCCGTGTTCGAGCCGCTCGGCGCGCGCGTGGTCGCCGTACCCGTGAGCAAGGTGCTGCATCTGAAGTCGGCGGTCACCGCGCTGCCCGACGGGACGGTGCTCGGGCACATCCCCAAGGTGGACCGGCCCTCGCTCTTCCCGCGCTTCCTGTCGGTGCCCGAGGAGGCCGGCGCCCACGTGGTGCGGCTCGGCGGCGACAGGCTGCTGATGGCGGCGAGCGCGCCCAAGACGGCCGACCTGCTCGCCGACCTCGGTCTGGAGCCGGTCGTGGTGGACATCAGCGAGTTCGAGAAACTCGAAGGCTGTGTGACGTGCCTCTCGGTCAGGCTCCGGGATCTGTACGCCTGACCGGGTGAGCGGACCACTCGTTCGGCGTCGGGACCTGCGGTCCTGGCACCGATCGGGATTCCAGGGCAATGCGGCCTGAACAGCGATCTTTACAGCACCCTTAACCTACGGTCTCGTAACCTACGGTTTCGTAGCCTACGATTCCGTAAGTTGCACAGACCCCGGCACCGCTCGCCGGTTTGTTCAGTTTTGCACCACGTCCCCCTGGAGTCCCCGTGACGATCACTTCCCCGCACCTCGGCAGCCCCGCAGTCTGGACCGACGCCAAGCTGCTGTACGCGTTGGAGGAAGTCGTCGAGACGGAGCTCAACCGGCACCTCAAGGTCACCAAGGACTGGATGCCGCACGAGTACGTGCCCTGGAGCGACGCCCGCAACTTCCCCGGCTTCTTCGAGGACGGCGAGGCCTGGGGCAAGGAGCAGTCCAAGGTCACCGAGATCGGCCGCATCGCCCTCGTGGTAAACCTCCTCACCGAGGACAACCTCCCCAGCTACCACCACGAGATCGCCTCCCTGTTCGGCCGCGACGGCGCCTGGGGCACCTGGGTGCATCGCTGGACGGCGGAGGAGGGCCGGCACGGCATCGTCATGCGGGATTACCTGCTCGCCTCCCGCGCGGTCGACCCGGACAAGCTCGAAGCGTTCCGCATGCAGCACATGAGCGAGGGCTTCGAGTCGGACAACCGGCACTCGATGCTGCACTCCGTGGCGTACGTCGCCTTCCAGGAGCTGGCCACGCGCGTCTCGCACCGCAACACCGGCCACCAGTCGGGCGACCCGGTCTGCGACCGCATGCTGGCCCGCATCGCGACCGACGAGAACCTCCACATGGTCTTCTACCGCAACCTCCTGAAGGCCGCGTTCGAACTCGCCCCCGACCTCACCATGCAGGCCGTGCGCGACGTCCTCGTCAACTTCCGGATGCCCGGTCACGGCATGCCCGGCTTCGAGCGGTTCGCCGCCCAGATGGCCATCGGCGAGGTCTACAACCTGCGCATCCACCACGACGACGTCATCCAGCCCGTGCTGCGCTTCCTGAGGGTCATGGACATCGACGGTCTCGGCCCCGAGGGACAGCGGGCGCAGGAGGAGATCGGCCTCTACATGGGCGGCCTCGACTCCGAGGCCGCCAAGTTCGACGAGAAGCTGGCGACCCGCAAGGCCCGCATGGCGGCCCGCGCGAGCGCCTGACCGGCCCACGACCGCCCGGCGAGCGAATCGCCGGTGCGGGATCCGGCCCGGCTGCGGCATCATGCCGCCATGCGTGACAACAGCACGTCAGGGGCGGCGGTCGGCTTTCTGCTGGGCCTGACCGACCACGAGGACGCGGACCGGATACGGCGCCGGATCGGCCTGCCCGAGCCGACGGAGACGGCCACCACTCGCCCGGAGGGACACAACGCCCTGTTGTGGCCTTGGAGTCGGAAACCGGTGCCGGTCTCCGTGCTGCTGTGGGTACTGGAGGAGGACGACCCGGACCTGAACCTGTGGGTCTGGCGGCACATCTCGGCCGACAGCGCGATGCGCCGGGCCATCGTGCGGGGCATACCCTTCGGCGCCGCCCGCACGGGCCCGCTGCCCGTCCACGCGAACCTGGGCCCGGAGGACGAACCCCCGGTCCCCGAGAGCTACACCCGCTTCGGCCTGCTCGGCGCCCTGCGCGAGGGCACCTCGATGCAGGCCGCGCGGACGGCCGCGTCGATGGTCCTGGAGCGCTCCGACTGGCAGGCGGTCACCGAGGCGGACCGGGACCGCCCACTGCCCGGATTCGCGCGCTGGGCACTGTCCGTACGACCGGACTGCCCACCCGCGCTCCGCGCCCAGTTCGGCACGCACCGCAGGTTCACCCACCGCGTCGAGCAGGCGGGCGTGCTGGACGGCCCGGCCGACTACGCGACCTCCTGGGGCCCCGCGTCGCACGTGCTGGACGTGCTGTCCACGGGTCGTCTGGTGTTCCCCACGCGCGTGGCCGAGGCCGAGGACGCGCTACGGCCGCTGGTGCGCGAGCACTTGGGCGACCGCGAGGACGCGTGGGCGGTGCTGGCGCAGCTGATCGACACGTTCCACGGGAACGCGGCGGAGCTGGTGGTGACGGCGGGCGCGATCGCCTGAGCCGGGCCGCGAGGGGGGCGGGGTGGCTGGATTCGAACCAGCGTGCCCCAGTTGGAGACCGGTGCGTCTGCCTCTGCGCTACGACCCCGCCCTTGGGGCCAGAGCGTAATGCCTTGGCCCGATGTCAGTGGGGCCTGGTACCAATGAGCCATCGGGGGAACTGCGGCGCGGGGGGCGTGGGATGGCGTACGGGGAGCGGGGTCGGCGTACCCCTGTGGTCGATCTGGCCGACCGCAGGGCGCTGGAGCGGTACCGGCCGGCGGACCCGGCGAAGGTCGCGGAGGCACGGCGGCTGAAGGAGGCCGCGCTGCTGGACTTCGGGCTGACCGAGTCCGCGGTGGCGTCCTGGCTGTACGCGAAGTGCCATCACCAGATCCCGACCACGGCGGTGGACACGGCCGCCGTGGTCGCCTCCGGCGACGGCTCCTGTCTGCTGCTCTTCAACCCGGACTTCTTCGTCGAACTCGGTCTGGACGGCGTGAAGTTCGTGCTCTTCCACGAGGCCCGGCACCTGGTCCAGCGGCATCTGTTCGCCGACCCCGAGCTGCGCGAGGACCCGGTGTTCGAGCTGGCCGCCGAGGTCTCCATCAACCATGTCGCCCTGGTCCGGCTCGGCCGCACCGAACTGCCCCTGCTGGACGGCCGCCCGACAGGCATCGACCCACGCCGGATCCACGCCCTCTACCAGGAGGACCTCACCGCACACGGCCTGGAGCCCGTCCCCTACGAGGAGTTCGTCGCGACCGACATGAAGGTCTACGGCGAGCTGAAGCGCATGGCGCATCCCCCGGTCCCGGACCGGCACCTGTGCGCGCACCTGATGGACGGCTGGGTACCGGCCGACCAGGAGACGGTGGACGCGGTGACGTCGTCCGCGCTGCTGAACTCCCTGCTGGCGGCGCGGCGCGGACACGCGGGCGCGGAGCGGGAGTTGCTCGACCTGATGGGCCGTACGGAGGAGGGTTCCGCGCGGGCCGCCCGGATCTGGGGGACCCTCGGCGCGGGCGTCCTGCGCGGCGAGACGGCACGCACGCGTACGGTCCACTGGTGGCAGCGCTGGCTCGTCGACGTCCTCGGCTCGAAGCTGCGCGACGGCGAGCGGCTGGTGTACCCGAAGAAGCGCGGCGCCCTGCTCGCGGCCCTCGGCCAGGACCCGATGCTGTCCCGGCGCGGCCCGGTCCGCGACAAGGTCCTGGTGATCGCCTACGACACCTCGGGCTCGATGCCGCAGCAGGTGATCACCTGGCTCACCGAACTCGTCGGCCGCATCGACGGAGTCGAGGCCCACTGGCTGTCCTTCGACAGCGTGGTCATGCCGTTCGCACCGGGCGAGCGGGTCTACGGCGGTGGCGGCACGAGCTTCCAGGTGGTCGCGGACTACGTGGAGGGGCGCACGGAGGTGAACGGCCGCCGGTTCGACGTCACCCCGGACGCGGTCGTGATGCTCACCGACGGGCACGCGCCGCCGATCGCGCCCGCCGAGCCGGGCAAGTGGATCTGGCTGATCACCGAGGGCGGCAGCGAGTGGCCCGAGACGCACACCCCCGCGATGGACTGCCATCGCGTCACGACAGGATCGCGGTAAATGGGCACGGAGACAGGGCAGTTGACGACCCCGGCGGCCGGGCGCGGCGGGCGCGAGGTGTCCCGCCTGGAGTCCTTCATCGACGCGATGATCGACCTGGGGCAGACCGGACAGATCTTCGGCGAGCACGGCATCGGCAAGACGGCGACGTTCTTCTCCCACCTCGGGCGCGCCCACCCCGGCACCGCGCTGGTGTACGTCCCGGCGGCGAACCTGACGCCGGACGACCTGTTGATCAACGCGCCCGTACGGGACCCGCACAGCGGTGAACTCGTGCTGCGGCAGCTGGTGATGAGCCAGTTGAAGCCGGGAACGCCGTTCGTGCTGCTCATCGACGACTCGCTCCAGGCGGGCGACACGATCCAGTCGCAGCTGATGCAGATCGCCTGCAACTGGACGCTCGGCGAGCACGATCTGCGGGCACTGGGCTGTGTCGGTGTCTTCCTCACGGACAACGAGTCGCTGTCGGAGACCTCGGCCCGGCGCGGCGACCTCGCGCTGCTCGACCGCATGGTCACGATGCGGATCACGGCGAACGACACGTCCTGGCGGCGGCATCTCGCCGTCAAGTACCGCCCCTGGGACCTGAATCCGGTGTTCGCCGTGTGGGCGTCGCTCTCCCCCACGCTGCGCGAGCTGCTGTCCCCGCGCACGCTGGACCACATCCTGGCCAACGCGAAGGAGGGCTTCCCGCTCCGCTGGGGCCTGCCCCTGATCGACGGCGAGCGGCTGCGGCTGGCCGAGCCGGGCCCCGACGGCAAGCCCGGTCAGAACCGCACGGCGGAGATCCTCGACCGCCTCGCCGGGGCCCTCGGTGTGCCCAACCCGGCGACAATCCCCGACCCGGTACGGCAGGTGGTGCGGGCCGCGCTGCGCAACCGCTGGACGGTGCTGCTGCAAGGGCCGCCCGGCTGCGGCAAGACGGAGCTGGTCCGGGAGACGGTCCGCGCGGGCCTGGGCCGGGAGCCGCTGTACTTCTCGCTGCCGGTGACGAACGTCGAGGACCTGTGCGCGCCGATCCCGTCGCCGGACGGCACCCTGGACAACCTGCTGGCCGCGAACTTCATGGGACCCGAGGCCAAGGCGATCGTGTGGGACGAGTACAACCGTCCCAAGGACAAGGCCGCGTTCGCCAAGCTCATGGAGATCACCCAGGAGTGGTCCCTCGCGGGCCGCCGCATCGAGAACCTGCGGGCGCAGATCGCCGTCCAGAACCCGCCGTACCACCTCGGCCGCAAGCTGTTGGTCTCGCGGAACAACATCGCCCAGGCGACCCGGTTCACGGCCTCGCTGACGGTGGAGCCGGAGGACATCCCGGCCAACGAGTGGCTGCTCGCGCGGTACGGCGCGGACGCCGAGACGGTGCTGGAGTGGTGGAAGCACGACATCGACGACGACGGCCGCGCCTGGATCACCAAGCGCACCCTGGAGCGGCTCATCAAGCTGCACCGCAAGGGGTTGCCGCTGGAGATGGCGACGGTCTACCTGGGCGACGGCGAGTACGCGCCCGTGCCGCTCACCGCCCTGATCGACCGCTTCAAGGGCCGCCCGGTGACGGGACTGCGCGAACTGGCCCGGGACACGGACCGCTGGGAGGCCCGGCTGCGCCGCGCCGCCGACCACACCGACGAGGGCGGCGACGACAGCGACGTGGTCCATCAGATCCTCGCCAACGCCGAGTTGTCCCAGCTGAAGAAGCACCGCGCGGTGGTGGCCCGCATGGTCGCCCTGCTCCCGGCGAAGCTCCGGGCGACCTATCTGGTCGGGGCGTCGGCACAGCAACAGCGGTTCTGGACCGACATATTCACCGGGATGGCGCGTCGCTGACCGCGTGCTCGCCCTCACCGGGGCGCGCCGTGCGGTGCACGCTGCGTACGGCGGCCACGTCGGGGGCGAGCGGTGGTGGCGGGACGTGGGCGGTGAGGGTCTCCAGGCGGCGCTTGACACTGGCGGCGATGCCCCGGCCGAGGACGAAGCGGGTGGGGCTGATGGCGCGGGGTGCCGTGTCGAGGAGGCGGTGGGCCTCGCGGCTGCGCATCCCGGTGTGGGACAGGACGAGGTGGGTGAGGCGGTGCTCGGCGGCCACGAGGGTGTGGGCGATGGTCTCGGCGGCGGACAGATCGACGTGGTTGTCGGCCGCGCCCAGCACACCCGCCGCCCGGACCCGGCCGAGGTCCAGCAGACCGACCCCGGCCGCGGTGGCCGCCGTCACCAGCCGTGCCGCGGCCCGCGGACCGATGCCGTTGCTGGCGACGGACAGCCGCACGAGCCGTCCGTACGGCGCCCGTTCCAGGGCGTCGGCCAGGCGGAGGGCGCCCGCGTCGCCCAACTGGGCGGCGGACACGTAGAGTTCGTCGATCGCGCCCGCGGCGACGACGGCGGCGAGGGGTGCGGCGCCCTCCGCGCCGAGCGGGTTGCCGCCGACGAAGAGCCGCTCGATACGGCGCCCGTTCCCGGCGGCGGCCAGCAGCGCGTCGGCCAGGACGGTCACGCCGGCCGGGTCGAGTCCGGTCTGTACGAGGTCGAGCGTGCGCAACGACCGTGCGGACTCGATGAGTTCGGCCGCCGCCCGCCCACCGCCGCTGCCCAGGGGATTGCGCTTGAGCCACACACCGGTCACGACCTGCGGCGAGGCGCGCAGTTGGTCGGCGATCCGACAGACACCCCCGGCCGTGATCCCGTTGCAGCCCAGGTAGAGCGTCTCGACCTCACCGCTCCCGCCCGCCACGACCTCGGCACCCTCGTCGCCGAGCCCGTCCGTACCGAGCAGCAAGTGCCGTACGGGCGAAAGGCCTTGGGCCAGTGCTTCGGCGACGCGTGCGGCGCCCTCCGCACCCAGGCCCTGTTTGCACAGATCGAGCCGCCCGTCCGGCAGCGCCGTCCCCACGGTGAAGTCCAGCCGCTCCCCGGCCGGTTGTCCCGCCCGCAACCAGTCCAGCAGCGGCCCCAGTTCGGCGACCGGACGCGGCGGGACGTACACCACACCGGCGAAGCCGACCTCACCCGTGTCCTCCGTGTCCCCGCTCACCACGCCGCCTCCCGATAGTCCTTGAGGAACACCCCGGACACCGGGTCCCCCGACTCGCCGCGCACGATGGGGTCGTAGACGCGGGCCGCGCCGTCCACGATGTCCAGCGGGGTGCGGAAACCGGCGCCGGCCATGCGGCTCTTCTTGGGGGCGGGGTTCTCGTCGGTGATCCAGCCCGTGTCGACGGCGCACATGTGGACGCCCTGTTCGGCGAGTTCGGCGGCGCTGGTGCGGGTGAGCATGTTGAGCGCGGCCTTGGCCATGTTGGTGTGCGGGTGCCCGGCCGTCTTGTTGCGGACGGCGAACCGGCCCTCGACGGCGGTCACGTTGACGACGTACCGGCGTGGGCGCGGCGAGGCGAGCAGCAGCGGCAGCAGCCGGTCGCACAGCAGGGCGGGGGCGAGCGCGTTGACGAGCTGGGTCTCCAGGACCTCGGCCGGGTCGAGGGCGCCGAGCCGTGCCGACCAGGAGTTGTCGGGGGACGGGTCGGGCAGCAGTCCGGCCTCGTCGGCCTCGCGCAGGACGACGGGCAGCGTCGAGGCCCCGCCCGCGAGCATCCGCATGGGTGTGAACCCCGGTGCCTGCCGGGCCCGTTCGGGCAGCGCGTCGCGCTCGCCCGCGGCCAGCAGGGCGTACGACCGCGGGGGCCGCCGTACGGTCTGGGCGGCGTTGTTGACGAGGATGTCCAGGGGTTCGCCGGTCCCCCGCAACTCCTCGCACAGGCCCAGGACTTGGCGCGGGTCGCGGAGGTCCACGGCGAGCACGGTCAGCCGGTCGAGCCACTTCGCACTGCCGGGCTCCGCGTGGAAGCGGCGCACGGTGTCGTGCGGGAACCGCGAGGTGACCTGCACCTCCGCGCCGTCCCGCAGCATCATCAGGGCCAGTTGGAAACCGATCTTCACCCGCCCGCCGGTGAGCAGCACCCGGCGCCCGCTCAGATCCGTACTCAGCGCGCGGCGGGCGGTGTTGTCGGCGGCGCAGTCGGGGCACAGCCGGTGGTAGAACGAATCCACCTGCCGATAGGGCGACTTGCAGACATAGCAACCACGCGGCTTGCGGTAGACGCCACCGGCGTCCACCCGGGCGGGCTCGCCCGTCGGACCCAGCGGAGTGTCCTCGCGCCGGTCCGCCGCTCCCGTCGCGGTCGCGGCCATGGTCGCCGCGTCGGCGGCGGACACGTCGGCGCCACGCGCCTTGCGACGCCGCAGTCGCCCGTCCCGGGCGAAGGACGCGGCGACCTGTTCCGCGTGCAGGCGCACCGGATCGTCGGCGGGCAACTCCCGCAGCCTGCCCACCGCGTGGTGGAAGGCCGCGAGTTCCGCCTCGGTGATCCCGCCCTCGTCAGTCATCGAATCCCGCCCCGGCCGTGCTCAGAAATGGGCCCCGGCCGGATTCGAACCGGCGTGACCGCCATGAGAAGGCGGCGAGTCTGCCTCTGCTCTACAGGGCCCGCGAACGCAGCCCGGGGATCGGATTCGAACCGATGTGACCGTCTTGCCAAGACGTGCGCCTGCCTCTGCGCTACGCCCGGGTGCGCCCCCGGATCCTAACCGCACGCCCGCGTGCGGACCGCATCGATAAACGCCCCGGTCCCGGTCAGTGCGAGGCGCGTCGGAGTTCCAGGCGTTCCTTCTCCGAGAGGCCGCCCCACACGCCGAAGCGCTCGTCGTTGTCGAGGGCGTACTCCAGACAGATGGAGCGGATCGGGCACATGCCGCAGATGCGCTTGGCCTCTCGCACGGAGCTGCCGGGCTCGGGGAAGAAGAAGTCCGCCCCGGTCTGCGCGCACAACGCCTCCTGCTGCCAGTCCAGGTCGGGCGAGGTGATCGTGTCGATGTGCATGAGCAGGAGCGTGCCGTGCGGTGAAAAACGTTCGATCAACGTGGGATCAACGCCGCGCTCCGGGGCCTCCGGCCACCCCCGATGGTGGCGGCGCGCCCGCACGGGCGCACGGCGGCGCGCGGAACCCGATGAAAACACGGAGAAATTCAGCGGTCACCGAGGGTGATGACGGCCGTGTCCCCAAGTCGAACCGGCACTCCGGCAGCGATTGTCAGTGGGCGGTGCGAGACTCGGCAATGCAGAGAACGGACCCCCTCACCACGGGACCCTTCAATGAGGAGGGCAAAGATGCTCACCACCCGTTTCGTCAACGGCGCTCCCAACTGGCTGGACGTCGGCTCGCCCGACATCGACAGCGCCATCTCCTTCTACGGCGGTCTCTTCGGCTGGGAGTTCCAGTCGGCGGGACCCGAGGCCGGCGGCTACGGCTTCTTCCAACTGGACGGCCGGACGGTCGCCGGCGGCATGCCCCTGCCGCCGGAGCACGACTCGTCCGCCTGGACGGTGTACTTCCAGAGCCCGGACGCGGAGGCCACGGCCAAGGCGGTGGAGCAGGCGCACGGCGCGGTCCTGTTCCAGCCTATGGACGTGATGGGCGAGGGGCACATGGCGATCCTCAGGGACCCGGCGGGCGCCGCGTTCGGCGTCTGGCAGCCGGGCCGGACCAAGGGTGTCGACGTGGCGGGCGACCCCGGTTCGCTGACCTGGGTGGAGTTGTACACGCCGGACGTCGCGGCGGCCGCGGCGTTCTACCACGCCTCGTTCGGTCTGGAGACCTCGGCCGCCCCCATGCCGGGCGGTGACTACACCTGTCTCAACCCGGCGGGTGCCGGTGAGGAGGCGATGTTCGGCGGTGTCGTCCCGCTCGACTTCGACGCCACCGGGGCGGCCTCGGGGGCGTACTGGCTGGCCTACTTCGAGGTCGCCGACGTGGACGCCACCGTGGCCAAGGCGCTGGAGACCGGCGGCGAGGTCACCGTGCCCGCCGCCACCATGGAGGGCGTCGGCCGCATGGCCCAGCTCACCGACCCGCACGGCGCCCGCTTCGCCGTCATCAAGAGCGAGCCGCCGCAGAGCTGACGGATCGCCCCCGGGGGCAGGCCTACGCGGAGGCGCGGTGGACCAGTGTGGTCGGCAGGATCACGCTGGACGGCGCGCCTCCGACGCCCTCGCTGGTGGCTCGGCGGTCGAGGCCGCGCAGCAGCAGGCGGGCCATCAACCGGCCCATCTCCTCTATGTCCTGGCGGACCGTGGTGAGCGGCGGTTCGGTCTGTTCGGCGACCGGAAGCATGTCGTCGAAGCCGATCACGGCCACGTCCTCGGGCACCCGCAGCCCCTCCTCGCGCAGCACCTTCATGGCGCCGTAGGCGGTGAGGTCGTTGGCGGCGAACACGGCGTCCACGTCGGGGCAGCGGTCGAGGAGTTCCCGCATCGCGCGCTCGCCGCCGCCCGGCGTGAAGTCGCTCTCCACGATGAGCCGGGGGTCGACGTCGACCATGACGTCCCGGAACCCGTCGAGCCGGTCCACCGCGGATGTCTGGTCGAGCGCGCCGGTGATGTGCGCGATCCGGGTGCGGCCGAGCCCGACGAGATGCCGTACGGCCTCGCGGGCACCGCCCCGGTTGTCGCAGTCGACGTACACGGTGGGCCCGGACGCGCGGGTTCCCTCGCTCCAGGACGGCCGGCCGCCGAACACCGTGGGGACACCGGCCCGTTGGATCAGTCCGGGCAGCGGGTCGTCGAGGTGGAGGGAGAAGACGAGCGCGCCGTCCACATGTCCGCCGGCGAGATAGCGGCCGACCCGGGCGTGGTCGGCACGGCCCTCCGTGAGGAGCAGCACGAGTTGGGAGTCGTGGGCGGTCAACTCCTTGCTGATGCCCCTCAGTTGCATGGCGAAGAAGGGGTCGGCGAAGACCCGGGTCTCCGGTTCGGCGATCACCACGGCGATGGCGTCGTGCCGCCTGGTCACCAGGGAGCGGGCGGCCTGGTTGGGGACGTAGCCGAGTTCGTCCACGGCCTGCCGGACCCGCACGACGAGCGATTCCCGCACCCCGTCCCCGCCGTTGACGACGCGGGAGACGGTGGCCCGCGACACCCCCGCCCGCGCGGCCACGGCCTCCAGCGTGGGACGCGGTGCTGTCTCGGTCACTTCTGGACCCCTCCTCGATGCTGCGGATCAGGATAGCCGCGGGCGAAGCAGACGGTGAGAGCGCTCCCAACTCGACGCGACCCTCCGGCTCACCCCAGCAGATTCACCCGCCGCCCGACCCCGTCCTCCTCCGCCCTCCGGTACGCCAGCCAGGCGAGCGCCAGGTCCTGCCAGGGCAGGCCGACGGGGGCGTACACCGAGCGGGCGGTGGCGTCGGTGCGGCCCGGGTGGTCGCCGCGCAGTACGTCGCCGAGGGTCGTGTCGATGTCGTCCGGGGTCAACGCGCCCACGGCAGCGACCAGTTGGCGGTCGTCGACGACGACGAGCGCCTCGTCCAGCAGGTCCGCGGCGAGTTCCCGCTTGCCGGGTTCGTCCGCGCCGAGGCTGGTGAGGTGCTGGCCCGGACGGGTGTCCGCGAGGGACAGCAGCGGGGTGCGGGACCAGGTCGCGAGGAGCACGACGTCGGCGGCCGAGGCGATCTCCGCCGCCGAGCCCAGCACCCGGCCGCCGTGCCGTACCGCGAAGTCGGTGGCCCGCTCGAAGTCCGTGTCGTGGACGAGGAGTTGACCGTACGGCCGCAGGACGCCCAGCCCCCGCACCATCAACTCGGCCTGCGCGCCCGCACCGATGACGCCCACCGCCGCGTCCTCGGCCGGGCCCGCCAGCACATGGGTACCCAGCGCCGCCGCCAGTCCCGTACGCCACGCGGTGACCGTCGCCGAGTCCAGCAGGGCGAGCAACTCGCCGTCCACACCGCTGTACAGGCAGATGACACCCCGCAACGCGGGCCGCGCACCGGGGAACTTGGCGTTGACCTTCACGGTGTAGGCCTCGATGCCGGGCAGCAGTCCGGGGATCAGGGCGGTGGCCGTACCGGGGAACGGCAGGTCGGTGCGCACCCGTTGGCCGGGAATCGCCACCTCGGCGCCCACGGCGCGGAAGCCGTCGCGCAGCGCGGCGAGACAGGCCGAGGGTTCCAGGAGGTCCACGAGGTCGCTTCGGGTCAGGAGGCGGGTCATCCGCTCAGGATCCCTCAGGCTCTTTCTTCGCGCGGCTCGGCTGCACCCTCTTGGGCTCCCCCGGCATCTTCGGGTACTCCGGCGGATAGGGCAGATCGCCGAGCCCGTGGTCGTGTTCGTCGCGGCGGGCGAGTTCGAGAAGGGCGTCGAGGGAGTAACGGTGGTCGTCCATGTCGGCGTGCACATCGCCGAGTTGGGCGAAACGGGCCGGCATGGTCGCCAGGTCGAAGTCGCGTGGGTGCGCGGTGCCGACCTCGTCCCAGCGCAGCGGCGCCGAGACGGGGGCGTGCGGGCGGGGTCGTACGGAGTAGGCGGAGGCGATGGTGCGGTCGCGGGCGGTCTGGTTGTAGTCGACGAAGATGCGCTCGCCGCGCTCCTCCTTCCACCACTTGATCGTCACCTGGTCGGGCATCCGGCGTTCCAGTTCGCGGCCGACGGCGATGGCGGCGCGGCGGACCTGGGTGAAGGTCCAGTTGGGCTCGATGGGCACGAAGACGTGCAGACCGCGTCCGCCCGAGGTCTTGGGGAAGCCCTTGAGACCGCCGAACTCGTCGAGTACGGCGCGGAGTTCGTGGGCGGCGCGGACCGCGTCGTCGTAGTCGGTGCCGGGCTGCGGGTCCAGGTCGATGCGGAGTTCGTCGGGGCTGTCGACGTCGTCACGGCGCACGGGCCAGGGGTGGAAGGTGAGCGTGCCGTACTGGGCGGCCCACAGGACGGCGGCCTCCTCGGTGGGGCACATCTCGTCGGCGCTGCGTCCGCTGGGGAAGGTGATGTGGGCGCGCGGAATCCAGTCGGGCATGTTCTTGGGCGCCCGCTTCTGGAAGAAGTTCTCGCCCTCGACCCCGTCCGGGTAGCGCTCCAGGGTGGTGGGGCGGTCGCGCAGGGCGCGCAGGATGCCGGGGCCGACCGCGATGTAGTAGCGGGCGAGGTCCAGCTTGGTGAAGCCGCGCTCCGGGAAGAAGATCTTGTCGGGACTGGACAGCCGTACGGTCCGGCCGCCCGCCTCCAGTTCCACCGCTTCGCCCATGCGAGCCACCGTAGGCCCGCCGTCCGAACATCGCACACCGGGCGGTGAGCGGCGTACGAGCGCAGAATCGGAACCATGGATCTGCCGGTGATGCCGCCCGTGAAGCCGATGCTCGCCAAGTCGGTGGCGAGGATTCCGCCGGGCATGCACTACGAGGCCAAGTGGGACGGCTTCCGGGCGATCGTGTTCCGCGACGGCGCCGAGGTCGAGCTGGGCAGCCGTACCGGAAAGCCGCTGACCAGGTACTTTCCCGAACTGGTCGAGGCGTTGAAGGCGCGGGTGCCGGAGCGCTGCGTGCTGGACGGGGAGATCGTGATCGCGCGGGAGGGGCGGCTCGACTTCGACGCGCTGACCGAGCGCATCCACCCGGCCGAGTCGCGGGTGCGGACGCTGGCCGAGCGGACCCCGGCCTCCTTCGTCGCCTTCGACCTGCTGGCCCTGGCCGACGAGTCGTTGCTCGACATACCGCTCGGCGACCGGCGGGCGCTGCTCGTACGGGCGCTGTCCGACGCGACCCCGCCCGTGCACCTCGCGCCCGCGACCACCGACGTCGAGGTGGCGCAACGGTGGTTCGAGCAGTACGAGGGGGCCGGGCTCGACGGTGTCGTGGCGAAGCCGCTGGACCTGCGCTACCGCCAGGACGAGCGGGCCATGTTCAAGATCAAGCACGAGCGGACGGCGGACGTGGTGGTCGCCGGGTACCGCCTGCACAAGAGCGGACCGGTGGTGGGTTCACTCCTGCTCGGTCTCCACGACGACCACGGCACCCTCCAACACGTGGGCGTGTCCGCCGCCTTCACCATGAAGCGGCGCGCCGAGCTGATCGAGGAGCTGGAGCCGCTGCGCATGGACGACCCCACCGGCCATCCGTGGGCGGCCTGGGCGGAGGAGGCCGCGCACGAGGGCGCCCGGCTGCCGGGGGCGCCGAGCCGCTGGTCCGGCAAGAAGGACCTGTCCTGGGTGCCGCTGCGGCCCGAGTGGGTGGCCGAGGTGGCGTACGACCACATGGAGAACGGCGCGCGCTTCCGGCACACGGCGCGTTTCCGCCGCTGGCGCCCGGACCGCACGCCCGAGAGCTGCACCTACGCACAGCTGGAGGAACCGGTCCGCTACGACCTCGCGGAGATCCTCGGTCCGCCGGACTGACTTCTTCCGGATCTTCCGGTGGGCCGATCGGCCCATTCGACGCGCACAAACACAACCGAGCGGGTATGGCCACCAATGAACTTATAAGAGCACAATCGAAAACACGGACTGGTGGCAACGGTGGGCATGGGACAGAGGGCGCCCCGGCGTCGCGGCGCGAGACGAGCGGCGCTGCTGGCCGCCACGATGACGGCCTCCCTCGCGGTGGGCTGCACGGCACATCACGGCGGCACCACCGACGACGGACGCGGACGGACCCACTCCCCCACGCAGAGCCCGACCGAGAGTCCGAGCACGGTCGCCCCCGCCGCAGGACCGGTCCTCGCGGTGAAGATCGACAACGTGCCGGCGGCCCGCCCGCAGACGGGCCTGGACTCGGCGGACATCGTCTACGCCGAGCAGGTCGAGGGCGGACTGAGCCGGCTGATGGCGGTGTTCGCCACCAAGCTGCCCAGGTCCGTTGGACCGGTCCGCAGCGCGCGTGTCTCCGACCTGGAGCTGCTGCGCCAGTTCGACGACCCGACGCTCGCCTTCTCCGGTGCCCAGCACAAGCTGCTGCCGCTGATCGACAAGGCGCCGCTGCGGTCCGCGTCGCCCGACGAGGTGGCGAGCGCCTACTACCGGGGTGCCGACAAGTCCGCCCCGCACAACCTCTATCTGCGCCCGAGCAAGCTGCTCTCGTCCGCCCCCGGCGCGGCGGCTCTGACCACCGGTTTCCGCTACGGCGCGGCCCCCGCGGGCGGCAAGGCCACCGCCTCCCGCACGGTGCGCTATCCGGCGGCCCGCTTCACCTTCACCTGGTCCGGGTCGCAGCACCGCTGGCTGGTCACCGAGGACGGCACGCCCACCGTGACGACCGCCGGGAAGCGGCTGGCCCCGGCGACGGTCGTCGTCCAGTACGTGAAGATCCAGAAGTCCGCCTATCACGACGTCCTCGGCAACAACACGCCGTACACGGTGACCGTCGGCTCCGGGAAGGCGGACGTCCTGCGGGACGGCCGTACCTACAGCGTCGACTGGAAGCGGCCGACGGCGCCGGACGGGACGGAGTTCACCACCTCCGACGGCACGCCCGTGAACTTCGCGAAGGGCCAGGTCTGGGTGGTGTTCGCGAAGGCCTGACAGCGATGGCCCGAGGGTCAGCGGTGGGCGGCGAGGGGCTCCGTGGGGTTGCGGAGTCCCTCGGCCGCGTCGGAGACGCGTTGGACGAGGTCGAGGAAGACGCCCTGTTCCTCGGCGGAGAGGGGGGCCAGGAAGACCTGGTTCATGCGGGCGGTGCGGACGGCGAGCTTGCGGTGGGCGCGTCGGCCGTCGTCGGTGAGGCAGAGCAGGAAACGGCGGCCGTCGCGCGCGTCACGTACCTTGTCGAGGAGACCGCGGCCGCTCAGCCGGCTGATCACCTCGGCGACGGTGGACCGGTCCAAGCCCACCCGCTCGCCGACCGTGCGCTGGTCGAGCCCCGGTTCGGCGACGAGTGCGTTGAGCACCGCGAACTGCGGGGAGGTGATCTCCTCGGAGACCATCGTGTTCCACAGCAGGTAGTGCGCCTGCTGGAGCCGCCGGGCGAGGTGCCCGGGGTGAATGGTGAGGTCCACCGCGCCCATGTGCCCTCCCGAAGTCGTATTCGTCCGTGCACTGAACGATACCCGGGGACCCTGGGGCCGAGTCCAGGCCTGTGCACGGAGCCGACCTGGGGCTTCTCCCAGGTCTTGACGGAGCGGCCCCACAGTGGCAGCGTGAAAGAAACTTCACCGAAATGCTCAGTGCCCTGACGAACTGCGGCGATCTGCACCGCACGGACTGCTGACCGGGCGCTTTGACGGGACGGAGCTTCACGGATGGACAAGGTGGTCGCCACGGCCCTGGAGGCAGTGGCCGATGTGCCGGACGGAGCGACGCTGGCCGTCGGCGGCTTCGGGCTGAGCGGGGTACCGAACGTGCTGATCCAGGCGCTGTACGAACGCGGGGTCGGCGCGCTGGGCGTGGTGTCCAACAACTGCGGGGCGCTGGAGTCCGGCCTCGCCGTACTGCTGGCCGCCGGCCGCATCGCCCGGGTCACCGGCTCCTACATCGGCGCCAACAAGGAGTTCGCCCGCCAGTACCTGGCCGGGGAACTGGAGGTCGAACTGATCCCTCAGGGCACCCTCGCGGAACGGCTGCGCGCGGGCGGGGCGGGCATCCCCGCCTTCTACACCCCCGCGGGCGTCGGCACCCAGATCGCCGAGGGCGGACTGCCCTGGCGCTACGACGGCTCCGGCGGGGTCTCGCTCGCCTCCCCGCCGAAGGAGGTACGGGACTTCGACGGCACCGAGTACGTCCTGGAGCGGGGCATCCGCACCGACTTCGCCCTGGTGCGGGCCGCGAAGGGCGACCGGCACGGGAACCTCGTCTTCAACAAGTCGACCCGCAACTTCAACCCCCTCGCCGCCATGGCGGGCAGGGTGACGATCGCCGAGGTCGAGGAGCTGGTGGAGCCCGGCGCGATCGACCCGGACGCGGTCCACCTGCCGGGCATCTTCGTGCAGCGGGTGCTGGCCCTCACCCCCGAACAGGCCGCCGACAAGCGGATCGAGCAGCGAACGGTGACGGTGAGCGGCTGATGGCCTGGACACGCGAACAGATGGCGGCCCGCGCGGCCCGCGAACTTCAGGACGGGCAGTACGTCAATCTCGGCATCGGACTGCCGACCCTGATCCCCAACTACCTCCCGCCCGGCGTCGAGGTGATCCTCGAATCCGAGAACGGCATCCTGGGCACCGGCCCGTATCCGACCGAGGACCAGGTCGACCCGGATCTCATCAACGCCGGCAAGGAGACCGTGACGGTCCTGCCGGGCGCCTCCTTCTTCGACTCGTCGCTCTCCTTCGGGATGATCCGGGGCGGTCACATAGACGTCGCCGTGCTGGGCGCGATGCAGGTCTCGGCCGGGGGCGACCTCGCGAACTGGGCGATCCCCGGCAAGCTGATCACCGGGATCGGCGGAGCGATGGACCTCGTCCACGGCGCCCGCACGGTCATCGTCGTGATGACCCATGTCGCCAAGGACGGCTCCCCGAAGATCCTCAAGGAGTGCGCCCTGCCGCTCACCGGCAAGGCGTGCGTGAACCGGGTCATCACCGATCTCGGCGTGCTCGACGTGACACCCGAGGGGCTGGTGCTCACCGAGACCGCGCCCGGCGTGACCGTCGAGGAGATCGTCGCCAGGACCGACGCCGAACTGACCGTCACGGAGGGCCTGTTGTGAACACCGTCTACATCGTCGACGCCGTCCGCACCCCGTTCGGCAAGTACAGCGGAGGCCTCGCCCCGGTCCGCCCCGACGACCTGGCGGCCCACGCCATCCGCGAACTCCTCGCCCGCACCCCGGACCTGGACCCCGCCCGCATCGAGGACGTCTACTTCGGCAACGCCAACGGCGCCGGCGAGGAGAACCGCGACGTGGCCCGCATGGCCACCCTCCTCGCGGGCCTGCCCACCTCCGTGCCGGGCGTGACCGTCAACCGGCTCTGCGCGTCCGGTCTGGAGGCGGTGATCCAGGCGGCCCGCGCCATCGCGGTCGGGGACGCCTCGATCGCCGTGGCGGGCGGGGTGGAGTCGATGACCCGCGCGCCCTACGTCCTGCCCAAGTCGGACCGCCCCTTCCCGGCCGGGCACACCGAGCTGTACTCGACCACGCTCGGCTGGCGCATGGTCAACCCGGCCATGAACCCGCAGTGGACCATCCCGCTCGGCGAGAGCGCGGAGTTGATCGCCGACAAACACAAGATCAGCCGCGAGCAGCAGGACGAGTTCGCGCTCGCCAGCCACCAGAAGGCGGCCGACGCGCAGGCCGCGGGGCTCTTCGACGGCGAGATCGCCGCCGTCCCGGTCCCGCAGCGCAAGGGCGACCCGGTCCCCTTCGCCGCCGACGAATGCGTACGGACGGACGCCTCCCTGGCGGCGATGGCCCGGCTCAAGCCGTCGTTCCGCACCGAGAACGGAACGGTCACGGCGGGCAACGCCTCGCCGCTCAACGACGGTGCCGCCGCCCTGCTGCTGACCGACGAGGAAGGCCTCAGGGCCACCGGCCGCCAGCCCCTCGCCCGGGTCTCGGCGACCGGCGTGCACGCGCTCGACCCCGACTACTTCGGACTCGCCCCCGTCGAGGCCGTGAACCGCGCACTCGCCAAAGCGGGCAAGGGATTTGACGACCTGTCGGTCCTCGAACTCAACGAGGCCTTCGCCGCCCAGGTCCTCGGATGCGTCGCCGAATGGCCCGAGTTCGACCCGGCGATCCTCAACCCCCAGGGTGGTGCCATCGCGTTGGGCCACCCCCTCGGCGCCTCCGGTGCCCGGCTCGCCGGCACCGTCGCCCACCAACTCGCCCGCAAGGGAACAGGAGTTGGCGTCGCCACCCTCTGCATCGGCGTGGGCCAGGGCCTCGCCCTAGTCCTCGAACGGTAGGAACCCCCATGGCTCTCACCCAGCACGACATCGACCTCGAAATAGCGGCCGAGCACGCGACGTACGAGAAGCGGGTCGCGGACGGCGCCCCGGTCGAGCACCACCCGCGCCGCGACTACGCCCCCTACCGTTCCTCACTCCTGCGCCACCCGAAACAGCCGCCGGTCACCATCGACGTGTCCAAGGACCCGGAACTGGTGGAGCTGGCCTCCCCCGCCTTCGGCGAGCGGGACATCACCGAGATCGACAACGACCTGACCCGACAGCACAACGGCGAGCCGATCGGTGAACGGATCACCGTCTCCGGGCGGCTGTTGGACCGGTCCGGACGGCCGATCCGCGGCCAGCTGGTCGAGATCTGGCAGGCCAACTCGGCCGGCCGCTACGCGCACCAGCGCGAGCAGCACGACGCCCCGCTGGACCCCAACTTCACCGGTGTCGGGCGCACGTTGACGGACGGCGACGGCAACTACCGCTTCACGACGGTCCAACCGGGCCCCTACCCCTGGCGCAACCACGTCAACGCCTGGCGCCCGGCGCACATCCACTTCTCGATGTTCGGCACGGCGTTCACCCAACGCCTCGTGACCCAGATGTACTTCCCCAGCGACCC
Organism: Streptomyces sp. NPDC002276; assembly: GCF_053891435.1. NCBI lineage: Bacteria > Bacillati > Actinomycetota > Actinomycetes > Kitasatosporales > Streptomycetaceae > Streptomyces > Streptomyces sp. NPDC002276. Next base: position 550,838 of record NZ_JBSFCQ010000004.1, on the reverse strand, counting down.
GCTCTTCCCCTACGACCCGATCATCCAGTCGGTGACGGACGACGCGGCCCGGCAGCGCCTCGTCGCGACCTACGACCACGGCCTGTCCGTGCCCGAGTTCTCGATGGGCTACCACTGGGACATCGTGCTCGACGGCCCGCACGCCACCTGGATCGAAGAAGGACGCTGACCCGCCATGACGAAGATCGACACGAGCCGCCCGGAGTCCGTGCTGCCGACCCCGTCGCACACGGTCGGCCCCTTCTACGGCTACGCGCTCCCGTTCCCCGGCGGCGGCGACATCGCACCGGTCGGCCACCCGGACACGATCACCGTCCAGGGATACGTCTACGACGGCGAGGGCAATCCGCTGCCGGACGCCTTCGTCGAGTTGTGGGGTCCGGACCCCGACGGCAACCTGTCCACCACCGACGGCTCGATCCGGCGCGACCCGGCCAGCGGCGGCTATCTCGGCCGCAACGGCGTGGAGTTCACCGGCTGGGGCCGCATCCAGACCGACGCCAACGGCCACTGGTACGCGCGGACACTGCGGCCGGGCGCACGCGGTTGGAACGCTCCATACCTGAGTGCCTGCGTCTTCGCGCGCGGACTGCTGGTGCACCTCTTCACCCGGATCTACCTCCCGGGCGACGAGGCCGCGCTCGCCGCCGACCCGCTGCTGTCCGGGCTGGACCCGGCGCGGCGCGACACGCTGATCGCGCGAGACGAGGGCCGGGGCACCTACCGTTTCGACATCCGCCTTCAGGGCGAAGGCGAAACGGTCTTCCTGGAGTTCCAGTGACTTCTCCCGACCCGTCGGACAGCGGCCTGCTCGCCCCCGGGTGGGTCGGTTCCCCCGCCGCGTCCGCGACCAGCGACACCGCGTATCTACGAGCACTGCTCGACGCGGAGGCCGCGCTCACCCGCGCCCAGGCGGCGCTCGGGCTCGCGCCCGCCGAGGCGGCTGCGGCAGTGACGGCCGCGGCCGACGTGGACGGCTTCGACGTACGGTCCCTCGCGAAGCGCGCCCGTGGCGGCGGCAACCCGGTGATCCCACTGGTCGCGGACCTCACGAAGGCGGTCGGCGCGGAGTACGGCCCCTACGTCCACCGGGGCGCGACCAGCCAGGACATCATGGACACGGCAACGATGCTGGTCGCCGCCCGCACCCTGGACCTGGTCCTGGCCGACCTCACGCGTACGGAGGTCGCCCTGGCGGCACTGGCTGCCGCCCACCGCGACACCGCGCTGCCGGGCCGCACGCTCACCCAGCACGCCGTACCGACGACCTTCGGGCTGAAGGCGGCCGGATGGCGGTCGCTGGTGCTCGACGCACGGGACCGGCTGCGGGTGGTGCGGAGTGCGCTGCCCGTCCAACTCGGGGGCGCGGCAGGCACGTTGGCGGCCTTTGCGGCGTACGGCGCCGAGGACCCGCTCGCGCTGCCGGAGGCGTACGCCCGCGAACTCGGCCTGGCGGCACCGTTGTTGCCCTGGCACACGCTACGGACGCCGGTCGCCGATCTCGCCGGATGCCTGGCCTTCGCGGCGGGCGCACTGGGCAAACTCGCCGCCGATGTGCTCGTCCTGGGCCGCACCGAGATCGCCGAGGTCTCGGAGGGCAGCGGCGGCGGTTCGTCGGCCATGCCGCACAAGGCGAATCCCGTACGGTCCACACTGATCGCCGCCGCCGCGCGGCAGGCACCGCAGCTCGCGGCCGTCCTCTACGGCTCGCTGGTCGCCGAGGACGAACGGCCGGCCGGGGCCTGGCACGCCGAGTGGGAACCGCTCAGGGAACTGCTGCGACTGGCCGGCGGTGCGGCGCGCGATGCCGTCGAACTGGCCGAGGGGATGCGGGTGCGCCCGGAGGCGATGCGTGAACACCTCGACGTCACCCATGGGTTGATCGTCTCCGAGCGGCTGTCGGCCGAGCTGGCGCCGCTGCTCGGGCGGACCCGGGCGAAGGAGCTGCTCACGGAGGTCGCGCGGCTCGCCTATGCCGAAGGCCGCCCGTTGGCCGAACTGCTCGCCCAGGAGCCCGAGTTGAAGGATCTCGACCTCTCCGCACTCACCGACCCCACCCGCTACACGGGTTCCGCCGGAGCCCTCACCGACCGTGCGCTGGAGCGACGTTGACCGAGAAGCTGCTCAACTTCCGTGCCGAGGGGCCCTCTTCGGAGACCCCGCTCCTGCTCGGCCCCTCGCTGGGTACGTCGTACGCGCTCTGGGACGAGGTCGCGCCCGAACTGTCCATCACCCACCGGGTGATCCGCTGGGATCTGCCGGGGCACGGGGGTTCGGCGGCCGGGCTGATCGGTCCCGGGGCGACGGTCGGTGACCTCGCCGATCTGGTGCTCGCGCTCGCCGACTCCCTCGGGATCGGGCAATTCGCCTACGCGGGCGTGTCGTTGGGCGGTGCCGTCGGTCTGCATCTCGCGGTGGAGCACCCCGAGCGGGTGTCGTCGCTCGCCGTGATCTGTTCCTCCGCGCACTTCAACGGGGCGAAGCCGTGGGAGGAACGGGCCGCGCGGGTGCGGAGCGAGGGGCTGGACTGGCTGGCCGAGAACGCGAACTCCCGTTGGTTCACACCCGGGTTCACCGTGCCGCGACTGGTGGCCGACCAGCGGGCCGCCGACCCGGCCGCGTACGCCGCGTGCTGTGACGCGCTGGCCGCGTTCGACCTGCGGTCGCGGCTGTCCGAGATCGGCGCGCGCACGCTGGTGATCGCCGGGCGCGAGGATCCGGCGACCCCGCCGACGCATCTGCGGGAGATCGCCGACGCGGTGGCGGGCGCGGCGCTCGTCGAGATCCCGGGGGCCTCGCATCTGGCGCCCGCGCAGTGTCCGGAGGCCGTCCTGACGGCGCTGCGCGCGCACTTGGACGGGGGTGCGCGGCGCGGTATGGCGGTGCGGCGCGAGGTGCTCGGCGACGAGCACGTGGACCGGGCGCAGGCCCGGCAGACACCGTTCACCGCGCGCTATCAGGACTTCATCTCGCGGTACGCGTGGGGGGAGATCTGGACCGATCCCACGTTGTCGCGGCGCGAGCGGAGCATGGTCACGCTGACGGCGTTGATCGCGCATGGGCACTACGACGAGTTGGCCATGCATGTTCGGGCGGCTCGGCGCAATGGGCTCACGGCGGAGGAGATCGGCGCGGTGCTGTTGCAGAGTGCGGTGTATTGCGGGGTGCCCGCGGCGAACTCGGCATTCGCCGTGGCGCAGCGGGTGTTGGAGGAAGACGGCGACTGAGGGGGTGGGGGTGACGTTGTGAGTCGACCGCGGCTGCGTCGTGGCCGGTCGCGCAGTCCCCCCGCCCCCCACTCACCGGCCCGCAGCCGAACGACACCTCATCGCAACCCCCTCCCCGTCTCCAGCACTTCCCGCGCCTGTGTCACCAAACCGTCCGCCCCGCACGAACGCGCCAGCGTCAAGCCCCTGTTGATCTCCGCGACCGAGCGCGCGGCGATCCCGTACTCCACCCGCGCCGCCGCATGCTCGTACTGGCAGGGCGAGGACTCCAGGTAGGCGACCGCCTGCGCGGCCAGCCGGACCGCGCGCTGGCCGGTCTCCAGCGCGGCGGCGCAGCGCAAGGCCTCGCCGATGGCCGTGTCCGTGCCGAAGCGTTCGGCCCGGCGGCGGGCGTCGGAGGCGAGTTGGGCGGCGCGGGTCGGGTCCTCGACGGCGAGGGCCCGGGCGAGGTCGATGGCCCACGGGACCAGTACCGGATTGTGGTGGCCGCGGACGCTCGCCGCCTTCGCGGCCTGCTCCAGCTCGTTGATGCCGTCCTTGGTCCGGCCGACGGCGATCAGCAGCCGGCCGCGCACACAGCGGGGGTCGGGCAGCACGATGGTGGACGGGTACGGCGGTGCGAAGTCGTACTGTTCGGCGAGCTCCCACGCCTCCTCGATATGGCCGCGGGCGAGCAGGGTGTCGACCAGGTTGCAGGTCGCCGACCAGTACAGGGGCAGTCCGCGGCCGACCCGCTCGGCCAGCCGCAGGGACTCCCGCAGCGAGATCTCCGCCTCCCGGAGCCGGCCGCGCCTGCGCAGGCCGAGGCCCAGATAGGCGTGCGCCAGGGAGAGGTGGCCGCCGCTCCAGCCCGCCGACTCGTAGGCGCGCAGCGCTTCGTTGTACAGGCTCTCCGCGCGGTCCAGGCGGTCCGTGTAGGCGTACGCGCTGGCCAGCATCATGAGGATCTCCAGGCCCCACTCGGTGTCGGTCCAGCCGAGTCCAGGGGCGAGCCGCCCGTTGACGAGGGCGCGGTCGCAGACCTCGACGACCTCCTCGGCGTTCTCGCCGTGGGTCATGGCGTCGAAGCCGCGCAGGATCAGCAGGGCCCGCTCGGAGTTGTCGCGGCCGGTGCAGGTCGCGGCGAGTTCGGCGAGCCGGTCGGAGCGTCCCGGGGAGGTGCCCTCGCCCGCGTGGATGCCCTCCCACATGTACTGCACGGCCTGCAACCGCATCCTGGCGGCGCCCGGTTCGTGCCGGGCGGCCTCCGCCTCGACGGTGCGGACGGCCTCCTCCAGCTGGTCGTTGTGGGTCAGGGCCTGGGACAGCCGGAAGACGGCGTCCACGCGCGCGTGGCCGTCGAGGCCCGGCATGGCCAGGGCGCTCTGGATGTGGCCGATGGTGACGGCGGGTGCGGTGAGCAGGGTGGCGCAGCCCAGTTCGTAGAGCACGCTCGCGTGGGTCTCGGCGAGCGGCGGCTCCACCAGGGCGCGCTCCAGACAGCGGCGGGCGGCGTCGGGGGCGCCGATGGAGAGGTGTTCCCTAGCGGCCTCGCGCAGTTGCTCGACGAGTTCCTGGTCCTCCTCCGGGTGTACTTGGAGGAGGTGCCGTGAGGCGGCCGCGGCGCCACGGCCGGAGTCGGTGACGACCTGGGCGGCGATGCCGTGCATGGCCGTACGCCAGCCGCCCGGGATGGAGTCGTAGACGGCGCTGGCGATCAGTGGGTGGACGAACTCCAGCTCGCCGGCGTCGGCTTGGGCGGGGTCGGGGGCGGTCAGGATGCGGGCGCTGCGCAGGAGTTCGGCGCAGCGGTCCGCCTCGTCGCCGGTGATGGTGGCGAGGCGGGCGACCAGTTTCGCGGAGATGCCGGTGCCGAGGATGGCGGCGGCCCAGGCGAAGCGGGTGGCCTCGATGCCCAGTCCGTCGAGGCGGGCGACGAGGCCGTCGCCGCGCGAGGAGGCGTTCAGGTCGCGCAGCTCGGCGGCCGAGGCCTCGACCGGCTGGAGTTGGCTGTCCTGCACCTTGGCGAGGAGTTCGACGGTCTCGTACGGGTTGCCGCCGGTGACCGCCCACACCTCGCGGCAGAACGGGTCGTCGGCGTGCGGCCCGACGGTGGCGCGGGTGAGGCCGGCGGTCGCGTTCGGGGTCAGGACGTTCAGGTGGGTGATGGGGCTGCCGGTGAGGTCGGCGATCGCGTCCAGATACCGGCCGCGCTCGCCGGTGACCTCGTCGGGCCTGCGGGCGACCACGACGAGGACGGACAGGTCGTCGAGGCGCTCGGCGAACGCGGAGAGCCAGCGCAGGGTCTGCTGGTCGGCCCAGTGGGCGTCGTCGATCAGCAGGACGAGGGGCCACTCGCGTTTGGCGAGTCTGCGTACGGCGGCGACCAGGCCGTCGCACACGCCCTGCGGGTCGGCCCGTCGCTCGCCGGGTTCGGCGATGCCGAGGGCGGGTCCCGCGATGTCGTACCAGTCGCCGAGGTACTCGCGGGCCTCCTCGGGCATCAGCGAGAGCAGGGCGGGCTGCAATAACTGTCGTACGACGTTGAAGGGGACGGACTTGAGGGTCTCGCCGCCGCGGGCCTGCCAGACCACGCACTTGCGTTCCTCGGCGATGCGGCGGGTCTCCGCGAGGAGCGCGGTCTTGCCGAATCCCGCCTCGCCCCGGACGACCAGCAGACTGCCCGAGGACGACCGGTCCACGCACAGGGCGTCGATCGCCTCCACGACACCGGCGATCTCTTCGTCGCGCTCCCACAGGGAGGCCGAGGTGGCCTCCGGGGGCCGGTCCTCCGTCATCCCGATTCCTCCCCGAGTAGGCCGAACGACGTACAGGCCTTGAGCGTAGCCGTCCGGCTGCCGGTGCGGAGGCGGGTCCGGGGAGCTGTTGCCGTATCGGGTGACGGCGGGGCGTATGGGCGTGACGAACAGTCAGAAGACGTCAAATAAAGCCGTTTTCGATCAGACCCGTCATGCATGAGCGGACGCGTCGCGCCGCCCAACCTATGAATCAGCTCAAATCCGTTGCCCGGGCCGCGGGTTGCGTGATCGACTCTGCCCGGCGACCAGCGTTGACATGAGCGAATCAACGTGAGTCGCCCGGTCCGGAATCGGACCCTCACCACACACAACGGGGAATCAACCATGAACAAGAAGTGGGCCAGTGCCGCCCTCGTCACCGGCGTGATGGCATCGGCGCTCGTCGCGGTACCGGCGACCCAGGCGTCCGCCGTCGTCAATTGCACAGGCAAATACAAGATCACCTGGGCGTCGAAGAAGAGCCCCTGGGCGATCACCCACCGGAAGGTCATCGAGAACTACACGGGCGGCACGGTCACCAAGACGTACAGCGTCGAGAAGATCTATGTGCTCGGGGCCTCCGCGACCTTCACCGCCGGCGCCAAGTTCAAGCAGGACGCCGTCCTGGAAAGCATGGAGGAGAGCTTCGACGCGCAGCTCCAGATGTCGGGCTCGTACACCAACAAGCACGCCGAGAGCATCACTTACACGCTCAGCAAGAACGACACGTACGTGCTCTACTCCGGCACCCACAAGGTCACCGGCAACTGGACGCGGTACAAGTGCGAGGCCTCGCACTGGTTCAAGACCGGCCAGTACGGCAAGGCGCAGAGCTGGACGCAGGAGGTGGACGGCGGTGTCCGCTGCGGTGCCACCGTCCCCAAGACCAGCCTCGCCGCGGCGGTCAAGAAGAAGTACTGCTGATCGCGGAACGCGAGGCGGCCGGAGGCGGCCCCACCCGTACGACGACGGCCCGGGAGCGATTCCGGGCCGTCGCCCGTTGTCGGGGGGAGAGCGCGGCGACGACGCCGTCGCGACCGGATCCTCTCATCCCGCTTTCACCGACGCCTCATACGGTAGGGACATGACGCAGGTGACTCCCCCCGGGTGGTACCCCGATCCCGGGCAGACGAATGACGGTCCCGCCACCGAGCGCTGGTGGGACGGCAAGGCATGGACGGACCGGACCCGCCCGGCCGGGTCGGCCGCCGAATGGGGTCCTCCGACCGAGCCGCCGTTCCCTGGGGCGTACCCGGCGTATCCCGCGCAGCCCCCGGCCGCGCCGCGCCGCAATCTGCGCACGGGCATAGCCGTGGCGGTGGCCGTCGCGGTCCTGACGGCGATCGGTGTCGGCGCCTACGCCCTGTCCGGCGACGGCAGTGGGAACGGCAACCAGGCCGGCACCCAGCAGGCGCCGAACGGCCAGGGCGGCACCGGCGGCCAGAGCGGCCCCGAGGGACAGGGCGGTACGGGCGGCCAGGGCAATCCCTTCGGCGGGTCCGGTGGCACAGGCGGCTCCGGCGGGACGGGCGGTTCCGGTGGCACGGGCGGTTCCGGTGGCACGGGCGGTGCGACACCCGCGCCCAGCCAGTCCGCGCAGCCGAAGGTGAAGGCCGGCGGCACGGTGACCGACTCGCTCGACGGCATCAGCTTCACCGTGCCGGCCGACTGGTACGGCCAGGTCATCGAGGGTGGCGCGCAGGTGTCGTCGAACTCCTCGTACAAGTGCCCCGGCGACACCTCCAAGACCTGCACCAACGGAGGCGCGAACTCCGCCCCGGCCGTGCTCCTCGGCACGCAGGGCTCCACTCCCGAGGAGGTCGCGAAGGCGGACATCTCCGCCGCCGCCGAACAGACCTACGGCGGTGGTGTCTACGGCAGCATCACCTCGCACCAGGTGCTCGCCTCCAAGGCCGTCACCGTCGCCGGGCAGAAGGGCTACCTGGTGCGCTGGAAGGCGGTCACCAGCAAGGGCGCGGACGGCTATGTCGAGTCGCTGGCGTTCCCCTCGCCCGCGAGCACCGGCCAGATGGTCGTGGTCCGCTTCGGCGTCGACGTCGGTCAGAAGGAGTCCGTGATCGACGAGATCACCGCGGGCATCAAGGTCGCCACGGGCGGCGGCGACGGCCAGACGATCTGACCTGATCCGCCCCCGGCACACAGTCGGCCGGGTGGGGCGCCTCTCCGCTCAAGAGGAACCCCACCCGGCCGGGGGGTGCGCGCCGCCCCCGTCCCCACGGTGCGGCGCGGCCAGGTCACCGTCCAGTCATCCCATGGACGGCGGCCTGATTCTCAGGGCGACCCGGACAGGCCCAGCGCGGGGAGCACCGCGGCCTCCACGAATCTCACGAGGTAGTCGGGGTCGGCGTAGCAGCCCTCCAGGACGGGGCGGGCCCGCAGGACGCCGAAGATCTGGGCGGGGACATACGGCAGCGCTGGCTGGTCGGCCGGGATCTCGCCGCGTTCCACACCGCGGCGCAGGATGTCCTCCAGCGCGGTGATCTCGGGGTGGACGAGCGCCTCGCGCAGTGCCTGGGCGAGTTCGCTGTCCTGGGTGACGGCGTGGCCGAGGGCCGAGACGAGCTTGGTGTCCTTCGCCGACCAGGCGCCCGCGGCCCGCGCGGCCTGGCGCAGGTCCTCCGCGAGGGAGCCGGTGTCGATGCCGGTGAAGTGCGCCCGGCGGTTGGCGCGCAGCGCGGCGGCGACGAACTGGGGCTTGGTCCCCCACTGCCGGTACAGCGTGGACTTGCTGCACCGGGTGCTGGTGGCGACGCCCTCCATGCTGACGGAGTCGTAGCCGCATTCTCTGATCTGGTCGAGCACGGCGTCGAAGAACTCCCGCTCACGCTCGGGCGTGATCTTGGAGCGGCGCGAGGCGGCGACCGTGTCCGGTGCGTCCTCAGCCTGCGACGTCATGGCTCTTCTCCTCGCTCGGCCCGCGGACCGGGGGTCCGCTCTCCAGTGTGTCTCGTTTCGCTATCGATACGCCAGTGTACCGGTACTCCACCGTATCGGTACCATCTCGTATCGGTACACTGGCGTATCGGAACGAACTCGTACCGATGAGTTCGGGCCGCCGGACGGGTCACAAGCCCTGCCAGCACCACCACACGCACCACCGTCAGCGAAGGGGCCGGGGGATGAATGCCCGCACCGAGCCTGCAGAGCCGGGGACCAGCGCGATAGCGCGGCCCCCGCTCGTCCGTGAGCTCCTGCTCGTCGCAGGACTCTTCCTCGTCTACAAGTTCGGCCGCCAGCTGGCGACGGGCCACACCCGTGAGGCACTGCACAACGCCCGCCACGTGTGGGACCTGGAACGGACCCTCCATCTCCCGAACGAGGGCTCGGTGCAGTCGGTGCTGCTGCACAGCGACACCCTCGTGCACCTCGCGAACACCTTCTACGCGACCGTCCACTTCCCGGCCACCGTCGCTTTCCTGGTCTGGATGTACCTGCGGCGCCCGGCGCACTACGTCTGGGCCCGCCGGGTCCTGGCGACGGTCACCTCGGCCGCCCTGGTCCTGCCCTTCGTGTTCCCGCTGGCGCCCCCGCGCATGCTGTCCGCGACGGGCCTGGTCGACACCGCGAAGGTCTACGGCCCCTCGGTGTACGGCCCGCCGACCAGCGACCACCTCTCGAACCAGTTCGCGGCGATGCCCTCGCTGCACTTCGGCTGGGCCCTGATGGTCGCGGTCGGCCTGATCGTCGCGACCCGGTCCCGCTGGCGCTGGCTGTGGCTGCTGCACCCGCTGGTCACTCTGATGGTGATCGTGGGCACGGCGAACCACTACTGGCTCGACGCGATCGTGGCCGCCGCGATGCTCGGCATCGCCCTCGCGCTGATCCACCCGCCGCACCGCACGGCGACCACGGCGGGCCGCGGCCAGCCGGAACTCGCCCCCGAGAAGCAGCCGGTTCTCGTCGGAGCCGGCCGATGAACGCCACGCTCGTCGCCGTCGTCCTGTCCCTGTTCTCGGCCGTCGCCTACGCGGCCGCCGCCGTGGCCCAGGAACGGCTCGCCTCCCGCAACTCCGACGCGGGCACGCTGCGGCTGCTCGCCACCGGCGCCTGGTGGGGGACGGTCGGGCTGAACGCGGGCGCCGCACTGCTGCACGTCGTGGCCCTCAAGTACGGCCCGCTGACCGTCGTACAGCCGCTGGGCGCGCTCACGCTCGTCGCCGCCGTGCCCATGGGCGCGCGGGTGGCCGGGCGGCGGGTCAGCACCACCGAATGGCGGGGCACCGCGCTCACCCTGCTCGGCCTGTCCGCCCTGCTGGTCACAGCGTCCGGCCCGCAGCCGGACCAAGTCCTCACCGTTCCGCAGGCGTTGGCGGTCGCGGGCGCGACCTCCGCGCTGATCGGCCTGCTGGCCCGGCGCGGCGCGAAGCCCGGTCTACGGCACGCCTCGGCGTCCGGTGTCGCCTCGGGTGTGGCCTCCGCGCTCACGCAGACCGTGACGGTCGCGGCGACGGACCGCTCGGGCCCGCTGCTGAGCATGCAGGTGGTCGGAGTCGCCCTGCTGGTCGCGGTGTTCGCGGCGGGCGGGCTGCTGCTCTCGCAGACCGCCTACCGGGGCGGCCTCGGCGCCCCGCTCGCGGTGGTGACCCTGGCGAACCCGCTGGCCGCCGCAGCGATCGGCCTGGCCCTACTCGGCGAACGCCTCCAGGGCGGCGCGGCCGGCATCCTCCTCGCGCTCGCAGGGGCCGGACTCGCGTCCTGGGGTGTGGTGCTGCTGACCCGGGTGGCGCCGGTCGTGGCGCTGCCGAACGAGTACGGCGACCACGATCATCCCGTGGCCGCCGTGCTGGCACTGGAGCCCCGATCGGCCTCCCTGGAACCGGCGTTGATGCCCCGGCAGCCGGACCGACGGTCCGAGCCGGGGCACCTCACCGCGCTCTGAGCGGGGTCAGCCGAGGCCGCGCGAGTCCTGCTTGAGGGCGGTGTCGACGGTCAGGGCCGTCGCCACCACCAGGCTCAGCAGCGGCTCGGGCAGCTGGTAGTGGATCTGTAGGACGTAGTTGTCCGCCGTGGTGAACATGGTCTTGGCGAGGCCTTCCCAGGTCTTGGTGATCCGGGCGACCTCGTTGTCCGCGTGGTCGACGATCGCGAAGTTCCAGGCCCGCCAGTTCTCCGCCTTGATCGCGCCGATCTGCTGGCCGTTCACCATCAGCCCGAAGTTGATCTTCCCGATCATGTTCTGCTGGACGATCTCACCCACCGGCGAACCGTCCGGACGGGACACGATCACCCGGGACTTCATGATCTTCGCGGGCCGGGTCAGCACCAACTGCGGCTGCCCGTGGGCGTCCCGGATCTCCAGCCGGTGCGTCATGAACTGGTCGAGGCTGGAGACGAAGCGCAGCGCCTTCTTCAGCGCGCTCTGGCCTATCTCGGTGACGGTGCCGATCAGATTGCCGTTCTGATCCATGACCTTGTACTCGTTGGTCAGCTCGATCAGCTTGGCCTTCTGGTTCACCACGAGGACCGGCTCGCTGAACAGGCTGCCGCCGCCGGGGCCGCCCGCGGCGACCCCGGCCTGCTGCTGCACTTGCTGTTGGACCCGCGGGTCCGGCCCCGCCTGCTGCTGGGGCACGGACTGCGGCTGCGCCTGCTGGTCCGCGTTGGTGTGCTCGGTCCACTTCGCGCCGTCCCAGTAGCGGAGGGTCTGGGGCGCTCCGTGCGGATCCGGGTACCAGCCTGCAGGTGTGTTCGAATGCGTGGTCACCGGGGCACACTACCGCGAGTGCCCCGGAATACAACCGGCTCTACGGCAGCGGTCACACCCGCCCGAGCGCCGGGTCGCTGACCCCCGGGCGGCCGTTCTCGACATGTCCGGCGAATCGCCGCAGGAAGCCCGCGTCGCCGTCCGAGGTGACCGTCAGGTCGTACCACCGCTTGCTCGCGCCGAGGTCGAAGGTGTGCCGGACGGTGGCACCCGCCCGCACCTTCACGGTCCGGGTCTTCCCGCCGTAGCCGTTGACGACCCTCAACTGCACTGTGCCGGAGCCCTTGTTGGTGAAGGTCAGCTCGACGTCGTCACCGCAGTCGCGGGCGGTGACCTCGGGTCCGGCGATCTTGCCGGGGCCCTTGAAGACGCGCAGGAAGCCGTTCGGGCCGTGCACGGTGAGGTCGTACGAGCCGTTCGAGTACGCCGAGTTCCAGGTGTCCGAGACGGTCTTGCCGGCCTCGGTGGTGTAACTCCAGGGCCCGTCCGTGCGGTTGGCGGAGGTGACCAGGAAGTTGGCGCCCGCTTTCGCGCCGGAGGCGAAGCTCAGCGTGAACTTGCCGGCCGCCGTGTCCGCCGAACCGTCCACCGCGGACGCGTACTTGAGCGGGCGGGCCGGGCGCAGTCCGCGCTCCTGCTTCGGGAGTACGGGGTTGGCGGGCGGGGTCGGGACGTAGTCGGGGTGGCGGTTCTTGTCCGGCGGCTGGTAGCCGTCGGTGTCCGGGAGCGGGACCTTCTTGACGTCCTTGTTGGAGAAGTCGAAGGCGGTGGTCAGGTCGCCGCAGATCGCGCGCCGCCACGGCGAGATGTTGGGCTCGTGGACGCCGAAGCGGCGCTCCATGAACCGGATGACCGAGGTGTGGTCGAAGGTCTCGGAGCAGACGTAACCGCCCTTGCTCCAGGGCGAGACGACGATCATCGGCACGCGCTGGCCGAGGCCGTAGGGACCCGCGGGGTGGCTGGCGTTGCCCGCGAAGAGGTCGGGGCCGACGTCGACGGTCGACTTGCCCTGCGCGGCCGAGCCCGGCGCGAACGGCGGGACCAGGTGGTCGAAGAAGCCGTCGTTCTCGTCGTAGGTGATGAACAGGGCCGTCTTCGCCCACACCTTGGGGTCGGAGGTCAGCGCGTCCAGGACCTGGGAGACGTACCAAGCTCCGTAGTTCGCGGGCCAGTTGGGGTGCTCGGTGAAGGCCTCGGGGGCGACGACCCAGGAGATCTTCGGCAGCTTGCCGCCCTTGACGTCGGCCTTCAGCTGGTCGAAGAAGCCCTCGCCCTTCGTGGCGTCGGTGCCGGTGCGGGCCTTGTCGTAGAGCGGGTCGCCGGGCTGGGCGTTCTGGAACTGCTTGAAGTAGAGCAGGGAGTTGTCGCCGTAGTTGCCGCGGTAGGCGTCCTGGATCCAGCCCCAGCCGCCGGCCGCGTCGAGGCCGTCGCCGACGTCCTGGTAGATCTTCCAGGAGACCCCGGCCTTCTCCAGGCGCTCGGGGTACGTCGTCCAGCTGTACCCGGCCTCGTCGTTGCCGAGGACGGGGCCGCCGCCCTGGCCGTCGTTGCCGGTGTAACCCGTCCACAGGTAGTAGCGGTTGGGGTCGGTCGAGCCGATGAACGAGCAGTGGTAGGCGTCGCAGATGGTGAAGGAGTCGGCGAGCGCGTAGTGGAACGGGATGTCCTCGCGGGTCAGGTACGCCATCGTCGTGGAGCCCTTGGACGGCACCCACTTGTCGTACTTGCCGCCGTCGAACGCGGCGTGCCCGTCGTTCCAGCCGTGCGGGAGGTCCTGGATGAACTGGAGGCCCAGGTCGTCCGCCTCGGGGCGGAACGGGAGGATGTCCTTCGTGCCGTCCGACTGGTACCAGACCGGTTTGCCGTCCTGCCGGGTCACGACCGGACGCGGGTCGCCGAAGCCCCGGACACCTCTGAGCGAACCGAAGTAGTGGTCGAAGGACCGGTTCTCCTGCATCAGGACGACGATGTGCTCGACGTCCTCGATGCTTCCGGAACGGTGGTTCGCCGGGAGTGCGGCGGCCCGCTCGATGCTGTTCGACAGCGCGGTGAACGCCGTTGTGGCGCCCGCGAGTTGGAGAAAGCGACGCCGGTTGACTTCGGACATGGGTGAGGCACCTCTCATCCTGACGCGCGGCCGGCCGGAACATGGCGAAATGCGCGCGGTGCGAGTGTTCCAAGAGCAACAAACGTCAGGGAAGGGTCTGGTGGCGCCCATGTGAAACTCGCCCGTACGTGCGGGGGCGGACGAGTGGGGGCGAATCGTCACGTGGTCGCGAGGGCCTCCGTCGGGGTGAGCCGGGAGGCCCTGATGGAGGGGTAGACACCCGCGGCCATCCCGATCACGACGGCGCCGCCGAAGCCACCCGCCACCGCGGGCAACGGGATCACCGGCGGCCAGCCCTGGTAGGTGGCGTAGCCGACGGTCGCCAGGACACCGAGGACGGTTCCGGCCAGGCCGCCGAGGCAGGACAGGGCCACCGACTCGGTGAGGAACTGGCCCCGGATCTGGCCCTTGTTGGCGCCCAGTGCCCGCCGCAGTCCGATCTCCTTGCGGCGTTCGAGGACCGAGATGACCATGGTGTTGGCCACGCCGATCCCGCCCACCAGCAGGGCCACCCCGGCGAGCCCGAGGAAGAGCGCGGAGAACGTCGTCTGCGTGGCGCGCTTCGCGGCGAGGGCGTCGGAGGGGCGGCTGACCTGCACCATGCCCGGCACTTCGGGGTAGATGGTCGGGGCGAGCACATTGCGGACGGCGTCGATGCCGTCCTCCCTGGCCTTGACGTAGATGACGGTCGGGTGGCCGGTGAAGCCCAGTTGGGTGCGCGCGGCGTCCCAGCCGACCAGGACCGCGCGGTCGATGTCGGGCGACAGCGGGGTCTGCGCGAGGACGCCGATGACCGTGAACCAGCGGTGGTTGATGTAGATCTGCGGGGCGGGCCGCCCCGGCACCACTCGCGCGATGCCCATCCGGGTGGCGGCCACCGAGCCGAGCACGGCCGTGGGGAACCGCTCGGTGCTCGCGCTGAGGTAACGCCCGGACTGCACCCGGGCGTTGATCGCTTTCAGCAGGTTCGTCCTGCTGGCCAGGACGGCGAGACCGGCGTAGTCGTCGGCGTCGACGCGGTCGTTGCGGAACACCTCCGCATGGGTGTTGGCGACCGCGCTGGCCACGGTGACCGGGCCGATCCGGCGGACCATGTCCACGGACTGGGGCGGGAGTTCGACCGGCGGGGTCTGGTTGGGGACCGGCATCGCCTGGAGCATGTTGGTGCCCAGCGCGGAGAGTTGGTCCATCAGCGCCTTCTGGCTGGACGCCGGGATCCCGGTCACCACGATCATCGTGGCGATGCCGATCGAGATGCCCAGCGCGGACAGTGCCGCCCGCATCCGGCGGGTGTGGATGCCGAGCAGTCCCAGGCGCAGGATGTCCAGCGGGGCCAGCCGTACCGGCCTGGTGTCGGCGACGGCCAGGGCGGCGGTCGGCTTCGGCGCGGTGGTGGTCATGACCGGCGTTCCCCCTGGATGTCGGTGAAGGTGTCTCTGTCTCTGTCTCTGTCTCTGCGGATGGCGAGGGTGTCGTCGGTGAGTTCGGCCATGTCGACGGCCTGGGTGTCTTCTCCGACGTCCTCGCCGCGGACGTCGGCGACCAGCCGCCCGTCGAGGATCTCCACCCTGCGGGGCAACTGTGCGGCGATGTCCCGGTCGTGGGTGATGATCGCGATGGTGGTGCCGTCGTCGTTCAGGGCGGTCAACAGCTCCAGTACGGCACGGCCGTTGGCGGTGTCGAGGGCGCCGGTGGGTTCGTCCGCGAGGACCAGGGCCGGGCGGTTGACCAACGCGCGGGCGATGGCGACCCGTTGGCGTTCGCCGCCGGAGAGCTGGTTCGGCAGATGCCCGGCGCGGCGCGCGAGACCCACCCGGGCCAGCGCCTCCCGGGCCAGCGGAGCGCGCTGCCGACGCGGAACTCCCGCGTAGAGCAGGCCGGTTGCCACGTTCTCGGCGGCGGTCAGTCCGTCGGTGAGGTGGAACTGCTGGAACACGAAGCCGAGTTGGCGTCCACGCAGCGCGGAAAGCCGACGGTCGGAGAGGGTCGCGACGTCGTGGCCGCCGATCTCCACGGTGCCGCTGGTCGGCCGGTCCAGGGTGCCCATGATGTTCAGCAGCGTCGACTTGCCGGACCCGGACGGGCCGACGATGGCGAGGAGTTCACCCTCCTCGATGGCGAGCGAGACCCCGTCCAGGGCCTTCACCCCGCCGGGGTACTCCATGCCCGCGTCGATCACGGCCAGGACCGGTCGGCTCCTCACGAGGCGGTCTCCACCCTCAGCCCGGCCGTGACACCGGCACCGCTGATCTCGACGAGCCCCTTGGCGAACATGCCGGTCCTCACCGCGAGCAGCCGGCCGCCGGGGAGTTGGACGGCGTAGCCGCCCTCGCTCAGCGCCAGCAGCGCGCCGACCGGTACGGCGAGCACGCCCTTGTGGCTCTCCGAGGTGAACGCCACCTGTACCGGCGCGGAGGTCAGCTTCCGGACCGCCCCGGTGTCGGGCACCGAGACGGTGACCGTGAGCTGCGCGGGGGCCGAACCACCGGTGTCGCCCTGGGAGTTGTCGGTGGCGGCGGTGGAGCCGACCACGTCGATCGTCCCCCTGACGGTGGAGTTGTCCGGCAGGGTCACCGTGACCTGGTCGCCCCGGGACATCGTGCCGACCTGGGTCGCGTCCACCGGCACGGACACCTTCTTGACGGTGGAACTGACCGTCATCAGGGCCCCGGTGGCGTCGTCGCCGCTCTGCGCCTGCACCGCGCCGACCCGCACCTCGCCGGACCGCACCACCACGTCCCCGATGCCCAGCACTCCGGTGGCGGGCATCCCGACATGGGCCTGCCAGCGCCGGACAGCGGCGATCAGCTCGGCGGTGAGCACGCCGTCGCCCTCCTTCACCTTGACCGTCGTCGCGGTGGGAGTGGGGGTGGGAGCGGGACTGGGTGCGGCGCTCGCGGAGGGGGCGGCCGTACCGTCCGATGCACCGGACGTGCCGGTGTCGGCCGGATGCTGAGTGACCCAAGTCCCCACCCCCGGCTGGACCCCGATGTCGTAGCCGAGCTTCTTCAGGTTGTCGGCGACCACCCGGACGTCGGGCCCGGTGGTGCCCCGCGCGCTCAGGGTGCGGTAGAGGGGGGTGTCGCCGTAGAGCACCGGCACGGGGACGTTGTCGACCTTGTACAGGGTGCGGCCCCGGGCGACCGTGGCTCCGGGGGCGGGGAGCCAGGTGACCAGTCCGGCCCTGGCGCCCTTGACCGGGGCCGCCTTGCTGTAGCCGAGGGTGCCGCTGAGGGTCTGGTCGTTGGAGAGGTCGGTCCTCGTCACCGTGGCGGTGCCGACCCGGGCCGAGTCGGCGGCCGTCGTGCTCGGTTTCGCGGTGCCGTCCTGCCACACGGTGACGCCGAGCGCGGTCGCCGTGACTCCGGCCAGCGCCACGGCGCCGATCTTCAGGCGGCGTATGCCGCGCCGGGGGCGGGGGGCGTCGGCGCCGGTCGTCGTCACTTGTACGCCTTCAACTGGCAGTCGTGGTCGAGCTTCGACTCCTGGGCCTGGGTCAGGGTCGTCTGTCCGTCGTAGTTCCAGCCGGAGCCGTCGGACAGGCCCTTGACCTTCAGGCCGCCGTCGTTGAGGCACCGGATGTACGCGCGGAAGTCGTCCATGTAGTGCGGGTTCTTCGCCGGGTCCAACTCCGGTGGCTGGAGCGGGAGTTTCGGGAGACAGGCCTTGCGCGCGGCGGCGGACTTCTGGTCGGATCCGCCCCCGGGGTACCACTGCTTCGAACCCGGCTTGTAGCCGCCCGGGGCACCGTGGTCGCGCAGGCAGTCGAAGTAGATGCCGGTCAGCCGGGTCTGCTCCGCCTCGGAGGTGTCCAGCCTCAGCTGCGGCCGCCCCGACTCCGCGGCGGCGCTCGCGGACGCCGTCGCGCCGCCCGCCTTCGGCGTCTCGATGGAGGCGACCCCGGTGTCCTTGGCCGCCGCCTTCCCGTCCCCGCCCGAGCCTCCGCCGCAGGCGGACAGCAGGGTCAGTGCGGCCGTCGCGGCCATGCCCGCCAGCGCGGCGGAGCGCCTTCGATGAGTGAGTTTCGACATGGCGGCACCGTGGCCGGAGCTTATGAAGATCCTGTCAGGCCGCCGTCAGACTCCTGTCTGATGTCAAGGCGGTGACCTTAGGGTGGCCGGCGTGAACGCATATGTCCTGGTGGCCGAGGACGACGTCAAACAGGCCGAGGTGATCCGCCGCTACCTGGAACGCGAGGGCCATTCCGCCCTCGTCGTGCACGACGGGCGCGCGGCGATCGACGAGGTGCGGCGCCGGCAGCCGGACCTGCTCGTCCTCGACGTGATGATGCCGTTCGTCGACGGTCTCGACGTGTGCCGGGTGCTGCGCAGGGAGTGCGATGTGCCCGTGCTGATGCTGACCGCGCGCAGCACCGAGGAGGATCTGCTGCTCGGCCTCGACCTGGGCGCCGACGACTACATGACGAAGCCGTACAGCCCGCGCGAGCTGATGGCCCGCATCCGCACCCTCCTGCGACGCACCCGGGCCACCCTCTCCGTGCACGATCCGGTGATCCGGATCGGCGCTCTCGCCGTCGACCCGGTCCGCCGTACCGTAGGCCTCGACGGACGCCAAGTGGTGTGCACGCCCGGGGAGTTCGAGATCCTCGCGGCGATGGCCGCCGAACCGGAACGGGTCTTCACCCGCCGCCAACTCCTCGCCCTGACAAGGGGGTTCGACCGCTACATCACCGAACGGACCATCGACGTGCACATCCTGAACCTGCGCAAGAAGATAGAGGCCGTGCCCCGGACACCGGCCTATCTACAGACCGTGTACGGCGTCGGCTACAAGCTCGTCGACGGCAGCCGTGCACGCTGACACGGAGAGCGGCGGCGAGGGGCGGCCCAGGACTCGGGTCCGGGCCAAAGTGCCCCTGCACAGAAGCCTGTTGGTCCGCCTGCTGGCCACCTCCGTGCTGATCGCCGTCTGTTCGGTCGCGGCCACCGCCTGGCTCGCCGCACGCACCACGAGCAGCGCCATCCAGCAGGAACAGGGCCAACTCCTCTCCTCCGACACACAGATCTACGACACCCTCGTCGGCTACGCCGCCACGCACCGGGACTGGAACGGCGTCGGCCCCACTCTGTACCGACTCGCCGAAGGCACCGGCCGCCGGATCACCCTGACCACGCAGAACCGCCGCCCGATCGCCACTTCGGCCGCCTCGGTCACCGCTCTCCCCACCCGGGCGTCGGCGGTCGTCGACCCCCTGCACACCGACTCGGCGCTGCTGCCCGACACCGCGACGGACCGCATCGACCCGCGCGCCGTCGGCCCGTACCGGCTGACCGCGGCCGAGCGGACGTCCCTGCGCGACATGGCGAAGAAGATCCGCTACTGCATGGGAGGCCCCAGCGGCATCGGCACCCTGGTCGAAGCGCCGAGCGGCCGGACCTCCCTCAAGTTCCCGGACGGCATGCTGGGCGGGACCGACAAGGAGTACGACTGCGGCGTCGACCAGCTCTCCGCTCCCGTCCGGTCCGAGATCGGGCCGCTCAACCGCCTCAACACCATGGTCAACGACTGTCTGGCGCAGCGGAACCAGCAGCCCGTGAAGGTCGCCCTCGAATTCGTCCTCAGTGTGGAGGGCGACGCATCCGCCCAGTCCTGCCTCGACACCGCCCGTCGCGACCAGCTCGCTCCCTATGTGGCACCGGCCGCGCTGCTGTTCGTCACCACCCCGGCCGGTTCGGCCGCCGCGCCCGGCTTCCGCTTCACCTCGGCCAACACCGCCCGTCTCGCCGGGGTCGCGGGTCTGGTGCTGCTGGTCACCGTGGCCGTCACCGTCGTGGTCGGCACCCGGCTGGTCCGGCCGCTGCGCGCGCTGGCCGACGCGGCCCGCCGTCCGGTGGCGGAACATCAGCGGGTGCCGGTGACGACCAACGACGAGATCGGCTTTCTCGCCGCCGCCTTCAACGACCTCTCCCAGCGCCGCGAACGCGTGGAGGGCCAGCGCAAGGCGATGGTCAGCGATGTCGCGCATGAGCTGCGCACCCCGCTGAGCACCATCCGCGGCTGGCTGGAGGCCGTGCAGGACGGCATCGCCACCTCCGACCAGGCCCTCGTGGACTCCCTGCTCGAAGAGGCGCTGCTGCTCCAGCACATCGTCGACGATCTACAGGATCTCGCGGAGGCGGACGCGGGCCAGCTGCGCGTCCACCCCGAACCGCTGCGCGTGCGCGACCTCCTCGACCAGGCCGCCACCGCCCACCAGGCCCGCGCCGACACCGCGGGGGTCTCCCTCACCACCCGCGTCGACGGCGACCCCGAGCTGTCGGGCGATCCGGTACGGCTGCGGCAGGTGGTCGGCAACCTGGTGTCCAACGCGCTACGGCACACCCCCGCGGGCGGCAGCGTCACCCTGAGCGCCCGCCGGTCCGGGGACCGGGTGACGATCGAGGTGGCCGACACCGGTACCGGCATCCCGGCCGAGGATCTGCCGCGGGTCTTCGACCGGTTCTGGCGCGCCGAGAAGTCCCGCAACCGGCGCACCGGCGGCAGCGGCCTCGGCCTGGCCATCGTCCGCCGCCTCACGGAGGCGCACGGCGGGACGGTGACGGTGGCCAGCACAGTCGGCACCGGCACGGTCTTCACCGTCCGCCTGCCGGTGTGAGCCCTCGACGAGCCTGCCGGTGTTGAGCCCTCGACGCGAACCCTTCCCTACGGCCCTCAGCGCGCGCCGGAGGGCGGTGGCAGGCGCATTCCGGCGAGGTCCGGCGGGACCGGGGTGTCGGGGCGGAAGAAGGGGGCCGCGGGGCCGTCCTGGGCGGTGGCGGGGGCGTCGGTGAGCCGGAACCGGTCGCGCAGCCTGCCGTAGAAGTCGGTGGGGCGCAGGCGGACGAGGCGGACGCGCTGCGGGGCGCGGAAGACGCCGATCCAGTCGCCGGGGTCCAGGACGCCGCGCAGTTGGCCGTCGACGCTGACGGCTGCCTGGCCGGAGTGGGGCAGCACCCGTAGGCCGACGGGTTCGTCGGGGGCGGCGACGACGCTGCGGTCGAAGGTCATGTGCGGGGCGATGGGTGTGAAGACGAGGGCGTCCATGTGGGGCGAGAGGACGGGTCCGCCGGCGGCGAAGCTGTAGGCCGTGGACCCGGTGGGGGTGGCGACGGCCAGGGCGTCGGCCGAGTAGCTCGCCAGCAGCCCGCCGGCCAGGTAGACACCGACGCTGACCTGCCGGTCGCGGGCGAGTTTCTCCAGGACGACGTCGTTGAGGGCGATGACGTCCAGCGCGCAGCCCCAGCCGCCGCCCTCCGTGGTCTCGGGTCTGACCTGCGGCGGCGGCAGCATCGGACCGCGGCCGTAGCGCAGCAGGGCCTCCATCTCCTCGGGGATGTCCAGGGGCCGGGAGGCGCGCATGGTCAGCGTCATGCGTTCCTCCACGATGGCCCGCCCCTCGTGCACGGCGTCGAGGGCGTCGCCGATGTCGCGGGCGGGGACCTCGGTGAGGAAGCCGACCTTGCCGAGGTCGACGCCGAGGACGTCGGCCCCGCTCTTGACGGCGATCCGGGCCCCGCGCAGAAAGGTGCCGTCGCCGCCGAGGGTGACGACGAGATCGGGCCTGCCCGCGGCCTCGGACTCCTCACGTCCGGCGCGGCGGTGCTGGTCCTTGGCCCACACGTCGATCTCCGTGCAGCGGACGCCGTGCGCCTCGCTCCACGCGTGCACGTCGCGTGCGGCGTCCCGGGCGGTCGCCCGGCCCTGGTGGACGACGAGACCGATACGACGTACGGGCATGGGGTCCTCCGTAAGGTCGAGCAGCCGGGTCACAGCTGTGCGGTCGCGCCCGCCTTCTTCGGCTCGGCGCCCAGCGCCCGTAGCGTCTCGAAGGCGGCCGCCGTGGGGCTCGCGGGTTCGGCCTGGTAGACGACGAGTTGCTGGTGCGGGGCGCCGTTGACGGTGAACGCGGCGAACGCGATGTGCAGGTCGCCGACGTCCGGGTGCTTGAGGTGCTTGCCCTCCTGGGACTTGGACTTGACGTCGTGCAGCTGCCAGAGGGCGGTGAACTCCTCGCTGGCGTCGGACAGTTCGGCGACCACCTCGGCGATCCGGGCCGATTCGGGATCGTGCCCGTAGGCGGCCCTGAGTTCGGCGACGCACGAGTGCGCGGCCCGCTCCCACTCCTGGTAGAACTCGCGCCCCGCCGGGTCCACGAACACATTGCGGGCGAGGTTGTCGAAGGCGTCGAACCCGCTGTGCAGCGCCGTGGCGAGGGAGTTGCCCGCGAGGATGTCGAGGGCCGGGCCGAGCACGAAGGCGGGGCTGTGCTCCCAGCCGTCCATCAACCGCAGCAGCTGCGTGCCGACTTGGGCCTCGCTCGGGCCGTGCGGGCGCTGCGAGGGCGCGAGGCAGAGGCGGTTGAGATGGTCGGCGGACTCCGCGTCCAGCTTCAGCGCCTGCGCCACCGCCTCCAGCACCTGCGGGGAGGGGCTGTTCTCGCGTCCCTGCTCCAGCCTGATGTAGTAGTCGGAGCTGACTCCGGCGAGCAGCGCGACTTCCTCCCTGCGCAGTCCTGGCACCCGGCGGCGGCCGTACTCGGGCAGACCGACGTCCTGGGGCTTGAGGGCCTCGCGACGGGCCCGGAGGAAATCACCCAAAGGGGTCCCATTGCTCATGCGGCAAGACTAAGTGTTTTTCGTTCGATGAGAAGGCCCAGTCGTCCACCGTTGCACCAGGTTCCACACGCTTCACACACAGTGATTCGTGGCCCGGCCGGCCCTCTCCCGCCACCCGGGGAGCCATGGTCCTGGGTGCGACGCACCCACCGTCGACCGACCTTCTCCGGGTGTTTTCCGCCTAGCCTCGACGGTATGGACAATGACACGCGCCCCGACCCGGTGGAAGGACTGGGTCGCTTCCTCCGCTCCCGCAGGGAACGCGTCAGCCCCGCCGACGCGGGACTGCCCGGCTCCGGCCGCCGCAGGGTCCCCGGACTGCGGCGCGACGAGGTCGCGGCGCTCGCGGGGGTCAGTCCGGGCTACTACGGCCGGCTGGAGCAGGGCCGTGAACTCAGCCCATCGGTAAGGGTGTTGGAGGCGATGGCCCGTGCGTTGCGGCTCGGGGACGAGGACCGGCGGGAGCTGTTCCGCCTCGCCCGGCCCACGACCCGGCGTACGAAGTCACCGGTGCGGGTCGAGCGGGTCCGCCCGCATCTGCGGCAGCTGATCGAGAGCTGGACCAGGACACCGGCCTTCGTCATCGGCCACGCCCAGGACCTGCTGGCCACCAACGCCCTGACCGACGCGCTCTACGGCGACTTCGCCCAGCGGGACAACGTGCTGCGGATGCTGTTCCTGGACCCGGCGGCGAAGACGTTCTACCGCAACGCGGAGCGGGCCAAGGACCGTGCGGTCGCCGACCTCCAGCAGACCGCCGCGAGCACTCCCGAGGATCCCCGCATCCTGGAGCTCGTCGGTGAACTGTCCGTGCGCAGCGGCGAGTTCCGCTCACTGTGGGCCCGTGAGTACACCCGGGTCCCGCCGTACGAGGTGAAACGGATGCGGCATTCCGTGGTGGGGGAACTGGAGTTGCGGCACGAGGCCCTCACCATCCGCAGCGCGCCTGGGCAGCAACTCATCATTCTCCAGGCGGAGTCGGACTCCCCGTCGGCGGACGCCCTGGCCCTGCTCGGGTCGCTCAGCGCGCCCGGGGTACCGCACCAGCAGAATCCGGCGCGGGACGCCCAATAAAAGCGCGGCCCATTGCCGCGTTCGCTGTTACTGGGAATTCCGCTCGACAGCCTCCAGTATTCGGTCCAGCATCTCACCGAAAAGGCGCACCTCGTCAGGATCCAGCGGATCGAATACGAGCCGCCGTACATTTTCCGCGTGCGCGGGTGCGGCGGCCTCGATCGCTTCCCGGCCCTTTTCCGTCAGCCGCACCATGGAGCCGCGGGCGTCGTCGGCGCAGGCCTCGCGGGTGACGAGTCCGCGCTTCTCCATGCGGCTGATCTGGTGGGACAACCGGCTACGCTCCCAGTCGACCTCGGCGCCGAGGTCCCGTGCGCGCAGCACACCCTCGGCGGACTCGGACAGGGGCGCGAGGAGCGCGTAGTCGGCCGCCGAGAGGCCCGAATCCCGCTGGAGTTGCTGGTCCTGGGCCCGTTGCAGGGTGCGGCGCAGGGTCCGGTACTTCGCCCAGACCTCGGCCTGGTCGGGGGTGAGCCATCGGGGTTCGGACATGCCGTCACCGTACCAGCTTGTTGACATGTCACCGACTTCGCGGTTCGGCACCCGTTCCTGGGTGTGGGACTCCCAGGAAAACCGCTGCCTTCATAGCTCCCCGGCGAAGGGACAGACTCATTTGCGTCAACAGGAAATCCCCCCACGAGGGGAAGCGACGAAAGAGGTTTTTCCCATGGCTACGTGGTTTGTCACCGGCGCCTCCCGTGGAATCGGCGCGGAAATCGCCCGGGCCGCACTGGCGGGCGGTAACAATGTCGTGGTCGCCGTACGGAATCCGGAGCGGGTGCCCGACGACCTGAAGAAGTCCGACAACGTGTTCGCGGTGGCCCTGGACGTCACGGACAACGACAGCATCCCGCGGGCGGTCGAGGCCGCCGTGGAGCGCTTCGGCGGTATCGACGTCCTGGTGAACAACGCCGGCCGCGGTCTGCTCGGCGCGCTGGAGGAGATCAGCGACGCGGAGGCCCGCTCGCTGTTCGACCTCAATGTGTTCGGCCTGATCAACGTGACCCGCGCCGTCCTGCCCGTGATGCGTGAGCAGGGTTCGGGCAGGCTCGTGCACATCGGTTCCCGCTCGGGCTTCGAGGGCGAGCCCGGTGTCAGTCTGTACTCCGCGTCGAAGTTCGCGGTCGCGGGGATCAGCGAGGCGCTCTCCGCGGAGCTGGCGCCGTTCGGCATCCAGTCGATGGTGGTCGAACCGGGCGTGTTCCGCACCGACTTCCTCGACGCCAGCTCGCTCTCGGTGGCCGCGAACCGTATCGCCGACTACGACGACACCCCGGCCCACGTGACGCTGGACTGGATCGACCGGGCCAACCACGCCCAGCTCGGCGACCCGGTGCGCGGCGCCGCGCTCATCGTCGAGGTCACCGGCACCGAGAAGCTGCCCACCCACCTCTACCTCGGCCGCGACACGTTGGAGCGCCTGGAGGTCAAGTACCGGCAGGTGCAGGACGACCTGGTCCCGTGGCGCGAGAAGTCCGCGGCCACCGCGCACGACGACGTCGCCTGACACACCGTCAAACACCCACTCCCGTAAACGCTTTCTCGCACAGAGATCGAGGTCTTGTGATGTCCGCTTCCGCCCTGCTCACCGGTACCCCGCTGGCCGGCCGCGTCGCCGTCGTCTCCGGCGCCTCCAGCGGCATGGGTGCCGTCACCGCCGAACGGCTCGCCGAACTCGGTGCCACCGTCGTGGTGTTGGCCCGCCGCAAGGAGCGGCTGGACAGCCTGGTGAAGAACATCGAGGCCACCGGCGGCACCGCGTTCGCCCTGGCCGTCGACGTCACCGACCGGGCCGCCGTCCAGACCGCCGCCGACCAGGTCGCCGAGCGCTTCGGCAAGGCCGACCTGGTGTTCAACAACGCCGGTGTCCAACTCATCTCCGGTATCGAGGAGTTGAAGGTCGACGACTGGCAGCGGCAGATCGACCTCAACATCAGCGGGCTGATGCACGTGATCGCCGCGTTCCTCCCCCACCTGACGGAGTCCGCAGCCGCGGGCAGGTCGGCCGACCTGATCAACACCTCGTCGATCGCGGCCACCCGCATCCTGACCAAGTTCTCGATCTACTCCGGCACCAAGGCCTACATCAGCCATCTCACCCGGCTGCTGCGGGTCGAACTCGGCCCGAAGATGGTCCGCGTGGCCACCATCGAGCCCGGCATGGTCGACACCGAACTCCCCGACCACGTCACGGACGCCGACGCGTCGAAGCTGATGGCCGACCTCATCCACGACATCGACGTCCTCCAGAGCGCCGACATCGCCGAGACCGTCGCCTTCATGGCCGCCGTACCGCGCCACGTCAACCTGACCGAGATCACCATCCTGCCCACCGCGCAGGCCATCTGAGATCGGCCCCGCCGGGGCGGGGGAGGAACGGCACTTGGACCGTTCCTCCCCCGCCCCAGCGGCATTGGTTGACACGACAACAAGTATGGTGTTTTGTTGACACGTCAACGAGGACAGCGAAATCCCGGCAGCCCGGAGGCCCGACATGAACATCACGGTGATCGGACGAGGACACGTCGGCGGCGGCCTGGCCCGGCTGTGGGAGAAAGCGGGACACCAGGTCAGGACGCTGGGCCGGGACGGCGGCGACGCCTCGGACGCGGACGTGGTGGTCGTGGCCGTCCCCGGCGGCCTCATCACCGAGGCACTCGCCGGCGTCACCGGGCTCAACGGCCAGGTGACCATCGACGCGACGAACCTCTACGGGGACCGCGACGAGTCCTTCCCCTCGCTCGCGCACCAGGTCAAGTCGATCGTCGGCGGCCCGACCGCGAAGTCCTTCAACACGGTCTTCGCCTCGGCGTACGACCAGATCGGCACGCAGCGCGTCACCCCGAGCAACCTCTACGCCGCCGAGCCCGCCGCGAAGGACATCACCGTCCAGCTCATCACCGACGCCGGTTTCGACCCGCTCCACGTCGGCGACCTCACCCCGGGCGCCCGGCTCCTGGAGGACAGTTCGGGCCTGACGCGGGCCTGGCGGGCCAACTCGGTGGACCGTTCTTCTACCGGTACGGCCGCCCCGGCGAGCTGTAGAACGGCCTTGCTCCCGGCGGCAGTTCACGCCCCCGACTGGATGTCCCCCCGGGTGGACGACTCGATGGTGTCGCGGTGGGCGAAGTCGCCCGGGGGGATGCCGGGGTGGTGCCCAAGGGGGGCCGTGGGGGCGGCGACCGAGGGGCCGAGGGTGAGGCGGGAGACGATGCGGTAGCGGTCGCCGCGGTAGATCGAGTGGACGTACTCGACGGGCCGCCCGGTGGTGTCCGAGGTGAGGCGTTCGAAGAGCAGGGCCGGGGAGAGTTCGGGGACGTCGAGGAGTTCGGCCTCGGCCTTGGTGACGACCGTCGGCTCGATGGCCTGGACCGCTTCCTGGACGTGCACGCCGTGCTGTTCCCGCAGGTGTTCGTAGAGGTCGCCGGCCTCCAACTCCGGTGCGGACAGGGCGGGTACGAGATCGGCCCTGATGTGCAGGTGCTCGATGGCCATCGGGGCGCCGTCGACCAGCCGCAGCCGCGCCACGTACACGATCTCGGCGGCGGGCGAGAGGCGCAGTCTGCGGCCCACCCGGGCGCCGGCCGGGATGGTGGTGAACTCCAGCAGTCGGCTCGACCAGGCCCCGGAGGCCTGCGGGGCCGTCATCGTCTGCTCGCCGGAGACGAGTTCCTGGGTGATCTTCTCGGGCGCGACGAACATGCCGCGTCCGTGCTCCCGCACCAGCAGCCCCGCGGCGACGAGTTCGTCGACCGCCGCGCGCAGTGTCGGGCGGGAAACGCCGAGGCGGGCGCAGAGGGCGCGCTCGGAGGGGATCGGGTCCCCCGGGTGCTGCGACTCGACGAGGTCGAGGATGAAGTCGCGGACCCGCTCCCGTTTGAGTACCGCCCCTGGCGCGTCGGCCTTCATGTCGCACTCCCTCGTACGCGGAATCCCCGGCCGATCGGTTGACCAGTTGACCAGCGACTGCCTCGCGGTTCGCCCTCTTGACCGGGGAAGTGTAACCACCAACGGCCAGTGATCATCCGGTTCTTGAGCGATATACGCGCCAAATCCCTTGGCAGCAGCGGGGGTTGACGCCCGCATTGGTCTATGCCACCTTCGTCCCCACATCGAGAGGTGAGCTGTCCAGTGGGCTTCACTGGTCAGGTGGTCAGTTCATGTCCTCCAGGGGTGAACCGTGCAGCTCCGTATGTTCGCCGGCGTGTCCGTGCTCGTGATGACAGCAGGGCTGAGTGCCTGTAGCAGCTCTTCCGATACCTCCGACGGCAGTTCCTCAGGCTCCGGGGGAAACACCACCATCGACGTCTGGCTGATGCGCGACAGCGTCTCCGTCGCGTTCCAGAACGAGTTCGTCAAGGGCTTCGAGGCCGCCCACCCCGACATCAAGGTCAAGGTGCAGATCCAGGAGTGGGACGGCATCGGCGAGAAGGTCACCGCCGCCCTGGCCGGCAACGACGCGCCGGACGTCATCGAGACGGGCAACACCCAGGTCGCCCAGTTCGCGCAGAGCGGCGGGCTGCTGGACCTCAGCGACAAGGTCGACGACCTCGGCGGGAAGACCTGGCTCAAGGGCCTCGCCGAGCCGGGCGCCTACGACGGCAAGCAGTACGGCATTCCGTACTACGCCGCCAACCGCGTCGTCATCTACCGCACCGACCTCTTCAAGCAGGCCGGTGTCGACGCGTCCGCCATCAAGACCCGGGACCAGTGGATCGCCGCCACCAAGAAGCTCGACTCCGGCGGCACACAGGGCATTTACCTGCCCGGCCAGAACTGGTACACGCTCGCCGGCTTCATCTGGGACGAGGGCGGGGACCTCGCGGTCCAGTCCGGCGGCAAGTGGAAGGGCGCGCTGGACACCCCGGCGGCGATCCGCGGCATGCGGTTCTACGAGCAGTTGCAGGCCCTCGGCAAGGGCCCCAAGGACTCCGACGAGGCCAACCCGCCGCAGGCCGACGTCATGGCCAAGGGCAAGATCGCCCAGGTCGTCTCGTCCCCGGGCGGCGCCAACGTCGTCGTCCAGAACAACCCTGCCCTGAAGGGCAAGTTGGGCTTCTTCCCGATCCCGGGCAAGACCGCCGCCACCCCCGGCGCGGTCTTCACCGGCGGCTCCGACCTGGTCATCCCGACGGCGTCCACCAAGCAGGACGCGGCCTACACGTTCATCAAGGAACTCACCGGCGACACCTGGCAGAAGAAGCTCGCGCTCGCCATGAGCTACGTCCCGAACAAGACCACCCTCGCCTCCGCCGTCGCCGCCGACCCGGGCGCCGCGGCCATGGCGATCGGCGCCGCCCAGGGCCACGCCACGCCCAACACCCCGGGCTGGGCAGCCGTGGAGGCGAAGAACCCGATCAAGGACTACATGACGGCCGTGCTCACCGGCGGCGACATCCGGAAGAAGGCCGCCACCGCGTCCGAGGCCATCACCGCGGCGATGAACTCCGGCTCCTGAAGCGCCCGTTGAACGGAAGGAGGAGCGCCGTGCCGGCCGTCCGAGAGCAGACCGCCCCCGTCCCCCACTCGGTACCGATCCGCCCCGGCGCTCCCCGGGACCGGGCACGCGCCGCCCGTCGAAGCCCGCCGGCCGGGGCATCTGGCCGTATCTCCTGATCGCGCCCGCCGTGCTCGGCACGCTCTATCTGCTGGTGTATCCCCTGATCCGTGCCGTGGTGATCTCGTTGCAGGACTTCGGACTGCGCCAACTCATCCTGGGGCACGCGAAGTTCG
Organism: Streptomyces sp. NPDC002276; assembly: GCF_053891435.1. Lineage (NCBI taxonomy): Bacteria > Bacillati > Actinomycetota > Actinomycetes > Kitasatosporales > Streptomycetaceae > Streptomyces > Streptomyces sp. NPDC002276. The sequence continues at coordinate 521,580 of NZ_JBSFCQ010000004.1, read as the reverse complement.
TCGGCCTCCGGAACTACGGGACGCTGCTGGGAGACAGCGGCTTCTGGCAGGTCGTACAGCGCACGTTCCTCTTCATGGCGATCAACGTCGTACTGATCATGACGCTGTCCACACTGGTCGCGCTCATGGTCGAGCGGCTCGGCCGGTTCGGGCGGACCACGGTCCTCAGCGCGCTGGTGCTGACCTGGGCGATGCCGGTGATCTCGGCGACGACGGTCTTCCAGTGGCTGTTCCACTCGGAGTTCGGGATCGTCAACGAGGTACTCACCGGGCTGGGGTTCGAGTCCTTCGACCGCTATCCCTGGTTCGCGCACGGACCGGCCGCGTTCGCCATCGTGGTCGCGCTCGTGGTGTGGCAGTCCGTGCCCTTCGCGGCGATCACGCTGTACTCGGCGCTCACCACCGTCCCCGTCGAGCTGTACGAGTCGGCGCGCATCGACGGCGCGTCGGGGCCGCGGATCTTCCGCTCGGTCACCTTCCCGATGATCCGGCCGATCTTCCTGCTGGTGTTCTCCCTCGAAGTGATCTGGACGTTCAAGGCGTTCGTGCAGATCTGGGTGATGACCAACGGCGGACCCGGCGACGCCACCACGATCCTGCCCGTGTACGCGGTGCAGACCGCCCTCTCCCACCAGCGCTACGACCTCGGTTCGGCGGCCTCCATGGTCACCGTGGTGCTGATGTCGGGCGTGCTGGTCCTCTACTTCCGCCAGATGTTCCGCCAGGAGGACGAGCTCGCATGAGCACCACCCGGCCCCGGATCCGCCGCCTGCCCCTGAACGCCGCCGCCGTCCTCACGGTCCTGGTGTGCCTGTTCCCGGTGTACTGGATGGTCGCGACCGCGTTCACCCCGACCCGTGACATCCAGTCCGACAACCCCCGGCTCATTCCAGCGAGTTGGACCCTCGACCACTTCCGTACGGCCGTCGGCGCCGCCGGTTTCGGACTGTTCTGGCGCAACAGCGTCCTCGTCACGCTGAGCGCGGTGCTGCTCGCCCTCGTCATCGCGCTCGGCTCGGCCTACGCGGTCGCCCGGATGAGGTGGAAGGGGCGCCGGCAGTTCATGCTGATGGTGTTCATCGCGCAGATGGCGCCCTGGGAGTCACTGATCATCCCGGTGTACATCATCTCCCGCGACACCGACATGCTGGACCGGCTGCCGACGCTGACGCTCGTCTACTTCATGATGACGCTGCCGTTCACGATCATCGTGCTGCGCGGTTTCATCGGCACGATTCCGCCGGAGCTGGAGGAGTCCGCGCAGGTCGACGGCTGCACCCGGTTCGGGGCGTTCCGGCGCATCGCGTTCCCGCTGCTCGCACCGGGGCTGATGGCCACCTCGCTGTTCGGCTACATCACGGCGTGGAACGAGTTCACCTACGCCAACTTCCTGATCATCAAGCAGCAGGACCACCGCACGCTGCCCGTGTGGCTGTCCTCGTTCCAGAACGTCTTCGGCACCGACTGGGGCGCCACGATGGCGGCCTCAACTCTCTTCGCGGCACCGGCACTTGTGATCTTCCTGCTGCTCCAGCGCCATGTCACCTCCGGCTTCGCGGCCGGCGCGGTCAAGGGCTGACGCTCCGCACCACCCCCACCCGCCCCCGTCCCCGTCCCGGAGACGATCCATGCCCGCACAGCGTTCCGTGCTCACCCTCGTCCCCCGACCCACCAAGTCCGCGCTCCGGCCGGGGCACTTCACCCTCGACACCGGCACCGCGCTGCACATCGGCGCGGGCGCCGAACCGGCCGCGGACCTGCTGCGCACGCTGCTCGCCCCCGCCACCGGACTGCCCTTGGAGGCGTCCTCCGACGGGCAGTTGACCCTGACGCTCGACCCCGGTCTGGCCGGTCTGGGCGAGGAGGGCTACGGACTCACCGTCGCCCCGCACGCCGTCCTGCTGCGCGCGGCGCACCTCACCGGACTGCTGCGCGGAATCCAGACGATCCGTCAACTCCTGCCCCCTCAGGCCCTGTCAGCGCGTCCACAGCGCGACACGGAGTGGCCGCTCCCGTGCGTCGAGATCACCGACCTCCCCCGGCACCCCTGGCGCGGTGCGATGCTCGACGTGGCCCGCCACTTCCAGCCCGTCTCCCATCTCCGCCGGTACGTCGACCTGTTGGCCCTGCACAAGATCGGCGTGTTCCATCTCCACCTCACGGACGACCAGGGCTGGCGCATGCCGGTGGCCGCCTACCCCAAGCTCACCGAGATCGGCGGCCACCGCGCGGAGTCCCAACAGGGGCCCGCCGGAAGCGACTTGTACGACGGCGTCCCGCACGGCGGCTCCTACACGCGGGCCGAACTCGCCGGCCTGGTCGCCTACGCCGCCGCCCGCGGGGTGACCGTGATGCCGGAGATAGAGATGCCCGGGCACGTCCGGGCCGCCCTGGCCGCCTATCCCGAACTGGGCAACCACCCGGAGCGCACCCTCGACGTGTGGACCAAGTGGGGCGTGTGCGAGACCGTCCTCGGCGTCCACGACGAGGTCCTCGACTTCTGCCGTACCGTCCTCGACGAGGTCATGGACGTCTTCCCCTCGCCGTACATCCATGTGGGCGGCGAGGAATGCCCCACCGCGGAGTGGACGCACAGTGCCGCCGCGCGCGAACGGGCGCTGGCGCAGGGCCTGTCGAGTCCCGCCGCGCTGCACGGCTGGTTCCTCGGGCGGATCGGCGAGTTCCTCGTGCGGCACGGGCGGCGCCCGGTCGGCTGGGCCGAGACGGGAACCGAACTGCCCCTGGACTTAACGGTGATGACCTGGCGCGACGCGGCACACACCCTGACGGCGGCCCGGCGCGGCCACCAGGTGGTGAGCGCCTACCACCGGGCGACCTACCTCGACCACGCCCAGTCCGAGGACCCGCGCGAGCCCCCGGCCCAGCCGGGCAAGGTCGTCGATCTGCGGACCGTGCACTCCCACGACCCCGTTCCCGAGGACGCGGACGCTGCGGCAGCCCGTCAAGTGCTGGGTGTCCAGGCCCAGTTGTGGACCGAGTTCGTCACGACGCCCGAGCGCGTCGAGTACCTCACCTATCCCCGGCTGTGCGCTCTGGCCGACCGCGCCTGGAGCGGTCCAACCGACTGGGACGACTTCCGCACCCGGCTCGGCGGACACACGGCGCGGCTCGACGCGCTCGACGTCCGGTACCGCCCTCTGACCTGAACCCGTTCCGGAATCACCCCACCTTCTGGAGAGGTACCACCATGAAATACGGGAAGAGCAGACTCCGCGCCGCCGCGTCCGCCGCCGTAGCGGTGGCCCTGGGCGCCGCCGCGCTCAGCGCCGTGCCGTCCACCGCGAGCGCGGCCGGCGACGGGCTGAGCGTCCAGTACCGCACGAGCGCCACGGGTGCCACCGCCGACCAGTCCGAGCCCTGGTTCAAGGTGAAGAACACCGGCTCCACCACAGTGCAGTTGGCGAACGTCAAGCTCCGCTACTACTTCAAGTCGGACTCGGCGAGCGCGAGTTACCGCTTCGCGTGTTCCTGGGCGGTCAAGGGCTGCGCCAACATCACGGGCACCTTCGGCACCCTCGCCAACCCGACGGCCACGGCAGACCGTTACCTCGAAATCGGCTTCACCTCGGGCGCCGGAACCCTAGCGCCCGGCGCCGACACCAGTGACATGCAACTGCGCTTCTACCAGTCGACCTGGCAGACCCTGAACCAGAGCGACGACTACTCCTTCGGCGCCTCGCAGACGTCGTACGCCGACTGGTCGAAGGTCACGGCGCAGCTGTCGGGCACCACCCTGTGGGGCACGGCTCCCGCGGGCAACGATCCGACGAACCCGCCCACCGACCCGCCGACCGATCCCCCGGCCACCGGCGCCACGCTGTTCGACGACTTCAACTACAGCGCCTACAACGACCCGAAGATCGCCGCGCACGGCTGGAACGTGCGCTCCACCTCCGGCGGCCCCGGGGTGTCCGGCGCCACCTGGACACCCGACAAGGTCACCTTCGCCACCACGAGCGGCAACTCCATGATGAACCTGGAGACCTCGACCTCGGGCACCGGCGAGAGCACCAAGCAGACCGAAGTCGTCACCAACACAAGGAAGTTCAAGAACGGCACCTACGCGGCCCGGGTCAAGTTCAACGACGCGCCCAAGTACGGGCCGGACGGCGACCACCTCGTCCAGACGTTCTTCACCATCAACGACCTCACGGCGCCGATGGCGGACGACTACTCCGAGTACGACTTCGAGTACCTCCCCAACGGCGGCTGGGGCGAGTCGTCCGACATCCTCTACACGACGTCCTGGGAGACCTACCAGGCCGACCCGTGGGTGGCGGTCAACCAGCACACCGAGGGCCGGCAGAGCTACAACGGCTGGCACGACCTCGTGCTGACCATCGACAACAGCGACATCAAGTACTACATCGACGGCCAGCTCTTCGGCACCCATGACGCCGCGTACCTCCCGGAGCGGCCGATGTCGATCAACTTCAACCAGTGGCTGATCGACTTCGGCGGTCTCACCAGCTCCACCGCGCGCGCCTACGACGAGCAGGTCGACTACGTCCTGCACGTCAAGGACCAGGTCCTCACCCCGGCGCAGGTCGCCGCAAAGGTGGCGGCCTACCGGGGCGCGGGCACCACGTTCGAGGACACTGTGCCCAGCAGTTGAGCACGGAGCGCGGCGGTGCGCGCACTCGGCGTACGGGATCCGAGTGCGCGCACCGCCGTCGCCTAAGCTCCGGGCCATGCGTGTATTGGTCCTGGAGGACGATCTTGAGCTGGGACCCGTCGTCGCAGCTCAACTGAGGGGTGAGGGGTTCGCGGTCGACCTCGCGCGGACGCTCGCCGAGGCCGACCTCAAACTGTCCGTCAATCGCTACGACTGTGTCGTGGCCGACCGCTCGGTCCCGGACGGCGACTCCCTCACGCTGCTCGCCGCTCAGCGCCGGGCGGGATCGGTGCTGCCCTTCCTGCTGCTGACCGCGCTGGACGCGGTGAGCGACCGGGTGGCCGGCTTCGAGCACGGCGCGGACGACTACCTGGTGAAGCCGTTCGCCTTCGCCGAACTCGTCGTACGGGTAAGGGCGTTGTGCCGCAGGGAGCAGCCCGCGCGGCCGTCCCTGCTGCGGGCGGGCGACCTGGAGGTCGATCTGCCGCGCCGCCGGGTGACCCGGGCCGGAGTGCTGCTCAGCCTCTCGGCCAAGGAGTTCGCGGTGCTGGAGCTGCTGTTGCTGCGGGCGGGCGAGGTCGTCACGCGCAGCGAACTGATCGAGAGCTGCTGGGACGAGGCCAGCGAGCCGATGTCCAATGTGGTGGACGTCCTCATCGGGCAGTTGCGCAGACGGCTCGGACCGCCCGACCCGATCGCGACGGTGCGCGGTGTCGGCTACCGCCTGGGCGGCGAGGCGTGAAGCGCCACGACCCGGCATCGCCCGCGGTTGCCCGGCTGCGGCGCACCCGCCGGTTGATGACGCTCCTGTTCGCCTCGACGACCGCGGCCTGTCTCGTGGTACTCGCCGTGGTCGCGATCCGTATCGACGCCGCCTCCCGCCGCTCCGGCCTCGACCACGAGGTGGGCAGCCGCGCGGCGGGGCTGTCGCGGGCGGTCTGGTTCGACGCGGGAGTGCTGCACCTGGAGCCGCTGCGCGAGGACGAACTCGCCCAGGGCGCACAGGTGTTGGCCGTGTTGCAGGCGGCGCCGGGAAAGACGCCGACCGTGCGGAACGTCGTACCCGGACGGTCGGCGCTGCCCGACGCGGACCAGTTGGACGAGGTCTGGCACAGCGTCCTGGACGAGCAGGGAACGGTCCAAGTCAGCGCTCCCGCCACCAAGGGCGGGCGGCTGCGGTGGGCGGCGGCTCCGGTCTGGGACGGGGACCGGATCGGGGCGGCGGTACTCGTCGGCACGGAACTGGCGCGCAGCGAACACGATCACGACCTCCTCGTGCGCTGGCTGGCCCTCGGCTGCACGGCGCTGGTCTGCTGCGCGGCGGCCGTAGGACATCTGCTGTCCGGGCGGGCCATGCGTCCGGCCCTGCGCGGTCTTGACCAGCAGGAACAGTTCCTGGCCGAGGCCGCGCACGAGCTGCGGACCCCGCTGGCGACCCTGCGGCTGACCGTCGAGCGCGGCGGCTCGTCCGACGAGGCGCTACGGCTCGTCGACCGGCTGAGTCGGCTGGTCACCGGGCTGCTCGCCAGGGCGCGGCTGGAGTCCGGGGCGCAGCGGGTCGAGCTGGTGCCGTTGCGGCTGGACCAGTTGGTGGAGACCACGGTCGAGGAGTTGCCGGACCACCAGAGCGTGACGGTGACGGCCGAGCCGGTGGTGGTGCGCGGCGATCCCGACCTGCTGGCGCAGGCGGTACGGAACCTGGTGGAGAACGCCCAGCGGCATGGCGGCCCGGCCGGTTCGCCGGTGGAGGTCGGCGTCACGCCGGGGCTGGTCACGGTCCGCGACCACGGGGACGGCGTACCGCTCGCGGACCGGGAGCGGGTGTTCGCACGCGGGGTCGCCGGGACCGGTCCAGGCACGGGTGCGGGCCTGGCCATCGTCCGCTGGGTCGCCGGTCTGCACCACGGCACCGCCCGCCTCACGGACGCTCCCGGCGGCGGCCTGCTCGCCGAACTCCGGCTGCCGACGGACCCCGACCGGGCGTCCTCATCGTCATCTCATGAAGGCCCCGGCACCGTGGGCACATGAACGCACTGCGCAGCCCTGTACTGCTGGTCACCGGCGCCGCCACGGCTCTCGGCGCCGTACTCGTCGCCGTCAATGTGTACGACACGACGAGCGCGCCGCCCGCCGCCGAGGCGGTCGTCCGGGTCGACCAGGTCGGCTATGTGCGCGGCGAGACGAAACAGGCCTACGTGATGGGTCCCACGAAGGCGCTCGCCGGGGCGCGCTTCAAGGTCGTCGACGCGAAGGACAAGGTGGTCACGGCGGGTCGGCTCGGTGCCGTCACCGGCCACTGGAACGCCAAGTACCCGTCCGTGCGCACCGTCGACCTCTCCGCGCTGAACACTCCCGGCACCTACCGCATCGTCCTGACCGGCAGCGCCGCCGGCCGCTCCCCCACCTTCCGGATCGCCGACGCGAGCGAGCTGATGACCCCGCTCGTCCGGGACAACGTCCGCTTCCTCCAGGCCCAGCGCGACGGCGCCGACGTACTGCCCGGGATCCTCAAGCACGGCCCGTCCCATCTCGCCGACGAGCACGCGGCCGTCTACGCCGACCCGCACTACGACGAGGCGGGTGAGGAACTCCTCGACGAGCAATTGACCCCGACCGGTGACACGGTCGACGCCTCGGGCGGCTGGTTCGACGCGGGCGACTTCCTGAAGTTCACCGGCACCACCTCCTACTCGACCGCCGAACTCCTGCTCGCCGAACGGGACTTGCCGACGGCCATGCCCGCGCTGTCCGCCGAGGCCGACCACGGTCTGTCGTGGCTGGACCGGATGTGGGACGGCGACAGCGGGACGCTCTACGCCCAGGTCGGCATCGGCGCGGGCAACGACAACGTGCGCACGGACCACGACGTGTGGCGGCTGCCGGAGGCCGACGACCGGCTCGATGTGTCGCCCGGCGACCCGGACTACACGATCAAGCACCGCCCGGTGTTCCGGTCCAACGCGCCGGGCGAGCCGATCACGCCCAGTCTGGCGGGACGGGTGGCGGCGGTCTTCGCCCTCGCCGCACAGCGCACGGCCGACTCCGACCCGGACCTTGCCCGGGAGTGGCTGGAGAAGGCCGCCGCCGTCTACGATCAGGCCGACACCGACCCGGACCCCGACCAGCCGCTCGTCACCGCCTTCCCCAGCGGCTTCTACCCCGAGGACTCCTGGCAGGACGACCTGGAGTTCGCCGGTGCCGAACTGGCGCTGGCCGCGCGGGAGTTGGGTGATGACCGGGAGAGCGACTGGACGGCCGACGCGGCTCGCTGGGCCCGCGCCTATCTGGACTCCGACGTCAAGGGCACCCTCAACGTCGCGGACGTCAGCGCCCTCGCCCATGTCGACCTGGCCACCGCGCTGGACGGCGACCGCGGCAACGGCGTCGGGGCCGAGGACCTGTACAAGGACCTGCGCCGACAGTTGGAGGACGGGGTCGAGCGGGCCGGGCACGATCCGTTCGGCGCGGGCGCGGTCTACGACGACTTCGACGCCGTACCGCACACGTTCGGGCTTGTGGCCACCGCTCAGCTCTATGCCAAGGCGACCGGGGACACCGGCTTCGCGGCCTTCGCCGGGCGGCAGCGGGGCTGGGCGCTCGGCGCCAACCCGTGGGGTACCAGCTTCATGATCGGCGCGGGTGAGGTCTATCCGCACTGCCCGGAACACCAGTTGGCCAACCTGCGCGGCAGCCTCGACGGGAAGGGCGCGATCCTGCGCGGCGCGGTGGTCAACGGCCCCAACGCGGCGGACAAACTCACCGACTTGAACGGCTTCTCGACGATGAAGAAGTGCACCGCCGGTCCGCCGAGCGGAGCTTGGACCGATTTCGACGGCAAGGGTTCGCGGTACGTGGACGATGTGGGCGCCTGGCAGACGGTGGAGCCCTCGCTGGACTTCACCACGACAGCCCTGCTGGCCTTCGCCCTGACGGCGCAGGACGAGGACCAGTAGCCGACCCTCTGAATCTCCTCAAGTCGCTTGGCCCGCACGGAACATGATCGTCAGGCTGGGTCCCATGACTGGAATCACGGGACTGGGCAAGAAGAACACCTTCGTGCTGACCGTCCGGGACGCGGACGTGATCGCGGCGGCCCTGCGTGAGGCACTGGCCGGGGCCTCGCCCGAGGAACGGCCCGGCCTGGAACGCTCCATCGCGCTCGTCGAGTCCGCCGCGGCCGCCGACGAAGGCCGGTTGCGAGCTGGTTGGGTCCGGTCCCGGCTGGCGGCGGCCGGCTTCACCGGGGACCTCGCCTCGGTCGCGGCGGTGCGGGCGCTGCGGCAGGCGGAGCCGGGGCTGAGCCTGTTGGCGGCGGTGCGGCTCCAGAAGGAGGCGGTGGCGCATCCGGAGTGATCCGGCGGCCCCCGACCGCGGGGAGGCGGGGGCCGCCGGAGGTGTCGGGCCGCTCAGGAGGTGAGGTAGCAGGACTTGCTCACGTTGGGCAATGGGTCGGACCCGAAGGCCGCCGTCGTGCAGCTCGCGCCGCCGCCGAAGGTCTTGTAGAGGAAGCGGCCCCGGGCGCCGTAGGCGACGGTCTGCTGTCCGCTGAAGGCACAAGTCCCGCCCTCCGCCGAGCAGTTGGTGGCGTAACCGACCGGGCCGCCGGTCGCGGTGTAACAGGCCTTGGACTCACCGGAGATGGGGTCGCCGAACGTGGCGTCGGTGCATGCCGTGTCGCCGGTCGCGGTGGCCGTGGTGAACGCTCCGTAGGCGCCGTACATCACCGGCTGGCCCGCCACCGCAGCACAAGTCCCGTTCTGGTCGGCGCACTTGGTCCAGCCACCGGCCGGGGCGCCCGCGGGCGGCAGGTAGCAGGACTTGGCGACGCCGTCGATGGGATCGCCGAAGTGGGCGTTGGAGCAGTCGACGGAGCCGTTGGTGACCTGGTGGACGAAGTTGCCATTGGCGCCGTAGGCGACATCTCGGTTGTAGCCGGGGACGGAGCAGGTGCCGCCCTCGGCCGCGCAGGCCGTGTATCCGGGCGGGCCGCCGGCGTCGGCGACGTAGCAGGACTTGACGAGGTTCGCCGCCGGGTCGCCGCCGAAGGAGTCGTTGGAGCAGGCGGTGCTGCTGGTCACGGTCTTGTACGTGTACGTCCCGGCGCCGTAGGCCACCGAGCGGGTGCCGCTGAAGGAGCAGGTGCCGCTCTCGCCCGCGCACCGGGTGTAGCCCGCGCGCAGGGTGCCGGTGCCGGGTTCGGCGGGCGGTGCCGGGTTGCCGAGGCCGGTGGCGGAGACGGTGTAGCTGCCGGGGGCCACGCCGGTGAGGTAGACGTAGGTGTCGTCCTGACTGCCGCCGGTGATGCCGGAGGTGGGCGTGAAGGTTCCGTTGCTCCAGACGGTCGCGCCGTTCACGGTCACCGTGATGTTGCCGCCGAGCTTGGGGACGCCGATCCGGCCGGTGCTGCCGGACGGGCTGGAGAGGGTGGCGGAGTACGTGCCGGCCGACGGGTCGCGGGACCAGGAGGCGTTGATCGCGCCTTGGGGCATGGTGATGCGGCCCTGGGCACTGGTCAGGTCGCCGGGGTGCGGGACGAAGCGGTAGGCGCCGGTGGCCGACTCGGGCGCGGTGCCGAGCACGTCGAAGGTGAGCGTCGAGGTGGGCGCGGTGGACCAGCCGTGGGCCAGGCTCATGAACGAACCGCCGTACGCGAGACCGCCGTCGGACTGGATGCCCTCCCAGAACGTGCTCTTCGTCCCGATGTCGCTGTCGAGCATGTGGCCCCAGGTCCGGCGGATCTGGTCCAGGGCGGTGTAGTCGTCGTTGGCGGTGAAGCGCGCGTTCAGCTCCATGCCGCCGGCGAACGGCGAGACGTTGCCGCCCCATTCGGGCGTGGTGGGGCCGTAGATGCCCCAGTTGCCGCCGAGCCCCGCGATGATGCTCTTCGACTTGGCCGTGGAGTCGCTCAACCCGTACCAGACGGCGAGGGAGTTGCCGTCCTGCGGGTACAGACCGCTGGTCGGGTTGTCCTTGTACATGCCCTTGGAGGCGTCCCACAGGCGGGAGTTGGCCGCCGTCTTGATGGCGTCGGCCTTGCTGTTCCAACTCGCCGCAAGGGCGCTGTCGCCCTCGACCGCGGCGAGGCTCGCGCCGCCCCTGAGGGCTCCGTACAGCAGCGCGTTGGCGGAGATGTTCTCGCCGCCCTGGCCGACCCGGGCCCAGTCCCGGGTGCGGGTCACGTTGAGCAGGTTGTTGCCGTCGATCTTGTTGGTGATGAAGGCCATCCCCCGCTTGTAGTTGGACCATTCGGAGTCCAGCCACGACCGGTCGGCGGTGTACGTGTAGTACGTGGACGTCCCCAGCAGCGTCCAGGTGTGGTAGGTGTCCGAGCCGGTGAGGTTGAACGGCGGCCCGGACCAAGGGATTTCGCCTGCCGACGACTGCGCGTTGTACATCGTGGTGAGCGCGTTGCGGGTCGAGGTGAGGTCGTTCGAGTACGCGTACTGCGTGGGGACGGCGATGCCCATGTCGCCGGGCCACACCGTACGGTCGCGCTTCGCCCCGTCGACCAGCACGGAGTCCCCGACGCCCACCGTGGCGCTGTTGTCCCACGTCGAGGAGGGCGGCGGCCAGGCGCGGCCCTGGTTGGAGGCGATGGTGTTCAACTGCACGGTGTACGCCCCGGCGTACCAGATGCGGTTGAGCAACTCGTCGCTGGACGTGAAGTAGTTGGCGTAGTCGGCCGGGTCGGACTTCCCCGGGGCAGCGGTGAAGGTGAGGCTGACGCCCTTGAGGTCCACCCAGCCCGTGCTGTCGAGGAAGACGGTCAAGTATCGGAAGCCGCCACGGAGTTGGGCGGTCGGCACGGTGTAGGTCCCGTTGGCCGAGGGGGTGGTATAGAGGGCGCCGTCCTCGCCGTCGCGGCCACTGCTGCGGTCGCTGATGTTGCCCACGTACAGGGACGACTCGCTGAAGGCGAGGCCGACGCGCTGGCCGCTGGAGCTGGTACTGCCGAATGACAACGTTACCAAGCCGCCGACCTCCTTCCCGAAGTCGAGCGTGACGGCCGACTGCGAGCCGGAGATCCGGGTCGCCTGTCCGTTCAGCACGTTCGTCGGGTTCGCGACGCTGCCGGAGGTGCGGTAGACGGCGGTCGGCTTGAGGGTGCGCGAGGTCGGCGAGTAGTTCACGGCGTCAAGTGCCGCCTTGGGGGCGGGTGTTGCGGCCGTCGGCGCCGCCCCGGCGGACAGGGTCGGGGTCATGGCCAGCGCGGCGGCCACCACCACGGTGAGCCCGACTAGGGGTCCTGGTCTGGGCTTTCGGTTCAGCGCTGGCCTGCGACGGCGCATGAGTGCCTCCCGGATCGGTGGGGGAACCAGCCGCTCGACTGGACAACCAGGCATGTGAATCGATTCAAGTGGATCGAACACGGAAGCCTGGATCTTGAGGAGCGACGGGTGCGCGAGATGACTCGCCGAAGTTCGCACCGATGATGGGCGCCGGGCGGGCGGGTGTCAACCCATCGCGGAAGCCTTCAACTCCCGGGTAAAAAGCGCACCTTACGACATTGACAGGGCCGCACCAAGCCGGTTCACTGCGTCGAGTACGGGTAGAGGTATGGACCTTTGATCCAGAGCTGAATCCATTCACACCCGGCGTCCCCCATCGTGAAATCGAGGCGAGTTTCCGGTGCCCCTACATGGCTTCGACATCGTTGTCAGACCACGGTTCCTCAGCTTTCTCCTGACGGCCGCCCTCGCGTTCGCGGCGCTCGTCCCGGCCGCGACGTCGGCGTCCGCCGCGACGCAGGTGTGCGTCCTGGCCTGCGACACCCTGGACCCTTCGCAGGCCAGGCAGGAAACGTTTCCAGTACCGGACAAGACACTCAACGGCCGGCGGGTGCAGCTGCACGTGTCCGACGCGGACGACATGGCGTGGGCCAGTATCGACAACGGCTCGACCGGTGACGCGGTCTGGTTGGACCGGTCCTGGGACGGCGGCGCCACCTGGGACGGACTGCTCGGCAAGGCGAGCGTCCCGAGCACCTGGACCGGTACCAGGACGCTGATGTACAACATCACCGACCCGCGCGACCACAGGCGCGGCCTGGTCCGGGCCTGCGGCGACGCGGCCGGCGTGGGCTGCACGAACTGGGTCTACCCCACCGTCTGCGACACCCTCTGCGACGGCACGAGCGCGGGCCAGGCGGCGGGCGACGACCAGCCGGTGCCGTCGACCACCCTCTACGGCCGCACGATCCGGCTGCACGTGGATCAGAAGAACGCGACGGCCTGGGGAAGCATCGACACGGGCGGCGCCGGTGACGAGATCTGGTTGGACCGGTCCTGGGACGGGGGCGCGACCTGGCCGGACGGCTCCTCCCTCGGCCGTACCAGCACCCCGTCCGGGGCCACCACCACCCGCACCACGATGTACGCCACCCGCGACCCGCGCGGTCTCCTCTACGGCGGCGCGGTCCGCGCCTGCGGCCGGGAGGCGAGCCACAACGAGGGCAGCTGCACCGCGTGGTACCGGCCCGTGCCGACCCGGGCGCGCGCCGCGGCGGACGCGCTGATGTCGTCGTACGACGCCTACAACGGCTGGTGGCCCAGCAGTTGGTGGAACTCGGCGGCCACCCTCACCTCCGTCATCGACTTCGCGAAGACCACCGGCACGCACGACTACGACTGGATCGTCGCCCGCACCTTCGACCAGAACAAGGGCGTCTTCCCGGCCGGGACGCGCAGTTCGGACGCGATCGAGGGGGACTTCGTCAGCCGGTCCATCGACGACTCGGGCTGGTGGGCGATCGCGTGGATCGACGCGTACGACTACACGCACGACGCGCGCTATCTCAACGAGGCCGTCACCATCGCCAACTACGTGCAGCAGTACTGGGACACGAGCACCTGCGGCGGCGGGGTGTGGTGGGACCGGGAGAGGACCTACAAGAACGCGGTGACCAACGGGCAGTACCTGTGGCTGACCACCGCGCTGCACCAGCGGATCCCCGGTGACACCGTGTGGCTGCAACGGGCGAAGACCTCGGCCGCCTGGTACAGGGCCAGCGGGATGATCAACTCCTCGGGTCTGGTCAACGACGGACTGTCCTCGTCCTGCGCCAACAACGGCTCCACCGTGTGGAGTTACAACCAGGGACTGGCCATCGGCGGCTTCACCGAGCTGTGGAGGACGACCGGGGACAGTTCGTTCCTGACCACCGCGCGGACCCTGGCGAACGCCGCGATCAGCAGCTCGCAGCTGACCGTCGGCGGGGTGCTCACCGAGTCCTGCGACGTCGGCTCGGCGTCCTGCGACGACAACCAGAAGCAGTTCAAGGGCATCTTCATGCGGAACTTCGCCGACCTCGCGAACGTGACCGGCTCCAGCACCTATCGCGCCTACATCCAGAAACAGGCCGACACCCTGTGGGCACAGGACCGGTCCACGCTCAACGCGCTCGGTGAACGCTGGGCGGGCACCAGTCCGAACCAGACCGACTGGCGGACACAGGCCGGCGCGCTCGGGGCGCTGACCGCCGCCGCGGGCTGAGCCGGCACGCAGGGTGGGTGCGGGACACCTGGGGTAACGGCGGCCTGGTTGCGTCCCTCGGACGCGACCAGGCTTGCCGTGCGGCACCCGATCCACCCACCCTAGGAGCAGGCGATGAGCACCACCCACACGCACACCACGACCTGGAACGGTCCAGCCTTCGACGAGATCGTCACGAACGACACGGGCCGTCCCGTCCTGTTCACCAACGCCCGGGTCCTGACCATGGACCCGCTGATCGGCACCCTGACCGGCGCCGACGTGCTGCTCGTCGGCGCCCTCCTCGTGGGCGTCGGCCCGGGCATCGTCACCGCGGCGCAGGACGACAACGCCATCGTCGTCGACTGCACCGGCATGACGGTGGTGCCGGCCGTCGTGGACACCGTCGCCCTGGTCGGCGGGCGAGGCCAACGCTCCGATTACGTCGCGACGCTGACGCCCGGGAACACCGGTGACCTGCTCGTCGTACCCGATGAACTCGCCCCCGACGTGGCGGGTGCGGTGGCCACGCTGCTGACCCGACCGGAGGAGGTCCGCGCCCTCGTGGCGAACGGCGAGCCGGTCCTCTGGTCCGGCACCGACGCCCCCGGCCGAGCCACCGCGCCCGAGGCGGGCATCCCGGCCGCCCAGGACCTGACCGGCAGCCCGCGCGTCGGCGTCTGGATCGACGAGAACGGCTTCCTGCACCAGGAGTTGACCGCCGACGGCCGCTACGACGAGACCCGAGGTGGCCGCCCGCACGCCTACGAGGGCCGCTACTGGATCGACGGCGACCGCATCGACTACCTGGACGACCTCGGCTTCTGGGCCTTCGGCGAGTTCCGGGGCGACGAGCTGCACCACGCGGGGTACGCGATGCGGCTCGGGGCGCGCTCCCGGTCGTAGCGGATCACTGGAATTCGGCGCGGAGTCGGGCCTCCGCCCCCGGGTCCGCTCGGGGGTGGAGGTCCAGGGCCGCCAACGCGGCGCCGAGCAGCGGCGGTTGGGTGCACACCACCGGGCGGACGCCCGGTACGGCCTCGGTGAGTCCCCGTTCGATGTCGTCGAGGAGGGCCCGGTGGCCGGCGGCCAACACGCTCCCGCCGAGCACCACTTCGGGGTCCGGGGTGGTGGCGAGCTGGAGGCGGCACAGGACCGTCAGGGCCATTCTCGCTATCTCCGCCGCGAGTCGTTCGACCAGTTCGGTCGCGATCCCGTCGCCGTCGTCGCGGGCCGCGAAGACCGCCGGGCAGAGTTCGCTCAGGCGGAGTGCGGGCAGGTCGCCGCTGTGCAGTGCGGCGGTGACGTCGGCGACCGTGGCGAGGCCGAAGTGGTCGACCACCGCCGTGTGCAGGGCGGTTCGCGGGCCCCGGCCGTCCTCCGCCCTGGCCGCGTGCCACAGCGCCGAGGTGCCCATGTCGATGCCGCCGCCCCAGTCCCCGGAGATCCGGCCGAGCGCGGCGAAGCCGGTGGTACGGCCGTCGGGGGCGACGCCGACGCAGTTGATGCCGGTGCCACAGACCACGGCGACGCCCCAGGGGCAGCGGGCCCCGGCGCGCAGGACGGCGTAGGAGTCGTTGTCGACGCGCTGGGCGACGGCCCAGCGGCGGGCGCCGACGGCCTCGCGCAACGCCTTGACCTCGTGCGGCAGATCGGCGCCCGCGAGGAAGGCGGTGATGCCGTCCACCACGGTGTCGGCCCCGACACCCGCCTCGGCCATGGCCTCGGCGCGCAACGCGGCCAGTACGTCCATGGCCGCGTCGAGGCCCACCGCCTGCGGGCGGAATCCGCCGCCCCGGGCGCGGCCCAGGATCGTACCGTCGGTGGTCAGTACGGCGAGGTCGGTCTTGGAGTTGCCGCCGTCGACGGCCAGCAGCAGATCCGAACTCATCAGGCCCACCACAGGTGTTGGCGATTGGCGGCGACGAGCTTCGCCGCCAACTCCTCGGCGACGGAGACCTGTCCGATCAGGGGGTGCGCGAGCAGTGCGGTCGCGACCCGGTCGACACCACCGTGCAGGGCGGCTTCCAGGGCGAGTTCCTCGTACGCCGTCACGTGCGCGATCAGTCCGGCGAACAGGGGCTCAACGGCGTTGACGGGCAAGGGAGTCGCTCCGTGCGCGCCGATGCGGGAGGGGACCTCGATGACGGCGGCGTCGGGGAGGAAGGGCAGGGTGCCGTTGTTGCGGACGTTGGCGACGCGGACGTCACCGGTGTCGGCGGTGAGGGCGTGCACCAGCTGGACCGCGGCCTCCGAGTAGTAGGCACCGCCGCGCCTGTCGAGGAGGGCGGGCTTCTCGGTGAGGGCCGGGTCCGCGTACATCGTCAGCAACTCGTCCTCCATCGCGGCGACCAGTTCGGCGCGGGAGGGTTCGGTGAGCTGTTCGCGGAGTACCTCGTCGTGGGCGTAGTAGTAGCGGAGGTAGTAGGAGGGGACGACGCCGAGGCGGCGGACCACGTCGAGGGGCATGCGCAGCCGGTCGGCGAGGGCCCGGCCGTGTTCGTCGAGGAGGCGCGGCAGGACGTCGACGCCGTCGAGCCGTACGCTCCGTTCCCAGGTCAGGTGGTTGAGGCCGACGTGGTCGAGGGTGATCCGCTCGTGGTCGACGCCGAGCCAGTCGGCGAAGGTGCGCTGGAAGCCGATGGCGACGTTGCACAGGCCGACCGCCTTGTGGCCGGCGTCGAGGAGGGCGCGGGTGACGATGCCGACCGGGTTGGTGAAGTCGACGATCCAGGCGTTCGGGGCGCGCTTGGCGACCCGTTCGGCGAGGTCGAGGACGACCGGTACGGTCCGCAGCGCCTTGGCCAACCCCCCTGCTCCGGTGGTCTCTTGACCGATGCAGCCGCACTCGTGCGGGAGGGTCTCGTCGATGTGCCGGGCGGCCTGGCCGCCGATGCGGAGCTGGAGGAGGACGGCGTCGGTGCCGTCGATGCCGGCGTCCGGGTCGGCGGTGGTGGTGATCTTCGCGGGGCTGCCCTGGCGGGCCAGGATGCGGCGGGCGAACGGGGCGACGACGTCGAGGCGATCGAGGTCGGGGTCGACGAGGGCGATCTCGGTGACGGGCAGTCCCAACCGGGCGAATCCGTCAACCAGTTCGGGGGTGTACGTGGATCCGCCGCCGACAACGGTGATCTTCAACCTTTGACTCCTGTCAGTGTGACGCCCTCGATGAAGGCCTTTTGCGCGAAGAAGAAGACGATGATCACCGGCGCCATCGCGATGAGGGTCGCGGCCATGGTGAGGTTCCACTGCACCGCGTGGGAGGTCTTGAAGGTGGCCAGGCCCAGGGCCAGCGTCCAGTGGGCGGGCGTCTCGCCGGTGTAGATGAGGGGGCCGTAGTAGTCGTTCCAGGCGTTGAAGAAGGAGAACAGGCCGACCGCTACGAGCGCGGGGCGCATCATCGGCAGCACCACCCGGGTGAGGACGCGCAGTTCGCCGCAGCCGTCGACGCGGGCCGCGTTGAGGTAGTCCTCTGGGACGGTGAGCAGGAACTGCCGCAGCAGGAACACCGAGAAGGCGTCGCCGAACAGGGAGGGGAGGACCAACGGCCAGATGGTGCCGGTGAGATGGAGCCGGGCCCACATCAAGTACATGGGGATGACGAGGACTTGGGGCGGCAGCATCATCATGGTGATGACGCAGAGGAACGCGGTGTTTCGTCCCTTGAAGCGGAACCGGGCGAGCGCGTAGGCGATGGGGACGCTGGAGAGCAGGGTGGCGGCGGTGGCGGCGACCGCGTAGAGCACGGTGTTGACCAGCCAGGTGCCGACGGGTGCGGTGGCGAAGACGGTGCGGTAGTTGGACCACTGCCAGTGGTGGGGCCACAGGTTCGTGGTGAGGGACTGGCCGTCGGTCATGACGGACGTCAGGAAGATGAACACGATCGGGCCGATGAAGGCGCAGGCCAGGCCTACGGCTACGGCGTGTTCGGCGATCCAGACCAGCTTGCGCCGTCGGCTCGCCCGGCCGCGGGCCGCCTGGTGGGGTGAGGTGGCCCGGGTCTGGCGGGTGGGGGCAGGGGCGTAGGTCGTCGTCATCGCGGCGGCTCCTCGGTGGCCAAGTCCCTTGCTGTCGCGGCGACTTCTCGCGTGGCCAAGTCCCTTGCCGTCAGGGCGACTTCTCGATGGGCGGAGCGGTACGTCATCGCGGTGCCTCCTCGATGTCGAAGCCGGAGGCGCGGCGGAGCAGGACGACGGTGAAGGCCATCGCCACCACGAAGAGCACCACGGCCAGCGCGCAGGCGTAGCCCGCGTGGAACTGGTTGAAGCCGGCGATGTAGAGCTGCTGCGGGAAGGTGAGGGTGGAGCCGTCGGGATAGCCGGGCGCGGGCTGGATGTTGCCGTTGGCGACCTGTGAGGCGACCATCGCCTGGGTGAAGTACTGGAGTCCGGCGATCACCCCGGTGACGGTCGCGAACAGTACGACCGGTGAGATCGTCGGGAGGGTGACGTAGCGGAAGCGGTGCCAGGAGCCGGCGCCGTCCAGTTCGGCGGCCTCGTAGAGTTCGGCGGGGACTTCCAGCAGGGCCGCCAGGAAGATGACCATCATGGTGCCGCTGCCCCAGAGGGCGAGCAGCGTCAGGGCCGGTTTGGACCAGCCGGGCGAGTTGAACCACAGCGGTCCGTGGATGCCGAGCAGGCCCAGGATCCGGTTCACCGGGCCGGAGTTGGGGTTGAACATGCAGACGAAGGCGACGGTCGCGGCGACCGGCGGGGCCAGCGCGGGCAGATAGAACAGGGTGCGGAACAGGCTCGCCCCGGCCTTGAGGCGGGCGGTGACCATGGCCACGCCGAGGGCTAAGAGCACCTGCGCCGGGACCATGACGGCAACGAGCCAGCCGGTGTTGCGGATCGCGTGCCAGATCAGCGGGTCGCCGTCCAGCAGATAGCGGTAGTTGCGCAGGCCGACGAAGCGGGCCGGGGAGATCATGTTCGAGTTGGTGAAGGACAGCCAGACCGTCATCACCAGGGGGTAGACGAGGAAGACGGCGAAGCCGACCAGGCCCGGGGCGAGGAAGAGCAGGACGCGCAGCCGGTTGCGGCGCAGGCGGGCCGCCCTCAACGGGGCCGGGGTGAGCTGGAGTTGGGTGGCCATGACGGTCACTGCCCCAGCTTGAGCGCGGCGTTGTTCTGCTTGTCGACGGCGGTGAGACCGGCCTTCAGGTCGGATACGGAGCCGCTCTGCCACTCCTCCACGAAGTGGCCGAAGTTGGTGAGATAGGCGCCGCCGTCGGCGCTCGCCGGAGTGGTGGTGGTGAGCGGGTTCCTGAACACCTGGAGGAACGGCGCGAAGTTCGGGTCCTTGGAGAGCCCCAGCGCGGGCGAGTCGAGCGCGGCCTTGGTGGTGGGGACGTTGCCGATGGCGTCGGCCAGGGTGGTCAGCGCGTCGGTGTCGGTGGTGAGGAACTTGATCAACTTCCAGGCCGCGCCCGGGTGTTTGGCGCCGCGCGGCATGCCGATCACGTTCCCGCCGACGTAACCGGCGCCGTACAGCTGGGACTTGCCGTCGGCGGCAGGCATCACGGCGGTGCCGTAGTCGATGTTCGCCTTGTCGTTCTTGATGAACGAGTTGCGCCACTCGCCGTCGATCATCATGGCCAGCTTGCCGGTCTCGAAGGCGTTCTGGGCGGAGAACTCGTCGCCCATACCGGCCTTGAAGGTGACGAGTTTCTTCGCGCCGAACCAGTCGACCAGGCTCTTCTGCCAGGTCAGTGCCTGGGCGAAGGCGGGGTCGCCGCCGACGTCGGACTGCCCGTCGGCGGTGAGCCACTTGCCACCCCAGCTGGGGACCAGGTGTTCGGTGAGCATCTGGTAGGCGCCCAGGTAGGGCATGAATCCCGCGGTCCTGATCGAGCCGTCCGGGTTGAAGGTGGTCAACTTCTTTGTGTCCGCGGCGAGTTCGGACATCGTCTTCGGCGGCGCGGATATCCCGGCCTGCGCGAAGAGCTTCTTGTTGTAGTACAGGCCGAAGGTGTCGGCGAGCCAGGGCATGGTGCAGCGCTTGCCGCCGAACGCGGTGTACGACTGGACGGCCTTCGGGATCTGGGACATGTCGACGTGGTCGGCCTTGATGTCCGGGGTGAGGTCTTGGAACGCTCCACTGGAACACCAGCCGCCGACGTTCGCGGCGTTGAACGAGGACGCCACGTCGGGCGCGGTGCCGCCGCGGATGGCCTGGTTGACCTTGTCGTCGGTCTGGGCGGCGACGGCCTTGACCGTGATGTAGGGGTACTTCTTGTGGAACATGGCGAGCACGGCGTTCACCGAGGCGATCTCGTGCGGCGAGCTGAGACCGTGCCAGAAGGTGATGGTGACGGGCGTGGTGTCGTCGGCGCCGGTGTCCGCCTTCGACGCGGCGCCCCCGGTGGTGCATGCTGCGGCCAGCAGGGCCGTGGCCGCGAGCAGCGACGCGGCGACGGTACGCCGGGGTCGGCGGGCGGTACGGGTGACGGTGCGGGTGACGGGTCCGCCACGGGACTCGGACATGGGACCTCCGGCGAATTCGCTTACCACTTATTGACCAGTGGGCACATGTTGGGGCACTATTTGGGGACTGTCAAGCAAGCATTTCGGAAGCAACCGGTAGAGAAGATGAACCACTGGTAAGGAAAGTTGGTAGGAATGGTCAGCGGTGAGAGCCGTTGGGAGAAGCGGGAACGCATCCGCACCCACCTCCTCGACCTGATCGAGGAGACCGGGACCGGACGCCCCCTCCCGGGCGAACGGCAACTGTGCGAGGAACTCGGGGTATCCCGCCCCACGTTGCGCGCGGTCGTCGACGACTTCGTCCGTGACGGTCTGCTGGTGCGGGAGCACGGGCGCGGTGTGTTCGTGGCCCGGGCCAAGGTCGCCCAGCACCTCAGCGGCTCCCCCGGGCAACCGCAGACGCTGGGGGTCGGCGGTGTGGACGGCACCTGGGCCAGCCGCACCCTGGACTTCAGGACCATCGCCGCGGGGCCCCGGATCGGCCGCCGGCTGGGCATCGCGCCCAGCGAGCAGATCCTGCGGATCCTCCGGCTGCGCACGGTGGACGGCGACCCGATGTGTGTGGAGACGCTGCATGTGCCGCACGCGCTGGTGCCCGGCCTGACCGCCCGCGACCTGGAGACCGACTCCTTCTACCGGCTGCTCGGCCGCCGCTACCAGATCCTGCTGGCCGACGCCGCGCAGAGCATCGAGCCGACCGTGGTCGACGAGTGGGAGGCCGAACTCCTCGGCGTGTCCGTGCACACCCCCGCCCTGCTGTTCGAACGGGCGGCCAGGGACGCCGAGGGCCGGGTGGTCGAGTTCACCCGCTCCGTCTACCGGGGTGACCGCTACCGCATCTTCACCAGGCTGTCGCTGGCCGGCCGGCCCGACGGCGGACGCGTCGTCGACGGCTCCTGGTCGGCCGCCACCACCGTCCCCGGCGCCGACACCCTGGCCTTCGACCCCTACTGGAGCAACTGACCGCTCCTGTCCCCCAGTTCACCGCGCCGGCCCTCCGGCCGACGCGGCGATCCCGCACGCCCCTCCCCACCCCTCCCCACCCGAAAGGACCGCTCATGTTCCGTCACGCACTCACCGTGACCGGTGTCGTGGCCTCCACGGTCACCACGCTGCTCGCCTGTACGGCCTCGGTCCCGGCCGGCGCCAGTTCCTCCGCCACCTCGGGCGTCCAGCTCCAGACCTGGCTGTACCCCGGCTCGACGGGCGACTCCACCTGCACCGCCAAGAGCGAGTACGCGGACAACAGGGTGAAGAACGGCGCCCTCAACCCCGAGTACTGGTCCGTCGGCAGCAACGGCTCGGTCACCCTGGAGACCACCGCCAACGGCACCTGCAACACCTACAGCGCGGCCAACGTCGCCGACCTCAAGGCACACTCCGCCTACCAGTACCCGACGCTTTCCGGCATGACCACCGCCGACGTCCACGCCCTGGTCAGCACCAACGCCAAGCGTACGGCGGCCGTCTCCAAGGTCACCTCCCTCGTCAGCGACGCCGGGCTCAGCGGCGTCGACGTCGACCTGGAGGACTACTGGTCCTGGAGCACCGCCGACTTCACCAACTACAAGACCTTCCTTGGGCAGTTGGCAACCGCCCTGCACGCCAAGGGCAAGCGCCTCCAGGTCGACGCCCCCGCGATGACGGAGGACGCCGCCTTCTACGACTACGCCGCCGTGGCCGCCACCGGGGTCGACGACGTGGTGATCATGGCGTACGACGAGGAGTTCGACACCGCCGCCGGCGCCCGCTGCCTGCCCATCAGCCCCTACGACTGGCTGAAGAAGGTCACCAAGTACGCGCAGAGCAAGATCCCCAACCCGGGCCGCCTGATCATCGGTGTGCCCTCCTACGGCTACAGCGCCCCCGACCCCTGCGACCTCAACTCCGTTACCGGCAACATCCAGTTCAGCGACATGAAGAGGAGCCCCGGCTTCTCCAGCGACCCGGCGACCGTAGAGAGCCGCCGGGACGCGTCCTCCGGCGAGATCCGCTGGACCTCCGGCGGTGTCCTCTACGACTACGTCGACAGCGTCGCGATGGACCGCAAGCTCGCTGTCCTCAAGGGACTCGGCGTCACCAAGGTCTCGGTGTGGTCGCTGGGCGGCGGCAACCCCTGGTTCTCCAACTGACCCGAGCGAGGGGACGGGGCGCTCCCGGGAGCGCCCCGAACTCCCCTCAGACCACCGGGGTGTTGAGCACGTGATCGCGGGACGCGTTGACCTCGGCGCGCAGTGCGGGCAGGTCCACGTCGAGGACCTGCCCGTCCCACTTGCGCGGCTGCCCGTCGACGAACACGGCGCTGATGTTGCGGGCGTCGGAGCCCAACACCAGTGTGCCGATGGGGTCGTTGAGGGGCATGTTGTTGAGGTCCTCGGCCCTGACCACCAGCAGGTCGGCCTTCTTTCCGACGGTCAGGGAGCCGGTGACGTCGCCGAGCCCATTGGTCCGGGCGCCCTGGAGGGTGGCGAAGTCGAGGACGTCGCGCGTGGTGATGCGGGAGAGCTCGCCTCCGGTGCCGTAGGCGGCGTTGACGGCACGCATCCGCTGGATGGCGAGCAGGGCCCGCATCTGGGTGAACAGGTCGCTGGCGAGGGCGACTTCGACGTCGATGCTGAGGCCGGGTCGGATGCCGACGGCGAGTGCCTCGTCCACGGCGGGGATGGCCGTCTCCAGACCGATCTGCGCGTCCGAGGTCGGAGCGAGCGCGACCGTCGTACCCGACTCCCCCATCGCCTTCCACGCCTCGGCGGTCAGCCCCGTGGCGTGGATCAGGGTGACGTCGGGACCGAGGATGCCGTGTTCGGCCCAGGACAGCACGGCCCGTGAGGACGCCTCGCCGAAGACCGCGTCGACGCTGACGCCGATGCCCAAGTCGGCTGCGGTGCGGGCGAGTTCGGGGCCGTAGGCGAGGGCGGGTCCGGCAATCTCGTCGGTGGCCAGGGTCGCCAGGCGGAGGGTGAGGAGCTGGTCGTCGCTGCTGAAGTACCGGTCCTTGAGCCGGGTCAGGTCGGCGGGCCACTGGCGGTCCCAGTCCCCGAAGTGCGGGCCCATGGACGCGTGGACGCCCCGGATGCCGGTGTCGCGGAGGGCCTCGATGGCCGCCTCGGAGTGTTCGCGGGTACGGGAGTTGTGCGAGAAGTCGAGCATGGTGGTGATGCCGCTGTCGAGCGCGGTGAGCGCCGCGAGTCTGGTGCCGATGTACATGTCCTCGGGCCGGTAGACGGTGGCGTACCCGGCGAGCGTGGTCATCACATAGCCGCCGAGATCGTCGACGTCGGGCATGATCCGGCGCAACTGCGCCTCCCAGGCGTGCCGGTGGGTGTCGACGAAGCCCGGGGCCAGGATGGTGCCGGAGGCGTCGACGACCACCGCGCCCTCCGCGCCCAGGTCCGGCCCGATCGCGGCGATGCTGTCGCCCTCGACGAGCAAGTCGCCCTGGATTGTGCCTAGTTCGGGGTCCATGGTGACGATGGTCGCGCCGGTGAAGAGGATGCGGCGGGCGGGGTCGGCGGACTGGCGGCGGAGCTGGGCGAGGACAGCGGCGCCGGTGGTGTCGTGGGTGTTCATGAGGGTCCCCTTTCAAGAGGGTTCGGACGGTGGCGAGTTGGCTTGGCGGGCGAGAGGCGGTTCAGTGGCGGCCCAGCCGGACCTCCTCCACGTCGAGCACTTCCTGCACGCTGCGCAGGACGATGTCGTCGATCCGGCCGCTGTCGCGGAGGTCGGTGAGGGTGTCGCGTTTGACCTGGAGCAGGGCGAGTTGGAGGTCGCGTACGCTCTCGCGGCGGTGCGCGGAGTCGGCGGCGGGGGCGGTGCGGTCCTCGATGTCCTGGACCATGCGCGCGGTGTCCTCCTCGGGCACCCCGAACCGCACCGCCAGCTCGGGCAGGGCGTCGAGGGCGGCGCTGCTCAACCGGCAGCGGGCGAGGGTGAGTTCGGCGCTCTTGTCCGCGTCGGCGGGGAAGCGGGCCCGGCGGACCATGGCCGGCAGGGTGGGCCCGAGGATCGTGAGCGTGACGACGATGACGACCGTGGTGATGAACACGACGGCGTCACGCTGCCCGACGAGATGTCCGTCGGCGGTCGTGGCGGGGACGGTCAGTGCGGCGGCCAGCGAGATCGCGCCGCGCATGCCCGCCCAGGCCAGCGGCAGCCGTTGCGGGGCGGTGATCCGGCGGTCCCGCTGCTGGGGGCGCCGGTCGAGGAGTCGTACCAGATAGGGCACCGAGTAGAACCAGAGCAGCCGGGTGCCGAGCACCGCCACGCTCACGGCGAGACCGGCGGTCGTCGCCTGCAACAGCGAGACGGACGTCAACGCCCTAACAGCGGCGGGCAGTTGGATGCCGACGAGGACGAACAGGGCGCCGTTCAGCAGATAGCTGGCCACCTCCCAGAAGGCGACGGCCTGGATACGGGCCTCGGAGCCGATGATCCGCGGCCCGAACCACGCGGACACCAGACCGCAGACGACGACCGCCAACACACCGGAGACATGCAGGAGTTCGGCGGGGAGGTAGGCGAGGAAGGGGGTCGCGACGCTGAGGACGCTGTGCAGCAGCGGCTCGGGCAGCCGACGCCTGACCGGGATCAGGAGCAGGGCGACGGCCGCACCGATCAGGATGCCGCCCGCGTACGAGGTGACGAAGGCGAGCGCCGTGCCGGACCAGGAGAAGGGGTGCTCGTCGGTGACGACGTCGATGGTCACGGCGAGCAGGACCAGCGCGGTCCCGTCGTTGAGGAGGCTCTCGGTGCGCAGCACGGTCAGGATGCGGCGCGGCATGGCCCGGGCGACCGCTGCGACGGCCGCCGCGTCCGTCGGGGCGAGTACGGCGCCGAGGACGAAGGCGACCGGCCAGCCGTAGCCCAGCGCGTGGGCCACGGATGCGACCGCGACGGCGGTGGCGAGGACCAGACCGGTGGACTGGAGCGCGATGCTGCGGAAGTTGTTGCGGATCTCCCGCACCGAGGAGGTCAGCGCCTCCCAGTACAGCAGCGCGGGCAGGAAGAGGAACAGGACGACGTCCGGGGACAGCGCGAACGACGCGAAGGCCGGTGTCAGCCCCACGACAGCACCCGTGCCGAGCAGCAGTAGGGGCTCGCTCAGGCCGGTGCGCCGCGACAGCCAGCCCATGAGCAGGACGGCGACCGCTACGACGACGATCAGTTCGAGGCTGTCCATGGCCGCACCGGGTTACGCGCGGTACAGGACGAGGTGCTCGTGGAAGAGCACGCCGTCGCGGACGTCACCGGTGGCGGTGAAGCCGGTGTCGTCGACGTAGTCGATGTGGTTGCCGGTGACGGTGTAGCTGCCGGTGTAGGCGCTCCGCCGGTTGCCCCGGGCCTCGTCGTAGCGGCCGTCGGGGAGGAGTTCCTGCCGGATGTGGCCGTCGGCGGTGACCCACATGCCGACGAAGGGATGCGGTGCTGCGTTCGTGTTCATGGCTCCACCGTCGCGTTCCCGCGAGGGGGTAACCAGGCCACGCCTCTCCTGGGTGTCCGGCACCCACCCTCAGTGGACCGGTCCTACGACGGAGGCGTCAAAGGCGTGAGTGACCTCGGGGCTCGTGCCGGGCAGGAGCAGAGCACGGGCCTTGTCCTCGAAGGAACGGTCGGTGGTCGTGAGGCGGTTGTGGTGCTGGGCGAGGTGTTCGGCCCAGGAGCCCACGAGATAGTTCTCGATGAACCGGCCGGGTTCGTTGCCGTCCTGGAAGAGGCCCCAGGTGAGCGCGCCGGTCCGGCGGCGGGAGCGGGCGACGTTGTCCATCGCCTCGACGAACGCCGGGCTGTCGTCCGGTGCGACGCGGTAGACGACGGAGACCAGGACCGGTCCATCGGAGGGGCCGGG
The DNA here is from genome assembly GCF_053891435.1 of Streptomyces sp. NPDC002276. NCBI lineage: Bacteria > Bacillati > Actinomycetota > Actinomycetes > Kitasatosporales > Streptomycetaceae > Streptomyces > Streptomyces sp. NPDC002276. The sequence continues at coordinate 495,143 of NZ_JBSFCQ010000004.1, read as the reverse complement.
CACAAAGACCAGCGGCGGGGTGGGCCAGTGATCGGAGAGGGAGGGATCGATGCCCTCCATGCCGTAGAGCCGCCAGCGGCGGAGGCTGAGTGCGCTGAGCAGCATGACGGCGGTGCCGATGAGGAGGGCCGTGGTCAGGCCCAGCCACTGGACCAGGGCGCCCCACACGGGGGCGGCGACGGCCTGGCCGCCCTGGAAGACCAGCAGGTAGACGGCGAGTCCGCGGGCCCGGACCCAGCCGGGGAGCCGGGTCTGGATCGCCGCGTTGAGGGTGGACAGGACGCCGATCCAGGCGACCCCGGCGGGCAGCAGCACGAGGACCGCGAGCCAGGTGATGTGCACGGTGGCGAGGACGAGTAGAACGAGGGCGAACACGACGGCGCCGGCGGCCAGGATGCCGTTGATGCCGAGGCGCCTGCGCAGCCACGGCAGGGCGAACGCGCCGCCCACCGCGCCGAACCCGACCGCGCCGAGCAGCAGGCCGTAGCCGCCCGACCCCATCCCGAGCGAGTCGGCGGCGATCAGCGGGAGCAGGGACCACAGTGCCGCCGCGCCGGGGATGAACAGGGCGGTGCGCAGCAGGACGCGCCGGATGCCTGGAGCGTTCCAAACGTAGCGGCGGCCCGCGTACAGCGCGGTCAGCAGCCGTTCGCGCTCGGCGGCGGGGACAGTCGTCTTCGGGCGGTGCCACAGCAGCAGTACGGCGGCGATCCCGAGGAACGACAGCGCGTTGAAGCCGAACACCCACCCCGCGCCGGCCGCCGCGACCACGACACCGCCGAGCGCGGGACCGACCGCCCTCGCGAGGTTCATGTTCACGGCGCCCAGCGCGGACGCCTGCCCCAACTGCTCCCGCTCCACCAACTCGGGCTGGATGGCCTGCCACGACGGCCCCATCAGCGCCGTACCGCAGCCGAGGAGGAACGTGAGCGCGAGCAACGGTACGGCGGACAGCGCGTCCGCGAAGGCGAGCGCGGTCAGCACCGCCGACACCGCGAACATCGCGAGCTGCGCGACCAGCAGCAGCCCCCGCCGGTCGAACCGGTCGGCGAGGACGCCCGAGGGCAGCGCCAGCAGCACGATCGGCAGACTCGACGCCGTCTGCACCAGGGTGACCATGGTCGCCCCGTGCCCGAGCAGCAGCCACTGGGCACCGACCGTCTGCATCCAGGTGCCGATGTTCGACACGAACTGGGCGATCCACAGAGCCCGGAACACGGGGCGGGCCAACGGTGCCCACGCCGAGGCGGACCGCGCGGTGCCCCCGGTCGTCGTACTGGCGCTGGCGCTCATGGTGCTGCTCCGGAGGGTGAAGTGGACGGTCGGGAATGAAGGTACGCCTACCGGTCAGAAGCAACCGTTCGACGGACCGATCAGAAGCAACCGTTCAACGGGTCGAGCGCGCCGTCGAGTTGGTGCGGTACGGACGGTACGTGGTCGAAGTCGCCGCGTCGCTCGCGCCAGGCGCGTTGCTCCTCGGAGTCGGTGGCCGCGTCGGTGAGGGCACGGGCCTGCCGTACTCCCGAGCCGTCGGCCTGTCGTGGACCGGTCGCCGCCTGGAAGCCGCCGAAGCGGGCGACCGGGCTCCAGGCGGGGCTGATCTCCGGGAGCGGGGCGGCGATGTTCTCGTACTCGCCTGCCGCGTGCACGACCTTGCCGCCCGCCACGGTCACCAGGGCCTCGATGCGGTCGATGTCCTCGTCGGCGACGGAGAAGTAGTCGGCGGAAAGGATCGCCAGGTCGCCGTACTTGCCCTCGGTGATGGCGCCCTTGACGTCGGACTCGCCGGTCAGGTGGGCGCCCGCGCTGGTGTACATCTCCAGGGCGGTGGAACGGTCCACACGGTTCTCGGCCGGGTAGAGGAGCGTGTCGCCGATGGTGCGGCCGGTGACCAGCCAGGACAGGGAGAGCCAGGGGTTGTAGCTGGAGACGCGGGTGGCGTCGGTGCCGGCGGCGACCAGCAGCCCGGTGTCGCGCATGGCGCGGATCGGGGGTGCGGTCGCGGCGCGCTCGGCGCCGTAGCGGTCGATGAAGGCCTTGCCCTGGAACATCATGCGGTTCTGGACGGAGACCGCGCCGCCGAGGGCCTTGATCCGGTCCAGGCTCTCCTGGCTGACGGTCTCGGCGTGGTCGAACAACCACCGTGTCCCGTCCGGGAATCCGCCGTCCGCGGCGATCTTCTCGAACACGTCGAGGTCCTGGCGGATGGTCTCGTCGTAGGTGGCATGGAGGCGGAAGCCCCAGCCGTTGTCGAGGAGCAGCCGGGCCGCCGCCTCCAGGTCCTGGCTCGCGCGGGCGGTGAGTCGGGGGCGGGGTTCGGCGAAGTTCTCGAAGTCGGCCGGGGACCAGGCGAGGTTCTCGCCTGCGCCGTTGCAGCGCAGCCACTCGTCACCGTCGCCGGGGCTGACCATGCCGATCCAGCGGCGCAGGTCGTCGAGTTCCTGACCGGCGGTCTGCGGGAAGAGATGGTAGGCGATACGGACCGTGAGTTCGCCGCGCTCGGCGAGTTCGGTGACGGCCGCGTAGTTGTCGGGGAAGTTCTGGAAGCCGCCGGCGGCGTCGATGGCGCTGGTGATGCCGAAGCGGTTCAGTTCGCGCAAGTAGTGGCGGGTGGAGCCGAGTTGGTCCTCGGGGGCGAGGATCGGGCCCTTGGCGAGGGTGGAGTAGAGCAGTCCGGCGGCGGGCGCGGCGAGCAGCACGCCGGTGGGGTTGCCCGCGAAGTCGCGGACGATCTCGCCGCCGGGCGGGTTCGGCGAGTCACGCGTGAAGCCGACGGCCTCCAGCGCGGCCCGGTTGAGGATCGCCGACTGGTACAAGTGCAGGACGAACACAGGGGTGTCGGGGGCGACGGCGTTCAACTCGGAGACGGTCGGCAGCCGCTTCTCCGCGAACTGCTCGCCGCTCCAGCCGCCAACCACCCTCACCCACTGCCCTGTTGGCGTGCGCTCGGCCTGCTCGCGCAGCATGCGCAGCGCGGTGCGCAAGGACCGTACGCCGTCCCAGCGCAGTTCGAGGAGGTAGTTCAACCCGCCCCGGATGACGTGCAGATGGGAGTCGTTGAGGCCGGGGATCACCCGTCGCCCGAGCGCGTCCACGACGCGGGTGTCCGGGCCGATGTGCGGGGCCACGGTCGCGTCGTCTCCCACGGCGCTGAAGACACCGTCGGTGATGGCCACGGCGGAGGCCGCCGGGCGGGCGGGGTCGCCGGTGTGGACGCGACCGTTGCGGACGACGAGTTGCGCGGGGTGCCGGACCCCGTCGTAGGGGCGTATGCCGCCCACGGGCATGCTGCTGCCCACGGGCAGGGTGCTGCTGGACACGTCGGCTCCTGAGAGGTCGGTCGACTGGTGGCGTCTCGACGCTAGGTTTGCGACGATGGATCGGTCCAACACATGGTTCCGCTCGAATCGATCGGCCAGACGGATGGATAGACGGACAGACGGCTGTCCGGCCGGCCGGACAGATGGATGGCCGGACAGATGGGCAGATGGACAGACGGACGGATGAGGCCATGGACCTGCGTCACCTGAAGTACTTCCTCGCCGTCGCCGAGACCCGCAACTTCACGCAGGCGGCGGCCAGTTGCTACGTCGCCCAGTCCGCACTGAGCCAGCAGATCGCCCGGCTGGAGAAGGACGTGGGCGCCAAGCTGTTCAGCCGCACCAGCCGTTCCGTACGGCTCACGGCCGCCGGGGAACTCCTGGAACCGCTGGCGCGCCGCGTCCTCGCCGACGTCGACAACGCGCAGGCGGCCCTCGACGGCCTGTCCGGGCTGCGGCGCGGGCGGCTGCGCATGGGCCTGGTCCAGACCCGCGCGTCCTCCGTCGACCTCGTCGAGGTGATGGCCGACTACCACGCCCGGTACCCGGGCATCGACTTCCATGTGACCAACGCGCCCAGCGCGCAGATGGCCGCGTCGGTCCTGGCCGGTGACCTCGACATCGCGGTCGTAGGCCTTGGACCGCGCCAAGTCCCGGAAGGGCTCGACCACTTGGTGCTGGCCGTCGACCCGCTGATGCTGATCGTGCCCGCCGACCACGCCCTGGCCGACCGCGACACCGTCGACCTGGCGGACCTGCCGGAGAGCCATCAGCTCATCCAGTTCACCCGGGGCAGCGGACTGCGCCGCCAGGTGGAGGCGGCGTTCGCGCGCGCCGGGGTGGAACCCGGCCAGCACTTCCAGGTCGGCCAGATCCACGACATGATCCGGCTGGCCGCGCGGGGGATCGGCGTGACGGTCGTCCCGCGCTCGTCCGTGTTCATGGACTCCGCGCCGGGCACCGACCCCCAGGGCTCCCTGCCGTACGGCGCCCGCGTGCTCCGGGTCGCGGACGAGGCGGCGGTCCACACGATCTGCGTGGTCCACGACAGCAAGCGGCTGGCGCCGGCCGCCGCCGCGTTCCTCGAAGTGGTGGAGCGGCACGCGGTCAGCGGCCGGGGCGATCAATCGGCCTAGCAGATCGCTGCGTCCGCATCCATATGTTGGACGGAACGCTCCCGTGGGGCGAGGCTCGTAGCGAAGCCCGAGATCCAGCGAAGGGGAGCACTGCCATGTCTGCCGTACTGCGGGACGCCTGGTCCACGGTCGTCCCGGACATGAAGGACCGGCACGGTCCGCTCCCCCCGCTCATGCTCGCGCTGACGGTGGTGACCGGGCTCGTGGACGCCTTCAGCTATCTCGTCCTGGGCCATGTCTTCGTCGCCAACATGACCGGCAACGTCGTCTTCTCCGGCTTCGCGATCGCCGGTGCGGCCGGTTTCTCGCTGGTCGCGTCTCTCGCCGCGCTGGCCGCGTTCGCCGCGGGCGCCCTGCTCGGCGGCCGACTCGCCCACGAGGCCGGCGCCCACCGGGGACGGGTCCTGCACCTGGCGCTGCTGCTGGAGACGGCCCTGGTCCTGGCGGCGTACGTCGTCGCGCAGACCACGGACACCGCGCACGCGAGTGGAGCGGTCCAATACGCCTTGATCGCGCTCCTCGGCCTGGCGATGGGTGTGCAGAACGCCACCGCTCGCGCCTTGGCCGTACCCGACCTGACCACGACCGTACTGACACTCACCATCACCGGAGTCGCGGCCGACAGCCGTCTCGCGGGCGGCAAGGGCAGCAGGATCGGCCGTCGACTGCTGTCGGCGGCCGCGATGTTCGCGGGCGGTCTGGCCGGTGCCGTGGCGGTCGAGCACGGCGGCCGGGCCCTGCCCCTGCTGTTCGCCGCGCTGCTGCTGGTGGCGGCCACCGGCATCGCGTTCGCACTGACCCGCTCCGACGCCTTGTGGACGAAGCCGTTGTGAGCGCGAACCGCCGCACGCTGCGCTCGGCCCTCCTCGAACTCGCCCTGACGGCACTGATGTTGTTCGTCGTGGCCACCACCGTCCGCTGGCTGATGGGCACCCTCGACCCGACGGCGGGCGGCTGGTGGAACGTTCCAGAGGGCCGGCTCCTCGCCGTGGCCCCGCTCTCCGGCTACACGGTCACCGCCGTCATGCTCTCCCCCTGGGGCCGGGTGACCGGCGGCCACATCAACCCGGCGATCACCCTCGCGATGTGGCGCTACGGCCGCACACCGGGCCGCGATGTCGCGCCGTTCATCGCGGGACAACTGCTCGGTTCGCTGCTCGGCATCGCGGCCGGACGACTGGTCTGGGGCCCGGTGTTCGCCTCCCCCGCCGTGGACTTCGCCGTCATCAGGCCTGCCCCCGGCTGAAGTTGGGCCGCGGTCGCCGTGATCGAGGCCGCCACGATGTTCGTCATCGTCGCCGTCGCCGGAATCGGCGTCTCCAGCCGCCGACTCGGCCCCTTCACCCCCTGGGCGGTCGGCACGATGATCGCCGCGCAGATTCTCGCCTTCGGCACCCTGTCCGGCGGAATCGCCAACCCTGCACGGGAGTTCGGCCCGGCGCTGTTCTCCGGAGACCTCTCCCTCCTGCCGGTCTCTCTCCTCGCCCCGCCGCTCGGGGCGCTCGGGGCGACGGTCGTGATCAACGGCATCACCACCCGCCGCCGTACGACGGCACAGACGCCGACCGCCGAGGAACCGGCTCCGGCTCCCCAGCCGTAGCCATAGCTGTAGCTGTAGCTGTAGCTGTAGCCCCAGTCGCAGCCGAACCCCTTCCGCGAGACGGAAGACCCATTGCCGCGCCGCGCCCCCCGTCCCGAAGATGTGGCCACCACCACAGACGGGAGCCGCAACGATGCCGCACATGACCGCCTTCGCAAGCAACCAGTGGTACGTCGCCGCCTACAGCCACGAGGTCGGCCGCGACCTGCTCGGCCGGACGATCCTCGGCGAGCCCCTCGTCTTCTACCGCACCGAGGACGACGGCACGGCCGTGGCGCTGCACGACCGGTGTGTGCACCGGCGGTTCCCGCTCTCCGAGAGCCGGCTCGACGGGGACCAAATCGTGTGCGGATACCACGGGTTCACGTACGACACGACGGGCGCCTGCGTGTACGTGCCGGGGCAGAAACGCATCCCCCGTACCGCCCGCGTCGCCTCGTACCCGGTGGTCGAGCAGGACGCGCTGGTCTGGGTGTGGATCGGCGATCCGGCCCTCGCCGATCCGCAGGTCATCCCGCGGGCCCCGCACCTCGCCTCCCCAGAGTGGGTCACCGTCAGCGGCATGGAGCCGATCGACGCCGACTACGGCCTCCTCGTCGACAACCTCCTCGACCTCTCCCACGAGACGTATCTGCACGGCGGTTACATCGGCTCCCCCGAGGTCGCCGAGACACCGATCACCACGGAGGTGGACGAGGGCGCCGGTGTCGTACGGGTGAGCCGGCACATGGACGACGCCGAGTGCCCGCCGTTCTACGCCAAGTCCACTGGAATACAAGGGCGGATCACCCGCTGGCAGGACATCGAGTACCACGCGCCCTGCCTCTACCTCCTGCACAGCCGCATCGCCCCGGTCGGCGTACTCCCCGAGGCGGACGGCACTGACCCGAACGGCTTCCACACCGAGATCACCTACGCCATCACGCCCTCCTCCGACGGCAAGGTCTACGACTTCTGGGCGGTCTCGCGCGACTGGGCCACGGACGACGCCGAGGTCACCGAGTTCCTGCGGAGCAACAACCACACCGTCGTCATGCAGGACGTGGACGCCCTCAACCTCCTTCAGAAGACGCTGGGTTCGGAGCGCAGCGGCTACCAGGAGTTGAGCATCAACATCGACACCGGCGGTCTCGCCGCCCGCCGTATCCTCGCCCGGCTGGTCGAGGAGGGCGCCAAGCCCGTGGAGAAGGTCCAGTGACCGCTCCGACCGGCGAGGTCTACCGCATCGACTGGCTGCCGGGGACGGACGTCCTGCACGGCACCTGTCACTGCGGCCGCGAGCACACGTCGCAGGACCCGATCGAGATGTGGGAGTGGATGCTCGCCCACCCTCGGGGCCACTCGGTCGACTCGGTCGACGATCCGCAGGGAGCGGGTACATGAGCACCTACGAGGCCGAACTCGTCGTAGCGAAAAGGGAGTTCGCGGCCGACGGCGTACTCGCCCTCACCCTTCGTCACCCGCTCGGCGAGCAACTGCCGCTCTGGGAGCCGGGCGCGCACGTCGACGTCGTGCTCGGCCCGGGCCTGGAGCGCCAGTACTCGCTGTGCGGCGACCCGGCGGACCGTACGGCGTGGCGGATCGCGGTGCTGCGGGAGCCGGATGGGCGGGGCGGATCGGCGTATGTGCACGAGCAGTTGGGGCAGGGCGACAAGGTACGGGTGCGCGGACCGCGCAACCACTTCCGCCTGGAGCCCGCCCCGCGCTACCGCTTCGTCGCGGGCGGCATCGGCATCACCCCGCTCCTGCCGATGCTGGCCGCGGCGGCAGCGGCGGGCGCGGAGTGGAGCCTGCTCTACGGCGGCCGCACCCGCAACTCCATAGCGTTCACCGAGGAGTTGAGCCGCTACGGCGACCGGGTCACCGTAGCTCCGCAGGACGAGGTCGGGCTCCTGGATCTGCCGTCCGTCCTGGACGACGTGTCCGAGGGCACCCTCGTCTACTGCTGCGGTCCCGGACCGCTGCTCGACGCGGTCGAAGCACGGTGCCCGAGTGGCATCCTGCACATCGAGCGGTTCCAGCCGAAGGCCCAACAGGCGGGCTTGGACGCCGAGTTCGAGGTGGTGTTGGAACAGAGCGGCAGGACGCTGACCGTCCCGGTGGGCGTGTCCGTGCTCGACACCGTGCGGGCCGCCGGGGTCGAGGTGCTGTTCTCCTGTACCGAGGGCACCTGCGGAACCTGCGAGACCGACGTACTCGAAGGCACCCCGGACCACCGGGACTCGGTGCTGAGCGAGGAGGAGCGGGCGGCCGGCGAGACGATGCTCATCTGCGTCTCGCGCTGCCTGGGGAAGCGGCTCGTGCTCGATCTGTGATCCGCAGATCGTCGTCGATGAGCGCCACCGCCGCCAGCAACTGCGGCAGCAGGTCCCGTCGTACGGCCTCGGCGGAGTACCGGCCCGCGTGCGCCCCGACGCTCACTCCGGCGACCACCGCGCCGTCCCGGTCCCGCACCGGGGCGGCGACGGATCTGAGCCCCTCCTCCAGTTCCTCGTCGACGAGCGCGTACCCCTCGTGCCGTATGCGGTGAAGTTCCTTGCGCAGTACGTCGGTTGACGGACGCACGTCCCATTCATCGGCGGGCAGGTGGGCGAGGAGCACCCGGCCCGCGGCGGTGGCGCGGGCGGGGTGGCGCGCGCCCACGGTGATCGTGGCGGCCAGGACGCGGCGGGCCGGGAGACAGGCGACGTGGACGACGTCGTCGCCGTCGAGGACGCACAGGGACGCCGACTCCCGTGTCCGCGCGACGAGTTGCTCCAGATGCGGGGCGACGATCTGCGGCAGGGTGGAGCCCGCGAGGTAGGAGTAGCCGAGCTCCAGGACGCGCGGGGTGAGGCGGAACAGGCGTCCGTCGGACTGGACGTAGCCGAGGTCGGCCAGGGTCAGGAGCAGCCGGCGGGCGGCGGCGCGGGTCAGTTCGCAGGCGCGGGCCACCTCGCTGAGCGTGCGGGCGGGATGCTCGGCGTCGAAGGAGCGGATGACGGCGAGGCCGCGCTCGAAGGACCTCACGAAGTGCGGTGCGCGGACTGCCGCAGGCATCGTCGCCTCCAGACGGACGCACGGAGTGCGCTCCGGGAGCACGGTAGAAGCGCGATTCGATAACTGTCAACAATTTTGTTAGCCAAACCATTGACCCGGTCGGACGCCGGGTTCTACGTTCCCGCTGAGCACCAAGAAGAGCACCACTGTGCGCTGTGCGCACAGCCTGTCGGAACACCGTTGTCTGCACAGGAGGAGCCGTATGCGTCGTCTGCTCGCCGGTCTCACGGTCGGCACGTTCCTGCTCGCCACCGCGGCCTGTGGCTCGTCCGACGGGTCGGGTTCGTCGAAGAGCACGTCCTCGGGGGGCACCACCACGGTCAAGGTGGGGGTCATCCCCATCGTCGATGTCGCCCCGCTGTATCTCGGCCAGAAGCAGGGTTTCTACACCAAGCGCGGCCTGAAACTGACCATGACGCTCGCGCAGGGCGGCGCGGCCATCGTGCCAGGTGTGGTCAGCGGCCAGTTCCAGTTCGGCTTCTCCAACATGACCTCCCTCATGCTCGCCCAGTCCAACGACGTCCCGGTGAAGGCCATCGCCAACGGTGTCGCCTCAACGGGCGTGTCGGGCAAGGACTTTGGCGCCCTCGTCGTCAAGAAGGGCAGCACGCTGAAGTCGGCGAAGGAACTGGAGGGCAAGAAGGTCGCGGTCAACACGCTGAAGAACATCAACGAGACGGCCGTACGCGAATCCGTCCGCAAGGCCGGCGGCGATCCGGACAAGGTGAAGTTCGTCGAGCTGGCCTTCGACCAGATGCCGGCCGCGCTCGACAAGGGCCAGATCGACGCGGCGATGGCCGTCGAACCCGCGCTCACCACGATGCTGAACCAGGGCGCCCAGCAGATCGCCTGGCCGCTGGTCGACGTCGCGCCGAACCTCACCGTCGCCATGTACTTCACGTCCTCGGCGTACGCGACGAAGAACCCGGACGTGGTCAAGAAGTTCCAGGAGGCCACCGCCGAGTCCCTGGCCTACGCCGACGCCCACCCGGACGAGGTCCGCCAGATCGTCGCCACCTACACCAAGGTCCCGGCCAGCGTGCTGGCCAAGGTGATCCTGCCCAAGTGGCCCGCCGATCCCAACCGTTCGTCGATCGAGGCGCTGGAGAAGCTGAGCGAGACCGACGGCCTCTTCAAGAAGACCCCCGACCTCAACACGCTGCTCCCGTGAAAGGACTGAACACCGCACTCAGTGCGGCCGGACTCGCGGCCTTCCTCGCCCTCGGCGAGGTCGTGCCGCGCGTCGGCATCGTCAAGGAGGCCTACTTCCCGCCGACCAGCAGGATCGCCTCCGCGTTTTGGACCGAGCTAAACGACGGCGCGTTCTGGTCGGCGCTCGGCGACACCCTCACCGGCTGGGCCCTCGGCCTCGCGATCGCCGTCGGCGCGGGCATCGTCGCGGGCGTCCTGCTCTCCGTCGTCCCCTACCTCCGCGAGGCGACCGCCTCGACGATCGAGTTCCTCCGCCCGATCCCGTCGGTCGCCCTCATCCCCCTGGCGGTGCTGTTGTACGGCACCGAACTGAAGTCAGTGCTATTGCTCGTCGTCTACGCCTCCTTCTGGCAGATCCTCATCCAGGTCCTCTACGGCGTCCAGGACGTCGACCCGGTCGCCGAGGAAACGGCGCGGTCCTACGGTCTCGGTACCTGGGCGCGGGTGCGGCACGTGCTGTGGCCGAGCGCGCTGCCGTACGTCATGACGGGCGTACGGCTGGCCGCGGCCGTCGCGCTGATCCTCACCATCACGGCCGAACTGGTCATCGGTGCACCGGGGTTGGGCGCGACCATCATGGTCGCGCAGAGCTCGCAGGCGGTGCCCGAGATGTACGCGCTGATCGTGGTGACCGGTCTGCTGGGGCTGATCATCAACGTGGGCGCGCGGACCGTGGAGCGGCGGGCGCTGGCCTGGCACCAGTCCGTGCGCGGGGAGGTGGCGGTGTGAGGCGGGCCCTGCTCCGGCTGCTGTTCGTGGTCACGCTCCCGGCGGTGCTGCTCACCGTCTGGTGGCTGGCGTCGGACGGCAGCACCAATGTGTTCTGGCCACCGCTGCGGACGATCCTCAAGACGTTCCCGGACGTGTGGACCGCCGACCGCTTCAGGACGGACGTCCTCCCAAGTGTCCTGCGTCTGATGGCCGGTTACGCCTCGGCGGCCGTCGCCGGGATCGCGCTCGGCACGGTCATCGGCTCGTACCGGCGGGTGCGCGCGGTGTGCGAACCGGTCCTGGAGTTCCTGCGCGCGGTGCCGCCGCCGGTCCTGGTCCCGGTCATCATGCTGTTCGCGGGTATCGGCGACACGATGAAGATCGTGGTCATCGCGAGCGGCTGCGTCTGGCCGATCCTCCTCAACACGGTCGAGGGCGTCCGCGCGGTCGACCCGGTCATGAAGGAGACGGCCCTCTCCTACGGCATCACGGGCACCGCACGCCTGCGGAGCCTGGTGCTGCGCTCGGCGAGCCCGCAGATCTTCACCGGGCTGCGCCAGGCGCTGTCCATCGGGATCATCCTGATGGTCATCAGCGAGATGTTCGCGGGCACCGACGGACTCGGCTACACCGTCGTCCAGTTCCAGCGCAGTTTCGCGGTGCCCGACATGTGGACGGGCATCCTCGTCCTCGGGATGCTGGGATTCCTGCTCTCCGTCGTCTTCCAGGTGGTCGAGCGGCGGGTGCTCGGCTGGTACCACGGCCTGCGCGCGGCAAGCCGCCGGTCCCCGTGAACATCGTGAAAGGGCGGTCCATGCACGCGCTACTCGACGTATCCGGCCTCAAAAAGGTCTACGAGGGTTCCGGCCGCCGGGTGGAGGCGGTGCGGGACCTCACCTTCACCGTCGACGCCGGCGAACTCGTCTGTCTCGTCGGCCCGTCGGGCTGCGGCAAGACCACTCTGCTTAAGTGCATGGGCGGACTACTCACCCCGACCGCGGGCGAAGTCCTCCTGAACGGACGGAAGGTGAGCGGCCCTCCGCCCGGGATGGCGTTCGTGTTCCAGGAGTACGGGCGCAGCCTGTTCCCCTGGATGCGGGTCGGCGAGAACGTCGAACTCCCTTTGAAACAGAAGGCGTTGAGCAAGTCCCGGCGTCGGGAACTGGTCGCGGACGCGCTGGAGTCGGTGGGGCTGGCGGACGCGGCCGGGGCGTATCCGTGGCAGCTGTCCGGCGGTATGCAGCAGCGGGTCGCGATCGCCCGCGCACTCGCCTACGAGCCCGAAGTCCTGCTGATGGACGAGCCGTTCGCGGCGGTCGACGCGCAGACCCGAGCCGATCTGGAGGATCTGGTACGGGGGTTGTGGCGGGAGCGCGGCATCACCATCCTCTTCGTGACCCACGACATCGACGAGGCCGTCTACTTGGGCGAGCGGGTGGTCGTCCTGTCCGCGTCGCCGACCGTAGTCCAGGAGCAGCTCAAGGTCGATCTCCCCGTGGAGCGCGACCAGTTGCACACCCGGGTCGCCCCGCGCTTCGCCGAACTGCGGACCCATGTGTACGAGCAGATCCAGGCGGCGAAGCGCGGGACGCTCCCGGTTCAGGACCGGCTCACGAAGTCCGATACGCCTCCACTTCGCTGAACTGGGCCGCCGTAAACTGGAGTTGGCGCTGACGCCGAGCCACAGACAGCGGAGGTTGGTGCCGCTCGGCGGGGCCACGGTGACGGTGTCGCCGGTCGCCGGTCGCCGGTCGCCGGGTCGAAGCGGTAGCCGGTGGCGCCGACGACGGTCGCGTAGGTTGCGCCGTCGGTGCTGCCGAGCACCGTGACAGTCTGCGTGCGCGCGCTCCACGCGGACGCGGGCGGCAACTTCAGCACCAGTCTGCGGACGGCCTGGGCCGAGCCGAGGTCGACCGTCCAGGCCTGCGGGAAGGCGTAGTTGGTGGACTGCCAGTAGGTGTTCGCGTCGCCGTCGACCGCCTTGCCGGGCGTGTAGACGACCTGCGAGCCGGTCGCGGTGGCCTGGCGTCCCTTGGCGAGGTTGGTGTTCTGGTCCGGGGGCGGGGTGCCCTGGCCGGGCCGCGGCCAGGTCGAGCAGTCCGACCAGGTGCTGCTCCAGCCGGAGTTGCCACCGCCGTCGGTGAGGTTGAAGGTGCCGGAGCGGACGAGTAGGGGCAGTTGTGAAGTGCTCTCCCAGCTGAAGCCGGGATGAGCGCGTGGCCCATCCGGTACGGGTGCAGGATGTTGCGGGCCGCGTTGTGGTCGGCGCTGCCCGTCCATCCTCAGTCGGTGTTCTTGCACACGAACAGGGCCTGGAGCTTGTACGTCAGCGTCGTAACCGTGCGGTTCCATCCGACGCCTTCGCCAGGAATACGACAGCCACGTCCGCAGGTACGTGTGGGGTAGACACTTCTGGTCCGGCTCCTACTTCGCCGGCTCATGCGGCGGAGCGCCCCTCACCGCCGTACGCCAGTACATCGGCAACCACCAACGCCTCACGAGCTGACGCATACAGCACATAGCCGCGCCCACACGCACCGTGGCCGGCGACTATGCGGTGTGCAGCCAGGCGGCCGTGTCCTGCGGCAGCCGACCCTGGTCGTCCAGGGGGCCGCTGGTCAGCAGAAGTCGGGTATGCGGCGGGAGGTCGACGGGCGCGTCCGAGAGGTTGACCAAGCACGTCGCACCACCCGTGCGGGTGAAGGCGAGGACACCCGCTGGGGCGGGCAGCCAGGTGAGAGGGCCGTCGCCGAAGGTCGGCCGGAGGCGGATCGCCTCGCGGTAGAGATGGAGCATGGAGTCGACCGTCCGCCGCTGACGGTCGACCGCATACGATGTCCAGCCGACCGGCTGCGGAAGCCAGGGCTCGCCGCGCGAGCCGAAGCCCGCGTACGGCGCGTCGGCCACCCACGGGAGCGGTACCCGGCAGCCGTCGCGGCCGGGGTCGGTGCCGCCCGACCGGAGGTACATCGGATCCTGAATACGGTCGACGGGCAGCTCCACCTCGGGCAGCCCCAACTCCTCCCCCTGGTAGAGGTAGACGACGCCGGGCAGGGCCAGTGACAGCAGCGCCGCCGCCCTGGCACGCCGGGTGCCGAGGGCGAGGTCGGTCGGGGTGCCGAAGGCCTTGGTGGCGAAGTCGAAGCCGGTGTCGGCGCGGCCGTAGCGGGTGACCGTGCGGGTGACGTCGTGGTTGCACAGGACCCAGGTGGCGGGGGCGCCGATCGGGGCGTGCTCGGCGAGGGTCTCGTCGATCGAGTTGCGCAGCCGGTCCGGGTCCCAAGGGCAGGACAGGAAGGCGAAGTTGAAGGCGGTGTGGAGTTCGTCGGGGCGGAGGTAGCGGGCGAAGCGTTCGGTGTCGGGGAGCCAGACCTCGCCGACGAAGACGGCGCCGTACTCGTCGGCGACGGCCCGCCAGGCGCGGTAGATGTCGTGGAGTTCGTCGCGGTCGACGAAGGGGTTCGGGTCACGGCCCTCGACGAAGTCGGGCAGGTCGGGGTCCTTGGCGAGCAGCGCCGCCGAGTCGATGCGGACGCCGGCGACGCCGCGCTCGAACCAGAAGCGCAGGATGTCCTCGTGTTCCTGACGCACCGCCGGGTGGGCCCAGTTGAGGTCGGGCTGTTCGGGGGTGAACAGGTGGAGGTACCAGTCGCCGTCGGGGAGGCGGGTCCACACGGGTTCGGTGGAGCCGGCGAACTGGGACGGCCAGTCGTTGGGCGGGAGTTCACCGTGTTCGCCGCGTCCGGGGCGGAAGTGGAACAGGTCGCGCTCGGGGCCGCCGGCGAGGGCGGCGCGGAACCACGGGTGCTGGTCGGAGACATGGTTGGGCACGATGTCGACGATCGTGCGGATGCCCAACTCCCGTGCCTCGGCGATGAGTTTCTCGGCCTCAGCGAGTGAACCGAAGGCCGGGTCGATGGCGCGGTAGTCGGCGACGTCGTAGCCGCCGTCCTTCATCGGTGACAGATACCAGGGGTTGAACCACAGGGCGTCCACGCCGAGTTCGGCGAGGTAGGGCAGTCTGGAGCGGACGCCCGCGAGGTCGCCGGTGCCGTCGCCGTCGCCGTCCGCGAAGCTGCGGACGTACACCTGGTAGATGACGGCCGAGCGCCACCAGTCGTCGTGGCTTTGGGCATGGGGGGGCTGTCCCACTGGGCTGGCCTTTCTGTCGGAGGGCGTCGAGGGGCGGTGTCAGCCCTTCGTGCTGCCCGCGCTGATCCCGGCGATGATGTGGCGCTGGAAGACCAGGAACATGGCGACCATGGGGATGCTCGCGATCACCATCGCGGCGATGAGCACGGTCAGTTGGATGTTCTGCGACAGCTGGACGAGTGCCACGCTGATCGGCTGTTTGTCGGTGTCGGAGAAGACCATCAGCGGCCACAGGAAGTCCTGCCAGACGGCGACCAGGGCGAAGATGGAGACGACGCCGAGCACGGGCCGGGACATGGGCAGCACGATGGACCACAGGATGCGGAGTTTTCCGGCGCCGTCGATCTCGGCGGCCTCCATGACGTCGCGCGGGAGTTGGTCGAAGAACCGTTTGAGGAGATACAGGTTGAAGGCGTTGGCGACGGCCGGCAGCCAGATGCCGAGGGGGTCGTTGAGCAGGCTGGTGTGGATCAGCGGAAGGTCGGCGACGGTCAGGTACTTCGGTACGACCAGGGCCTGCGCGGGGACCATGAGCGTGGCGAGGATGCCGCCGAGGATCAACTTGCCGAAGGCGGGCTTGAGTTTGGACAGGGCGTAGGCGGCGGCCGTGCACAGCACCAGTTGGAACGCCCAGGCGCCGGCGGCCTGGACGACCGTGTTCCACAGGTGCTCCGGGAGCTGCATCAGGTCCCAGGCGTCGGTGTAGCCGCTGAGGTGCCAGTGCTTGGGGATGATCGTGGGCGGGGTCTGCGCGATCTCGTCCGGCGACTTCATCGCGCCGGTCACCATCCAGTAGACCGGGAAGAGGAAGGCGAGCGCGAAGAGCACGACGACGCCGGTGAAGACGGTCCAGTAGACGGCCCTGCCGCGGGGCCGGGCGAGCGCGGCCGGGGAGAGCAGCGTGCGGGTGCTCACAGGTCGTCCTCTCCGGAGCGGGTCAGCCGCAGATAGACGGCGGAGAAGGCGCCGAGCAGCACGAGGAGCATCACGCTGAGCGCGCAGGCGCCGCCGAAGTCGTTGTAGAGGAAGGCGTATTTGTAGATGAGGTAGAGGACGGTGACGGTGGCGCTCTCCGGGCCGCCGCCCGTGATGACGAAGGGTTCGGTGAAGACCTGCATCGTGGCGATGATCTGAAGGAGCATCAGCATCAGGATGACGAAGCGGGTCTGAGGGATCGTCACATGCCGCACACGCTGGAGGAGGCTCGCGCCGTCGAGTTCGGCGGCCTCGTACAGCTCGCCGGGGATGGACTGGAGCGCGGCCAGGTAGATGAGGACGGTGCCGCCCAGGTTGGCCCAAGTGGCCACGATCACCAGGGAGATGAGGGCGGTGTCGGTGCCGTTGGACCAGTTCGAGGTGGGCAGGTGCAGGAAGCGCAGCGTCTCGTTGGCGAGGCCCGCTCCGGGGTCGTAGAACCATTTCCACAACAGGGCGGTGACCACCGGCGGGATCATCACGGGGAGGTAGACGACGACCCTGAAGAACGCCTTCCAGTGCCTCAACTCGTTGAGTACCAGGGCGAGTACGAACGGGATCGCGAAGCCGATGAGCAGGGCCAGCAGGGTGAAGACGAGGGTGTTGCGCCAGGCTGCGGTGAACTCGGGGTCGTGCCAGACGCGGGTGAAGTTGGCGGTGCCGACCCACTCGGGCGAGGAGCCGGGCGTGTACTTCTGGAAGGCGATCACGACCGCGCGGATCGCCGGGTACCAGGAGAACAGGGCGAAGCAGATGAGGCCGCCGATGAGGAACGCGTAGGCGCGGGCCTGGTCGAGGAGGCGGCGCCGCCCCCGGCCCCCTGCCGGGGGCGGCGCCTCGACCTGTCGTACCGCCGTCGTCGGGGCGGGACTCCGGGTGGCCGTCCGGGTCATCGGGTCAGCCCCGGGCCAGGATGCCGTCGATCTTTCCGGAGGCGTCCTTGAGGAGTTGGTCGATGTTCGCGTCCTTCTTGGTCAGGACGGCGGAGACAGCCGAGTCGAGGACGGAGTAGATCTGCTGGGCGTCCGGCGGCTCGATCTTCTTCTGGAGGGACTGGTTGCCGTCCAGGAAGGCCTGGTAATTCTGCACCGGGACATTGGAGTTGGCCTTCTTGACCTGCTGGTCCTTGGCATCGGCGGCGCCGGTGAACAGGCGCGGTTCGGGCAGTCCGACGGGGGCGTTGGCCGCTTTGGCGCGGGCGTAGTCGCCGAGGAAGCCGCTGCCCGGGGTGAGGAACATGCTGTCGAGCCACTTGAGGCCGGCGCGGATCTGGGCGGGCGTGTCGTGCTTGTTGAACATGTAGCCGTCGCCGCCGATGAGCGTGCCCTGGCCGCCGGGCATCGGGCCGAGGGCGAGGTCGTCGTAGTTGCCGCCCTTCTCCTTGACCAGGATCGGGATGTTGTCCGGGGCGGAGAGGTACATGCCGAGCTTGCCCGAACCCATCAGCTGCTGCACGTCGTTGATGACGAGGAGCTGCTTGCTGCCCATGGAGTTGTCGGTCCAGCGCATGTCGTGCAGGTTCTGCAGCACGGCGTGGCCCTGCGGGGTGTCGATGGTGGCCTTCTTGCCGTCGGCGCTCACGACGTCGCCGCCCTGCGAGTACATCTCGACGGTGAAGTGCCAACCCCCTTGGTTCTGGGCGCTGTAGTCGGCGTAGCCGATGGTGCCGTTGCCGAGTGCGGCGATCTTCTTGGCGTCGGCGCGGACTTCGGCCCAGGTCGTCGGCGGCTTGTCGGGGTCGAGGCCGGCCTGCTGGAAGAGCTTGCGGTTGTAGAGCAGACCCATCGAGTAGCCGGTGCGCGGGATGCCGTAGATCTTGCCGTCGACGGTGTAGATGTCACGCAGCTGCTGCTGAAGAGTGCCGTAGCTCTTCAACTCCTTGATGTACGGGGTGAGATCGGCCGCCTGGTTGATGTCCACTACGTGCTTGGCGTCGGTGAAGTACGTGTAGAACACGTCCTCCATCTGGCCGCCGGCGAGTTTGGCGTCGAAGGTCTTCGGGTCCTGGCAGGGGAACGCGTCGTGCGTGACGACGTCGATGTCCGGGTTCTTCTTCTCGAAGGCCGCGACATCGGAGTCGAAGAACTTGCGGTCGACCTTGGCGCTCTTGGGCGGCTCGCAGTTGACCGTGATGCGTGTCTTGCCGCTCGCCGAGTCGTCGCCGGACCCGCAGGCGGCGGCGGTGAGCGCGAGCGAACAGACGCCGATCGCGGCGAAGGTACGGCGGAACCCGGTGCTTCTCATCGGTGGACCCCTCTGGGCAGGAGCGGTGGGCGCCCACACTCAAGCACCGCCGACATCTCTCCGCAAGATGTCGCGCAGAGTCTGTAATTATTCGACAGCAGCGCGCCTATCAGCTGCGCGGGGCTTGCGCGGTGGAACCGCGGACTACCAATTCCGGTTCGAAGAGCAGCTCTTCGGCGGGTACGACGGCTCCGCCGACCTGTGAGTTCAGGAGCTCGACGGCGGCCCGGCCCATGGCCTCGATGGGCTGGCGGACGGTGGTCAGCGGGGGCTCGGTGCAGTTCATGAACGCGGAGTCGTCGTAGCCCACGACGGAAATCTGTGACGGGACGTCAAGTCCCTTGCGGCGGGCGGCTCTTACGGCGCCGAGAGCAAGGGGGTCGCTGGCGCAGATGATGCCGGTGACACCGCGGTCGATCAGCCGGGAGGCCGCCGCGTGGCCGCCCTCGATGGAGAAGATGGCGCGCGCGACGAACTCGTCGGGCAGGTCCGGGGACAGGGCCCGCGCGGCGGTCAACTTCCTTGCGGACGGCATGTGGTCGGCGGGGCCGAGGACCAGCCCGATGCGCTCGTGGCCGAGGGAGGCGAGGTGGCGCCAGGCCTGTTCGACGGCGACCGCGTCGTCGCAGGAGACGGCGGGGAAACCGAGGTGGTCGATGGCCGCGTTGAGCAGGACGACCGGGATGTTGCGTTCGGCGAGCAGCCGGTAGTGGTCGTGCGGCGCGTCCGCCTGCGCGTACAGGCCGCCGGCGAACACGACGCCGGAGACCTGCTGTTGGAGCAGCAGCGTCACGTAGTCGGCCTCGGAGACCCCGCCCTTGGTCTGGGTGCAGAGCACGGGGGTGAGGCCGAGTTGGGCGAGCGCGCCGCCGATCACCTCGGCGAAGGCGGGGAAGATGGGGTTCTGAAGCTCGGGCAGCACCAGGCCCACCAGTCGCGCGCGTTCACCGCGCAGTTGGGTGGGCCGTTCGTAGCCGAGGACGTCCAGGGCCGACAGCACCGACTGCCGGGTGGAGTCGGAGACTCCGGGTTTGCCGTTGAGTACCCGGCTGACCGTGGCCTCGCTGACCCCGACCTTCTTCGCCACCTCAGCAAGTCGTCGCGTCATGTGCGCAAGAATAGCGCAAGTGATGCAAGTGGTTTGCGCCATGGGGCAAGTGACCGGAACTGGCTCACGGCGTCACCGGGTCGGCTCACGGCGTCGCGACCCGATGTCAGTCGTGTGCGGCCCACAGGCCGCGGACATGCCCGAGGTGGCGGGTCATGATCTCGCGCACGGCCCGCTCGTCACGGTCCACCAGCGCGTCGAGGAGGTTCAGGTGCTCCTGGGCGGAGGCCAGCAGGCGCCCCTCCTTGACCAGGGCGGTGAGCCCGTACAGGCGGGACCGCTTGCGCAGATCGCCGACGACCTCGACGAGATGGGCGTTGCCGGCCAGGGCGAGCAGCCCGAGATGGAAGCGCGTGTCTGCCTCGACGTATGCGATGAGGTCACCGGCCACGGCCGCGTGCACGATCTCCCGGGCGGCGGGCCGCAGCGCCTCCAGCGAGACGGGGTCGGCGGTCGCGGCCAGCCCCACCACCGTGGGGATCTCGATCAGGGCGCGGACGTGGGTGAACTCGTCCAGTTGCTTCTCGGAGACCGCGGTGACCCGGAACCCCTTGTTCGGGACGGTGTCGACCAGCCCCTCCTTGGCGAGGTCGAGCATGGCCTCGCGGACCGGTGTGGCCGAGACGCCGAAGCGGGCGGCGAGCGACGGCGCGGAGTACACCTCGCCGGGCCGCAGCTCCCCCGCGACCATCGCGGCCCTGAGCGCGTCGGCGACCCGCTCGCGGTAACTGCTCTTCCCGCCCAGCGCGGGCAGATCCGGTGCGGTGGTGGGCGGGGCGCCGGTGCGCTGGACGGCCATCGAATCTCCTGGTGTACAAGTGGTGCAATGTCACGCGTGACCCGCCATTATCCCCGGGCTAGAGAATGAACCCGCCCGGGAACGGGTCGGTGGGATCGAGCGAGTACTGCGCGGTGCCGGTGATCCAGGCACGGCCGGTGAAGCTGGGCAGTACGGCGGGCACGCCGGCGACCTCGGTGGTGTCGAGGAGCCGTCCGGTGAACCGGGTGCCGATGAAGGACTCGTTCACGAACTCGGTGTGCAGCGGGAGTTCGCCGCGCGCGTGGAGCTGCGCCATGCGGGCGCTGGTGCCCGTGCCGCAGGGCGAGCGGTCGAACCAGCCGGGGTGGATCGCCATCGCGTGCCGGGAGTGCCGGGCGGTCGCGCCGGGCGCGTACAGGTGGACGTGATGGCAACCGCGAATGGACCGGTCCTCCGGGTGGACGGGCTCGTCCCGGTCGTTGATCGCCTCCATGAGGGACAGGCCCGCCTTGATGATGTCGTCCTTGCGGGACCGGTCGAAAGGCAGCTCGAACTGGTCCAGCGGCAGGATGGCGTAGAAGTTGCCGCCGTACGCCATGTCGTATGTCACCGTCCGCCCGTCGGCGAGGGTGGCCTCGCGGTCCAGGCCCACGGAGAACGACGGGACGTTCTTGAGGGTGACGTGCTTCGCGGCGCCGTTCTCGACCGCGACCTCGGCGACGACGAGTCCCGCCGGGGTGTCGAGGCGGATCGTGGTGACGGGCTCGACGACCTCGACCATGCCTGTCTCGACGAGCACGGTGGCCACGCCGATCGTGCCGTGCCCGCACATGGGGAGATAGCCGGAGACCTCGATGTAGACGACGCCCCAGTCGCAGTCGGGGCGGGTGGGCGGCTGGAGGATCGCGCCGCTCATCGCGGAGTGGCCGCGCGGCTCGTTCATCAGGAACTGCCGGATGTGGTCGCGGTGTTCGCGGAAGTACAGCCGCCGCTCGTTCATCGTCGCGCCGGGGATGGCGCCGATGCCGCCGGTGATCACCCGGGTCGGCATGCCCTCGGTGTGCGAGTCGACGGCGTGCAGGACGAGTTTGCTGCGCATGACGCTCCTGGTGGATCGGTGCCGATGCGAGGGTACTTACGCGAGTCCGGCCGCGACCGCCTTCTCGGTGGCGGCACGCACGACGATCTCCTGCTCCGGCAGCAGCGGAACGCGCGGCGGGCGCACCGGGCCGCCGTGCCGTCCGACGATGTCCATCGACAGCTTGATCGCCTGCACGAACTCGACCTTGGAGTCCCAGCGCAGCAGCGGGTGCAGTTGCTCGTACAGCTTCTTCGCGGTGGCAAGGTCGCCGTCGACGGCCGCGTGGTACAGCTCGACGCTCGCGGCGGGCAACGCGTTCGGGTAACCGGCCACCCAACCCTTCGCACCCGCGAGCGCCAGCTCCAGCAGGACGTCGTCGGCGCCGATCAACAGGTCCAGTTCCGGGGCGAGTTCGGCGAGCTGGTAGGCGCGGCGGACATCGCCGGAGAACTCCTTGACGGCGTGGATGTACCCCTCGCCGTGCAGCTTGGCGAGGAGTTCGGGCACCAGGTCGACCTTGGTGTCGATGGGGTTGTTGTACGCCACGATCGGCACGCCCGCCTTCGCGACCTCGGCGTAGTGCGCGAGGACCGAACGCTCGTCGGCACGGTAGGCGTTGGGCGGCAGCAGCATCACGGAGGCACAGCCCGCGTCGCGGGCCTGCTCGGCCCAGCGGCGGGACTCGGCGGAACCGTAGGCGGCGACACCGGGCATCACCCGCGCGCCGCCGATCGCGGCGACGGCTGTCTCGACGACTTTGGACCGTTCCTCGGGGGTGAGCACCTGGTACTCACCGAGCGAGCCGTTCGGCACGACGCCGTCACAGCCGTTGTCGACCAGCCAGGCGCAGTGCTCGGCGAACTTGTCGTAGTCGACGGCGAGTTCGTCGGTCAGCGGAAGCGCGGTGGCTACGAGGACGCCGCGCCAGGGACGGTTCGGGGTGGTGGTCATGGAACGCCTCATCTCAATTGGGCGGGGCGACGGGAGGGCGATGGGGTGTGACATTTTCATTGCTGCTCGTCGTCCTCGGCCTCACCGGCGCGCGCCAGCACACCGAGCGGCACGGGCCGCGCGAACGGCCGCCGGGACGGGGTGAGTTCGCATCCGGCGAGTCCCGCGACCGCTGGCCCGCACATCCGCCCCTGGCACCAGCCCATCCCGGCCCGCGTCAACAGCTTCACAGTGCGTACGTCACCGGCGCCGAGCCCGGCCACCGCCTCGCGGATCGCGCCTCCGGTCACCTCTTCGCAGCGGCACACGATCGTGTCGTCGGTGACGAGACCGGTCCAACAGGCGGGCGGTGCGTAAACGTTGTCGAGGGCGGCGGAGAACTCCCGCAGTCGCGTACGGGACTTGGCGGCAGTCGCCCACTCGCGCGGGTCGGGTACGGCACCCGTCAGACGGGCGGCTGCGGAGCGTCCCGCGATGTGTCCCTCGGCGAGGGCGAGGTCCGCGCCGCCGATGCCGGTGGTCTCGCCGGCCGCCCAGACGCCGGGGACGTCGGTGCGCTGTTCGTCGTCGACGCGGACGTGGAGCCCTTCGAGCCGGCAGCCGAGGGTCTCGGCGAGGTCGGTGTGCGGCAGCATGCCGTGGCCGACGGCGAGGGTGTCACAGGCGAGGCGCCGTTCGGTGCCAGGGCGGATCCGTCCGTGGGCGTCGAGCGTGGCGACGGTCACCGCCTCCAGCCGCTCGTCGCCGTGCGCCTCGACGACGGTGTGCCGGGTGAGCAACTTGACGCGGTGGCACAGGAGTTGGGCCGCGTACTGGGCGCCTTCGGCGACCTTGCCGGGCTGTGCGGCGAGCACGCGGGGCCGTCGTATGAACGCCTTGGGGTCGGCGGACTCGACGAGCGTGGCCACTTCCACACCTGCCGCCGCGAGGCCGGTCGCCACGGGGAGGAGGAGTGGACCGGTCCCTGCGACCACGGCGGTTCGTCCAGGGACGGCGAGGGAGCCCTTGAGCATGGCCTGCGCGCCGCCCGCGGTGAGCACTCCGGGGAGAGTCCAGCCGGGGAAGGGGAGGACCTTCTCGTAGCCGCCGGTGGCGAGGAGGACGGCGTCGGCGCGGACCTCGACCGGGTCCTCCTGTGCGGGACCGACCAGGGCGTGCACGGTGAAGTGGTCCAACCGGTGCTCCACGAACCAGACATGATGATCCGTCAAGTGTGTTGCGTGGCCTGCCTCCACCTGGCGGGCGAGGGCGCCGTCGAGCCGCTGCCACGTGCGCCACCGGTGGTGCAGGGCCTGTGGGCGCCGGGCGTTCAGTTCGGCGGCGGGCTGACGGTAGAACTGGCCGCCCGCCCGGGCCGCCGAGTCGATCAGCGTGACCCGGACGCCGTGTGCCGCGGCGGCGACGGTGGCGGCGAGTCCCGCCGGGCCCGCGCCGATCACGGCGAGGTGCGGTCGGTCAGTCATCGTGGCCCGTTCCGTCCTGGGTGCGGATGGCGTCGCCCGGGTGCAATGGCACCAGGCAGGCCCGTTGGTTCGGGCGGTCGTTGACGGTGACGAGGCAGTCGTAGCAGACGCCGATGCCGCAGAAGATGCCGCGTGGCGCGCCTCCGGTCCGGGTGGTGCGCCAGGACGTCACACCCGCCGACCACAGTGCGGCGGCGACGGTCTGGCCGGGGACCGCCTCGATCTCGCGGCCGTCCAGGGTGACCGTGAAGACCGGTCCAGGGTGGGCGTCGGCAAGGTCTCGGGGGGATCCGGATCTCATTCGACCTCCTCCTCGTCGTCCTGGAAGCGGTCGGGGCGGAAGGGTGCCATGTCGAAGTCGGGGGTCTTGCCGCCGAGGAGTTGGGTGATCAAGTGCCCGGTGCCGGTGGCGAGTCCGATGCCGGCGCCCTCGTGCCCGCAGGCGTGGAAGAGTCCGGGGGCCCGGGGGTCGGGGCCGATGGCGGGGAGGTGGTCCGGCAGGTAGGGGCGGAAGCCGAGGTAGGAGCGCATCGCCCTTACGTCGGCCAGGAACGGGAACAGCCGGGTCGCGCCCGCCGCCAGCGCCCGCAGGACCGGCAGCGAGAACTCCCGATCGAAACCGACGCGTTCACGGCTGGCGCCGATGAGGACGGGCCCGGCGGCCGTGCCCTCCACGACGGGTGAGGTCTGTAGGGCGGCCGAGTCGCTGGCCACGTCGGCCACGTAGTCGGCGGCGTACACCTTGTGGTGGATCAGGCGCGGGAGCGGTTCGGTGACGAGGACGAAGCCTCGGCGCGGGAGGACGGGGAGGGCGACGCCTGCGAGGGCGGCGAGTTCGCCGCCCCAGGTGCCGGCGGCGTTGATCACGGTCGGGGCGAGGATGTCACCCGGGGCGGTGCGGACGCCTTGGACCGTTCCATCGGCCGTGCGGAGTACGGCCGTCACCGTGCGGCCGGTGAGCAGGCGGGCGCCGGAGGCCCGGACGAGGTGGGCGGCGGCCAGAGCGGGCATCACCTGGCGGTCCTGGGGGTAGTGCACGCCGCCCGGGAGGCCTGGGGCGAGGCGGGGTTCGAGGTCGTACAGGGCCTCGGCGTCGACCGGTTCGGCGACGACTCCCGCGGTGCGCTGCTCCTCCGCGAAGCGCTCCAGGGCGGTGAGCCCGCTGGGCGTGGAGGCCACGACGAGGCCGCCTTTCGCCTCGTACTCGATGAACTCCCCCAATTCCTCGGCGAGTTGTGTCCACAGGCGGGCGGAGAGGAGGGCGAGGTCGAGTTCGGGGCCGGGTTCCTTGTCGGAGACGAGCAAGTTGCCCTCACCGGCACCGGTCGTGCCGCCGGAGACCGGGCCGCGATCCACGATGACGACGTCGAGGCCGGCCCGGGCCGCGTAGAGGGCGCAGGCCGCGCCCACCACTCCGGCTCCGACGACCACGACATCGCAGGTCAGTCGCTTGCTCACATCAGTACTATGTCACATACCTCTCTGGTTGAGTATGCCCCCGCCTGCATGTCACCGCGAGGACGGTGGGCGGCGGCGGACCGGGGACACCACTCCTTCAGGAGTACTTACTTACTGGCGCCGCTGCCCGAGGACGCAGAACTCGTTGCCCTCGGGGTCCGCCAGGACGACCCATGACTGTTCGCCCTGGCCGATGTCGACCCGCTGTGCGCCGTGGGCCTCCAGTCGGGCCACCTCGGCGTCCTGGTCGTCGGGCCTGAAGTCGAGGTGCAGTCGGCTCTTGGACTTCTTGCTCTCGGCGAGCCGTACGAAGTCGATGCCCGGCAGGCGGTCCGGCGCCGGGCGGATCTCGAACTCGTCGTCGGATGAGTGGACGACCACCCAGCCGAGGGCCGTGGCCCACCACTGGCCCAGGGCCGCCGGGTCCTCCGCGTGCACGATTACCTGTTCCCATTCCAAGGTCA
Organism: Streptomyces sp. NPDC002276; assembly: GCF_053891435.1. Classification (NCBI taxonomy): domain Bacteria; kingdom Bacillati; phylum Actinomycetota; class Actinomycetes; order Kitasatosporales; family Streptomycetaceae; genus Streptomyces; species Streptomyces sp. NPDC002276. The sequence goes on along the minus strand of NZ_JBSFCQ010000004.1, from coordinate 469,469 downwards.
TCCGCAGAGCTTAGACCGGCCGCCGCCCCGGAAAACAGGTGCTCAGGGCGTCAGACCCGGCTGGCGGTGGCCGTGTCGGCGGACAGTCGCTGTGCGACGTAGATCGGGAGGACCGAGAGGAGGACGAGGACCGCGGCCACCACGTTGACGACCGGCGCCTGTTGGGGCCGGGTCATGTTGTTGAAGATCCAGATCGGGAGGGTCTCGATGCCGGGTCCGGCGGTGAAGGTGGTCACCACGATCTCGTCGAAGGAGAGCGCGAACGCGAGCAGTCCGCCGGCCAGGAGCGCCGAGCGCACCAGCGGGAAGGTGACGTCGACGAAGGCGCGGAAGGTGTCGGCGCCCAGGTCCATCGCGGCTTCCTCGTACGACCCGGAGGTGCGCCGGAGCCGGGCGACGACGTTGTTGAAGACGACGACGATGCAGAAGGTGGCGTGTCCGACGATCACCGTGAACAGGCCGAGGCCCACGCCGAGCGGCTCAAGTACCGTGCTGAACGCCGAGTTGAGGGCGATGCCCGTGACGATGCCGGGCAGGGCGATCGGCAGCACGACCACGAAGGAGATGGCGTCGCGGCCGAAGAAGCGGTACCGGGCGACCGCGAAGGCGATCAGGGTGCCGAGCACCAGGGCGATGGCGGTGGCGCCGAGGCCCGCCTTCACCGAGACCCAGAGTGCCGCGCGGGCGCCCGAGTTCTGCCAGGCGACGGACCACCAGTGCAGGGTCAGGCTGGAGGGCGGCCAGCTCGCGCTGCGGTCCGGGTTGAGGGAGTTGACGAGGACGAGCAGGAGCGGGACGTAGATCACCGCGAAGCCGAACCCGGCGGCCACGCGCAGGGCGATGCGCGCGGAACGGGAGAGCTGCATGACATGTCACCCCCTTCGGAGGCGGTCGATGGTGTTGTGCGGGCTGCTACAGGCTGCTGAGCGCACCCGTGCGGCGCATCGCGAGCAGATACACGACGATGACGACGACTGGGACCGTTCCAAGAGCGGCGGCCATGGGCAGGTTGAGCTCGATGTTGGAGTAGACGAGGTTGCCGATGAGCTGGGTCTTGCCGCCGACGATCTGCACGGTGATGTAGTCGCCGAGGCTGAGCGAGAAGGTGAAGATCGACCCGGCGGCGACGGACGGCAGCACCATCGGCAGCACGACGGACCGGAGGGTCCGCCCGGCCCGCGCGCCCAAGTCGGCCGACGCGTCGAGGAGGTTGGCGGGCAGCTGCTCCAACGCGGTGTGGATCGGCAGGACCATGTACGGCAGCCAGAGGTACGTGAGGGTGAGGACGGCGGCGGGGAGTCCGAACCCCGGACCACTGAGCCCGAACGGCTTCAACATCCAGTCGGCCAGGCCGCCTTGGGACAGGATGAGCCGCCACGCGTACACCTTGACCAGGTAACTGGCCCACAGCGGGGTGAGGATGGCGACCACCAGCAGCGGGCGTCGGCCGGGCTTGGCAACTCGGGCCGTGTAGAAGGCAAGTGGGAACGCGATCACGGCGCACAGGACGGTGACGGCGAGTGCGACGCCGATGCTGCGCAGGATGACCTGGCGGTACACGGGCACCGTGAACAGCTCGTGGAAGTTGTCGGTCGACCAGACCTTCACCACCTCGGAGGTGAAGGAGTCCGTCGTCCAGAACGCGGAGACGAACAGCACGCTCAGCGAGCCGAGATAGAGCACGGCGAGCCAGAGCAGCGGTGCGGTGAGGAGCAGGGACAGGCGCAGCCGGGGGCGCCGGTACAGCGCCCCCGCGGTCCGGTTGAGCAGGGACATGTGTCAGCCCTTGATCTCGGTCCAGGCCTGTACCCACTTGGCGTACGGCACGCACTTGACGTCGGTGCGGCCGTCGAGGCACTGCTCGATGGGCGTGTTCCAGAAGGCGATGTTCTTCCAGTACGCGGTGTCGGCGGCGTGGTAGGTGGTGCAGAAGTTCTTGTCGCTGGTCTCGGCGCAGGCCTTGGAGTTGGCGGGGGCCTCGCCGAAGTACTCGGCGACCTGGGCGTTGACCTTCGGGGAGACGATCCAATTCAGCCACTTGTAGGCGCAGTTGGGGTGCTTGGCCTTGGCCGAGATCATCCAGGTGTCGGACCAGCCGGTCGAACCCTCCTCGGGTACGAAGGCCTTGATCTTGGTGCCCTCGTCGGCGGTGAGGTTGGCGATGACCTGCCAGGTGGTGCCGACGACGGAGTCGCCGCTCTTGAAGCCGGAGATCTCCTTGAGGTAGTCGCTCCAGTACTCGCCGATGTCAGCGTTCTGCTTCTTCAGCAGGGCGACGGCCGCGTCGAACTGGGTCTGGTCGAGCGCATAGGGGTCCTTGATCTTCAACTCCGGCTTGGTGGCCTTGAGATAGAGGGCCGCGTCGGCGATGTAGATCGGCGAGTCGTACGCGGTGACATGGCCCTTGTACTTCGAGGCGTCGTCGAAGACCGCGGCCCAGGAGGTCGGGGCGGGGGTGACCTTCTGGGTGTTGTACATCAGCAGGTTGGCGCCGCGGCCGTGCGGGATGCCGTAGGCCTTGCCCTTGACGGAGTTCCAGGCCTGGAGCTTCAAGTCGGGGAAAATGTCCTTGTAGTTGGGGACCAGGTTCGTGTTGACGGGGGCGGCGTCGCCGGAGGCTATGAGGCGCAGGGAGGCGTCGCCGGAGGCGGAGACGGCGTCGTACTCGCCGGTCTTCATCAGTTTGACCATCTCGTCGGAGCTGGCGGCGACCTTGGAGTTGACCTGGCAGCCGGTCTGCTTCTCGAAGTCGCTGACCCAGTTGACCTTGGGGTCGTTGGAGCCGTCCTCGACGTATCCGGCCCAGGCGATCAGGTTGACCTCGCCCTCGCTCTTGCCGAGCTTCGACTGGGCTTTGAGGTCAGGGGGGTTGAGGCCGCCGCCCGATGAACCGCTGTCGGAGGAGCCGCAGGCGGTGGCGGCGAGCAGGGCGGCGGCACAGGCCGTCACCTGGAGGGTTCGGGTGAGACGCACGGCGTTCTCCATGGGTGGAGGAGATGGGTGAGCGGGCGGATCGGCGAAGGGGCCGGGGGAGGTGCGAGCGGGGTCAGCGGGAGTCGGGGACGTGCACCGTGTGGCGCCGGTGCCATTGCAATCGCACCCGGCTGCCGCGGTAGGCGGCCACGTCCTCGGCGGAGGTCTCCAGGTTCTGCTGGAGTGCGGTGAGCCGGCCGCCGGCGTCGAGGTCGACGAGGAAGCGGGTGGAGTCCCCGAGGTAGACGACCTCGGCGACGGTGCCGGCGGCGCTCTCGTGGTCCGGTTCGCCGGTCCCGTCGGAGTCCTTGAGGACGCGGATCTTCTCGGGCCGGATGCTGTACGTGCCCGTGGTGCCGACGATCCGCTCGGCCGCCTCGCCCGCCAGCAGGTTGGAGGTGCCGACGAAGGACGCGACGAACGGGGTCGCGGGACGCTCGTAGACCTCGGCGGGGGTGCCGACCTGCTGGATGCGGCCCTGGTCGAAGACGGCGATGCGGTCGCTCATCGTCAGGGCCTCCTCCTGGTCGTGGGTGACGAAGACGAAGGTGATGCCCACCTCCCGCTGGAGCGCCTTGAGTTCGACCTGCATCTGCTCGCGCAGTTTCAGGTCGAGGGCGCCGAGCGGTTCGTCGAGCAGCAGCAGACGGGGGCGGCCGACGAGGGCGCGAGCGAGGGCGACGCGTTGCCGCTGGCCGCCGGAGAGCTGGGCGGGGCGGCGGGCGCCGTAGCCCTCAAGTCGTACTTCCGCGAGGGCTGTTCGGGCGCGGAGCAGTCGTTCGGCCTTGGGGACCTTGCGGACTTTGAGGCCGTAGGCGACGTTCTGCTCGACGGTCATGTGCGGGAAGAGGGCGTAGTCCTGGAAGACGGTGTGGACGTCCCGTTCGAAGGGGGCGAGGCCGGTGACGTCCTGGCCGGCGAGTTCGATGGTGCCGCCGGTGGGGTTCTCGAAGCCGGCGATCATGCGGAGCACGGTCGTCTTGCCCGAGCCGGACGGGCCGAGCATCGAGAAGAACTCGCCGTCCCTGATCTCCAGGTCGACGCCGGCCACGGCGGTCGTCTCGCCGAACGACTTCCGCAGATCCCGCAGCCGGATCGCAATCCCCTCCATGGGCGGGAACCTTTCTGGTGCTCTGTGACGTTGCACGGAAACATATGAAGTCATAGTTCAAATCTCAAGGCCCCCTTAGGGTAAAGCTTGAGTCAACGTGCAAGGTGGTGGCCGTGAACCAGCAGCAGCACCTCAACGGCGGCGCCCGAAAAGCCGTCTTCGCCCCGGTCGACAACCGGGCGCGGGTCGACGCCGTCGTCAGCCGGCTCGGGGACGCCATCGAACTCGGACTGCTCGCCGACGGCGAGCAGCTGCCGGGCGAGAGCGAGCTGGCCGGGCAGCTCGGTGTGTCCACGGTGACCCTGCGGGAGGCGCTGATGGCGCTGCGCCAGCAGGGGCTGGTCACCACCCGGCGCGGGCGCGGCGGCGGCAGCTTCGTGTCGCTGCCCGAAGTGCCGGGCGAGGAGCGGCTGAAGGTCCGGCTGCGCGGCTGGAGCACCGAGGAGCTGCGCGACCTCGGCGACCACTGGGCCGCCCTGTCCGGTACCGCGGCCCGGCTCGCCGCGGAGCGCACCGAGCCCGAGGATCTCGTACAACTTCGGCGTACGGCCGAGGAGTTGACGCGCGCCGAGGACGCGGCGGCGCGCGGCCGGGTCTACGGCCGGTTCCATGTCGAGCTGGCCGCCGCCGCGCAGTCGGCCCGACTGACCCGGGAACAGGTCGCGTTGCAGACCGAGGTCGGGGCGCTGCTGTGTCTGGTGCTCGGCAGCGACGAATATCGTGAAGAAGCCGCAGACCGTCACCGCTCCGTAATCTCGGCCGTGCAAGATGGGGCCCACGATTCGGCCAGGGAGTTGGCCGAGCGGTGCGTGCGGGAGTCGACGGCGCGGCTGATCGCCGAGCGGCTGGCCCTGTAGCCGTCGCCGCGTCCGCTCCCCGTCTGCTGGAGGGCACGCATGAGCCTCGCGACGGCACCGCCGGCCACGGCACCCGAGCAGTCCGTCGCGACGGGCGTCCGCTCGGCCCTGGAGTCCGTGTTCGACGCCGTGGCCGCCACCCGCGCCGACACGACGGCCCTGCTCGCCAAGGTGTCCGCACAGGGCCGCCGCCCCGCGACCGTCGACCTCGCCGCACTCCGCCCGGGTCTCCATCTCCGGCTGGCCCGGCACGAGTTGGTGTCCGGCGTCGGCTTCGTCGCCGCGCCGGGACTGCTGAGCGACGTACCGGCCTGGCTTGAGTGGTGGCAGACCACGGCGGACGGGGGCATCCGGCCGCTGCTGCTCGACCTCGATCCCGAGCACTCGGCGTACGCCGACTACACGCACTGGGACTGGTTCGCGCTGCCCCGTGACACCGGGGAGCGGGCGGTCGCCGGACCGTACGTCGACTACCTCTGCTCGGACGAGTACAGCCTCACCCTGTCGGCGCCGGTGCACGCGGAGGGACGGTTCGCGGGGGTGGCCGCGGCGGACGTGTACCTACGGCACTTCGAGGCGGCCGTGATGCCGATGCTGCGTCAACTGCCCGGTCCGGCACGGCTGGTGAACGCGCGCGGCCGGGTCGCCGCGTCCACCGACCCTCGTCATCTGGTCGGTTCGCTCAGCAAGGGCCCGGACTTCGCGGAGGCGCTGGCGGCGGGCCGGGCGGGGTATGCGGGAGGGCTGCGGCTGGTGCCGTGCGACGGGGTGCCGCTGGTCCTGGTCGTCGCCGAGGGCCGACCCCGACTCCCGTAGTCACAAAGCGAGTTGGGGTGGTGCTCACTCGGCCGCCGGGACCACCCTCAGGTGTCCCGCGCCGCGTACCGGCCTGCGCATCCTGGGCGGCGGGGTGCGGCGGGCCTCGCGCAGGACCAGTGTCAGACGCGAATAGCCCATGTTCTCAAGGGTCTTGGGGGTCTCGCCGACGACCCGGCAGTCCGTGACACCCCAGCGCGGGTCGGGGTGCAGTACCGGGCGGACGGCGCCGTCGTGCTCCACGGCCTCCTCGCCCACCGCGCGGATCCAGTGCGGCAGGCCCTGCCGGTAGGCGGCCTCCATGATCGGGTCCTGGGCGATGTCACGGCGGATCGCCTGAAGGCCGTGATCGTGGCCGTGGGTCTCCACCACGGAGGCGAAGTGGGCCAGCATCGGCAGGCACCAACTCGACTCGTGCTCGCCGAGAACCGTGCTCGCGTCGGGGTGGAAGAGCACGAACCGAAGGAAGTTGTCGCCCGGCATGGCCGTCGGATGCGAACCGATCGCCCGGAAAAGTGACTTGAACGCGCCGTTGGTCAACACCACGTCCCAGCGGTGGTCCATGACGACGGAGGGAAAAGGGACGGCCTCCAACAGCGTGGCGTAGTCGAGCAGATACGCCCGGGCCTCGGGACTCTCGGGGGCGGGCCGCGGTGCGGACCGCTGCCCACCTGCCTGATACGCCATCGGGAGGTCACCCCTCTTGCCTATGCGGCCTTCTCGCGGCGCCCTGATCCTGCTGCCCCGACTCTTGCCGTGTCAACTATCGTGGCATTTCATGATGGTTGACGGCTGAAATTGGCCACAGTTGTGGCGAGACCTGGATGCGAGTTCGAACGAACCGCTACCCTCCGGGATGTTCACGGCCACCATTTGTGAGAAGCCTGTGAGAGACATAGGAGATCTGTCGGTGTCGGATGGCTTCGAGGTACCGGGCACAACGGCAGGCGCCGTGCTGCCCGCCGTCGTCGACCGCGTCACCGCGCTCGCCGAGCGACTCGACGTTCCGCAGGCCGAGGTCTTCCACGTGGGCCGGCTCTCCGTGGCCTCCGGTGTCCCGGACCCCGTGGTCAGGGCGCTGCTGAGCGGTCGCCCCGCGGGCGAGCCCGATGTGCAGGCCCGGTTCCTGCAACGCCTCGACCTGCTGCGCCGCACCAGGCTCAAGCCCAACGGGCGCAAGTACACCCAGCAGGAGATCGCCGACGGCGCGGGCATGTCCCGTCAGCAGGCGGGGGCGCTCATCAACGGCGACCGGCGTCCCACCATGGAGCACTGCGACGCGCTCCAGCGCTTCTTCCGGGTGCACGCCGGATTCCTCACGGCCGAGGACCCCGAGGCCCTCGCGGGGGCCCTACAGCGCGCCGAGCAGGAGCTGTTGCAGAAGCTCGCCAACCGTGAGCGGGCGGCGGCCGAGGCCGCGGGAGACCCGCTGGAGCGGCTGCTACAGGACCACGGGGTGCGCGGAATCGCCTGGCGCGCCGCGCAGTTGCCCACCGACCAGCACCGCGACAAGGTCGCCGAGTGGCTGGACATGCTCCTGGAGAGCGTCAAGCGCCCCGAGTCGTGATCCGGGGCCGCGGGAACGGGAATTGACGTCCCGTCAGGTCGCGCTGCGTTCGCTCGCCTCCCGCAGGTCCCGTTCCGTCGCGTCGCCCTGGGCCGTGACACCGGGTCGGCCCTCGCACAGGAGGTCGCGCCAGTGCTCGCGGCTCCAGTGGGCCGGGGTGGTGGTGGCGGTGAACTCCGTGACCAGGGCGAGGAATCGGGCCGGGTCGGTGTGGAACGGGAAGTGCCCCGCCCCCTCGAAGATCTCCAGCCGGCTGCCCGGCATGGCCTCGTGGGCGCCGTGGGCGTGCCGTACCGGCACCACGCTGTCGCGGTCGCCCCACAGCAGCATCGTCGGCATGCCCTCGGTCAGATAGCAGCGGTCGAGCATGGTCACCACCTGGCCGCGCCAGTCGACGACCGCGCGCAGGGTGCGGATGAACGCGTTGCGGGCGGTGTCGTCGGGCAACGCGTCGACGAGGGTGAGGAGTTCGGGGGCGTCCCGGCCGAGGTCGGTGTCGAGGAGTCTCATCAGGCCCACCGCGAGGCCGACTTGGAGGCGCATGCCGGGCAACCGCAGTGCGGACAGGGCGAGATGGGAGCCGGGGAGCGAGACGAGTCGTAGCCCCGGATTGACCTCGCGGCCCACACCGCCCGCGCTGACCAGGACGAGGCGTTCGGTGCGTTCGGGGAACTGGTAGGCGAACTGCATCGCCACTCCCCCGCCCAGCGAGTGCCCGAGCAGGGTCGCGGACTCGATGCCGAGGGTGGTGAGCAGATCGCGCACGCCGTTGGCGTAGGCGGCGACCGAGTAGTCGGCCCGTGGTTTGTCGGAGGCGCCGTGGCCGAGGAGGTCGGGGGCGATCACCGTGTGGGTGCGGGCGAGCTGCGGGATCAGCTCGGCCCAGGTGGCCGAGGAGTCGCCGATGCCGTGGATGAGGACGAGCGCCGGGCCCGAGCCGGCCATGCGGAAGGCACGGCGGTATCCGTGCACGACGCGGTACTGGAGTGTGAGTTCTTCGTCGCCCACCGGGCGCAGCCGTGCGGCGCGCGCCGGGCGCCGTGCCGGGACGTCCGCCACGCACTCGCCTCCCGTTCACCTGGCCGTCCGCGGACGGCCGAAAGCCCTTCCTCCCAGCGTAGGGCCGCTGTTCCACGGGGGATTTCGGGGACGTTTCGCCTCGGCTAAGCGGGCGAACCGGGGCCGGGGGAAACGGGATTGTCAGTGGCAGGCGGCAAGCTGGAGTCGTGCCACCGCCGTGCGGGGGCGCACGACGCCGATCAGGGGAGAGCCGTCCTATGCAGACCGCAGTGATGACCGACCGCGAGCGCGCCGCCGTCCAGGCCTATCTACGGCTGCTGCACACGGTCAGAGCCGCCTTCGACGGCCCCCCGGGCGACCCACGCCCGGTCCTGGTCCCACCCTCGGTGCTGGCCGAGGCGGACCAGGCCCTGACGGACGCCGGACTCGCGGGCAACGAGGAGGCGTTCTTCGGGTTGCTGGCGAGCTGGTGCCCGGAGGGGTGAGGGGTTTCAGGGGTGAGGGGGTTCAGGGATGCGGGACCGTGATCGCCGTGGCGACCAGTCCTCGTCGTACGGTCCAGCGGCCCTCGAAGGTGTCGAGGCGCTCGCCGCCGACCACCGGGCCGGGGACGAGGAGGCGGGCGCGCAGGCCGCCGCGCAGGCCGTCGCCGGGGTCCGCGAAGAGGTCGATGTCGGCCTCCGAGAAGTCCAGCCACTTCCCGGTGAGGGGGAACCAGGCCTTGTAGACGGACTCCTTGGCGCTGAACAGGAGCCGGTCCCAGTGCACGGCGGGCAGCCCGTCCGCGAGCCGGGTCAGCCGTTCCTGTTCGGCGGGCAGGGAGACGGAGGACAGGACGCCGTCGGGGAGCGCGGCGTGGGGTTCGGCGTCGATGCCGAGCGAGGCGAGGTCGGTGGCGCGGGCCAGCGCGGCGGCACAGTAGCCGTCGCAGTGGGTCATGCTGCCGATGAGTCCGGCGGGCCAGGTCGGCGCGCCGTGGGCGCCGGGCAGGATCGGCTGCGGGGGCACGCCGAGCTTCTCCATGGCGCGCCGTGCGCAGGCCCGTACGGCGGTGAACTCGCGCCGTCGCTTGGGCACCGCGCGGGCCACCCGGGCCGCTTCCTCGGGGTACAGCGGGGTGTCCTGGAACCCCTCGTCACCGTGTGTCTCCACGGTCACCACGGACTCCGGGAGCAGCTCCTCGATCACCGGCTCCGACCTCCATCGGCAGGATGCGGCGCAGTCGTCCCGGGGGTTCCGGGCGCTTCCGCCACTCGCGGGGGTATCCCACGGACACCTCTTCGAAGCGGACCCCCTCGTGGTGGGTGGTCCGCGGGATGTGGAGATGGCCGTAGACCATGGTGTCCACGCGGAATCTGCGGTGCCAGTCGGCGGTCAGGGTGGTGCCGCACCACATGGCGAACTCGGGGTACCAGAGGACCTCGGTGGGGTGCCGGTCCAGGGGGTAGTGGTTGATCAGGACCGTGGGCAGGGTGTCGGGGATCTCGGTGAGTCTGCGTTCGGTCTCGGCGACGCGGGCCCGGCACCAGGCCTCGCGGCTGGGGTAGGGGTCGGGGTGCAGCAGGAACTCGTCGTTGCAGACGATGCCGGTGCCGTGCGCGTACGTCAGTCCCTCGTCCTTGGTGGCGCAGCCGGCCGGGAGGAACGAGTAGTCGTAGAGGAGGAAGAGCGGGGCCACGACGACCGGGCCACCGGGGCCGTCCCAGATCGGGTAGGGGTCCTCGGGGGTGAGGACGCCGAGTTCCCGGCACAGGGCCACGAGGTGTTCGTAGCGGGCGACGCCGCGCAGGGTGACGGGGTCCTTGGGGTGGGTCCACAGCTCGTGGTTGCCGGGGGACCACAGGACCTTGCGGAAGCGGCCGGCGAGGAGTTCGAGGACCCAGCGGATGTCGGCCACGGTCTCGGCGATGTCACCGGCCACGATCAGCCAGTCCTCGTCCGTGCCGGGCCGCATGTCCTGGACGAGGGCGCGGTTCTCGGCGTACCCGATGTGCAGGTCGCTGATGGCCAGCAGCTGTCCGGCACCGCCTGCCGTCGACTCCACCTCTCGCCCCCTCCGCCTCCGCGCGCACGAATGAGGCCACGAGATCACATCCCGCCGTTCCGCGACAAGACGGCGGGGCGGAGGCGGCGGTGGTCGGGACGGTGGTCGGTGCTGTCGGAGGGAGGTGCTCCGACCAGCACAATGACGGGAGTTCACGTGCCGGGTGGGCAGGATCGGGAAATCCGTAACACGGGCGTTGCACGCGGCACCCCTTGAAAGCCGTATGATCGCCCCAACACCACCGCCACGAACGCCTCTTCGCCGAGGGCGGTTTGGTGTCCCTCCAACCACCCTGGCCGGGCACGGCCTCGCTCCGCCGTGCCCGCGAACCCGAAAGGACGGCCCTGCATGGTCTCTCGCGTACGCGTCTGGCTCAACCGCACGTACGCGGAGAACGTGTTCTTCATGGATCAGCTGCGGAGAAATCCCAGCGATCGGGCCGTCGAGATCCATGCCACGCACGGCGACGCGGACTCCCCCGTACTGGCTGCCGCCGACACCGCCGACCTGGAGCCCGAGGGCCTGTCCCCGGCCGGTTACGTCGAGTACGCCCTCGACCAGTGCGCCCGCCGCGGCATCGACGTGTTCGTGCCCCGGCTGCACCAGTCGGAGATCGTGGCGCACCGCGCGGACTTCGAGGCGGTGGGCACGGCGCTGCTGGCGCCGACCCCCGAGGCCGTCGCCGTCTTCCACGACAAGGTGATCGCGTACGAAGCGGTCCAGGCGATCGGCGTGCCCGTGCCGCCGTGGTGGCGGGTCCGCACGGCGCCCGAACTCGTCGCGGCCGTCGAGGAGTTGGAGGCCGCCGGGCACAAGGCGTGCTTCAAGCCGGCGTCCGGTGCGGGCGGGGTGGGCTTCCGCGTGGTCACACGCGCCCCCTTCTCGCTCATGCACCTCAACGGCTTCCCGAGCCCCTACGTCCCGCTCGACACGGTCGTCGAGGCGCTGGAGCAGGCCGACGAGCAGGTCGACTGGCTGGTCATGCCGCGGCTGGAGGAGCCGGAGGTGTCGGTGGACTGCCTGACCGGTCCCGACAACCTGGTCCGGCTCGCGGTGGGCCGCACGAAGAACGGCCGTCGGCGCGGTTTCACCCTGCACGAGCAGTGGCTGGAGCCGGCCCGCCGGATCGCGGAGGGCTTCGGGCTGCACTACCTGTCCAACATCCAGTTCCGGATGTTCGGCGAGACGCCCGTGCTGATGGACGTCAACACCCGTCCCGCGGGCGGCCTGCACCAGCTGTCGCTGTGCGGGGTCAACGCCCCTTGGGCGGCAGTGCAGTTGGCGCTCGGCGAGGACCCGGGCACGATGGAGCCGCCGTTCCTGGGCGCGGACTACGCGGTGGTCTCGGGCCCGCGCCAGCTGCGTCCCGTGACGCTCCCGCACCAGCGCGCGGAGGAGTCGGAGCCGCTGCTCCCGACGGTGCCGGCGCAGACCGAGGCGGAGCCGGAGAGCACCCGGGCAACGGAGTTGGGCAGCCGAGCGGCGGCCCGCGCCTAGGCCTCCCGGGTCTCCCCTTCCCCCTCCGCACCACAACTTCATACCGGTATGGACCAATCATGGGGCAGCATCTTGACACCGCGATTGGTCCATACCAACTTGGTTGCGCACCTTCCAGCACTCCCGAACACCCCCATTCCTTCAGGGAGATCGCGTGCGCGACACACTCAGACGTTCCAGACGTCGCCTCCTCGCTCTGCTCGGTACCGCAGCCCTGGCCATGGCCGGGGCCATCGCGCTGCCCGGTACCGCGCAGGCGGCCAACGTCCTGACCAACCCCGGCTTCGAGTCGGGTTCCCTGTCCCCCTGGTCCTGCACCGGAAACCTCGGCTCGGTGGTCTCCTCCCCGGTGCACGGCGGCTCCAAGGCCCTTGCGGGCGCGGTGAGTTCGAGCGACACCGCACAGTGCTCCCAGACGGTCGCCGTGCAACCGAACACGGCGTACTCGCTCAGCGGCTGGGTGCGCGGCAGTTACGTCTACCTCGGTGTCAACGGCGGTTCCTCCACGTGGACTTCGTCCCCGTCGGCGTACGCCCAGTTGACGACCTCGTTCACCACCGGCGCCTCACAGACCAGCGCCACCATCTACGTCCACGGCTGGTACGCGCAGGGCACCTACTACGCGGACGACATCAGCCTCGACGGGCCCGGCGGTGGCGGCGGTGGCGACACCCAGGCCCCGACCGCGCCAACCGGACTGACCTCCACGGGCAAGACGTCCTCCAGCGTGTCCCTGTCGTGGGGCACCGCGAGCGACAACGTGGGTGTCACGGCGTACGACATCTACAGCGGCGCGAACCAGGTCCTCAGCGTCTCCGGTACGAGTGCCACGGTCAGCGGGCTCTCGTCCAGCACCGCCTACACGTTCACCGTGAAGGCGCGGGACGCGGCCGGGAACTCCTCCGCGGCGTCCAACTCCGTGAGCGTCACCACGGACGCGGGCACCGGCGGCGGCACCGGGTTCAAGCAGGCCGCGCCCTATCTGTACGAAGGGTGGGGCGACCCGCCGAACCCGGCGACGGTGATGGCCGCGACGGGCGTCAAGTGGTTCACGATGGCGTTCGTGCTGGACTCCGGCGGCTGCAACCCCGCCTGGGACGGCAGCCGGGCGCTGACCGGTGGCGTCGACCAGACGGCGATCAACCAGATCCGCGCGGCCGGCGGTGACATCGTGCCGTCGTTCGGCGGCTGGCAGGGCAGCAAGCTCGGCGCCAACTGCTCCTCCGCGAGCGCGCTCGCCGGGGCGCTTCAGAAGGTGATCAGCGCCTACGGTCTCAAGGCCATCGACATGGACATCGAGAACACGGACGAGTTCGAGAACGAGGCCGTCCAGGCGAAGATCCTCACCGCGCTGAAGACCGTCAAGGCCAACAACCCCGGCCTGAGGACGATCGTCACCTTCGGCACCTCGACCACCGGCCCGACGTACTACGGCAACCGGCTGATCGAGCAGGCGCAGTCGCTCAACGCCGGCATCGACGTCTTCACCATCATGCCGTTCGACTTCGGCGGCGGCTCCGACATGTACGGCAACACGGTCGCGGCGGCCGAGGGCCTGAAGACCAAGCTGAAGTCCACCTTCGGGTGGGACGACGCGACGGCCTACTCGCACATCGGGATCTCCGGCATGAACGGTCTCAGCGACCAGCAGGAGAACACAACTCCCGCCATCTGGACCCAGATCCGCGACTGGTCGAACTCGCACCACATCGCGCGGCTCGCCTACTGGGCCGTGAACCGCGACCGGCCGTGCGCCGGTGGCGGAGTGGTCAGCAACTGCTCCGGCATCAACCAGAGCACCTGGCAGTTCACGTCCATCACGGCCGGCTTCACCGGCTGAGCGTCAGCGTGGGGGTGCCCCCTCCGGGTACCCCCACGCCCCGCCAACTCCCTGAGCCTGTACGGCAGTTCGGTTGCCGGATCGGCGGTGCGAGCGGGCTGGACCCGGCCCGACTTCAGGGTGCCGCTCCAGTCGCCGAGCCGCGGCCGGTGGACGCCGTGGTCCTTGCTGACGTAGTCGAGCATGCCGCTCTCCCAGGGCACACCGAGGTACTCGCACAGGCCGCGGGTCGACTTCTCCGGTTCGGCGGTGCGGTCCTCGTACGTCATCACATGGGCGTCGAGATGCTGCCGGGCTCCTCCAACTTCTCGGCGTAGCGCAGGACTTCGGCGCGGATCGCCTCGTGGTCGGGGGCGTCGCGGCGGGCGGTGAGCGAGGCGACGATCGCGCCCGGGTGACGCAGCAGCAGGATGTACCGGGCGTGCGGCCAACATCGGTGCAGGCGCGGCCAGATGAGGGTGTTGGGCGGGGTCTTGTCGACGATGACGTCCTTGCCGCTGCGCTGAAGTTCGAGGTGGAGCACCCGGTCCCGCAGGACGTGCTCCAACTCCGCCTTGTCGAGCGCGAGTTCCCGCATGGCGTCGTCGCTGAACTCACGGGACAGATGGACGTGCAGGGTACGCAGATGCATCTCGTGCGGGGCGCGGATCGGGCTGTGACTGTTCATCAGCACCCGCAGCAGCGTGGACCCGGAGCGCGCGGACGACAGCACGAACACCGGCGAGTCCACCAGTCGCGGGGCGCGCGGCGTGGTGTAGCCGTCGGCGGCCGGCCGGGGCGCGGGCATCGCGTCGAGGTGACGGCGCGGCGGGCTGACCGCCTGCGCCATCAGCCTCCCCCGCCGCCGCAGTCCCTTTGGGAACTGGTCCACACCCCGAGACGCGCACGGGTCTCAGAAGCGGCCCGAGCCGCGGTACAGCTCCAGATCCCCGTCGAGTTCCACGGCGAGCACGGTCGCGTGCGGGTCGAGGTCGGCCCCGGCGGGCGGGTCGATCCACAGCACGCCGACCGCCTCGTGCAGCCCGCCGATCACGCGGTGCGCGAGTTCGGTGCCGGTGCCGAGCACGGTGACCCCGCGGACCGGGGTGACCAGTCCTCGGACGCCGATCTCGGCGCGTGGGACGTCGAACAGGGTGAGATAGAGGGTGCGGCCGTCGGCGGAGAGGGTGCTCGGCCCGTAGTGGTGCCCGGCCGGGAGGCCGCGGACCGTGCCGTACACGGCGTCGGAGTGCTTGTGGATCCACTCCCCCAGGCCTTCGAGGCGCTCGACCTGCGGCTGCGGGATGGTGCCGTCCTCCATCGGGCCGACGTCGAGGAGGAGGTTGCCGCCCCCGCCGATCGTCTCCGTGAAGTAACGGACCAACTGGCTCAGCGACTTGTGGTTGTCGTCGTGGTGCTGGTAACCCCACGAGTCGTTGATCGTGAGGCACAACTCCCAGGGCCCGTCCGGGGGTTCGATGGGGGCGCCCTGTTCCGGTGTCGCGTAGTCGCCCTCGCTGAGCATGCGGGCGTTGAAGACGACATGCGGTGAGTACGAGCGGATCAGCGCGGCGAGTTCCTTGATGCGCCACTGCTCCTCGCTGCGGTCCCACTCGCCGTCGAACCACATCAGGTCGGGCCGGTACCGGGAGGCCAACTCCCGTATCTGGCCGTCCCGGTAGGCGATGAACCGTTCCCAGGCCGCCAGGTCCTCGTCCTCGGCCGAGCACTCGGAGTACCGGTTGTCCTCCTGCTCCGGCGGGCGGCCCGGCTTGCGGGTGGTGGCGTAGTCGGGGTGGTTCCAGTCGGAGTGCGAGTAGTAGAGGCCGACCTTGAGGCCCTGCTCGCGGAGCGCGTCGGCGTAGCCGGTGAGGTAGTCCCTGCCGAGGTCGAGATCGCCGAACTCGGTGTCCCACAGGGCCACTCCGTCGTGGTGGCGGCTGGTGAGGACGGCGTACTTGGCACCCGCCCGGGCGAACAGGTCGGCCCAGGCCCGCGGGTCGTACCGCGCGCCGGTGAAGCGGTCGAGCTGGGACATGTACTGCTCGTGCGGCACGATGTCGTCGTAGAACGACCAGGACTCCTGGACGCCGTCGACGGCGTAGATTCCCCAGTGGACGAAGATCCCCAACTTGGCGTCGGTGAACCACGGTTGCATGGGCACGGCTGAACTCCCGTCGCGTACAAGGTCAGTTGGGGGGATGTGCCGGAGGGCGGGCCCGGTGTGCGACGACCGGGCCCGCCCTCCGGGGTTCTACCGGCCCGCGTCCGCCCGCTTCAGACGGAGCGTCAGGATCTGGAAGGGCCGCAGGGCGACGGCGACCGAGCCGCCGTCGAAGGAGACCTCCTCCTCCAGCGGTCGCTCCAGCAGGTCGGTGATCCGGGCGCCCGCGAGGGGGAAGCCGGTGCTCAGCGTGCCCTCGGCGCGACCGCCGCTCGACTCGTAGAGGCGGACCACGACATCGCCGGACTCGTCGTCGGCGAGCTTGACCGCCTCGACGGTGATGCCGTCGCCGTCGACGGAGACGACCGGTTCCGGGGCGCCGCCCGAATCGGCCACCCGCAGTGGGAGGTTGAGGGCGTAGCCCTCCGCGACCGCGTCCTCGATGCTCGCGCCGGGCAGCAGCGAGTAGACGAAGCGGTGCCTGCCCTGGTCGGCGCCCGGGTCCGGGATGCGCGGGGCGCGCACCAGGCTCAGGCGGACCGTGGTCGTCGTACCGCCGTCCTCGCGGACGGTGCGGGAGACGTCGTGGCCGTACGTCGAGTCGTTGATGACGGCGACGCCGTAGCCGGGCTCGGCGAGGTGCACCCAGCGGTGGCCGGAGACCTCGAAACGGGCCGCCTCCCAGCTGGTGTTGGTGTGCGTGGGCCGCTGGATGTGGCCGAACTGGATCTCGGCGGAGGAGTGCGCCGCGCGGATGTCGACCGGGAAGCCGGCCTTGAGGAACTTCTCGGCCTCGTGCCAGTCGATGTCGGTCTCGAAGTCGATCCGGGCGCTGCCCGCGCGGACGGTGATCGTCTGCACGATCTTCGAGCCCTTGCCGAAGGACCGTTCCACACGGATCGCGCCGAGCAGCGGGTCCTGCTCCACGACCGTGATGGAGTCGGCGGTCAGGAGGTCGGTGAAGCGGTTCTTGTAGTGCTTGTCGACGTCCCAGGCGTCCCAGTAGTTCGGGAGGTCGGCGTGCAGGCGGAGCAGGTTGCCCTGGTCGGCGAGGACTTCGCGGCCGCCGTGGCGCAGGTCGCGCACGGAGGCGAGGGTGCCGTCGTCGGCGAGTTCGACACGGACGATGCCGTTGTCGAGGACGCGGTCGGTGACGGTGACCGCCTGCGGGACATACTCGGCGGCCAGCGGGGCGCTGCCGTTCGCGGGGACCGTCGCGTACATCGGCACACCGGTCGCCGTGCGGATGACCTCGGCGCGGTCGTAGGGGCTGGTGTTGAAGACGGTGGTGCCGCCGCCGCCCAGCGCGGCCACGGCCGCCGCCGTCAGCTCCTCCAACTCCGTTGCCACGCGGGCGTATTCGGCCTCGGCCTCGCGGTGCACCCAGGCGATCGAGGAGCCCGGCAGGATGTCGTGGAACTGGTGCAGCAGGACCGTCTTCCACAGCCGGTCGAGCTTCTCGTACGGGTAGGCGTAGCCCGGTACGTGCAGCGCGGCCGTGGTCGCCCACAACTCGGCCTCGCGCAGGCGGTGTTCGCTGCGCCGGTTGCCCTGCTTGGTGCGGGCCTGGGAGGTGTAGGTGGCGCGGTGGAGTTCGAGGTACAGTTCGCCGACCCAGACCGGGGCGTCGGGGTACTCGGCGCGGGCCTTGGCGAAGAACTCGTCCGGGTGCTCGACGACGACCTTCGGCGAACCCTCCAAGTCGGCCAGCCTGCGCGCCCGTTCCATGATCTCGCGGGTGGGACCGCCACCTCCGTCGCCCCAGCCGAAGGGGGCCAGCGAGCGGGTCGCGTTGCCCTTCTCCTGGTAGTTGCGGACCGCGCGGGACATCTCCTCGCCGCTGAAGCGGGCGTTGTAGGTGTCGACCGGCGGGAAGTGGGTGAAGATGCGGGTGCCGTCGATGCCCTCCCACCAGAAGGTGTGGTGGGGGAACTTGTTGGTCTGGTTCCAGGAGATCTTCTGGGTGAGGAACCACTCGTTGCCGGCGAGCTTGGCGAGCTGCGGGTAGGCCGCGTTGTAGCCGAAGGAGTCCGGCAGCCAGACGCCCTTGGTCTCGACGCCGAAGTGCTCGATGAAGAACCGCTTGCCGTGGATCAGTTGGCGGGCGATGGCCTCGCCGCCGGGCAGGTTGCCGTCGGACTCGACCCACATGCCGCCGACCGGCGCCCACTGGCCGCGCTTGACGGACTCCTGGATGCGGGCCCACACCTGCGGGTAGTTGTCGCGGACCCACTCGTACTGCTGGGCCTGCGAGCAGGCGAAGATGAAGTCCTCGTACTCGTCCGCGAGGGAGGTCACGTTCGAGAAGGTGCGGGACGTCTTGCGCTTGGTCTCGCGGATCGGCCACAGCCACGCGGAGTCGATGTGCGCGTGCCCGACGCCGGAGACGATGTGCGCGCTGGCGTTGGCGGGCTTGGACAGCACCGGCTTGAGCGCGGCCCGGACGTCGGCGGCCGTACCGGCGACGTCGTCGAGGTCGAGGAGGTCCAGGGACCGGTCCAAGGCGTGCATGATCTCGTGCCGGCGCGGGTCGTGCTCACCGAGTTCCAGCATCAGTTCGCGCAGCACCTGGACGTCGAGGTCGAGGTGGAAGACCTCCTCGTCGAGGACGGCGAGGTCGGCACGGCGGAATGTATACAGTGGACGGTCGCCTGCCGTCAGTACATCGCCGAGCGGGGTCGGCTCCGCGAAGTTGTTGGCGAGGATGTCGGGGTTGGAGGCCGCCTCGACCAGGTAGTCGATCACCTCGCCGCCCTCCGCCGGGTTGGCGATCGCCACGTACTGGTTGAGCGGGTTGACCGCCTTCAGCGGTGTCCCGTCCACGAGGTGGACCAGCGCCTCGGCCTGGTTGCCCGGCCAGTCGCCCGTGAAGCCGAGGTCGATGACGGCCTCGACGCGCTTCCCGGCCCACTCCGCGGGCACCTGTCCGCGCATCCGGAACCAGGTGGTGCCCCAGGGCGGACCCCACGGGGTGTCCATCGCGAACGGCGCGTACGGCGCCGCCGCGGCCTCCTCGAAGGGGACCGGCTCGCCGGGGGCCTGCCAGGCCTCGACCGTGAAGGGCGCGGTGGCCGCGTAGATCGCGGGCTTGATCCGCTGTTCGTGGGCGCGCTGGACGCGCTCCTCGATCCGGCTGCGTTCGTCGTGCATGGGAGGTCTCCAGGGAACCAGGGAGCTGAGCTGCTGAGAGCTTGGGGAGCTGGTGAGAACTCGCTGCCGAGATCTCGGGGAAAGCGCTTACCGGGCGATGCCTACTTAAGGTACGCCAGACCCGGGTGGACCTCGGTGTAGCCCTCGACCAGGCGGCGTGCGACGTTCACGGAGTCGACCAGCGGGTGCAGCGCGAACGCCTTCACCGCCGTCGTACGGGAGCCGTTCTCGGCCGCCGAGAGGACCTCGCGTTCGACACCCTTGACCGCGCAGACCAGGCCGGTGGCGTGGTCGGGCAGCGGGGCGACCGCGACGGGGTGGGCGCCGTTGGCGTCGACCAGGCACGGCACCTCGATGACGGCGTCCGCGTCGAGGACCGACAGCGCGCCCTGGTTGCGGACGTTGAGGATCAGGGTGGTGCGTTCGTCGCGGGCGATGGCCCGCATCAGGGCGAGGGCGACCTTCTCGTAGCCGCCGGAGAGGTCGTCCTCGTCGCGTTCGCCGGCGCCGGCGGTCTCGCGGTTCTCCGCCATGTACGTCGCCTCGCGCTCGGCGCGGGTACGGTCCCAGGCGGTCAGCGCGGAGGCGTCGGGGCGCTTCATCTCGTCGTAGAACTGGGCCTGTTGGTCGCGCAGGAACGCGCCGCGGGTCCGCTCGACCTCGGTGTAGGCGCGGACGGTCTCGCGGTTGAAGTAGTAGTAGTGCAGGTACTCGTTCGGGATGGCGCCGAGCGACTGGAGCCAGTCGGTGCCGAAGAGCTTGCCCTCCTCGAAGGAGCCGAGCAGGTCGGGATCGGCGAGCAGGCGCGGGAGTTCGTCGCGTCCCGCGACGCGCAGGCCGCGCACCCAGCCGAGGTGGTTGAGGCCGACGTAGTCGATGAAGGCCTCGCGCGGGTTGGCGCCGAGCACCTTGGCGATACGGCGGCCGAGGCCGACCGGGGAGTCGCAGATGCCGATGACGCGGTCGCCGAGATGGCGGGACATGGCCTCGGTGACCAGGCCGGCGGGGTTGGTGAAGTTGATGACCCAGGCGTCGGGGGCGAGGCGAGCCACGCGCTGCGCGATGTCGACGGCGACCGGGACGGTTCGTAGACCATAGGCAATACCGCCGGCGCCGACCGTCTCCTGACCGAGGACGCCCTCGGCGAGCGCCACCCGCTCGTCGTCGGCGCGGCCTTCCAGGCCGCCGACGCGGATCGCGGAGAAGACGAAGTCGGCGCCGCGCAGGGCCTCGTCGAGGTCGGTGGTGGCGGTGACCGTGGGGGCGTCGGGGACTGTGGCGGCCTGTTCGGCCAGTACACGGGCGACCGCATACAGTCGACTGTCGTCGAGGTCGTGCAGCACCACCTCGGTGACCCGGCCCTCGCCGCGGTCCGTCAGCAGCGCCCCGTACACGAGCGGCACACGGAATCCGCCGCCGCCCAGAATCGTCAGCTTCACGCTTTCACCTTTCCTGCCACAACGACCTCGACGCCCGCTTCCTCCAGGGAGGAGCGGGTCACCGGGTCGACCGGGGCGTTCGTCACGACCGCGTCCAGGTCCTCGGGACCGCACACCTTCGCCATGCCCGTACCCGGGAACTTCTGCGCGTCGGCGAGCAGGACGACCTTCTCGCCGGCCTTGATCATGGCCCGTTTGACCGGCACCTCGACGACGGTCGTGTCCATCACCTGTCCGCCGGGCCGCACGCCGCTGGTACCGAGGAAGAGCCAGTCGGCGTGCAGTTGGCGCAGGTTGTCCTCGGTGAGGAAGCCCACCAGGGAGCGGTACTCGCGCCGGACCATGCCGCCGAGCAGCACCAGTTCGATGCCCTCGTCGTCGGCCAGCTCCTCGTAGACGACCAGGTTGCTGGTGATCACGGTGAGCCGGCGGCCGTGCAACTGCCGGGCGAGCCGGTAGGCGGTGGTGCCGATGTCGAGGAGGACGGACTCGCCGTCGGCCACCATGGCGGCGGCGTGCGCGGCTATCGCGTCCTTCTCGGCCACCCGCACCTCGGCGACCTCGGCGAAGGGCTGGTCGCCCTCGTCGGCCACGGCGCCGCCGTGGACGCGGGTGAGCAGTCCGTCCTCCTCCAGTTTGAGCAGATCACGCCTGATGGTGGCGGGGCTCACACCCAGCTGCTCGGAGAGATCGGTCACGGCCGCGGGGCCCCCGGAGCGCAGGGCCCGCAGGATGAGTTGATGTCGTCGTTCTGCCAGCACGCCGCGAACACTACTCGTCATCTTCAATCATTTCTATGCTCAGTTCTGCTTGGGTATTGACCAATCTCGTCGAGCAGCGCACGATTCCGGTCACCGAAATGAAGAGTTTTGACGAACTCCAGCTGACGTGCCGACGAGAGGATGTGCGCGTGGACGACGACCGGCCCGATGTGCTGCTGACCGGGCTGCTCTTCTACGACCTCGTTCTCACGGGTCTGGGGCAGCCGCCGACGCCGGGCGAGGAGATCTGGACGGCCGGCATGGGCTGCGGCCCCGGCGGCATCGCGAACCTCGCGGTCGCCGCGTCCCGCTTCGGTCTGAAGACCTCCCTGGCCACCGTGTTCGGCGACGACTTCTACGGCGCGTACTGCCATGAGATCCTCGCCGGCCAGGAGGGCGTCGACCTCTCCCTGTCCCGCACCGCGAACGGCTGGCACACCCCCGTCACCGTCTCGCTCGCCCACGGGAACGACCGGGCGCTGGTCACCCACGGCCAGGAACCGCCGTACTCGCAGGACGTGCTGATGGGCGACCCGCCCGAGGCGCGGACGGCGCTGGTGCACATCGAGGCCGAACCGCGCGCCTGGCTCGCCAAGGCCTCGGCGAACGGGACGCAGATCTACGCCGACGTCGGCTGGGACCCCACCCAGCAGTGGTCCACGGACCTCCTGGACCAGCTCGCCCTGTGCCACGCCTTCCTCCCGAACGAGGCCGAGGCGATGGCATACACCCGCACCGACAGCGCGGTCGCGGCGCTCGGCACCCTCACCGAACTGGTGCCGGTCGCGGTGATCACGCGGGGCGGCGACGGGGCGATCGCCGTCGACCAGACGACCGGCGAGTACGCGGAGGTCCCGGCCCTGGCCGTGGACGTCCTGGACGCGACGGGCGCCGGTGACGTGTTCGGCGCGAGCTTCGTCGCGGCCTCGCTCGGCGGCTGGCCGCTGGAGGAACGGCTGCGGTTCGCGGTGCTCGCGGCCGGGCTCTCCGTCCAGCATCCCAGCGGCGCGCTGGCGGCGCCGGGCTGGTACGGCGTCGACCGTTGGCTGCATACAGTCCGCGATCCCGAACTGCGGCGTGCATACGGCTTCCTCGTCGACAGGATCCCGGCGGACCCCGGCCCGCCCGTCGCCTACGCGCCCGTCACTCCCCCCGCACGGCAGTAACCCCCCACCACCTCGCAAGTCCCCCTGTAAGCCCCCCACTCAGCCCCTCGTATGCACGACCCGAACAGATCGAACAGATCCGAAAGGCGGTGGGAGCTGTGCGGCTCTCACGAAGAGGCCTGCTCCGTGCGGGCCTGGCCGGTACGGCCGCCACGGCGCTCGGCGGCCTGGCGTCCGGCTGCGCCGTTCCGACCGGTTCCACCGGCCGGAACATGGTCCTGTGGTACTGGGACGGCGGCCTCGGCGACACGGTCGTCAAGAACGCCAAGGCGCGTTACGACAGTACGGTCGACCTCCAGGCGATCAAGATCGGCGGCTACTACCGGTCGAAGCTGATCACCACGATGGCCGGCCGGGCCCACATCCCCGACATCGCCGGCCTCAAGGGCGAGGACATGGCGTCCTATCTGCCCAACTCCGACCAGTTCGTGGACCTCAGGACACTCGGCGCGGACAAGTACAAGAGCCAGTACCTGACGTGGAAGTGGGAGCAGGGCATCGCCGACGACGGCACGATGGTCGGCTTCCCCATCGACTGCGGTCCGGTGGCGCACTTCTACCAGTACGCCGTGTTCCGCAAGGCGGGGCTGCCGTACGAACCGGCCGACGTGTCAACGGAGTTGAACACCTGGGAGAAGTTCTTCGCGGCGGGCGAGCAGCTCCGGAAGCGGATCCCGGGCAGCTCGCTGGTCACCGACGTCAACAGCATCTTCGAGAACGCGGTGAACCAGGGCGGCAAGCGGTACGTCGACAAGGACCGCCACTTCATCGGCGACCAGGAGCATGTGCGCCGGGCCTGGGCGCTCGCCGTGGAGGCCAAGCAGCGCAAGATCGTCTCCAACCTCGTCAGCGGTACGCCGGACCAGCTCTCGGCGGTGGAGGACGGCAAGCTGCCCAGCCAGTTGGGCGCCTCCTGGGCCACCAGTGACATCAAGACCGGTGTGCCGAAGACCAAGGGCAGGTGGCGGGTCGCCGACATGCCGGTGCGGCCAGCCAACAACGGCGGTTCGTTCCTGTCGATCACCAAGGCGTGCCGCGAGCCCGAAGAGGCCTTCCGGATCATCACCTGGATGATGAACGCGGCCAACCAGGCCCAGGGGTTCGTGGACGCGGGCCTGTTCCCGTCCACCCCCGCCTCGTACGGCCTCAAGACGCTGCGCGCGCCGGACCCGTTCTTCGGCGGGCAGGACACGATGGACATCTTCGGGCCCGCCGCGCAGAAGATCACGGTCGCCTACAACAGCCCGTTCGACATCGCGCTCGGGCAGCCCCTCAAGGACGAGATCAAGAACGTCGGTGTCCTCGGCAAGGACCCCAAGAAGGCCTGGAGTGACGCCATGAGCAAGTGCCGGCGCATCGCGGACCACCTGGGGGTGAGCTACTGATGGCCACCGCACTCGACAAGCCCCCCGTGTCCGTGGGCAGTTCGCCCGCCGCCGCGCGACCGAAGAGCGGCTTCCGCAAGTACTGGCATCTGTATGCCGCGATCTCCCCGTTCTATCTGCTGTTCCTCTGCTTCGGGCTGATCCCCGTCGGCTTCTCGCTCTACCTGTCCTTCCACCGCTGGGACGGCCTCGGCTCGATGGAGTGGGCGGGGCTCTCGCAGTACAAGTACCTGCTGGCCGACAGCGACTTCTGGAACTCGATCGGCAACACGCTGATCATCTGGGCGCTGGCCACCTTCCCCATGATCTTCCTCGCGATGATCACGGCCGTGATGCTCAACTCCGCGGTCCGCTTCAAGAACGTGTACCGCTTCGCCTACTTCCTCCCGAACGTCACCTCGGTGGTGGCGATCGCGATCGTCTTCGGCTCGGTGTTCTCCACCAACTTCGGCCTGGTGAACGCCCTGTTGCAGGCGGTGGGCATCGACCAGATCGCCTGGCTGAACACCCCGTGGGGCATCAAGATCGCCATCGCGACGCTGATGACCTGGCAGTGGACCGGCTACAACGCGATCATCTTCCTCGCCGGTCTCCAGACCATCCCGAGCGAACTGTACGAGGCGGCCCGGATGGACGGTGCTGGACCGGTCCAAACCTTCTTCCGGATCACGCTGCCGATGCTGCGCCCGGTGCTGCTGTTCGTGCTCGTCATCTCGACGGTCACCGGCCTCCAGAGCTTCTCCGAACCGCAGGTGCTGCTCCAGAACACCTCCAACGACTCGACGTTCGCGGGCGGTCCGGGCCACTCCGGCCAGACGATGGTCCTGTACTTCTTCCAACAGACCTTCGACAACAACGACTTCGGTTACGGCGCCGCCGTGGCCTGGGGCATCTTCCTCGTCGTCATCCTCTTCTCCATCGTCAACTGGCGCCTGGTGCAGCGCCGGGGCGAAGACTAGGGAGTTCGGTCACCATGGCATTCCTCCAAGGCACACGGCGACCGAAGGGCATCCGGGGCGACCGGAGCCGCGGCATCGCCCTCCATGTCTCGCTGATCCTGGGCGTGTTGCTCTCGGCCTTCCCGTTCTACTGGGCCGTGATCATGTCGACGCACACCTCGTCGGAGATCTTCTCCTACCCGCCGAAGCTGCTGCCGGGCTCGCACTTCCTGGAGAACGTCCGCAGCCTCTTCGACAACATCGACTTCTTCGGCTCGATGTTCAACTCGGTACTCGTCGCGGGGTCGGTGACCTTCCTGGTCCTGTTCTTCGACTCGCTGGCCGCGTTCGTCTTCGCCAAGTTCCACTTCCCCGGCAAGAACGTGCTGTTCGCGCTGCTGATGGTCATCTTCATGGTGCCCGCGCAGCTCGCGGCGATCCCGCAGTTCGTGATCATGGCGAAGCTGGGCTGGATCGGCTCGATGACCGCGTTGATCGTCCCGGCGGCGGCGAACGCGTTCGGCATCTTCTGGATGCGCCAGTACATGAAGAGCGCGATCCACGACGAACTCCTCGACGCCTCCCGCATCGACGGCGCGAGCTTCCTGCGCCAGTACTGGCACGTGGCCCTCCCGGTGGTCCGGCCGGGCCTCGCCTTCCTCGGCATCTTCACCTTCATGGGCCAGTGGAACGACTACGCCTGGCCGCTGATCGCCCTCACCAACCCCAACAACGTCACCCTCCAGGTGGCGCTGTCCCAGCTCAACGGCACCCACGGCACCACCGACTACGGAATGGTCATGACCGGCGCGCTCCTCGCCCTCGTCCCCCTGCTGATCGTGTTCGCGGTCGGCGCCAAGCAGATCATCGGCGACCTCGGCAAGGGAGCCATCCGCTGATGACCGACCCGCTCTTCGCGCTCCGCCCCTGGGAGTCACCCGAGGTGACCTCCTGGGGGCGGTTGCCCATGTCCGCCGTCGACCGTCGACAGGATGCGGTCTCCCTCGACGGGGACTGGCGCTTCCAGCTGCTGCCGACGCCGGACGCGCCGGTGGCCGAGGACGTATGGTCCATGGCATACGTGCCAGGTGTATGGACGATGCAGTCCGCCGGCGCCGAGGACCTTCCGCAGTACACGAACGTCCGTATGCCGTATGCGGAATTCCCTCCACTGTCGCCCGTCGACAATCCGACGGGTGTCTACGAGCGGGAGATCGACGTCCCCGCCGAGTGGGCCGGCCGGCGGATCGTGCTCCAGGTCGGGGCCGCCGAGAGCGTGCTGCTCGTGCATGTGGACGGGCGGCCCGTCGGTATCTCCAAGGACTCCCACCTCGCCGCCGACTTCGACCTCTCGTCCGTCGTACGTCCCGGCGAGCGGGCCACCGTACGGCTGACCGTGGTCAAGTGGTCGGACGCCACGCACATCGAGGACCAGGACCAGTGGTGGCACGGGGGTATCACCCGGTCGGTGCTGCTGTACGCGACCGACCCGCTGTATCTCGCGGACCTGACCGTGCGGGCGAACTACGACGGTGAGCTTCAGGTCGACTGCCAGGTGCGGGACGCGGGCGGCGCGCTGCCCGCCGGGTGGTGGATCAGCGGTGATCTCGACGGCCGACTCCTCGCCCAGGACGCGGAGTTCGACCGGTTCAACACCGAGGACGACCGCGTCTCCGACTTCCTCGGCGAGGCCCGGATCAGGGCCACCGTCCCCGAGGTGCGCACCTGGAACGCCGAGACGCCCGAGCTGTACGGCCTCACCGTCCGGCTGCACCGGGCCGACGGAACGGTCGCCGACACCTCGTACCGGCGCATCGGGTTCCGTGACGTGGAGATCGTCGGGCGGGACCTGCTCGTCAACGGCGAGCGGGTGTTCATCCGGGGCGTCAACCGGCACGACTTCCATCCGCTGACCGGCCGCACGGTGTCGTACGACGACATGCGGGCGGATTTGGTGCTGCTGAAGCGGTTCGGGTTCAACGCGGTGCGCACCTCGCACTATCCGAACGATCCGGCGCTGTACGACCTCGCCGACGAGCTGGGACTGTATGTGGTCGACGAGGCGGACATCGAGTCGCACGACCAC
Source organism: Streptomyces sp. NPDC002276 (assembly GCF_053891435.1). Classification (NCBI taxonomy): domain Bacteria; kingdom Bacillati; phylum Actinomycetota; class Actinomycetes; order Kitasatosporales; family Streptomycetaceae; genus Streptomyces; species Streptomyces sp. NPDC002276. The sequence goes on along the minus strand of NZ_JBSFCQ010000004.1, from coordinate 442,676 downwards.
GCGCACGAGATCGCGGACGACCCGCGCTATCTGAACGCGTTCGTGGACCGGGTCTCGCGGATGGTGCTGCGGGACAAGAACCATCCGTCGATCATCGTGTGGTCGCTGGGCAACGAGTCCGACTACGGCGCCAACCACGACGCGGCGGCCGGCTGGGTCCGCCGTCACGACCCGACCCGACCGATCCAGTACGAGGGCGCGGCCAAGCGCGGCTGGGCCGATCCGGGTCTCGCCTCCGACATCGCGTGTCCGATGTACGCGTCGCTGGAGGACTGTGTCGCGCACGCGCTGTCCGGTGAGCAGACCAAGCCGTTGATCCAGTGCGAGTACTCGCACGCGATGGGCAACAGCAACGGCACGCTCGCGGACCACTGGGCTGCCATCGAGTCAACCCCCGGTCTTCAGGGCGGCTTCATCTGGGAGTTCTGGGACCACGGAATCCTTCAGCGTGTGAGCGACGGAAGACCCACCGGCCGCGCGGGCGCCGGACTGTATGACAACGGTGTCGCCGCGCCCGGTCAACGCTGGGCGTACGGCGGTGACTTCGGCGAGGCGATCCACGACGGCGCGTTCATCGCGGACGGCGTGGTGTTTCCCGACCGCACGCCCAAGCCGGTGATGTTCGAGCACCGGGAGATCGCGGCGCCGGTGCGTATCGAGTGCTTCCGGCACGAGGGCATCGTCCTCGGCAACCACCAGCACTTCCGGGGCCTCGAATGGCTCGCCGGGACCTGGGAGTTGGCGCTCGCGGACGGTCGTACGCTGACCGCTCCGGCCGAACTGCCCGCGCTGTGCCCGGGCGAGACGGTGGCCGTGCCGCTGCCGTTCGCGCTGCCGGAGGACGGCGGCGAGGCCTGGCTGACGCTGCGGGTGACCACGGCCGAGGACCAGATCTGGGCGCCGCGCGGCACGGAGGTGTGCGCGCCCCAGGTGTTGCTGCGGGCGGCGGAGCCGGCGGCCGGTTATTCCGCGGGCGGCGGTCGGATCGAGGTCGACGGCGAGGGTCTGCTGATCCACCCGCTGCTGACGGTCGCGCCGACCCTGTCCCTGTGGCGGGCGCCCACCGACAACGACGAGTTGGGCGGAATGGCGGTGCGCTGGCGGGCCTGGGGGCTGGACTCGCTGGTCCGCAAGGTCGTCTCGGTACGGCGGGACGGCGAGCGGGTGACGTCGGTCGCCGAGTACGCGGGGGCCACGGGGGTGGTCCGGCACTGTCAGGTGTTCACGCCGGTCGCGGGCGGGGTCCGGGTCGAGGAATCGGCCGAGCTGCCCGAGGAGTTCGACGACGTGGCCCGGGTGGGCACGTTGTTCGAGACGGTGCCGGGTCTCGATCTGCTGGAGTGGTTCGGCCGGGGTCCCTGGGAGTCGTACCCCGACCGCTGCACGGGCGCGCCCGTGGGCCACCACGCGGTCCCCGTCGACGAGTTGTTCACCCCGTATCTGCGCCCGCAGGAGAGCGGTGGCCGGTCCGAGGTACGGCGGTTCACGCTGTCGGCGCCGGACGCCACCGGTCTCACGGTCGACCTCGACGAGCCCCGCCAGGTCTCGGTGACCCGCCACCGCGCCGAGGACCTGACCGCCGTACGGCATCACGACGAGCTGGTGCCGCGCACGTCCTGCGTGGTGCAACTCGACGCGGTGCACCGGGGGTTGGGCACGGCCTCGTGCGGCCCCGACACCACACCGCGGTACCTCGTCGCACCGGGCGTCCATCGCTGGAGCTGGACCCTGCGCGTTCTCTGAACCCACCGGTTCAGGGCTTCCCGGCTTTGAACTCCCGAGCTTTCACGAGCACTTATCCACGGAGCACACGTGTGTACTTCGCATGACCACGAGGACGAACAGTGCGAGAGCGCCCAGGCCGGTGCCGGGCGACGCAACTTCCTGCGGGCCACCGCGCTGCTCGGTGCCGCCGCCACGGCCGGTGTCGCGCTGCCGGGTGTCGCCGAGGCGGCCCCGAACTCGGCTTCCACGAAGGCGGGTTGGCGGCCCGACACCGGCAGTCGGCGCTTCACGCTGGCCGTGATGCCGGACACCCAGTACCTGTTCGACGGGCCGAGCATCGACAAGGCGCCGATCGAGGCCTCGCTGCGCTATCTCCTGGAGCACGGCAAGGACGACAACATCGTCTTCCTGTCGCACCTGGGTGACCTGACGCAGAACGGGGCCGTGCCCGAATTCGCCGCGATCGGGGAGGCGTTCGAGCTGCTGGACCGGCGCGGTGTCGGCTACAGCGTGCTGGCGGGCAACCACGACATCAAGTCGTCGACGGACGACCAGCGCGGGGCGTCGCCCTATCTGGACGCGTTCGGCCCGCAGCGGTTCAAGAGCAAGTCCACGTTCGGCGGGGCCTCTTCGGACGGCTACAACACGTACCACGTGTTCCGGGCGGCCGGGCGGGAGTGGCTCGTGCTGGCACTGGACTGGCGGCTGTCGGCCAAGGGCTACGCCTGGGCCAAGGACGTCATCGCCCAGCATCCGAAGACGCCGGTGATCCTTACGACACACGAACTGGTCGTGGACGACGACACGTTGTCGGACTACGGGCAGCAGCTGTGGGACCAGCTCATCGCGGACCACGACCAGATCTTCCTCACCCTCAACGGCCACTACTGGCCCGCGCGCCGGGCGACGCGCAAGAACGCGGCGGGCAATGACGTCCACCTGCACCTGACGAACTATCAGAACCGCTACTTCGGCGGCGCGGCGATGATCCGCCTCTACCACTTCGACCTGGACCGCGACGTCATCGACGTCGAGACGGTGTCGCCGTGGATCCTGGGCCGGGCCGCGAAGGGCCTCAACGAACTGGAGCGGCAGGAGATCCAACTCAGCGGCGACGCCGACCGGTTCTCCGTCGACATCGACTTCGCGGACCGCTTCGCGGGCTTCGACCCGGTGCCGGTCCGCGCCGCGCGCCCCGCGTCGAAGATGGTGATCCCTGGCACGGCCGCCTACTGGCGCTTCGAGTCTCCGGTCTCCGGCTCCGGCACCGTCCGTGACCTGTCCGGCCGCGGCAACGACCTCACCGTGGTCTCCGTGAACGGCGGCACCCTCGGCTGGTCCGCCGACCACCACCCCGACCAACCGGGCCACGGCAGCCTGGAGTTCACGGGCTACAAGTCGCCGCTGAAGGGCGCGTACCTGCGGACCGTGGACGGTGCGCCGCTCAACTCGGCGACGTTCAAGAGCGGTTACACCATCGAGGCGTTCTACTGGCTGCCCGCCGACTGGAACGCCTCGCACAACGCCTGGGCCGGACTGGTCAGCCGTACGGGCCGCAACGGCTCGGTCGGCACGGTCACGGACGACCCCGACGAGCCGCTCGCGACCCTGTCCCTGTCCGACGGGCCGGGCCCGCAGTGGGCCGTACACCCGCTGAACCAGCAGCAGTTGGCCACCAACTGGGGTGACGAGACCGACCCCGAGATCTGGTGGCACCTCGCCGTCGTCAACGACGGACGGCACACCACGATGTACGTCCAGGGCTGCCCGGTGGCCCGCAACCCGCACGCTCCCGCGATCGGCATCGGCTCCTCCGGACAGCCGTGGCTGCTCGGCGGCTACGAGTACGCGGACAAGATCGACCAGATCCTGCACGGCCGCCTCGGCGACGTCCGGATCGTCTCGCGGGCGCTGCCCGTCTCCTCCTTCATGACCCGCTGACAGCCCTCCAGAGGACTCCCGAAGATCATGACCGAGCAGCAGCTGCCCGTCTGGGCCGATCCGTCCGTCTCCCCCTCCGCCCTCGACGCGCAGGGTGTCTCCCGACGCCAACTCCTGCGCCGCGCGGGCCTGTTCGGCGCCGCGTTCAGTCTCGGCGCGGGACCGCTCGCCACCCCCGCGGCGGCGGCCGGGCGGGGCTACGGCGGCAACGACCCGCGCCTCGCCTACCTCGTCGGCGACCACCACGTGCACTCGGTGTACAGCCACGACGCGAAGTACACGTTCTCCCAGCAGGCGAAGGCCGCCGCGCGGTACGGCCTCGACTGGATGGTGTTCAACGAGCACTCCAACTTCGGACACGCCAACTACGGCGCCGAGTTGGAGCACGCGGAGATCCTCAAGGCCCGTGCGGAGAACCCGCGCCAGCTGATCTTCCAGGGCCTGGAGTGGTACATCCCGGCCGCCGAGCACTGCACGATCTTCGCCGCGCCCGGCCGCCACGAGGTCGACCTGCTCACGCAGTTCGAGCTGGCCTACGACGGCAAGCTGCTGGGCTACACCGAGGGCGCGGCCGGTGCCACGGACACCGCCCGCAACGAGGCCCACGCCGTCAAGGCCATCAAGTGGCTGGCGGAGCAACGGCGTTCGGGCTACGTGGACGACGTCCTCGTCCTCGCCAACCACCCGCTGCGCCTCGGCATCGACTCCCCGCACGAGATGCGGGCCTGGCGGGACGCTGCCCCCGAGATCATGATCGGCATGGAGGGCGCACCGGGCGCGCAGGGTGCGGCCCTGCCCGGCTGGCGCGGTGCCACGTCGATCCGCGGCGAGTACGAGAACAAGCCGTCGGCGCAGTCCTGGGCGGGTTATCCGGCGGACGCGTACGTCACGTACGGCGGTTTCGACTGGGCGACGGCGACCGTCGGCGGGCTGTGGGACTCGATGCTGGCCGAGGGCCGGCTGTTCTCGATCACCACGAACTCCGACAACCACCGTACGGTCTACGACACTTGGGCCAACGGCGCCTGGCCGGAGGGGCAGAACTTCGACAACACCGGGAAGCTGCCCGACCCGGTGCAGACCGGCACCCCGCAGCCCGGCAGCGACTTCTGGCCCGGCGAGTTCAGCCGCACACATGTGGGCGTGACCCGTTACGGCTACGGCGCGGTGATGGCGGGGATGCGCGCGGGCCGGGTCTGGGTCGACCACGGGCATCTGCTGGACGGGCTCGACGTCCGCCTGAAGCGGGACTGCGACTCCGGCCGGGGCGTCACGCTGGGCGGCCGGCTGCGGGTCCGCAAGGGCGAGAGGCTCACGCTGAGCGTCACCGTCACGACCGCCTCGCGGCCCAACGCCCAGGGAATCCTGCCGGAGTTGGCACACGTGGACGTGATCCGGGGCGCGGTGCGCGGTGCCGTCGCCGACCGGGACGCGTGGCGGGCGCCGGACACGAAGGTGGTCCGTACGGCCGACGTGAGCGGCCGCAAGGGGACGTACACCCTGCGGATCCCGGTGACCGCCGGGGACGAGTCCTTCTATCTGCGGCTGCGCGGCAGCGACGGCGAGCGGCACGGCGCGGGCTACCTCGGCGCCTCCGTCGACCCGCACGGACCGATCCCCCACGCGCCCGGAAACGGTGACCCGTGGGCCGACACATGGTTCTATTCCAACCCCATCTTCGTCGACCTGGCAGGTAACTGATGAAGCGTCAACTCACCGTCCTCGCCGCCTTATTGGGTGCTTTCACGCTCGGCGTGAGCATCTCCTCGGCCGCCGCCGCGACCACCTGGGCCGAGACCGGCACGGCCTACACCGACAGCCTCGGCGGCGGTGAGGGCGTCGCGTCGCGTGCGGACGGCTCGCTGCTGTACCGCGGGTTGGCGTCCATCCCGCTGGATCTGCGCATCCAGGGCTGGAACCACATCGGTGACCCGGACATCGCGAACGGCTACGTCTTCGACGCCTACCAGGCCGCCGACACGGGCACGTCCAAGATGTTCGCGGTCACCACGCCGTCCGGTACGCGCTACACGTACGTCCATCCGCTCGACTCGGGCGAGAAGATCAACAACTCGTTCGACGCGATCTCGCCGGACACGCAGTGGATGGTGTCGGGCGAGTGGGGCGACCAGTCCAGACTCCAGGTCTTCCCCACTCCCCTGCTCAACCCGTCCACTCCGGCGACGGGCGGAACGCTGCCGCAGGCCGGGCAGATCACCCTGGACAGGACGGTCAACGACATCCAGGGCTGCGACTTCGTGACGGACACCCGCCTGGTGTGCGTCTCGGACGACGCGTCGGGGACCAAGTTCCCCGAGATCCGCCCGCTCCTCCAGGTCGACCTGCCGCACAAGTTGGACGGGCAGCCGATCACCGGCACGGTCACGAGTCTGTTCGCGCTGCCCCAACGCAGCATCTGCACGGGCACGTTCGAGGCCGAGGGCGTCGACTACGACGTGAACAGCGGGACGTTGCGGGCCGAGGTGGTCCAGCCGGGCGTGTGCGTGGTGTCGACCAGCGTGTACTCGTACAAACAGCAGTAGACCGGCGATCGTGGACAGCCGGCGGTGGGCCTCGGCCCGCCGCCGGCTGTGCCGTTCCCGGGCGAGCGGGTGTCAGAAACACCCGCACACCGGGATGATGTGGTCCACCATGGGGATGGACCGCTGCACAACCATCGGGCACACCACCGCGACCGGGTCATGAGGGGAGGCCGCGCATGCGGAAAGAGGTGCGGACGGGGGACGGTCGACGATTAGCCGTCGAGATCACCGGCGACCCGGGCGGTTCACCGGTGTTCCTCCTGCACGGCACGCCCGGCAGCAGACTCGGACCGGCGCCCCGCCCGATGATGCTCTACCACCAACGGGCCATGCTGATCACCTACGACCGCCCCGGCTACGGCCCCTCGGACCGCCTTCCCGGCCGCCCGGTCGCGCATGTCGCCGCCGATGTGGCCGCCATCGCCGACGCGTTGGGGCTGGAGCGTTTCGCCGTGGTGGGCCGCTCCGGCGGCGGCCCGCACGCACTGGCCTGCGCCGCGCTCCTGCCGGACCGGGTCACCCGGGTCGCGGTACTCGTCGGGCTGGCTCCGCGTGACGCCGTCGGGCTGGACTGGTTCGCCGGAATGGCCGCCTCGAACGTCAACGAGTACACCAAGGCCCTGGCCGGCCCCGACCGGCTCGCGGCCAGCCTGCGCAGACGCTCCATCGCCATCCGCGCCGACCCCGTACAACTGCTGGCCCAGCTGCGCCGGGAACTGACCGAGTCCGACCTGCGGGTGATCGCCGACGCGGGCATCCGCGCGATGCTGGTGCGCAACTACCGTGAGGCGCTGCGGGTGTCGGCCGACGGCTGGGTGGACGACGCCCTGTCGTTCTGCAGCCCCTGGGGGTTCTCCCCGGACGACATCTCCGTACCGGTGCTGCTCTGGCACGGCGAGCAGGACGTGTTCTCCCCCGCCAGCCACTCGCGCTGGCTCGCCGAGCACATTCCCAGTGTGATCGCCATCCTCCAGCCCACCGCCGCGCACTTCGCGTCGCTGCGCGTGCTGCCGGACATCGTCACCTGGCTGCTGGGCGGACGGCCCGCGCTGACGGCCGAGCGCCGCTGACCGGCCGTCACCGCGTACCGCTCACACGGGCAGCGGCTCCAGGTCCCGGTGGACGCGCTTGCCGTCGCGGACGCTCACGGTGTGCGGATGCTCCTCACCGAGCCGCCGGGACAGTTCCTCCACGGCGCCTCCCTGCAACTGGTCGGCCTCCGGCAGCCGCTTCAGGGCCCGCAGCGTGACGGACAGGTTGGCGCGTGAGACGACGGTGTCCGGGTGGCTAGCGCCGAGGCTGCGCTGGAAACCGGCTATGGCCGTCCGCTCCAGTTGCTCGGTCTTGAGCAGTTCCCCGTGCTCGGCCAGCACATTGGCGAGGTTCACGGCACCGGACAGGCTGTAGGGATGCTGCTCGCCGAGCACCTCGCGCAGGACGGCGAGGTTCTCCTCCAGCAGTTCCCGGGCGCTGCCCACCTCGCCCGAACCGCGCAGGAAGATACCGAGGTTGTTGACCGCGGCGAGGGTCGCGGGATGGCGCAGACCCGGCGCTATCCGGTACTGCGGCACGATCTCCAGGGCCAGTGCCACGGCCTCGTCCCGCGCGTTGGTGGCGTACAGGTCGGTGGCGTAGTTGAGGGTGCAGTCCAGCACGTCGGGGGTGGACGTGGGGATCTCGCGGGCCCGGTAGTGCTCCCGGGTCTGGAGGGTGATGTGGCTGGCCTCCGCGACCTGACCGGCCTTGCGCAGCGAGACGGCGAGGCTCTTGGCGGCGCGCAGGGTGTCGGGGTAGGTGTCGCCGAACCGCCGCCGGTAGGTCTCGTAGCTGCTCCGCAGCAGGGTGAGCGAGCCGTTGTAGTCCCCCACCTCGCGCAGGTCGCGCCCCAGGTTGACGGCGCTGTGGAGGGTCTGCTCGTGCTCCGCCCCCAGGTCGTTGCGCCGTCGGTCGTAGATCTCCTGGTCGATGTCGCGGGCCTCGGTGTAGCGGCCCAGCTGGCGCAGGCAGACGGCGCGGTTGTTGTTGGCGTTGAGGGTCCGCTGGTGGTCCTCGTCGAAGTACTCCTTGAAGCCGTTGTACGCCTCGGTGGCCAGCTCAAGGGCCTCGTTGAACCGGCCGACGCTGCCGAGGTCGGTGGCGAGACCGCTCGCCGTCATGAAGATGTGCGGATGGTCCGGGGCGAGTATGCGGCGCTGGCGGGCCAGCGTGTCCGACCCCAGTTTTTCCGCCTCCACGTACTTCCCCAGCGAGCGCAGCGGGTTCGCGATGTGGAAGCACAGATGCAGGATCTGGATGTCGAGGTCCCGCACATAGTTCTCCTCCGCCTCCCGCCGCTCCAGATCGGCGGGGTCCGCGCTGCCGGTGCGCTCCTTGTCGGCGGCGATCCGCTTCTCCAGCTCGGCGATCTCCTCGCGCCGCGCGGCGAGTTGGTGTTCCCAGGACGACCGCAGTTCCGTACCGAAGGCGAGGGCGGTGTTGAGATCGCCGCGCTTCCACAGATAGCGCAGTCGGTCGATGAGGAGCTGCCGGGTCGCGGGCTCGTCGCAGGTACTGGCCTCGGAGGCCTCCAGGTGGGGCCAGATCGCGGCGAAGACGGCGTTGTTCTCCGGCTCGTCGATGGGCTCCTCGCCCGCGGGCCTGGCGTCCGCCAGGATGCGGTGCACCACGTGCTGGGCGCTCTCCTGCTCCTCCCGCGAGAGCTGGGAGCGGATCACCGCCTGCACCAGCCGGTGCACCTGGATCGACTTGGTGGCCCGGTCCACCTTGGCGAGCGCGAACCGGCCGATCTCCCGGATCACCCGGCCCAGGACCATCTTCTCCTGCAACGTGGGGTCCTCCTGGGAGAGGACCTTGATCATCTCGTTGCCGTAGAGCAGATTCAGGGATATCGGTTCCGCGGCGAAGAAGGCGCACAGTTGCAGCAGGCGTACGGCGGCGGGTGAGCGCTCCTTGAGGCGCTCGATGGAGACGTTCCAGGTGGCGGCCACCGGTTGGGGGTAGTTGGCGGGGTGGCTGAAGGACAGCACCTGTTCGGCCTGCTGTTCCAACTCCAGCAGGTAGGTGTCCACCGGGGTGCCGGTCTCGGCCAGCCAGGCGCCCGCCTGGTCCAGGGCCAGCGGCAGGTCGCCGACGGCCTCCGCGACCCGGTCGGCCTCCGCGACACTGAGGTCGGCGGCCCGGCGCAGCAGGTGCTCGACGCTCTCCTCGCGCAGGAAGGGGTCGACCTCCAGGGCCTCGCCGAACTGGAGCCAGGTCTGGTTGCGGGAGGTCACCAGGATGTGGCCGTTGCCGCCGGGGAAGTAGCGCCTGACCTCCTCCGGCTCGTCGGCGTTGTCGAACACCAGCAGCCAGTGCAGCGCGGAGGTCGACTGGCGCAGGTACTCGCGTGCCTCCTGCGCGGCCTGTGCCGCGTCCTCGCCGACCCTGAGGTTCAGCCGTCCGGCGAGGTCCTGCAACGACGAGATCACGAACTCGCTCTGCTCCGAGGGGATCCACCACACCAGGTCGTAGTCGGCGGCGAAACGGTGGACGTACTCCAGCGCGATCTGGGTCTTGCCGACACCGCCCAGCCCGTACAGGGCGTAGGGCGCCGGGGAGCCTCCGGCGGTGCTGGTGACGAGGCCGTCCCGCAGCCGCTCCAGCAGGGCGCTGCGTCCGGTGAAGGAGGCGTTGCGCGGCGACACGTTCCAGAACTTCGGGGCGGTTCCCGGGAAACGCGCCTCCGGGGCGATTCCGTCGGCGGACTGCTCGACGGGCAGCGAGGGCTTGCCGAGGGCGCGCAGCAGCACGGAGGCGGCCCGCGGCTCGTCCAGCCGCACCAGGTCGACGGACTCCCACTCGCTGAACGACGGTGTCAGCCGGATGTCGCCGACCCGCACCGCCGTCACCTCACGACGCCTCGACGGGTCGCCCCCGGTCGCGGTCTCCCACACCTGCCGGGCGCGCGCGGAACGCTGATAGGCCTGCGACAGTACGACGACGGTCCGGTCGGCCGGCTTCTCCGCGCCGTCGCCCTCGGAGCCGACGTACTTCAGGACCACGCGGAACCCGGCGCGGGCCAGCAGCGAGCCGATCCAGTCCGCCCACATCCGGTCCTCCGCGACATAGCTGAGGTGGAGGTCGGCGGGGAGTACCGAGCGGCTGCGGGTGAAGGCGCTCTTGTAGCGCTGGCGGACCTGTTCGTCGATGCGCGGCAGCGCGGTGACGGTCTGGCCGCTGATGACACCGGTGAGCCGCTCGAAGGCCGAGAGCAGCGAGGTGGGGTTGCCGATCTCGTCGCCGAACGTGGCGAGGGTCTCCTCGTAGGCGTAGTAGACGCGGTACGGGATCTCCACCGACCCCCAGTAGCTGGTGCGTTCGGTCTCGGTCATGCCCGAGGGGAACCCGTCGAACTTGGCCCGGGCCAGGGAGCGTCCGGCCTCGGCCTTCTCCTTCTCGCCCTCGTCGATGCGCATGGGGACCGGCAGGATGCGGATGGCGCGTCGGGCGAAACGGCGGTCGATGTGGTGAGCGACCGCGGAGGCGCCGTCGATGCTCTGGTCGCTGAGCGTGAAGCAGTCGACGAGGATGTCCGGGAGATGGGCGGTGCAGATGTCCGCGATGTCGGACAGGCCGGTGCGGCTGTCGATGAGGACGTAGTCGTAGTTGCGCCGCATGTCGTCGCGTAACGCGTCGAAGAACACTCCGCCGCCGAGGTGGTCGTAGAAGTTGTCCCAGTCGAAGGTGCTCACGATCGCCGAGTAGTCGCGGTTCTGCCGTCCCGCGGTGACCAGGTCCAGGGTGCCCTGGCCGGGGAAGGTCCATTCCAGGGAGACGGCGTGGCGCTGGATGCGGGCGTAGTCGACGTACCAGTCCGGCGGGCGGGACTCGCTCTCGGCGGCGTCGGCGGCGGCCGCCCAGGCGTAGTCGGAGAGGAGTTCGATGACACCGGTGGTGGCGCCGATGGTCGCCGGGTCGAGGAAGGGGTGGAAGAAGCGGTGCAGGCCGGGCGCCTCCAGGTCCCAGTCGACGGCCAGGACCCGTTTGCCGTTGGCGGCCAGGATCCAGGCGGCGTTGGCGAGCGTCATCGTCCGGCCGGTGCCGCCCTTGTACGAGTAGAACGTCACGATCCGGCCCTCGCGGCCGTCATGTTCCTCAGGGCTGCTCATCGTCGTCCTCCTCGGCATACGGGCGGGGCCCCCGCCGTCGACCGTCCTGGTCTCCCGAGATGCTCAGCCGGAAGCGCGGGACGGTGGGGCCGGGCAATGAAGGGCCCGGGTTCTGTTTGAGGTACTGGACCGCGGCCCACTGCACGACGTGCGGCAGCAGCACGCCACAGGACTCGTGGTCGGGAATGCCCCGGACGGCGGGTCTGCACGCCTGGCGCCCCTGGTTCATCTTCTGCGGCAGGACCGCCTCCGCCGCCGCCGACAGTTCGTCCTCCGCCGCCTCGCTGTCGGGATCGTCGCGGTTCCACGGCACGACGAGCGCGGTCGCCGGCCGGTGGCTCCTGTCGAACTCGGCCAGTCCCGCCCGGTGTTCGGGATCGCGCAGCGTCCAGCGGTCGAGCAGCATCACCTCCGGTCCGTCGGGCGGTCCCGCCTCGGCGGTCGTGCCGGGGTCGAAGGCCCTGACGTCGGGCCGGTAGTCCAGGCGCTCGGCTATCTCGGCGGCGACGCTCGCGAGCGGTTTCGCGGACTCCGGGTGGTAGGGGTTCCAGTGCAGCGGCGAGCGGCCGTAGTAGGTGTGCGCGCGCCCGTCCGGGACTCGGTCCACCGAATGCGCGGCGACGGTGATCCGCAGGGTCCGCCGGGTGTCCAGCGGCTCGAAGGCGTTCGGCAGCTGTCTCAGGGGTGTGTCACCGCCACGCTCCACGATGACGTCCTCGCCGACCTTGACGATGCGCTGGGCGAGTTCCATCACCGCCTTCTGGTAGGCGCCGCGGAACGAACTGACCTTGATGAGTCCGTACAGCCCGTACTCGCGGTAGCGGTCGCCCAGTTCGGGATGTGTGTACTGCAAGTCCTTGACGCTGTCGGGCAGTCGGTGGGTGGGGACGGGCGTCCACAGGGCCGGTACGACCGCGCTGGGCGTGGTGGTGCGCTCCCCGGTGCGACGGTGCGCGGCGCGGCGGCCGAAAGCGGTCCATTCCCGACCGCACCAGGAACTGCGGAAGTAGCGGGGCGAGTACAACGGTACGAACACTCTGCACCCGGCGAGCGAACCTTCGAGCTCTTCCGTCCAGATCTCCCCGGCCCGCATGGAACGGTCCATGAACCCCGCGGGACCGCCGTCCGTGTCGGCCATCTCCCGTATGTGGCCGCGCAGATCACGGAAGAACCGGTGGACCCACATGTCCGGGTCGGGCTCGTCGAAGTCGTCTCGGGGCGAGTGGGCGTAGCTCAGGAAGAAGTACGGGGCGGCACTCTCCGCCCCTAATGGTTCCATCCGCTGCACACGATCCCCCGATCCCCCATGCGTGGAGACTCAGTGTAGGAATCCGGCAGCGTTTTGTGACTGGTTCGCCTCATGCGGGCGAGGACGATTTCCGGACAGCCAGCCGACGGCGAACTCCACCGCCGCTCGCAGCGGCAGCAACCGGGCGTCGGCGTCGCCGAGTTGACCGTGCCGCAGGGCGGGGGCAGCGAGTGCCGCGTCGTGCGCCTCGTACGCCGCGCCCAGCGCGCCGAAGTCGCTGTCGTCCAGGTCGACGTCCTTGTACGAGGTCCACACGCGCCGCCCGTCGCGCAGCACCACGCAGCGGTATTCCCGGCTGGGCGGGTCCGTGGTGGTCCGGTACTCCGCGAGATGGAAGGCGCTGCACACCTCGTAGCCGACGCCGACCAGCAGCACCTGGGCACCGGCCGAGAACAGCCGGGCCAGGGGCGAGGCCTCCCCCAGGTGGCACTCCTCGTCGTGATCGGCCATCAGTTCCGCCGCCCGGGCTCCCACGGCGGCGAACGACGTCTGGGGATGCGCGCTGCGCACCGCGTCCCGTCTGCGACGCACCGTCTCCGCCAGCCGTCCCATGCCCTGCGAGGCCGTCCGCGCCGGGTCGAACGGCGGCATCTCCCTTTCGTGGTCCGCCCGCTGACGGTCCGTCATCCCGTGGACGCGCTGTCGGTACGCGGGCGAGGAGTCGGAGTTGCCGGCGGTGAACGTGGGGACGACCAGCGTTCCGTCCGGTCCGAGAGCGTCGAGGAGGGCGCCGGGCAGCGCGTCGGCGGCCGGGCCGACCCGGCGCGAGGAGGCGTGCACCAGCAGGGTCGCCCCGGGTCTGACACCGAGTGCTGCGAGGCCGTCGGGTAACGGCCGGGGCCCTTTCACCGGTCCCGCCGCATACCGTCGACGAACCGTCGTCCGAGCGCGGTGAGTGAACCGGCCGCCGAGAGTTCCTCCAGCAGGGCATCGGTCCGCCGGGCCGATTCGGCGGTCGGCCGCAGCGCCTCGGTCGCCACGCGGGCGTACGTGTCGGCGAGCAGGGCCCCGGTGCGCGGGTCCGCCTCGTCGTACAGGTCGCACACGTCGAGGACGGCGTCCAGGAGACCGAGGCGGAAGGCGCGCACCAGATCTACGGCGAGCCGCACCGGATCTCCGCTCAACTCGACTCCGAGGCCCGCGAATCCCGCTCCGGAGGAGACACTGTCCGGGTCCGCGGCGCCGACGAGCGGTGTCACCACCCGCACACCGGCCGCCATTCCGGAGGCCACCCCCGGCAGCGTCTTGCGGATCAACTCCCAGGCCTGCGGGAGCAGATGCCGCCACTCCTCGATCTCCTCGTCCGTCAACCGCTCCCGGACGGGCCGGTCGTAGCAGTCGCGGTAGGGGTCGATGTCGTCCAGTGCCACGTCGAGGCCGTCGGCCCGCAGCCGTCGCAGGTGCTCCCACCCGGGTGCGCCGGCGCCGATCCGGTCACCGGTCAACTCCACTGTCTCCGCAGCCTGTTGGGTGCGCAGCCGTCCCGCCCCGGCGAGATGGGCGAAGCCTTCGCGGACGGGCACCGTGACCCGGTCGACAGCGCCGGCCGGCAGCGCGGCGGCGGCGACCAGTGAGGCCAGATGGCCGGACGGGGCTTCGCCGTCGAGGCAGCGCACGAGCCATGTCCGGGTGTAGGGATGGGACAGGAAGGGCTCCAACAGCGCACCGTCCCGACGGCCGAGCCGTAGCGCCAGGTCCCAGGCGGGCTCCCACAACTCGTCGTCCCCGTGCGGCAGTTCACGGTCGACCATGGTGAGCAGTTGCCGGGTCACCGCCTGTCGCGCCCGGACCAGCTCCCGCACCGCCGTGCCGTCGTCGCTGCCGTCGGCGAGGGCGTCGAACCCCTCGATCGGCCGGTCGGCTCCGGCGCCCGTGCGGTGGTCGATCGAGCGGATCAGTGCTTCGAGATCGGCGCAGAAGACCGACGGGTTGTCGAATCCGCTGGCGTCGCCCCGGTACCGGTGGGCGAACAGGCCGCCTCCGCAGGAGCGCACCACGGGGCAGGACCGGCATTGTTCGCTCAGTCCCGCCAACCCCTGCTGCCGGGCGGCGATTCCGGGATGACCGGCCACGTCGTCGAGGGTGTTGTCGAAGACATCCTCACCGGTGGCCGGGGCGCCGTCGTACGCGGTCTTGAGCGAGTCCGCCTGCTCGAACGTTCCGTCGGTCTCGATCACCACGACGTCGGCGGGCGCCAGCCCCATGGACTCGGTCAGGCTCAGTCCGCCGCCGAGTGTGCTGATCACCGAGTCGAACAACCGCACAGGCATGGGGCGGCCTTGGGCGTCCCAGCGGTCGTAGACCGCCATCAGCCAGTCGGCGTACGGCGTGGGGACCGCGTCGGGGCGCGGGGGCGGGTCGTCCCAAGTGGCGTGCGGCAGAAGGAAGTCGATGCGCGGGGGGTCCAGTGCGGCCAGCGCGTCGTAGGCGGCGACCGGACTGTTGCGTACGTCGATGGTGCACAGGAGGCCCGCGTAGAGGTGGCGGTAGCGCTCCTGTCGCAGCAGTGCGACGGCTGCCAGCACCTTGTCGTAGCTGGTGCGGCCGTTGGCGAATCGACGGTGCAGGTCGTTGGCGGCCTGGTCGCCGTCCAGGGAGATGCCCACCCGGACGTCGAATTCGGCGAAGAGATCGAGATAGCGCTCGCCGAGTTGAACGCCGTTCGTGTGGATACGTAGATCGAGTTCGGCGATTCCGCTCAGCGCGGTGTGCAGTTCCTCGCAGATGCGCCGCAGCCGGGCCGGGCCCGCCAGGAGGGGCTCCCCTCCGTGCAGGATGACCTGCACGGAGGGCAATGCATGGGTTTTCGCGTGTTCCGCCAGACGCAGAGCAGTCCACGAAATGACCTCCTCCGAGATCACTTTGGGGCGGGAGGTCCAACTTTGATCGGCATGCTCGTACACATAGCAGTGATCGCACGCAAGGTCGCACCTGCTGTGGACCTTGAGAACGATTTGCCGAAGTGGAACCAGCGGACTGGTCATTCTGAAGGAATCGCTGTCATCAAATAGAAGACTGGAATGTGACCCGGGCGCCCTCTCGACTGTGCGTGGACGAGAGCGCACGACGTACCCCTCGGACACTCCTCGGGTCGTGCGGAGCGTCAAGTTGCGTCATGGCCGCAGCACGGTTGGCGACAACAGTCGGCTGCGAAATGGTTCTTGCTGAAATGATCACGGCATTCCCTGATCAGGAGGGCGGCGAGGCGGCAGAACAAGCCACCTCTTCACCGCACAGGCGAAAGTCTCAGGGAACACGCTATCGCGGACTGGCCCACCACGTTAGCCAACGCCGACGGCGGATTCTTTACCGCAGGTCAGCGGGCCTATCGCTGTGGGTGTGTTGGGCCAGTCGGGTAGTTTCTTCCCTCACCATAGCGTTCGTATGCGCGCAGCGTCCCGGCAAAGTCGCCCCGCCACCCGGTACCGGCCAATCTCCGCCGTGCCGCGTCATGCGTGGAGCCGTGCCGCGTCATGTCATGGGTAGAGCCGTGCCGCTTCATGCGTAGAAACGGGACAGACTCTGCACCACCGCCGCCGGCTTCGGCCCGCCCTCGATCTCGATCGTCCCGTCGACGGCGATCTGCACCCCTCCCGGTACGTCCTCCACCGAGGCGAGCCTCGCGGCGAGCCGGATCCGCGACCCCACCTTGACCGGTGCGGGGAAACGCACCTTGTTCAGGCCGTAGTTGACCTTCGTGGACACGCCCTCGACGTCGAGCAGTTCGGTGAAGAGCGGGATGAAGAGAGAGAGGGTCAGATAGCCGTGCGCGATGGGTGCGCCGAAGGGACCCGCCGCGGCTTTCTCCGGGTCGACGTGGATCCACTGGTGGTCGCCGGTCGCGTCGGCGAAGGTGTCGATGCGTTCCTGGGTGACCTCGATCCACTCGCTGGTGCCCAGGTCGCTGCCCGCGAGCTTCTTGAGTTCGTCGAGGCCGTTGACGGTGATGCTCATAAGTAGCCTGTTCCTTGGGGGAGCTGAGGGTTGCACGTGGGCTGTCTACTGGTCGCCGAAGTGCTTGCGCACCCGGGACTTGAGGAGCTTCCCCGAGGCGGTGCGCGGGAGTTCGTCCGCGACCACCACCGACTTGGGGATCTTGTACTTGGCCAGGCGGCCGGCCAGCGAGGCCAGTACCTCGTCGGGGTCCAGCGAGGCGCCTTCCCTCGGTACGACGACCGCCCGCGGCACCTCGCCCCACTTGTCGTCCGCGACGCCGATGACCGCGCACTCGACGACATCGGGGTGGGCCAGGAGCAGGTCCTCGATCTCGGCGGGGTAGATGTTCTCCCCACCGGAGATGATCATGTCCTTCATACGGTCGACGATGTACACGTAGCCGTCGTCGTCGGTCCGGGCCGCGTCCCCGCTGCGGAACCAGCCGTCGGCGAAGACCGCGGCCGTCTCCTCGGGCAACCCCCAGTAGCCGGGCATGACGTGCGGTCCGCGGACCACGACCTCGCCGGTCTCGCCGACGTCGGTGGGGGTGAAGTCGGGCCGGACGACCCGTACGTCGCTGAAGAAGTGCGGTACGCCCGCCGAACCCGCCTTGCTCACCGCGTGTTCGGCGTCCAGGAACAGGGTTCCGGGCGCGGCCTCCGTCATGCCGTAGCCCTGGAGGAAGGTCAGGCCCCGCTCCTGGTAGGCGGCGATGAGCGGGGACGGGACCGGGGAGCCGCCGCAGGTGAGGATGCGCAGCGAGGACAGGTCGGCGTCGGCCCAGCGGGGATGCCGGGCGATCCGGTCGAACATCGTCGGCACCCCGAACATGAAGGTGATCCGGTGCCGTTCGACCAGGTCGAAGGTGGCGTCCGGGTCGAAGGACTCGACCAGGACGCAGGTGCCGCCCTTGAGCAGCACCGGCAGGGTGAGCATGTTGAGGCCGGCCGTGTGGAACAACGGGGCGGAGACCAGGGCGCGTTCGTCGGCGATCAGGTCGGTGTCGACGAGGACGTTGAGCGCGTTCCAGGTCAGGTTGCCGTGTGTGAGCATGGCGCCCTTGGGGCGGCCGGTGGTGCCCGAGGTGTACATGATGATGCAGGTGTCGTCGGCGGTGACGGGCTCGTCGATCGGCTCGGCGGACGCCGCCGCGAGCAACTCCTCGTATTCGGGGCCGACTTCGATGTAGACGCGTACGTCGGTGCTGCCGGGCAGTCCGGCGACGATGGCGGTGTGCGTCGGGCCGTGGACGAGGATCTTGGCGCTGGAGTCGGCGAGTTGGTAGGCGATCTCGGGGGCGGTGAGCCGGGTGTTGAGCGGGACGAAGACCGCGCCGAGCGTGCCGGCGGCGAACAGGGTCTCCAGGTAGGAGGGGTGGTTGGGGCCGAGGTAGGCGATACGGTCGCCGCGGCGGACGCCCCGGGTGCGCAGGGCGTGGGCGAGGCGGGTGGTTCGTGTGTGCAGTGTGCCGTAGTCCATGGCCGAGCCGTCGCCGACCGCCGACGATCCGCTGTCGCGTGCCGACGATCTACTGTCGGCTGTCGACGAACTACCGTCGTCTGTCGACGATTCATGGGCGACTGTCGACGGACCACCGTGGGCGGTCGACCGTCCACCGGCGGTCGTCGACGAGCTACGGGAGCTGGTCGATCGTCCATCGCCGACCGTCGACGAACTACCAGTGCCGGTCGGCAAACCACCGTGCCCCACGGGCGGCCCATCGCCGACTCCCGCAGTCGATCCACTTCCGACCGCAGGCGATCCATCGCCGACCGTAGACAATCCACCATCGACCGCAGACGATTCACCGTCGACCGGAGACAATCCTCCGTCGACCGCAGTCGAGCCACCGTCGACCGCAGACAATCCGCTGTAGACCAACGCCGTGCGGTGCGGGGTCTTGCGGGCCCGGCGTGCGGGCCAGGAGCCCAGTCCCTCGTTGCGCATCCGGTGCCCCTTACGTCAGCCCGAGCAGGCGGGCGGCGTTGTCCTTGAGGATCTTCGGTCTGACCTCGTCCTTGATGGGCAGTTTCTCGAAGTCGGCGAGCCAGCGGTCCGGGGTGAGGACGGGGTAGTCGGAGCCGAAGAGGACCTTGTCCTTGAGCAGGGTGTTCGCGTACTGCACGAGCTGCGGCGGGAAGTACTTCGGTGACCAGCCGGAGAGGTCGATGTGGACGCCCGGCTTGTGGGTGGCGACGGCGAGGGCCTCGTCCTGCCAGGGGAAGGACGGGTGCGCCAGGATGATCTTGAGGTGGGGGAAGTCCGCGGCGACGTCGTCCACGTGGAGGGGGTTGGAGTACTTGAGGCGGATGCCGCCGCCTCCCGGTACCCCCGCGCCGATGCCGGTCTGGCCGGTGTGGAAGAGGGCGATGGCGCCCGTCTCCTCGATGACCTCGTACAGGTCGTAGGCCACGGCGCGGTCGTTGGGGAAGAAGCCCTGGATGTTGGGGTGGAACTTGAAGCCCTTGACGCCGTACTCCTCGACCAGCCGCCGGGCCTGCTTCACGCCCGCTCGGCCCCGGAACGGGTCGATGGACGCGAAGGGGATGAGGACGTCGGCGTTGGCGGCGGCGGCCTCGGCGACCTCCTCGTTCGGGACGGGCTCGGTGCCGGTCGCGGACTCGGCGTCGACCGTGAAGATCACGGCGGCCATCTTCCGTTCGCGGTAGTACGCGGCGGTCTCCTCCAGGGTCGGCTTCCGCTTGCCCTCGACCTTGAAGTAGGCGGAGGACGCGTCGTGGAGGTCGTCGTCCAGGGAGGAGTGGCCCTTGGAGGACACCTCCGCGTGGGTGTGGACGTCGATCGCGACGAGGTCGGTCAGGTCCATCACGCCTCCGGCAGTTTCGGTGCGGGGATGCCGACCGACTGGAGTTCGGCGCCGACCGAGGTGGGGAAGGCGACGGCGAGGGTGTCGGGGGTCCAGCCGCCGTCGGCGTAGGCCGTGCTGATCTCCTGCGGGTGGGACCAGAGTGCCACTTTGTCGCCGCCGATGCCGATGGCCTGGCCGGTGATCGAGCGTGCGGCCTCGGAGGCGAGGAAGGGGACGAGGGCGGCGCAGTCCTCGGGGGTGCCGAAGCCCTCGCCCTTGCGGAGGAAGTCGGGCAGCGGAGCACCGTGCTTCATGGCCTCGATGTACGGGGCGAACGCGGGGATCGTCTCGGTCATCGCGGTCGCGGCGACCGGCACAATCGCGTTGACGGTGATGCCGGCGCGGCCGAGTTCCATGGACCAAGTGCGGGCGAAGGCGGCGATGCCGGCCTTGGCGGCGGAGTAGTTGGTCTGGCCGAAGTTGCCGCGCTGTCCGGCGGGCGAGCCGACCAGGATGAGGCTGCCGCCCTCGCCCTGTTCGCGCATTCGTACGGCGGCGGCGCGGGCGCAGGTGAAGGTGCCCTTGAGGTGGGTGGTGATCACCGCGTCGAAGTCCTCGTCGGTCATCTTCCACAGCACCTTGTCGCGCAGGATGCCCGCGTTGGTGACCAGGACGTCGAGTCGTCCGAACTCCTCGACGGCACGGTTGACCAGGCGTTCGGCGGCCTCGGTCGTGCCGACCGGGACGACCTCGGCGACGGCGGTGCCGCCCGCCTCGGTGATCGACTTCACGGCCTGGTCGGCCACCGCCTCGTCGATGTCGTTGACGACCACGGACGCGCCGTGGGCGGCCAGGGCCTGCGCGTAGGCGAGGCCGAGGCCCCGGCCACTGCCGGTGACGACGGCGACCTTGCCGGTCAGATCGATGCTGGGCACGAGCGAGTCCCTTCACAGGAGGACACGTGGTCCAAGAAGTACTGCGGCTGCGAGATCGAAGCTAAGAGCAATAATTGTTGACGTCAATAGTTGTTGCCGACGGACCAGGTGCGTCACACTGACCTCGAACCACCGCACGCCCCACCCCGGGGCCTCTACCCAGGGAGCCCGCCATCGCCCGCCAGCAGCACGCCGCGAACCCCCCGATCGACGCGCACGAGCCGTGGATGCGCGGGCTGCACGCGGACACCGGTTACCTCCTGTACCGGCTGGGCCTGCGCTCCGGCCAGCTCTTCAACACGTTCCTCCAGGAGTCGGGCCTGCGCCTGCGCCACTACGCGCTGCTCCGCTTCCTGGCCACGTCCGAGGGCGCCCTCCAGCGCGAGCTGAGCACGCGGCTGGGCTACGACCCGAGCGCGATCGTCGGCCTGGTCGACGACCTGGAGAAGCTGGGATTCGCCGAGCGGCGCCCTTCCCCCGACGACCGGCGGAGCCGCATCGTGGTCCTGACGGAGAACGGCCGCGGTTTCCTGCGCGACACCGACGAGGCGGGCCTGCGCGTCACGAACGAACTCCTCGGCCCGCTGGACACGGCCCAGCGGGAGACCCTGCACACGCTGTTGCAGCAGGTCGCCGAGGACGGACTCGCCTGACGCCGGACAAGGAGGTACGGCGATGAGCACGATCCGGTCGGAGACGCCCGCCCGCTCCGCGCGCCAGGCAGGAACGACCCGTTCCGCCCCCGACCGGCTGCTCGCCGTGCTCGCCGCCTTCGACCACGAGCACACGGCCCTGTCGCTGTCCGACATCGGCCGCCGGGCCGGACTCACCCTGACCACCGCGCACCGGCTCGCGGGCGCCCTCACCGAGTGGGGCGCGCTGGAGCGGGACGCGTCCGGCGTCTACCACGTGGGACTGCGGCTGTGGGAGATCGCGGCGCTCGCGCCCCGCGGCCTGGCCCTGCGCCAAGTGGCCCTGCCCTACCTGGAGGACCTGTACGAATCGACGCACGAGAACGTGCAGTTGGCGGTGCGGGACGGCACTGAGGTCGTCTACACCGAGTGGATCTCGGGCCGTTCGGCGGTCGGGGTGCACATCCGGGTGGGCGCCCGCTGGCCGCTGCACGCCACCGGCGTCGGCCTCGCCCTACTGGCCCACGACGACCCGAACGCCCAAGAGGCCTACTGCGCAGGCGAGTTGGCGTCCTTCACGCCGTATACGATCACCGATCCGGTACGGCTGCGGCGGGTGCTGGCCGAAGTGCGGCGCGCCGGCGTTGCGGTGAGTGACCGTCAGGTCACGGACGACGCGCTGTCGGTGGCCGCTCCGGTGCGCGGGCCGGACGGTGCGGTGGTGGCGGCCGTGTCGGTCGTCGTGCCCCAAGTGGACGCCCAGGTACCGGCGTTGATCCCGGCGGTACGGCTCGCGGCGCGCGGGATCTCGCGGGCGCTGGGGTGGCGGCCGGAGCCGTGACGGGATCGGGATCGGGATCGGGATCCGCCGGGCCCGGCGCGGATATCCCTCGTACCGGCGAGGCCCTGCCGGTGTGACGTCGCGATACTGGAACGGCCCCTGCCCCGAGGAGCCGCCCATGCGTGTGCAGCACTGGGCGGACATCGTGCGGCGGCGCCGCGAGGAGGCCGTCGCCGATGTCGCGCCGCGGCGCCTGGAGATCCTCACCGCGCGCGAGGAGGAGACGCTGCGGCCGCTCGCCCGGGGTCTGTCCAACGCCGAGATCGCGACGACCCTGTTCGTCAGTGAGCACACGGTGAAGACCCATGTCAGCAATGTGCTGGGCGAGTTGGGGCTGAGGGACCGGGTGCGGGCGGTGATCTGCGCGTACGAGACAGGGCTGGTGACACCCGGGGCGCCCTGACGAACCCGCCGCTAGCGGCACGGGTCAGGTCGGGTCGGGTCCCGGCGCTCCGGGGCCCGCCGACCCGTCGTCCGCCGGTCAGCAGATGGACGACCAGCGGTGCGAACGGAGCTTGTAGTTGAGGCTCGACCACGTACCGCCGTGCTGAGCGATGAAGTAGCAGGTGGTACCGCCGTAGTTCGCACCGCTGTAGAGAACGACCCAGTCGTACGAGTTCGACGTACCGTTGTTCTTGGCCGACCCGACGACCTGGTCGTCGGCCCAGGAACACACGACGGGAGCGGTGTACCAGTCCGTGTCGGCGTTCGTCCACGTGCACCGGCTGCCCGTGCCGGCGGTGCCGGTCCAGATGCACAGATCACCGCTCGGACAGTCCCACGCCGCCTGCGCCGACGCACTCGCCGAACTCGGTGCGATCAGGCCCAGGGCCGCCAGGGCGAAGGCGATCGCCGCGGCGAAGAGGGTTCTGCGGCCCCGCCGGGGTGTGCGGCCGGGCTTCCGGTCGTGCTCCTTCGCGTACGAGGACATCCCGTGGCCTTTCTCGTGGAGGGTGCCAACTGGCCTGCCACTGGCGGGAATTCATGTTCCTGGGCCGGGTATGTCCTTGTCATTCTCATGCGAGTGCGCTGACACTTCGCAGGTCGGCAACGGGAGCGGACGGGGAAACGGATGCTCCGCTTTCATTTCACGCAGGAGGACCTCACCAAGGTCAGAGTGGCGACCGAGCCGCACGCGCTCTGGGAGATCGCGGTCAGTCTGCACCGGCTCCAGACCCGTGAAGGCCGCTGGGCCTACGCGCCCTGGTTCCGCGCCGCGTCCGACTCGTTGCGGCGGGCCGGGCTCGAACGGACGGTGAAGTCCTTCCTGTTGCCGCTCTTCCCGCGCGCCAGTTACTTCCCCGATTTCCTGACGCCGCCGGAGGGCGCCCACGGGCTGGAGGCCGGGCTCGACGCCCTTTTGGCGACCGGGCGGGAGCGGGTGGTGAGCGAGGTCGGCATGCTCACCCGGGCCGTCGGTGCCCCCGCCTGGGCGCACCGGCTCACCGAGCGGGACCTGCGCGAACAACTCGTGGACGCCCTGCGCGCCTACCACCGTGCGGTGATCGCCCCGCACGAGGAGGCCATCCAGGAACGGCTGCACGCCGAGCGGGCCCGGCACGCCCACGCCCTGTTCCACGCCGGGACCGAAGGCATGCTCAACGGACTGGGCCCCACGATCCGCTGGCGGCCACCGGTCCTGGAGATCGATCCGTATCCGGACCACCGCGACGTCCATCTCGACGGGCAGGGGCTGCTCCTGATCCCCTCCCACTTCTGCTGGCACACTCCCGTCGCCCTGGCCGACCCCGGGCTCCCGCCCGTGCTGCTCCACCCCGTCCACCACCGGCCACAGACGGCATCGCACACCGACTCCCCGCCCCTGAACGTGCTGCTCGGCCCCACCCGCGCCGCGATCCTGAGAGCCAGCGCGACCGGCTCCACGACCACCGAGGCCGCCCGCCGGGCCGGTGTGACACCCACGACGGCCAGCCATCACACGGCCGTCCTGCGCGACGCGGGCCTGATCACCAGCCACCGCCACGCCAACACGGTCCTGCACACGCTGACCCCGCTCGGCGCCGCCCTGCTGCGAACGGGGCGGGGCAGCCACTGACGCCGGCCCCCAGCACCCCTACCGGGACAGGGGATTCCTCCCCCGCGGGAGTGAGAGGGACCTCCGTCTCACCCGTGCGACCGAGCCGCCGAAACCCCTCGCTCCGGCGATCCGACGCCACCCCCTCCCCCACCAGTCTGGGACGCATGTCATCCGATGCCCCGCCGGGAGGGACCGTGCTCGTCCCACTCGCCCGGGCGGCGACCCGCCGTCCACTGACCGTGATCACCGTCTGGGTGCTCTTCCTGCTGCTCGGGTTCGGGCTGGGGACGGGCGTGTTCGGGCGGCTGTCCGACAATGTGCCCGAAGTCCCGGGCACCGAGTCCGAGTTGGCCGCGCGGTATCCCGACCGGGTCGATCCGACCGGTGAGACCGTCACCGGTGTCGTGGCGGGCGTCGCGGTCTCCGACCCCGCCCTGCGCGACCAGGTCGAGCGAGCCGTGACCGACGTCCGTGCGCTCGCCGGAGTCGCCGCCGTACCGGACCCGTACACCACGCCCGGCCTCACCTCGCGGGACGGGCGGGCGCTTTTGATCCCCGTCACGCTCAGGGGCGGGCTGGACGACGACGCCGAGGAGCAGGCGGTGGACGCGGCGGCCGACCGGATCCGGGAGATCGACGCGCCCGAAGTCCATGTCAGCGGCGGTCTGTTGCTGGGGAAGCAGATCCGTGAGCGGGCCAACAGGACATTCAGCGCGCCGAGTTGGTCTCGCTGCCGGTCGTACTCGCCCTGCTGCTGGTCGTGTTCGGCGGTCTGCGGGCCGCCGCGCTGCCGCTGGTGATCGCGGTCAGCGGGATCGCGGGGGCGTTCCTGGCGCTGTTCGGCTTCAGCCAGGTCACCGACATCTCGGTGTACGCGATCCAGGTGACCACGATGCTGGGGCTCGGACTCGCCGTGGACTACGCCCTGTTGATGCTGGTCCGCTTCCGCGAAGAACGCCCGGACACGGCGGACGTGGTGGAGGCGGTGCACCGCACGGTGGCCCGAGCGGTCCGTACCGTGCTGCTCTCCGGGCTGACCGTCGCCCTCAGCCTGACCGGTCTGCTGGTCTTCCCGAGCACGTTCCTGCGCAGCATGGGCCTCGCGGTGGCGGCCATGGTCGTCGTGGTCGTCGTGGTCGTCGTGGTCGTCGTGGTCGTCGTGGTCGTCGTGGTTGTCGTCGACATGCTGGCCGCGATCACGCTGCTCCCGGCGCTGCTGGCCCGGTTCGCCGCCGGGATCGCGCCGGCGCGGGCCAGGCCCGGGACCGAGGAGGGGCGGGTCTTCGCCCGGCGGGCCCGCTTCGCGACGCGCCGCCGCATCGCCGTCCTCGCCGTCGCCGTCCTCGTCCTACTCGTCCTGGCCCTGCTCGTCCTGGCCCTGCTCGTCCCGGCACTGCTCGTCCCGGCACTGCTCGTCCTCGCCCTGCCGGTCACCGGCCTGCGGATCAGCATCGGCGACGCCCATCAGCTCCCGCGCAGCACCGAGGCACGGCGGTTGTACGACACGGTCGACGCGCACTTCCCGGCCGGAACCGGAGTCTCCCCCGTCACCGTCGTCCTGCGACCGGGCACCGACGCCGCGACCGCCGACCGTATCCGCGCCCTCTCCCCGACCGCCACGTCCCGCGCCCTGCCCGACGGCGGCACGGTCCTGTCCCTACAACCGCCCGGCAGCGCCGACGGCAGGGCGGCCACCGACCTCGTCCGGAAGGTCCGGGACATGCGGGGAACTGGACCGGTCCAAGTCACCGGTACCGCCGCCCGGTTGGTCGACTTCCGCGCGACGCTCACCGACCGCGCCCCGCGGGCCGCCGAGACCGTCCTCGCCGGGATCTTCCTCCTCCTGTTCGCCTTCACGGGCTCGGTGCTGATCCCGCTGCGCACGATCGCGACCACCCTCCTCAGCCTGGGGGCCGCGCTCGGCGCGGTGGTGTGGGTCTTCCAGTACGGCCATCTCGCCGGCGCCCTCGGTGCGCGGGGGCTGGGCGCGTTGAGCCTGACGGCGCCGCCGCTGATCGTCGCGATCGCCTTCGGGCTCGCCATGGACTACGAGCTGCTCATCCTGGCCCGGATGCGCGAGGCCCGGCGCCTGACAGGCGACGACCAGGAGGCCGTGGTGACCGGTCTGCGCCGCTCGGGCCGGGTGGTCACCTGCGCCGCCCTGCTCCTCGCTGTCGCCTTCGGCGCCTTCATGACGGGCGGCTTCTCCCCGATCCTCCAGATCGGTCTCGGCCTCACCCTCGCGGTGCTGATCGACACAACTGTCGTACGGATGCTGCTGGTTCCGGCGGCGATGGCGCTGCTCGACCGACGGGACTGGTGGGCACCGAAGGTGCTGCGCCGGGCGCACGACCGGTTCGGCCGCGTGAAGAGGCGCCCGTGGAACGGGAGTTGGCGAGCCGTGAAGTGGTGAGCCGTGAATTCGGGTCCGGCGGGGACTACTTGTTCTCGCCGGGCTTTCCCGCATGGTCGCCGTCGCCGGGGGTGTCGTCCCCCGGTTTCGCCGATGCGGAGGCAGAGGCAGAGGCAGAAACAGGGGCTGTGGTGTTGGCGGTTGCGTTGGCCGCGGGTGGCATGTGGTCGCCGCCGTCGCCGGACTTGCCGGTCGCGCCGGAGGCGTTGAGCTGGAAGGCGAGGAGAAGGACGGCCACGGCGAGGGTGGCGGTGAACCAGAGGGTGATGCGTCGCATGTGTGCTCCTGAGGGTGGGTCGGGGGGCTGTTACCAGGCGAAGTCTTCGGTGTGGACGCTGTCGCGGTGGGCTCCGGCGGCGCGGGCGGCCCGGCGGACGGCGGTGATCCAGGCGGGCGGGCCGCAGACGTAGACGTCGCGGTGCTCGATGTCGGGGACGAGGTCCTTGAGGGCCTGGACGTCGTCGGTGAGGTGTGCGGGACCCGCCGGCTGCCAGGAGGTGTCGGCGCGGCGGGGGCCCGGGAGCAGGATCAGTTCGACGCCCCGGTCGGCGGCGAGGGCGCGGAGTTCGTCGGCGAACACGGCGTGCTCGTCGGCGCCGTAGCGATAGATGAGCGTGGCCTCGCCGGGGCCGTACGGAGTGTCCTCGATCAGGGCGCGCATGGGGGTGATGCCGATTCCGGCGGCCATGAGGAGCATGCGGGGCCAGGTGCGGCGGCGGGCGGTGAGGGTGCCGTAGGGGCCCTCGATCAGGGCGCGGGTGCCGGGGGTGAGGCGGGCGGCGCGGGCGCTGCCGTCGCCGGCGGCCTTGATGGTGATGCGGAGCCGGTCGGGGGTGGGGGCGGCGGAGAGCGTGTAGGGGTTGCCGCGGGACCAGCCGGGGCCGTCGAGGAAGCGCCAGACGAAGAACTGGCCGGAGGCCGTCCGCAACCGGTCCAAGTGGTGCCCCTTGAGCGTGATCGACACCGTGCCGGGGGCCTCGGTGACCACGGACTCCACGCGCAGCCGGTGGCGGAGGGAGCGCCAGGCGGGGAGGGCGAGACGGTAGGCGAGGGTGGCGGCGAACGCGAAGCCGTAGAGGCACCACCAGTAGACGCGGGTCCAGGTCTCGTGGAAGTCGGCGCCGTCGGTGAAGGTGTGCGGGAAGGTGGCCGCGATGCCGGCGTAGGAGTAGAGGTGCAGGAGGTGCCAGGACTCGTAGCGGAGTCGGCGGCGGGCCGCGCGGATCGAGGTGACGACGACCATGATCAGGGCGAGGGTGCCCGCGGTCGCGCAGAGCATCCAGGAGTCGGTGACGAACAGCCGTAGCAGCGCGGCCAGTTGGGCCGACGGTTCGCGGGCCGTGCGTTCGACGGCGAACAGGACGACGTGGGTGATCATCAGCCAGAACGAGGCGAAGCCGAGCAGACGGTGGCGGCGGGCGAGCAGATCGTGGCCCCAGGACCGTTCCAACCAGGGGATCCGGGCGAGGACGACGACCTGGAGGATCATCAGGTCGGAGGCCAGCAGCCCGGCGAGCAGACCGAGGGAGCCGGTCGCCCGGTCGGAGGCGGTGAGGGAGAGCGGGCCGCCCTGGTTCATCACCCACAGGGCGACGACCGCGACCACGGAGAGGATCGCGAGCGCGCCGAGCGGGTCGGCGAGCGTGAACCGCGCGCGGCGGAGTGGGGCGGGTGGCGTGTGCTGCCCTCGGGGCAGGACGGTGGGCAGGGTCATCGGCCGGCTTCCTTCGTCGCGGGGTCGGGAGGGGGCACCGTTCGGGCGGGGCCTGTGATCACCCTCGCGACGGTTCTTGTGGCCGCTCTAAGAAAGCGGCGTGGGCCGCGTGGTTCTTAGACTTCCTTGTCGTTCGGCGCCGATCCTTGGGGCAGGCGACGGTGTCCGCTGCCGCGGGTGCCGGTGAGGAAGAGGTGCTGCATGGCGGCGGTGGGCCGTAGACCGGAGGTGCTGGTGGTCGACGACGACCCCGGTGTGCGTGCGGCCCTGGACCTGGGGCTCGGTCTTGAGGGCTTCACGGTCCGGCTCGCCGAGGACGGTGAGACGGCGCTCGACCAGGTCGCCGGCCGGCCGCCTTCGGTGATCGTCCTGGACGTGACGATGCCGGGCCTGTCCGGGGTCGAGGTGGTGCGCGTGCTGCGCGCCCAGGGCCGGACGCTGCCGGTGTGCATGCTGTCCGCCCGCGACGAGGTCGACGACCGCGTGGCGGGGCTGGCGGCGGGCGCGGACGACTACGTCGTAAAACCGTTCTCCGTAGGGGAGTTGTCGGCGCGGCTGCACGCGATGGTCCGGCTGCACGAGTCGACCGCCGAACGGCCCCTGGTCGTCGGCGAGGTCGCGATCGAACCGGCGCGGCGGGTGGCGTCCCGGGCGGGCCGGGATCTGCGGCTGACGACGCGCGAGTTCGACCTGCTGCTCGCGCTCGCCCACCGGCCCGGGCAGGTCCTGTCCCGGGCCCAGCTCCTGGAGCAGGTGTGGGGCTACACCTGGGACGTGGACACCAATGTGGTGGACGTGTTCATCGGCTACCTCCGCAAGAAACTGGAGGCCGACGGCGGCACCAGGGTGCTACGGACCGTGCGCGGGATCGGCTTCGTGCTGAGCACCGGCCCGTGAGGTGGCTGCCGCGCAGTCTGCGCTCCCGGATCACGGCCGCGGTCGCGGTGCTGGTGACCGTCGTGGTCGCGCTCGCCGGGCTGGTCATCGTCGCCCGCATCGACCACCGCGACCGCACCGACGTCGACCGCCAGCTCGCCGCCCGGGTCGAGAAGGGCGACAAGGACACCGAGAAACTCCTCGACCAGAGCGGGCATCCGGACACCGGGGACAGCGGAGACGGCGGGGGCAGTGGGGACAGCGGGGGCAGTGGGGACGACTACGGCGGGCTGCTGGCCGGCAGTCAGAGTCTGGTCCGGCTGATCTCCGGCGGGAAGGTCGTCGCCCAGCACGGCGAGACCCCGACCGCACCGCTCCCGCCGCCGACCCGCGACGGCTACCGCACCGTCGACGCGGGCGGGCAGACCTGGCGTTCGCTGACCCGGCCGCTGGACACCGGCGGATACCGTCTCGAAGTCCTCCAGGACATCGACCCCATCGAACGGCGGCTCGCGGACAACACCGCGATCGTCGCTGCCGTCACCCTCTTCGCCGCGCTCGCCACGGCCGGCGGGGTCTGGCTGCTCACCCGGATCATCCTCCAGCCGCTGGAGCGCCTGCGGACCGGCGCCCTCGCGATCAGCGCCGACACGGCGGGGCCCCAACTCCCCGCCGCCGAACGGCCGCAGGAGGTCGCCGACCTGTCCCGCGCGCTGAACAGCATGCTGGACCAGTTGCGTACGAGCATGGAGTCCACCCGCCGTTTCACCGCCGACGCCGGGCACGAACTGCGCACCCCGCTCACCAGCATCGGGGTGACGCTGGAGACCCTCCAGCGCAACCCCGACCTCCCAACCGCCCAGCGGGCACGGGCACTTGAGGCGATGAGCGCGGAACACCGCCGGATCACCGCCCTGCTCACCGGTCTACAGACGCTCGCCCGCGGCGACGCCCACGCGCTGCCCGAACGCACCCGGGTCGTGGTGGGCGAACTCCTCGACACGGCGGTCGCCCAGGCGGCCCGCCGACACCCCACCACGGCCTACGAGTTGACGGCCGACGCGTCCATGCCCGTCCAGGTGGACGGCTGGCCGGTGGGTCTGCGGCTGGCCGTCGACAACCTCCTCGACAACGCGGCCCTGCACGGCCGTCCCGGCGGCGCCGTCGAGGTCCGGCTCACCCGGGACGCCGGTACGGTCCGGATCGGCGTCGGCGACGACGGCCCGGGCATCCCCGCCGATCAACGGCACGCCATGACGGAACGCTTCACCCGCGGCACCCGAACCCGCTCCCCCGGCTCCGGCCTCGGCCTCGCCCTCGTCGACCAGCAGGCCCACCTCCACCGTGGAACGTTCCAACTCGGCGTGAGCCGTGGCGGGGGCCTGGAGGCCACGCTCGCCCTTCCCGTCGCGGAGGGGGAAGAACCCCACGGGCAGCCGACCCAGGACTGAACAGGCCCCCTGTCATCCGGGCAACCCCGCCAGCATCCGCCGATCCCGAGGCGCCGCCTTCCGGTCAAGTCGTGCGTCCAGCAAGCGCCTTGCCGCGTCGCACCGTCCCGCGGACACCAGTGCGTACAGCAACGTCTCCTCCACTACCTCGCGTTGGGCCGCGCTGCCGCCCACCTTGCGCAGGACCGGCAGGAGTGCGTCGAGGCCGTGGGCCGCGTCGTGGAAGCGGTGTTCGACGAGGGCGGCGAAGGCCTCGCAGAGCGGGGCGATGACCTCGCGCTGCACCGGGTCGGCGCCCGCCGCGTGGTCGTGGAGGCGGCGCAGCGCCGGAAGGTCGCCGGCGGCGGTGAGGGCCACCGCCGCGTGCAGCGCGGTGAACGCGGTCGCGGGCCGCTCCAGGACCTCGCGGGTCACGGCGTCCAGTACGTCCGAAGTCGGCAGCTCCCCCTGCCAGTTGCCGCTGAGCCGGGCCCGCCACAGCAGCGACCCGGAGTCGACGAGCGCGCGCACCCCGGTCACCCGGCCGGGCGCCAACTGGGCGAACCAGCGCCTGCGTACGGCGGCGGGGTCGTCCAACGCGAGTTCGTGCAGGGCGATGTGCCAGGAGAAGTGGGCCCGGTGGACCGCTCCCCGGCCCCTTCCTGACACCCAGCCGTCGAGCCAGTCCCGGCCCGCCTCGTGGGCGCCGGACTCGTAGTGGACGTGGGTCAGCGCGTGCACGGCGTGACCCGAGGAAGGCTCGACTCCCAGGGCGCGGTGGGCGAGTTCGCCCGCCTCGTGCAGCCGACCCTGCTCCTGGCGCAGGAACGCGAGCAGCGAGGTGTGGAACCAGTGTCCGTCGTAGGCGGGGGACGTGCGCTCGGCGAGGCGGAGCGCGTAGTCGTCGTCCAGGTCGGTGACGCCGGAGAACGCGATGGTGGGTACGGCGGCGGCGAGGGCGAGCGCGTCGGCGGGGTGGGTGTCGAGGTGCCGTATCAACGCGCCTCCCCCGTCGGTGGATTGGACGCGGCGGGTGATCACGTCCACGAAGGACCGCTCCCGTTCGTCGGCCCGTTCGTGGGCGCAGCGCTGGGCGTCGGCGAGGGCGCGGGGTACGTCGACGGCGGCTCCGCACTCGTGGCCCAGGAGGGCCAACGCCGCGTGGCCCAGGGCGAATCCGGGGTCCAGGGCGATGGCGCGGGCGAAGGCGTCCTCGGCGCCTGCGCGCACTTTGAGGACCCGGTCGAGTCCGCTGCGGTACGCGGTGGCGGCCTCGGCGTGGGTGGAGAGCGGGAGTCCGAGTCCGTCGACGGGTCTGCGGCGGGCGGTGCGGCGGGCCGGGGGCGCGAGCAGTTGTCGGGCGAGGGCGGCGGCCTGGACGCGGATCTCGGGGATCGCGGTGGTCTCCCACAGTTCGCCGCGTCGTGGGGCGCCGAGGGTGAACAGGGGCCGTGCGCAACGGCCTTGGGCGTCGAGGAGTCGTCCGTCGCGGGTGGCGACTCCCATGCCGAGCGGCCCCGGCACCGCCATGCCCGTCGTGAACAGGCTTCGCCACAGCGGGTCTTCGAGCCGCTGCCCAGGGCCGGTGCAGTCGATGACCCAACCAGCGTGCAGTGTCCGGCCGTTGGACAGTGTGACCGCCAACCGGTCGCCGTCCTCGGCGACTTCGGTAATCGTGCCGGTGTGGACCTGGAGGCGTCGGGTGGTACGGGCCCGGGTGACCGATTCGGCGGTGGTGGGGGCCATGCGGTGGCGGTGGGTGTTCCAGATCGCGCCCTCGTCGGTGAGGAACTCCGCGCGTTCTTCGGGGGTGAGGCTGTGCCAGAGGCGTGCGGTGTGCGGGCGGAGGCTGTCGAGGGCGGGCCGCCAGTCGCCGTGGGTGCGGACGGAGCGGCTGACGTGCCGGTAGACGGTCCGGCGCAGTCCGTTCAGGGTCAGGTCGTGCGGCCAGTTCGGTGCCTCCATCGGGCCGGCCGGTCCCAACGCGTGCGGCTGCGGCAGGAGTCCGGTGCGGGAGACGGCGTGCACGGTGCGTTCGGGGCGGTCGAGGGTGAGGGCGAGGTCGACGGCGGTGAGGCCGGTGCCGACGAGGAGGATGTCGGCGGTGTCCTCGCGTACGGCGTCCAACGCACCTGGTGTCCAGGGTGAGTTGACGAAGCGGGGCGAGGTGCGCAGCGCGGGCGGGGCCCAGGCGGCCGTGGGGGCGGCGGGGCCGGTGGCGAGGACCGCGCTGTCGACGGTGAGCAGTCCCCCGTCGGCGAGGTGGAGTTCCACGGGGCCTGTGGCGGTGCCGGTACAGCTCTCCGCGCGGGTGCGCAGGCGGCGTACGGAGACGGCGCCGTGGGAACGGACGACGGCCTGGGCGAGGGTGTCGGCGAGGTAGGCGCCGTAACGGTAGCGAGTGGCGAAGTCGGCGCCGTCGACGGTGGGTTCGCCGTGGCGGCACAGCCAGCGGGTGAAGTGGCCGGAATCGTCGGGGTAGCAACTCATGCCCCCTGCGGGGACGTTGAGGCGGTGGCGCGGGTCGGGTGTCGCGTAGGCGGTGCCGCGGCCGGCTTCGGGGGCCGGGTCGACCAGCACCAGGTCGAGGGGGGTCCGGCGGCGCGTGGCGCTCTCGCAGAGTTGGACGGCGGTCAGGGTGCCTGCCGCGCCCGCTCCGACGATCGCTGTGGTGGGCCGCTTGCGGACTTGGGTCACGAATGCCTCCGGCGTGGTCTGCCGCGGAGCCGCCGATGCGGAACTCCGCCTTCAGTTCCTTCCTCACTCTTCCGACCGGGTGGGTGGGGAAGTCATGGCGGGACGGGGATCTCACCGGACACTCAGGCACCGGCCGGCGCTTCATACTCTGTTCACACTCGTGGAGCCTCCGGCAACTGCGGTTTCAGGCCTTCTTTCAGGCTCTCTTCACAGGAATCTCAGGTTGGGGCCCTGGGATTCAAAGACTCAACCCATGGAAGTGGCGCAGGATGCAACGGCACTGGTGATCTCGTCGCGTACGGCCAGGGGGTGTGCGCGGCATATGGAGGAAGGCCTGCCGTGGGCGTGTCGCACATATCCAACCGGTCCGAGAAGTCGTCGGAGAGGTGGTCCCGGCGTGGGGTCCTCACCGTGCTCGGGGTGGTGCCGGCGGCTGTGCTGACCGGTTGCAGCGGCTCGGCGGGCGCCGCGGAGAGCGCCTCGTCCGGCGGTGCGTCGGCGACGGCGTCGGTGAAGGCCGCGAAGACGCCGACCGTGACGGTCTCGCCCGCCGACGGCACGAAGAAGGCCGACTTCTCGGCCCCGGTCACCGTCACAGTGGCCGACGGCACGTTCGCCACGGTCAAGGTGACCGGCAACGACGGCTCCACGCTGGCCGGGACCTTCAACGACGACAAGACGAAGTGGACGTCCACGAAGAACCCGTACTCGGGCACGAAGTACACGGTCGCCGCGCAGGCGCGGGGCGGTGCCGCGAAGACCGCGACCTTCACCACCAAGTCGCCCGGCGAGACCTTCGTCGGCTACTTCACCCCCGAGGCGAACTCCACCTCCGGCGTCGGCATGCCCGTGTCGATCAACTTCACGCACGCGGTCAAGGACCGGTCCAATGTCCAGAAGGCGATCACCGTCACCGCCGAGCCCGCCGTCGAGATCGTCGGCCACTGGTTCAGCGACACGCGGCTGGACTTCCGCCCCGAGACGTACTGGGCGGCCGGCACGAAGATCACGCTCAGCCTGCGCCTGAAGGACGTCGAGGGCCAGGACGGGATCTACGGCGTCCAGTCCAAGGACGTCACCTTCGACATCGGCCGCGAGCAGATCAGCACGGTGGACCTGTCCAGCAAGGAAATGGTCGTCAAGCGCGACGGCAAGACGCTGGCCACCTACCCGGTCAGCGGCGGCAACGCCCAGCACACCACCTGGTCCGGGATCATGGTGATCAGCGAGCGCTTCAAGCAGACCCGCATGGAGTCCTCGACGGTCGGGCTCGGCGACGAGTACGACATCTCCGACGTCCCGCACGCCCAGCGCCTGACCACGTCCGGCACCTTCGTGCACGGCAACTACTGGGCGTCCACCTCGGTGTTCGGCAGCGAGAACACCAGCCACGGCTGCGTCGGCCTGCACGACGCCAAGGGCGCGAACAACACGTCGGTGGCGGGCTACAAGTTCTACGACAGCTCGATGCTCGGCGACGTCGTCATCGTGAAGAACTCCGGCGACAAGACGGTCGCGGCGGACAACGGCCTCAACGGCTGGAACCTGTCCTGGGCGGACTGGAAGGCGGGCAGCGCGGTCTAGGGCCCGGCGCGCCCGGGAGAGGCCGGTGGACCGGTCCAGGCGGCCGGTAGACCGGGAGGCCGGTGGACCGGTCCGAGGGCTGCCGCGTCCGGGAGACCGTTCCGGGGGCCGCTCGGAAACCGCCTCTTTCACCGTATTCATCGCCTTCATCACCTGAACTCCCGCACAGCGAAAGGACTTTCACGGCTTCACCTCTTGACGACCGGAGTTGCGACGAGCACATTGACCGCGCACCCGCTGCGTGAGAGCGCTCTCAGGCAGCAGGCGCGGCACCCGCATCCCCCCTCCGTATCCGAGAGGCACCCATGAGTGAAACCTCCGGCACGCAGCGCAGACCCCGTCCCCTCCGGCGCGTCCTGATCGCCGCCCTCAGCACCCTCGGCCTGGCGATCGCCACCGCCACGGCCTTCACCCTGCCCGCGGACGCCTCCGCGCCCACGCCCCCCACAGGCTGGACGCAGGTCTTCCTCGACGACTTCAACGGCACCGCGGGCTCCGGCGTCTCCACCACCAACTGGCAGTACGACACCGGGACTTCGTACCCGGGCGGCGCCGCCAACTGGGGCACCGGCGAGGTCGAGACGATGACGTCCTCCACCAACAACGTGGCACTCGACGGCAACGGCAACCTCCTGATCACCCCGCGCCGGGACGCCTCCGGCAACTGGACCTCGGGCCGTATCGAGACCAACCGCACCGACTTCCAGCCGCCGGCCGGCGGGAAGCTGCGGGTCGAGGCCCGTATCCAGATGCCGAACGTCACGGGCTCGTCGGCGCTCGGCTACTGGCCCGCGTTCTGGATGCTGGGCGCGCCCTACCGGGGCAACTACCAGAACTGGCCCAGTGTGGGCGAGTTGGACATCATGGAGAACGTCCAGGGTCTCAACACCGACTGGGCGACCATGCATTGCGGCACCAGCCCGGGCGGCCCCTGCAACGAGACGACCGGCATCGGCGGCAACACCGCCTGCACCGGCACCACTTGTCAGGCCGGCTTCCACACCTACGCCATGGAGTGGGACCGTTCCACCAGCCCCGAGCAGATCCGCTTCTACCTCGACGGCGTCAACTTCCACACGGTGAACGCCAGTCAGGTAGACGCGACGACCTGGGCCAACGCGACGAACCACGGCTTCTTCATCATCCTGAACGTGGCGATGGGCGGCGGCTTCCCGGCGGCGTACGGCGGCGGCCCCACCAGCGCGACGGACCCGAACCACCCGATGACGGTGGACTACGTCCAGGTCCTCCAGTCCACGGGCAGTGGGAGCGGTACCACGACCCCGCCGGCCGGCAACCGGGACGCCTACAGCGCCATCCAGGCCGAGTCCTACGACAGCCAGTCCGGCACCGTCGCCGAGACCACCACGGACACCGGCGGCGGCCAGGACCTCGGCTCGATAGCCAACGGCGACTGGGCGCTCTACAAGGGCGTCAACTTCGGCTCCACGGCGGCCACCCAGTTCTACGGCCGGGTCGCGAGCGGTGCGGCGAGCGGGGTGAGCGGTCTGGTGCAGGTACGCCTGGACAGTCCGACCGCGACCCCGATCGGCAGTTTCGCGCTGGCCAACACCGGGGGCTGGCAGTCATGGAGGACGG
Organism: Streptomyces sp. NPDC002276; assembly: GCF_053891435.1. Lineage (NCBI taxonomy): Bacteria > Bacillati > Actinomycetota > Actinomycetes > Kitasatosporales > Streptomycetaceae > Streptomyces > Streptomyces sp. NPDC002276. The sequence continues at coordinate 406,507 of NZ_JBSFCQ010000004.1, read as the reverse complement.
TCCCGGCGAACATCAGCTCGGTCACCGGCACCCACGACGTCTACCTCACCTTCAGCAGCGGCCAGTCGGCGGACTTCGTGAACGTGAACTGGTTCGACTTCGGCCACTGACGGCGGCCCCCCACGGGGACAAGGGGCTTCACGCGTGCGCGCGTGGGGCCCCTGCTCCTGTGCGCTCCGGGTCGGGGCGGGATGGGCGGGATCACGACCGGCTTCCTCCCTGCTGCGAGCCCCCGCCTTCCATCGCAGGTCGGCGCTCCGCTCCCGCGGCCCCGGCCAGCGGCGCGCGATGGAACGTAGTAGACCGGTCGGCTAGGTTCGATGGTGCGACGCGGATCGGGCGTCGGAGCCCTTCTCCCTCTGAACCCGGAGCACAGCCATGAACGACAACGGACGTCAGGACGGCATCCACCCCTTCCCGGCCGGCACGGAGTCGCGTGAGGTCGAGACCGACGGCGCCACGATCCATGTACGCGTCGGCGGACAGGGACCGGCGGTCGTCCTGCTGCACGGCTTCGGCACCACGGGCGACATGTGGGGCCACCTGACGAACGCACTCGTCGAGGACCGCATGGTCGTCGCCCCCGACCTGCGCGGACTGGGCCTCTCCTCGAAGCCCGAGGGCGGCTACGACAAGAAGACCCAGGCGGCCGACGTGTGGGGCGTTCTGGACGCTCTGGGCGTGGACTCGATCGAACTGGTGACGCACGACATCGGCATCATGGTCGGCTACGCCGTCGCCGCCACCCACCCCGAGCGGGTGAGCCGATGGGTGGCCATCGACGCGCCGCTGCCCGGCATCGGCCCCTGGGACCGGATCACCCAGGACCCGATGATGTGGCACTTCGGCTTCGGCGGCCACGACATGGAGCGCCTGGTCGACGGCCGGGAGCGCATCTACCTCGACCGCTTCTGGAACGAACTCTCCGTGGTCCCGGAGCGGTTCGACGAGGCGAAGCGCGAGCACTACGCGGCGCTCTACGCCCAGCCCGGCGCGATGCGGGCGAGCTTCGCCCAGTTCCTGACGTTCGGTCAGGACGCAGTCGACAACGAGAAGTTCCTCGCGCGGGGCAGGCTTCGGATGCCGGTACTGGCCTTCGGCGGCGAGGCCACCTTCGGCCCCGGGATCGGCGAGGTCCTGCGGTGTGTCGCCGACGACGTCGAGCACGCGGTCATCCCCGACTGCGGGCACTGGATCACGGAGGAGCAGCCGCAGGCGACGACAGATCTGGTCGTCGACTTCCTGCACCGGGCGCGCTGAGGCCCACCGTTCACGACCTGCCAACTGTCAACTGTCCGACAACGGGGCCCACTTCGGGCCCGAGTCCCCGGGGCCCGGCACGGATCGACGTGCCGGGCCCCATCGTCAGTGCTCGTCCCTCACGCGCCACTCGGTCGCGGCCACCCGTGCGCCCCGACCGCCCTACCGCTTCCCTGCCGCCGCCCTTCCGTGCTCCCTCACCGCAACTCCGCCCGGAACCCCGCCGGCGTCACATCCGTGTGCTGGTGGAAGAACTTGGAGAAGTTGGCCGCGTCGGGGAAGCCAACTGCCGCCCCCACACGGCCGATCGGCAGGTCCGTGTGGGCCAACAGCCGTTTCGCCTCCAGGACGACCCGCTTGTCGATGAAGCCCTTGGGGGTCTCCCCGGTGGCGGCGCGGACCGCTCGGACGAGGGTGCGGCGGGAGTAGCCGAGGGCGTCGGCGTAGGCGCTGACGCTGTGGTTGGTGGCGAAGCCCTTCTCGACGGCCTCGCGGAAGAGCATGAACGTCGTGTCGGCCCGCTGCCGGGCCGCCTCCGCCGAGCTGGCCGCGAGATGCGCCAGCCGTAGCAGGAAGGCCGTCAGGGAGTGCCGTAGGACCGAGGTGTGGAGGCTCAGCGGGAGGGTGGTCGAGTCCTCGTACTCGCGTTGCAACTGGCCGAGGGAGGAACGGAGGGCGGCGAGGCGGGGATCGTCGGGGTGCAGGAGGGGCGGGAGGTCGTAGCGGTAGAGGCCGGTGGCCTCGACCGTGGCGCGGGGCAGGAAGCCGGGCTGCATGGTCAGGACCGTGCCGCGGTACTCGTCCATCCGCGAGAAGCGGTGGACCTGGCCGGGGCGGATCCACAGGACGTCGCCGGCGTTCGCCTCGTACTCGGCGAAGTCGATCATGTGGCGGACCGGGCCCTCGTCGAAGAGCATCACCACATGGAAGTCGATGCGGTGGACCCGGTGCAGCGGTGCGTCGGCGTGCCAGGTGCGTCCGGTGCCCATCGGGCCGACCTGCATGCCGACGCCGCAGACGCTCAGATCGACAGGGAAGGGAAACGTTCTGATCACGTCGCCGTCACCGGCTGCGCCTTGGATGGTTCTGTCCGCCATGTCCTTCTCGTGCCGCCTCAGTACGGGTTCCGGTGTCCCACTTTCACCACAGGCTGGCACACCGGCACCTTCCCTCGTAAAAGTCAGACTTTTAGATTTGAAGACGTCCGAGCAGTTCTGCCGCTCTTACCGAGGACTTCTTGAAGATGAACGCGCACACACCCGACAGCTTCGAGTGGACCGATCTCGACCGTCGTGCCGTCGACACCGCCCGTGTTCTGGCCGCTGACGCGGTGCAGAAGGTCGGCAATGGGCACCCGGGCACGGCGATGAGCCTGGCCCCCGCCGCGTACACGATCTTTCAGAAGGTGATGCGTCACGACCCCGCGGATCCCGAGTGGACCGGTCGCGACCGCTTCGTCCTCTCCCCCGGCCACACCTCGCTGACGCTGTACACACAGCTGTATCTCGCCGGGTACGAGCTGGAGCTGGACGACCTGAAGGCGTTCCGGACGCACGGTTCGAAGACGCCTGGTCACCCCGAGTACGGGCACACGGCGGGTGTGGAGACCACGACGGGCCCGCTCGGACAGGGTGTCGCCAACGCCGTCGGGATGGCGATGGCCGCCCGCTACGAGCGCGGCCTCTTCGACCCCGAGGCCCCCGAGGGCGAGTCGCCCTTCGACCACACGATCTGGGCGATCGTCTCCGACGGCGACCTGGAGGAGGGCATCTCCGCCGAGGCCTCCTCCCTGGCCGGTCACCAGCGGCTCGGCAACCTCGTCTTCGTCTACGACGACAACCACATCTCCATCGAGGGCGACACCGCGACCGCCTTCTCCGAGGACGTGCTGAAGCGGTACGAGGCCTACGGCTGGCACACCCAGCGCATCGAGCCCGCCGCCGACGGCGACATCGACCCGCACGCGCTGTACACGGCGCTCAGGGCAGCGCAGGCCGAGACCGCGCACCCCTCGATCATCGCCATGCGCACGATCATCGCCTGGCCCGCTCCAAACGCCCAGAACACCGAGGCCGCGCACGGCTCCGCGCTCGGCGCCGAAGAGATCGCCGCCACCAAGCGCGTCCTCGGCTTCGACCCGGAGAAGTCCTTCGAGGTCGCGGACGAGGTCCTCGCGCACAGCCGCCGGGCCCTGGACCGGGGCGCCGAGGCGCACTCCGCGTGGGACAAGCAGCTCGACAAGTGGCGCGGCGCCCAGCCCGAGCGCGCGAAGCTCTTCGACCGGATCGTGGCCGGTCAGCTCCCCGAGGGCTGGGAGCGGTCCCTGCCCGTCTTCGAGGAGGGCTCCTCGGTCGCCACCCGCGCCGCCTCCGGCAAGGTCCTCCAGGCACTTGGAACGGTCCTGCCCGAGCTGTGGGGCGGTTCCGCAGACCTCGCCGGCTCGAACAACACCACCATCGACAAGACCTCGTCCTTCCTCCCGAAGGGCAACCCGCTGCCGGAGGCCGACCCGTACGGCCGTACGATCCACTTCGGTATTCGCGAGCACTCCATGGCGGCCGAGATGAACGGCATCGCCCTGCACGGCAACACGCGTGTCTACGGCGGCACCTTCCTGGTGTTCTCCGACTACATGCGCAACGCCGTCCGCCTCTCCGCGCTGATGCAGCTCCCGGTGACGTACGTCTGGACCCACGACTCGATCGGTCTCGGCGAGGACGGTCCCACGCACCAGCCGGTCGAGCACCTGGCCTCGCTGCGCGCGATCCCGGGCCTGAACATCGTCCGCCCGGCCGACGCCAACGAGACGGCGATCGCCTGGGCCGAGATCCTCAAGCGGCACGCCACCAAGCCCGCCCCGCACGGCCTCGCGCTGACCCGTCAGGGTGTGCCGACGTACGCGCCCAACTCCGATGCGGCGCGCGGCGGTTACGTCCTCAAGGACTCCTCCAACGGGACCCCCGACGTCGTGCTCATCGCGACCGGTTCCGAGGTCCACCTCGCCGTCGAGGCGCGCGAGCAGTTGGAGGCGGAGGGCGTGGGCACTCGGGTGGTGTCGATGCCGTCCGTGGAGTGGTTCGAGGAGCAGTCGCGCGAGTACCGCGACAGCGTCCTTCCGCCGTCCGTGAAGGCCCGCGTTGCGGTCGAGGCCGGGATCGGTCTCACGTGGTACCGGTTCGTGGGTGACGCAGGACGCATCGTCTCCCTCGAACACTTCGGCGCCTCCGCCGATGCCAAGACCCTGTTCGCCGAGTTCGGTTTCACGGCCGAGAACGTCGCCGCTACGGCCCGGGAATCCCTTGCCGCCGCGCGCGGTTGATCCGATCGCCAGAAAGAAGATGATCACAGTGACCGAAGTGACCGCCACCGCGGGAACACTCAAGCGCCTCTCCGACGAGGGCGTCTCCATCTGGCTGGACGACCTGTCGCGCAAGCGGATCGAGTCCGGCAACCTCGCCGAGCTCATCGACACCAAGAACGTCGTCGGCGTCACCACCAACCCGTCGATCTTCCAGGCCGCCATCGGCTCGGGAGAGGGTTACGAGGAGCAGCTCGCCGACCTCGCCGTACGCAAGGTCACGGTCGAAGAGGCCGTACGGATGATGACCACGGCCGACGTCCGCGCCGCCGCCGACATCCTGCGCCCCGTGTACGAGGCGACCGGCGGCCGGGACGGCCGGGTCTCCATCGAGGTCGACCCGCGCCTCGCGCACCACACCGCGGCGACGATCGCCGAGGCCAAGCAGCTGTCCTGGCTGGTGGACCGCTCCAACGTGATGATCAAGATCCCGGCGACGAAGGCCGGTCTCCCGGCGATCACCGAGGTCATCGGCGAGGGCATCAGCGTCAACGTCACGCTGATCTTCTCCCTGGAGCGCTACCGCGAGGTCATGGACGCCTACCTGGCCGGTCTGGAGAAGGCGCGGGCCGCCGGTATCGATCTGTCGACCATCCACTCCGTGGCCTCCTTCTTCGTCTCCCGTGTCGACTCCGAGATCGACAAGCGCCTCACCGCGCTGGCCACGGACGAGGCCCTCGCCCTCAAGGGCAAGGCGGCGCTCGCCAACGCGCGGCTCGCCTACGAGGCGTACGAGGACGTCTTCTCCTCGGACCGTTGGACCGTTCTCGCGGGCGCCAAGGCCAACAAGCAGCGCCCCCTGTGGGCCTCGACCGGCGTGAAGGACCCGTCCTACAAGGACACGCTCTACGTCGACGAGCTGGTCGCACCCGGCACGGTCAACACCATGCCGGAGGCCACGCTGAACGCGACCGCCGACCACGGTGACATCCACGGCGACACGGTGACCGGCGGCTACGCGCAGGCCCGCGCCGACCTGGACGCCGTAGAGCGGCTGGGGATCTCGTACGACACCGTCGTCAAGCAGTTGGAGGACGAGGGCGTCGCCAAGTTCGAGGCGGCCTGGACCGATCTGCTGGGTGCCGTCGCGAAGTCGCTGAGCGGGAAGGGGGGCGACGGGGAATGAGTGAACAGGCTCTGGCCGTCGAGCAGTTGGCGGATGCCCTGGCCGTCGGCTGGGACAACCCGCTGCGGGACGCCCGTGACCGTCGGCTGCCGCGCATCGCGGGGCCGTCCGGTCTGGTGATCTTCGGTGTCACCGGTGACCTGTCCCGCAAGAAGCTGATGCCGGCCGTCTACGACCTGGCCAACCGGGGCATGCTGCCGCCGGGCTTCTCCCTCGTCGGGTTCGCCCGGCGGGACTGGGAGGACCAGGACTTCGCACAGGTCGTGCACGACTCGGTGCGCGAGCACTCCCGGACCGAGTTCCGCGAGGAGGTCTGGCAGCAGCTCGCCGAGGGCATGCGGTTCATCCCGGGCGACTTCGACGACGACACCGCGTTCAAGCAACTGCGGGCGGCCGTAGACGAGTTGGACACGTCCCGGGGTACGAGCGGCAACTACGCGTTCTATCTCTCCGTACCGCCGAAGTTCTTCCCGAAGGTCGTCAAGCAGCTGAAGAAGCACGGGCTGGCGGACGCTCCGGAGGGGGCGTGGCGGCGGGCGGTCATCGAGAAGCCGTTCGGGCGCGATCTGAAGAGCGCGCGGGAGCTGAACAAGATCGTGCACGAGGTGTTCGACCCGGACCAGGTGTTCCGGATCGACCACTACCTCGGCAAGGAGACCGTCCAGAACATCCTGGCGCTGCGCTTCGCCAACCAGATGTACGAGCCGATCTGGAACCGGTCCTACGTCGACCACATCCAGATCACGATGGCAGAGGACATCGGCATCGGCGGGCGTGCCGGGTACTACGACGGCATCGGTTCGGCGCGTGACGTCATCCAGAACCACCTCCTCCAGCTCATGGCGCTGACCGCCATGGAGGAGCCGATCGCCTTCGACGAGGAGGCGCTGCTCACCGAGAAGCTCAAGGTGCTCAAGTCGGTGCGGCTGCCACGGGAGTTGGGCGAGCACACGGTGTTCGGGCAGTACGCGGAGGGCTGGCAGGGCGGCGAGAAGGTCGTCGGCTACCTCCAGGAGGACGGCATCGACCCGCAGTCGAAGACCGACACCTACGCGGCCGTCAAGTTGGAGGTGGACAACCGCCGTTGGGCGGGCATCCCCTTCTATCTGCGCACCGGCAAGCGGCTCGGCCGACGCGTCACGGAGATCGCGGTCGTCTTCAAGCGCGCCCCGCACTCCCCCTTCGACTCCAACGCAACCGAGGAGCTGGGCCAGAACGCGATCGTCATCCGCGTCCAGCCCGACGAGGGCATGACGGTCCGGTTCGGCTCGAAGGTTCCGGGCACCTCGATGGAGATCCGGGACGTGTCCATGGACTTCGCCTACGGCGAGTCGTTCACGGAGTCGAGCCCTGAGGCGTACGAGCGGCTCATCCTGGATGTGCTGCTCGGCGACGCCAACCTGTTCCCGCGCCACCAGGAAGTGGAAGAGTCCTGGAAGATCCTCGACCCGATCGAGGAGTACTGGGCACAGAACGGCAGGCCCGCGCAGTACTCCTCGGGCAGTTGGGGGCCCCAGGAGGCGGACGAGATGCTCGCACGAGACGGACGGAGCTGGCGCAGGCCATGAAGATCGACCTGAGCGACACCACGGCAAGCAAGATCAACAAGGCGCTGGTGCAGGGTCGCCGCGACATCGGCACCCCTGCCGTGGGCATGGTCCTGACGATGGTCATCGTCACGGACGAGGAGAACGCCTACGACGCGATCAAGGCGGCCGAGGAGGCCTCGCACGAGCACCCCTCGCGCACCCTGGTCGTCATCAAGCGGCAGGCCCGCACCCCGCGGGACCGGACCAATTCGCACCTCGACGCCGAGGTCAGGGTGGGCGCCGACGCGGGCACCGGCGAGACGGTCGTGCTGCGGACCTACGGCGAGGTGTCCGACCACGCCGACTCCGTGGTGCTGCCGCTGCTGCTGCCGGACGCGCCGGTCGTCGTGTGGTGGCCGGTGGAGGCCCCCGAGATCCCGGCGAAGGACCCGCTGGGCGCCCTCGCGCAGCGCCGGATCACCGACCTGTACGCGGCGACGAACCCGCTCGAAGCGCTGGACGCCCGCGCCCGTTCCTACGCGCCCGGCGACACCGACCTCGCCTGGACCCGGCTCACTCCGTGGCGCTCGATGCTGGCGGCGGCCCTCGACCAGGCCAAGTCCAAGATCACGTCCGGTGCGGTGGAGAGCGAGGCCGACAACCCGGCCGCCGAGCTGCTCGCGCGCTGGCTGGAAGCCCGCCTCAAGGTGAAGATCGACCGCGTGGTCACCGACGGGCCGGTCATCACGGCCGTCCGGCTGGGCACCGGCGCCGGCGACGTCGTCATCGACCGCCCCGACGGCCCCCTCGCGACGCTGTCCCTGCCCGGGCAGCCCTCCCGCACCCTCGCGCTGAAGGTCCGCACCACCTCCGAACTCATCGCCGAGGAACTGCGGCGCCTGGACGCCGACGAGATGTACGCCATCGCCCTCCGGGCCGAGGGCACCAAGGAGACCCCTTCCCATGTCTGACTCCCCCAAGCTCGTGCGGCGGCCCGAGTGGACCGCTCTGGAGGACCACCGCGCGGCTCAACCGAACCCGCAGTTGCGCGAGTTGTTCGCGGCGGACCCGGAGCGCGCGGAGCGGTACGTGGTCACCGTCGGCGACCTGCGCATCGACTACTCCAAGCACCTGATCACGGACGAGACCCTCGCCCTCCTCCAGGAACTCGCCACCGCCACGGACGTGTTCGGCCTGCGGGACGCCATGTTCCGCGGCGAGAAGATCAACGTGACGGAGGACCGCGCGGTCCTGCACACCGCGCTGCGTGCCCTGCGTGACGCGGTCGTAGAGGTCGACGGCGAGAACGTCGTCCCTGCCGTGCACGCGGTGCTCGACAAGATGGCCGGCTTCGCCGAGCGCGTCCGCTCCGGCGAGTGGACCGGGCACACGGGCCGCCGTATCCGCAATGTCGTCAACATCGGCATCGGTGGCTCGGACCTCGGTCCGGCGATGGCGTACGAGGCCCTCCGCGCCTTCACCGACCGCGAGTTGACGGTCCGTTTCGTGTCGAACGTGGACGGCGCCGACCTGCACGAGGCCACCCGTGACCTCGACCCGGCGGAGACGCTGTTCATCGTCGCGTCGAAGACCTTCACCACGATCGAGACGATCACCAACGCAACCTCCGCGCGGACGTGGCTCCTTGAGGGGCTGGGCGGTGACGACAAGGCCGTCGCGAAGCACTTCGTGGCGCTGTCGACCAACGCCGGCAAGGTCTCGGACTTCGGCATCGACACGGACAACATGTTCGAGTTCTGGGACTGGGTCGGCGGACGCTACTCCTTCGACTCCGCCATCGGGCTCTCCCTGATGATCGCCATCGGCCCGGACCGCTTCCGGGAGATGCTCGGCGGTTTCCACCTCGTCGACGAGCACTTCCGCACCGCGCCCGCCGAGTCCAACGCGCCACTCCTCCTTGGCCTGTTGGGCGTCTGGTACGGCAACTTCCACGACGCCCAGTCGCACGCCGTGCTGCCGTACTCGCACTATCTCTCCAAGTTCACCGCCTACTTGCAGCAGCTGGACATGGAGTCCAACGGCAAGTCGGTGGACCGGGACGGGAATCCGGTGGAGTGGGGGACCGGGCCTGTGGTGTGGGGCACCCCGGGAACCAATGGCCAGCACGCGTACTACCAACTCATCCACCAGGGAACGAAGTTGATCCCGGCGGACTTCATCGGCTTCGTCAACCCGGTCGCCGAGCTGAGCGACGGGCTCAAGGCACAACACGACCTGCTGATGGCCAACTTCTTCGCGCAGACGCAGGCGTTGGCGTTCGGCAAGACGCCCGACGAGGTGCGCGCGGAGGGTGTGCCGGAGGAGCTGGTCCCGCACAAGACGTTCAAGGGCAACCACCCCACGACCACCGTCCTGGCCCGCGAGTTGACCCCCTCCGTGCTCGGCCAGCTCATCGCGCTCTACGAGCACAAGGTGTTCGTTCAGGGCGCGGTCTGGAACATCGACTCCTTCGACCAGTGGGGCGTCGAGCTGGGCAAGGTCCTCGCCAAGCGCGTCGAACCCGCCCTCACCGAAGGCGCGGACGTGCCCGGGCTCGACTCCTCCACCGCCGCGCTCGTGGCCACCTACCGCACTCTCCGTGATTCGCGGAACTCCCAGGAAGTGAACTGACATGCAGCTCGGACTGATCGGCCTCGGCAAGATGGGCGGCAACATGCGCGAGCGCATCCGCCGCGCGGGCCACACCGTCATCGGCTACGACCGCAACCCCGAGATCTCCGATGTGAAGGACCTGGCCGAACTGGTCGACAAGCTCGAAGCGCCGCGCACGGTCTGGGTGATGGTCCCGGCCGGTGCCGCCACCCAGTCGGTCGTGGACGAGCTGGGCGAGCTCCTGGAGCCCGGTGACGTCGTCGTGGACGGCGGCAACTCCCGTTGGACGGACGACGAGAAGCACGCCGAGGAGCTGGGTGCCAAGGGCATCGGCTTCGTCGACGCGGGTGTCTCGGGCGGTGTGTGGGGCCTGAAGAACGGCTACGCGCTGATGGTCGGCGGCGACGCCGAGAACATCGCGAAGGTGCAGCCGGTCTTCGACGCGCTCAAGCCGGAGGGCGAGTTCGGGTTCGTGCACGCCGGCAAGGTCGGTGCCGGGCACTTCTCCAAGATGGTCCACAACGGCATCGAGTACGCCATGATGCAGGCCTACGCCGAGGGCTGGGAGCTCCTGGAGAAGGTCCACTCCGTCACGGACGTGCGCGAGGTGTTCCGGTCCTGGCAGGAGGGGACGGTCATCCGTTCCTGGCTGCTAGACCTGGCCGTCAACGCCCTCGACAGCGACGAGCACCTGGACAAGCTCAAGGGCTACGCGGAGGACTCCGGCGAGGGCCGCTGGACCGTCGAGGCGGCCATCGACAACGCCGTGCCGCTGCCCGCGATCACGGCCTCCCTCTTCGCGCGGTTCGCCTCCCGCCAGGAGGACTCGCCGCAGATGAAGATGGTCGCGGCCCTGCGCAACCAGTTCGGCGGCCACGCCGTCGAGACCAAGTAGGCGCGCCGTGGGGGATCTTCTGCTGGTCCGCCACGGCGAGACGGAGTGGAGCGTGTCGGGCCGGCACACCAGCTGGACCGACCTGCCCCTCACCCGGCACGGCGAGGAGGAGGCCAAGTCCCTCGCCCCGCTCCTCGCCGGCCGGACCTTCGCACTCGCCCTGACCAGCCCGTTGGACCGTGCCATACGCACCGCCGAACTCGCGGGCGTCACCGGGGCCGCACCCGACCCCGACCTGCACGAGTGGGACTACGGCGGCTACGAGGGCGTCACCACCGTCGACATCCACCGCACCCGCCCCGACTGGTACCTGTGGACCGACGGCGTGCCGCCGGGCCCCGCCGGGCACCCGGGCGAGTCCCCGGACGAGATCGGCGCCCGGGCCGACCGGGTGCTGAAGCGGGTGGACTCCGCGCTCGACGACGGTGACGTGGTCCTGGTGGCGCACGCCCACTTCCTGCGTGTCCTCACGGCACGCCGGTTGGGCCTGCCGGCGGCGGACGGCCGGCTGTTCCAGCTGGCGACCGGCACCGTCAGCCGCCTCTCCACCGAGCACGACCGGCCTGTCATCGCGGAGTGGAACACCCGACCGTAGTGGCACAACTCCCCGGCCCGGACCGCGCGTTGAAGCGCGGCCCGGGCCGCGGTCGTCCTCTGTGCGCACGACAGCCGCCGGGCTAGAGTCCCTCCCGATGGAGATCAACGATCTGACACCGGCCGAGGAACAGGTGTGGCGGGCCTTCCCGTTGGGCGAGTCCGTGGACTTCCGTACGGCGCAGGACGAGGACATCGCCCTCGGCGGCGACTGGGGTCCCGAACGGACCGTACGCGCCGCGGTGTTGCGGGCGCTGCTGCTCAACGGGCCGCAGGAAGCAGGGGAGATAGCGTCCCTCAGCCTGGCGGGCGCCCGGATCACCGGCCGGCTCGACCTTCAGTACGCGACGATCGACCACCCCGTGCGGCTGCGCTACTGCCACTTCGAGGAAGTGCCCCGCTGCTACGCGGCCCGGCTGCGCGAACTCAATCTCGGCGACTCCTTCCTGCCCGGACTGACCGCGCACGCGATGCGGGTGGACGGCGTACTGCGGCTGACCCGGGCCAAGTTCCGCGGTGTGGTGCGGCTCGCGGAGGTCAAGGTCGCCGGGAGCCTGTTCATGGAGGGCTCGGAGATCATCGCCCCGGACGCCGAGGAACCGGTCCTCCAGCTCAACCAGGCCTCCGTCGGCGACGACCTCCGGGCCGCCGGACTGCGCACCCAGGGCCAGATCCGGCTCAGCGGCGCGAGCGTCGCCGGGTCGGTCAACCTCAACACCGCGCACCTCTCCCACCCCGGGAACTCCGCCATCGACGCCGAGGTACTCGTCGTCGCGGGCAACATCCTGTTCCGGCACGCCCGGGTGGAGGGCTGGGTCGGACTGCGCGGCGCCCGGATCGCGGGCCGCCTCGACCTGTCGTACAGCACCCTGTCGAACCCCGGCCACTCCGTGCTGCTGGCGAGCAGCGCCGGCATCGGGGAACTCTGGCTGCGGGAGAGCCCGCCCGTCGAGGGCGGTGTCGTGCTGCGCAGCGCCCAGATCGACGTGCTGCTGCTGGAGCCGCGGGTGGTGCCGGGCAAGGTGTATCTCACCAGCCTCGTCTACACCTCGCTCATCCCGCACGAGCCCGCCGAGCGCCGCCTCGCCATGCTGGAGCAGGACGGCGACGGCTATGTCCCGCACGCCTACGAGCAGTTGGCCCTCTCCTACCGACGCACCGGCGACGACTACGCCGCCCGCCGCGTCCAACTCGCCAAGCAGCGCCGCCTGCGCGCCACCCTCCCCCGGTACAACCGGATCTGGGGCTACGTCCAGGACGTCACCGTCGGCTACGGCTTCCGCCCGCTGCGCGCCTGCGCCTGGCTGCTGTCGCTGCTGGCCATCGGCTCCCTCGCCTACGGCCTGCACCACCCCCACGCCCTCAAGGCGTCCGAGGCCCCGCACTTCAACGCGGTCTTCTACACCCTCGACCTGCTGCTGCCGGTGATCTCCTTCGGCCAGGAGGAGGCGTTCGCGCCGACCGGCTGGTACCAGTACCTGGCGTACGCCCTGATCATCACCGGCTGGATCCTGGCCACGACGGTCGTCACCGGTGTGACCAGGACCGTCAGCCGGCAGTGAGCCGCCGAGCCGTTCAGCCATGACGTTCCCGTTCCCGGAACATCCGTCCCCCGGCGGGGACGTGGCACGACGCCAACCGGGGTAGGACGGTGAAGAGGCCGACGACAGCGGCCTCCGCGCACCCGCGCCGCCCGTAGGGGCCCCCGCGTGCACCGGCCGATTTCAGGGGCGGCCGGCGCACGCGGGCCCGGGGCCGACTATCGTTGCCCGATCACATGCGCGGAGGGTGGTCGAGGGGCGTGGCGGGGGCCGAGTGGATACGGGTGCCGGTCGGCGCCGACGCCGGGCGGTGGGCCACGCGGGGGCGTACGCGCAAGGTGCTGTTCGTCGTGCACAACGTGACGTCCGCGACCCGGCTCCTGGACGTACTGCCCCTCTTCCACGACGACTTCCGAGTGCAGTCGCTGGTGACCTGCACGGAATCGTCGGCTTTCCGGGCCGGGGTGAACGAGTTGCTCGCGGAAACGGGGGTGCCGGTACTGCCCTGGGAACAGGCGACGGCAACTCCGGTCGACTTGGCGGTCTCCGCGAGCTTCGGCGGTCAACTCCGGGCAATTTCAGGCGTATTGGCCGTGATGTCCCACGGTGTCGGATACACTAAGAGGCTAGGGACACCCAACACCCAACACCCAACACCCAACACCCAACACCCAACACCCAACACCCAACACCCAACACCCGGCGGCGAGGTGGCGGAGGTCGAGGTTCCGGTGTTCGGGTTGTCGCCCGAGTGGTTGCTCGACGAAACCGGCCGACCCGTCGCCGACGCGCTGGTGCTCTCGCACCCGGAGCAGGTGGAGCGGCTGCGTGCCGTGTGTCCCGAGGCGGCGCCCGCGGCCGTACTGGCCGGTGATCCCTGCTGGGACCGCATGCTCGCGGCGCGCCCGTACCGGGAGCGCTACCGGCGGGCGCTCGGCGTCGGCCGGGCGCAGCGGCTGGTCGTCCTCAACTCCACCTGGAACCCGGAGTCCCTGTTCGGCGACGGCCCGGCCTCCGGCGACGACGTACTGCCGTCCCTGCTCCCCCGGTTGACCTCGGAACTCCCTCTCGACGAGTACCGTCTCGCCGCCGTCCTGCACCCCAACATCTGGTATGGCCACGGCCCGGGCCAGATCCGCGCCTGGTTGGACCGGTCCCGCCGCGCCGGACTCACCCTCGTCGACCCGCTGCACGGCTGGCGCCAGGCGCTGCTCGCCGCCGACGCGGTCATCGGCGACCACGGCTCGGTGACCTACTACGCCGCCGCGCTCGGCACCCCCGTCCTCCTCGGCGCCGCACCCCTCACGGGCCTCGCCCCCGACGCCCCGGTACACGCCTTCGTCCGTACGGCACCCCGCCTCGACCCCGCACTCCCGCTGCGCCCCCAACTGACCCAACTCATCGACACCCACCGCCCGTTGCCCACCCCGGCCGCCTTCACCAGCTCCGTCCCCGGCGAATCCGCCACCCGCCTCCGGCGCCTCTTCTACGGCATGATCGGCATCCCCGAGCCGGACGCGCCCGCGCTGCTCGAACGGCTCCCGCTCCCGCCGTTCGAACCCGCCGTGCACACGGTCCCGTTGCGGGTGCTCACCCGGCTGCCGGGCAGCGCCGAGGTCTCCGTCGTCCGGTACGCGGGCCCGCACCCGGTGCCCGACGGCACGGGCGAGTCCCACACGGCGGTGCACGAGGACACTCGCGAGCAGGACCAACTGTCCCTGGCCGACGTGGTGTTCCGGTACGGCGCGGCAGACGATCCGCGCTTCGGCCCACCCGCGCTCTGGACGTCCGAAGTCCTGGCCCGGCACCCGCGCTGCGCGCTCGCCGTCTACGTCACCGGCCCCGCCGCGTGCACGGCCCGCACCTCGGACGGCACCCTGCTGCTCCTTCGCACCGAACCGCCGTCCGACGCCGACCCGGTCGCCTGCGCCTCGGCCCTGCACGCCTGGCTGTCCAGCGGCAAGTCGCTGCACGAGGCCGTGGCGCAGGGGCTGACCGTGCACACGGGCGGGGCCGTGCACCGGGTGCGGATCGCCCTCGGCTAACTCTCGCAGCGCTCGCGCAGGACGCTCAGATACGTCAGGTGCTGTTCCGCCTTCTCGTCGCGCAGGGCACCGGCCGCCTCGTCGATCAGGGCGCGCGCGGCCGTGAACTCGCCCTCGGTCAGGCGGGTTTCGGCCAGGTCGGTGAGGGTGCGGGCGGTGTTGTAGGCCTCGCCGCTCGCGCGGAAGAAGGCCAGCGCGTGTTCCAGGCGGGCGACGGCCTCGGTGGGGCGGCCCATCCCGCGCAGGGCCCGGCCGCGGTGGCGTTCCAACAGGGCGCGGGCGCGCGGCAGATCGGCGGCGCCCTCGTCGTCGGGACCGATGCCGTCCAGGATGCCGTAGGCCTCGTCGAAGGCCGAGTACGCCTCGGCGAACCGCCATTGACGCAGCCGGAGCAGACCGAGGAACTCGACGGCGGAGGCGTGGCCGCGCACATGCCCGGCCGCCCGCTCCTCCCGCGCGGCGGCGAGCGCCTCGGGCTCGGCCTCGTCCCAGCGCCGCAACTCCATGAGGCTGTGGGCGAGTTGGGCATGGAGGGCACCGGCGCCACGGGTGCCGGGGAAGTGGGCGTCCGCCGTGCGCGCCCCGGTGCGCAGCGCGGGCAGCAGGACGTCGTGGTGGCCGGCCTTGAGCTGGAGCGGCCACAGGGTCTGGCCCAGCAGGACGACGGTGTCCCAGTCGCCGAACTCCTCGGCGGCACGCACCGCTTGGACCAGGTTGGGGGCTTCGGCGGCCAGTGCGGCGACGCCCGTTCCCCGGTCCGCGTACGACAGCGGGGTGGGCGCGGAGGGGACGCGCCAGCTCTCCGGCAGTGCCGCCTGTGCGGCGGCGAGGCCGAGGTGCACATAGTGCTGGACGGTGCGGGACACGGCGGCGGAGCACGCGGCGATCCCGTCGGTGGCGGCGGCGGTGCGTTCGGCGTGGGCGCGGACGGCGGGCCGGTAGCGGTGGCGGCCGTCGTCGGTGCGCTCGACGAGCAGGGCGTCGGCCAGTTCGCCGAGGAGCCGGGCGGCCTCGGGTTCGTCGGTGTCCGCCGCGCGTGCCGCCGCTGCGGCGTCGAAAGCGGGCCAGTCGTAGAGGCCGGTCAGGCGGTGGAGGCGGGCCGCGTCGGGGGCCAGCAGGCGGTACGAGTCCTCGATGGCCGACGTCACCGGGTCGGTGTCCGGTCCGGCAAGTGGCTGCGGCGGGGCGGTGAGCCGGGGTGCTGCGGCACGCAGTGCGTAGGGCGAGCCGGCGCAGCGGTCCAGTACGGCGGGCAGCGTGGCGCGGGCGGCGGTGACCGCGGGCCCGCCGACGAGTTCGGTGAGGAGTCGTCGCGCGTCGCGGCGGGTCAGCGGGCCGACCGGGATCCGTAACGCGTCGAGGCCGACGAGCGGCTGCCGGGCGACGACGAGGGTGACCACGTCCGCGGCCGAGGCCAGCAACGGCTGTACCTGGGCGCCGGATTGGGCGTGGTCGAGGACCACGAGGGCGCGGCGGTCGGTCAGGGAGGCCCGGAACAGGGTCGCCCGGTCGGCGGCCGAGGGCGGTATCTCCTCGTCGGGCAGGCCGAGTTGGCGCAGCAGGGTGGTCAGGACCGGTTCGGGGCCGAGGGTGCGCAGGTCGGCGTAGAGCTGCCCGTCGGGGAAGCGGGCCGTCTGCCGTGCGCCCCAGTGGTGGGCGAGGGTGCTGGTGCCGATGCCCTCGGGTCCGTGCAGGAGGACCAGCCGTGGGCGCCCGCCGAAGGGGCGCCTCGCCTCCTTGTCCAGGAGTTTCAGGGCCTCCTGACGGTCCGTGAAGGAACGGGGCGCCGGTGGGAGGCAGTGCCGTCCCGGGCCCGTGATCCGGCCCGGGGTACGCACGCCGCGCGCGAACCGGGTCCAGATCAGGGCGAGTTCGGGGTCGTCGTGGACGCGGTCGTGGATCATGCGGGCGACGGCGTCGAGTTCGTCGGGGGTCGCCGGTGCGGGCACCTCGCGCCCGGCCAGGCGGCGGACCAGTCCACCGGCCGACTCCCAGGCCAACTTGCCGGCCTCGCTCGCCATCCCGGAGCCGACGGCCCCGAACACGGCGGCGATGGCGCTCATGGACACCGGATCGATCACCTCGTGCACTCCCCCGTCGTCCGCACATCGCCGTGTCGCGGATCAACCTTAGCGCCGGGGACGGGAGGTGACGATCGGTCACCCCAGGTTGGCGCCCTTCGGGATCCCGTACACCCGCTCCACCCGCAGCCGCAGCACGAGCCGACGGTCCCGGACCATGGCCGCCCGGTACTCGTCCCAGTCAGGATGCTCGCCGAGGACGTCGCGGTAGAGCCGGATCAGTTCCTCGACGGTCTCGTCGTGCGGGTCCGTCGCGACCGGGGTGAGGTCGGCCGCGCCCTCGGCGACCGTGTACGCCCACCGGTCGGCGCTGGTCACGTGGTAGGAGGCGCGGGGGTCGCGGCGCAGGTTGCGGGTCTTGGCGCGGTCGTCGGTGATCGAGACGCGGAGGGTGCGCTCGTCGGGGTAGTAGGCGTGGCTGACGTTCGAGAGCTGGGGCCGGCCGTCGCTCTTGAGGGTGACCAGCACCCCGGCGTGGCCGTCGGACAGCAGCTGGAGGAGTGGGGCGTCGTCCTGAGTCATATCGACGACAACGAGTACCGCGCGTCCGTCATTCCCCAGTAGACACTGTCTACCACCAGCTGGTAGACAGTGTCTATGAGTGATGCGGAAGCAGCGGGACTGCGGGACCGGCTCGTCGACGTCGGTGTGGAGCTGGTGGCCGGTGAAGGGGCGCAGGCGCTCACCCTGCGGGAGATCGCCCGGCGGGCGGGTGTCTCGCACGGGGCGCCGCGCCGGTACTTCCCCACCCACCTGGAGCTGCTGTCCGCCATCGCGCGGCGCGGCTTCGCCGACCTGGGCGAGCGGGCGGCGGGTGCGATCGGGGACGGTACGGCGGACTCGCGCGCGCAGGTGACGGCGCTGGGGCGGGTCTATCTGGAGTTCGCGCTCGACAACCCCGGCATGTACGAGTTGATGTTCCGTCATGATCTGCTGGAGAGCGGTCACTTGGGGCTGCGGGAGACCAGCCTGCCGCTGTTCGGCGTGCTCGTGGGCCTGGTAGGGCGGGCTCGTCCCGACGTGGACGCCCGCCTGGTCGCGGGCGCGTTGTGGGCGAACCTGCACGGCCTCGTCCAGCTCTGGCGCTGGGGCAGCCTCCAACTCGCCATCGGCGCCGACGACTTCGTACCCCTGCTGCGATCCGTCCTCGACGCGCACCTCGGTCCGGAGGCCACCCCGTGACGGCGCGTCGGCGGCTCGTGCTGGCGAGCAGTGTGGCGGGCGCCGCGATCGTCGCCCTGGACGGTTCCGTGCTCACCGTCGTACAGCCCACGTTGCAGCGGGAGTTGGGGGCGTCGCTGGCGCAGGTGCAGTGGACGAGCACCGCGTATCTGGTGGCCGTGGCGAGCCTGTTGGTGTCGGCGGGGCGGATCGGGGACCGGTACGGGCATCAGCGGGTGTTCGCGCTGGGCATGCTCGGTTTCGGGGTCGCCTCGGCCGGGGTCGGGCTGGCGCCCGGGGTCGGCTGGGTGATCGGACTCCGGGTCGTGCAGGGGGTGTTCGGGGCGCTGCTCCAGCCGGCCACGCTCGGCATGCTGCGGGCCGCGTTCCCGCCCGACCGCCTTGCCATGCCGATCGCCGTGCGGACGAGCGTGATCGGGGTGGCCGCGGCGGCCGGACCGCTGGTGGGCGGGGCGTTGGTGGGCGCGGTGGGCTGGCGGGCGGTGTTCTTCCTCCATGTCGTGCCCTCGCTGGTGTTCGGCGTGCTCGCCCTCACCGCGCGGGAGCCGGAGCGGCCGGAGTCGCGGGACGTGCGGTTCGATCTGCCGGGGGCCCTGCTGCTCGCGCTGTCCCTCGCCGCGCTCGTGCAGGCGCTGGCGGATCCGCGCGGTTCGGCGGCCGGGCTGGTGGTGTCCGTGCTCGCGGGCTTCGCCTTCGTACGCCATGAGCGTCGTACGGCGCATCCGCTGCTGCCGCCGGACGTCGTCGGGTCGGCGGCGATCCGTGGCGCGCTCGGTCTGCTGCTGGCGGTGTCGGCCGCGTTCTCCGGAACCTTGTTCGTCGTCACCTATGTCCTTCAGGACTCGATGGGGCTGGGACCGTTCCAAAGCGCCCTGCGCGGGCTGCCGTTGGCGGCGGCGATGGTCCTGGCCGCGCCCGTGTGCCCGGCGGTACTGCGCCGGGTCGGGGCGCGTCGTACGGCCGGAGCGGCGGCGGTGGTCGTGGCGCTGGCCGTGCTCGTGCTGTCGCGGGCCTCGGGGACGGTCGCGGTGTGCGGGGGATTCGCCCTGCTGGGGGCCGGGTTCGGGACGGTGATGGTGGCGGCGACGCAGGTGGTGGTGCGGGCGGCGGCGGTGGAGTCCGCCGGGGTGGCGGGCGGGCTCAAGCAGACCGCGGTGAACGTGGGACCCACGCTCGGGGTCGCCGCCGGAAGCGCGCTGCTGGCCGCGAGCGGGTCCGCGACAGCCCTCTCCGTCCTCGCCGGAGTGGCCCTGACCGGTGCTCTCGCGTGTCTCGTACTGCCCGGCCGGACAGTCGCGTCGCTCACACATCACGGCGTTACAGGAGACCGCGCAGGTGTTCCTGCGCGACGATGAGTTCCGAGGTGTCCGGGGCCGGGTATGCGGGACCCCACCTCGTGAACGCAATTCGGAGGAGAGCCATGGCACAGCTGCGACAAGAAGTCGACCCGGACGAGGTCGGACTGGATCACAAGGCGCTGGACCGCCTGGACCAGCACTTCGCCCACTACGTCGACGTGGAGCGCCTGCCCGGCTTCCTGGTGTCCGTGGCCCGTCACGGCCGTGTCGCCCACCTCACCGCCCACGGGCACCGCGATGTGGCGGCCCGACTGCCCGTCACACCGGACACGTTGTACCGGATCTACTCCATGACCAAACCGGTCACCGCCGTCGCCGCGCTGCTCCTGATGGAGGAGGGCAAGCTCTCCCTGGACGACCCGGTCGCCGACCACCTCCCCGCCTTCGCCGACATGCGGGTCTACGACAGCGGTTCCGGCGCCGACCTGAAGACCCGGCCGGTCGAGCAGCCGATGCTGGTCCGGCATCTGATGACCCACACTTCGGGTCTGACCTTCGCCTTCTACCACTCGCACCCGGTCGACGCCCTCTACCGGGAGGCGGGCCTGGAGTCGTCCGTGCCGGCCGGCGCCAACCTGGCCGAGACGATGGACGTGTACGCGAGTCTGCCGCTCCAGTTCGAGCCGGGCACGCAGTGGAACTACTCCGTCTCCTCGAACGTGCTGGGCCGGATCGTGGAAGTGGTGTCCGGGCAGCGGCTCGACGAGTTCTTCGCCGAGCGGATCTTCCGCCCGCTGGGCATGCCGGACGCCGGCTTCCAGGTCCCGGACGAGAAGGCGCACCGGCTGGCCGAGTTGTACGGCGACGCCGAGGGCGGCGGGATCGAGCCGATCCTCGGGCTGCCGCTGCGGGGCGGCCGACCGCGGTTCCTGTCGGGCAGCGGCGGAATGGCGGCGAGCCCGTACGACGTGCACCGGTTCGCGGAGTTCCTGCGGCGCCGGGGCGAACTCGACGGCGTCCGGCTGCTGGCCCCCGAGACCGTCGACCTGATGGCCAGCAACCACCTTCCCGGGGGCGCCGACATGCGTGCCTTCGGCAGCCCGGCCCACCAGGAGCCGGGCAACGACGGCATCGGTTTCGGCCTCAGCGTCTCCGTGGTCGTCGACCCCGAGCGCACCCAGGCCCCGTCGGGGCTCGGCACGTTCGGGTGGAGCGGGGTCGCGACGACGACGTTCTGGGTGGACCCGAGCCGGGACCTGACCGTGCAGTTCATGACCCAGCTGCGGCCGAAGTCCTCGCTGAAGATCATGCCCGAGCTGAAGCAGCTGCTGCACGAGGCGGTCACGGACTGAGCCGCGACCGCCCGCTCACCGATCCACCCGCAGGGTGAACTCCAGCCCCTCCCCCGCCAGTTCACTGAGCCACTCCCGTGACCGGGGTGCCGTCTCGGCCGCCCGGTTCAGGCCGGACGGCAGGTCGTCGCCGAGGATGTGCCGGACGGCGAGGGACAGGGGGCGCGAGACACAGCGGGCCATCGCGCTCTCCTCCTCGTCGCCCACCAGGTCGAGGAGGTAACTCCCGGACCAGGTACGGCCCGTGTCGCCGCGGACGTCCAACGACACGGCGAGGACGACCCGGTCGTGGTCGGCCTCCGTGGTCGGGTAGGTGGCCGCCAACTCCCTTGCCAGCGCGGCGATCCGGGTGTCGTCGCCCGCCTTCAGCTCCTCGAACACCGGCTCCCAGGCCAGCAGCCAGCCGTCAAGCCGCAGCGTGCCCCGCACGAAGGTGCGCGGCTGCCAGGCCTCGGGCAGCCCGTACTGCTCGATGAAGGGCACGCTGTCCCGGTTGGGATAGACCTCGAAGGTCTCGCCGTCGACGACATGCGGCCGGGTCGCCTCCCAGGGGCGCTCGGCGACGGTCTCCGTCCCGTCCTCCAGATAGCGTGCCGGTGAGCGCAGCGCGCCCAGGACTCCGGCGGGGGCCCAACTGAAGCGGTACCGGAAGTCGTTGGGCACCGCGGGGACTCCGCCGCAGTACGAGGTGAGGCTGTAGGTGGCCGCCGTGTCCGTACCGATCGCCTCCTGTGCGCGGGCGACGAGGCTGTGCGCGAAGAGGTGGTCGATGCCGGGGTCGAGTCCGGCCTCGGTGAGGACGACGATGCCCGCCTGCTCGGCCGCCGGTACCTGTGCGAGGACGGCGTCCGACACATAGCTGGAGCACGCGAAGTGGGCCCGCCGCCGGACACAGGCGGCCAGCAGGGCCGCGTGTTCGGGGGCGGGCAGCATGGAGACGACGACGTCTCCGGGGACCAACTCGGCGGTGAGCGCGGCGAGGTCGAAGGCACGCGGTTCCGCGCGTTCCGTCAGTCCCAGCCGGTCGAGGGCCTGTGCCGCGCGGTCCTCGGTGCGGTGCCACAGCGTTACCCGGTCGGCGGTGTCGCAGAGCAGGGCGAGCCCGCTGCCCGTGGACAGTCCGGCGCCGATCCAGTGCACGGTGCCGCTCGCGCGGACCACGTCAGACATGGCCCAACTCCCCTTCTGTCACGGCGATTCCGAGTTGCCGGGCCTTCTCGCGGAACAGGTCCAGGCAGCGCCCCCACGCCTCGCCGGTCCCGAAGTCCAGGAGCTGGGGCAGCAGGGCGGCCGAGAAGTCGGTGCTGGACTCCCTGGGCAGGAGGGACGGCAGGTTGTCGATGGCGATGAGGTCGAGCGGGGGCTGTGCGTGCAACCGCCGTACCGGGGCGTCCCATTCGGTCGTGCGGTCGTAGACGGGCAGGACGTTGAGGGGTGAGCCGACGTCGCAGGTGACGTCGGAGACCGTGCGGAGGCGGCGCGACGGGTCGTCGAGGTCCTGCGGGCGGACGAAGGGCGGGACGGGCGTGGTGGCCAGGACGCAGTTGACCAGGACGTCGTGGGCCAACAGGGCCGGGCGGTCCAGGTTCCGGGTCTCCGCCAGGTCCCAACTCGTCGGTTCGATCCCGGCCGCGGCGAACGCGGCCCGTGCGCCCCGGCCGCTGCGGCCGAGCGCGCCGATCACCAGCGCGGTGAACTCGGCGTCCCCGGGGGCGGGTTGGAGGGTGCCGTCCAGCTCCTCCTTCGAGGTGGGGGTGAGGGGTGCGGCCAGTCGGCCCCGGTGCTGGAGGACGGCGAGGGCGGCGCCCAGGTAGCCGGCCCAGAAGCCGAACGCGGCGAGGCGGCGGCCGGTGTCGTCCACCAGGTATTCGAGGTCGAGGAGCGCGCCGCCGCCGGTGCCGAAGCGGCGCAGCAGGTCGCTCGCGCCCGGCTGGCCCTTGTAGGCGTGCCCGAAGAAGATGTGACGGTGCGTCAACACGGCGGGTTCGTCGGGGAGTTCCTTCAGGCCGAGGACCACCGCGTCCTTCGGCGCCGACACCCAGGAACCCGCGGGTGCCGTTTTCGCGCCGACCGCCTCGTACTCCTCGATCGGGAAGATCCGCTGCGGGGACTCCTCGACCGTGAGGGTCACGCCGCTCTCGACGAGCCGACGGGCGTCGGCGGGGACGACCGGGGTGCGGCGCTCGGTCGTGCGGGTCTCGTGGCGCAGCCACAGATGCAGCTCGGTCATACCAGGTTGTCCTCCGGGCGCGGGGCGTCGGCCGCGAACCGGCCGGCGCTCAGGGGGCTGACGTCCACGAAGGGTACGTGGCCGAGATACAGGTCGCGGATCACCTCGCCGACGGCCGGGGCCTGGAGGAATCCGTGGCCGGAGAAACCCGTCGCATAGAGGAAGCGGGAGAGTGAAGTCGCCTCGCCGATCAGGGCGTTGTGGTCCGGGGTGTTCTCGTACAGGCCCGCCCAGCCGCCGGTGCAGCGCAGGTCGAGGAGGCCCGGGGCGCGCCGCCGCATGGCCTCGGCGAGGCGGGGGATCCAGCGGTCGTGGGTGTCGGTGGCGAAGCCGGGACGCTCGTCGGGGTCGGACATGCCCAGGAGGAGGCCGGGGCCCTCGGTGTGGAAGTAGAGGCTCGTCGTGAAGTCGATCGTCATGGGGAGCCTGGGCGGGAGGCCGGGGACGGGTTCCGTGATGGCGATCTGGCGGCGCAGCGGCTGCACGGGGAGGTCGACGCCCACCATCGCGCCGATGGCCTTCGACCAGGCTCCGGCCGCGCAGATCACGGTGTTGGTGTCGATGCGGCCGAGGGTCGTGAGCACGGCGGTGACCTGGTCGCCGTAGGTCTCGATGCCGGTGACGTCGGTGTGGCGCAGGATCGTCGCGCCGTAGGCGCGGGCGGCGGAGGCGTAGCCGTGGACGACGGCCTCGGGGGTGCAGTGGCCGTCGTCGGGCGAGTACGCGGCGGCGAGGAGACCGTCCGTGCTGATCAGCGGGGAGAGGCGGCGGGCCTCGGCCGGGTCGATCAGGCGGCTGGGCACGCCGAGGGAGTTCTGGAGGCGGACGCCCGTCTCGAAGGAGGCGACGTCCTCGGGCCGCGACAGCAGGAACAGATAGCCGACGCGATGTAACCCGATGTCGTGCCCGGTGTCCTCCTCGAAGCGGTCGAAGGCCTCCAGGCTGCGCGCGCCCAACTGCACGTTGAGCACGTCGGAGAACTGTGCCCGTACCCCACCGGCGGCCTTCGAGGTGGATCCGGCGGCGAGTTCGTCCCGTTCGACCAGGACGACGTCTCTGACGCCCGCGCGGGCCAGGTGGTAGGCGATGCTGGTACCGATGACCCCGCCGCCGATGACGACTACCTCGGCCTGACGCTTCACGGGCGCTCCTTGGGTGCCGCGCCGGTGACGGCCCGGGCCGCGGCAGCGTCCAGGAAGCCGGGTCCGGCGCTGTTGTGGGGGACGTGCGGTTCGGCGACCCGGTCGCCGGAGAGGAAGAGGACGTCTTCGGTCATTCCCTCTTCCTGTCCGGATGCCGCTCACCGGAATCAGGACCAGTGCGCCACCGCGTCCAGATGGGGCAGGTGGTGGTCGAGGCGCTCCCGCTTGGTGCGCAGGTAGGTGATGTTGTTCTCGCAGGGCTCGATCAACAGCGGTACCTCTTCGGAGACTTTGATGCCGTGTTCCATCAACGCCTCGCGTTTGCGCGGGTTGTTGGAGAGCAGACGAACGCTCGCCACCCCCAGGTCGTGCAGGATCTCGGCGGCCACGCCGTAGTCGCGGGCGTCGACGGGCAGACCGAGGGCGAGGTTCGCCTCGACGGTGTCCAGGCCCTCCGCCTGCAACGCCATCGCGCGCAACTTGGCGAGGAGGCCTATGCCGCGCCCCTCGTGCCCCCTCAAGTAGACGACTATGCCCCGGCCTTCGGCGACCACGGCGCGCATCGCGGCGTCCAGCTGGTCGCCGCACTCGCAGTGCTGCGAGCCGAAGGCGTCGCCCGTCAGGCACTCCGAGTGCAGCCGGGTGAGTACGTCGTCCGTGCCGATGTCGCCGTAGACCAGGGCCACTTGCTCGTCACCGCGGTCGTGGTCCAGGTAACCGATCGCCTGGAATTTGCCGTACACGGTGGGCAACGGAGCATTCACGACGCGTTCCGCGCCCCTGGGCTGCGCGGACTTCTGCTTGCCGAGTACGCCAATGTTTTCTGTCATGATCTGGTTCCTAAGCAGAGACGAAAGGCCGTGAAACAATGAATGGTTCGGGCTCACGGACGGCGGCATACGGACTGGTGCCGGCGGACACCACGGAGGACGTACGGGCTAGGGGGGCAGGTCTCTCGGCACAGGTCGCGGTCCTTCCGGTCGGCAGTTTCGAGCAGCACGGCCCGTATCTTCCCCTGGCGACCGACACCCTCGTCGCCTGTGCCGTGGCCCGGGAGATCGCCGGGGCGTACCCGGTGCACCTGCTGCCGCCGGTGACGATCGCCTGCTCGCAGGAGCACGCGGCCTGGCCGGGAACCGTCAGCATCTCTTCCGTGACCCTTCATGCGGTGGTGCGGGACATCGCGGACTCGCTCCGCCGCTCGGGGGTCGAGACCCTGGTGGTGGTCAACGGGCACGGCGGAAACTACGTACTGGGCAACGTCGTTCAGGAGTCCTCCGCGCGCGGTGAGCGGATGGCGCTGTTCCCGGCCGCCGAGGACTGGGAGGCGGCGCGGGAGCGGGCCGGGGTACTGACCTCGCTGCTCACCGATATGCACGCGGGGGAAATCGAGACCTCCATTCTTCTGCACGCTCATCCCGAATTGATCCGTCCCGGTTATGAGACCTCCGATTTCGTCGCCGACGACCGTCGTCATCTTCTGACGCTCGGTATGGCCGGCTATACCGAGTCGGGCGTCATCGGGCGCCCGTCCCTCGGCTCGGCGGAAAAGGGGAAGGCCTTGCTGGCGAGCCTCGCCGATTCCTTCGGCGCGTATTTCTCGATGCTGACCGCGGACTCCTGAGCGGGCGCCGGGTCCGGTACGGCGGTGCCGGGCCCGGTGGTGCGCAGGCCGGTGTACCAGCGGGCGACCAGGACGAACAGGCCGGGCACGGCGGCGGCGAAGCTGAGGACGCCGTAGATGACGGCGACGGACAGGCCGCTGCTGGCGCCGAGGCCCGCGGCGCCGAACGCCCAGGCGGTGACGCCCTCGCGGGGGCCCCAGCCGCCGACGTTCAGCGGGAGGCCCATGGCGACCAGCGCGAGAACCGCGATCGGCAGCAGCTGCCCCACGGTCGCGGCGGATCCGGCGGCGTGCGCGGCGACCACGAACATCGCTAGGTGACCGGCCAGGATGACCAGCGAGGAGAGGGCGACGCCGGGCCAGTTGGCGCGGGAGAAGAGTCCGGCGCGCACCTCGTCGAGGGTGGTCCGCAGGGCGCGGCCGCGGCGGGTGGCGCTGGGCGGACGGTTCATCCGCAGGGCGGCCACGACGGCGAGGGCTCCGATCCCGGCGAGCAGGACGAGCGGGGCGACGCTGCGGGCGTCGGCCATCACCGGGGAGTCCAGGCCCAGCAGGACCCCGACCCCTACGACGGCCAGCGCGATCTGGCCGGCGACGCGTTCGAGGACGACGGCGCGGACGGCGCGGCCCATGTCGCCGGCGCTCTGTCCGTGCCGTACCGCGCGGTGCACGTCGCCGAGGATGCCGCCGGGCAGGGCCGCGTTGAGGAACAGGGCGCGGTAGTAGTCGGCGACGGCCGGGCCGAGCGGCAGCTTGATGCGCAGTCCGCGCGCCACCAGCGCCCAGCGCCAGGCGCTGAACACGGTGGTGACGACCCCGATCGCGAGCCCGATCAGCAGGGTCGGTGCGTCGATGCGGCGCAGGCCGTCCAGGAAGACTCCGGTGCCCAGGCGCCACAGGAGGACACCGAGGATGGCGATGCCGACGACCGAGCCCAAGTGGGTGCGTACCGCGCGGGAGTTCACCCGGGTCAGGATCGCGCGCAGCACCCGGCGGGCGCCGGAGGCGCGGTCGGCGGTGGGCCGGGGTGCGGCGACGATCACGCCGATACGGTCGCCGGAGACGGCCGCGCTGTGCAGCGGCGGGGTGTGCGCGGGCCGCCTGCGCACCTCCTCGACGGTGCCCGGGGCGCGCAGTTCGAGGGCGACCGGCGCGGTCCGCTCGACGGGCACCCGGCGCCGTGTGGTGCCCGGGCGCGGTGCGACCGTCCTCATCGTCTCGACGCTCATGATGTTCCCCCTGTCGGCCGGGCCAGCGCCAGCAGGTCGCTGTGGTGGACCAGCACGGTCAACTCCCCCGCCGCGCAGGCCGCGAGGCGTTCGCGCAGATAGCGGTCGGCGCGTTCCTTCAGTTCCGGGCGTTCCTCGACGGCGGCGCCGACCCAGCCGCGCAGCCACTCGGCGGTGAGCGCGAGGTCGTCGGCGCCGAGGCGCCAGGCGCTCGGGTGGACGCGGACCGTGGCGCCGTGCGCGGCGAAGGCCTCGCAGGTGACGGTGACGGCGTCCGGGCCGAGGAGTCCGTCGCGCCGCTGGTGGGCGTTGAACGCGTCGGCGATCTCGGCGTCCATCGGGTCGGCCGGGGTGAGTTCGACCCGTCCGGCGACGGAGAGGGTGAGCAGGGCGGGGCAGCCTGCGCCGACGCACGCGGTGACGAGCGCGTCGACCTCCTCGCGGGTGAGGACGTCCAGGAGCGCGGAGGCCGTCACCAGGGAGGCGCCGACCAGCGCGTCCGGGGTCAGCCGGGCCACGTCGCCGCGCCGGGTCTCGACCGTGACGCGGCTGCCGTCGGCGGCGGCACGGGGAGAGGCGACGGCGGCGAAGTGCAGGAGGTAGGGGTCGCGGTCGTGCAGGATCCAGTGCTGGGAGCCGTCGAGGCGCGGGGCGAGCCAGCGGCCCATCGAGCCGGTGCCGCAGCCCAGGTCGTGGATGACGACCCCGGACTTTCCGGGCAGGTTGGCGAGCCGGATGCGCAGCGGGTCGAGGAGTTCGGGGGCCCGCGCGACGGCGTCGGCGCCCTCGCGCAGCTCCAGCCACTCGGGCGCGTAGCGCGGCGGGTCGTCGGGTCCGACGTCCCGCAGCCGTACGGTGGCCCGTTCGCCGGGGCGGGTCGCGGGTCCGGCGCCGGGGATCACGGCGCCGTGTCCGGCCTGCTCGCCGGTGTCCGCCGAAACGGTTCCCGCCATCACGTCCTCCACTGCGGTCGGTGCCGGGGGCACGAGCATCCCCAGCGGTACGCCCCGGGGTCCCGGCTGCGCGGGGATGCGCTGTCCCGTCGCCGGTGAGGTGGTCGCCGTCTTCCTCATGCCACCCTCCGGGATTCGCTGGGGAGCCGGGTGAGTACCCCGGCGAGGCTGCGGGCCGTGGTGGCCCACCCGTCGAGCGCCGCGCGCCGACCGCGCGCCGCCGCCTTCAGCCGGCGACGCACATCGGCCTCGCCGAACCAGCCGCGCAGTTCGGCGGCGAGGGCGGCGGGGTCCTCCGGCGGGACGAGGATGCCGGGCACCCCGCCGTCGGGGGCGCGGCCGACCGCCTCGGGCAGCCCGCCGACGTCCGTGGCCAGCACGGGGATACCGCGTGCCAGGGCCTCGGTGACGGCCATGCCGTAGGTCTCGGCGTACGACATGAGGACCATGAGGTCGGCACTCGCGTAGCTGGCGTCGAGTTGGGCGCCGGCCTGCGGGCCCGCGAGGTGCAGCCGGTCCTGGAGGCCGTACTGCTTGATGAGGCCGCGCAGGTGGTCGACGTACTCGGGGTCGGTGCCGAGGCCGCCGACGCAGGTGCAGGTCCACGGCAGGTCGGCCGCGGCGGCGAGGGCCTCGATCAGCCGGTGCTGGCCCTTGCGCGGGGTGACGGCGGCGACGCACAGGAGCTGGGAGACGCCGTCGGTGCCGGAGGCGAGGGGGGCGATGTCGGCGCCGGGGGTGGCGACATGGACCCGCTCGGGGGCCAGGCCGTGGTGGGAGACGAGGCGGCGGACCGCCCAGTCGCTGGTGCCGATGACCGCGGACACCGCCCGCAGGACCGTGCGCTCCTTGGCGTCCAGTTCCGCGGCGACGGCGGCTTCGAGGCCGGTCTCGTCGCCGAGCGGGAGGTGGACGAGGACGGCGAGGCCGAGCCGGTCCGCCTCCGGGACGACGATCTCGGGGACTCCGCAGGCCACGAGCCCGTCGAGGAGTACGGCGGCGCCGTCCGGCAACTCACCCAGCACCCGGGCGAGTTCCGCGCGGGCGGCGGCACCGGGCCGGGGCCACTCGCCGTCGACGGCGTGCTTGTGGACCTGCCAGCCGAAGCCGGGGAGGTCCAGGCTGACCCGCCGGTCGTAGGCGTTGCCGCCGCTCGGCGCGGCCGGGTCGTCGACGCCGCCCGGCATCACGAAGTGCACGGTGCGCAGGGACATGGGGATGATCTCGGCATTCCGGGAGGCCGCGCGCTGTGCGGGCAGGAATCCCAGCGAGGGGGCGCGGTCGATGGTCACGTCGCTCACAGGGCACGCTCGTAACTCGCCCAGGCGACGTGCGACTCGTGCAGGGTGACCTGGAGCGCGGCCAGGCCGCGGGCGCCCTCGCCCAGCGCGCCCTTCTCGATCCGCTCGGCGAGCCGGTCGGCGATGACCTTCGCCAGGAACTCCGTGGAGGTGTTGACGCCCGCGAAATCGGGCTCGTTGTCCAGGTTTCTGTAGTTCAACTCGCTGACGACGGCGCCCAGTTCCTGGGTGGCCAGTCCGATGTCGACAACGATGTTGTCGTCGTCCAGCTCTGCGCGCCGGAAGGTGGCGTCCACCAGGAACGTGGCCCCGTGCAGGCGCTGCGCGGGTCCGAACACTTCGCCGTGGAAGCTGTGGGCGATCATGATGTGATCGCGGACGGTGATGCTGAACAACGGACGACCCTCCAGGTGCGGCGCGTCTGGTCCCCCGGCTGATCCCTGCCGGGGGATGCCGTGTAGTACGGCTGCACGCCTCCCCCTGTTCAGCCCTCTCTCACTCTTTTCTCAGGTCAGACGCGCTTGTCGTAGCGGATTGAACGATTCTCAACCGATGTCGGTGTATCGCACCCGGTGGCACAGGGCCGGAATCTCTCCGGAGGCGAGCCTCGGCAGCAGGTCCGGCAGCTCCTCGAAGTCGCTCTCCCCCGTGACCAACGCGTCGAGCGCCGGGTCGGCGAGGAGATCCAGGGCGAGGGCGAGACGGTCGGCGTAGCTGCGGTCGGCCCGGTTCGGGGAGACGGTGCCGACCTGGCTGCTGCGGATGACCAGGCGCCGGGAGTGGAAGGCCTCGCCGAGCGGGAGGCTCACCTTCCGGTCGCCGTACCAACTGAGTTCGAGGACGGTGCCCTCGGGCGTGAGGAGTTCCAGCGCACGGGCGAGACCCTGTTCGGTGGCGCTGGCGTGCACGACGAGGTCGCACTCACCGAGCGCGTCGGCGGGGAGCGCGAAGCCGACTCCCAGCGCCTCGGCGGTCTTCGCCCGCGCCGGGTCGGCGTCCACCAACTGCACACGTACGCCCGGGAAGCGGGCCAGCAGCGCGGCCACCGAACACCCGACCATCCCGCCGCCGACCACGGCGATCCGGTCGCCGATCAGCGGCCTCGCGTCCCACAGGGCGTTGACGGCGGTCTCCACGGTCCCGGCGAGCACGGCCCGCCCGGCGGGCACCAAGTCCGGTACGGGTGTCACGGCGCTCGCGGGGACGACGTAGCGCGTCTGGTGCGGATAGAGGCAGAAGACGGTACGGCCGAGCAGCGCGGCCGGGCCCTCCTCCACGACCCCGACGTTGAGGTAGCCGTACTTCACCGGACCTGGGAAGTCACCCTCTTGGAACGGTCCACGCATGGTCGCGTGCTGGCTCTCGGGGACGCCCCCGCGGAAGACCAGGGTCTCGGTGCCGCGACTCACGCCCGACCACAGGGAACGGACCAGCACCTCGTCCTCGGCGGGGTCCGGCAGAACGACGTCGCGTATCTCGCCGTGACCGGGTGGACCGATCCAAAACGCCCTCGCGGTGCGCTTCATCGGAATCCTCCTGAACGATCGGGAAGCTGTTCACGTACGGGTAACCACAGGCCGCGCACAGTACGCGGCGTTGATCGACTCTGTCATATGGCCGGAGGGTGTGCGGTGGCCCTGAACAACACATACGAAGCAAGGCTGGTCCAGCAGGAGACCGCTGTGGGAGCGGGCGTTCAGATCCTGTTGCTGGCGTTGCTCGGTACGGCGATCGGGATGGGCCCGGCGGGCTGGCTGACCGGACTCGCGTTCGCGATCGCCACCTGGGCGGTGCTCTCCCAGGCCCTGCACAAGACGCGGACGCGCAACTTCGGCCCGGCCAACCGGGTCACGCTCGGCCGCGCGATCCTGGTCGGCGGGGTGACCGCGCTGGTCGCGGACTCCTTCGAGAGTTCGCCCCCGGTCACGCTGCTGGTCGGGCTGACGGCGGTGGCCCTGATCCTGGACGGCGTCGACGGCAAGGTCGCCCGGCGCACGGGGACTTCGACCGCGCTGGGCGCGCGCTTCGACATGGAGGTCGACGCGTTCCTGATCCTGGTCCTCAGCGTGTACGTGTCGACGCAGCTCGGCCCGTGGGTCCTGCTGATCGGCGCCATGCGCTACGTCTTCGTGGCCGCCGCGCGCGTCTGGCTGTGGCTGAACGCCCCGCTGCCGCCGAGCACGGCCCGCAAGACGGTCGCCGCCACCCAGGGCATCCTCCTGCTGCTGGCGGGCGCGAACCTCCTCCCGCACACGGCCAACCTCGCCGTGGTGGCGCTCGCCCTCGGGACGCTGGTGTGGTCCTTCGGCCGCGACATCCTCTGGCTGTGGCGCACCTCCCGCATCGCCCTCGTCGAGGAGGCCCCGGCCGAGGAGAAAGTCCTCGAACTGGTCTCCCAGTAGCACCGCACCGGTCGTATCGAAAGGGCCCGGACCACCAGACGGTGGATCCGGGCCCTTCGGCTTTCCGTACTACCCGTACGACTCGGCTGCCTTCCGTACTACCCGTACGACTCGGCTTTCCGTGCTACCCGTACGACTTCAGTGCTACGGCGGCTACGACCGCGGCGAGCGGCTGCGGACGACGGCGAAGGCGCCGGCCGCGAGGCCGAGGACGCCCACGACCAGGCCGGCGACGCCGAGCCCGCGGGCGGTCGAGTCGCTGCTGGAGCTCGACGAGGAGGCGGAGGTCGTCTTCGTTGCGGTGGCGGCCGTCGAGGCGGAGGCGGCTGGGGTCTCGTCGCCGTCCTCGCTCTCCTTGGCGGTGAGCTTGAGGACGGGCGCCGGGTTCTCCGGCTCGTCGGCGCCCGCCGCGGCCTCCTCGATCCAGCGCACGACATCGCCGTCCGAGTAGGTCTGGAGCGTCTTGAACGTCAACTGGTCGGTGTCGTCGGGCAGTTGACCGAAGGCGACATTGAAGTCCTCGAACTGTCCGGCGCCGATCTTCCCGCCGGTCCAGGTGATCTCGGAGACGGCGTCGGTGATGGTGCCGTCGTCGGTCTTGACCGGCGTCTTCAGCTTGCTGGTGGTGACCTTCGCGGTCCAGCCGTTCTGCGGGGTGACCAGCACACCGAGGACGGGGTGGTCGGTGGGCAGATAGACCTGGACCTTGGTGGTGCTGGCCTTGTCCTCCTCGTTGGGGACCCGGAAGGTGATGACACCGTCCGTGGCTCCCTTGGCGTAACTCTCCGGGTGGACGGTCACGTGCGCGGAGGCGACTCCGGCGGCGGCCAGGACTCCGGCGGTGGCGAGCGCGGCGACGGTGCCTGCGCGGCGCAGGGTGGTGCGGTGTGCGGACATGGTGAGGTGATCTCCGTACGGGAAAAGGAAGTTGGGGGGTCAGACCGGGTACGGGATCGGGACCGGTGGACCTCTGCGGCTGACCGCGTGCCGCAGGAGGAGTTGACGGAAGGGGGCCGCGTCGGCGCCGGTGCGTCCGGGACCCACCGTGCGGGCGGGCAGGGGCGCGGGGGCGTCCCGCCACCAGGCCACAAGCCCCGGCACGAAGGCGACGGCCCAGCGCAGCAGCGACCACAGCGCGGCCTCACCGCGCCGCAGCCACCAGGCCGCGACGAGAGCGGCGACGACATGCGCGGCCACGGCGTGCGGGGTCATCGCCTGCGTCTGCCGCATGGGGGCCATGGCGCCCCCCGACATGTGCGCCATCCCGGCCATCGCCATCCCGGCCCGGGGCCGCGCGAGGTCGAAGCCGAGGTGGAGCCCCGCCTGGGTGGCGAGCATCGCGGCGCCGATGCCGGGCAGGGACCGTTCCCGCCCGCCGAGCAGGAACCCCATACCGAACACGACGAGGAACCCGGCGCCGTCCGCCCACAACGGTGGTGTCGCGCCGGTGGCGAGCCCGTGCCCGGCGGCAGCCAGCAGCACACACACCGCGGCGAACACCGCGGCGCGCAGGCTCCGTACCGCCGGGGATGCGCTCATGGTGACGGATCCTCCCACGGGCCGCTGCCGCCGTAGCCGTCGATGGCTGTTTAGGGGGCAGCTCATATCTGGTTCATGGCTTGGTACGGCGGTGACGCGTGGGACGTTCAGTCCGGGTGGGCGGACTCGTGCGCGGATGCGTCGATTTACCGGGATACGGCGGCCGGGGCGCCCCTACGCGGCAACAGCCCGACCGCCGCGACCGGTACGGCGGCCAGCACCAGCCACGGGACGGCCGCGGGCAGTCCCGTGTCGAGGAGCGTGCCAGTGGCCGCGCTGCCGACGAGGACGATCAGCCCGGAGACGGAGGACAGCGCCCCGGTGTAGAGGCCGAGGCGGCCGGGTTCGGCGAGGTCCGGGACCCAGGCGCGGGCGACGGGGGCGATGAGCATCTGGCCGAGGGTGAGCAGCACGACGAGGACGGCGGCGGGCAACAGCCCGGTGGTGCCGGTGAGTTGGGCGGGCCGGGCCGCCGCGACAGCCGTGAACCCTACGGCGATCAGCAGCAGCCCGGCCGCCATGGACCGGCGCGGATCGAGCCGCTCCCCCGCCCACCGGGTGAGGGGCAACTGCGCGCTCACCACGAGCAGCGAGGACAGCGCGAACAGCCAGGCCAGCGGCGCCTGGGAGCCAGCCGCGCGTTCGACCTCCGCGGGAAGGGCCAGATAGAGCTGGTTGTAGGCGAGGAGATAGGCACCGTAGGCACAACACAGCGCCAGGAAGGGCCGGTTGCGTACGAGAGCCCTCGCACCGCCCTTCTCCGTGACGCGCGTCCGTCCGGGGATGTGCTGCGGCAGCAGCCACGCATGCCCCACGAGCACGAACACGAAGATCCCGGCCCCGGCGAGACAGGTCACCCGGAAGTCCACGGCGAGCAGCAGCGCACCGAGCAACGGCCCGACGAACGCCCCGAGTTGACCAGCGACGGTGAACAGCGCGAGCACACGGGCCCGTTGGCCACCGCCCCTCTCCTCCCACTCGACGGCCTGTCGCGCGACCTCCGACTCCACGGCCGGGGAGAACAGCGCGGCGGCGAACCCGATGAGCAGTACGGCCCCGACGACCGCCGAGGTCCGTTCGGCGTACCCGAGCCAGCCGAACCCGGCGATCCGCAGCACGCACCCGGCGAGCACCACGGGCCGCACCCCGTACCGGTCGGCCAGCGCCCCGCCGACCACGAACAGCCCCTGCTGACTGAAGGTCCTGAGCCCGAGCACGAGCCCAACCAGCCAGCCCGCCATGCCGATCACGTCCGCCAGATGCTCGGCGAGAAACGGCAGCACGGCGAAGAAGCCGACGTTGAAGGCGAGTTGAGTGAGGATCAGCAGCCTGAGCAGGGGCGGGAGGGGAGTCCGTACGACGGTCGCCGCACTCATCGGACCGCCAACTGCCCCTGCCCCGAGGCTCGTACGCTGCCCGCCGCCGTCACCGCGAGGGCACCGAAGAGGGCGAGGACGGCGGCGGGGGCGAGGACGGCCCAGGGGGCGCGCTCGGCGTAGGGCTGGTTCTCGGCGAGGAGGAGGCCCCACTCCGGGGCGGGCGGCTGGGCGCCGAGGCCGAGGAAGCCGAGCGAGGCGAGGGCGAGGGCGACGCCGGGCAGGCGGAGCAGGGCGTGCCGGGTGACGGGTGGCAGGACGGCGGGCAGCAGTTCGTGGCGCAGAAGGTACCAACGGCCCGCGCCCAGGCCCCGGGTGGCGGTCACATGCAGGGTGGCGCGCTCCTGCCGCAGCAGCGCGGAGGTGTGTGCGGCGAGGGGGGTCCACGCCAGGGCGGCGACGGCGAGGGCGGGCGTACCGTTCCCGCGGCCGGCCACGGCGGTGACCAACAGGGCTGCGAGGACGGGCGGTACGGCGTTCACCGTGTCGACGAGCGGTCCGGACAACCGGGGCAGCAACCCGAGCAGGACACCGGTGACGAGCGCGACGGCACTGATCGCGAGGGCGAGCAGCAGGGTGTCGACAGCTCCGTGGGCGATCCGCGCGAGGAGATCGCGGCCGAGCGCGTCGGTGCCGAACGGGTGGGCCCAGGTGGGGTGTTGGAGACGAAGACGGGTATTCAGGGCGAGGGGGTCGCGGGGCAGACCGAGCGCGAGAACACCGAGGAGGAGGGCGGCGTACACAACGGGCAGGGCGCGTCCGGGTGTTGGGGCGGGCCCATGGAGGGACGGCAGGGCCCCGGCGCGCAGTGCGGGTCCGACGAGGAGGCGGGTGACGAGGCGGGAGAGTCCGGCGGCGAGGGCGGCGAGCAGGAGGAGGACGAGGGTTCCGGCCTGGAGGACGGGCAGGTCCTGGGCCAGGGCGGCCTGGAGGGTGGTGCGGCCGAGACCGGGGATGTCGAAGATCTGCTCGACGGCGACGGCCCCGCCGGTCAGCCCGACGACGAACAGCCCCAAATTCGGCAGCAGTCCGGGCAGACACCGCCGCACGGCCTGCCGGGCGATACGCCGCCCGGGCAGCCCACGCGCGGCGGCGGCCCGCGCCCACGGCTCGGCGAACGCACCGGGCAGCAGATCGTCGAGCAGCCGCCCGAGCACGGCCCCGGCAGGCAGCCCGAGCGCGAACGCGGGCAACACCGTCCACCGCGGCCCGTACCACCCGAGCGCGGGCAACCACCCCAACTGCACCCCGACAACGGTGGCGAGCACGGACGCGGTGAGGAACTCGGGAAGCGCGGCGAGAGCGGCGGAGCCGGTGCCACGGGGGTGGCCTACACCTACGCCTACGCCCACGGGACGACGGAGACGGCGTCGCGCGAGTGGCCCCGGCGGGGCGCCGGGAACCGCGCAAGCGCCGTCGCCGCCGCCTTCGCCACCATCGCCAGCACCGGAGAGCCCTGCGGGTCGGCTGCTGCGCCGCCGGGCGAGAACCCCGGGGAGCACGGCGCGAACCGCGCCATCGCCGTCGCCATCGCCGTCGCCGTCGCCGGAACGCCGAACAGGCCGACCGGCGAGCCGCTTTGCGAGACGCCCAGTGTGTCCCCGTCCGAGGAACCCCGGCAGCACAGCGCGCCCCGCGCAACCACCTCCACCGGACCGCCCCATCGCCCGCCCGCCGCGCCACAGCGTGCCCGCGCACACCGCCACGGCGGTCACCGCGGCCACCGCGAGTGCCGTGGTCATCAGGAGCAGGGACGCGCCCAGGGCGTGGAGGACGGCGGGCATGACCTCGGTGCCGGAGATCCATGAGCGGCCGGCGTCGCCGCGTGGGAGGCCGCCGAGCCACTGGGCGAGCAGGCGCAACGGGCCTTTGTCGAGGCCGAGTTGGGCGCGGATCGTGGCGAGGACCTCGGGGTCGGGGTCGCGTTCCGCCGAGCGTGCCTTGAGTACGGTGAGTGCCGGGTCGGTGTGTGCGAGCCAGGGCAACAGGCCCACGGCGCAGACGAGTCCGGCCGCGAGAAGGGCGCGCCACAGCAGCGCGGTCGTGCGGTGCGGCATGGTTCAGCGCCGGGTTCCGGTGCCGACGAGGGTGCGCTCGTACGGGTCGAGGAGGACGCCCTCGACGGCGCCGCCGACGCCGGTGACGACCCGTTGGTGGACGAGTGGCACGACCGCGTCGGTGCCGAGGATCTCGGCCTCGGCCGCCATCGCGGCGCTCTGCCGTGCGGAGGTGTCGGCGGCGCCCTCGGCCTTCGCGACGGCCCGGTCGACATCCTTGTCGCAGAGCAGGGCCAGGTTGTAGCCGCCGTCGCAGGTGTAGTCGCTGGCGAGCACGGCGACCGGATCCCCGGTGTCCACCTGGGTGTTGCGGGCCACCACGAACGCGTCGAACTTCCCGGCCAGCGCGTCGCTCTCGATCCGCGAGTACTCGCGCACCTCCAACTCGACCCGGAATCCGGCCTCTTCCAGCTGCTGCTTCAACACCTGCGCCGCCTCGGGCAGTTCGGGCCGGTTGTCGTACGTGGCGAGGGTGATCGACGTTCCGTCGGGCGCCTCCGCCTCCGCGTTCGCGTTCTCCCGCCCGACCGGCTCTTCGCGCTTGCCGGCGGCCCAGGTGACCGCGGGGCCGTAGATGCCCGTGCCCGCGTCGGCGTGACCTTCGTAGACGCCCTTGGCCAGCGCGCCGGTGTCGACGGCCTCGCGGGCGGCGGCCCGCAGCTTCGGGTCCTTGAACGGGCCGGTGCGGGTGTTGAGTTGGAGGCTCGTGGTGCGGGTGGTGGCGGTCTCGCGGCGGACCGCGCGGTCGAGGGTCGCGACCTGGGCGACGGGTATCGCCTCGGCGATGTCGACCTGTCCGGTGCGCAGGGCGTTGGTGCGGGCGGTGCCGTCGGCTATGAAGCGCGCGTCGATGCCGGAGGCGCGGGCGATGCCGCCCCAGTGGTCGTCGAAGCGGTCGAGGGTGGCCGCCGTGGAGCCGGTGACCTTGGTGAGTTCGAAGGGACCGGTGGCGGTGCCGACCGGGTCGACGCGGCCCTTCTCCTCGTACGCCTTCGGGGAGAGGACCGCGAGGGCGGGACCGGCGAGCCTCAACGGCAGTACCGGATCAGGTGAGTTGGTGGTGACGCGCACCCGGTCGCCGCCCGCGGGTTCGGCGGTGAGGGTGACGCCGGAGAGCGCGGCGGGGGCGGGCTTCGCCTCGGTGGCGCGGGTGAGGGCGGCGGCGACGCGGGCCGGGGTGACGTCGGTGCCGTCCTGGAAGGTGGCCTCGCGCAGGGTGAACAGCCAACCGCGGTCGTTCTCCCGCTGCCAGGACCGGGCGAGCGCGGGAGCGGCGGAGCCGTTGGCGTCCAGCGAGGTCAGGCCCTCGGTGACACCGAGGCGGCTGAGGATGGTGGCGTCGGCGCCGTACGGGGAGAGGTTCTCGGCGGGCGGGAACGCGAGCGCGACCCGCAGCCGGGAACCGGACGTCCCGGTCGTCTCCCCGCTCTCCTCACCCGCGGAGGCGAAGCAGCCGGTGAGCAGCGGGGCGAGGGCGAGCCCAAGGAGCAGTCGGGCGGGGCGGGTTCGGCGGAATCGGCGGAATCGCATCGCGGTCATCGCCCCATCGCCAGCTCGAAGTGCATGATTCCCTGCCCGCCGTCCGCGTCGCCGCGCTCGTCGTGCACGACCTTGCCGAGCGAGCGCCAGAAGGCTTCGGCGCCGGGCACGGCGGGGTCGGTGTGCAGATAGGCGGCTCGGTAGCCGCCGTCGGCCGCGGCGAAGGCGAGGAGTTCGGCGACGAGATGCCGGGCGAGGCCGCGGCGGCGGTGCGCGGGGCGGACGTAGACGCGGCGCAGTTGCGCGGTCGTGCCGGAGGGGTAGCGCTCGGCGAGGTGGCGCGGGTTCGGCGGGTGGACCGGTCCACGGGAGTCGAGCGCGGCGGTCGCGACGACCTGGCCGTCGTCCGGATCGAGCGCCACGAGGAGGGTGTGGCGGACCGGGGCGAGGTAGGCGGCGGCCGGGTCGATGATGTCGGCGTGCCAGCGGGGCACATAGCCGGTGGCGAAGTCGCGGTAGACGGTGTCGAGCATCACGGCACGCGCACCGTCGAGGTCGTCCGGGCCTGCCGCCCTGATGCAGTAATCCAGCACTTGCACATCATATGCATTAAGACTCCCGTCCTTGATCGCGCCCGGCGATCCCCATGACGGCCACCCCTGATGGCCGCTCCCGATTTGACAGCCCTGCGGCCGACCCCTAAAACCTAGCCACATGACATTCATTTTCAAAACCGCGAAAGCGGCGGACCGGTAGTGCGCGTCGCGTTCGTCGGCAAGGGCGGCAGCGGAAAGACCACGCTGTCGGCTCTCTTCGCCCGTCAACTGGCCCGCTCCGGCGCCCCCGTGCTCGCCGTCGACGGCGACATCAACCAGCACCTGGCCGAGGCCCTGGCCCCGGGCACCGCATCCGTCGTCGCCCCTCCGCTCGGCGCCCACCTGGGGGAGCTGAAGGACTTCCTGCGCGGCACCAACCCGCGCATCGCCTCCCGCGAGGCCATGATCAAGACCACCCCGCCGGGGCGCGGCTCACGCCTGCTGCGACTGCTCGGCGACGACGAGGTGCACGCCCGGCACGTGGTGCGGGCGGGTGACGTACCGCTGATGGCGACGGGCGAGTTCGAGGAGAGCGACCTCGGGGTGGCCTGCTACCACTCCAAACTCGGCGCGGTGGAGCTGTACTTGAACCATCTGGCCGACGGCCCCGGCGAGTACGTCGTGGTCGACATGACGGCGGGCGCCGACGCCTTCGCCTCCGGCCTGTTCACCCGCTTCGACCTCACCTTCCTGGTGGCCGAACCCACCCGCAAGGGCGTCTCGGTCTACCGCCAGTACCGGGACCACGCACGGGAGTTCGGGATCCGGATCGCCGTGATCGGCAACAAGGTGACCGGCGAGGACGACCTGCTCTTCCTCAAACAGGAGGTGGGCGACGACCTGTTGACTCACCTGGTCCACTCCCCCGCCGTCCGCGCCGCCGAACAGGGCCGGTCGGAGGGCGAGTTGGAACCGCACAACGTGCACGCCCTGCGTCTGCTGCGCGAGGCCGTGGACTCCTGCCCCCGGGACTGGCCGACCCTGCACCGCCACGCCGTCGAGTTCCACCTGCGCAACGCGCGGGCCTGGGCGGACCGGGCGACGGGCCTGGACCTGGCCGCCCAGGTCGACCCGGGCTACGTACCGGGCCCGCCCGCACTGACCTGACGACACCGCACCCCAGCGCACCCCACTCCACCCTCCCCACCACCCCCAACTACCCGACAGGACACCCCTTTTCATGTCTCTCGACGTCTCCCCGAAGCTCCTCGCCGAAGCCGAACACGGTGACATCCGCGAGGCGGACTTCGTGGACACGGTCCGCACGTCCCTGCCGTACGCCTACGACCTCGTCGCGGGCCTCGCCGCCGAACTCCACGACGGCACGGCCGAGTTCACCGACAACCAGACTCCGCCGCCGTCCGAGAAGGAACGCGGCCAGCTGCTGCGGGCGCTGGCCAGCGACGCGATCCGGGGCAGCCTGGAGCGCCACTTCGGGGTGGCCCTGGCCTTCCAGAACTGCCACCGGGTGGCGGCGTTCCGGCCGACGGCCCGGGACGGCGGGACGTATGCCAAGTTCACTTCACCGCGGTCCCAAGTACTGAACCAGTCACCGGAGTTCAGGGACTGCTGACCGGCAGCACCAGCGCGACGAACCGCTCGGCGTCGTCCAGCCACGGCATGTGTCCGGCGCCGGGCTGGATCACGAACTCGGCGTCCGGGAACAGTTCCGCGTACCGGGCCAGCACATGCGGTGGAGCGGAGATGTCGAACTCCCCGGCGAGGACGCGCACCGGGGAGGTGAAGCCGGCCAGCGCCGCCCGGGTGTCGGCCGGGCTGAAGACGCCTTCGGCGGCGTAGAGGGCCGCGGCCTCCGCGTTCCTCTCCTTGGCGTCGGCCTCCTCGAAGGCACGTGCCGTCTCGTCCCAACGGGCGTGGGCGAAGGGCGAGATGGCCTCCCAGGAGTCGGGCGTGGCCCGCCCCGCGGTGATCTCCTCCAGGGCGGCGAACGCGGGTCCGAACCACGGCTCGGACCCGCGCAGCCGCGCGACCGCCAGCCGGTCATCGGCGGAGATCTCGATACCGACCGCGTAGACACTGGGAGCGACCAGCGTCAGTCGGGCCACCCGGTCGGGGTGGCGGGCCGTGTACAGCACGGCCAGGTTCGCGCCGGCCGAATGCGCGAGCAGGTCCATCCGCTCCAGGCCCAGGTGTACGCGCAGGGCCTCGACGTCGTCCACGAGCCGGTCGCAGCGGTACGACGCCGGGTCCCGCGGCGCCTCCGACGCACCGGTGCCCCGGAGGTCGAGCCGGATCAGCCGCCGGTGGGCGGTCAGGCCACCCAGGGTGCCGAGGTAGGCCGAGTCCCGCATCGGTCCGCCGGGCAGACAGACCAGCGGCGGGCCGTCGCCGGAGGCGTGCGCGACGAGGCGGGTTCCGTCGGGTGCGGCGAAGGTCGGCATGGGCGTGAGCGTGTCAGGGGGCGGGGTGTGCGGCAACCGGATTCCCGGGGCCTTGCATCCACCGCAACCGAATCGCAGGGCACCGCACCTATCGCTCCGGATGCCCGGGCCCCGCACCTACAGCAACCGGTTCACGGCGCGCGCCACGTCCGCCCCCCGGATTGCCGCCGGGGGTCGGACGGGCCGGTCCGGTTCCGCGCTCCGGACCGGCCCAGCTGTCACTGCTTCTGTTCGACCCGCACCCAGTCCACCTCCGCCTGTACTCCCCCGGCCGCGACCTTGTCGACGCTCGACTGCGGCAGGCCCCAGTACGGCGTGGTCACCTGGTTCCAGCCGGCCGGATACGCGCCGCCCAGGGCGAGGTTGAGGATCACGTACTGGTTGTGGTCGAAGACCCATTGCCCGCGCGTCGATTCGAGCTTGTTGCGGGTGGTCTCCTGGACGAGGTTGTCGTCGACGTAGAAGCGCATCGCGGTCGGCGTCCATTCGACGGCGTACGTGTGCCATTGGTCGATCGTGCCGGCGTTCGGGAAGGTCTGGCGGGCGCCGATGTTGCCGTCCGCCGAGTACCCGGGGCCGTGGAGGGACGTGCTCGTCCAGTCGCCGTAGCCGATGTTCTCCATGATGTCGGTCTCGCCGGAGGCCGGCCAGGACACGGACGGGTTGTCGACGTTGCTGCCGAGCAGCCAGAAGGCGGGCCAGAATCCGTCGCCGACCGGCAGCTTCATGCGGGCGCTGACCTTGCCGTAGGTGAAGTCGAAGTGGGTGTTGGTGTCGATGCGGCCCGACGTGAAGTCGTAAGTCCCGCCGCCCGCCTGCGTGCAGCCCTTGCAGTACTTCGCCCCGAGGATCAACTCACCGTTCTGCGTACGGACGTTGTCCGTCGAGTCGACGTAGGCCTGGGACTCGCCGTTGACCGATCCCATCTCCGTGCCGGTCCGCACGACCCGCCACTTGGAGCGGTCCAGGGCGGCGGAGGTGAAGTCGTCGAAGAACGTCGTCCGGTACGTGCCCGACTGGTCGCCGGGGAGTGCGGGGTAGGCCGCCGCCGCGTTGCCGCCGGTGCCCCAGACCTGGAACTCGTAGAGCGAGTAGCCGAATTGGGCCGTGTAGGGCGCCGGGTTGTAGAAGGAGCGGCGTTCCTTGCCGAGCATGCGGACGTAGCGGCCGGTCACGGGTTGGGGCAGGGTCACCGTGTCGTGGCGGCCCGTCGCGTCGGAGGGCGACTTCACATCGGCCCGCCGTACGGCGATGTCGGCGGCCGAGGGTTCGTAGACCGTGCGCCAGGTGGTGTTGTCGTCGGAGACCTGGAGCAAGTAGTCGACGGCGTAGGCGGATTCCCAGTAGAAGTCGACCGTGTCGATCGTCGAGGTCGCGCCCAGGTCGACCGAGACCCAGCGATCGGCGTTCCAGTCGCTGGACCAACGGGTCGCGTCGTCCTTGAGGTTGGCGGGCCAGCCGCCGTCGGTGACGTACGTCGGTGAATTGCCGTTGTGCTGGTAGTAGTTGGAGTACGCGGGGTGGTTCAGGGCGAGGTTGGTGCGGGTCGTGGACGCGGGGGCCGGTTCGCCGCCGTAGACCTTGAAGGAGTAGAGCGAGTAGCCGTAGGGCGTGGCCCGTTCCAAACCGCGCAGGCGGATGTAGCGGCCCGTCACCTCCTGGGGGTACGTGCTCGTGGTGA
This sequence comes from Streptomyces sp. NPDC002276, assembly GCF_053891435.1. Taxonomy (NCBI): domain Bacteria; kingdom Bacillati; phylum Actinomycetota; class Actinomycetes; order Kitasatosporales; family Streptomycetaceae; genus Streptomyces; species Streptomyces sp. NPDC002276. The sequence continues at coordinate 363,622 of NZ_JBSFCQ010000004.1, read as the reverse complement.
CCGAGCCGCCGGTGCCCGCCGTCTCCGTGTAGAAGGGCGTCCAGTCGGTGCCGTTCTTCGAGATCTCCAGGACGTATCTCTTGCCGTAGGCGGCCTCCCAGTCGAGGGTGACGCGGTCGACTCGGAGGGTCGTACCGAGGTCGAGGCGGATCCAGGCGTCGTCGGCGAAGTTGCTGGACCAGCGGGTGGCGCCGTCGCCGTCGAAGGCGAGGCCGGGGGTGGTGCCGGCGTTCTCGCTGCCGGAGGCGGTGACGGCGGCCGGGTTCGCGGCGTAGGCGGCGGCAGCGCGGTCGGTGTCCCAGGTGGCCGCGACGGCGGCCTGCGGGGAGGGGGCGGCGAGGGCCGGGGTGGCGCAGAGCAGGGTCAGCGCGGTGAGCGCCGTGAGCAGGGTGCGGGTTCGCATGCGGGTCTCCTTGAGGGGCGGGTCTCCTTCAGGGGGTGCTCGTACTGACGTGCGCATGACATACACGGGGTTAATGGGGTTGGACCGATCCAGGGGACCGTTGGTGCCCCGGTGGGCGCGGGCTCCCCCGCCCGCACCCACCGGGGCGGTCTCCGTCAGGCCGCGCGCCGGGCCCGGCTGCGGTGGTCGCGGATGATCTCCGCGTACCGGTGGCCGGTGCCCTTGATCGTGCGGACCTGGGTGTCGTAGTCGACGTGGACCAGTCCAAAGCGCTTCTCGTAGCCGTACGCCCACTCGAAGTTGTCGAGCAGCGACCAGGCGAAATAGCCGGCCAGTGGGGCGCCCTTGCGGGCCGCCGAGGCGCAGGCCGCGAGGTGCTGGACCAGGTAGTCCTGGCGCTCCGGGTCGTCGACGGTCCCGTCGGGGCGTACGACGTCGGGGAACGCGGAACCGTTCTCGGTGACGTAGATCCGGCGCGGGTCGTACTCCTCGGTGAGGCGGAGCAGCAGGGTCTCGATGCCGGAGGCGTCGATCTCCCAGTCCATGCCGGTGCGCGGGACGCCGAGGCGGCGGACGGCGCGGGTGTAGGGGGCGGGGCCGGTGGGGTCGTCGGCGACGGTCGCCGGGAAGTAGTAGTTCAGGCCGAGCCAGTCCAGGGGGGCGGCGATGGTCGCCAAGTCGCCCGGTTGTTCCGGGAGTTCGACGCCGTACGTCTCGACCATGTCGGCCGGGAAGCCTCGGCCGTGGACCGGGTCGAGCCACCAGCGGTTGACGTGACCGTCCTGCCGGCGCGCGGCCTGTACGTCCTCGTCGCGGTCGCTGGCCGGGTACACCGTGGAGAGGTTGTTGACGATGCCGACCTGGGCGTTCGGGGCGGCGGCGCGGATCGCCTGGGCGGCGAGGCCGTGGCCGAGGAGCAGGTGGTAGGAGGCTCGGACGGCGGCGGTTAGATCGGTCCAACCCGGTGCCATCTTGCCTTCCAGGTGGCCGATCCAGGCCGAGCAGGAGGGCTCGTTGAGGGTGGTCCAGTGGGTGACGCGGTCGCCGAGCCGTTCGGCGACGACCGAGGCGTACGCGGCGAAGTGCTCGGCGGTGGCGCGCTCGGGCCAGCCGCCGCGGTCCTGGAGCGCCTGGGGCAGGTCCCAGTGGTAGAGGGTGACGGAGGGGGTGATGCCCGCTTCGAGAAGTCCGTCCACCAACTGGTCGTAGAACGCCAGGCCCTTGGGGTTCGTCGGGCCGTCGCCACCCGGGATCACCCGGGGCCAGGCGATCGACAACCGGTAGGCGTTGGCGCCGAGTTGGCGCATCAGGCCGATGTCCTCGCGCCAGCGGTGGTAGTGGTCGCAGGCGACGTCGCCGGTGTCGTCGTTGTCGATCTTGCCGGGGGTGTGCGAGAAGGTGTCCCAGATCGACGGCGAACGCCCGTCCTCGGCGACGGCTCCCTCGATCTGGTACGCCGCGGTGGCCGTGCCCCACAGGAAGTCGTGCGGGAGTGCGGCGAAGTCGATGGTCACTGAAGTCCCTTTACGGTCAGCGGAGTTGTCAGTGGATTTGTCAGTGGATTTGTCAGTGGAGTCGGTCGGGTCGGTCACTTGACGGCGCCCGCCGTCAGTCCGGCGACGAGATAGCGCTGGAGCAGCAGGAAGCCGGCGACCACGGGCACGCTGACGACCAGCGAGGCGGCCATGATCTGGTTCCAGTACACGTCGTTGAGCGTGGAGTAGCCCTGGAGTCCGACGGCGAGGGTGCGGGTGGAGTCATTGGTCATGACCGAGGCGAAGAGGACTTCTCCCCACGCGGTCATGAAGGCGTAGACGGCGACCGCGACGATGCCGGGGATCGCGGCGGGGACGACGACCCGGAGCAGCGCACCGAGCGGTCCGCAGCCGTCGACCAGCGCGGCTTCGTCCAAGTCCTTTGGCACGGAGTCGAAGTAGCCGATCAGCATCCAGATGGAGAACGGCAGCGAGAAGGTCAGATACGTCAGGATCAGGCCGCCGCGCGAGCCGAACAGGGCGATGCCCGTGGCGTTGCCGATGTTGACGTAGAGGAGGAACAGCGGGAGGAGGAAGAGGATGCCGGGGAACATCTGCGTCGACAGGACGGTGACCGTGAAGACGCGTTTGCCGCGGAACTCGTAGCGGCTCACCGCGTACGCGGCGAAGACCGCGATCACCACCGAGCAGACCGTCGCGGCGACGGACACGATCAGCGAGTTCATGAAGTACTTCGCGAGCGGGACCGTCGACCAGATGTCGATGTACGGGCGGATCGTGAGCCCGCTCGGCAGCCAGCGGAACTTGCCGGTGACGTCCGAGAGCGGTTTCAGGGAGCTGGAGAGCATGACGTACACCGGCACCAGGACGAAGCCGGTGAGCAGGGTGAGGAAGATCCGCCGCGACCAGATGAAGGAGCGGGGCGGGGCCATGGGCGAGGTGGGGCTAGACATCGGCGGTTTTCCGTCCGCGTGAGGTGAACACGAGATACACGCCGGTGACGACGAGCAGGAACAGCAGCAGCAGGACGGACATCGCGGAGCCGGTACCGAAGTTCCAAGTGACGAACGACGCCTGGTAGATGTGGACCGAGATGAGGTCCGCGGCCTCGGGGGCCGACCTGCCGAACAGGACGTACGGCGTGTTGAAGTCGTTGAACGTCCACAGGAACAGCACCAGGACCAGCACCTGGTTGACCGGGCGCAGCGACGGCAGGGTGATGCGGCGGATCTGCTGGAGGCGGCCCGCGCCGTCGATGGAGGCGGCCTCGTACAGCTCCTTGGGGATGTTCTGGAGGCCCGCCATCACGATGAGGAAGGCGAACGGCCAGCCCTTCCAGACCGACACGATCAGCAGCGCGTAGAAGCTGTTGTCGCCGATCAGCCAGAACGACGGCTTGTCGGTGAGGTGCAGCTGGTCGTGCAGGACGTGGTTCACCAGGCCGTTGTCGTGCTGGAACATGAACACCCAGGTGATGACGGCCGCGTAGACCGGCAGCGCGTACGGGATGAGAAAGAGCGCTCTCAGAAAGCCCCGGCCGCGGAAGGTGTCCTGCATGTAGATCGCGGCGACCGTGCCGATCAGCCAGCAGAGGGCGACGGAGAGCAGGGTGAAGGCGACGGTGACGAAGAAGGAGTGGAGGAGCGCCTTGCCGACGGGGGCGCTGAAGTCCACCGAGACCTTGTAGTTGTCGAAGCCGGACCAGGGCGCGGTGCCCCAGTCGCGGATGTAGAACTGGGTGAGTTCCTTGAAGCTCATGACGATACCGATGACCATCGGCACCAGGTGGACCAGGAGTTCGAGGAACAGGGCGGGCAGGAGCAGCAGGTAGGGCAGTCCGATACGGCGGATCCGTTCGCCGCGCCGCCGGCGCGGGCCGGGGGCCGCCGGGTCGGAAGGGTTCTTCCGCACGGCGGCCTCCGGGGTGACAGTGCTCGTCACAGTCGCACTCACTTCGCCGGCATCTGCTGCTGGGCCTTTTCGAGCTCCGCCTTCACGGAGGCGGTGGTGACCGCCCGTCCGGCGGCGGCGTCGGCGAACAGGTTCTTGACGGCCGTGCCGACCGCCGTCTCGAACTGCGACTCGTCGGCGACCTGCGGCAGCGCGGCGGCGCTGGTCGCGAGGGTGTTCTTCAGGACGGAGTTCGCCGGGGTGTTGAACGCCGTGTCCTCCTGCGCCGCCTTCACCGGCGGGATGGAGCTGTAGGCGGTGTTGAGGATCTTCTGCTCGGCATCGCTCGTCATGAACTTCACGAACTTGGTGGAGCCGTCGAGGTTGTCGGTGTTCTTGAAGACGGCCAGGTTGATGCCCGCCACCATCGAGTCGACCTGGGCGCCGGTGCCGGGGGTGCCGGACTGCACGGGTATCGGGGCGATGCCGTACGAACTGTCGCTCATGCCCTGGGACTTGAGGTTGGCGGACGCGGACTGCCACATCAGCATCGCCGTCTTGCCCTTGGCGAAGTCGCTGACGGACTGGTTCTGCGCGTACTCGGCGTTGCCGACCGGGATGACCTTGTCCTTGGCCATCAGGTCGACGTACTGCTTGACGGCGGCCACGACACCGTCGTTGGTGAAGTCGGCCTTGCCGTCGGCGGTGAAGAAGTCGGCGCCGTGCTGCTTCGCGAAGACGAAGGTGTGGTGGATGTTCTCGGAGACGTTGGCGCCCTCGGCGCCGAGGACCTGCTTGCCCTTCGCCTGGATCTTCTTGCCGTCGGCGACCAACTCGGCCCAGGTGGCCGGAGGTTGGGAGATGCCCGCGTCGGCGAAGATCTGCTTGTTGTAGTAGAGCGCGTACGCCATCGAGTACAGCGGGACGGCCGCCGGGTCCTTGCCCACGGCGCCGGTCGAGCCGAGCGCGGAGTCGACGAAGCGGTCCTTGCCGCCGATCTTCGCGAAGTTGGCCGCGTTCCACGGCAGGAAGGCGCCGGTGGCCTGGAGGGAGGCGCTCCAGGTGTTGCCGATGTTCAGGACGTCGGGGCCCTGGCCGGAAGTCGTCGCGGTCAGGATGCGGTTGAGCAGGTCGGACCAGGGCACGACCTCCAGCTTGACCGTGATGCCGGTCTGCTTCTTGAACTTGTCGAGCTCGGGCTGGAGGACCTTCTTGTCGATCTCGATGCTGGCGCCCTGGTTGGAGGCCCAGTAGGTGAGCGTCTTGGGCGAGTCGTTGGATCCCCCACCCGTGGACGAACCGCCTCCGCAGGCCGTGGCCGCAAGGGCGAGTGACATGGTGACGGCGCCTACGGCCGCGGCTCGGATGCTGCGCATACTCCGGGTGTCCCTTCAGGGAATGCACTCACGACTTAATTTAGGACGTGAGTTAAACCTCGGAAGCCAAAGGCGTCAAGAGTTTGGACGCCACTCGTCGAACTCGGTCGTATCTCTTGACGGCCGCGTTCACGGACCTGAAGCATTCCCTCGCGAGAGAGCGCTCCCAACCCCACCGGCGTTCATTTCATGAACAAGGAGAGCCGCGACATGTCCTCAGTTCCCCGCAGAACCGTCCTCGGTGCGGCCGCCGCCGTGTCCGCCCTGGCCGGGCTGCCCGCAACTGCCTCCGCCGCCCCCGCAACTCCCTCAACTCCTGCTGCGAACAAGCCACTTGCCCTGCCGGGCGGCGGCGATCTCGGCCCCAACGTGATCGTCTTCGACCCGTCGACCGCCGGCATCCAGGCCAAGCTGGACCAGGTCTTCGCCCAGCAGGAGACCGCCCAGTTCGGCACCGGCCGCTACGCCTTCTTCTTCAAACCCGGCACCTACTCCGGGCTCAACGCCCAACTCGGCTTCTACACCTCGATCGCGGGCCTCGGCCTCTCCCCCGACGACACCACGATCAACGGTGACGTCACGGTCGACGCGGGCTGGTTCAACGGCAACGCCACCCAGAACTTCTGGCGTTCGGCGGAGAACCTCGCGCTCGTACCCGTCAGCGGGACCAACAGGTGGGCCGTGGCTCAGGCGGCCCCCTTCCGTCGTATGCATGTCCGCGGCAGCCTCAACCTCGCCCCGAACGGCTACGGTTGGGCCTCCGGCGGCTACATCGCCGACAGCCGGATCGACGGCCAGGTCCAGCCGTACTCGCAGCAGCAGTGGTACACCCGGGACAGCGTGATCGGCAGCTGGCTCAACGGCGTCTGGAACATGGTCTTTTCAGGCGTCCAGGGCGCACCGGCGCAGGGCTTCCCGAACCCGGTGTACACCACCCTCGCCACGACCCCCGTCTCCCGCGAGAAGCCCTTCCTCTACCTCAACGGCACCGAGTACCGCGTCTTCCTCCCCGAGAAGCGCACCAACGCGAGCGGCGTGACCTGGGGCAACGGCACCCCGCGCGGCACCTCGCTGTCCCTGTCGCAGTTCTACGTCGCGAAGCCGGGCGTCACGGCCGCCACCCTCAACCAGGCGCTCACGCAAGGACTTCACCTCCTGCTGACGCCGGGCATCTACCACTTGGACCAGCCGATCCAGGTGAACCGCGCCAACACCGTTGTGCTGGGCCTTGGTTACGCGACTCTGGTCCCGGACAACGGAGTTACGGCCCTGAAGACGGCCGACGTGGACGGCGTACGGCTGGCCGGGTTCCTGATCGACGCGGGCACGGTCAACTCGTCGACCCTGCTGGAAGTTGGGCCTTCGGGCACGACGACGGACCACTCCGCCAACCCGACCACCGTGCAGGACGTGTTCGTCCGCATCGGCGGCGCGGGCGCGGGCAAGGCCACGACCAGCGTGGTGATCAACAACCGGCACACCATCGTCGACCACACCTGGCTCTGGCGCGCCGATCACGGCACGGGCATCGGCTGGGACGTCAACCGGGCCGACTACGGCCTGGTCGTCAACGGCGCGGACGTGCTGACCACCGGCCTGTTCGTGGAGCACTTCAACAAGTACGACGTGCAGTGGAACGGCGAGCGGGGCCGCACGATCTTCTTCCAGAACGAGAAGGCGTACGACGCCCCCAACCAGGCGGCCATCCAGAACGGCTCGATCAAGGGGTACGCGGCCTACAAGGTCGGTGACAACGTGACCGTGCACGAGGGTTGGGGTCTGGGCAGTTACTGCTACTACAACGTCGATCCGACGATCGTGCAGCACAACGGCTTCGCCGCGCCGAACCGTTCGGGCGTGAAGTTCCACGACCTGCTGGTCGTCTCGCTCGGCGGGCAGGGCCAGTACGAACACGTCATCAACGAGACGGGGGCGGCGACTTCGGGCACGTCGACGATCCCGTCCACGGTGGTGTCGTACCCCTGAGGTCGTGGTGGGTGCGGGCCGAAGCTCCCCCTTCCGGCCCGCACCCGCCACCGTCATCGTCGCCGTCACCGCCGTGGCGTGATCTCCGCCATCGGTGACCAGCCGCCGCCCTCCGTCTCGACGTGGATGATGTCGGGCGTCGCGGCGACGACGTCCGGCATCCACGCGATGGCCGTCTTGAAGTGCTCGGAGGCGACGTGGATGGCGCCGGCCTCCGGGGACGCGAACGCCTCCAGCAGCACGAAGCGGTTGGGGTCGACCGCGTCGACGGACCAGTCGAAGAACAGGTTGCCGGGCTCGGCCCGGGTCGCGGCGGTGAACTCGGCGACCCGGTCGAGCCATTCGTCACGGTACTCGGGGCGGACAGGGAACCGTACGGCGATGAAGATCATGCGGTGCTCCTGCATTGTCGGACCGGCACGCGGAAACGTACCGACCCGAGCGTGCCTCCCACGGGCGGACGGCGGGAGGTGCCCCACCGTGGACACCTGCCCTACGGAGGCGGGCACGGGGCGGTTCACCACCGCGCCGGGCGCCGGCGCACGCCCCGTCGGGCGGGGTCCGTCGGGCGGGGTCCGAGGAACGTCCCTCAGGCCCCGCCCCGCCTCCTGCTGCCGCTGCCGCTGCCGCGCAACCGCCCCGCACGGGCTGCGAGTTCACCCCGGGCCCGCCTTCCGAGACCGGGGAACGGGAAGCAGAAGACGCCCCGCACGGAGACACCTCCCGCCCGTACGCCGTTACCGGGCCACCGCCACCCCGCCCGGCACCCGTGCGTACCCCGTCGGCCGGGCCGTGAACGTGCCGCGGCCCTGGGTTCGACTGCGCAACCGCGTTGCGTAGCCGAAGAGTTCAACCAGCGGCACGGTCGCCGTGACGAGTGCGGAGCCCGTGCGGGTCGCCGAGGCGGTGATCCGGCCGCGGCGGGCGGACAGGTCGCCGAGGACCGTTCCAACCGCGTCCTCGGGCACGGTGACCGTGACCTCGGCGACCGGTTCGAGGAGGACCGTCTCGCAGGCGCGCAGCGCTTCGCGCAGGCCGAGGCGGCCGGCCGTGCGGAACGCCTGCTCCGAGGAGTCCTTCACATGGGTCGCCCCGTCGGTCAGCGTGACGCGCAGCCCGGTCACCGGGAACCCGCCGACCGGCCCCTCGGTAAGGGCGTCACGACAGCCCGCCTCCACCGAGCGGACGTACTCCTGCGGCACCCGCCCACCGACGACCGCCGAACGGAACTCGAAGCCGGAGCCAGAGCCCGAGCCCGAACCGGGGCCGGAGCCCGCGTCGTCGAGCGGTTCGACGTCCAGTACGACGTGCGCGAACTGGCCCGCGCCGCCGTCCTGTTTGACGTGCCGGAACACGAAACCGGACACCCCGCGCACCACCGTCTCCCGGTAGGCCACCCGCGGGCGGCCGACGTCGACCTCGACCCCGGTGGCCAGGCGGATCTTCTCCACCGCGACCTCCAGGTGCAGTTCGCCCATGCCGGACAGGACCGTCTGGCCGGTCTCGGTGTCGGTCCGTACGACCAACGACGGGTCCTCCTCGGCCAGTCGGGCGAGCGCCGACGTGAGCCGGTCGGTGTCGGTGCCGCGACGGGCCTCGACGGCCACGGACACCACCGGGTCGGCGACCGCGGGCGGTTCGAGGACGAGCGGGGCCTCGGGTGCGCACAGCGTCGAGCCGGCGCGGACGGACTTGAGTCCGGCCACGGCGACGATGTCCCCGGCGACCGCCCGTTCCAGTCGTTCGTGCCGGTCGGCCTGCACCCGCAGGATGCGACCGATCCGCTCGGTGCGCCGCGCGCCCGGATCCCACACCGTGTCTCCTCTCTCGATCGCGCCAGAATAGATCCGCAGGTACGTCAACCGTCCGGCCCCCGCCGCACTCACCTTGAACGCCAGCGCGGACAGCGGCACTTGAGGGTCGGCCGCCCTCTCCTGTTCGCCGCCGTCGTACGTTCCCCGTACCGGGGGCACGTCCAACGGCGAGGGCAGATACGCCACGACGGCGTCCAGCAGCGGCTCGATGCCGCGGTTGCGGTACGCCGAGCCGCACAGTACGACCACACCGTCGCCGGTGCGGGTCAGGTCGCGCAGTGCCGTGCTCAACGTCCCTGCGGACAGGGTGGATTCGGCGCAGAACTCCTCGAACGCGCCCGGGTGCAGTTCCGCCACCGCTTCCTCCAGCAGCCGCCGACGCCGCCACGCCTCGTCCAACAGGCCGTCCGGAACCGGGACTTCGGCCACCGGGCCGTCAACGTCCGCCCACACCATTGCCCGTAGGCGCAGCAGGTCGACGACTCCGGTGAAGCCGTCCTCCGTGCCGATCGGCAACTGCACCACCAGCGGCGCCGGATGGAGCCGTTCCCGGATGGACGCGACGGCCGTGTCGAGGTCGGCGCCCGCGCGGTCCAGCTTGTTGACGAAGGCGATGCGCGGCACGCCGTACCGGTCGGCCTGGCGCCACACCGACTCGCTCTGCGGCTCCACGCCCGCGACGGCATCGAACACCGCGATCGCGCCGTCGAGGACGCGCAGGGACCGTTCCACCTCGTCGGCGAAGTCGACGTGTCCCGGGGTGTCGATGAGGTTGACGCGGTGCCCGTCCCAGGCACAGCTGACAGCCGCCGCGAAGATGGTGATGCCGCGGTCGCGTTCCTGGGGGTCGAAGTCGGTGACGGTGGTGCCGTCGTGGACTTCGCCGCGCTTGTGCGTGGAGCCGGTGAGGTAGAGGAAGCGCTCGGTGACGGTGGTCTTGCCGGCGTCGACATGGGCGAGGATGCCCAGGTTGCGGACGGCGGTGAGCGGGTTGGTGACAGGGCGTTCGGTGCGCACGGCCCGTGGCCTTTCGAGAGTGATTCCGTGCAGGGCGGCGCGATTCCCGTACGAGGAAAGGGAGTTGACGTCGAGTCAGATGCTCAGCTGCTCGTCACGGGTGTCCGGTACCGGCCGCGCGGCGGGTACCGGAGGGACGAGGACAGGAGGATCACTGCGGTGCGGTCACGCACGGCGGGCTCCCCTCACTCGTCTCACTCGTCAACGGTTGTGGCGAGTGTAGGGAAGCCCGGGTTGGTGGGGCATGCGATTTATCGGGGGCGGGCGGTCAGGCGCAGGTGGGTACACCGTCGAGCCAGGCCGGGCCCTTGATGTAGATGTTGGTCATCCAGGCCTTGTAGTCGGGCAGATAGGCCCAGGCGTCGTTGGTGTAGCCGTCGGCGGTGACGACCTCGGCGTGCTTCTGGCACTCGACGCGGATGGTCGTCGAGTCCGGGAAGGCGTAGACGCGGGCTGCGTTGACGGAGGGCGCCGTCTTGGTCCAGACGCCGGTGCCCCAGGTCTGGAGGACATGCCCGGTGACAGCACCGGTGTTGACGCGGACGGCCCCGAAGTAGTCTCCGCCCAGGCGGACATCACTGACCATCAGACGCGTGCCGGACTGCTTCGCCTCGACCATTTTGCCCGCGCCGAGGTAGATCGCGATGTGGTGCAGGTGCTGCGCGGTGCCGTAGGCGAGCAGGTCGCCGGGGACGAGCGGGGCGGTGCCCTGGTCGGCGGTGAAGCGGGCGGCGGCACGGACCGTGTAGTACTGCCCGCTCGCCACCCCGTCGAGGATGTCGGAGCCTGCGGCCTGCGCGTAGGCGTAGCGGACCAGGCCCGAGCAGTCGAAGCCGAGCCGCTCCGGGTCGTGTGCGCTGGCCGGGTCGGTGGGGTCGATCTGCCCGCGGGTGGCGCCGGGTTGAGCGCCGTGGCCGCCGCCCCACGTGTACCAGGTGCCCGCGTCGACCTGGGCGCAGGCGGCGGCGATCGCGCGCTCGGCGGCGGCCGAACCGCCGGGCGCGAGGACTTCACAGCCGCTCGCCGCCGATGCCTGCGGGGCCTGCGGGGCCTGCGGGGCCTGCGGGGCCTGCGGGGCGGCGACGGCCGCGGGTGTCCAGATGAGGAGGGCGAACAGCGCGAGGAGTGTGCCGATGATTCCGGTCCGCCGGAGCATGCCGGGACCCCCGTTTCGTGTGATGTGTGAGTGCTTGTCCGCCAGCCTGCCGAGCACGGCGGGGCCGGTCGAGATTCCGGTGGCACCCCGTCCCGAAGGGCAACGGGAAACCCTGAGGAAACCCCGTCCCACCAGCGGCACTTGACGCATCGTCATCAGGGCCTGGCGCAGCCTGGGTTGCGGGACACGGGCAGTCCCGGCAGCAGCTCGTCGCGCTCCCGCGGGCCAAGTGCCGTGCGCAGTCGGCAGATTCGGGCGAGCCGTGTGCCGGGGTCCAGGTCCCACAGGCGGACGGTGCCGTCGTTGCTGCTGCTCGCGAGGGTCCGCCCGTCCGGGGCGAACACGACGCCCCACACCGCGTTGGTGTGCCCGGTGAGCGTGGCCCACGGCCGCCGTCCGGACACGTCCCACAGGCGGACCGTACGGTCGCTGCCGCTGCTGGCGAGGAGACGGCCGTCCGGTGAGAAGGCGATGCCGCGCACGGATCCGGTGTGGCCGCTCAGGGAGGCCGCGAGGCGACGGTGGCGGACGTCCCAGAGGCGGACGGTGCCGTCGTTGCCGCCGCTCGCGAGGGTGGTGCCGTCGGGACTGAAGGCCACACCCCGTACAGCGCCGGTGTGTCCGGTGAGGGTGGCGAGCCGACGGTGCGTGGCCGTGTCCCACAGCCGTACGGTCAGGTCGTCGCCCGCGCTGGCGAGGGTGCGGCCGTCGGGGCTGAAGGTGACGTCGTTGACGGAGTCCGTGTGGCCGTCCAGAACGGCGAGCCGATGGTGGGTCGGGACGTCCCAGAGGCGGACCGTGCGATCGGCGCCCGCGGAGGCGAGGGTACGGCCGTCGGGTGCGAACGCGACCGAGAAGACGTCCCCGGTGTGGCCCGTGAGGGTGGCGAGCGCGCGCCGCGCTGGAACGTTCCAGAGCCGGATCGTGCCGTCGGAACCGGCCGACGCGAGAGTGCGGCCGTCCGGCGCGAAGGCCACCGAGAAGACGCTCTCGCGGTGTCCGGTGAACGTCGTCACGACCCGGTGCCGTGCCACGTCCCACAGCCGTACGGTGTGGTCCGCGTCGGCGGTCGCGAGGAGTTTCCCGTCCGGGCTGTAGGCGGCCTGCGAGACCTCGGTGAACGGGCGCGGTGTCAGCACGGGGCCGCGCAGGTCCCACAGCACCACGGACTGGTCGAAGCCGCCGGTGGCCAGCGTCGTCCCGGCCTGGTTCACGGCGACGGACATCACGTAGTCGGTGTGCCCGGTGAGGATCGCGGCCGTCCGGCCGGTGCGCACGTCCCACAGCCGGGTCGTGCCGTCGCCGCTCGCGCTGACGACGGTGGCGCCGTCGGGGGTGTAGGCGACGGCGTTGACGTCGTCGCTGTGTCCGGTCAGGGTCGCGGTGGCCCGGTGCGAGGCCACGTCCCACAGGCGTACGGTCCGGTCGACGCCCCCGGAGGCCACGCTCCGCCCGTCCGGTGCGAACGCCACTCCGAGCACCTCGTCGGTGTGTCCCCCGAGGACGGCGAGGGGGCAGGCCCGGTCCGTGTCCCACAGGCGTACGGTCCGGTCGGAGCCACCCGAGGCGAGGGTCCGTCCGTCGTGGGCGTAGGCCAGCGTGTTGACCCGTCCGGTGTGCCCGGCGAGGCGGACCACGGACGGGTGGCCGCCGCCGGTGTCCCACAGTTGGACCGTTCCGTCGTCGGCCGCGATCGCGAGGGTACGGCCGCGAGGGTCGAAGGCGAGTGCGCGGGCGCCCTTGGTGGCGGCGGGGAGCAGGGCGCGCAGCCGGTGGTCGGCGGTGCCCCAGATGTGGACCGGTCCTTCCGAGGAGGTAGCGGCGAGCACGGTCCCGTCGTGGCTGAAGGCGACCGACCGCACGCGGCCGGGAACGGGGAGCGTGGCGGTCGTGCGGTGGTCGCTCGTGCGGCGGAGTTGGACCGTTCCGTTCGCGCCGACCGCCGCCAGCAGCGTGCCGTCCAGGGTGAACGCGACCGCGTTGACCGGGCCGTGCCGGCCGACGAGGCGGGCGGAGAAGGCCTGGGCCTGGGTGCTCAGCAGGGCTCCGCGCGCCTCGGGGGTCGGATCGGTGCGGTAGGCCTCCTCGGCGAGCAGCATCGACGCCTCGGGCCGACCACCCGCCAGCGAGGTGGACTGGACGGCGAGGGCCTGGGAGCGGGCGACGCGTTCCTGGACCAGGGCGCTCGCGCGCTGCCGGTAGGCAAGGCCTCCGGCGGTGACGGCGAGACCGAGGAGGACGGCGAGGGTGGCGAACAAGGCCTGCCGGAACCGGACCTGACGCCTCGCCAGCTGCGCCCGGATGTCCTCCTCGGCCTGGCTGGCGCGCAGGAAGGCGGTTTCGCGGGGGCCGAGGCGGCTGCGGCCGTCGAGTTCGTCGGCCCAGGCGCGGACGGTGTCTAGGCGGGTGCCCCGGTAGAGGGCGGACGGGTCGCGGTGCTCGCGTTCCCATTCGGCGGCGGCGTGGGCGAGTTGCTGGTGGAGGAGGAGTCCGGCCCGGTCGGCGTGGATCCAGTCGCGCAGCCGGGGCCAGGCGTGCAGCAGGGCCTCGTGGGTGATCTCGACGGTGTCCCGGTCCACGGTGACGAGACGGGCCCGCACGAACACGTCGAGAGCGGTCGACGCGGCCTCGGCGTCGGCGAGTTGCTCCATGAGGGCACGGCGTCCGGCGCGGCGACGGGTGGCGGCGCCCTGGTCGTCGGAGACGTGCACGAGCCGGGACAGGAGGCGTCGGATCGTCCTCTGCTCGGCCGGGTAGAGCTCGGCGAACACGGTCTCGGCGGTGCGGGCGACGGCGCCCTGGATGCCTCCGGTGCGTTCGTATCCGGCGACGGTGAGGGTCGTGTCCTCGCGTTGCTGCCAGGTGGCGAGGAGGGCGTGGGAGACGAGGGGCAGGGCGCCGGACGGGGTTGTGTCGGGGGTAGTGGCGGTCGTAGCGCCGGCTTCGTCGCGCAGGCCGGCGTCACGCAAGAGGAGGGGAACGAGGCCGGGTTCGAGGGTGATGCCGGCGAGTTCGGCGGGGCGGGTGATGGATTCGCGCAGTTCCGCGACGGACATGGGCAGCAGGACGAACAGTCCGTCGGTGAACACCGGGGCGAGTTCCGGGAGTTCGAGGCAGCGGCCGGTGAAGTCGGCGCGGACACCGAGAACGACGACGGCGGGCTCCGGGCCGGTGGACAACGCGCGCAGGACCCGTACGAAGGTCCGCCTCTCGTCCTCGTCGGAGCAGAGGGTGAACAGTTCCTCGAACTGGTCGACCAGCAGCACCGGCCGGACCGGTGGCGGGCGGCGGCCGTCGGTGCCGGGCGGCGGGCCGTCCGAGCGAGCGCGGACCGCTTCGAGGAGTGCGTCGGGGCCGTCGGCCAACTGCCGTGCGGTGAGGGCGAGATCGCTGCCGAGGACCTTCGCCGTCCGTTCGAGGAGTTCGTCCAGCGGGTGGGCGGTGGGGGTGAGGGCCATCACGGGCCAGCGGTCGGCGCCCGGCATCGGGAAGCCGCCGGGACGGCGGAGTGCCGGTACGAGTCCGGCGTTGAGCAGGGAGGACTTGCCTGCGCCGGACGGGGCGACCAGCAACAACGGTCCGCCGCCCAGGCGTTGGAAGACCCGCTCGACCAGCGCGGCCGTGGCCCGCTCCCGCCCGAAGAACCAGCCCACGTCCTCGGGGGTGAACGCCGCAAGGCCGCGGTAGGGGCAGCTGGGCGCGGCGGCATCGCCGCCCCGCTCCCGGCCAGGCTGTTCCACGAGCCGCAGCAACTCGCCCTCGGCGGACAGGATGTGGTCGCACTGGCGGGCCACGTCGAGGGTCGCGCGCTTGACGCCGGTCTCGATCTTGCTGAGGTAGCCCTTGCTGTAGTGCGTCCGGCGCGCGAGGTCGGCAAGGGACAATCCGCGTTCCCGGCGCAGCCGTCTCAGCTGTACGGGAAAGGACAGCGTGGTCTGCGCGGGGCCTTCCGGCTGGTCGGTCCGGTCGGCGCCCGCGTGTTCGTCGTGCTGATCCCCCAACGCGTCCCCCTGGTACTGGCCGTCCGGATCGTGAGACGGCGGACGCCCAGGCTACTGCGGAGGTGACACAGGGAGACAGGACATTCACCCGGAGTGGCGAACACGGAATCGCCGGGACCGGATTGGACCGGTCCCGGCGGTCTTCCCCGTGGGGGGGGTCCGCTACGGCCGGTTGAGGGTGATGGAGTTGATGGGGGTGAGGTCGTAGTTGCTGTGGTAGTCCTGCGGGATGGTCAGGACGCAGTTGGTGCCGCCGTAGTTCTTGCACAGGCTCGCGGAGGCGCCGCCGTACTGGTTGTTGACGACGTAGTGGTAGCCGACCTGGTTGCTCAGGTTGTGGGCGCCGTAGCTGTAGTAGACGTCGGTCGGGTGCGGGTTGGCGGCCGGGTCCACTCCCCGGCCGTAAATGCACACGGCCCCCGACGGGCAGCCCCAGATGGGACTGTTTCCGGCGGGTGCGCCCTGGGCTGCGCCGCTCATCGCCAGGACCGCGGTGGCGGCGGTCGCGAGTGCGGCGGCGGCGCTCATGATCTTGCGCATGTTTCCCCCTGGTGGGTCTCCTGCGTGGTCGCAGGGTGTGGAACGGGCTGACGGGATCAGCCTGCCCCGGGAGATCACCGGGATCGACGGGTTGCCCGTTGCCCGTCCGGGGGACGGCCGGGAAACCGGGCGTGACCTGCGACGTCGTACGAAAGCGGTCAACCGAAAGCGGTCAACGCGGCCGGGCCGGTCGCCGGGGGCCGTGCCCGAGCCGTTTCAGCGCGTAGGTGTCGAGCCGGGTCAGCAGGCCGTTCAGGATCAGGGTCATCACCACCAGGACGATGAAGCTGGCGAACTCGGTCGCGGCGTCGAGGTTCATGGCGGAGGTGAAGAGTTCGTGGCCGACGCCTTCGGAGGAGGCGATGAACTCGCCGCCGATGACGCCGAAGATCGCGAGCGGGCCGCCGGTCTTGAGGGCGGCGAAGAAGGGGGCGGCCAGGGTGGGGATGGTGACGTGGCCGAGGGCGTGGTGGCGTCGGCCGCCCATGGCCTGGACCGATCTCGACGAGTTCGCGTTCCCGCAGGCGCAGTCCCAGGTAGACGTTGCGGAAGACGACGAAGGACACTCCCGTGACCGCGATGTCGACCTTCGACCAGGGGCCGATGCCGAAGAACAGCAGGAAGAGCGGGGCGAGGGCGATCTTGGGGATGCCGTTGACGGCGGCGACCAGGGGTTCGAGGACCCGGCCCGCGAGCGGGAAGGAGCCCAGGACCAGGCCCATCACCGTGCCGAGGACCACACCGATGGCGGATCTGGCGGGGATCTCGATCGACGTCACCCTGATGTCCGTCCACCCGGAGGAGGAGCCGAGCAGCTTCCACAGGGCATGGGACACGTCGGTCGGCTTGCTGACCACGCGCTCCGGGACGACGGGTCCGCTCATCACCTGGCAGAGGATCAGGCAGAGCGCGATCACCGCGAGAACGCATTGCCTGTTCGCACTCAACTCCCTTGCCGCGCAGGATTGATGGACAGTCCGGCGCGGCCGGACGTCAGCGCGCGCAGACGGCGATGGAGTCGGGGTTGGGCAGGGACAGGGAGTTTCCGGGGCCGGTCAGCAGCCCGGTGCGGGGGTCCACGGCGAAGACGTCGACGGTGCTGCTCGCCTCGTTGGCGACAAGCAGTCGGCGCCCGCTCGGGTGCACGGTGAAACTCCAGGGCTTCAGACCCCCGCTGGGGATGCGCTGGAGGAGGGAGAGCAGCCCGGTGTGCCGCTCGACCTTGTGCACAACGAGGGTGTTCTCACCGCGACTTGAGGCATAGACGAAGCGGCCGTCGCGGCTGATGGCGAGTTCGGCGCCGCTCTTGGTGCCGGTGAAGTCGGGTGAGTCGATAGCGAGGCTCTGGCGGTGCGTCAGTTCGCCGGATCCGCCGTCCCAGTCGAGGAGTTGGAGTTCGGCGGTGAGTTCGGTCAGCAGGTAGGCCTTGCGTCCGTCCGGGTGGAAGACGAGCCGTCGCGGCCCTGCTCCGGGGTCGGTTGCGTAGGCGCCGGGACCGGTCCCGCCCGGGGACAGCGCACCCGTCGTACCGTCGAAGCCGTAGACGAAGACACGGTCGGCGCCGAAGTCGGGGACCAGGGCGTGGCGGCGGCCGGGTGCGACGACGACCTGGCGCGGGTGCGGGCCCAACTGGCGTGGGCCGGGCCCCGATCCGGTGTCGACGACGACCGACACGGGTGCGCCGAGTGTGCCGTCCCGGTGGATCGGGAGTGAAGTGGCGAGGCCCGCCTCGAAGTTGGCGACGAGGAGGGTGCGCGAGGAACGGTCCACGCCGAGGTACGAGAGGCCGCCGCCCGCCGTGGCTCCGCTGTCCGTGCTCACCTGGCCGAGCCGGGTCAGCGCGCCGGTCGTGCGGTCGACGGCGAAGGCGGTGACCATTCCGCCGTTCAGCTGGCTGCCGACGTAGAGCAGCGGGCGGTCCGGATGTGCCGTCACCCAGCCCGAACTGACCTGTGCCACCGGCCCGTTGGAGGTCAGGGATCCTTGGACGGGGTCGAACGTGACCCCGTAGACCTGGCCGCCGTTCCAGCTGCCGACGTAGAGCAGATCGGGTCTCGCCTGTGGCGCGGCTTCGGCGCTCGGTGCTCCGGCGGTCAGCGGCACGGCCGCCGCGGTCGCCATGGCCGTCATGGCGCCCAATAACGTTCTGCGGGACACAGCCCCTTTGATCTCGGCCATGGGAAGCAACAGTTGTCGCGATGCGCGGCAGGGTCCACAGCGCGTACGAAGCTGTGCGTGCGGGCCGCGCAAGTTGAGCTTTCGCGATCCGAACGCTCAACTCGCCTACTGGTCAGGGGCGTTGGGGTGGGCGAGGCCCAGGTCGTAGGCGAGGATCACGGCCTGGATGCGGTCGCGGGCGCCGACCTTCGCAAGGACGCGGCCGACGTGGGTCTTCACCGTGGACTCGGAGACGAAGAGGCGCTCGGCGATCTCGCCATTGGTCCAGCCCTGGCCGATGGCGAGGAGGATTTCGCGCTCGCGATCGGTGAGGGAGCGGATGCGGGGGTCGTCCGCCGCCGGAGCCGCCGTAGGACCTTCCGGTGAGTGTTTCGGCAGGTGTTGGGCGTAGGCGTCCAGCAGGCGGCGGGTGAGGGCGGGGGCGATGACGGCGTCGCCGGAGGCCACCGCGCGGATGCCGGCGAGGAGTTCCTCGGGGTGGGCGTCCTTGAGGAGGAAGCCGCTGGCTCCCGCGCGCAGTGCCTCGTGGGCGTACTCGTCGAGGTCGAAGGTGGTGAGGATCAGGATGCGGGAGCGGTCGCCGGCCGCGACGACCCGGCGGGTGGCCTCGATGCCGTCCATGCCGGGCATCCGTACGTCCATCAGGATCACGTCGGGCCGCAGTTCGGCGGCCATCCGCACCGCCTCGCCGCCGTGCCCGGCCTCGCCGACCACCTCGGTGTCGGGGTTGGCCTCCAACAGCATGCGGAATCCGAGGCGTTGGAGGGGTTGGTCGTCCACGATGAGCACGGTCGTCATGCCGCTCCCCCGATCGCGTCGAGCGGGGTGAGGTCGAGGGTGGCCCGTACCGTCCAGCCGCCGCCCGGGGCGGGGCCCGCGGTGACGGTGCCGTGGTAGAGGGCGGCGCGTTCTCTCATGCCGGCGAGTCCGTGTCCTTCGTCGTGGCTGGGTGCGGGTCCTGGAACGGTCCCGGCCGGGCCGGTGTCGTGGCAGTCGATGCGCACCCGGGCGTCCTCGACGTGCACGGTCAGTTCGACGCGGGTGTCGTGGCCCGCGTGCTTGAGGGCGTTGGTGAGTGCCTCCTGCACGATGCGGTACACGGTGAGCTGGACCCCTCGGTCCAGGGCAGCGGGGTCGCCGCCGGTGCGGTACACGACCTGCGGACCGGCCGCGCGGATGCGGGCGCACAGGGCGTCGAGGTCGGCGACGCCCGGCTGGGGGCTGAGTTCGGGGGCGTCCGGGGTGGGGCTCTGTACGCGCAACACGCCCAGCATGCGCCGGAGTTCACCGAGCGCCTGGCGTCCGGTGTCGCCGATGAGGAGCAGGGCCTGCTTTCCGCGTTCGGGGGCGAGGTCGGTGGCGTAGGCGCCGCCGTCGGCGAGGGTGATGATGACGGAGAGGTTGTGGCCGATGATGTCGTGCATCTCCCGTGCCACACGGGTGCGTTCGGCGGCGGCGGCGAGCTTGGAGCGCTGGTCGCGCTCCACCTCCAGACGGGCGGCGCGGTCGCGCAGTACGGCGAGCTGGGCGCGTCGGATGCGGACCACGAAGCCGAGCGCGACGGCCGCCGTGATCGTGCTGAACAGGACGAACAGAGCGTCCAGGACCGGCACTTCGGACGGCAGCCGCAGTGCGAAGAGACCCAACGCGGCGAGGGTGACCGCACAGGCTGCGGGCAGCCGCCGCAACTGCCCGTGCAGGACCAGGCTGTAGAGGGAGATCAGCAGCGCGACGTCGGCACGCAGCCAGACCCCAAGACCGGCCTGGACGAAGAACACCGCGGCGATCAGGGCGAAGGCCAGCGTCGGTCTGCGGCGGCGCCACAACAGCGGCAGCACCAGGCCCAGTTGGAGGGCGATGGTCCCCGGCCAGGGCAGGTGGATGAAGCTGTTGTCGAAGCCGCGCCGTCGGCCGTCGTCGTCGTCCAGCAGGTCCGGCAGGCAGAACATCAGCAGGACCAGGACGGTCAGAGCCGTGTCCAGCACCCAGGGGTGTCGCCGGTCGCCCTGCTTGACCCGGCGGCCGAACCGGGACAGCCGGCCGGCCACGGGATGGCTCCACGGGAGGTCCGTCTCCGCGAACAGCGCGTGGGCGGGGTCATCGGGGCTCATCGGTGTCACTGGTCCGGGTTCATGGAGGTCACCTGTCCATTGTGGGGCCCCACGCCGATGCGGCATCCGACCGTCGAGCGGGCCGGATGCCGCGTCGCGGGGCTCAGGCGTCGGACTTCACCAGCCGGTAGGCAGCCCCGCCCAGCGCGAGAACGGTCCAAACGAGGAAGACCAGGAGTCCGGCGCCGGGCGAGAGGGTCGTCGAGTCGTGCGTCAGCGCGAACATCGCCTGGCCCGCGTTGCTCGGCAGATACGGGCTGATGTTGTCCTGCCAGGAGCTGGGCAGCAGCTCGATCAGTCCGGGCACCAGCATCAGCGAGGCGACCAGCACCGAGATACCGCCGGCCACCGAGCGGAGCCACGCGCCCAGCGCGGTGCCGATCACGCCGACCAGGCCGAGGTAGAGACCGGCGCCGAGCAGGCTGCGGACGACTCCGGCGTGCGAGAAGGAGAGGGCGGCGGGGGTGCCGGAGACGATGCCGCTGACGATCGGGAACGCGACGAACACCCCGACGAGCGAGATGCCGAGCGCGACCACGCCGAACACGAGGGCCTTGGACCACAGCACCGGCAGGCGGCGCGGGACGGCGGCCAGCGTGGAGCGGATCATGCCGGTCGAGTACTCGCCCGCAGTGACCAGGACGCCCAGTACGCCGAGGGCGAGCTGCGCGAAGTTGGTGCCGAAGAGGGAGATGTCGAGCGCGGTGGAGTTGGCGTCGTCGGGCCTCAAGTGCCCACCGTCGTAGGAGGACTTGTAGTGCGCGGCGGCGATCAGGCCGAACGCGATCAGGAACAGCAGGCCGAGGCCGAGGGTGATCCAGGTGGAGCGCAGGGACCACAGTTTGGCCCACTCGGAGCGCAGCACGCGGCGCCCGGTGACCTTGTACGGCGGACGGGCCGGCCGTACGGCCGCGGGTGCGGCGCTGTCGGTCGCGGTGGCGGTGCTCACGCGGCCCTCCCGGGGGTCTCGACGGTGGTGGTGCCGTGGTACTCGACGGCGTCCCGGGTCAGGTCCATGAACGCCTGCTCCAACGAGACGGTGCGCGCGCTGAGTTCGAAGAGCGGGATGCGGTGCTCGGCGGCCCTGATGCCGATGGCGCGCGCGGTCAGCCCGGTGACGTGCAGTTCTTCGGAGCCGACCTCGCCGGTGATCTCCACGCCGGGACCGGCGAGGACCTCACGGAGTCGGGCGGGCTGCTCGGAGGCCACGGTGACGGTGTCGCCGCCCGCGTGCCGGACCAGGTCCTGCACGGTGGTGTCGGCCAGCAGCCGCCCCCGTCCGACGATGATCAGGTGGTCGGCGACGAGTGCCATCTCGCTCATCAGGTGCGAGGAGACGAAGACGGTACGGCCGTCCGCGGCGAGTCCGGTCAGCAGGTTGCGGATCCACAACACGCCTTCCGGATCAAGGCCGTTGACGGGTTCGTCGAGCATCACGGTCGCCGGATCGCCGAGCAGCGCGGCGGCGATGCCGAGCCGCTGCCCCATGCCGAGGGAGAAGGCCCCGGCCCGCTTCTTCGCCACGGACTGGAGCCCGGTCAGTTCGATGACCTCGTCGACACGACGGCGCGGGATGCCGTGCGTGTAGGCCTGCGCCATCAGGTGGTCGAACGCGGAACGGCCCGGGTGGATCGACTTGGCCTCCAGGAGCGCGCCGACCTCTTGGAGCGGTGCAATGTGCTCGGCGTAGGGCCTGCCGTTGACCGTGACGGTGCCGGCGGTGGGCGCGTCCAGGCCGACGATCATGCGCATCGTGGTGGACTTCCCGGCACCGTTGGGGCCCAGGAAGCCGGTGACCGTGCCCGGCTTGACGACGAAGTCGAGCCGGTCGACCGCCGTCTTCTCCCCGTACCGCTTCGTCAGCTGTTGCGCCTCGATCATCGCCATCCCTCACGTTCACGTGCCACTGCCCCGACTGGACACCGGCAACGCTAGGAGGACAGGGGCCCCGAACCCGTCGTACCGAGGGGCTGTTGCGAGGGCGGGCGTAGTACCGCGGTACGACTGTGCGGTGCGAGTTGTGTACGTTCCCACCCCCTTCGCACGGACTTCACGTCCACCAGCTGCGGGAAATACAACCGTCACACATATTTACAGTGCCTGTTACCTCTCTTACTGTGAACGTTCTCAGAACCCAACCCGCATGCGCATGTCAGTCGACCCAAGGAGGTCGGGTACCCCGTGAAAATCCCGGGCCGCATAGTGAAGGCCGCCTTGCTGCTGGCCGCAGTCGCCCTGCCGGCGGCGATGCTCACCCCCACCGACGCCGCCGCCGCGAACTCCCTCACGATGCTCGGCGCCGACGTCTCGTCCGCGCAGCGCGCGATCGACCTCGGCGCCAAGTACTACGACTCCAGCGGGACCGCCAAGGACCCGCTGGACATCCTCAAGGGCGCCGGCGTCAACTACGTCCGCCTGCGGATCTGGAACAACCCCGCCAGCGGCTACAACAACAAGGCGAAGGTGCTGGCCTACGCGAAGCAGGTCAAGGCCAAGGGCCTCAAGCTGCTGATCGACTTCCACTACTCCGACACCTGGGCCGACCCGGGCAAGCAGTACAAGCCCGCGGCCTGGTCGAGCCACGGCATCAGCGCACTCCAGACCGACGTCTACAACTACACCTACGACGTCTGCAACAGCCTCAAGTCGCAGGGCACCACCCCGGACAGCGTGCAGATCGGCAACGAGATCAACGTCGGCATGCTGTGGGACGACGGCAAGGTCGTCAACAACAGCTTCACCAACCTCGGACTGCTGCTGAAGTCGGGCTACAACGCGACCAAGGCGTGCAACAGTTCCACCCAGGTGATCATCCACACCGCCGACGCGGACAGCGACTCCAACGCCCGCTGGTTCTACGACGGCATCAAGGCGCAGGGCGTCAACTGGGACATCACCGGGCTGAGTTACTACTGCATGTGGCACGGCACCCTGGCCAACATGGGCAGCGTCGTCTCGGACATGAAGTCCCGCTACGGCAAGGACGTCATCATCGCGGAGACGGCCTATCCGTTCACCTCGTCCGACGCGGACAGTACGGCGAACTCTGTGACGTCGGGCTGCTCGGGGTATCCGCTCACCTGGGCGGGCCAGGGCGCGGAGTTCACCGCCGTGCAGAACACGGCGCGCAGCGCGGGCGCGATCGGCGTCTTCTACTGGGAACCGACCTGGTACGCGGTCACGGGCAACGGCTGGGACCCGGCCAACATCGCGACCAGCGGGGACGGTTGGGACAACATGGCGATCTTCAACTGGACCGGCCAGGTGAATCCGAACGTGAAGTGGACGGCGTAGCGGGGTAGTTCGACGGCACATACGAACGGCATCGCCTTCTTCTCCGGGCGGTGCCGTTCCGCGTCCTCACTGTTGATGAGTCCTCACTGTTGATGATCCGTCAGGGCACGGTATACAGCCGCCGACTTGGGGTTGGCGCGGCAGCGCCACACTCCGTGCGGGCAGTAGTCGCTGATGGTCTGGTAGAGCGGGCGCTGTCCCGCCATCCAGGTGAGCATGCCGCGCATGTAGGTGGGGTTGTCGCCGTTGTCGAACAGGCCCCACTCGGGATAGGCGATCGGCTTGTGGTGGGCACGGGCGAAGTCGACCTGTGCCAACAGGCCGTACGGTTCAGTGAGTTGGCCGGAGAAGGACAGGCCCCGGGGGGCGTCGTAGGCGTCCATGCCGATGACGTCGACGTAGGCGTCACCGGGGTAGCAGTCGGTCCAGGGGATCGCGTCGTGGCCGCGGTTCGGGGTGAAGTCGAAGCGGAGGCGCTGGCCGGGGACGGACCGCATCGCGGCGACGATACGGGTCCAGTACCGCTTCCAGGAGGCAGGGTCGGGCGCGCAGCGGTGGGTGTAGGTGGTGCCGTTCATCTCCCAGCCGAGGACGATCTCGGTGTCGGGGGCGCCGAGTTGGACCAGACGGCGGGCGAGTGCGCGGAAGTGGTCGTCGTAGCGTCCGCTCGCCCCGTCCCTCAACTCGGCGCGGACCACGTCGTCGGGCAGGTGGGCCTCGTTGCGGTCCAGCATCGGGACGTTGAGGACCAGCAGACGGTCCTGGCGGGCGCGGCGCCACTGAGCCCACTGGTCCAGGTCGCCGGTGGCTCCCTCGATGCCGGTCCAGGTGTCGCCGGGCAGATACGCGTGGCCGACCCGGGGCTCGGGCCGGCCGAGCCAGGCGCCGAACTCCGCGACGCGGCGGACGGCTTCGGGGCCGTAGCCGACGTAGGCGCCGTAGGCCGTCGGCGGGCCGGACGGGTGGGCCGGGGCCGCCCGCGCGGGCCGGGGCGAGGGCTCACCACCGGGTACGCAGGCCGGTCCGGCCAGCAGCACGAACGCGAGGGCGGCGGTGAACAGGGCCGACAGGCTGCGGCGCGTCCCGTGCGGGGCCACTGGACGCCTCTCCTTCTTCCCGGGTGCGTGGGGCGCCGGACGGCTCCGACGCCCGAGCAACGTACCAGCGCGGGGCAGAAGATGACGTAGCACGCCATTCACGACATGTGCACGAAGTGGCGCCGCGGGTCCGGGTCTTGTCGGTGCTCGACACGCCGGACGAGAGGCCGGGGTCATGCCCCGCGCCCCGCGCCCCACACCCCGCACCCCGCACCCCACGCCCCGCACCCCGCGCCCTGTGACTGCCGGTGGACTTCCTCGGAGTCGCGATCCGCACCGACCGGCACGGGTGAGACTGCGGAGCGCGTTGCGGCGGTCCGCAGGACCGGCATCCCCTCGGTCTCGGCCCGGCCAGCCGGGCCGACGGACGCCGCCGAGGCGACAGGAGTCACGGACTTCGTCGACCACGACCTCGACCTGTTCGAGGCGGCGATCGCCGTGCTCCACGCCCCACACCCAGCGCCGACCGCCCCTGTTCCGTGACGCCCTCGGCTCAGTTCCCGGTCGTGCCCGCCTCGTCGGGGTTCAAGTGCCAACGCCAGTTGGGGCGTTCGTAGGCGACCTCGAAGCCGAGGCGGAGCATGTTGTGCAGGGAACTGTTGTGGGTGCCGGGCTGTTCGGCGCCCGTCTCGGCGACGAGGACCCGGCAGCCGAGCTTCCGTGCCGCGCGGGCCCTGGCGGCGAGCAGCGCGGTCTGGCCGCCGCGACCGCGCGCGTGGGGCAGTACGCCGCCTGCGAACATCTGCGCCGTCTCGCCGCGGACGAGCAGGGTGCCGGTGCCGACCAACTCCCCGTCCAGCCAGGCGGCGTAGGGGTGCCAGCCCGGCCGGGTCACGGTCGACGCGGCCATCTCGGCGTAGTGCTCGACCGGCGTGCCGAAGGCCCGCATCATCACCGTGCCCCATTCCAGGGCCTCTTCGGCGGCCAGCGGGGTGACCCGGATGCCGTCGGACCGGTCCAGGGCGTCGGCGCGCGCGACGGCCTCGTCGGTCGGGCAGACGAGCTTGACCCAGGACGGGGCGCGAACGATGCCCTCCCGCGCGCAGATCTCCGGCCAGTCCTCGGGCAGGAAGGCGGGCGCGATCTGTAGGACGGCCTGCGGGGTGCGCTCGGCGCGGTAGAAGTCGCAGACCTCCTCGACCAGTTGGGCGGTGACGGGGGCGGTGACTCCGAAGCCGAGGGCCTTGCTCCAGAAGTGGGTGCTGTCGTTGCGCATCGACAGCACCACCCCGCCGCCGATCCGGGTGGCGCTCATGCCGAGCGCGGTGCGGACGGGCTCGGGGGTCTCCGTCTGGAATCGGTAGAGGGCCTCCGCCTCGGACTGCTCGGCGACGGACGGCTGCACGACGGTCGTCAAGGTGCTGCTTCTTTCTCGGGTGGTCCCGGGAGGGGCACGCGGGCAGCCCGCCTGAGGGGAACAGGCGGGCTGTCGCGGAGAGTTGACGGATGGTCAGGTTGTCAGGGGGGTCGAGTCGTCAGGGGTTCGGGGGGTCAGGTGGCGCAGGGGGTGCAGGTGGTCACTGGGGGTCGGAAGGAATGGCGTACCGGGTGGCCCCGGCGACCCCAGCGACCCCAGCGACCCCGGCGGGCCGCACGGTCAGCCTTGGTCGGCCGCGGCCTGCTTGATCAGTTCCACGACCGCCTCCGGCCGGGAGACGTAGATGGCGTGGCTGCCCTCGGCCTCGGAGACGGTGGCGCCCGCTCGCTCAGCCATCCGGTGCTGGACCGGCGGCGGGATCATACGGTCCTCGGTCGTGACGAGGTACCAGCTGGGCCTGGTCCGCCAGGCGGGCTCGGTGATCGTACCGCCGAGCGCGTCCAGGCCCCACGGCACCTGGGCGTCGGCCAGGAACGCGGCGTCCTCGGCCGGCAGGTCGCCCGCGAACGACGCGGCGAACTTGTCCCGGTCCAAGAACAGGAAGCCGTCGACCGGCGGCAGGATCGGCGGCACGGGCGCGCCGGGCGCAGGGTCGGCGACCAGGGTGCCGACCGACTCGTCCTTGTCCGGCGCGAAGGCCGCGATGTAGGCGAGCGCGGCCACCTTGTCGTGGCGGCCGGCCTCGGTGATCACGGCGCCGCCGTAGGAGTGGCCGACGAGCACCGCCGGACCGTCCAGGGCGTCGAGGGCGCGGTGGGTGACGGCGACGTCGCCTTCGAGGGACAGGGTCGGGTTCTGTACGACGCTGACGCGGAATCCGTCCTGGGTGAGCAGGCGGTACACGGACTGCCATCCGGAACCGTCGACGAATCCGCCGTGCACGAGGACGATGTTCTTGACGGCGCTCATGCCGTTGCTCCTTGTTTGTCGGAAACCCTCCGGACGGCTCCACGCTAGGGCGGGCCGTCCGCCGGGGCTTCGACCGAATGACCTAGTTGCGGGAATTGGCCGACCTAGTTGCGGGCGGTGGCCTCGACGAACGCGGTCACCGCCTTTGCGAAGGCCTCCGGTTCCTCCAGGTGCCCGAAGTGCCCGCTGTTCTCCAGGATCACCAGCTCCGAACCCGGGATGAGTTCGTGGAGTTCCTCGGCCCAGCGCACTCCGCAGATGAAGTCGTGGCGGCCGACGAGGACGAGGGTCGGCACGGTGAGTGCGCCGAGGGTGGCGCGGTCGTCGACGACGTCCGGGGTGTGGTCCTCGGCCAGCCCGGAGATGTGGGTGGCCGCCACGGCCTCCCGGACGGGGGCGAACTCGGCCTCCCGGCCCCAGAAGTCGGCGAAGTAGGCGGGGAAGAGCCCGCGGGCCACGGCGGTGGTCCCCGCGTCGTCGGAGATGGTGGGGATGCTTTGGAACGCTTCAACGACTTCGGGGAGCCCGGGGTTGTCGGCGTGCCGGGCGGCGAACTCCTGCACCAGGCGCATGGCCTCGGCGCCGTGCTCGGGGCCGGTCACCGGCGCGCTCTCGTAGAGGATCACGCCCGCGAGGCGGTCGGGATGGTGCAGCGCGTGGTACTGGGCGACGAAGCCGCCGTGGGAGTGTCCGAGGAGGTGCGCCTCGGGGACGCCGAGGTGGTCGATCAGTGCCGTGAGGAAGTGGCTGTAGCGAGCCCGGGTGTAGCCGTGCGGGTGGGTGGGCAGCCGGCCGGAGGCGCCGGTGCCGACGGGTTCCGGGTAGACGACGGTGAGGTGCTCCTCCAGCGCGGGCATGCGCAGGTACTCCCAGAAGATGCCGGGTCCGCCGGAGTGCGCGACGCACACGGGACCGGTCCCATGGACGTGGTAGCGCTGTGTGACTCCGTCGATCTCGACGGTGTGCGTTCCGGTGGCGAGCGGGTCGGTCGAAGGGGTGGTGCTCATGGGATCTCCTTGTCCGGCACGTGCCGATGCGGCGATGACACGGACAGGACGCGGGAGAAAGGGCGAAGTTCGAAACGGGTCGCGTGATGCCCGTCACACCAGGAGGTGGTGCGGGACCGGTACCGGCCGGGGGTGGACGAGGCGGAGGCGGTGCACCCGTCCGGCGGCGTCCAGACTCATCAGCCAGGCCACGGCGGGCGGGCAGTGCTCGGGGTCGTCGTCGGGGTTGCTGATGTCCATCTCCCAGACGACGAGCGACCGGCCGGCCACGGCGTGCGCGAGGTGCTGCCGTACGCCGGCCTCCAGGTCGCACTCCATTCCGCGCACCAACAGGCTTCTGCCGCCGACCGGTTCACCGCCGCGGACCAACGCGGCCTCGGGCGACCACCGTTCGGTGACCAGCTTGCCGAAGTGCCCGCTCTCGGCCGCCTCCAGGGTCTCGCGGGCCTCGACGCGACTGGCGCGGGTGCGGCGGCCCGCGTCGCCGTGCGGGGCGTCGGCCGTGGCGGCGAGGGCCAGCGCGAGCCTGGCCCGGCCCTGGCTGAGGCGGCTGCGGACGGTGCCGACGGGGATCCCGCAGGCCTCCGCGATCCGCTCGTACGAGGTGACGCCGACGCTGAAGTGCCTTAGTACCAGGGGCAGTCGGAGCGCGGGCGACAGTTCCTCGATGGCCTCCCAGATCCAGTCCCGCATCGTGTGGTGCTCCAGCCACCGTTCCGGGCCGGAGTCCGTGGCGGGCACATGGAGGTCGTCGAGGGGCCGGAGGTCGACGGTGCCGCGCAGCAGCGAGCGGGCGGCATTGCGCACGATCATCCGCAGCCACGGGCCCACGGCCTCCGGGTCGCGCACGTCCCCGATCCGCCGCAGGGCGGTCAGCGCGGCGTCCTGCACCACGTCGTCGACGTCGGGCCCCGGCCCGAGCACACTCACCGCGACCGCGCGCATCCCGGCCCGGTGCCGTTCCAGCAGCAGCCCCAGGGAGGCGACGTCACCGGCCTGCGCGGCCAGGGTGAGCGCCGCGTCCTCGATGCGCGTGATCTCGCCCGTGCTGCGGCTGCTCATGCTGTTCCTCTTCCGGCGTTCCCGTCGTCCCCACGAACGTAACGGGCGCGCCGCGTGACGTCACATCGCGCGGTGGTCCGGCCGGGTCGGTCCGGCCCGGAGCGGGCTCGGGCGGGCCGGTCGCCCGCTACCGCCACACCCGCGCCGCCACCCGCCGGAAGTTGCCGCCCAGGATCGCGGCGACGGCGTCCTCGGGATATCCCCGGGCCCGCAGCGCGCCCTCGACGGTCAACAGGCCTTCCGGCGGCATGAATTCGATCGCGCCCCAGCGGGTGTAGCACTCGGGATACAGCTCCGGGCTCTGTTCGAGCATCGCATTGAAGTCCCCTGCGTCGAACGGGTAGTCGGTGGACATCCCGACGTGTTCCGGCCCGACGAGGTCGACCGCGTGGTCGATGTGCCGTACGAGGGCCTCCACGGAGGCGTCGTTGGGGCCGAGGAAGATGCCGACGCCGGTGATGCCGACGACCCCGCCGGTGGCGGCGCACTCCCTGGCCTGCTCGTCGGTGATGTTGCGGGGGTGGTCCCACACCGCGCGCATGCTGGAGTGGCTGTAGACGACGGGGAGTTGGGACACCTCGCACAGGTCGAGGCCGGTACGGGCACCGCAGTGCGAGCCGTCCACCACCATGCCGACGGCGTTCAACTCCCGTACCAGCGCCCGCCCGTAGCCGGTGAGTCCCTCGTCGACCGCGTCCAGGCAACCGCCACCGGCCGCGTTGCGGGTGTTGTAGCTCGGCAGCATGGTGCGCACACCGAGGTCGTAGAAGTGCCGGACCCGGTCCAAGTCCCCTTCCAGCGGCCCGGAATCCTCCAAGTCGAAGGCGACGGCCACGCTCCCCGCGCGCACAGCGTCGTCGATGTCGTCGACAGCAGCGACCAGTCGCAGCCGGTCGTCCGCGGCGATCCGCTCCCGCCAACTCGCCACCAGGCCGGTGACGTCGTTGGCGCCGTGCGGCGCGTAGCCGACGTTCACCGAGACGAAGCTGCCGCCGGGTCTGCGGTAGCGGGCGAGTTCACCGACGTCGGCGTTCTTCTCCAGGGCCAGGCAGCAGTGTTGTTCCCAGAGCAGGGGCGGGCGGCGCGCTTCCGTGGATTCGTTCGACACCGTACGGATCATGCCCGCGTCGGAGCTACTCCGTCGAGGGCGACCCCGTGCTCCCCCGCACCTCAAGTTTCGGCTCCGACAACACCGTCTCCTCCGCCCGCCTCGGGTCCTTCATCCGGTGGACGAGGAGCTGCGCGGCGCGGCGGCCGATGTCATGGCTGCCGTTGTCGACGGTGGTGAGCCAGAGGTGTCGTAGGCGCGCGAGGTACGTGTTGTCGTAACCGACGAGGGACAGGTCCCGAGGCACCTGGAGGCCCAACTCCTCGGCCGCCGAGAGCGCGCCGACGCACGCGATGTCGTTGAAGGCGAAGACGGCCGTGGGGCGTTGCGGGGCGGTGAGCAGACGGACCATCGCGCGGTAGCCGCCCTCCTCCGTGTGGTCGCCCTGTTCGACCGTCGCGAGGTCGGTCAGGCCGTGGGCGTGCATGACCATTTCGAAGGAGGTGCGGCGGAGTTCGCCGGCGACGCCCTGGCCGGCGATGTGGGCGATGCGGCGGTGGCCCAGGTCGATGAGGTGCTCGGTGGCCAGGGTGGCGCCGTACGAGTCGTCGCCGGCCACGACGTCGACGTGGCGCAGGACCGGTTCGATGGCGCCCGCGATCACCGTGGGGATGTGGGTGGCGGCGGTGAGGAATTCGTCAGATCCCGGGAAGGTGCCCACCGCGATCAGGCCGTCGACGCGGAGTTCCGTGAAGATGCGCGTGAGGTCCTCGCCGAGATGGCGGTTGAGGCGGCCGTCGGCCAGCATCATGTGCAGGCCGTTCTCGTGCAGGCGGGAGCCCAGGCCGTCGAGGAGTTCCACGAACCAGGGGTTGCGCAGGTCGTTCAGCAGGACGCCGACCGAGCGGGTGCGGCGTTCGCTGAGGCTGCGGGCGGCGGCGTTCGGGCGGTAGCCGAGTTCCGCCACCGCGGCCAACACGGCCTGCCGTTTTTCCGGTCGTACCTGCTCGGAGCCGCGCAGCACCAGGGAGACCAGGGATTTCGACACACCGGCCCGCTCGGCGACATCACGGATGGTCGGAGCACTCATGGCTGGACCGTTCCACGCGGTCGCGCCCCGTGTCAAAGGCGCGGACACTCGGTGTTGACGTCCACGTATTGACATCAGGACGAATGGGTTCCACTGTGGCGAGGACAGTTTATGGACCGGTCCAAAGAAGGGCAGTCATGGTGACCTCGCTCGGTGTAGCCGTCGTCGGCTTCGGATGGATGGGGCGGGTGCACACCCAGGCGTACGCCCGTGTCCCGCACCACTTTCCGCAGCTGACCGTGCGGCCACAGCTCGTGTCGGTCGCCGAGGACGTGCCCGGGCGGGCCGAGCAGGCCGCCGAGCAGTTCGGCTTCGCCTCCACCACCCGCGACTGGCGCGAGGTGGTCACCGACCCGCGCGTGCAGGCGGTGAGCATCACCGCGCCGAACTTCCTGCACCGCGAGATCGGCGTCGCGATGGCCGAGGCGGGCAAGCACATCTGGATCGAGAAGCCGGTGGGCCTGTCGACCGCGGACGCCTCCGCCGTCGCCGACGCGGTCACGAAGGCGGGCGTGCAGGGCGCGGTCGGCTTCAACTACCGCAACGCGCCCGCCGTGGAGGCCGCCCGCGACCTGATCGCCTCCGGCGAGCTGGGCGCAGTCACCCACATCCGCGTCCGCCTCTTCAGCGACTACGCGGCCCACCCGGACGGCGCCCTGACCTGGCGCTACGAGCTGGAGCGCGGCGGCCACGGAGTCCTCGGCGACCTGGCCTCGCACGGCGCCGACCTGGCCCGCTTCCTGCTCGGCGACATCACCTCCCTCGCCGCCGACACGGCGATCTTCCTGCCGCGGCGGGCCCGCCCCACCGGCGCGACCGCGGGCCACGCGCTCGCCACCGGCGGCGAGTTGGGCCCGGTGGAGAACGAGGACTACGTCAACTGCCTGCTGCGGTTCGCCTCCGGCGCCCGGGGTGTCCTGGAGGCGTGCCGGGTCTCGGTAGGCGAGCAGAACAACTACGGCTTCGAGGTGCACGGCACCAAGGGCGCGGTGTTCTGGGACTTCCGCCGGATGAACGAACTCGCGGTCAGCCGCGGCACGTCGTACCAGGACCAGCCCGTCACCACCGTGTATGTCGGCCCGGGCGACGGCGAGTTTGGAGCGTTCCAACCCGGCGCGGCGAACGCGATGGGCTACGACGACCTCAAGGTCATCGAGGCCTACCGCTTCCTGCGCTCCGTCGCCGAGGGCAAGCCGTACGGCGCCACCCTCCCGGACGCCGTGCACAGCGCGGCGGTGCTGGACGCCATGGTGCGCTCCGTCGAGAGCGGCGGCTGGGCGAGCCCCGCATAGAGCGGCACCTCGGTGAGCCCGGCAGAGACAGGAACCTGGCCGAGCCCGGCGTGCGGGGCGCGCACTCCCGCTGCCCCGCACGCCCCCGCACTGAGCCACCGGCGCGATCTCGCGTCCACCCGCCGGACTCGACTACCGTTCACGCTCGGGAGTCACTCGCCTACGCTGTGGTGATCGGTTGGCGGACGGGTATGGGGGCGGCATGGGATACGGCTTCGGACAGCGGCGCGGCGGTCAACTCCCCGTCGAGTTGACCAGCTTCGTCGGACGCACCGGCGAACTCGCCGCGCTGAACGCCGAGTTGGCGCGTTCGCGGCTGGTCACGCTGGTCGGTCCGGGCGGTGTCGGCAAGAGCCGTACGGCGCTGCGGGCGGCTCGCGCGGCAACTGACCGGTTCGCCGACGGAGTACGGCTGGTGGAGCTATCCGCCCTGCGCGACCCGGAGTTGGTGCCGCCGACCCTCGCGGGCGTGCTGGAGTTGCCCGAGCAGTCCGGCATGACACCGCTCGACGCCATCGTGGAACACCTGCGCGGGCGGCGGATGTTGATCGTCCTCGACACCTGCGAGCACCTGGTCGACGCGTGCGCGATGCTCTGCGACGTCCTGCTGCGCGAGGCACCCGGGCTGAGCGTGCTCGCCACCAGCAGGCAGCCGCTCGACGTGCCCGGTGAGCGCTGTCTGCCGATCGCCCCGCTGACCCGCGCCGACGCCGTCGACCTGTTCAACCGGCGCGCCGCCGCCGTGACCGGCGGCCCCGCTCTCGACGGCGCCGACCGGGAGCACGCCCTCGCGCTCGTCGACCGCCTCGACGGCATCCCCCTCGCACTCGAACTCGCGGCCGTACGACTGCGGGCCGTACCCCTCTCCGAACTCGTCGCCCGCCTGGACCGCCACTGCGAGGTCCTCACCGGCGGCCGCCGCACGGCCCTCACCCGGCACCAGACCCTCCGCGCGGCCATCGACTGGTCCTACGACCTGTGCACACCCCAGGAGCAACTGCTGTGGGCGCGGCTGTCGGTGTTCGCCGGCTCCTTCGGACTGACCGCCGCCGAACGGGTGTGCGCGGGCGGTACGGGCGGTACGGGCGACCTCGGCGGCGAGGAGGTCGTCGAGGCGCTGATCGGCCTGGTCGACAAGTCGGTCGTCCAGCGCCTCGGCGAGGACGGGGCCCGCTACCGGCTCCTCGACACCATCCGCGAGTACGGCGCCGGGCGGCTCGCGGAGAGCGAGGACGCCGAGGCCGTACGGCGGCGGCACTTCGCCCACTACGAGGAACTCGTCGGCCGTTTCTGGGACGGCCTGGTGGGCCCGGCGCAGGTCACGCTGCACCACGCGGTGCGCGCGGAGATCGCCGATGTGCGGGCGGCCCTGGAGTACGGCTGCGCCACGGAGGGCCGGGCCGCGGACGCGCTGTGGCTGGCGACCCGGCTCGGGGCGTACTGGCGGGCGGCGGGGACGCTGTCCGAGGGCCGGTACTGGATCGACAAGGGGCTTGGACCGGTCCAGCAGGACTCCCCCGTGCGGGCCTGGGCGCTGTTCATGACCGGCGTGTTCGGGGTGTGGACGGCG
This sequence comes from Streptomyces sp. NPDC002276, assembly GCF_053891435.1. Taxonomy (NCBI): domain Bacteria; kingdom Bacillati; phylum Actinomycetota; class Actinomycetes; order Kitasatosporales; family Streptomycetaceae; genus Streptomyces; species Streptomyces sp. NPDC002276. Next base: position 329,907 of record NZ_JBSFCQ010000004.1, on the reverse strand, counting down.
GATCTGGAGACGGCGTTGGACCGGTTCCCGCGCGCCCTCGACCTGGCGCGGCGGGTCGGCGAGAGCCGGGTGGAGCTGTTCAGCGAGGGCTACTTGGCCGCCATGACCGTCCTCGGCGGCGCCGTCGAGGAGGGAATGGCGGCGCTCGACGCGGTCCGCGCGCGGATGGTCGCGGCGGACGACGCGCTGGGCATCGGCGTCGTGCACTACGAAGGGGCCCTGCTGTACGGGGCGTTGGGCTTCACGGACCGGGCGCTGGAGTGGTGCGCGGCGGGGCTGGCGTATCTGGAGGGCCGGGGCGAGCGCCAGTTGTACGGGTCCACGCTCACCGTCCAGGGCGTCATCCTGTGGCTCGTGGGCCGGCCCGAGGAGAGCGCGGTGGCGTTGCGCCGGGGCCTGGAGGCGGCGAGCGAGATCGGCGAGGTCCTCGTCGCGGCACTCGCGTCCCTCGGGCTGGCCTGGCACGCGGCCGGACAGAAGCGGTACGTCAGGGCCTGCTGGCTGCTGGGCTACGCGGAGCACGCGCGCCGACTGGGCGGCGACCCGGTCGGCATGCTGCCCCGACTGCTGGAGGAGCAGGAGGCCCAGCAGCGGGCGGTGCGCGCGGCACTGGGTGACGAACCGTACGAACGGTGGCGCGAGGCCGGGGCCCGCATGTCGGGCCGCGAACTCCTGGACGCCGTAAGGGCGGACGCGGACGAGCCGCCCGGCGTTCCCGCGCCCCGCCCCGGCACTGCGGACGGCCGCCCCGCCGATTCCCTCACCCGCCGCGAACGCGAGGTCGCCGCGCTGGTGACCCGGGGACTGTCCAACCGGGAGATCGCCGAACGGCTCGTCATCTCCAAACGCACCGTGGACGCCCACGTGGAGCACATCCTCGCCAAGCTGGGGATCACCTCCCGTACCGAGATCCTGGCCCCGGCACAGGCGGAGGGCACCTCGACGGCGTAGGTATCCCGGTGCGTCCGAGGGGCCTCCGCATACCTAGGTACCCCTCGCGCGGCCCCTCCCCGCGACTGGGTGCACGGATCTCCCGTGGTTCGCACCCCCCGCACCCGCCCGGCACCGCAGGCTGGTCCCACCGCCAGGGGAACGGAACGTCGCGGGCGTCGGCAGTGTTGGTCAACCCCACGGCTGTCATGGCAAGGCACCCGCCACCGCACCTCCCCTGGCGGTACTCACATGGGGCTGCCCCTGTCGGCGGGGGCAGCCCTCGGGCACCGCCGGTCAGCCGCGCCCGGCCCGCTCGTACATCGCCTTGGCGGTGGCGCCCAGGATCTCGCCGTACATCTTGGTCGGCGTGAAGCCGTCCAGCGCGCTGTTGACGGAGACGAGGGTGCCCTTCCCGGTGGCCTCGTCGAACCCGGCCAGCCACGGGCCGCCGCTGGAGCCGCCGGTCATGTCGCAGGGGATCACCCGCTGGCCGTTCTCCGTCTTCTCCGTGCCGACGCAGCGCAGGAGTTCCTCGCCGCGCTGCGGGTGGGTGGCCGGGTAGCCGAAGGAGGAGATCTTCCCGCCGACCGCCCGGTCGAAGGCGACGGGCGTCCCGCCCACGACATCGGTGAGCCTACGACCGCTCCTGTCCGCGTCGACGACCATCGCGGCCACGTCGTTCGTGCCCTCCTCCCCGAAGGTCCGCGGCGTCAGGACGGTACCGCCATACGGCTGCCTGCCCTTGCTGTAGGCCGGGACGAACACCATCGACATGTTGGTGTTGGCGGGCGAGGCGGAGCGGCGGACGCAGTGCCCCGCGGTCATCACGACGGACCGGTTGGCGCTCGTGACGGCGGTGGCCGTGCACCAGGTGTCGGCCCCTCCCGCGTTGACCATGAAGAGCCGCCCCACGGTCTTCAACTCTGGACCGGTCCACGTCTTGGTCTTCGGCCCGGTCGGCCCGAGGTCCACGGACTTCCCTACGGCCTTGATCCGGGCCGGCGTCCAGTAGGCGAGGGCGTCCTTGCGTTCCTGGGCGGTGAACCCGAAGGAGGACACCGGGTCGGGGGCGGCGGCACGAGCCGTACCGGACACGGCCGTGGCCGAGACCGGCAAGGCGAGCGCGAGGGCCGCACCGGCGGCTGCGAGGGCCGTGGCACGGCGGATCGGGCGCCGGTTGCCGGAAAGGGAGCGGTCCAACATGGGGGGATGTCTCCTCGACTGGTTCAGGTGGTTCATGTGTTTCAGGTGCTTCATTTGGTTCATGTGGTTCATGTGGTTCGGACGGCCGGAGTGGCAGCCGTCTCGCGGAGAAACGTCAGGAACTCGCCCACTGTGCTGTCCCAGAGTCGGCGTTCCACCAACGCGGTGTGCCGGCGGGCCAGTTCGCGGTCGTCGCCGTAGGCGAATCCCACGATCGGCGGGCCTTGGTGCACGCGGACGTCGATGCCGATCGGCTGTATCTCGTCGGCGGAGTGCAGGCCGACCGCGATGCCGATGATCTCCCAGGCGAGCAGCCCCGCTCTCTTGAACGCGCCGTCGGACGAGGTGCGCCACACCACCTCGAAGTACTCGTGCGCGGGCGCCCCTGGATCGAGCCGCCGAGCCACGTCGTTCGCTGTACCGGACACACCTCGCCCTCTCTGCGCGGCGGGGAACTGCGCTGCACGGACTGCCTAGTTGAGGGCGTCCTGGGGGTCGGCCAGCCAGTAGGTGGTGGTCAGGGAGCTGTCGATCCAGACGCCCTTGGCGGGCAGCGGGACGTCGACACCCGAGCCCACGAAGTCGAGCGCGCGGTTCTGGAAGATCACCTTGAGCGTCTTCGCGGTGTAGCCGCCGGAGCCGCTGCCGTCGGCGGCGGAGAGGCGGACGCCCGCGTAGCCCGACTGTCCGGGGCGGAGCGTGGTGACCGCCTGCGGCTGCGAGGCCTCGTCGACCGGGGGCACGGCCTGGGCGTCCTGGAAGTTCAGGGCCGGGTAGCCGTACAGGTAGCAGGTCTTGGAGCCGGTGTTCTTGACGGCCAGCAGCAGGTGGTTCAGCGGACGCGTCACGGTCTGCGCCGTGACCTTGGTGTTGGCGTCGGTGCAGGTGACGGTGCCCGAAGAGCTGTTGGACCCGGTGGACCCGGTGGATCCCTTGAAGGCGGTGCTGCTGCGGCCCGACTTCGAGACCGTGACGGCCTTGTCCGTGCCGGAGGCGGCGGCTTCGGTGCCCGCGTCCGCCTCGGCGCCCCCGGTGCTCCCGGTGCCCCCGGTGCTCCCGGTGGCGGTCGAGGAGTTGCCGTTGCCGTTGTCGGCGACGGCGGTCGGGGTGCTCTTGGCCCCCGTGTCCTGGCTGGTCCCACAGGCGGTCAGTGCCAGTGAGGCGGCCGCGGCGAAGCCGGCGGTGAGGAGTGCCGTGCGGCGGCGGAAGGAGGTGTCGGACATGATCGGGCTCCCCGTGAGTGCGGTGCTGGAAGGCGAGCCACCCGGTTCGTGGTGGGTCTCGCTGCGAACAACCGCAGCTTGCGCGGCGATCCGTCCCAGCCGCCAGGACAGTCGGGGGAAACGGGAAGCTGGAACGCTCGCGCAGGGTTTGACCTGCGGGAACGTATCCTTCCTGGAACGCGTGGACGGGACGGGCACCGGCCGTTGGAACGGTCCGGCCGGTGCCCGTGCCGCACGTTCAGCAGTAGAGGTTGCCGCCCGGGGTGGTCCCCAGGATCGAGGTGAAGCGGTTGTAGGCGTCCACGCGGCTCTGTACCTGGGCGGGGCTCTTGCCGTCGCACTCCACCGAGCCGTTGATGCTGCGGATGGTCTGGCCGAAACCGGCGCCGTTGACGATCGCGTTGTGCGGGGTCATGGAGCCGGGGCCGCTCTGGGTGTTCCAGTACCAGAGCGCGGTCTTCCAGGCCACCGCCGAGTCGTTCTGTACCAGCCAGGGGTTGTTGAGCAGATTGATGCCCAACGCGTCCCCGGCCGCCTTGTAGTTGAAGTTCCAGCTGAGCTGAAGCGGACCGCGCCCGTAGTAGGCGGACTGACCGGCCGGGCAGCCGTACGACTGGCTCCAGTCGCAGTACGTCGGGTAGTTGGCGGTGTTCTGCTCGACTATGTACACCAACCCGCCCGTCTCGTGGCTGACGTTGGCGAGGAAGGCGGCGGCCTCCTGTTTCTTCGTGGTGTCGCTGCCGGTGTTGGCGAAGCCCGGGTAGGCGCTGAGGGCGGCGGTGAGACCGCTGTACGAGTAGAACGAGTTCCGGCTCGGGAACATCTGGTTGAACTGCGCCTCGCTGACGACGAAGTTGCCGACGGGCGTGCCCGAGCCGCCGTCGCAGGCGTACGGCTCCCAGAACCAGGTGCTGATGACCGGGTCGTAGCCCGGGTTGTCGTGCTCGGCGATGTACGCCTTGCCGTCGGTGTAGCGGACGATGTTGCCGGTCACGTACGACTGCCCGGCCACCCAGTTGGGATAGCTGGAACAGGACGCGGCGGACGCGGCGGCGGGGAGGACCACGGGCGTAAGGCTACCGAGGACGAGTGCGGTCAGTACTGCGGCGATGCGGCGTCTCGACACAGGGTTCAACTCCTCTGTGGAGCACGGCCGTACCCCGCCAAGGGCAGGGCGGAGCGGAGCCTTTGTGCGCACGGGCCGGTCGGACCGGTCACGGCGTGGGGGGCGGCCGTGGTGGGGGGATGACGCCCCCACTGAACCGTATTGGTCTGTACCAGTCAAGGGTATAGACCAGTCAACCCCGCTTCCGGGCAGCCGAGTTGCGACCGGCCCGTGCCGCGCCGACCGCGTCACCTGCGCAGAGTCGTCACCTCCAGGCCCGGGGCGGCGGCGATCTGCGCGCGGGTGAATCGTTCGGTGACCCACTGCTTGCGCGAGAACAGCCGTGTCTGGTCCGAGAAGTGGGGTGACGTCGGGTTCGCGGACTCTCCGTAGGTGAGGAGGGTGTGGGCGCGCGGCCCGGCCGGGGTCAGTTCGACGGTCATCAGGAAGCTGCTGCCGAAAGCGCCCGCGGTCGGGGTGCCGGTGCCCGAGTCGGGCCCCGCCTCCACGACGTCGAAACAGCCCACGTCGCAGCCGGGCAGCGGGATGCCGGCCCATTTCTGTACGGCGCCGAGTTCGACGTCGACCGGGAGGTCACGGGCGGCCAGGTCCTGGACGGCGTCGGCGAGGGCGCGTTGGACGCGCGGGTCGTCGCCGTTGAATCCCCTTGGTGTGGTGAGGGGTTGGGCGGGGTCGTAGGGGACGCGGCGCCAGGTGTCGGGCGGGCCGCCGTCGAGGAGGCGGTTGTAGAACGTGCTCCAGAGCACGATGCCCCGGCTGGTGGTGTCGGCGCGGGTGTCCCAGCGGGCGAGGGTCGCGCACGCCTGCGTCACGTCGACCTGTGTGCCGTCCGTGGCCGTCGGGTTCGGGTGGGCGCGGCACATGGCGACGATGCCGTCGCGGCCCCGCTCGGCCGACAGGACACGGTTGCCGAACATCGACGCGCCGAGGGTGTCCTCGGTGAAGCCGGGAGCGCCCAACCCGTCCGTTCCGTCCCGGCGTTGGGCGATCATGCCCAGTCCCAGCTGGGCCCGCCCGTCGAGGTGTGGATCGGTGTCGTACGCGCCCGGGAGGCCGGTGATCGGCGCCTCCGGATTGACGTACTGGGGACCGTTGTTGGAGTTGGCGACATAGTCGCCGCGCACCGACTTCGGCTGGTGGGAGGGGCCGTAGACGCCGGGCACGAGTGCGTCGGGGTCACTGCCCCAGGCGCAGGCCGACGTGGAACCGTCCAGGGCGGTGGGCCCTTGGTCCGCCGCGACTGTGCAGCGCTTCAGTTGCTCGTCGGTGAGGTGCGGGACGGCCGAGGAGTCGGTGAAGTACGTGCCGCCGCTGGTGTCGGCCGCGAGGGTGTAGGTCCATGGGACGCCCTGGAACGTGTCCTGGGCGGCGCGGAGTTGACCGAGAGTGCGTGCCTTCCCCATGGCCAGCCAGGTGTTCAGGGAGCGCAGGTTGTCGGCGTTGGCGTCGCGGATCGCGTAGGCGGTGGTCGTGGTCCAGCCGGACGACAGGACGGGGCCGAACCGCGAGGTGTACAGCGTCCGTTCGACGGTCGACAGTCCACCGTCCGCGCCCCGTACGGCAACCGGGATCGTACGGCGCTCCATGGGAACGGCCTTGCCGTCGAGCAGATAGCTCGTCGGGTCGCCGGGCACGAGCTTGAGGGCGTAGAAGGAGCCGTGCTGGGCATCGCTCGCGGTGTGCGTCCAGGCGAGGGTGCGGTTGTGGCCGATCTCCACCAACGGGGTGCCGTAGAGGCCGGCGCCGGACACGTCCAGGGTGCCGGGGATCGTCAACTGCACTTGGTAGAAGCGGAAGTTGCCCTCGGCCCAGGGCAGGTGCGGGTTGGCGAGCACCATCGCGTTGCCGGTGCGGGTGGCGTCCCGGCCGAGCGCCCAGCCGTTGCTGCCGACGTCGGCGGAGGCGAGGCCGAGACCAACGAGGCCGCTGCGGGAGGAGGTTGTCGCGGCCGTCGAGGGGGCGGAGGCGGTCGGGGGTTGCGCGTCGCCGATGTCCGGGGCCAACGGCACTGTCTCGGTCACCCTGTTGACGTCGTAGACGACGTTCCACAGGTCGAGCGCGGTGATCGGCCGCACCCAGGGCTTGCCCTTGCAGCGCGCGTCCGGGAGCCGGTCGACTCCGGTGTCCCGGAGATAGCGGTTGTACCCGGCGGCGTATCCCTCGACCATCCGCCGCAGTTCCGTCGTGGGCCCCAACGGCGCTTTCTTGTCGAGCAGTTGGCGCACTGTCCCGGCGCGCAGCTGTCCGCCGTAGTAGGTGTCGCTCGCGAGGTCGGCGCCCGTACCGGAGTCTCCGTCGGGCCCGAAGAACCGGGACCGTTCACCCCGCAACGTCACTATCTGGTCGGCGAGTTCGCAGACGTTGTCCTGCGCGAACGCGTACCCGTAGCCGTAACCGAGTCCGTCGAAGTCCTGGGCCAGGATGTGCGGTACGCCGTACTCGGTCCGGCTGATGCGGACCGTGTGCCCGCCCTCGGCGACCGTCGTGGTGGCGGACGCGGGGGCGGGCAGCAGGGCCATGGTGGCCGAGGTGAGACAGAGGACGGCCCCCAGCGCCGCCAACCTGCCTGATAACAAACGTCTATGACGCTTCGTCAGTTCTCCGGTTTCACGCATGCCCGCCACCCTGCTGTGCGAACGGCGAGGCGGCATCCCGCCTTCGGCGGATTTACGGGCCGCTCCGTCAGCCTCGGGATGTACACCCTGAGACCCGGCACAGCACGGCGCCCTGGTCGGGCTGCTGCTCGACCAGGGCGCCGGGACTTACCGTTTACACCGTTCCAAGTACTGCCTAGTACTGCTCGGTCTCCACGAACCGCGTGTCCGCGTCGTTGGTGGCGAAGGTGTCGACCGCGGCGGTCGGGTCGAATCCGGGCGGGCTGTCCTTCAGGCCCAGACCCAGACCGGCCAGCTTGGCCTTGACCTCGTCGATGGACTTCGCACCGAAGTTGCGGATGTCCATCAGGTCGGCCTCGGAGCGCGCCAGCAGCTCGCCCACCGAGTGGACGCCCTCGCGCTTGAGGCAGTTGTACGACCGAACGGTGAGCTCCAGCTCCTCGATCGGCAGCGCGAGGTCGGCGGCCAGGGCGGCGTCCGTGGGGGACGGGCCCATGTCGATGCCCTCGGCGTCGATGTTCAGCTCGCGCGCGAGACCGAACAGCTCGACGAGGGTCTTACCGGCCGACGCCATGGCGTCGCGGGGACGCATGGCCTGCTTCGTCTCGACATCGACGATCAGCTTGTCGAAGTCGGTGCGCTGCTCGACACGCGTCGCCTCGACCTTGTACGTGACCTTCAGCACCGGGCTGTAGATGGAGTCGACCGGGATCCGGCCGATCTCCTGGCCCACCTGCTTGTTCTGGACCGCCGAGACGTAGCCGCGACCGCGCTCGACGGTCAGCTCCATCTCCAGCTTGCCCTTGCCGTTGAGCGTGGCGAGGACGAGGTCGGGGTTGTGGACCTCGACACCGGCCGGGGGCGCGATGTCGGCGGCGGTGACCAGACCCGGACCCTGCTTGCGCAGGTACATCACCACGGGCTCGTCCTGCTCACTGCTGACGACGAGCTGCTTGATGTTGAGGATCAGGTCGGTGACGTCCTCCTTGACACCCGGCACGGTGGTGAACTCGTGCAGGACGCCGTCGATGCGGATGGACGTGACCGCCGCACCCGGGATCGAGGAGAGGAGCGTACGGCGGAGGGAGTTGCCGAGGGTGTAGCCGAAGCCCGGCTCCAGCGGCTCGATCACGAACCGGGAACGGAACTCGTCGACGACCTCTTCGGTCAGGGACGGACGCTGAGCAATGAGCACGGGGTGTTGCCTCCATTTTCGGCGCCCACTATTTGACGCCGTAGACCTCAAGAAGGATACGTCGACATCGCTTCAAACCTCGCCGGGGCTGCCCGGTAGGTGAGATGTCATCCGCGGGCCAACCGCACGGCGGCCCTGGCAAGCAGAAAACCCCACGTGAAGTGGGGTCTCCGCTGGTGTCCGAGGGGGGACTTGAACCCCCACGCCCGATAAAGGGCACTAGCACCTCAAGCTAGCGCGTCTGCCATTCCGCCACCCGGACGAGGTGTCTGCCGCCCGACCGGGGGTGTTCCCCGCGGCGACATGGACAACAATACCAAGCTTTCGCAGTGCCTTTCACCTGCATATCCGCCCCCGCGGAACCAGCCCCGGGACGCCTGCCACCTGCGAGGACTCCACCACGACTGACGAACGAACCCCTACGGACACGCGCCGGATTCGGGCACTCGCCCGTCGAGCACCAGGGTCCGCAGCGCCCGTACGAGCGAGGCCGCCCCCGCCTCGTCCAGCGGGGCCAGAAATCGCCGTTCCGCCGCTCGACGGGCCTTCTCCGCCTGGCGCAGGCAGTCCTGCCCCTCGGACGTCAGTTCGACAATGTTCTTGCGGCGGTCCTGCGGACTGCGCCGCCGCACCACCAGACCGTGGTCCTCCAGGCCGTCGATCAGCGACACCATCGTGGTGCGGTCGACCCCGAGCCGCCCGGCGGCCTCGACCTGCGACAACGGCTCCCCCGCGGCGAGCACCACCAGTACGGCCAACTCGTGACCGTCGACACCGTGCGGAGCGAGCGCCTCGGCCGATGCCTTGGCCAGTTTCGCCTGGGCGTGCTTGAGGAGGTAGCCGAGCCGGGACTCCAGGGGGCTGGGGAACTGATCGTTGGCCATTCCCCGACTGTATCCCGACATGAATCTCCCATCTGATCGTCAGTAGTGCTGATGATTCGGTAGGCTGACGGTCATGACGGACGAGACCACTGTGCGCTTCGGGATCAAGACCACACCCATGCATGTGTCGTACGGGGACATCCGCCGGGTCTGGCTGGAGGCGGACGCCGTCCCGGAGATCGCGGACGCCTGGCTGTGGGACCACCTGCTGCCGGTCGCCGGGCCCGAGGACGGACAGATACACGAAGGGTGGACGCTGCTCGGCGCACTCGCCGCCCAGACGGAGCGGCTGCGGCTCGGCCTTCTCGTCACCAGCAACCGTGTCCGGCCGCCGGCCGTGCTCGGCAAGATGGCGTCCACCGTGGACGTGATCTCGGGCGGGCGGCTGGTGCTCGGGCTGGGCGTCGGCGGGACGCATCAGCCGGCCGGCGCCGGGGGAATCCCGGGCGCGAATCCGGCGATCGCGGAGTACGCGGCCTACGGCCTCCCGCTCGTCCCGCCGGGTGAGGGCATCGAGCGGCTGGCGGAGACCGTCGCGATCCTGAAGGGGATGTGGGCCCGGGACGTCTTCGACTTCGAGGGCCGCCACTACCGGCTCCGGGGTACGCGCTGCGAACCCAAGCCCGTCCAACGGCCCGGTCCCCCGCTGCTGATCGGCGGCTGGGGCACCCGGCTGCTACGACTGGTGGCCGAGCACGCGGACATATGGAACGTTCCAGGGCCGCCGCACAACACGGTCGAGTACGTCGCCGAGCGCGCCCGTGTCCTCGACGCGCACTGCGCCGAACTGGGCCGTGACCCGGCCGGGATCACGCGTTCGGTGCAGGTCCTGGTGTCGTACGACGAGCCGGCCACGACCCGGGAGACGGTCGGCCGCCTCGTCGACGCCGGGATGAACCACATCGTGCTGAACCTGCCGCGCCCGTATCCGCAGGGCGTGGCCCGCTGGCTGGCCGACGAGATCATCGCCGGGCGGCACTCGACGGACCCGAGTACCGCCCGGCCACCGGTCACGGCGTGAACCGATACCGACCGGTCACTGCATGAACCGATACCTGCCGGTCATGGCATGAGCTGGTACTCCGGGAAGTTGCCCGGCAGCCGCTCCCCCACCGGTCCGTGTGTCACCGCCCGGACGAGGAGTTCACCGCCGACGAAGGCACCGCGCCAAGAGGCACCGAAGCCGCCGAACAACTCGTCGCGGTCGCCTCGGGAACGCGGCTTGCCGTGCCCGACCTTGAACGCGCGGATCTGCGGGGCGAGTCGGTCGTAGGTCGCGCGGTCGTCGGTGGACAGGGTGGCGACCAGCGCACCGTTGGACGCGTTCATCGCGGCCAGCAACTCCGCCTCCGTGTCGACCAGGACGATGGTGTCGACCGGGCCGAAAGGCTCCGCGTGGTGCAGCGGCGACGACGGTGGCGGGTTGAGGAGCGTGACGGGACGGACGTACGCCGAAGTGTCCTGCCCCGGAAGGAAGTTGGCCTCGGACAGCTTGCCGCGGTGCAACGGTACGGCGCCGCGGTCGATCGCCTCGGCCACCTGGTCGTGGAGTTCCTTGGCCTTGGCCGCGTTGATCACCGGACCGAAGTCCAGCTCGGGGTAGGGGTCTTCGGCGTGCTGGACGGCAAGGGGGTGGCCGACGCGGAGAGTTCGGACCGCGGGGAGGTAGGCGGTGAGGAACTCGTCGAACAGCTCGCGCTGGACGACGAAGCGCGGATACGCGGTGCAGCGCTGCTTGCCGTAGTCGAAGAGCTTGGGGATGATGGCGGTGAGGGTGTCCCAGTCCGTGTGGTTCCAGATGCCCCAGGTGTTGAGTCCTTCCTGTTCCAGGACGTGCCGTTTGCCAAGGTCGGCGACGGCCGTGGCCACCGCCGCCCCGGTGTCGCGCCCGCCGACGAAGGAGACGCAGCCGATCTCGGGCGCCCGGACCAGCGCCTCGGACAGTTCGCCTCCGCTGCCGCTGACGAGGGTGATGGGGATGCCCTCGCGGGCGGCGAGCGCGCAGGCCAGGGTGAGGCAGGCGACGCCACCGTCGGTCGGGGCCTTGGCGATGACCGCGTTGCCCGCCAGCGCCTGTACGAGCATGGCGTGGACGAGCACGCTCATCGGGTAGTTCCAGCTCGCGATGTTCGACACCGGGCCGTCCAGCGGGGTGCGGCCGGCGAGCATCGGTTCGATGCCGTCGACGTACCAGCGCACACCGTCGATGGACCGGTCCACGTCCGCCTGTGCGAGCCGCCAGGGCTTGCCGATCTCCCAGACCAGCAGCAGCGCGAGGAGTTCGCGGTGCTCGGTGAGGGCGTCGAGCGTGGCGGCGACACGGGCCCGCCGTTCGTCGAGCGGGACGTGCCGCCAGGCGCGGTGCTGGTCGAGGGAGGCGCGTACGGCCTGGTGGGCGGTGGACCGGTCCAGCCGGGGCGGTCCGGCGATGGGGCTGCCGTCGACGGGGGAGGTGGCGGGCAGGGCCCGGCCGTCCCGCTGCCAGGCGGCGTTCCAGAGGTTGAGGACACGGTCGTCCTGGAACGCCTCGGGCGCGACGGCGAGACAACGCCGCCACGCGTCGCTCCAGGACGTGCCCGTCTTGAGGGTCGGGGGGTGATGAAGGGGGGTGAGGGTTGATGCCATGCTTCTGCTCCGCTCTCGGTGCACAGTCGGGGCGGGGTGAGGCAGGAACGGTCCTCCGCACGAACCGTCGTACAGATGAGGCTAGTTGCGCTCCAAGGAGCGCGACAGTGACGTCACCTCAACTATGAGTGACATCACGCGCCGCCTCCCGCACCCCCTCCAGGCGGTTCAGCACCAGCCGGGCGGTCTCCGTAGGCGTACGCCCGACCCTGACTCCCACGGCCTCCAGCGCCTCCCGCTTCGCCGCCGCCGTACCGGAGGAGCCGGACACGATGGCGCCGGCGTGGCCCATCGTCCTGCCCTCGGGCGCGGTGAAACCGGCGATGTAGCCGACGACCGGCTTGGTGACGTGGTCGCGGATGTACGCGGCGGCCCGCTCCTCCGCGTCGCCGCCGATCTCCCCGATGAGTACGACGAGTTCGGTGTCGGGGTCGTCCTGGAACGCGGCGAGGCAGTCGATGTGGCTCGTGCCGACGACGGGGTCGCCGCCGATACCGACACAGGTCGAGAAGCCGATGTCCCGGAGTTCGTACATGAGTTGGTAGGTGAGCGTGCCGGACTTGGAGACCAGGCCGATACGGCCCGGCTTGGTGATGTCGGCGGGGATGATGCCCGCGTTGGCCTGGCCGGGGGTGATCAGACCGGGGCAGTTGGGGCCGATGATCCGGGTGCCCTTCGACCCGGCGTAGGCCGTGAAGGCGACCGAGTCGTGGACGGGGATGCCCTCGGTGATGACGACGGCGAGGCCGATGCCCGCGTCGGCGGCCTCGGTCACGGCGTCCTTGGCGAAAGCGGGCGGCACGAACACGACGGTGACATCGGCTCCCGTCGACCGTATACCGTCGGCGACCGACCCGAAGACGGGGACAGGGACAGGGACAGGGACGGCCATGGGGGCACCTCCCAGGCCGTTCAAGCACTGGGGGACCTCGAAGTCGACGGTGCGGCCCGCCTTGCGCGGGTTGACGCCGCCGACGACGTTCGTGCCGGCGGCGAGCATCCTGCGGGTGTGCTTCATGCCCTCGCCGCCGGTCATGCCCTGGACGAGGACCTTGCTCTCCTTGGTGAGGTAGATCGCCATGTCCCCGCTCCTCAGCGTGCGTTGGCGAGGTCGGCGGCGCGGCGGGCGGCGCCGTCCATGGTGGTGACCTGCTGGACCAGTGGATGCGCGTGCCCGTCGAGGATCGCCCGGCCGCGGGCCGCGTTGTTTCCGTCGAGCCGGACGACCAGCGGCTTGGTCAATCGGACCGTGTCCAGCGCCCGCACGATGCCGTCGGCCACCGCGTCGCATGCGGTGATCCCGCCGAAGACGTTGACGAACACCGACTTCACGGCCGGGTCGGAGAGGATGACGGAGAGCCCGTCGGCCATGATCTGGGCCGAGGCCCCGCCCCCGATGTCGAGGAAGTCGGCCGGACGGGCACCACACCCCGCGACCACGTCGAGCGTCGACATGACCAGGCCGGCGCCGTTGCCGATGACGCCGACCTCGCCGTCGAGCTTGACGTAGTTGAGCCCCTTCGCGGCTGCCGCGGCCTCCAGCGGATCGTCGTGTACCGCGCCCTCGGCACCCCAACGGGCCTGCCGGAAGCGGGCGTTGTCGTCGAGGGTGACCTTGCCGTCGAGGGCGAGGATCTGCCCCTGCCGGGTGCGCACGAGAGGGTTGACCTCGACGAGGAGGGCATCCTCGCGGACCAGCACCTCCCACAGTCGTACGAGGACGTCGACGGTCTGCGGTGGCAGCCCGGCCGCCTCGGCGATCTCGGCCGCCTTCGCCGAGGTGACGCCTTCGGCCGGGTCGATGTGCATACGGGCGACCGCATCCGGTCGACGGGCGGCGATCTCCTCGATCTCCATACCGCCCTCCGCGGACGCGATCGCGAGGAAGCGGCCCGCCGCCCGGTCGAGGACGTAGGAGACGTAGAACTCGCTCTCGATGTCGACGGGTTGGGCCAGCATCACCGTGCCGACGGTGTGGCCCTTGATGTCCATGCCGAGGATCTGCCGTGCGGTCAGCTCGGCGGCGGCCGGGTCCGCGGCGAACTTCACCCCACCCGCTTTGCCTCGCCCACCGGTCTTCACCTGGGCTTTCACCACCACCCGGCCGCCCAGCCCACGGGCGATCCCGCGCGCCTCCTTGGACGAGGAGGTGACCTCGGCCCGGGGCACCAAGATGCCGTGTTCCGCGAAGAGTTCCCTTGCCTGGTGCTCGTACAGGTCCATCTCGGCTCCTGCCTGCTGTGTCTGTCCGGGGAGCGATCCCAGTCCCCCGAAAAGTGCCGCACGCCCCCTGGACACCACCCACCGGATGCGGGATAACAAGTTTCATACAGTATTCGTCGACTGTATGCAATGTACCGCGAGAGCCTTCCAACCCCCTACGAAGGGACAGGACTTCGCCATGCCCGACGACACCCAGGACGTGATTTCCGGTGGTCATCTCGTCGCCAAAGCCCTGAAGGCCGAGGGGGTCGACCGCATCTACACGTTGTGCGGCGGCCACATCATCGACATCTACGACGGCTGCGTCGACGAGGGCATAGAAGTCGTCGACGTACGCCACGAGCAGGTGGCAGCCCACGCGGCGGACGGTTACGCACGCATCACCGGTAGGCCCGGGTGCGCGGTCGTCACCGCGGGTCCCGGTACGACCGACGCCGTCACCGGTGTCGCCAACGCCTTCCGCGCGGAGTCCCCGATGCTGCTGATCGGCGGCCAAGGGGCCCTCACCCAGCACAAGATGGGGTCCCTCCAAGACCTGCCGCACGTCGACATGATGACGCCGATCACCAAGTTCGCGGCGACCGTGCCGGACACGGCGCGCGCCGCCGACATGGTGTCGATGGCGTTCCGCGAGTGCTACCACGGCGCGCCAGGACCCTCCTTCCTGGAGATCCCGCGCGATGTCCTCGACGCGAAGGTGGCGGTGAGCAGGGCACGGGTACCCCAGCCCGGCGCCTATCGCGCCTCGACCCGCTCGGCCGGCGACCCCGAGGCGGTCGAGAAGCTCGCCGACCTGCTGGTCCACGCCGAGAAGCCGACGATCCTGTTGGGCAGTCAGGTGTGGACAACTCGCGGCACGGAGGCGGCCATTGACCTCGTCCGCACCCTCAACATCCCCGCGTACATGAACGGCGCGGGCCGCGGCACCCTCCCGCCCGGCGACCCGCACCACTTCCAACTCTCGCGCCGGTACGCCTTCTCCCACGCCGACGTCATCGTCATCGTCGGCACGCCCTTCGACTTCCGCATGGGCTACGGCAAGCGGCTCTCCCCCGACGCGACCGTCGTGCAGATCGACCTCGACTATCGCACCGTCGGCAAGAACCGGGACATCGACCTCGGCATCGTCGGCGACGCGGGGCTCGTACTGAAGTCCGTCGCGGAAGCGGCCTCGGGACGTCTCAACGGCGGTGCTTCCAGGCGCAAGGAGTGGCTCGACGAGCTGCGCGCCGTCGAACAGGCCGCGATCGAGAAGCGGTTGCCGAGTCTGCGGTCGGACGCCGCACCGATCCACCCGTACCGCCTGGTCAGCGAGATCAACGACTTCCTCACCGAGGACTCCATCTACATCGGCGACGGCGGCGACATCGTCACCTTCTCCGGGCAGGTCGTGCAGCCCAAATCGCCCGGCCACTGGATGGATCCGGGCCCGCTGGGCACGCTCGGCGTCGGCATCCCCTTCGTCCTCGCGGCGAAGCAGGCACGGCCCGACAAGGAGGTCGTCGCGCTGTTCGGCGACGGCGCGTTCTCCCTCACCGGCTGGGACTTCGAGACCCTCGTCCGCTACGACCTCCCCTTCGTCGGCATCGTCGGCAACAACTCCTCGATGAACCAGATCCGTTACGGCCAGGCCGCCAAGTACGGCTTGGAGCGCGAGCGGGTCGGCAACACGCTTGGCGACGTCCACTACGACAAGTTCGCCCAGATGCTGGGCGGTTACGGCGAGGAGGTCCGCGACCCCGCCGACATCGGCCCGGCCCTGCGCCGCGCCCGTGAGTCGGGCAAGCCGTCGCTGATCAACGTCTGGGTCGACCCGGACGCGTACGCCCCCGGAACCATGAACCAGACGATGTACAAGTGAGGTGAACGGCCATGACCGCCAGGGCACTTGAGGGCATCCGCGTCCTCGACATGACGCACGTCCAGTCCGGCCCCTCCGCCACCCAACTCCTCGCCTGGCTCGGCGCCGACGTCGTCAAGCTGGAGGCACCGACCGGCGACATCACGCGCAAGCAGCTGCGCGACCTCCCGGACGTCGACTCCCTCTACTTCACGATGCTCAACTGCAACAAGCGCAGCATCACCCTCAACACCAAGACCGAGCGCGGCAAGGAAATCCTCACCGAGCTGATCCGGCGCTCCGACGTCATGGTCGAGAACTTCGGGCCGGGCGCGGTCGACCGTATGGGGTTCACCTGGGATCGCATACAGGAGATCAATCCGCGGATCGTGTATGCGTCCATCAAGGGTTTCGGGGACGGCCCGTACACCAACTTCAAGGCGTACGAGGTCGTCGCGCAGGCGATGGGCGGGTCGATGTCGACCACCGGCTTCGAGGACGGACCGCCGCTGGCCACGGGCGCTCAGATCGGTGACTCGGGCACAGGAGTGCATACAGTAGCCGGGATACTGGCGGCACTCTTCCAGCGCGAGAGCACTGGCCGCGGCCAGCGGGTCAACGTGGCCATGCAGCACGCCGTGCTGAACCTGTGCCGCGTGAAGCTGCGCGACCAGCAGCGCCTTGCGCACGGGCCGCTCGCCGAGTACCCGAACGACGACTTCGGCGACGAGGTGCCCCGCTCGGGCAATGCGTCCGGCGGCGGCCAGCCCGGCTGGGCGGTCAAGTGCGCGCCGGGCGGCCCGAACGACTATGTGTACGTCATCGTGCAGCCGGTCGGCTGGCGGCCGCTCACCGAGCTGATCGGCCGGCCCGAACTGGCCGAGGACCCCGAGTGGGCCACACCGGAGGCACGACTCCCGCAGCTCACCAAGATGTTCCAGCTGATCGAGGAGTGGTCGTCCACGCTGCCCAAGTGGGAGGTGCTGGAGCGGCTCAACGCCCACAACATCCCGTGCGGGCCGATCCTGTCGACCAGGGAGATCATCGAGGACGAGTCGCTGGTGGCCAACGAGATGGTCGTGACGGTGCCGCACCCCGAGCGCGGTGAGTTCGTCACCGTGGGCAGCCCCCTCAAGCTCTCCGACTCCCCGGTGGACGTGACCAGTTCACCGCTGCTCGGCGAGCACAACGAAGAGGTCTACATCGGCGAACTCGGTCTCGGCGACGAAGAGTTGCGCCTCCTCAAGTCGAACGGGGTGATCTGACGTGATGACAGAGGACCGACTGCTGAAGGTGCGCGCCCTGCTCGACTCCGTGCGCGCCGAGGGACGGCTCGCGCTGACCGCGCCGGAGGGCAAGGTGATCGCCGACGCGTACGGGATCGCCGTACCGGGCGAGGAGTTGGCGACGGATGTCGACGAGGCGGTGGCGTTCGCGGCGCGGTTCGGCGGGCCCGTCGTGATGAAGATCGTGTCGCCCGACATCCTGCACAAGACCGACGCGGGTGGCGTGATCGTCGGAGTGGAGGGCGCGGCGGACGTACGGGCCGCGTTCCACAGGATCGTCGAGAACGCGCGGGCGTACGACGCCGACGCCCGTATCGAGGGCGTCCAGATACAGGAGTTGCTGCCGCAGGGGCAGGAGGTGATCGTCGGCGCGATGACCGATCCGACGTTCGGGAAGGTGGTCGCGTTCGGGCTCGGCGGCGTGCTGGTCGAGGTGCTGAAGGACGTGACGTTCCGGCTGGCGCCGGTGAGCGCGGACGAGGCGCTGTCGATGCTGGACTCGATCCGGGCGGCGGAGATCCTGCGCGGGGTGCGCGGCGCACCGGCCGTCGACCGGTGGGCGATCGCCGAGCAGATCCGCCGGGTGTCCCAACTGGTCGCGGACTTCCCGGAGATCGCCGAGGTGGATCTCAATCCGGTGATCGCGACTCCGGAGGGCGCGGTCGCGGCGGACATCCGTGTCATCCTCGCCGAGTCGCAGCCGGTAGCCCGTCGACGGTATACACGCGACGAAATCCTGACGACCATGCGCCGCCTGATGGAGCCGACCTCGGTCGCCGTGATCGGTGCCTCCAACGAGCAGGGCAAGATCGGCAATTCGGTGATGCGCAACCTCGTCGACGGCGGTTTCGCCGGCGAGATCCACCCGGTGAACCCCCGTGCCGATGACATCCTCGGCCGCAAGGCGTACAAGAGTGTCACGGACGTTCCCGGTGAGGTGGATGTGGCCGTCTTCGCCATTCCCGCCAAGTTCGTGGCAGCGGCGCTGGAGGAGGTGGGTCGCAAGAACATCCCCAACGCGGTCCTCATCCCCTCCGGGTTCGCCGAGACCGGCGAGGTCCAACTCCAGGAAGAAATAGTGGAGATAGCCGAGCGCTACGGCGTGCGGCTGCTCGGGCCGAACATCTACGGCTACTACTCCACCTGGCAGGACCTGTGCGCCACGTTCTGCACGCCGTACGACGTGAAGGGCGGGGTGGCGCTGACCTCGCAGTCCGGTGGCATCGGGATGGCCATCCTGGGGTTCGCGCGGACCACGAAGACGGGGGTGTCGGCCATCGTCGGGCTCGGCAACAAGTCGGACCTGGACGAGGACGACCTGCTGACCTGGTTCGGCGAGGACCCGCACACGGAGTGCATCGCGATGCACCTGGAGGACCTCAAGGACGGGCGGGCGTTCGTGGAGGCGGCCCGAAAGACCGTTCCCCGTAAGCCGGTTGTGGTGTTGAAGGCCGGTCGTACGGCGGCGGGTGCGAAGGCCGCGGGCTCGCACACGGGCGCGCTGGCCGGCGACGACGCCGTGTACACGGACATCCTGAAGCAGGCCGGTGTCATCCGCGCCCCCGGGCTCAACGACATGCTGGAGTACGCGCGCGGACTGCCTGTGCTGCCAACTCCCAAGGGCGACAACGTAGTTATCATCACCGGCGCGGGCGGCAGCGGTGTGCTGCTCTCCGACGCGGTGACCGACAACGGCCTCTCACTGATGGAGATTCCGCCGGATCTCGACGCGTCCTTCCGGGAGTTCATCCCGCCCTTCGGGGCCGCGGGCAACCCGGTGGACATCACCGGGGGCGAGCCGCCGTCGACGTACGAGGCGACGATCCGGCTGGGACTTGAGGATCCGCGGATCCACGCGCTGGTCCTCGGCTACTGGCACACCATCGTCACTCCCCCGATGGTCTTCGCGGAGTTGACCGCGCGCGTGGTCGCCGAGTTCAGGGAACGCGGCATCGAGAAGCCGGTGGTGGCGTCGCTCGCGGGTGATGTGGAGGTCGAGGAGGCCTGCCAGTACCTGTACGAGCGCGGGGTGGTGGCGTACCCGTACACCACTGAGAAGCCGGTGGCCGTGCTTGGCGCGAAGTACCAATGGGCGCGTGCGGCAGGCCTGTTGGGCGGTGGTTCATGACGTGAGCCGACGCGGGGCCGGCCGACAGTGCGGTCGGCCGGCCCCGGGGACCCGTGCGCACACGAAAGGCATTGGACAGGGGGCGCTGGCCAGACTTTCGACGCAAGGGGCACTGAGCGATGGCAACAACGGACTACTCGACGTCCGTCCCTTTCAGGGAGGTGACGGACCGTCACGGCCGCGTGTACCGCATCGGTGAATCCGATGTCGACATCATGGGCCGCGCGCGCAAATGGATGGTTGTCCTGCCCTGGGTGGGCATGATGGGCATCAGTTCCGCCGAGTACGCGTTCACGTCGGCGGAGGACACGCTCCACGACGCGCATCTGTGGAGCAGTGGGCACATCTTCTGGTTGATGGGCGTCTGGGTGTTCTTCCAGGCGGCCGTGGCCTTCCCGGCTGGGCAGTTGCGGGAGAGCGGCAGACTCCCGGCGCGTACGGCCATGTTGATCGGCGCGCTCGGCACGCTGCTGGGCTATCTGGCGCTGGCGTTCGCGCCGAATGTGCTCGTCGCGTATCTGGGATTCGGTATGTGCAGCGGTATCGGCGCCGGTCTTGTGTATGCGACGTGCGTGAATATGGTCGGCAAGTGGTATCCGGAGCGCAAGGGCGGCAAGACGGGCTTCGTGAACGGCGGATTCGCCTACGGTTCCGTGCCGTTCGTGTTCCTCTTCACCTCGGTGCTGGATCTCGGCAACTACAAGGTGCTGCTCAGCCTGGTCGGCATCGGGCTGTGTCTGGTGGTGGCGTCGGCGGGCTGGTTCTTTCGCGATCCGCCGAAGAACTGGTGGCCCGCTCATGTCGATCCGCTGACGGTGGCCCAAGACCCCAGGATCCGGCGGGCGTTGGAGAAGAATCCGCCGGCGGTGAAGCAGTACACACCCAGAGAGGCAGCCCGTACGCCCGTGCTCTGGATGATGTGGTTCTGTCTGCTGTGCACGGCCGGCATCAACATCTTCGGCATCGCGTTCCAGGTGCCGTTCGGCAAGGACATGGGCTTCGCGGGCGGGATCGTGGCCACGGCGATGTCTCTGAAGGCGATCGTGAACGGCACCGGGCGCGGGGTCATCGGCTGGATCTCCGACCGCTACGGCCGCCGCCACACGCTGATCATCGTGTGCCTCGTGCTCGGCACCGCGCAGTTCGGTGTGCTGGTCTCGGGCCAGATGGGCAGCATGCCGTTCTTCCTGTTCTGCTCCATGGTCTCGGGTTTCGGCGGCGGGGCGATCTTCCCGCTGTTCGCGGCCATGACGGCCGACTACTTCGGTGAGAACAACAACGCCAGCAACTACGGGATGGTCTACAGCTCGAAGCTGATCTCGGGGCTCGTCGGCTCCGGTCTGGGCGCGGTCGTCGTCGGTGAGTGGGACTACCACGGCGCGTTCGTGCTGGCCGGTTCGGTGGGTCTGGCCTCCGCGGTGCTGGCGCTCTTCCTCAAGGCTCCGGGCAGGCCCAGCGCCCGGCGTATCGCTCCCAACCCGCACCCGCTCGGCGAGGAGATGGCGTGACATGACCGCAGATCCCATCACCACGAACGAATCCGGCGCCGCGAACCGTCCCTACCGTGAAGTGACCGACGCCAACGGCCGCGTCTACCGTGTCGGCGAGACCGACCGCGACATCCTCGGCCACTCCCGCAAGATCATGATCTACCTCCCCTGGATCGCCATGATGGCGATCAGTGTCTTCGAGTACGCGTACGGCTCCGCGGAGGACACCCTGTCCAGTGCGCACGGCTGGACGCAGAGCAACACCTTCTGGATCCTGAGCATTTGGGTGTTCTTCCAGGCCGGCATCGCCTTCCCGGCGGGCTGGATGCGGGAGAAGGGCATCCTCACGGCCCGCAAGGCGATGTACGTCGGCTCGGTGATGTGCGTGATCGGTTTCCTCGCGCTGTCGCACCTGGACAACGTGTGGCTGGCGATCATCGGCTTCGGCGTCATCGGCGGTGTCGGCGCCGGTCTGGTCTACGCGACCTGCATCAACATGGTCGGCAAGTGGTTCCCCGAACGGCGGGGCGCCCGCACCGGGTTCGTCAACGGCGGCTTCGCGTACGGCTCGCTGCCGTTCATCTTCATCTTCAACTACGCCTTCGACACCGGGAATTACCACCGGGTCCTGGATCTGATCGGCTGTTACATCCTGATCGTGGTGTTCGGGTGCGCGTTCTTCTTCAAGGACCCGCCGAAGAACTGGTGGCCCGCCGACATCGATCCGCTGACCTACGGCGGCAACGACAAGAGCGCCACGAGCCTCGCCAAGAACCCTCCTGCCGTACGGCAGTTCACGCCCAAGGAGGCCATCCGCACCGGCATGCTGCCGCTGATGTGGCTGTCGATCGTGCTGACCGCCGGGGTGTCGATCTTCGGGATCTCCTTCCAGGTCGACTTCGCGAAGGACGTCGGCTTCGGCCCACTGGTGGCTGCCTCGTCGATGGGCGTCATGGCCGTCATCAACGGCATCGGCCGCGCGGTGGTGGGCTGGCTGTCCGACCTGTGGGGCCGCAAACTCACCCTGGTCTTCGTCATCCTGGTCCTGGGGCTCGCCCAGTTCGGTGTGATCTGGGCCGGGCATCTGCGCAGCGAGTGGCTGTTCCTGTTCTTCGCGTTCCTGTCCGGTTTCGGCGGCGGCGCGTTCTACCCGATGTTCGCGGCCCTGACCCCGGACTACTTCGGCGAGAACTTCAACGCCACCAACTACGGCCTGGTGTACAGCGGCAAGCTCATCAGCGGCCTGTTCGGTGGCGGTCTCGGCTCCATGGTGGTCGCGGCCTGGGGCTACAACGGGGCGTACGCGCTCGCGGGCGGCGTCTCGATGGTGGCGGCGGCGATCGCGTTGTTGCTGCGCCAACCGGGGCGCGGGGACAGGGAGTTGGCGACGGTACCCCAACCACAGCCCGCGACCTGACAGTTGGCCCCACGGCACCGGGGCGGAACCACGTACCTGGAACCGCCCGATGGCCCTCCCCGATACGGGAGGGCCATCGCCCGGCTCGGGCGAGTCAGGACTTCTCGCGCTCGTGGTACGACCGCCGGGTGTGCTCGGTGTGTTCCCTCATCAGCAGGCTCGCGCGCAGCTCGTCGCGGGCCGCGATCGCGTCGATCAGGTGACGGTGCTCGATCCAGGACGTCAGCCCGCGCTGCCGGGCCACCGGCGTGTAGTACCAGCGGACGCGGCGGTCGACCTGTGCGGCGAGTTCGGCGAGGACGGCGTTGCCGGCCAGTTCCATGACCTTCGCGTGGAAGCGGGCGTTCATGGCGACGGCGGCGTCCACGTCGTCGGCGTCGACGGCCCGCTCACCCTCCGCGCACAGCTCCTCCAGGGCGGCGATGCCTGCTTTGCCCGCGTTGGCGGCGGCGAGCCGGGCGGCCTCGGCCTCCAACAGGGTGCGTACGGTGAGGAGTTGGTCGGCCTCCTCCTCCGTCGGCTCGTGCACGAACGCGCCCTGGGCGGGCCGCAGATCGACCCAGCCCTCGGTGTTGAGCCGCTGGAGCGCTTCCCGCACGGGCTGCCGGGACACCCCCAGGTGCCCGGCGAGTTCGCTCTCGACGAGGTGCTGGCCGGGCTGTAGGGCGCGCGTGGTGATGAGTTCGAGCAGCGCCTCGTAGACACGGTCGCGCAGCGGGCCCGGGCGTTCGAGCTTGGGCACCGCTCCCTGCGGCAGTCCTGCGGACAACATCACGGTCCCCTCCTTGGCGGCGCCCCGCCTTGTGCCTATGGGCCCGCGTGTACGGGCCGGTGCATGCGGGCTTGTGCATACAGACGTGTGCAGACGAGTTTTCGCATACGGGCGGCGCGGCCACTGCGGCCGGAAATCCAGTATGGATTGTCTTTCGTCTACAGTCTACGGCGCACAGTAGCCAGAGGGTATGGCGGTCACTCTCGCCACATCGGGGCGTATGCGCAGGTCAGGGACACCGGACGACCTGACCGGCGTACGACAGATTTCCGCCGAAGCCGAACAGCAGGACCGGATCGCCGGTGCGGACGGCACCCTGTTCGACGAGCTTCGAGAAGGCGAGAGGGATGCTGGCGGCGGAAGTGTTGCCCGATTGGATGACATCGCGGGCGACGACCGCGTTGACGGCGCCGATCTTCTCGGCGAGGGGCTCGATGATGCGCAGGTTCGCCTGGTGGAGGACGACGCCGGCGAGGTCGGCGGGGGTCAGGCCGGCCTTCTCGCAGGCTTTGCGGGCGATGGGCGGGAGTTGGGTGGTGGCCCAGCGGTAGACGCTCTGGCCCTCCTGCGCGAACCGCGGGGGCGTGCCCTCGATCCGTACCGCGTGGCCCATCTCGGGCACGGATCCCCACAGGACCGGTCCAATGCCGGGTTCGTCGGCGGCCTCGACGACGGCGGCGCCCGCTCCGTCGCCGACGAGGACACAGGTCGTACGGTCGGTCCAGTCGGTGACCTCGGACATCTTGTCGGCGCCGATGACCAGGGCCCGTACGGCCGCTCCCGCGCGGACGGCGTGGTCGGCGGTGGCCAGGGCGTGGGTGAAGCCGGCGCACACGACGTTGATGTCCATGGCGGCGGGCGAGGGGATGCCGAGGCGGGCGGCGACGCGGGCGGCCATGTTCGGGGAGCGGTCGATGGCCGTGGAGGTGGCGACCAGGACCAGGTCGATGTCCTCGGGCGTCAGGCCGGCCGCGGCCAGCGCCTTGGCGGCGGCGTGCGCGGCCAGCTCGTCGACGGGTTCGTCGGGTCCGGCGATGTGACGGGTCCGGATGCCCACCCGGGAAGTGATCCACTCGTCACTGGTGTCGACCATGCCCGCCAGGTCCTTGTTGGTGAGTACCTTGGCGGGCTGGTAGTGGCCGACGGAGGCGATCCGCGTGCCGTTCATGGGTGGTTCCCCTCGTTGCCTTGGGTAGCGGGATCCACCAGTCTTGCCAGTGACTCGCGGGTACGACGGCAGGTGATGCCACAGGAAACTGCCGTCCGGGTTGTCGGCTTCCGTCAGCCGTCCCACGGTCGACGGTATGCACCGAACATTCAGCCGGTGAACAGCTGCTTCGCCTTGAGGACGAGTTCGTACAGGCCGTACACGAGGGGTGCGCCGACCCAGAGCCAGGCGAAGGCGATCAGCGGTCGTCGGTCAGGCGGACTCTGACTGGTGTCGTTCGACATCGACGGCCTCCCTCTGGGCGGGGATGTGGTGGCGGGCGTTGACGGGCCGGACGAGTTCGTTGGCGACGAAGCCGACGACGAGGAGACCGATCATGATCAGGAAGGAGGTGTCGTAGAGGGAGGCGCCGTGTTTGCCGGCGTCCTTCTGGTGGTCGGCGATCCAGTTCACGATCAGCGGCCCGAGGACTCCGGCCAGGGACCAGGCGGTGAGGAGCCGGCCGTGGATCGCGCCGACCTGGTAGGTCCCGAAGAGGTCCTTCAGGTACGCGGGTACGGTCGCGAAGCCGCCGCCGTAGAAGGAGAGGATGACCAGCGCGCAGAGGATGAACAGCGGCTTCGAGGAGTCGCCGAACAGGGCGATGAGGGCGTACATGATGGCGCCGACGCCCAGGTAGACGCGGTAGATGTTCTTGCGTCCGATCAGGTCGGAGGTCGACGACCAGCCGATACGGCCCGCCATGTTGGCCGCGGAGAGCAGCGCGACGAAGCCGGCGGCGGCCGACACCGAGACGGGTGTGGAGGTGTCCGCGAAGAAGTCCGTGATCATCGGGGCGGCCTTCTCCAGGATGCCGATGCCCGCGGTCACGTTCATGCACAGGACGACCCACAGGCACCAGAACTGCGGGGTGCGCACGGCGCTGTTGGCGGAGACCTGGACGCCCGACAGAACGCTGGGCGCGTTCTCGACGGGCTTCTCGGTGCGCGGCACCCGGACCAGGAGCACGCCGAGTGTCATGAAGACCGCATACGAAAGACCGAGTACAAGAAACGACTGCGCGATGCCGGTGTGGTCGGAGCCGAACGACTTCAGCATCTGAGCCGTCCATGGGGAGGCGATGAGCGCGCCGCCGCCGAAGCCCATGATGGCGATGCCGGTGGCCATGCCGGGCCGGTCCGGGAACCACTTGATCAGGGTCGAGACCGGTGAGATGTAGCCGATGCCGAGGCCGATGCCGCCGACGAAGCCGTAGCCGAGGACGATCAGCCAGAACTGTTTCGTCTCCGCGCCCAGCGCGGAGATCAGGAAGCCGGAGGAGAAACAGATCAGGGCGACGGTCATCGCCCAGCGCGGCCCGTTGCGTTCGACGAGGGTGCCGCCGAACGCGGCCGACAGTCCGAGCATGACGATGGCGAGCTGGAAGGGCAGCGCGCTCTGTGTGCCGCTGAGGTTCAGTGAGGATTCGAGCGGCGGCTTGAAGACGCTCCAGGCGTAGGCCTGGCCGATGGAGAGGTGCACCGAGAGGGCGGCGGGGGGAACCAGCCAGCGGCTCCACGCCGGGGGTGCTACTGGGGGACTCATGATCCCGGACGGTAGGGAGTGGCAAGGGAGTTGAGAAGGCGGCGCGTCGACCGCATGCGATGAGCGGTATGCAGAGTGCGCCGAACGGTCGCCGCCGGAAAGGTCGTTGACGCAGCGGTCGTTGTCCGAACCCTTGCCGACCGCCGACCATCAACTCCATACTGTAGACAATATTTCGTCGACACTGTTCGTCTGCCGTCCGCACTGTCCGGACGGCAGTCACGGCAGTCACGGCACAGCCCCAGCAGCCACCTCCGCGGTACTCCCCTCGACCGAACGGAGAGTCCCAGTGAAAGTCGCAGTCCTCGGCGCCGGTGCGATCGGCGCCTATGTCGGCGCCGCGCTCCACCGTGCGGGCGCCGATGTGCATCTCGTCGCCCGTGGACCGCATCTCGCGGCCATGAGGCAGCACGGCGTCCAAGTCCTCAGCCCGCGCGGCGACTTCACCGCCCGCGCCCACGCCACCGACGACCCGGCGGAGATCGGCCCGGTCGACTTCGTCCTGCTCGGTCTGAAGGCCAACTCGTACGCGGCGTGCGGGCCGCTGATCGAGCCCCTGCTGCACGACACCACGGCGGTGGTGGCGGCCCAGAACGGCATCCCCTGGTGGTACTTCCACGCGCACGGCGGACCCTACGACGGGCACCGCGTCGAGAGTGTGGACCCGGACGGCGCGGTCAGTGCGGTGCTCGCGCCCGAACGGGCCGTCGGCTGTGTCGTCTATGCGGCAACGGAGCTCGCGGGCCCGGGAGTTGTGCGCCATCTCGAAGGCACCCGGTTCTCGATCGGGGAGCCCGACCGGAGCGTTTCGGCGCGCTGTCTCGCGCTGAGCGAGGCCATGCGGGCCGGCGGGTTGAAGTGCCCGGTCGAGCGGGAGTTGCGCAACGACATCTGGCTCAAGCTGCTCGGCAACATCTCCTTCAACCCGATCAGCGCGCTGGCCCGCGCCACCATGCGGCAGATGTGTCTGCACGGCGGTACCCGCAGGGTCATCGAGATCATGATGACCGAGACGCTCTCGGTCGCCGAGGCACTGGGCTGCGAGGTCGGTGTCTCCATCGAGCGGCGGCTGGCGGGCGCGGAACGCGTCGGTGACCATCGCACCTCGACGCTCCAGGACCTGGAGCGCGGCAAGCCGCTCGAACTCGACGTACTGCTCGCGGCCGTCGTCGAGTTGGCGGAGATCACCGGCGTGGAGGTGCCCACCCTGCGCACCGTGCACGCCATCTCGGACCTGCTCGCGCTGGGGAGCGCCGCGTGAGGAGGAGCGGGTGGGCCGTCGGCCCGATCCGTACGTGCAGGACAATGAGAGCGTGAGGGTCACCTCGTCGCACGACGGCCCGGTGACCTACGGCGACTTTCGCGGCAGGGGCCGTTTCGACCACCAGCACGTACAGGCACGTACGGACAAGTACAGACACACACAGAACCAGACACGTACAGAACCGGGGCTGATCAGGACATGGGACGAGTCACGGAACGACGCAAGGTGATCCGGATCCGCGACGGCGCGGTCTCCAGCCGTCCGGACACGCTCGTCGCCGAGGAGCCCCTGGAGATCCGGCTCAACGGCAAACCCCTCGCAATCACCATGCGGACACCGGGCGACGACTTCGCGCTCGCGGCCGGGTTCCTGGTCAGCGAAGGTGTACTGGCGAACGCATACGATCTGCGGAACATCGTCTACTGCGCGGGGGCGACGGTCGACGGTACGAACACGTACAACGTCGTCGATGTGCGCACCGCCCCGGACGTGGTGATTCCGGACATCACGCTGGAGCGGAACGTGTATACGACGTCGTCGTGCGGTCTGTGCGGCAAGGCGAGCCTGGACGCGGTCCGTACGACGACCCGCTGGCCGATCGCCGACACTCCCCCGGTCCGTGTCGAGCCCGCGCTGCTCGCGAGCCTCCCCGACCGGCTGCGCGCGGCCCAGCGGGTCTTCGACCGGACCGGGGGTCTGCACGCGGCGGCCCTGTTCAGCGAGGAGGGCGAGCTGCTGGACGTACGGGAGGATGTGGGCCGGCACAACGCGGTCGACAAGCTGGTCGGCCGTGCCCTCCAGAACGGGGACCTGCCGCTGTCGCGGGTGATCCTGCTCGTCTCGGGCCGGGCCTCGTTCGAGTTGGCGCAGAAGGCCGTGATGGCCGGGATCCCGGTGCTGGCGGCGGTGTCGGCGCCCTCGTCGCTGGCCGTGGATCTGGCGGCGGAGACGGGTCTGACCCTGGTGGGCTTTCTGCGGGGCAGCAACATGAACGTGTACGCGGGCGAGGACCGCATCGCCCTGACGGCCGTGGCCGGCCAGGGCTGACGCCCTCGCCCCGCGGCACGGCGGCGGGGCCCCGGTCGGCGGGGAGCGCCCCCTGCGCCGCGGGGCCCCGCCTCAGTCCCGGCCCTCGACGCCCTGCGCGGCCCGTACGAATTCCGTGACGAGGGGTGAGCGGCGGGCTGTCTCCCAGGCGAGGAGCACCTCGTCGGGGTCGGCGTCGGTGACGGGGACGTAGGTGATGTCGAGGCGGAAGTACTGCTCGGCGACGGAGACCGGGACGAGGGTGATGCCCGCTCCGGAGGCGACGTTCTCGAACTTCTCCTCGATGCTGCGGATCGGTACGTCGTCGGGGTCGGGGTGGGGGTTGAGGTAGCGCAGCCAAATCTCGCCGTCGAGGTCGGCCAGGACGAGGTCCGGTTTGCCGGCGAGCCGGTGGTCGGCGGGGAGCATCGCCACCCGGGGCTCGGTGAACAGCGGGAGCAGGGTGAGGCCCTGTTCGCGGATGGGGCGGCGCAGGTAGGCGAGGTCGACGGTGCCGTCGAGGATGAGCTGTTCCTGGTCGTCCCATTCGACCCGGCGGGCCTTGACCTCGGCCTCGGGGTGGGCGGCGGCGAAGGCACGCAGCGTGGGGGTGATGACGACACCGGCGCGGAAGCCGACGACGAGGCGGTGCGGCCCGTGTGCGGCGCGCTGCACCCTGCGCCGAACGGCGTTGGCGGAGGCGAGCAAGGTCCGTCCGTCGTCGAGGAGTTGGCGCCCGGCGGAGGTCAAGGTCACGCCGTGGCTGTCGCGTTCGAAGAGGGTGGCGTCCAAGTCCTTTTCCAGGGCCCGGATCTGACGGCTCAACACCGGTTGCGCGATGTGCAGTTGTTCGGCCGCGCGCCCGAAGTGGAGCAGTTCGGCCACCGCCACGAAGTAGCGGACCTTCCGCAGGTCGAGATCCATGGGTGCCACCGCCTCCCTGCCACTGTCACTGCCGGCGCTGTCGCCGTCGGCGATGCCTTCAGGGTATCGCCGTCGCCGAAAGAGGTCTTGGACGGCGGGGTGGCGGCGACCGCAGGCTGGACGACGTCACAGCGACACGAAAGGGGCAGGTCATGGGAGTGCGAGGACAGCGGGTCGTCGTCATCGGCGGTACGGCGGGCATCGGGCTCGCGGTCGCGGAGGCGGCCGGGCGGGAGGGCGCCCGGGTGGTGGTCGCCTCGCGCCGGCAGGAGAGTGTGGACGCGGCGCTGAAGCGGCTCCCGGAGGACGCGGAGGGCCGGGTGCTCGACGCGAGCGACGAGAGCACCGTACGGGACTTCTTCGCGGGGCTCGGCGGCTACGACCATCTGGTGTACACGGCGGGTGAGGCGCTGCTGATGGAGAGCGTGGCGGAGTCCGACCTCGGGCGGTCCCGGGCGTTCCTGGACACACGGCTGTGGGGTGCGTACACGGCGGTGAAGTACGGTGCGGGGTCGATCCGGGAGGGCGGTTCGGTGGTGCTGACCACGGGTACCGCCGGGCGCAGGCCGCTGCCGGGTACGTCCGTGGCCGCCGCGCTGTGCGGGGCGATGGAGTCGCTGACCCGGGCGCTGGCGCTGGAGTTGGCGCCGCTGCGGGTCAACGTGGTCGCGCCCGGTCTCGTCCGCACGGAGCTGTGGCGGGAGTTGCCCGACGAGGACCGGGACGGCCTGTTCGCGTCCGTCGCCGGGTCGCTCCCGGTCGGCCGGATCGGTGAGCCGGCGGATGTCGCCGAGGCGTATCTGTATCTGATGCGCGGCGGCTACAGCACGGGGTCGACAGTGGTCGTGGACGGCGGCACCCTCCTCGTGTGACGGCCGGGCCGCACTTCTCGACTCCCTTGCGCACTGGGGTCAACTCCCTTCCGCACGGGGGTCAACTCCCTTGCGCACAGGGCGTCTCAGCCTCCCGGCGTGAACCCCACCTCCGCCGCCGTCACGACCGACCCCAGCCGTGGGAAGTCGAGTCTGACCGACGCCTGGTGTTCGGCGTCGGTGAGCGCGCTCATGGCGTCCTCGACGAAGACGAGTCGATACCCGAGGTCGCCGGCGGCGCGGGCGGTGGACTCCACACCGAGGTTGGTGGCGATTCCGCCGAACACCAGGGTGTCGACGCCCCGTTGGCGCAGGTGCTCGTCAAGTCCCGTGCCCTGGAAGCCGCCGATCGTCCGCTTCACGATCTCCAGGTCGCCCTCCCCGGCCAGTCCGGCGGCGAGTCCGCTGCCGGAGGGCTGTTCGGCGATGCCGGGGCGTTCGACGCGGACCAGTACGACGAGCGCTCCGGCGGAGCGGAAGGCGGTTGCCAACTCCTCGGCCACGGACAGGACTTCGGTGCCCTTGTACGGTTCGAGCGGCAGCGCGACGATGCGGTCCATCAGATCGACGAGGACCAGGGCGGTGCGCTCGGGGTCGAGGGCGAGCCGGGGTTCGGGAGTCTGCGGTGGGGTCATGACGGAACGTTAGCTCCCGTCAGCCGTCCGTACCGGAGATCCGGATCAACAGGTCCATGAACCGGTCGCGTTCGGCCGCCGTCAGTGGTGCGAGGAGCCGGTCGTTGGCCTCGCGGGCCGCCTTCTCGCACCGCTTCAGCAGGCGTGCGCCCTCCGTCGTGAGCGACACCGCGTTCTTGCGGCGGTCCTCGGGGTCCGGTTCGCGGACGACCAGATGGGCGGACTGGAGGTCGTTGAGGACGCCGACGAGGTCCTTGGGGTCGAGCCCGACACCGCGGCCGAGGTCGGCCTGGGCGACGGGGGCGAGGTCACGGACGGCGGAGAGGACCACGTGGTGCCACATCTTGAGGCCTTCGGCGGCCAGGGCGTCGGCGACGAGGGCCCGGCCGCGGGCGGCGGCTCGGCCGAGGAGCCAACTGGGCAGGGAGCGGATCGCGGGGAGGGGTGCTTCGGCCATGTGCGCAGCCTACTCGGAATTCGTTGGACTTCCCAATGAAATCGTGAATATCATTGGACCTCCCAACGATTCTTGGAGGTGCGATGCGTCGCGTCCGGTACGAGTCCACCGGCGGCCCGCTGTTCCTGGAGGAGGCCCCCGTGCCCGACCCCGGGCCCGCTGAACTCCTCGTCCGCACCGAGGCGATCGGGGTCACCCTGCCCGTCGTCCGCAAGGTCACCGAGGCCGCCGAACCGATCCCGCTCGGCGGCGAGATCGCGGGCGAGGTGGTCGCCGTAGGACAGGAGGTGACCGGGTTCCGGGTGGGCGAGCGGGTGACGGGGCTGTGCTTCGGGCACGGCTACGCCGACTTCGCCGTCCTCCACGAGGCCATGGCCTCCCCTGTGCCCGGCACCGCCTCCGCCGTCGACGCGGTGGCGCTCGTCCGCGGCGGGCTTGTGGCCCTCGGCGCGCTGGACGCGGCCCGGCCCGAGCCCGGCGAGGCCGTGCTGATCACGGCCGCGGCGAGCGGAGTCGGGCATCTCGCCGTGCAGTTGGCGAAGGCGCGGGGTGCGGGGCGGGTCGTGGGCGCGGTCTCCGATCCGGCGAAGGGTGACTTCGTGCGCGCCCTGGGTGCCGACGAGGTGATCGGCTACGACGCGTTGGGCTCGGTCGAGCCCGTCGACTGCGTACTCGACGCGGTGGGCGGCGAGTTGCTCACCCCGGCGGTGGCGGCGCTCGTCCCGGGCGGGCGGCTCGTGGCGTACAGCTCGGGCGGCGGGACGATCCGGGCGTACGACCTTCTCGTGGGCGCGAAGTCCGTGATCGGGTTCCAGATCGCGCGGATCGCGCGCGGGAGGCCGGAGTTGTACGAGCGGTGGCGGCGGGAGCTGTGGCGGTTGGTCGCCGAGGGTGCCCTGAAGCCTTTCGTGCACGGGGAGTTCGGGCTGGCCGAGGCGGCGAAGGCGCACGAGGTGATCGAGTCGCGGGGCAATCTGGGCAAGGTCGTACTGCGGCCCTGAGACACCGACCCCGCCCCTGTCGCCCCGTCAACTTCCTTGACACCGAACGCTGCACGCTTCTTGTGAGGCTCCGGATGCCCCAACTAACGTCTGTGGCGCGCCCGTTGGACGTGGGATGTCCGGATGTCAAGACGAATGAAGGGCAGGTAGCACCACCATGCCGTCAAGTCTTCGCGCACGTCTGAGATCCACCCTCACCGCCGCACTCACCCTGGCCGCGCTGCTCGTCCTCCCGAGCCCGGCCCACGCCGCCGCCCAAACCACCAGCCCCGCACCGGAGTTCACGCAACAGGTCCTCTTCAAGGCGTCCCAGGACCCGGGCTACGCCTGCTTCCGGATCCCGGCCGTCGTCAGGACCGACGACGGGACGCTGCTCGCGTTCGCCGAGGGCCGGATCCTCAACTGCGGTGACGCCACCGACATCGACATCGTCGTCAAACGCTCCACCGACGACGGCGCCACCTGGAGCCCCTTGCAGGTCGTCAACCACGGCGGCGGCGACACGCACGGCAACCCGGCGCCGATCGTGGACCGCGAGACGGGCCGGATCCTGCTCGCCGAGACGTACAACA
Organism: Streptomyces sp. NPDC002276; assembly: GCF_053891435.1. Lineage (NCBI taxonomy): Bacteria > Bacillati > Actinomycetota > Actinomycetes > Kitasatosporales > Streptomycetaceae > Streptomyces > Streptomyces sp. NPDC002276. The sequence goes on along the minus strand of NZ_JBSFCQ010000004.1, from coordinate 297,444 downwards.
CGGGCCGTACGGACAGCGCCAGTTGCTCGGTCCCCTGCGACCGCACCCCGCACCTCCAGTACAGCGACGACGACGGTCTCAGCTGGTCGCAGCCGCGTGACCTGAGCGACGAGATCCTGCCCCCGAACTGGAACTCCTGGTACGCCACCGGCCCCGTGCACGGCATCCAGCTCACCCGCGGCAAGCACCGCGGCCGGCTCGTGTTCGGCGTCAACACCGAGACCTGGGACGGGAGTCGGGTCACCGCGAACAACGCGGCACTGATCGTGAGCGACGACGGCGGCGACCACTGGAAGATCGGTGCCACCGACTCGTACCCGATCGCGGCCGACGGGACCTGGCGGCAGAAACCGTCCGAGGTGACGATGACCGAGCGCACCGACGGCTCGATCCTGGTCAGCGGCCGTGAGCAGGACGGCACCGACCTGGGCCACCGCACCCAGGCGGTCAGCCGCGACGGCGGCGACAGCTTCACCGCACCCTTCCGCGACCTCCCCGACCTGTACGCCCCGCAGGTCCAGTGCGCGACCCTCGGCCTCGGCTCCCGCATCCTGCTGTCCTGCGACGCGGACCCCGACCGCCGCCGCACGATGATGATCCGGTCCTCCTACGACGGCGGGCGCACCTGGGACAGCGTGGACCGCGGCACGGTGGTGACGAAGGACTGGTCCGGCTACTCGGACATGGCGCGGATCAGCGGGGACACGGTGGGGCTGCTCTACGAGGGCGGTGCCGTGTCGGCGACCGACGAGATCCGCTTCGCCCGCTTCAACGAGGCCTGGCTGCAACCGCGTCGGGGCCCGGACCCGACGACCGCCGACCTCGCCCCGCACGCCAAGCGCGCCGCCGTGCTCGGCGGCGCCCAGGAGACGGACGGCGTGTCGGGCGGCGCGCTGTCCTTCGACGGTGTCGACGACGCCGTACGACTGCCCTACAGCGACCGACTGCCCCTGGGGACAAAGGACTTCACGGCTTCCCTCTGGTTCCGCTACACCGCGACGACCGGCGATCAGCCGTTCCTGTGGATGGGCGGGGTCGGTACCAGTCAGCCGCAGGTGTGGCTGCGCGGTGAGCCCGCCGGCAACCATGTGCGGGCGCTGATCACCACCCGGGACGGTGCGACCGCCGTCCACACCACCTCCGTGGTCACCGTCGGCGCCTACAACGACGGGCAGTGGCATCACGCCGTGGTGCGGCGCGGAGGTGGGCAGTTGACGCTGTCCGTGGACGGAACGACGGTGAGCACGGCGGATGTCGTGGGGTCCGTCAGCCGCAACTCGCCGTTCGGCGTGCACCTCGGCCAACGCGTGGACAGCCTCCAGTACTTCACCGGGGCCCTCGACGAAGTCCACGTCTGGGACCGGCTGTTGACGGACGACGAGCTGGCCGCGCAGCAGCCGCCGACCGCCGGGACCGTGCTGTGGCTGCCCATGGACCATGTGAGCGGCAGCCACTAACGTCCCGGGCGTGCCCGAGGACCGACGAGCACGACAGCGGACGGGAGCCGGGGTCGGCCTGCTGCTGGCCCTGGCTCTCGCGGCCGTGCTGCTCACCGCCCTCCCGAAGGACCACGACCGGGAGGGCGGCGGCACGTGCCCGGCCCGTACGGTGCGCTCCTGGTCTGCCGACACGAAACTCACCGACGCCTTTGCCGCGTACGGCGACGACGCGACCCGCACCGACGACTGGACCGGCGGCGACGGCAGCCACTCGGTGCGGTTGCCGGACGGGCGGGTGCTGTGGCTGTTCTCCGACACCTATCTCGGCCAGGTGCACGGCCCGCCCAACCCGGTCGGCGAGTCGTATGTCTGGCGGGACACCACGGCGCCGCTGGTGCGCGACTCGGCGGTCGTGATGCGTGACGGGCACCCCCAACTCACCCTTCCCGCACCGCTGTTCCCCGATCCGGGCCCCGGCGAGTGGCGTTGGCCGGTCGCGGCCCGGGTCGAGCCGCGCTCCCCCGGCTCGGCCGAGTCCGTCGTACGGGTGCTGCTGTGGACGCGGACGGCGGGGGCGTATCCGTGGATCTACGGGGTGCCGACCGCGACGGAGGTGGCGACGTTGTCGCTGCCGGATCTGCGCGTGGAGTCGATCGTGACCGTCTTCGACCAGCGGTTGGTCCAAGACCCGTCCCGGCGGGTGCAGTTCGGGACGACGCTGGTCGCGGTGGGCGGGTGGGCGTATGTCTTCGGCGGGAACGACGCGCAGGCGGCGGCGCGGCCGACGTCCTCGGCGTATGTGGCGCGGGTGCCGGAGGGCCGGCTCGGGGAGCCGGGCGCCTGGGAGTACTGGGACGGCTCCGGGTGGACGGCCCGGGCCGGACCGCGGGCGGTGCTCGGGGACGGTCGACACACCGGTGTGGGGAGCGCGTTCTCGGTGCTGCGGGACGGGCGGACGTACGTCCTGTTCACGATGGCGGCGGGGAGCCGGGGGCTGACCACCGTGACCTCGTACTGGGCCTGTTCGCCCGTCGGGCCGTGGCACGGGCCAGCGAGGGGGTTCAGTCCGCCGCTGCCGGTCGGGCAGGTCGCCGCGTACAACCCGCAGACGCATCCGGCGCTCGGCGGCGGCGGGCGGATCGTGCTCAGCTACGACGTCAACTGGCTGGACGCGACGGCCGGTTCGGCGGCCTGGAACCTCAGCCGGAATGTGTCGCTGTACCGACCGCGGTTCGTGACCCTGCGGTTGGGGCCGCCGCCTCGGTGACTTCGGGCTGTGGATCGCGGGCGCGGCGCTTGGCGATGACCGCGCACACCATCAGCTGCATCTGGTGGAAGAGCATCAGCGGGAGTACGGCGAGGGAGGCGTGGGCGCCGAACAGGACGCTGGCCATGGGGAGTCCGGAGGCCAGGGACTTCTTCGAGCCGGCGAACTGGATGGCGATCCGGTCCTCCCGGTCGAAGCGCAGCGCCCTGCCGCCGTACCAGGTCAGGGTGAGCATCACGGCGAGGATGACGGCTTCGACGGCGAGCAGTCCGGCCAGGCGCAGGGCGCTGACCTGGTGCCAGATGCCCTGGACCATGCCCTCGCTGAACGCGGTGTAGACGACGAGGAGGATCGAGGCGCGGTCGACGTAGCCGAGGACCTTCTTGTGCCGGGTGATGAAGCCGCCGACCCACCGTCGCAGCAGCTGCCCGGCGAGGAACGGCACGAGGAGTTGCAGCACGATCTTGACGACGGAGTCGGCGGAGAAGCCGCCCGCGTTGCCGCCGAGCAGGGCGGCGGCCAGCAGCGGGGTGATGACGATGCCGGCGAGGGAGGAGAAGGAGCCGGCGCAGATCGCGGCGGGTACGTTGCCGCGCGCGATCGAGGTGAACGCGATCGAGGACTGGACGGTCGAGGGGACGAGGGTGAGGAAGAGCAGCCCCTGGTAGAGGGGGTGGGTCAGGAGCACGGGGACGAGGCCGCGGGCGGCCAGGCCGAGCAGCGGGAAGACGATGAAGGTGCAGGCCAGGACAGTGGTGTGCAGTCGCCAGTGCTTGAGGCCGTCCAGTGCCTCGCGGGTCGAGAGGCGGGCGCCGTAGAGGAAGAAGAGGAAGGCGATGGCGGCCGTGGAGGCGCCCGAGGCGACGTCGGCGCCGGTGCCTCGGGCGGGGAGGAGTGCGGCGATGCCGACCGTCCCGAGGAGCAGCAGGATGTAGGGGTCGATCGGCATCCGACTGGGCCATCGCAGGCGTTTCACTGTGCTCCACCGTCTCGCTGTACGTCCGCCCGTCCGGCGCGGACCCGTGCCCTCCCCATCGTCCTCTTCCGCCGCTTGATCGGGAATCCGTCATACCGCTCTGACTGTCATCACGTTTCACGATGACCGGCTACCGTGTATGCCATGGTGTATGCCATGTACGACCTCTCTCACCTGCGGACTTTCCTCGCGGTGTCCCAGACGCTGAGTTTCACGCAGGCCGCGCGGCGGCTCGGGCTGCGCCAGTCGACGGTGAGCCAGCATGTGCGGCGGCTGGAGGACGCGACGGGGCGGCAGCTGTTCACCCGGGACACGCACTCCGTGGAGCTGACGGAGGACGGCGAGGCGATGCTCGGTTTCGCACGCCGGATCCTGGAGGTGCAGGAGCAGGCGTCGGCGTTCTTCACCGGCACCCGGCTGCGCGGCCGGCTGCGCTTCGGGGCGTCCGAGGACTTCGTGCTGACCCGGCTGCCGGAGATCCTGGAGGGCTTCCGGTACGACCATCCCGAGGTCGACCTGGAGCTGACGGTGGAGCTGTCCGGGACGCTGCACGAGCAACTCGCCGCCGGGAAGCTGGACTTGGTGCTGGCGAAGCGGCGGTCCGAGGACCCCCGGGGCGAATTGGTCTGGCACGACAAGCTGGTGTGGATCGGCGCGGAGCGGCTCCGCCTGGACGCGGACCGTCCGGTGCCGCTGATCGTCTATCCGCCGCCGGGGATCACTCGGGCCCTCGCCATGGAGGCGTTGGAGCGGCAGGGGCGGGCCTGGCGGATCGCCTGCACGAGCGGGAGTCTGAACGGGCTGATCGCCGCCGCCCGGGCGGGACTCGGGGTGATGGCGCACTCGAAGGGGCTGGTGCCGCCGGGACTCGTACGGGTACCGGAGCGGGCGGGGCTGCCGGAATTGGGTGAGGTCGATTTCGTGCTGGTGCACGGGCGGCGCAGGGTTTCCGCACAGGGGGCGGCGGACGCGCTGGCGGCGGCAATTCTGGCGGGTGGGGATCGGCTGCATCGGCGCGGTCCGTAATACCGGTGGCATCGGCGTTCCATTGCGGGGCGATGCCGATGTCGAATTCCGCGAGGGCGGAAGAAAAGACGCCGCACAAGAAATATTGACCGAGGAAATACGCGACAGCGGGCGGCGCTGTCGGTCAGGAGCAGCGCCGCCCGTCATGCGGTTCAAGAGAACGAGAACTCTCCTCCGTAGTCGGTGTCGTGGTCGCGGTAGACGCTGCTGTAGCCGAGTTGGCTGGTGTCGACGACGCCGTCCTCGACCGAGAACTCGATCCAGACGCCGGGTCCGTCGATGCGTACGTAGTCGCCGGCGGTGTCCAGGTCGGTGGTGCCGGAGTAGGAGATGTAGGTGTCGTCGAGTTCCGACTTGTAGGTGCTCAGGGTGGACGCGGCGGTCGTGTCGTCCGCGGCCTCGACCCAGGGGGTGATGGCGTCGAGGATCAACTGCTGCTGGTCGTCGGTGAGTTCGCTGGCCGCGATGCCTTCCTTGGTGCTGGGGAAGTCGCCGTCGTCGTCCGGGCCGAGCACGACGTCGGTGGTGGTGTCGGAGAGCTTCGCCTCGGTCAACTCGTCGTCGGTCAGGCCTTCGAGCATCGAGACCAGGCCGTCGTGCATCCCGGACAGGGGTGCGTAGGTGGTGCTGTCGTCGGTCCAGCTGACGGGTTCGACGCCGGCGAAGTACGGGGTGGCGCCCTCGACCTCGCCGTCCTTGTAGGTGAGGTTGACGGCCAACTGGTCGCCTCCGAAGTGGAGTTGCCAGGTGCCGGTGGTGCTGGGGGTGCCGAGGAAGGCGAGGTAGTAGTTGCCGCTGCCGTAGCTGCTGTCGGTCTCGCCGAGGACGTCGTCGGCCGCGAGGATCTGGGAGATCTGGTTGTAGCCGGTGTCGGTGCCGGTGCCCGTGGCGGCCTCGACCACGGCCTTGGCGGCGGCGAGTTGGGTGTCGCTGAGCGAGCTGAGTTCGATGCCGACCCGGCAGGTCGCGCCGCACGAGAGGTTCGACCAGGCGACGGCGTTGGCCTGGGTGAAGTCGAGGAGTACGTCGGCCTGTTGGTCGTCGTCCAGGGTGTCGAGGAAGGTGCTGGCGGCGTCGACCACGTCCGAGGCGGAGGTGCCGGTCCCGGCGGAGTTCGAGGGCACGATCGAGGACGGGCGGGCGGATCCGGGCGTGGACGGGGAGCTGGATCCGGGGGTGGATTGGGACTGGGATCCGGGGTCAGAGGCGGAGGCACTGCTGGACGGGTCGGACTGGACGGAGGCGGCGTTCGCGTTGGCGTAGAGCCCGCCGCCGAGGAGGGCCGTCGCTGCCGCCAAGGCGCCCACCACCTTCCTGTGGCGTCCCAGAGACCTGCGGTGAGCGTTTTTGGTCTTCAATTCGATATTCCCTTCAGGGGTCTCGCCCCGAGGACTTCCCATGATTTTTTCCAGCACCGGAAAAGATCTTTGTGGAAATCCCTGCGGCATCGCTTTGGACGAGCCACATTCGATCCCCGAACACTGTGTTTAACGCCTCCGAGTGCTTGGTGTTGAGCATGATTTATCTTGAACTTACTTTGAGGGAGCGCGAGTTGAGGGCGAGTTGAGCGGAAGCGTCCGGTACGTCAGTTGTTTGACCCGGCGCAGAAACGGGCTCGCCTCCACGTGCCGCACTCCGTCGAGCCCGCCCAGGGGTCCGCTGAGGTAGTCGTAGAGCCCCGCCGTGTCCTTGACGACGGCCGTGACGACGATGTTGGACGGGCCGGCCGTGGCGGACGCGTAGGCGATCTGGTCGTGCGTGGCCAGTGCCTCGCCGACCGAGTGGAGTGCCGCGGGGGTCGCCGTGATCCACAGCACGGCGGCACGCGGGTAGCCGAAGACCTCCGAGTCGTACTCGATGTCGATGTACACCGCCCCGGAGCCGATCAGCGTGGCGAGGCGGCGTTTGACGGCGGACTCGGAGCGGCCGGTGGCGCGCTGGAGTTCGGGGTAGCCGGCGCGTCCGTCGCGTTCGAGTACGGCGATCAGGGCCTCGTCCTCCGGTTCGATGCGGGCGGGGCCCGGTGTCGGCGCCGGTTCGGGGAGCAGGGCGGTGATCTGGTCGTCCGCCAGCACTTTGAAGCGGCGCAGCCAGCCGGTGGGGCCGCCGTAGAAGCGGTGCAGCATCTGGTGGGCGCGGATGTCCAGGACGCTGGGGGTGCGCGGGAGTTTGCCGAGCAGGAGGTCGTCGTAGTCTCCGGGGTTGCGGGGGCGGGTGAGGCAGACGATCTCGGTGCCGCCGGAGGCGAGGCCGATCCAGGCGGTGTCGGGGCGTCTGGCGAGGGCGTCGGCGATGTTGAGGGCATTGTCGGGGGCGCAGCGCAGTCGCAGCATCCACTGGTCCTGACCGAGGCGTTCGGCGTCCCGGATGGCGACGACGCGCAGGCCCGCCTCGGCGGTGAGTCGGCGGAAGCGGCGGGCGACGGTCTGGTCAGAGGCGCCGAGGACCGTGCCGAGGCGGCTGAAGGAGGCGCGGCCGTTGATCTCCAGGGCGGTGAGGAGTTCCATGTCGAGCCGGTCGAGGGTGTCGGATTCCATCTCCAGCACGGCTGCTCCTGTCGGATTCCGGCGATGAGGTGCCCGGTTCGGCGGTGATCGTCCGGGAGGAGCCCATCGTACGGAGAACTGATTTTCCGGGACAGGGGAGTTGAGGGCATGCGTACATGGGGGCCGCTGACGGCGGTGTGTCTGGGCACGTTCATGTTGTTGCTGGACGTGACGATCGTGGTGGTGGCGCTGCCGGACATGGCGCGGTCGCTGCACGCGTCGTTGAGTGACCTTCAGTGGGTGGTCGACGGGTACGCGCTGGCGTTGGCCGCGCTGCTGCTGGGGTTCGGGGCCGCCGCCGACATTCTGGGGCGGCGGCGGGTGCATGTGGCGGGTCTGGTGCTGTTCGCGGTGGCGTCGCTGCTGTGCGGGCTCGCGGGCGGGCCGGGTCCGCTGGTGGCCGCGCGGGCCGTGCAGGGGGTGGGGGCGGCGGCGATGCTCGCGACCACGCTGCCGTTGCTGGGCTCGGTGTATCAGGGGCGTCGGCGGTCGGTGGCGCTCGGAGTGTGGGGCGCGGTCAGCGGCGGGGCCGCGGCGGTCGGGCCGGTGCTGGGCGGGGTGCTCACCGAGGGGCCGGGCTGGCGGTGGATCTTCTTCGTGAACCTGCCGGTCAGCGTGGCCGCGGTGTGGCTGACGCTGCGGGTGGTGCCGGAGTCGAAGGGGCCGCGCGGGATGCGTATCGACTGGCTCGGGACGGTGGCGTTCGCGGGGTTCGCGGGCGGGGTGACGTACGCGGTGGTGCGGGCCGGGGAGGACGGCTGGGGTGCGACGCCGACGCTCGTGTCCTTCGCGCTGGCGGCGCTCGCGCTGGTCTGTTTCGTGCTGGTGGAGCGGCGGGTCGCGCATCCGCTGCTCGATCTGGCGCTGCTGCGCAAGCCCGCGTTCGTGGGGGTGCTGGCGGGCGGGCTGGCCTTCAACGGGGTGGCGTTCGGCGGGATGCCGTATCTGTCGATCTGGCTCCAGACGGTGCTGGGGATGAGTCCGGTGCGCGGCGGGCTGACGCTGTTGCCGCTGACGGGGGCGGCGGTCGTGGTGTCGGTGCTCGCCGGGAAGCTGCTGCACGGGGTGCCGGCACGGCTGACCGTCGGCGGCGGACTGCTGCTGATCGGTACGGGGTGTTTCTGCCAGGCCGTCCTCGGCGCCGGTTCGGACTGGACGGCGCTCGTGCCCGGGCTGGTCCTGGTCGGTGTCGGTACGGGGCTGGTGGCGCCGGGGATCGCGGGTGCGGCGCTCGCCGCGGTGCCTGCCGAGCGGGCGGGCATGGCGGGCGGCGCGATGAACACCGTACGGCAGCTGGGGTACGCGCTCGGTGTCGCCGTGTCCGGGACCGTCCTCACCTCGCGGATGCGGGACACGCTCCCGCACGACGCGGCGCACACGCTCGCGGGCGGCGGGGCGGGGGCGTTGCGCGGAGTGTTCTCCGAGCACGCGCTGCGGGCGGCGTTCGCGTCGGGGCTCGACTCGGCGTTCGTGACGGCCGGGTTCGTCGGGACGGCGGCCGGTGCGCTGGTCCTCGTGCTGGTCGGGGCCGGTCGCGCGGAGCGTGGCGGGGTGACGGAATCGGCCGGGCGGGCGCTGAGTGAGGAGGAGACGGCGTCGTCCGGGTGACGTCGCACGAGGGGGGGGCGACGGGGGTAATCGGGTCGTACAGATTCAGTGGAGATTACGGGGCCGAAACCTACGGAACCGTAAGGATTTCTGTCCGACCCTTCCCCTTGTGAGGGCATTTTCCGGCGCTGACCTGTGCGGACGTGAGGAGTGCTCTGATTCCGGCCCCCTCCCGCCCTTCCGTCCGGTGGGGTAGCTTTCACCGCGCCGTGGGGAGCGTCGACGAGAGCGGGGAGCGGGGTTTGCGCGAGTTCACCAACCCTCCGTCGGCGTTGGCGCCGCCGGTGGGCGGTCTGGCCGACGTCGTGTTCGAGCGTGCCCAGGACGACCCCCTCCACGTGTCCCTCGGCCGCAAGGACGAGCAGGACCGGTGGCGGGACGTGACCGCCGCCGAGTTCCGCGACGAGGTCCTCGCCCTCGCCAAGGGGCTGCTGGCCCGGGGCGTACGGTTCGGCGACCGGGTCGCGATCATGTCCCGCACCCGCTACGAGTGGACGCTGTTCGACTTCGCGCTGTGGACGATCGGCGCCCAGGTCGTACCCGTCTACCCCACCTCCTCGGCCGAGCAGTGCTTCTGGATGCTGCACGACGCGCAGGTCTCGGCGGCGATGGTCGAGCACGAGGACCACGCGATGACCATCGCCACCGTCATCGACCGCCTCCCCGCGCTGCACCAGCTGTGGCAGCTGGACACGGGCGCCGTGCAGGAGTTGTACGACGCCGGCGCGCACATCGAGGACGAGGTGGTGCACCGCCACCGCCAGGCCGTCACCCCGGACTCGACCGCGACGATCATCTACACCTCGGGCACCACGGGCCGCCCCAAGGGCTGTGTCATCTCGCACGGCAACTTCATGTACGAGGCGGACACCGTCATCGACCGCTGGGAGTCCGTCTTCCACTCGAAGAAGGGCGACGAGGCGGCGACCCTGCTGTTCCTGCCGCTGGCGCACGTCTTCGGGCGGATGGTGCAGGTCGCGGCGATCCGCGGCGGGGTGCGTTTCGGCCACCAGCCGCAGCTCAACGCCGCCGCCCTGCTGCCCGACCTGGTCGCGTTCAGGCCGACGTTCATCCTGGCCGTGCCGTACATCTTCGAGAAGGTCTTCAACGCGGCCCGCCGCAAGGCGGAGAAGGACGGCAAGTCGGGGCCGTTCGAGAAGGCCGTCGAGATCGCGGTGAAGTACGCGGACGCGGTCGAGGAGAAGGCCTGGGGCATCGGCCCGGGACCGTCCGCCGGACTGCGGATGCAGCACCAGCTGTTCGACAAACTCGTCTACTCCAAGGTGCGGGCCGCCATGGGCGGCCGGATCCGCAACGCCATGTCCGGCGGGTCGGCCATGGACCGGCGGCTCGGACTGTTCTTCGCCGGTGCGGGGGTGCAGATCTACGAGGGCTACGGCCTCACCGAGTCGACGGCCGCCGCGACCGCCAACCCGCCGGAACGCACGCGCTACGGCACCGTCGGGCAGGCGGTCCCGGGTGTGACCGTGCACATCGCGGACGACGGCGAGATCTGGCTGAACGGCCCCAACGTCTTCCAGGGGTACCTCAACAACCAGAAGGCGACCGACGAGACCCTGCACGACGGCTGGCTCGCCACCGGTGACCTGGGCTCCCTCGACGAGGACGGCTATCTCACCATCACCGGCCGCAAGAAGGAGATCCTGGTGACCTCGGGCGGCAAGAGTGTCGCGCCGGGGCTGCTGGAGGAGCGGGTGCGGGACCATCCGCTGGTCTCGCAGTGCATCGTCGTCGGCAACGACCGCCCCTACATCGCCGCCCTCGTCACCCTCGACCACGAGGCCGTCGAGCACTGGCTCACCATGCGCGGCAAACCCCGGATGACACCGGCGGAACTGGTGCGGGACACCGACCTGGAGACCGAGGTGCGGCGCGCCGTGGTCGCCGCCAACACCCAGGTCTCCCAGGCCGAGTCGATCCGCACCTTCCGCATCCTGGCCCAGCCGTTCACCGAGGAACACGGTCTGCTGACCCCGTCCCTGAAACTGAAGCGCAAGGCCATCGAGAACGCCTACGCCAACGAGGTCGAGGCGCTGTACCGGTCCTGAACTCCCTCTCCCCTAACCGATGTTGACGCGGAAGAGCTGGTCGGAGCCGTCCGGCTGGTTGCCGTTGTTGTCGCAGTTGGTGGTCGACAGCCACAGCTGGTCGGCGCCGGGGACCTTGGTGACCGTGCGCAGCCGGCCGTACGTTCCGACGTAGTACGCGGTCGGGGTGCCGACGTTCTCGGTGTCGCCGTTGATCGGGATGCGCCACAGACGTTCGCCGCGCAGGGACGCCATGTAGACGACGTTGCGGACGATCGCGATCCCGCTGGGCGAGGCCTCGTTGACGTTCCAGGTGGCCTTCGGGTTGGTCATGCCGGCGACACTGCATGTCCCTTCACAGGTGGGCCAGCCGTAGTTCGCGCCCGGCTTGATGAGGTTGAGTTCGTCCTTGGAGCTGTTGCCGAACTCCGCTTCCCACAGGCGGCCGTTGCGGTCGAAGGCGAGTCCCTGCGGGTTGCGATGACCGTACGAGTAGACGTAGTTGCCGAACGGGTTGCCGGGCGCCGGTTTCCCGTCCGTCGTCATGCGCAGGATCTTGCCGTTGAGGGAGGTCTTGTCCTGCGCGAGGTCGGGGGTCTGGGCCTCGCCGGTGGAGACGTAGAGATAGCCGTCGGGGCCGAAGGCGAGGCGACCGCCGTTGTGGTAGCGGTTCTTCTTGATGCCCTGGAGGAGGACGGTGTAGTCGGTGAGGGTGGTGCCGTTGTATGTCATGCGGACGACGCGGTTGCCCTCGGACGCGGTGTGCATGAAGTAGACGTAGTGGTTGATGGCCCACTTCGGGTCGACGGCGACACCGAGGAGGCCGCCCTCGCCGTTGGTGGTGACCGCGTTGGGCACGGTGCCGACCTGGGTCCGGGTGCCGTCCTTGGTCGTCTTCCAGACCCGGAAATCGTCCCGCTCGGTGACGAGTGCGCTCTGGCCGTCGGGCATCCAGTAGGTGCCCCAGGGGATGGTCCAGCCGGTGGAGAGCGTCGCGATCGACGAGGGGACACCGCCGTCGCCGGCACAGGCCTTCGTGGTGAAGGTGACGGTGTTGCTCGGCGCGGAGAGATTGCCGGCCGCGTCCCTGGCCACGACGTTCAGTGTGTACGGGCTGTCGCACGCGAGGCCGGTGAGGGTGGTGGAGGTGCCGGTGGTGACCGTCTTGTAGACGGTGTCCCCGCTGCGGATGTCGTATGCGACAACCGATCGGTCGTCGGTGGAGGCGCCCCAGGCGAGGTCGACCGTATTCGATGTGATGTCGCCGGTCGACAAAGTACCGGGCTCGGTGGGAGGAGTGGTGTCGGAGCTGGGTTTCGTCGTGCAGTCGACGACCGGGCTGGCCGGCGAGGTGTTCCCGGCCGCGTCCCGGGCGATGACGGTGAGGTCGTAGGTGGTGTTCGGGGCGAGACCCGTGAGGGCCTTGCTCGTCGAACTCCCGGGCGCCTCACCGATCTTGTTGCCGTGCTCGTAGAGGTCGTACGCCGTGACGCCCACGTTGTCGGTCGAGGCGCCCCAGGTCAGCGTGAGGCCGTCCTCGCCGATGTCCGGGCAACTCGGCTGGCCGGGGCGGGTCGGGGCCTGTGCGTCGGTCGCGGTGCCGACGCTGACGCGGTCGAGGTTGGGGCCGCCGTTCGCGGTGGTCGCGGTGGCCCGGATCTTGTCGGTGCCGGCCGTCAGCGGGACGTTCACGGTCTTCGTCGCCCAGGTGTTCCAGTCGGCGGTGGCCGGGAAGGAGACGGCGGGCGCGACGACCGTACCGTTGACGGAGATGTCCAACGGGCGGTCCACGGCGGTGCCGTTGGCGTAGCGCAGGGCGACCGACGCGGTACCGGTGGCGGTCGCGCTCACCGTGAACTCCACATACGAACCGGTCACGTTGGTGTAGTCGACGAAGCCGGTGCCCGTGTAACCGGTGTGGTTGGTGGCCACGGTGCCCTGGACGACGGTCGCGTCCTCGGCCTGGTAGTCGGTGCTCGCGGCCTGCACGGCTTGCGCGGCGCTGCCGGTGAGGCCGGCGAGCGGTACGGCGAGGGCCAGGGAGAGGCCCCACGCCAGGATTCTGTCGCGTTTCATGACTGTCCCCTCAGCCCGTTCAGTTCGTTCAGTTCGTTCAGTCCGTCGTCGACCGGGTTCACCCGGATCAGCCGGGTCTCGCCCGGCCGCAGCGTCGCGCTGTACGAGTCCGCGATCGTGCCCTTGTGGGAGCCGGACCAGAGGTCGGTGACGTCACCGGAGCCGGTGAAGCCGACCTGCGACCAGTTCACGGAGACCGTCGCGCTGCCGGACGTACCGGTGTTGAACAGCGCGACCACGTAGGCGCCATTGCTCTCGCGTTTGCTCCAGGCCTGCTTCACACCGCTGTTCACCACGCGTTTCGCGGCGACGCCGTCCTGGTCGACGCCGATGAGGCGGTCGTTGGTGAGCATCGCCTTGTCGACGGTGTCGAGGTGGGTGAGGTCGGTGCCGAGGAGCAGGGGCGAGCCCGCCATCGCCCACAGGGTGAAGTGCGAGCGCCGCTGGTCGGCCGTCAGACCCACCTGGTCGCCGTTGCCGACCTCCAGGGAGTCCAGGTCGTTCCAGCCGCCCGGCCCGGCGTACGGCTGCCAGGACGCGGCGGTGTTGAAGCGGGCGGAGACGTGCGACCAGTCGGTGAGCGGATAGCCGCTGCCGTTGGCGCCGGGTCCGCAGTAGCACTCGACGTCGCCCTGGGTGCGCCAACTGTTCGCGTACTGACGCCAGGTGGCGGCGTCGGCGATCGGAAGGTTGTTGGAGAGCGCGAAGTTGATGGGACGGCCGGTCGCGCGCAGTGCCTTGTCCCAGGCCTGGACGTCGGGGATGTCGGCGCTGCCCACGCCGTCGATCTTCAGGTAGTCGACGCCCCACGAAGCGAACTGTTTCGCCCACGAGTCGACGAACTCCTGCGCTCCGGGCTTCCCGTAGTCGATGTAGTACATGTTCTTGCAGTTGTAGTTCTTCTCGGTCCTGGTCGTGTCCGCGATGTCCTTCGCGTGGTACGAGGTGCCCTCGATCGGGGTGTTCGCGGTGACCGCGTTCTTGGCGATGCCCGGGGTGACGTAGAAGCCGAACTTCAGTCCCTTGGAGTGGATGTAGTCGGCCAACTCCTTCATCCCGGACGGGAACTTGGCCGTGTCGACGGCCCAGCGGCCGTAGGAGTCGACGGTGAAGCCGTTGGCGTCGCACTTCTGCCAGAAGTCGTCGAGGTTGACGTACACGAAGCCGTGGTTGTCGAGGCCGCTCGACACGAGGGCGTCGGCCTGGGCCTTGATCTTCGCCTCGGTGGGGGTGCGGCGGACGTAGCTCCAGCTGCTCCAGCCCATGGCGGGGCGCAGGGACTGGCCGTTGTCCGACATGGGGGTGAAGGTCGCGGGGGTCGCGTACGACGTGCCGATCCAGGCCTCGTCGACGCGCAGCCGCTTGTAGCGGGTGGTGTCGGTGGACGCGGCCCAGGTGGAGTCGACTTCGAGGCGGACGTAGCGGGCGTTGGCGGCGGTGAGGTCAATGCCCTGGATTCCGCGGCGACTTGGCAGCTCGCCGGTCTTGACCGCACTCCCCCAGGTGGTGCCGTCGCTGCTGAGGAACACCTTGTACGCCTTGATCCGCGCCGACTGCTCGGTGTCGGAGCGGGCGTAGGCGACGGAGTCCTCGCGCTGGTTGAGCCCGATGTACTGCACCTTCTTCGAACTGCCCAGGTCGAAGGTGAGGTTGACGGGCAGGGTCTTGTCGTTGTCCCAGTAGGTGAGGTAACTCCCGTCCCCGGCAGCCGAACCGGCGTGTCCGCTCGCCGAGGCGCTCGCGCTCACGGTGACGCCGGACAGGATGCCCTGGCGGCCGGCGGTCGTGACCTTGAAGACGGTGTCGTACGGGTCCCAGCCGCCGAGGCCGGTGAGCGTGAGGACTCCGCCGGACTGGGACCACGAAATCGGCGCGCCGGTACGGAGGTTGGTGACGGAGGCGATGCGGTAGCCGTTGTCGCGGACGCGCAGGGTGCTGGTGCTGGGCGGGGTCAGGACGTGGATGTACTGGAGGTCGGGGTTGTTGCGGCTGATGGTGGTGACGCCGTGGGCGCCGTCGTTCCAGAAGCCGGGTTTGAGGCCGCCGTATATGTAGCCGCCGCCCTCGGTGCCGTGCAGGGATTCCCAGATGGGGTCGAGGTAGGAGTTCGCGAAGTTGTTGAAGGCTGCCTGGTTGGCCGGGAACTTGCCGTTGACCTGGGCGGTCTCCGCCATCAGCGCCTTCACCGAGGATCCCGCGTTGGTGACGAGGCGGCCGAGGGTGAGCATCCTGTCGACGGCCGGGTCGGAGCCGTCGTACCACCAGGCGCCGGTCGAGGGGAGCTTGAAGTCGGCTTCCGTCAGACGGGGTTGTGCGGTGTATACAGCCTGCGGGTAATCGTATGCGGGCGACATTCCCGTCTTCTGCTCGTTGCTGATCATGTCCATGATCGGCGTGTCTTCGTTGTTGTTGCTGAGCGTGTAGTTGGGGCGCTTCTGGTAGATCTGCTGGTAGAGGTCGTGGCTCTCCCAGTACGCGTTGTCGTTGTCGATCCAGAAGCCGCCGAGGTCGGGATAGCGGTCCATGACCTCGAAGAAGTTGTCGTAGCTGAACTGCCCGAAGCCGTCGCGGGTGGTCAGGTCGACGTTCTGGCCCTTGTAGGCGGAGTAGGCGGCCGAGTCGAGCCACTCGTGGCCGCCGTCGGCGTGCCACTGCGGGTCGTCGGTCATGTAGAGGACGACCTTCATGCCCTTGGCCTTGGCGGCGGTGATCAGCTCGCCGAGGAAGTCCCGCTTGGTGGAGCAAGATCCGGGGATCTTCGAGGGCCAGGGGCGGGCGTAGCCGAGTCGACTGTGGAACGTAGCCAGTACGAGGTATTGCGTATGCAGTTTCCGGGCCTCGTTGATCCAGTAGTCGGGGGTCCAGCCGCCGTTCGTGACGTCGCTCTCCCAGGCGGTGCAACTGGTGTGGGCGGGCGCGGTGCGCAGGCCCCAGTGGAGGAAGAGGCCGCCGACGGAGCCTCGGAGGAAGTCCTGGCGGGGGTTCTCCAGGTCGAGCGGGCGGGCGCCGGCACCGGGCGGGCCGGTGCGCGGGGTCACGTCGGCCACGCCGGTCGCGCCGACCCCGCTGGCCGCGCTACTCACGCTGCTCGCGCAGTTCTCGGTGGAGCCGGTGCTGGAGACGCGTGGTGCGCCGGCGCCGCTGACGCAGTAGCCGGTCACGTCCTGGAAGCCCAGGTCGTAGGGCGAGTTGGTGCCGCGCTGTGCGGTGAAGCCGGTGAGGCGGATGCCGCTCGCCGCGTTCGCGATGACCGCGGGCCGGCCGTCATTCGCCGCGAACTTCACTGAGCTGTCGGTGAATTGGACGTTGTCGGCGTTGTGCAGATACCAGCCGTAGGCCGGCCGGGTGCCGATGGCCTTCGGGTTGTAGTCCTTGGGGTCGTTGCCCGGGACGCCGGTGGACATGGCGCCGTTGCCGCCGGGGACGGTGAGGTCGACGTTCGTGAACGTGATCCCGCTGATCCGGTGGCCGGTCTCGCCCCACAGCGTCGGGCTGAAGGAGGGGCTGTTGCCGGTCGCGGTGATGTTGTCGTAGGTGACGTCGCTGATCGAACCGACACCCGGACTGCCGCCGCAGCGTTTCCGGGTGCCGATCTTCTCCATGATCGGCGAGTGGACGCCGGTCATGGTGATGTCGCGGTAGTGGACGTCGGAGATCTTGGCGCCGTCCATGGAGACCATGCCGAGGCCGGACTTGTCGGCACCCTCGATCCGGATCTTCTGGAACTGGTAGTCCGTGAAGTCTCCGCAGGTCTCGGAGCCGAACATGAGCGCGTTGCAGCACTTGGCCGACAGATACGAATCGCTCACCCGCACATGGCCGTTGGGGAGTTTGGCGCCGAGCGCGTAGTCGCTCTTGAAGACGAGCGCGTCGTCGTTCGCCTTGATGCTGGCATTGGTGACGGTGACGTTCGTCGTGGAGATGATGTTCCAGCCGTCGCGGTCGCTCGCGGTGTCGATGGTCAGGTGGTCCGAGGTGACGTTGGTGCAGCCGTTGATGAGCGCGGCGAAGTGGCCGCCTCGGCGCAGGGTGAGGCCGTCGCCGATCCGGAGTCCGTCGCAGCGGGTCAGCGACAGGATCTTGTCGGCCTCGCCGGACTTGGGGTTGCCGGTGATCAGGTTGCCGAGCCCGTCGATGACCCCGCCGCCGACGAAGCCGATGTTCGTGAGCCGGTCGCCGTAGATCATCGCGTTGTGGAAGTGGCTGTGCCCGTAGTCCTGGTACTGGTCGTTCGGGTTGGCCTCGGGGGCGTCGTAGGTGTCGGCGGACGAGCCCTGGATCGTGGCGCCGGTGTCCACCTGGAGCGTCACGTCGCTCTTCATGTGGATGGTGTTCTTGGACCTGTAGGTGCCGGCGGGGAAGCGGACCGTGCCGCCGCCGGCCGAATTGGCCGCCGTGATGGCCTTGTTGACGGCCGGGGTGTCATTGGCCGAGCCGTCGCCCTTGGCTCCGTAGTCGCGTACGTCGTAGACGGCGGCGTGCGGTGCGGGATGGCCTGGCGTCGCGGGAGGTGCCGCCGCGAGGGCCGAGGGGTGGGCGAGGCCGAGGACGACGGCGAACGCGAAGAACACGCTCGCCACCCAACTCCGTTTGTACATAGGTGGTTTCAGGCGGGACTTCGGGCGGGATTTCGTGGGGGGTTTCACGGAACGGGCTCCTCACACGAGTTGGTAGCCGCGGAGATCGGTGAGCAGGAGGTAGGTGTCCTGAAGGGATCCGGAGGTGTCGCCGAGGGAGCGGTAGATGCCCCACTTGGGGCGGACCCGGTCGGCGAGGAAGGTGTCGACGCCGGTCCTCGACTCGTCGATCACGGTCGTGGAGCCGGACTTGAGGATCCAGCGGACCGAACCGGCCATACCGTTGCCGACCTTGATCTGGAAGTCGACGTCGGTCCAGCGGTCGTGCAGCGGATCGAGGCCGGTACGGCCGACCAGCACACCGGCGATCGGCAGGTTCAGCTCGATGGTCTGCACCCCGTTCACCCGCCGCAGCGACTGCACGACGATCGGCGAGGTGCCGTTGCCGGGCTGCTTCATCTGCATGATGTGCGTGAAGGTCGTGGTCGCCTTCAGAGAGCTGGGGATGTACATCGAGTACGTGATCCGCCAGGTCTGTCCCTGGGTCCACTTGAGGTAGCCGGCGCTGCCGGTGCGCAGGCCGGTGACCTCTTGCCGCTGGCGGTCGGTCGACGTGTCGCGGTCGACCGTATGCATATTGAAGCGCCAGTTGTTCCCGGTGGCGTAGATGTGCGGGTGCCCGGCCGGGTGCGAGTCGGCGCGGTCGTCCTCGACGGTCTCGAAGGCGCCGAGACCGTCACCGCTCGCGGTCGGCGCCCACTCCTGCTGCCAGGAGGAGGCGCGCACGGGGGTGGCGTGCGCGGAGGCGGCGAGCGCGGGGGTGGCGACGGGCAGGCCGGCCGCCGCGCCGACGGCTCCGCCGAGGGCGGCTCCGAGAACCGCCCTTCTGGGCGTGCTCATGACACTACTCACCTCGCAGTTGTTCGTTCATGATCAGGAAGGCGCCCAGGCCGTGGAAGTCGTTCGTGGCCCGGGTGTGGCCGACGTAGTACGCGTAGTCGCCGACATTGGTGCCGATGGAGATGTCGCCGAGGTCGGTGCGGCCGTCGGTGCCGACCGAGAGACGCGCGAGGACGCCCTCGTAGCCGCGCCGGGCGACATCGGCGAAGTGCCGGTCCAGGTAGCCCTGTTGGGCGCCGCGCGAGAGGGCGTAGGTGAACATGCTGGAGCAGGACGTCTCGGTCCAGTTGTCGCTGCGGGCCCCCTTGTCCACGACCTGGAACCAGCGGCCGGTCGCCGGGTCCTGGTACTTCTCCAGTCCGGCCGCCAACCGGCGGAAAGTGCCCAGGAGTTGGGGCCGTCGCGGATGGTCGGCGGGGAGGGCGTCGAGGACGTTCGTGATCGCCATCGCGTACCAGCCGACCGCGCGGCACCAGTGTTCCGGGGCGAGTCCGGTGGTGGGGTCGGCCCAGCTCGCGGTGCGCGACTCGTCGTAGGCGTGCTTCAACAGGCCGCCGGCGACCTGGAGATGGCTGCCGTAGACGTAGAGCTGCTTGGACGCCTCGTCGTTCGTGTAGGCGCTGTCGCCGAACTCCTTGCCGTACTCGACGAGGAACGGGTTCACCATGTAGACGCCGTCCGCCCAGAGTTGATGGGCGCGGCTGCTGCTGTCGGCGTGCCAGAAGCCGCCGTCGCTCGTGCGCGGGTAGGTGTCGAGGCGGTCGCGGATCTTCTTGGCGGCCTTGCGGTAGCGGTCCTGGCCGGTCTCGTGGTGCAGGATCACCAGGAGGCGGCCGGCCTGCATGCTGTCGAGACTGTTGAAGGACTGGTCGATCGAGCCGTCGCTCTTCACGAAACGGTCGACGTAGCTCTTGATGTAGGTCAGGTAGCGGGCGTCGTGGGTGCGCTCGTAGGTGAGGTACTGGCCGTAGAGGTAGAGGCCGACCGGGTAGGACCAGCCACCGATGGTGCTCGGTGTGTAGCGGGCCGTCGTGGAGTCGACCACGGCCACGGACCAGTCGGGCGCGGCGGCCGGGCGGCTCGCCGCCGCCGTCGTTTCGAGCGACGGGGCCGCTCCGGTCAGGGTGACGGTGGCGAGGGCCGCAGCGGTCAGGGCCGCTCGCAGTCGTCGGCGTCTCATGTTCCTCCCTTTCACGGGCTGTTGACCGACTGATCAGTTTGTCGGGATGAAGAAGCACCCGCCCGCCACCGCCGGTCCGCGTGCCGCGCGCGGCCATGGTCGCGACCGTGGTCGCCGAAGCCTTCACCGCACCTTTTCATCCGATGTTTCCTGCATACGATGCGCTGTCTACAGAAACCCGGGCAGCGTTCCGCCGGTGTGCACATACCTGCTCTCCTGAGGAGTGGGGGTCTCGGAGTCTCGACAGGTGTCAGCGTTCACATGCACGTATCGCGTTCACGGACACGTCCGTCGGCGTGTTTCAGGGTTGCGGCATGACGGTCCGCGGTCAATGGTCCGGACCGAAAAAGGTCGGATGCATTTCTCGCCATTCTTCGGCCGACCGCGCCGATCCGCCGGTGGCTCCGGACGGATTTCGCGGTCAGGAATGCACCACGGCCCGTGATCGTTGACGATGAGGAGTACCCACCCGACGACTGAAGGATCGAGAGCTTCGTGAGCAGCAAGGTCCCCCCGATCATCCTCAACAACGGTGTCGAGATGCCCCAGCTGGGCTTCGGCGTCTGGCAGGTGCCGGACGACGAGGCGGAGCGGGCGGTGGCCACGGCACTGGAGGCCGGGTACCGCAGCATCGACACGGCTGCGATCTACGGCAACGAAGAGGGCACCGGAAAGGCCATCGCCGCCTCCGGTGTCCCGCGCGAGGAACTCTTCGTCACCACAAAGCTCTGGAACGCCGACCAGGGCTACGACGCCACCCTGCGCGCCTTCGACGTGTCGCTGGCGAAGCTCGGCCTGGAGTACCTGGATCTGTATCTGATCCACTGGCCGACGCCGGCCCGGGACAAGTACGTCGACAGCTACAAGGCGTTCGAGAAGCTGCACGCGGACGGCCGGGTGCGCGCCATCGGCGTCTCCAACTTCGAACCCGACCACCTGGAGCGGCTGATCGCACAGACCTCGGTCATCCCGGCGGTCGACCAGATCGAGCTGCACCCGCAGCTCCAGCAGCGGGCGGGGCGCGAGTACCAGGCGGAGCAGGGCATCGCGACCGAGGCCTGGTCGCCGCTCGGCTCGGGCAAGGGCCTCCTGGAGGTGCCGGCGATCGTCGCCATCGCCCAGAAGCACGGCCGTACTCCGGCCCAGATCGTGCTGCGCTGGCACATCCAGCTCGGCAACGTGGTGATCCCCAAGTCCGTGACGCCGTCGCGGATCAAGGAGAACATCGAGGTCTTCGACTTCAGCCTGGACACCGAGGACCTCGCGGCGATCAGCGCGCTGAACGAGGACCGGCGCCTGGGCCCCGACCCGTCGACGTTCAACGCGGCCTGATTCCACGGTAGTTCGAGCGCCCCGGAGCCCTGCGGCTCCGGGGCGCACCGTTTTTCCGCCCGGGCCCGCTTGGTTCGTACCAGGGTCTTGACGCGGGCATGCCTATGGGGCCACCTTGTTGCGCACCCGGTAAGGAAACTTTCCTAACAGAAGGGTCCCCCACAGTGCGCATCCGAACACTGACCCTCGCCGCGGCCTCCGGCGCCGCCCTGCTCGCCGCCGGAGTGCTCCCCGCGAGCGCCTCCTCCGGCGCCACCCCGAAGTCCGCCCAGGAGGGCACGGTCAGCGCGGCCGACCTGCTCTCCAAGGTGACGTCCTGCTCTCAGATATCGAACGGCAAGTACCGCACCGACGACGAGACTTCGGCCACCATCCCGGTCTGCGGCAAGAACGGCGCCGTGTTCTGGAAGGCCGACATGGACATCGACTGCGACGGCCAGCGCACCACGAACTGCAACGAGAACGCCGACCCCTGGTACCAGGACGACACCGCGTTCCACCAGTCCAACGGCCAGCCCCTGAAGGCGGATTCACTTCCCTACATCGTGGTGCCCAGCTCCAGCAGCATCTGGAAGTACTCCAGCTACGGCATCAAGGGCGGCGGCGTGGTCGCCGTGATCTACAACAACAAGGTCGAGTACGCCGTCGTCGGCGACACCGGCCCCACCAACATCATCGGCGAGGCCTCCTACGCCACCGCCAAGGCCCTCGGCATCGACCCCGACCCGGCGACCGGCGGCGCCGACTCCGGCGTGACGTACATCCTGTTCAAGAACTCGTCGGTGTCCCCCATCGAGAGCCACAGCGCGGCGGTCACGCTGGGCAACCAGCTCGCGAAGACGTTCCTCCAGAACAACTAGCGTGCGGGTGAGGCCCGTTGCCACGAGGCCCGTCGTCGCGATCGGTCGGGTCGCGGCAACGGGCCTCGCTCGTGGGCGGGTTGAGCCCGCTACGTCAGTTGGCACCCGCTACGTCGGTCGGGAGCCCGCTACATCGGTTGGGAGCCCCTACGTCAGTTGGGCTGACCGATCGGCCGTACGACGACGGTGTTGATGTCGACGCCCGCGGGCTGGCGGATCGCCCACAGGATCGTGTCGGCGATGTGGTCGGCGGTGAGCAGACGGCCCGGCGGCGGGCTGCCGTTGCCGTCCCAGAACGGGGTCTCCACCCGGCCCGGCGCGACCAGCGTCACGCCGATGCCGAACTCCGTGACCTCGCGCCGGGTGTTCTCGGCGAGACCGGTCATCGCCCACTTGGTGGCGCCGTAGATGTTGCCCGGCGTGTGCACGAACCCGGCGACGCTGCCGATCAGCACGATCCGGCCGTGCGTCTGCTTCAGCGCGTCGACGGACGCCCGGATCAGGAGGGCGGGACCGAGAACGTTGGTCAGCACCATCTCGGTCCACCCCGCCGGATCGCCCTCGGCGACCGAATCGTGCGTGGCGATCCCGGCGTTGGCGACGACCGCGTCGAGCCGCCCGAACTGTTTCAGCGTCGTCTCCACGGCGGCCTGCACCTGGTCGTACTCGGAGGCACTGCCCGGAATCGTCAACAGGCCCGCGGGATGTCCCAGTTGCCCGGCGAAGGCGTGCAGCCGCTGCTCGCTGCGGCCGGTGACGGCCACCCGGCCGCCCGCGCTCAGGAGTTGTGTCGCGACGGCCGCGCCGATCCCGCTGCCGCCGCCGGTTATGAGCGCGACGTGAGAGTTGTCGTTCATGGTGATGAGGTCCCCCCGTGGTTCGGTGAACTCCGCGTTTCCGGAAGGGCAGTTCATCATCTTGAGCACTCTCGAAGTCAAGCCGCCGAGATCACAGGCCGTTCACACCGGCCGCACCGCCGTGTGCACGGTGTGCGCGGCGAGCACGAACACATCGGCACGCCGGTGCACACCGGCCGGATCCCGCGGGTCGACCAGCCGGTCGAGGGTCGCCCGGTCCTCGGCACCCAGGGCGTCGCCGTAGACGTCACGGACCCGGGTCAGCCAGGTCGCGACATAGGCGCGGACCCGGTCCGGGGCCGGGGCGGGGAGGTCGAGGAGGAAGCTGCGGCTGCCGGTGTACTTCAGGCCGGCCGAGGTCATGAGGGCGGACCAGTCCTCGGTCTCGGTGACGGCGCCGGGGAGGCCGGCGCGCATCTGCGCGAACCACTCGGCCTCGATCGCGTCGATCCGCGCCTCCAGGCCCGGACGGCCGATACCGAAGTCGCGCGGCAGGAACCGGGAGGGCAGCCCGCCCTCCATGATCGCGAGGGTGCCACCCGGGGCGAGCCGCTGCGCGAACGCGGCGAGACCGGCACGCTGGTCACCGAGGTGATGCAGACTGCGACTGGCCCACAGCAGATCGGCCGGGTACTCCAACTCCCCCAGGACATCGGGCAGTTCACCGGTCAGCGTGCCGAAGCGGTCGCCGTAGCCCAGCCGCTCGGCACGGGCCCGGGCCCGCTCCAGGAGCGGTCCCGAACCGTCCACCGCCACGACCCGCGCACCGGGGAACGTCTCCGCGAACAGACCCGCCACCACACCCGGCCCGCTGCCCGCGTCGACGATCAGCCCCGGATCGGTCCACTCCTTCGCCAGCCACGCCATGGCCCTCTCGTACAACGGCGCGAACAACTCGGCCTGGGTCTCCAGCAGGGGACCCATGACGGCCCAGTCGATGTCGGTGTGGTCGTGGTGGTCAACGTGCTTCTCGTGGTGGTGGGCGGGCTTCTCATCGTGGTGAGCGTGCTTCTCGTCGTGCTCGTGCGCCATGGTGGTCAGCCTCTCGTCCGGGTGCCGCCAGCCTGCGCCGACGCACCGTCCGGCGGCCACTTCCGTTGCCGAAGCGGCAAAAAAGGGCAGCAAAAAATGGGGTGCGGCAGGGGTCGCCGGTCGCCGAGCATGCCCGTATGGACGACGTGCTGCTGGAACGCTTCATCGAAGACGGGTTCGTGAAGATCGAGGGCGCCTTCCCGCCGCGCGTCGCCGCCGACTGCGCGCGGCTGCTGTGGCGGGAGACGGGCTACGACCCCGACGACCCCGGCACCTGGAAGGACCCCGTGGTCTGGATACCGGGCATGGGGCAGGGCCCGTTCGCCGCGGCCGCCAACTCCCCCGCGCTGCACGAGGCGTTCGACCTCCTGGTCGGCGAGGGACGCTGGGCGCCGCGCTACGGCCTCGGCGCGTTCCCACTGCGCTTCCCGCACGAGGACGAACCCGACGACGCCGGCTGGCACTTCGACGGGAGCTACACCCCCGAGGGCCAGACCTGGCCGTTCGCCAACCTGCGCTCGCGGGACCGGGCGCTGCTGATGCTGTTCCTGTTCACCGAGGTGACCGAGGACAACGCCCCGACCCGCATCCGCGTCGGCTCCCACCTCGACGTGCCACCGCTCCTGGAACCGTACGGCGAAGCAGGGGTGTCCGGCCTGGAGATCGCCCCGCGGCTGGTCGAGGCCACCGCCCACCGCCCGCTCGCGTACGCCACCGGCAGCCCCGGTGACGTGTACCTGTGCCATCCCTTCCTGGTCCACGCGGCCCAGCCGAACCACGGCACCCGGCCACGCTTCCTGGCGCAGCCACCGCTGATGCCGGCGGTCCCCTTCGAGCTGGACCGCCCGGACGGCGACTACTCGGCGGTGGAGTTCGCGATCCGCCGGGGGCTGGCGGGGAAGGGCTGACCCGGCCCCCGCCCCCGCGCCTTGAGGGGCGGGGGCGGGGGTGGGGGTGTATGCCATGTGCGATGCGTTACACGATCACTGTCTGCGACTACCGCAGACAGTTTTCGTATGCGATCTACAGGGGCGGGTACGCGTTCGCCATCAACTGCTGGAACTGGGCCGAGAACCAGTGCCCGGACAGCGGGGCGTTCGGCAGGGCGCCCGACATGTTGTTGCCGTTGCGGGCGTTGCCCGTGTACGTCGGGTCGCACATGCGGTCGAAGCCCTTGCCCTCGTCGTTGGCGATGGCCGTGCTGGAGCCGTCCGACTCACCCGGCGGCTTCATCCACACATAGGCGTCGATCCCGGTCGCGGGGGCGGCCTGCGGACGCTCGCCGAGGCCGGCGCCGGACTGGTTGCACCAGTTCCCGACCTGGATGCGGCGGTCGTAGCGGCCACCGTCGACGTACGTGTCCACACTGGTCGTCGCTCCGGGACCGGTGGGCCGGGCCGAGCCGCCCCAGCCGTTCCTGGAGGTGTCGATCAGCATGCCGATACCGGAGTTGAAGCCCACGGACACCAACTGGCTGCGGAACGCCTGGGCGTACGACAGCTCGTCCACGTAGCGGTTCCAGTCGACCCACTTGGACTGGCGCACGGAGACACCGTTGACGCTGTCGTTGATGGTGAAGTTGTTCTCCTTCAGGGCGCTGTAGTTGGCCGTGTTGGTGATGAACCCGGCCACGTCGTTGACGGTCGCGCCCTCGGCGTTGGCGGCCTGGTAGAAGAGGTTCGCGGCGGGCGCGAAGTTGTCGTCCCAGCCGAGCCAGCCGTGGTGTCCGGCGTCGATGTAGTTGTAGACGTTGGGGATCGCGCCGAGCTTGTTCAGCGCGTAGCCGACGCCCTTCACGTAGTTGCCGTTGGCGAGCATGGTGTCGCACTGCGGGGTGGCGGTGGCCTTGCCGCCGGTGTTGGTCACGAGGTTGGGCAGTGAGTCGATCTCGATGGTGGTGACGATCCGCAGCGAGGCGTACTTGGTGTCGGCGAGGATCGCGGCGATCGGGTCGATGAACTCGGTCTCGTAGCGGCCGATTTCGGTCGGGCCGAGTTCGCCGTTGGAGGCGAGGGCCGCGCAGTCGCGTCCGGGCAGGTCGTAGACGACGAGTTGGACGACCTCTTGGCCGGTGCCCTTCTGGGCGAGCGCCGCGTCGAGGTGGGCGCGCAGGCCCATGCCGCCGCCCACTCCGTTGATGGCGGCGATACGGTCGAGCCAGACACCGGTCGGCTGGTTGGAGATCCGGCTGCCGCCGGTCTCGGCGGCGGCTTTCGCCGACCACTCCGGGTTCACGTACACCTTGGCGCCGGCGTACGGGTTGTCGACCCGCGTGCCGGGATCGGTGCCGCCACCGCCGCCTCCCCCGCCGCTGCCGTCGTCGACGTTGCAGGTCACGCCGTCGAGGGTGAAGGCGGTCGGGAGCGCGTTGGTGCCGCTGTAGGAGGCGTTGAAGCCGAAGCTGACCGAACTCCCGGTCGGCAGGCTCGCGTTGTAGGTCTCGTTGGCCGCCGTGACGGCGGTCCCGCTCTGGCTGATCTTTGCGTTCCAGCCGCTGGTGACCTTCTGGTTGCCGGCGTACGCCCACTTCACGGCCCAACTCGACTTGGCGGCCGAGTTGTTGGTGATCGTGACGGCGGCGGTGAAGCCGGTGTCCCACTGGCTCTGCACCTTGTAGTCGACGCTGCACGGGATCGCGGCGATACCGACGTCCGAGGAGGGGGTGACGGCGACCGCCGTCCCCGAGGCCCCGGCGACGAGCACCAAGGCAGCGAGCAACGCTGTTCTGGTACGGCTCATGAGTGCGGGTTTCCTTGTCTGGTAAGGAAGTTGGATGCGGGTGCTGCGGTGAGCGGTGAGCGGTGAGCGGTGAGCGCTGTTCGATGTGTGATGCGCGATGTGCGATGTGCGCTATCGGTGTGCGCTGTTGCTGTGCGGGGGCGCCTATCCGTTGAGGGCGCGCAGATGGTCGCGCAGCCCGATGCCGTACGCGGTGGGCGTACCGGTGTAGTCGGAGATCAGCGACGGACCGGCGGAACAGTCCCAGGTGTTCCAGGTCCAGCCGAGATACGAGAGCCCGCGATCGTCGAACCACTTCATGACCTGGTCGACGAAGGCGTGCGAGCAGGTGTTCTCGCCCATCTCCCCCGCCACCAGCGGTACTTGGGCCGCGACGGGGGCGAGTTGGGAGTTCCAGCAGCTCTCGCTCGCGCAGGTGTTGAAGTTGTACACGTGGTACGCGGCGACGAGATTGCCGGTCGGATCGGTGGGCTTGTAGGCCAGCCACTGGCTCAGGTCGTTGGAGTACGCGAGCCCGCCGGCCATGATCACGTTCCTGGCGCCGGTCGACCGTACGGCGTCGACGAGATCCTGCATACCGGCGACTTCATACCCGATGCCGGGGCAGGTGCCGCCGTCCCGCCAGCACTGCCACGCCTGGGTGGTCGTGGAGGTGGCGCGGTCCGGATAGGGCTCGTTGAACAGGTCGAACGCGACGGCCTGGTCCGCCTTGAAGGTGCTGGCGACCGAGGACCAGAACGACGGGGTGTACTGCGCGTCGGGCATCGGTTTCTGGCAGGTAGCGTGCACGTCGGAGCAGCCCGCCGAGTTGCCGGTGTACTGGCCGTAGGTCCAGTGCAGTTCGACGATCGGTGTCATGCCGTGCGCCTCTACCTTCGCCACCAGGTCCTTGACGGCGGCGATGTAGTTGGCGCCCGCGTACTCGGGCTTGATGTTCGAAAGGCCGAGCCAGCACTCCTCGTTGAGGGGGATGCGGACGACGTTGGCCTTCCAGTCGGCGATCGCCGCGACGGCCGCGTCGTCCACCGGGCCGTCCCAAATGCCGTAGCCCTGCACGCACATGAACTCGCCGCCGGAGCGATTGACGCCGAGCAGACGGCGGTTGGCGCCGCCGGCGTCCAGCAGCTTGTTGCCGGAGACGTGCAGCGCGGGCGCGCTGCCGCTGGGCGGCGGTGAGGTCGGAGGCGGCGAGGTCGGTGGTGTCGGCTCCGAATCGACGTTGCAGGTCGTGCCGTTGAGCTTGAACGCGGACGGTACGGCGTTGCTCCCGGACCAGTTGGCGAGGAAGCCGGCGCCGACGCTCGCGCCGGTGCCGAGCGAACCGTTCCAGTTCTCGTTGGTCGCGGTGACCGTCGTGCCGGACTGGGACCACTTGGCGTTCCAGCCCTGGCTGACCTTCTGGCCGCCGGCGAAGTCGAAGGTCAGGCTCCAACTGCTCACCGGTGCCATGTTGTTGGTGATCTGCACTGCGCCCTGGAATCCGGTGTCCCACTGGCTGGTGACCGAGTACTCCACCGTGCACGCGGGGGTGGCACCGGACGCCGTGACGACCGGAACGACCATGGCCCCGACAAGGGTGGTCGCGCCGGCGACGGCTAAAAGGATTGAACGCGGGGGATGTCGCATGAGCGACTCCTTGCAGCTCGGGCGCGTCGTACGGACGCGTCGACTGACGGAATCGCTCCCACTGGTGTCCAGGAAGGTAGCGCCAAGTGACGGTAAAGGACAGGGGAGTCACAGACTTTCGCTGACTTTCCCCCAGCCCGCGCCTGTCGAATCTTTTCGACTCCGTAAGCACCTTGACGGCTCTCACCCCCGTCCCCACGATGGGAGCGCTCCCACTGGTTCAAGGCTTGTTGCTGCTCCGCCCCCACCCCTCCGAGCCGCAAGGAGGAACCAGCACATGCACCCCAGAAGGAGACGCCGTTTGACGCGGCGACTGTGGACCGCTGTCGTGGCGGCCCTCGCACTTCCCGTCTCGATGCTCGCGACGGGTACAACTCCCGCTCAGGCGGCGACAGTTCAGTGCAGCGTGGACTACAAGACCAATGACTGGGGCTCCGGCTTCACCGCGGATCTGACCCTCACCAACCGGGGTACGGACGCGATCAACGGCTGGACCCTGACCTACGCCTACACGGGCAATCAGAAGCTCAGCAACGGCTGGAACGGCACCTGGTCCCAGTCCGGAAGCGCCGTCACGGTGACGAACGCGTCGTACAACGGGACGATCGCCGCGGGCGCGGCCGTCTCGACCGGCGCGCAGTTCGGCTACAGCGGGACCAACACCGCGCCCACCTCGTTCGCGATCAACGGCACCACCTGCGTCGGCGCCCATCAACCGCCGATCACTGTGCTGACCAGCCCGAACGCGGGCGCGATCTACACGCAGGGGGCGGCCATCCCGCTCGCGGCGACCGCGGCGGCGGCCGACAACGCGACGATCAGCAAGGTCGAGTTCTACGACGACACCACGCTGCTCGGCACGGACACGACATCGCCGTACTCGCTCTCGACTTCCAGTTTGTCCGTGGGCAGTCATTCGCTGGTCGCGAAGGCGTACGACAGCCTGGGCGCGTCCGGTACGTCCGCGCCGGTCGGCATCACGGTCGCCTCGGGACCCGCGATCGTGGCCTCCCCGACCCAACTGGGCGTCCAGCAGGGGAAGTCGGGCACCTACGCGGTGTCGCTGTCCTCGCAGCCGTCGTCGAACGTGACCGTGACGACAGCCCGCGCGAGCGGCAACACCGGGTTGTCGGTCACCGGCGGCGGGACGCTCACCTTCACGCCGTCGAACTGGAACACCGCGCAGACGGTGACCGTCACGGCCGACGCGTCCGGCACCGGTTCGGCGTCCTTCGACTCGACGGCGACGGGCTTCACCAAAGCGACGGTCACGGCGACGGAGCTGGCGGCGGCGAACGCGTACGACGCCCGCTTCCTGGACCTCTACGGCAGGATCACCAACCCGGCGAACGGCTACTTCTCGCCCCAGGGCATCCCCTACCACTCGGTGGAGACCCTGATCGTCGAGGCGCCGGACCAGGGGCACGAGACGACGTCGGAGGCGTACAGCTATCTGCTGTGGCTACAGGCGATGTACGGCAAGGTGACGGGCGACTGGTCCAAGTTCAACGGCGCCTGGGCCCTCATGGAGAAGTACATGATCCCCACCCACGCCGACCAGCCGACGAACTCCTTCTACAACGCCTCGAAACCGGCGACCTACGCCCCCGAACTGGACACCCCGAACGAGTATCCGGCGAAGCTCGACACCTCGGTGCCGGTGGGATCGGATCCGATCGCCGGTGAACTGAAGACCGCATACGGTACGGACGATGTCTACGGTATGCACTGGCTGGAGGATGTCGACAACACCTACGGCTACGGCGACACACCGGGCGGCGGGTGCGAGGCGGGGCCGACGGCGAGCGGGCCGTCGTACATCAACACCTTCCAGCGCGGACCGCAGGAGTCCGTGTGGGAGACGGTGCCTCAGCCGACCTGTGACGCCTTCAAGTACGGCGGTACGAACGGGTACTTGGACCTCTTCACCGGTGACTCCTCGTACGCCAAGCAGTGGAAGTACACCGACGCCCCGGACGCCGACGCGCGGGCCGTGCAGGCCGCGTACTGGGCGGACACCTGGGCCAAGGAGCAGGGCAAGGGTGCCGACGTCTCCGCGACGGTCGGCAAGGCGGCGAAGATGGGCGACTATCTGCGGTACGCCATGTACGACAAGTACTTCAAGAAAATCGGCAACTGTGTCGGGCCGTCCACCTGCCCGGCCGGCACCGGCAAGGACGCCTCGGACTATCTGCTGTCCTGGTACTACGCGTGGGGCGGCGCGAACGACAGCAGCGCGGGCTGGGCGTGGCGCATCGGGTCCAGCCATGTGCACGGGGGCTATCAAAACCCCCTGGCCGCCTACGCGTTGAGTTCGTACGCGGACCTGAAGCCCAAGTCCGCGACGGGCGCGGCGGATTGGGGTACCTCGCTGACCCGGCAGCTGGAGTTCTACCGCTGGCTACAGTCGAGCGAGGGTGCCATCGCCGGTGGGGCGACGAACAGTTGGCAGGGGCGGTACGCGAGTCCGCCGACCGGGACCTCGACGTTCTACGGCATGTACTACGACCAGCAGCCCGTCTACCACGACCCGCCGTCCAACCAGTGGTTCGGCTTCCAGGCGTGGTCGATGGAGCGGGTCGCCGAGTACTACCAGCAGACGGGGAACGCCAGCGCGAAGGCGGTTCTCGACAAGTGGGTGGCGTGGGCGCTGTCCAAGACCACGGTCAACCCGGACGGCACGTATCTGATCCCCTCCACGCTTCAGTGGTCGGGGCAGCCCGACACCTGGAACGCGTCAAGTCCCGGTGCGAACACGGGACTTCATGTCACCGTCGCCGACTACACCAATGACGTCGGTGTCGCGGCCGCGTATGCCAAGACGTTGACGTACTACGCCGCGAAGTCCGGTTCCGCCGCGGCGAAGACGACGGCGAAGGCGCTTCTCGACGGTATGTGGAGCAACTACCAG
The DNA here is from genome assembly GCF_053891435.1 of Streptomyces sp. NPDC002276. Lineage (NCBI taxonomy): Bacteria > Bacillati > Actinomycetota > Actinomycetes > Kitasatosporales > Streptomycetaceae > Streptomyces > Streptomyces sp. NPDC002276. The sequence continues at coordinate 266,444 of NZ_JBSFCQ010000004.1, read as the reverse complement.
GACAGCCTCGGCATCGCCGTGCCGGAGACCCGCGCGGACTACAACCGGTTCGACGACAGCGTGTATGTGCCGAGCGGGTGGAGCGGGACGATGCCGAACGGGGACGCGGTCAACTCCGCTTCCACGTTCGCCTCGTTGCGGTCCTTCTACAAGAACGATCCTGCGTGGTCGAAGATCCAGAGCTATCTGGCGGGCGGGGCCGCGCCTGTCTTCACGTATCACCGGTTCTGGGCGCAGGCGGATGTCGCGCTGGCGATGGGGTCTTATGCGGAGCTTCTTGAGTAGTTCCGTGGGTCGGGTTGCTCTTTGACTGCGGGTCCGTTGTGGCTGGTCGCGCAGTTCCCCGCGCCCCTAAGGGGCGCTGCCGCCGGGCGGCCCCCACCCGCACTGGGGGTCGCCCGGCACTCGTGTCTCCCCCTCTTCATGAGAGGACCCCATCGTGCGAAGAACTCGAATCCTCATGGCCGTTGTGGCGCTCGCGGCCGGCCTGCTTGCGGGCGGGCCGTCCGCACTCGCCGCCGACGCACCCGGCACCGCGCTCGCGGCCGACACCTACACATGGCACAACGCGCGGATCGACGGGGGCGGGTTCGTGCCCGGCATCGTGTTCAACCGGAAGGAGAAGAACCTCGCCTACGCCCGTACCGACATCGGCGGTGCCTACCGGTGGCAGGAGGCGACGAAGACGTGGACGCCGTTGCTGGACTCGGTCGGGTGGGACGACTGGGGGCACACCGGGGTGGTGAGCCTCGCGTCCGACTCCGTCGATCCGGACAAGGTGTACGCGGCCGTCGGCACGTATACGAACAGCTGGGATCCCACGAATGGGGCCGTGCTCAGGTCGGCGGACCGGGGCGCGAGTTGGCAGAAGACCGATCTGCCGTTCAAGCTCGGCGGGAACATGCCGGGGCGCGGTATGGGAGAGCGGTTGGCGGTTGATCCGAACAAGGACAGCGTGCTGTATCTGGGCGCGCCCAGCGGGAAGGGATTGTGGCGGTCGACGGACTCCGGGGTGACCTGGTCGCAGGTGACGAACTTCCCGAATGTCGGCAACTATGTGCAGGATCCGACCGACACGAGCGGCTACGCCAGCGACAACCAGGGCATCGTGTGGGTCACCTTCGACGAGTCGACGGGTACGTCCGGCAGCGCGACGAAGACGATCTATGTCGGTGTCGCGGACCAGGCCAACGCCGTGTACCGGTCGACGGACGCGGGCGTGACGTGGAGCCGGGTGGCCGGGCAGCCGACGGGGTATCTGGCGCACAAGGGTGTACTGGATGCGGTCAACGGTTATCTGTACATCGCATACAGCGACAAGGGCGGTCCGTACGACGGCGGCAAGGGTCAGTTGTGGCGGTACGCGACCGCGACCGGCACATGGACGAACATCAGTCCGGTCGCGGAGGCCGACACCTACTACGGCTTCAGCGGGCTGACCGTCGACCGACAGCGTCCCGGGACCGTGATGGCGACGGCGTACAGCTCCTGGTGGCCGGACACACAGATCTTCCGCTCGACGGACAGCGGCGGCACCTGGACGAAGGCCTGGGACTACACGTCGTATCCCAACCGCTCGAACCGCTTCACCATGGACGTGTCCTCCTCGCCCTGGTTGACCTTCGGGGCGAATCCATCGCCGCCCGAACAGGCCCCGAAACTGGGTTGGATGATGGAGTCGCTGGAGATCGACCCGTTCAACTCGAACCGCATGATGTACGGGACGGGTGCGACGCTCTACGGCACGGAGAACCTGACGAACTGGGACAGCGGCGGCCAGTTCACCGTGAGGCCGATGGTGCAGGGGCTGGAGGAGACGGCCGTCAACGACCTCGCCGCTCCCCCGTCCGGTGGGGCCCAACTCCTCAGCGCGCTGGGCGACATCGGCGGGTTCCGGCACACGGATCTCTCCAAGGTCCCCTCGATGATGTTCACTTCGCCGAACTTCACCACGACCACCAGTCTCGACTTCGCGGAGGCCAATCCCAACACGGTGGTGCGCGTGGGCAATCTGGACTCGGGGCCGCACATCGCGTTCTCGACGGACAACGGCGCCAACTGGTTCGCGGGGACGGATCCTTCGGGTGTCAGCGGGGGCGGGACCGTCGCCGCGGCGGCCGACGGGAGCCGGTTCGTGTGGAGTCCGGCGGGTGCCGGGGTGCAGTACACCGTGGGATTCGGTTCGTCGTGGTCGGCGTCCAGCGGAATTCCGGCGGGCGCGCTCGTCGAGTCGGACCGGGTCGACGCCAAGACCTTCTACGGTTTCAAGTCCGGGAAGTTCTATGTGAGTTCGGACGGCGGGGCGACCTTCACCGCGTCCTCGGCCGGCGGGCTGCCCAGCGGTGACAGCGTGCGGTTCAAGGCCCTGCCCGGTACGAAGGGGGACGTCTGGCTGGCGGGCGGGGCGAGCGACGGGGCGTACGGGCTGTGGCATTCCACGGACGGCGGCGCCACGTTCGCGAAACTCGCGAACGTCGGCCAGGCCGACACCATCGGCTTCGGGAAGGCGGCGACCGGTGCCTCGTACCAGACGCTCTACACGAGCGCGAGGATCGGCGGTGTCCGCGGCATCTTCCGCTCGACCGACAAGGGCGTGAGCTGGACACGGATCAACGACGACGCGCACCAGTGGGGTTGGACGGGTGCGGCGATCACCGGTGACCCGCGGGTGTACGGGCGAGTGTATGTGTCGACGAACGGGCGTGGGGTCGTCTACGGCGACTCCTCCGACGCCGGCAGCGGTGGGGGCGGGGGTGGCGGCACCGATCCGACGCCTCCCACGGGCGCCTGCTCGGTCACATACAAGATCACCAACCAGTGGGCGGGCGGCTTCCAGGCCGACGTCCAGGTGACCAACACCGGCTCAACCACCTGGAACGGCTGGTCACTTGGCTGGTCCTTCGCGGACGGGCAGCAGATCGGTCAACTGTGGAACGCCGACTGGGTCCAGTCGGGCGCGGCCGTGACGGCGAAGAACGTGAGCTGGAACGGGACGGTGGCGGCGGGTTCGTCAGTGGGGTTCGGGTTCACGGGGAGCTGGTCGGGGGTGAATACGAAGCCGACGTCGTTCAAGGTGGGCGACCAGGCCTGCGCGGTCGCCTGAGCGGGGCGAGTGAGAGGACGGCTGCGCGTACCACGGCGCGCGCAGTCGCCTGTCTCAGGGAGTGCGGTCAGGGAGCCCGGTCAGGGCGTGTAGACAGTCGGCCGTGGTGCAGATGGCATACCGTCGCCGATGTAGAAGCTCGGGTGGGGCGGTTGGTTGTATGCAGTATTTTGCCAGGCCAGGGCCGTGCGGTACTGGGTGTCGTGGAGCAGGGTCGTGATCCTGGTGGTCGTCTCGTACGGCGTGGAGTAGATCCGTAGCGCCATGTTGTCCGTGGTGGGCCAGACGACCTCTTCCCGCCAGTCGCCGAGGATGTCCCCGGAGAGGGTGGGGGTCGCCTTGGTGCTGTTGTTGGAGTGGACGTCGGTGCCGGTCAGGAGGCGGGTGTCGGCGGTTGTGCCGTACTTGTCGATGTGGGTGGAGTCGAGGAGTTCGCGTACCGGGTCGGCGTCCCACCAGGTCAGGAAGTTGGTGCTGGAGGGCTTGCGGGTGGCCACCACCGTGCCCTGGGGGTTGCGGACTCCGCTCTCCGACGCCGACCAGGACTCGGCGCCGGGGCTGCCCGCCCAGATGTCTCCGGAGACGCCCCGGCCGTTGTCGCCGTTGGCGGGTGTGGACCAGATGATCGCGCCGGTCTTCGCGTCCGCCATCCAGGAGGACGGTTTCGAGGAGTCCTCGTCGACCTTGAACTCCTCCAGGCCCGGGCGGGCGGGGTCGAGGTCGCCGACGTGCAGGGCGTCGCCGTGGCCGTTCTTGGTGGTCCACAGGCCGTAGCCGTTGTCGTCGACGGCCATCGAGCCGTAGACGATCTCGTCCTTGCCGTCGCCGTCGACGTCGGCGATCGCCAACTGGTGGTTGCCCTGGGCGTCGTAGCCCTTGCCGGTGTTGGTCGAGGAGTTGGTGTCGAAGGTCCAGCGGCGGGTGAAGGCGCCGTTCCGCCAGTCCCAGGCGGCGATGACGGTGCGTGTGTAGTAGCCGCGCGCCATGATCAGGGAGGGGCGGGAACCGTCCAAGTAGGCGGTACCGGCGAGGAATCGGTCGACGCGGTTGCCGTAGGAGTCGCCCCAGGAGGAGACCGTGCCGCGGGCCGGGACGTAGTCGACAGTGCTCATCGCCTTGCCGGTCCGGCCGTCGAACATGGTCAGGTACTCGGGTCCGGACAGGACGTAGCCGCTCGAACTGCGGTAGTCCGCCGTCGAGTTGCCGATGACGGTGCCCGTTCCGTCGACGGTGGCGTCGGCCGTCTTCATGGCGACCTCGGCCTTGCCGTCGCCGTCGTAGTCGTACACCTGGAACTGTGTGTAGTGGGCGCCGGAGCGGATGTTGCGGCCCAGGTCGATGCGCCACAGGCGGGTGCCGTCGAGTCTGACGCCGTCGAGGATGGTGTTTCCGGTGTAGCCGGACTGGGAGTTGTCCTTGGCGTTGGTGGGCTGCCACTTGAGGACGAAGTCGAGTTGGCCGTCGCCGTCGAGGTCGCCCACGGAGGCGTCGTTGGCCTCGTAGGTGTAGGCGACGCCGTCGGGGGTGGTGCCGCCTGCGGGCGGGGTGATGGGGACATCCTTGTAGCCGGTGCGGAACTGGATGGCGTGGACGGAGTCGGCCTGTTCGACGCCGCCGACGATCGCGCGGACCGTGTAGTCGGCCTGGGCGGGCGCGCCGGCGTGGAAGTAGTTCGTGGAGCCGCTGATCGGGGCGGAGTTGACCTTCGTACCGGCGCGGTAGACGTTGAAGGAGACGGTGTCGGAGTCGGTGCCGAGCCAGCGCCAGCTGACCAGATTGCCGCTGTCGGTGTGGACGCTGACGACGCCCCGGTCGAGGGCCTCGACCTGGCGGGCGGTGGCGGCCTGGGCGATTGTGCCGCTGGTGAGACCGGCGAGGACCAGGGCCGCGGCGGCGGTCAGTGCGGAGAGTACGGCCCTTCGTCCGCGGGACCGGTGCGGCGGGCGCGGGTGCGGGCGCACTTGCGGGTGCGGGTAGCTCACGTGACGTACCTCCTGGGAGGACGGACGGGTTCCGTGCTCTCAGTCGTCGCTGCCGGTGGGCAAGTTGCCGTGTCTTTCGGCCAGTTCGGCGCGCCGCTCGGGCGGGCGAGGGGCGCGTCGGGTGGTCGACTGGACGACGGACCTCACCCGGCCGGGGGCTTCCTGAAGGCCAGGATCGTGAACTCGGGGTCCGGGCGCGGCCGTTCCTGGTCCGGCAGCAGTCGCAGTCGCTCGGCGAACCGTTCGGTGAGCGGTTCGCCGGGCGGCAGCATGGTGAACCAGCCGCGTCGCAGGTCCGCGACGGTGCTGCGGGGGCTGCGGCCCTGGCCGTGGCCGCGGAAGCGGGCCGTGCCCGCCGGGTGCAGGCCCTGCTGGGCCGCGTAGGCGCGGATGTGGTCCGGTCGGTCCTGGGCGGGGCGGCGTGGGCGCGGGGCGAGGACGGCGTCGATGTCGCTGCCGACGTCGTGGGCGGCGGCCTTGTCGGCCGTGGTGAGGTACACCCCGCCCGGTCGCAGTACCCGTGCGCACTCCGCGATGATCGCCCCGGCGTCTTCGGGGCCCGTCACGAGGTGCAGTAGCCAGATGGTGGTGACGGCGTCGAACACCCCGTCGGGGAAGGGGAGTTGGCGGCTGTCGGCGAGGAGTACGGCGCCGGGCAGCCGGGTCGCCGCCTTGCGGGCCATGGCGGGTGCGGCGTCCAGGCCGGTGACCCGCAGGCCGGGGCGGGCGGCGGCCAGGCGACGGGTGACGATGCCGGTGCCGCAGGCCACGTCGAGCAGGGCGCGGGCGTCCTTCGGGACGAGGCCGAGTACGGCTTCGGCAGCGGCGGCGGCACGGGGCTCGCCGCCGCGTGTCGCGTCGTAGGCGTCGGCTTCCTTGTCGTAGTCGAGCACGCGCGTTCGTCCTGCCCTTTCCTGTGTCGTGTGTCCTGTGCCGTGTGCCGTGTGTCCTGTGTCGCCGTCGTGGACCGGTCCATGCCCGGAGGACCCGTCCATGTCGTCCGGAGGATCCGTCCCTGTCCCGGGCGGTCAGGTCGCGCCGTGTCCGGGTGCCAAGTCCTCCACTCTGCGGGCGAGTTGGAAGTCCAGGTCGGTGATCGCGCCGCCGACGCTGTGGGTGTTCACGGTGAGGGTGACGGTGTTGTAGCCGAGGGTCAGGTCGGAGTGGTGGTCGAGTCCCTCCTGGACCTGGGCGATGTGGACGACCATCGCGGTGGCCGCGAAGTGGGTGCCGAGCCGGTAGGTGCGGGTGAGGCGGTCGGCGTCGGTGGACCAGCCCGGGAGTTCCGCGAGGCGGTCCTCGATCTCCTTCTGCGACAGCGGTGCGACGGGCATGGCCTCGGTCCTTCCTGGGGGGCGGGTCCCTCTTCGGCCACTTCAGCGTGCCACAGGGGGGCGGCCGCGTGCCTGGTCGGAAGAGTGCCCCGGGGTGGGTTCGGTACACGGCTCCCCCGGACGGGTTCCTCGGTTCGTTCACGGGCGGGCCGCTTCGACTACGGTCGTGCGTATGACCATCGTCGCGACCGGTACGGACACCTCCGCGGGCAGGGGTGTCGGCCCGTTGCTGCGTGCCTGGCGGGAGCGGCGGCGGGTCAGTCAGCTGGAGCTGGCGTTGCGGGCCGACTCCTCGGCGCGGCACATCAGCTTCGTCGAGACGGGGCGATCCCGGCCGAGCGAGGAGATGGTGCTGCGGCTGGCCGAGCATCTGGACGTGCCGGTGCGGGAGCGCAACTCCCTGCTGCTGGCGGCCGGTTACGCCCCGCGCTATCCGGAGACCCCGTTGGACGACCCGGCGTTGGGCGCGTTGCGCGAGGGTCTGGAGCGGCTGATCCAGGGCTACGAGCCGTATCCGGCGCTGGTGGTCGACGCCGTCTACACGGTGGTCGCGGCGAACCGGGGCATCACGATGCTGCTGGACGGTGTGCCGGAGTTCCTGCTCCAACCGCCGCTGAACGCCATGCGGTTGACGTTGCACCCCGAGGGCCTGGCGCCGCGCATCCGCAATCTGGGTGAATGGCGCGGGCATCTCCTCGCGCAGATGGAGCGGCAGATCGCGCTGCACCGGTCCGAGCCGCTGCGGGCGCTGTATGAGGAGGTCGCCGCGTATCCGGTGCCGGATGCGGCCGGTGACGAGGCCGAACGGGACGCATCCGTACCGTACTTCGCGTTGCCGATGCGGATCGAGCACGAGGGGCGGGTGCTGTCGTTCGTCTCCTCGATCTCCACGTTCAACACTCCGATGGATGTGACGGTCTCGGAGCTGGCGATCGAGACGTTCCTCCCGGCCGATCCGGCGACGGCCAAGTACCTTCGTGGGCTGGGGGACTGATGGATGATCACCTCCGAACCGCTGAGACGACGGCCGGAACATGGCACACTGCCCCCAGACTTCGGCGCGTATGGGGAGGCGTGGCGTGAGTGAACGGCGGCCCGCGCCCACCGTGGGTCAAGTAGTGCTGGGCAGAAGGCTCCAGGAGTTGCGCGAGGCGGCCGGCATCAAACGCGAGGAGGCCGCGCAGGTCCTGCGGGTGGCTCCGGCGACCGTACGGCGGATGGAGATGGCCGAGGTCGCGCTGAAAGTGCCGTACGTACAGGTGCTGTTGAGCACGTACGGGGTGGCCGACGAGGAGGCCGACGCGTTCGTCGCGCTCACCGAGGAGGCGAATCAGCCAGGTTGGTGGCAGCGGTTCCACGATGTGCTGCCGGAGTGGTTCAGCCTGTATGTGAGCCTGGAGGGCGCGGCCGGGCTGATCCGTTCGTACGAACCGCACTTCGTGCCGGGCCTGTTGCAGACCGAGGACTACGCGCGGGCCGTGATGGAGGCCGGGACGATCGGCCAGACCGGTCCGGAGACCATCGAGCGTCATGTGTCCCTGCGGATGGCACGGCAGAGCTTGTTGGAGCGGGACAATCCGCCGCACCTTTGGGTGATCATGGACGAGACGGTGTTGCGGCGTCCGGTGAGCATGCGCGGTGAGGTGATGCGCGAACAGCTGGACAGGCTCCTGGAGTTCGGCGAGCGCGACCGGGTCACGCTCCAGGTCGCGGAGTTCGAGAACGGCCCGCACCCGGGGACGTACGCCCCGTTCTCGCTGTTCCGTTTCGCCGAACCGGAGCTGCCCGACATGGTGTTCACCGAGTATCTGACCGGCGCCCTGTATCTGGACTCCCGTACCGAGGTCTCCGCGCATCTGGAGGTCCTCGACCACATGACGGCGCACGCCGCGTCCGCACAGCGCACCAAGAAGATCCTGCGGGACTACCGCGAGACCTTCTAGCACGGCCCGGCAGCGCACAGCAGAGCCCGGCAGTACAGCACGGCCCGGCACACCGACCCGAACTCCCGAGGAGACGACACCGCATGACCGGATCCGAAGCCGCGCCCACCCGTATCGACACCAGCCGGCCGCATCCGGCGCGGGTGTACGACTGGTGGCTCGGCGGCAAGGACAACTACCCGGTGGACGAGGAGCTGGCGCGCCGGATCCTCGCCTCGGACGGCACGGCGGTGCGCGGGGCGCGGGCCAACCGCCGGTTCATGCACCGGGCGACGCGCACCGCCGCGATGGCCGGGATACGCCAGTTCCTGGACATCGGCACCGGCATCCCCACCGAGCCGAACCTGCACCAGGTGGCGCAGGGTGTCGCCCCGGACGCGAAGGTCGTGTACGCGGACAACGACCCGATCGTGCTGCGGCACGCGGAGGCGCTGCTGCACGGCGCGCCCGAGGGCAGTACCGAGTACGTGCACGCCGACGTCCGTGACCCGGACACGATTCTGCGGCTGGCCGGCGAGACCCTCGACTTCACGCAGCCGGTCGCGCTGTCGCTGGTCGCGCTCACCCACTACCTGGGCGACGACACCGACGGCGACGACGTGTACGGCCTGATCAAGCGGTACGTCGACGTCCTCGCCCCGGGCAGTTACCTGGTGCTGTCGCAGGTCACCCCGGATCTCAGCCCCGAGGCCATCGCGCAGGCCGCCGAGCACTTCCGGCGCAGCGGCACCCCGTTCTACCCGCGTTCGCTGGCCGAGTTCTCGCGCTTCTTCGACGGCCTCCAGCTGCTCGGCCCGGGCGTGATCGCCGTCTACGGCTGGCGCCCGGAGCCGGAGGACGTGGCCGCCCAGGCGGAGGGCATCGTCCCGGTCTACGGCGGGGTCGCGCTGAAGGCCTGACCCGTACCGCCCGGGAGCCACACCCCGTACGCCCGCGCGCTCTGACCCGTACGGGTGCCGTGAACGGGTGCGCTCCCCTGCCCCGCCCTAGGTTCGACACCACGGGCGAGCAAGGGAGCGCAGGTGACGGACATACGGACACCGCCCGCCGGGGCGGCCAGGGGCCGTGGGACAGACGCGGAATATCGTATACAGGATCCCGTAGCCGCGTGGGGCGAGGCCATCGAACTCGTCGCCGCCGCACAGGTCCGCGCGAGGGAGGTCTGATGCCCTCGGACGCCGTGCTGTACCAGGCGGCCGCGCTGTGCCTGACCTACCCCGACGACGACTTCCGCGCCCGGCTCCCCCTGCTGCGTGAGGCCGCTCCGCAACTGAGGGAGTTCGTCGACCACGCGGCTCTCACCCCGCCCCGGGAACTCGCGGCGCACTACGTGCGGGTCTTCGACTTCGAGAACGGGCACAGCCTGTACCTGAGCCGGTGGCACGACGGCGACACCCTCGGGCGCGGTATGTCCCTGGTCCGCTTCCAAGAGCTCTACCGCGCGCACGGGCTGGAGTTCACCGCTGGGGAGCTGCCCGACTTCCTGCCCGCGGTCCTGGAGTTCACGTCCCGCACCGGCAACCTCGACCTGCTCACCGAGTACCGCGCCGCGCTGGACCGACTCCGCGCCCGGCTGGCCGACTTCGGCACGCCGTACGCCTCCGTCCTGCACGCGGTCCGCGCCACCCTGCCGACCACGCCCGGCGGGCGGCCCGTGAGCTAGGCCGCGCCGCCCTTCGCCTCGCGTTCGTCGTCGACGATCTCCGCGTCGACGACGCCTTCCTCCTCCTGGGGCGAGGTGTGTTCCGTGGGCGTCTCCGCCTGTTCCGTGGGTGACTGCTGGGCGGCCGCCTGGGCGTACATCGCCTGGCCCATGCGCTGGCTGACGGTGGCGAGTTTCTCCACGGCCGCGCGCAACTCCGCGGTGTCCGCCTCGTGTTCGAGGAGAGCTTTCACCTCCGTGGCGGCCGCCGCGACCTCGGACCTGGTGTCGGCCGGGATGCGTTCCTCGTTCTCGCGGACGAACTTCTCGGTCTGGTAGACGAGTTGTTCGGCCTGGTTGCGGGTCTCGGCGGCCTCGCGGCGCCTGCGGTCCTCGTCGGCGTACTGTTCGGCCTCGCGCATCATGCGGTCGATGTCGTCCTTGGCCAGCGCCGAGCCGCCGGTGACGGTCATCTTCTGTTCCCGGCCGGTCGCGAGGTCCTTGGCCGAGACGTGCATGATTCCGTTGGCGTCGATGTCGAAGGCGACCTCGATCTGCGGGACGCCGCGCGGGGCGGGCGGCAGGCCGGTGAGGTCGAAGACGCCCAACTTCTTGTTGTACGCGGCGATTTCGCGCTCACCTTGGTAGACCTGGATGCCGACCGAGGGCTGGTTGTCGGTGGCGGTGGTGAAGATCTCCGAACGCCGGGTGGGGATGGTCGTGTTGCGTTCGATGAGCTTGGTCATGATGCCGCCCTTGGTCTCGATGCCCAGGGACAGCGGGGTGACGTCGAGGAGCAGGACGTCCTTGACGTCGCCGCGGATGACACCGGCCTGGAGGGCGGCGCCGACGGCCACGACCTCGTCGGGGTTGACGCCCTTGTGCGGGTCCTTGCCGGTGAGTTCCTTGACGAGGTCGGTGACGGCGGGCATCCGGGTCGAGCCGCCGACGAGGATGACGTGGTCGACGGCGGAGAGCTTGACGCCGGCGTCCTTGACCGCCTGGTGGAAGGGCGTCTTGCAGCGGTCGAGGAGATCGGCGGTGAGTTCCTGGAACTGGGCGCGGGTCAGTTTCTCGTCGAGGTGCATCGGGCCGTCGGCGGAGGCGGTGATGTAGGGCAGGTTGATCGTGGTCTCGGTGGCCGAGGAGAGTTCGATCTTCGCCTTCTCGGCGCCCTCGCGCAGGCGTTGCAGCGCCATCTTGTCCTTGCCGAGGTCGATGCCGTACTGGCCCTGGAACTTCTTGACCAGGTACTCCATGACCCGCTGGTCCCAGTCGTCGCCGCCGAGGTGGGTGTCGCCGTTGGTGGCCTTGACCTCGATGACGCCGTCGCCGATCTCCAGGAGGGAGACGTCGAAGGTGCCGCCGCCGAGGTCGAAGACGAGGACGGTCTGTTCCTCGCCGCGGTCGAGGCCGTAGGCGAGGGCGGCGGCGGTCGGTTCGTTGATGATCCGCAGGACCTTGAGGCCCGCGATCTCGCCGGCTTCCTTGGTGGCCTGGCGCTGGGAGTCGTCGAAGTAGGCGGGGACGGTGATCACCGCGTCGGTGACGTCCTCGCCGAGGTAGGCCTCCGTGTCCCGCTTCAGTTTCTGCAGCACGCGCGCGGACAACTCCTGGGCGCGGTACCGCGTTCCGTCGATGGCGCCCGTGTCCGGGAAGCGCCAGTCGGTGTTGCCCATGTGGCGTTTCACGGAGCGCGCGGTGCGCTCGATGTTGGTCACGGCCTGCCGTTTGGCGACCTCGCCGACCAATACCTCGCCGTTCTTGGCGAAGGCCACGACCGAGGGTGTGGTCCTCGCTCCCTCGGCGTTGGCGACGACCGTCGCCTCCCCGCCCTCCAGCACCGCTACCACCGAGTTCGTGGTCCCCAGATCGATCCCGACCGCTCGTCCCATAGCCGTCCCCTTCCGCCAGGCGCTGCCCGATCTCCAGCACAAAACTTGAGTGGCGGAAAGTCAATGCCGCACCCGTTTTCCGGGTGCGGCATCGAGGTGGGAGCGGGGGCCGGGGTCAGGCGGATTCGACCGTCAGCGTGATCGTCGTACCCGCGAGCGCCTGGCTGACCGGGCAGTTCTTCTTGGCGTCCTCGGCGGCGGCCGCGAAGCCGGCCGCGTCCAGGCCGGGGACCTCGCCGCGGACGGTGAGGTGGATGCCGGTGATGCCCTCCCCGGGCTGGAAGGTGACGTCGGCCTTGGTCTCCAGGCGGGTGGGCGGGGTGCCCGCGCCGGTGAGGCCGTGCGACAGCGCCATGGAGAAGCAGCTGGAGTGGGCGGCCGCGATCAGTTCCTCGGGGCTGGTCTTGCCGTTGGCCTGCTCGGCGCGCGACGCCCACGTCACCGGCTGCACACCGATGCCTGACGAGTCGAAGGTGACCTCGCCGCTGCCCTTGATGAGTTCGCCTTCCCAGACGGTGTGTGCGGTGCGCGTGGTAGCCACGGTGATTCCTTTCGACGCGGATGTCCTTCGAGGCCATCCGATCACATTCCGGTTCAGCTCACCCGGAAGACCGGTCCACGCGGGGTGAACGGCAGGCGAGCGCCTTGTGGAATCAGATAGGCGTGCTCGCGCCGCACCCGCAGTACGTCGCACCAGCCGTCGGTGATGACGAGCACGGGAGCCCCCGGCGGGAAGTCGTCGGCACGGTGCAACAGGTCGATTCCGGGCTGGAGTACGGTGCCGCCGCGGCCGTGCACGCGCACCCGGCCCGCGATGTCGGTGACCGGCACATAGCCCGCGTCGTGCGGGGCCGCGTCGCAGAACACGACCCGGGCGGCCGGTACGTCACGGGCCTCGGCGTACGAGGCGATCGCGCCCAGCGCCTTGCCGAGGAGGGTGCGTTCCATGGAGCCGGAGGTGTCGAGGACGACGCCGAAAGTGCAGCGGGCGACCTCCTCCGGCGGGAAATAGTGACCCGCGCGCGGGATGTCGGGAGTGGAGGACTGGCGGCGCGAGGGACGGGCGTACGACCGTACGGGCTCCGGGCGGGGTACGAACTCGTCGAACCAGCGGGCGAGTTGGGCGTCCCAGGGCAGGGGCGGGTGGCTGAGCGCGCGGATCTCCTCGACCAACCCGCCGGGCAGGAAGCCGCGTTCGTGCTGCTGGTGCAGGTCCAGGCCGCGGGCGAGGCCGCGCCGGTAGAACTCGTCGAGGTCGACGTAGTCGCGCGGACTGCCGAGCGGGCCGCCGAGGATGTCACCGGCGCCCTTGCCGCGCAGGGTGGCCAGGCGGCGGGTGCGGCGCAGGTCGGCGGTGATCTGGTCGTAGACCTCCTCGGCGGAGAGGTCCTTCAACTCCGGGTCGTACAGCAGGCCTTCGGGCATCGTGCCGATGTCCATCTCGCGCAGCCAGCCGTTGATGACGTAGTCGGCGGCGATGTTGAAGAGGAACGAGTCGCGGGTGCCGCAGCGGTCGCCGTGGCGCAGGGCGGCGTGCAGCATCTCGTGGGCGAGGACGAACCGCCATTCCTCGTCGCCGAATTGGCGCAGCGGGTTGATGTAGATCTCGGCGGCCTCGGTGTCGACGGCGGCGACGGAGATGCCGTGGGCTCGGGCGATTTCGGCGTCGGCGACGAGGGTGATACCGGCCGCGATGCCGCCGAGCAGCGGGTAGTTGGAGACGAACCAGCTCAACGCCCGTTCCCAGGGCTGGAGTCGGGTCGGGCCGCCGTACATCGAGTCGCGGCGACCGCCGGCGAGGTCCATGGCGACGGACATGGTGCGGGTGAGGGCGCTCGCGAAGGCGATCTGCCAGTCGACGGGAGTCCCGGGCCAGCCGTGCCACGGTACGAGCCGTTGGTCGGGCGCGCTGCCCGCCGTACCGCAGTGTTCGTAGGCGGCCGGGATGCCGTCGCGGCGCCAGCGGGCCGCGAGTTGTTCCTCGTCGCCCGAGGGGTAGGCGGCGGGGAGGTCTTCGGGGGTGCGGCCGATGGGGAAGGTGAGCAGGAAGCGGTTGACGACGACGCAGCGGGCGGCGAGGTCGAAGCGGTCGGGCTGTTCGCGCTCGCCCTTGGCGCCGGGTACGTGGCCGAAGCCGAGGTGGATGAGCGCGTGCGCGATCGCCCAGGCCCATTCGACGGGTTCGGCGAGCCGGGTGGGGTGCGCGTGGAGATACCCGTTGGAGTTGACGAGCACGAGCCCGTCGAGGGGCGCGGCCCGGCAGTCCTCCTCCCGGCACAGTTCGAAGTCGATCGCGGCGAGCGCGGGGTTGGCCCACACGAGCTTCAGCCCCGCCGTGAACGCCTCGGTCGCCGGGTCGGGCTTCTTCTTCTCGGGGTCCTTCTTGCGGGTACGGCTCATCGGGGCGCCTTCGCGGTGGTCATCGGCGTGCCTCCACCAGCCGGGGCATGTCCCGGGCCGCCTCCACCAGGAACCAGGCCGGGAGGACCGGGTTGCCGTCGTCGTCCGAGGCGATGACGCTCTGCGCCACCTCGACGGAGATCTCCGCGAGTTGGACGAGGAGGGACTTGGCGCGGTACGCGGTCTGGCGGCCGTTCGCCGACAAGTGGTCCTTGCTGGCGGGGAGTTCCTTGATGAGGCGGCCCCGGAAGGACTCGGCGAGGTAGTAGAGGAGGTCGCGGTCCTCGGTGCGGTTCGGCCAGCGGGCGTCGCCCTTGAGGACGGCCTCGATGCCGAAGCGGCTGCGCACGATCTTGACGTAGCCGCAGAACGCGACCGCGTGCGCCGGCGTCAGCGTCCCGTGCGCGATGACCTTGAGGGTGTCCTCGTCGAGGTCGGGCCCGAAGGAGCCGAGCGCGTCGGAGAGCATGTGCCAGGAGCGGGGCGTGGAGAAGGGCTCCTCGGTCTTGGGCGGCTTGGACCACAGGTGGTCGGGACGGTCGGTGAGGTGGTCCAGGATCCACGGGTGGATGCCGTTGGCGGCCGCCCACTTGAGCCAGTCCTTCGGGGACGCCTCCAGGTGGACGTGGGTGAGGCGGTTGATCAGCGCGGAGGCGATCGGGCGGGCCAGCGCGTTGTCGGTCGCGCGGTTGCCGGCGCCGATCACGATGGAACCCTTGGGGAGTTCGTAGTTCCCGATCCGGCGGTCCAGGATCAGCGAGTAGAACGCCTTCTGCACATCCGGTGTGGCCGCGTTGAGTTCGTCCAGGAACAGGCAGTACGGCTCGTCGCGCGCGATGGCCTCCGGCGGGCAGAACACCGACCGTCCGTCGCGGATCTGCGGTACGCCGATCAGGTCCTCGGGCGCGAGCTGCGTACCGAGCAGACTGACGCACTCCAGCCCCAGCGCCTCTGCGAACTCCCTTACCAGGGACGACTTTCCGATGCCGGGCGCGCCCCAGAGGAAGACGGGGCGGACGGTCGCGAGACCCAGCAGCAGTTCGGGGATCTTGGCGGGAGTGACAGTGACGGCGGCCTGCAAAGCAGCAACTCCTGAAGGAGGTTGAGGTGGGGAGACTCGAACAGTGTGTGCTCGCGAACCGCCCACCGCAGCCCATTTTCAGGCGGCCCGCTCCTCCGGCTCCGCCGTCAGCGGCACCTGCGGGCCGTTCGACTCCCGCAGCCAGCGCCGCAGTACGCGGTGGATGTGCTCGGCGCCGACGAGGTCCTCGCCGTCCTCGACCGGCGCGGAGAGGGCGTACGGCGAGAGCAGGAACGGCTTTGCCTGGCAGCCGCCGAGGCCGCCGTGCGAGCCGATCTGCTCCTCGAAGGCGAGGACTTCGCCCTCGGCGGGGTCGTACCAGGAGTTGACCATGATGTCGGCGGTGTGCGGGAAGGAGTGCGTGCGCCGCACGGCGTCCGCGACGCCGGGGCCGAAGTCCGCCAACGGGCCCTGTTTGTCGTCGAGTTCGGCCACCGGAAGCTCCGCGCCGTGCGCACCGAGGACGAGCCCGCCGTGCTCCTCGCTGCGGACGAGGACGAAGCCGACGCCCGGATGGTTGGCGAGGGTCGTCAGGAGCGCCGGGTGGCGGGCGTCGATCTCCTCCTTGGTCATGCGGTGCGGCACGTCCGGGAAGGAGACCAGGCCGAGATTGCCGGAGGCCAGCACGATCGGCTCCGAGTGCCGGCCGGCGTGGACCTGCCGCTCGTCGCCGTCCTTGGCGGGCCTGCGCAGCGCCGCGCGGACGGCGGCGCGGGCCTCGGCGCCACTGTGGGTGCGGCGGGCCCGGCGCGGCACGGGCAGCCCGCAGCCCGCGCGGACGAGGTCGCCGAGGGTGAGGCCGTAGCGGCCCTGGAAGGTCTCGCCGGGGCTCTGTCCGTGGTCGGAGAGGACGACGATGCGGTACGGCCGCGGGGCGTGCTCGGCGACGTTCTCGATCAAGGCGATGGAACGGTCCAAGCGTTGGAGGACCTTGGCGGCATCGCGGCTGCGCGGCCCTGAGTGGTGGGCGACCTCGTCGTAGGCCACGAGGTCGGCGTAGACGGCGGTGCGGCCGGCCAGCATGTCGCCCATGACCGCGGCGACGACGACGTCCCGCTCCACGACGGTCGCGAAGGCGCGGACGACGGGGTACAGGCCGCCGCGTTTGATGCGGGGGCGCTGCCTGGTGAGGCGGGAGCGGGTCGACTGGCCGATCTCGCGGCCGACCTCGGCGACGAAGGACATCGCGGTGCGGACGGCGTTGGCGGGGTCGGAGAAGTAGGCGAAGTAGCCCGCGCGGGAACGGTTGTCCCGGCCCCGGCGGCGGATCGCGATGGACAGCACGAGGGCCTGTTCGTCGGCGCCGCCGCTGAACAGGTTGCCGCGGCTGGCGCCGTCCACCGTGAGGAGGCCGCCGTCGCCGGTGAACTCGATGGCGCGGCGCTGGAGTTCGGCGGCGCTGGTCGGGCGGTTGCAGACCATCACCTCGCCGGTGTCCTTCTCGTACCAGCGGAACGCGGGGATGTCGTGGTTGGAGCCGTGCAGGATGCCGAGTTGGCTGGCGCCGGTCTGGCTGGACCAGTCGGTGCGCCAGGGGGTGAGGCGGTGGGTGGGGCGGTCGCCGCCGAGGAGTCGCGCGACGGTGGGCATCAGGCCCTTCTCCATCGCGTCGAGCAGGACGTCGTGGCCGACGCCGTCGAGCTGGAGGAAGACGGTGCCGGGCGAGGACGGGCCGGGCGGCAGGGCTCTGCGGCGGCGGTCGGCGAGGCGGTAGAGGCGGCGGCGGTAGGCGTCGTCGTCACGGACGGCGAGCGCACCGCCGGTCGCCGAAGCCACGGCGGACATCACGGCCGCGACGACCACGGCGGTCTCGGGGGCGACCTGGCCGCGCAGCCCGCCGTCCGGATTGATGCGCAGGGCGATCAGGAGCAGCGACCCGTTGAGCACGAAGACGAGCAGACCGAGGACGAGTGCGGGCACCAGCAGCAACAGCCGTACCAGCAGCGGCCAGACGAGGGCCGACAGCACACCGAAGGCACCGGCGCCGAGGGCGGCCGTGACCGCGATCCGGGTGGCGCTGTCGCCGTCCGCCGACTGGAGCTGGAAGTCCGGCAGGATCCCGGCGAGCACCAGCATGGTGACCGTGGAGACGGCCCACACCGCGATGCTCCGCCCGACCTGACTGGCGAGCCGCCGCCAACGCCCTCCACGCACGCCCTGTACACCTCACGTCCCTGGCGCGCCGACCTGGCGGGCCTCCACCCACCTTGTCACAACGGGTGGAACGGTCCATATGTCACCGGCCGTCGTAGCCCGCCGTCGGCATCGACAGCCGCCGGTGCACGCGGGCCTTGGCCTGGGCGTCGTAGGACGGTTCCGCGCGGCCCACGGTCTCGATCCGGACCCCGCGGCGCGCGCACTCGTCGGTGAACTCCTCGACGGAGGACAGCGCGCTCTCCAGGACCCGGCGGCTGGGGGCGACGAACAGGTCGAGGCCGGGGCGGACACCGTCCCACAGGGCGCTGTGGTCGGGTCGCAGTCCGCGCACGAGGAGTTCGCGGGCGATCACATAGCCGTGGTCGGCGGCCCAGCGGGCGCACATGGCGTGCTGGCTGCGCGAGTCGACCAGGAAGGGGTCCTCGTCCAGCTCCTCCAGCGGTGTCAGGCTGGCGATCGCCGTGACCCTGACCCGCGAGGGCATACCGGAGGCACCGCGTACCTGTCCCATGGCGTCCCCCTCACCTCCGGGTTTCGCCGCCGACCCTACTCCTGCCCGTAGGCTTCGGGGGAGTCGCGCGAAGGAGGCAAAGAAGGTGCCGGTGGAGATCACCTGGTGGGGTCACGCCACCTGCACGATCGAGGACTCGGGCGTACGTGTCCTCACCGACCCTCTGTTCGCCCGCCGGCTCGCACACCTACGACGCCGCCGGGGCGCGGTGCCACCGCCCGAGGCCCGGCGCGCGGACCTGGCGCTCGTCTCCCATCTGCACGCCGACCACCTGCACCTTCCCTCGCTCGGCACCCTCGCCCCGGGCACGCGCCTGCTCGTACCCCGGGGCGCACTCCGCGCGGTGCCGGGGTTGCGCCGGCTCCGGCAGCTGCGGATCGACGAGGTCGCCCCCGGTGACCAGACGATGGTCGGTGACCTGGTCGTACGGGCCGTCCCCGCACGGCACGACGGACGGCGGCTGCCGGTCGGACCGCACCGCTCCCCCGCGCTGGGCTACGTCGTCGAGGGCGAGGCGCGCACGTACTTCGCCGGGGACACCGGACTCTTCGACGACATGGCCAAGGAGGTCGGACCGGTCGACGTGGCGCTGCTGCCGGTCGGCGGCTGGGGCCCGTACCTCGGCGAGGGGCATCTCGACGCGGGCCGCGCGGCCCAGGCGCTCGCCCGGCTCTCGCCGCGCAGTGCGGTGCCGGTGCACTACGGCACGTACTGGCCGATCGGGATGGACGGGGTGCGCCCGCACGAATTCCACGCGCCCGGCGAGGAGTTCGTGCGGATCGCGGCCCAACTCGCGCCCACGGTGACCGTGCACCGGCTCGGGCACGGGGAGAGCGTACGTCCCGAGGTCGCCCGGTGAGCTGGATCGCGGACGCGTTGTCCGCGACGGCGACGGCGACGGCGACGACCGCGCCCGAGTCCGCCCAACAGGCCATCGGTTACCCGACGTTGTTCCTGCTGGTGCTGTTCGGGGCGCTGGTGCCGGTGATCCCGACGGGGGCGCTGGTGAGTTCGGCGGCCGTGGTCGCGTTCCACCAGACGGCACCGTTCGCGCTGGCGCTGGTGTTCGTGACGGCGGCGCTGGCCGCGTTCCTCGGGGACGTCGCGCTGTACTGGCTGGGGCGGCGCGGGATGGGGTCGAAGAACGGGTCGCGCTGGCTGGAGGCGATCCGCGCACGGGCTCCGGAGGAGCGGCTCGCGCAGGCCCAGAAGAAGCTGGCCGATCACGGGGTGACGGTGCTGATCCTGTCCCGGATGGTGCCGGCCGGCCGTATCCCCGTGATGCTGGCCTGTCTGCTGGCCGAGTGGCCGATCCGCCGGTTCGCCCGGGGCAACGCGCCCGCGTGTCTGGCGTGGGCTGTGACGTACCAGCTGATCGGCATTCTCGGTGGGTCGCTGTTTCCGGAGCCGTGGGAGGGTGTGGTGGCGGCGGTCGCACTGACCGTGGTGATCAGCGCGGCGCCGACCGTATGGCGCAGGGTGCGGAAGACAACTCCCGCCTAGGCAAGCACTCTTGACGCTCCCACCGGTAGATCCCACAGGTCTTCTCGGGCCAACTCGGCTTTCTCCCAGGCCGCCCTGACCCGCGTCAGCGGCTCCAGGACCGGCTCCGCCGACAGGACGAACGTGCCCCAGTGCATCGGGGCCATCCGCCGCGCCCCCAGATCCCGTACGGCCCGCACCGCTTCCTCCGGATCGCAGTGGACGTCGCTCAGCCACCAGCGTGGGTCGTAGGCGCCGATGGGCAGGAGGGCCAGGTCAATTCCCGGATAGCGGGCGCCGATTCGCGAGAACCAGTGGCCGTAGCCCGTGTCGCCCGCGAAGTAGACGCGTTGTCCGTCCGGTGCCGTCATCACCCAACCGCCCCACAGGGAGTGGCAGGTGTCGGTGAGGGTGCGCTTGGACCAGTGGTGGGCGGGTACGAAGTCGAGCCGTACGCCGTCGAGTTGGGCCGCTTCCCACCAGTCGAGTTCGGTGACGCGGGTGAATCTGCGGCGCCGGAACCAGCTGCCGAGGCCGGCCGGGGCGAACACCGGGGTGTGGCGCGGGAGTCGGCGCAGGGTGGGGGCGTCGAGGTGGTCGTAGTGGTTGTGGCTGATGACTACGGCGTCGATCGGCGGGAGGGTTTCCCAGGCGACGCCGACGGGGGTGATCCGGGCCGGGGTGCCGAGGATGCGGCGGGACCAGACCGGGTCGGTGAGGATGGTCAGGCCGCCGATCCGCACCACCCAACTGGCGTGCCCCGCCCAGGTGACGGCGATGGTCAGGGAGTCGACCTGGGGCAACGGCTCGGGGGCGAACGGGAGTCGGGGGATGTCGGCGAGTCCCTCGGGGCGGGGTCGTACGGAGCCCTCGCGGGCGAAGCGGGCCATCGCCTTGAGGCCGGGCAGCGGGGCGGTGAGCCGGTCGTGGAAGGTCCGGGGCCATACACGGCGCTCGCCGAGGGGGCGGGGTTCGGCGAGCGGCGGGGAGGAGGGGACGAAGGGGGACGGGGACGCCGTGCGGTCGGCGTCCGGGGTCGTCGTGGTCGACTCGGACTGCTGCGTCATCGAGGAGGCTCCCATCGCTGAGCGTCGTCGCGGAGATCGTCGAAGATCGACCTCAAGGACATCAACGCGCGTTGCACGTGTGGCAGTTCCAACGGCACGGGTGACATGAGGCATTCCGCGCGTTCCTCATCGGTTCGGCCCAGCAGCGGTCCGGTGGACAGCCGTACCCGCAGCGCGCCCAGGTCGTCGCCGAAGCGGTGGCCGCCCGGCGCGGGCATGCCGAGCCGGGCGGTGAGGAACTCCTCCAGGTCCTGCGCGTCGCCCACCCCCTGCGGGGTGAGCGCGTGGCGCAACGGCCCGAGATCGACGTACAGATGACGTCCCGCCTGCGGCGGCCGGGCGAACGCGCCCGCTCCGGTGACGGCCGCGTGCGCGGCGGCGGCCACGCGCGCGTGCAGGCCTACGGCGGTGTCGCGGCGGGCAATGACGGGCGCGGGTTCGCCGAGGGCATGGGCCGCCGCGGCGGCGACCGGTGCCGCGACGCGGGCGCCGAGTGCGGTGAGGACGTCGAGCACGCGCGCGTGGAGCGCGTTCCCGGCGCGGCCGGCGGGGAAGCGGGCGACGGCCGCGGGCCAGCCGGACGGGAGGAGCGCACCGGCCAGGTCCGTCACGACGGTGACCTTCTCGGGCAGCATCTCGGCGGGGCTCAGCAGCATGGTGCGCCGGGGCGCGTGCAGGGTGTCGCGCCAGGTCTCGTCGCTGACCAGGTGCAGGCCCTCGCCCGCGGCGGCCTCGACGGTCTCGTGCATGACCTCGGGCGGCACGACGGTGGCGGTGGGGTCGTCGGCGACCGACAGCACCAGCAGCCGCGGGTCGCCGCCCTCGTCGCGGACCCTGCGCACGGTCTCCAGCAGGGCGTACGGATCGGGCACCCCGCCGCACTCGGCCGGAGTGCCCACATGGAACACGGGTCTGCCCAGCAGCCGGGCGTACGGCGCCCACCAGGCGGCGCAGGGTCTGGGCACCAGGACGTCACCGCCGAGCGCCGCGGTCAGCGCGACCAGGAGTGCGGGGGCGCCCGGGGCGGCGGCCACGCGGGCGGGCTCGGCGGGCAGGCCACGGCGTTCGAAGTAGCCGCTCGCGGCCTCCAGCAGGACGGGGGCTCCGCCTACCGGCTGTTCCTCGGTGCGGCTCGCGGCGGCAGCGAGGACGGCGGCCAGTTCCGGCAGGACGGGCAGTCCGTCATCGGGGAACACCGGCCCGTAGCGGACGGGTCCCTGGCCTACCGCGTCCGCCTGCCGCATGGTGCCTCCGCGCAGTCCCTGGTGCAGTGCCGTGCCGTGTCCCGCTCGTGCCCTCAGTGTCCCGGTGTCCGCCTGCGCAGCCGGTACACGGCACCGCCGAACGCGCCCGCGATCAGCACACCCCCGGCGACCAGCGCCGGTACGGAGTCGGTGAAGGTACCGCCCTCCCCGGCCCGCACCCCGCGCTCGATCACGGCGGCACCGGCACAGGAGTCGGCCCGGGGTTCCTGACACGGCCGCGGTCCGCTCCCGCGCTCGACGCTGAAGGACGCGCTCCAGGCCCTGCCCTGTCCCCCGGGCGGCGCGGGACAGGTCCCGTCGACGGTCCACGCGGCGTCCCGCTCGACCCCGTCCGCGGAGATCCGCGCGGTCCCCCGGTAGGCGGCTCCGGCGACCCGGTCGCCGTTGCCGGGCACGCGTTGCAGCTGGACGATCCCGTCGTCGAACGCCTGGGACGAGGCGTCCAGAGTCTCGGGCGCGATCCCCCCGACCACCTCGCAGGACACGGAAACGGTCACGCTCCCGCCCGCCTGGGCGGTACTCGGACTGACCTCCGCACCCGAATCGACGGCCACAGCGGGCCCGGCGACGCCGACCAGGGCGACGACGGACAGAGCAAGGGCGGTACGACGCATGAGCGGGTCTCCTTAGACCGAGGACGACGGCAACACCATCGAAGCCCGGTAAGGAGAGAGCCGCGCGCGGCGAGACCCGAGCGAGTGAAACTCAGGCCGGCTGGAGCGCCCCCACAGGGGCGCACTCAGGCAACCTCCTGCAACACCTCTTCCCGAATCCGCCGACAACACCGACTGATCAACCGAGACACATGCATCTGCGAAATCCCGAACTCCTCCGCGATCCGACTCTGCGTCATGTCGCCGAAGAACCGCAGATACAGAATCTCCCGCTCCCGCGCGGGCAACGCGGCAAGCCGAGGCCGCACGGCCTCCCGGTCCACGACGACGTCCAACGCAGGGTCGGCCGAGCCGAGAACGTCACTCAACGCCCACCCGTCCGAACCGCCGGAGGCCTCCGCGTCCAACGACAACGCGCTGAAACTCTCCAACGCCTCAAGCCCGGCCCGCACCTCCTCCTCGGAGAGGCACGCGTGCGCGGCGAGCTCAGAAACGGTCGGCCGCCGCCCCGGCACGGTCTGCGCCAGCTCCTGCCCGGCGACCCGCACCCGGTTGCGCAGATCCTGCACCCGGCGCGGCACGTGCAGGGTCCACATGTGGTCGCGGAAGTGCCGTTTGATCTCGCCGGTGATGGTCGGCACGGCATAGCTCTCGAAGGCGTTGCCGCGCCCGGGGTCGTACCGGTCGACGGCCTTGACCAGGCCGAGGGCGGCGACCTGGCGTAAGTCCTCGGTGCTCTCGCCCCGGTTGCGGAACCGTCCGGCGAGCCGGTCGGCCATGGGCAGCCAGGCCTCCACGATGTGGTCGCGGACGGTGTCGTGCCGAGGACCGGGCGGCAGCGCGACCAGCGTGCGGAACGCCTCCGCGGTGTCGGGGGCGTCCGGGTGGGAACGGTGTTGCGTGTGGGTTCGAGTGGGCATGGTGCGTCACAACTCCCTTGAGCATGCTCCGGGTTGGACGGTCACCGGTGGGAACGCTTCTGCGATCCAGCGCTGATGGTTCGCCTGCCCCCGACCTCGGGGGGCAAACACGGGTCAGTCCCGCTCGCGTGCCCCCTGGCGGGTACGGCCGGGGGCCACGAGGCGGCGCGGATGGCGGCGCAGGTACTCGCCCTCCAGCCGGGCCATGCGGTCGTTGTGGGCGCGCAGCGCGTCGTTCGAGCCGTACAGCAGGGTGTCGTGGCGCGTGCGGTGGATGGTCTCCAGCTCCTTCATGAGCTGGGCGTCGTCCAGGCGCGCAGGGTCGACTCCGGTCATGGTGTGCCCCGCTCGTCGAGTCTCACGGTCCTGAGACCACTCTACGAACATTCAGGCCCCGCGGCCTCCGCACGGAGGGAGCTATCGCGCGCGCTCCACCCGCCGCTCGTCCCACACGGGCTCGGTGCTCTCGCGGACCTTGCCGTCGCTGCCGAAGACCAGGTAGCGGTCGAAGGAGCGGGCGAACCAGCGGTCGTGGGTGACGGAGAGGACCGTACCGTCGAAGGCCTCAAGGCCCTCCTGGAGGGCTTCCGCGGACTCCAGGTCGAGGTTGTCGGTCGGCTCGTCGAGGAGAAGAGCCGTCACGCCCTGGAGTTCCAGGAGGAGGATCTGGAAACGCGCCTGCTGGCCGCCGGAGAGGCGGTCGAAGCTCTGCTCGGCCTGGCCGGTCAGCTCGTAGCGGCGCAGCCGCGACATGGCGGGGCCCTGGGCCTGCGCGTGCTCCTTCCACAGGATGTCGAGGAGGGTGCGGCCCTGGAGTTCGGGGTGCGCGTGGGTCTGCGCGAAGTGGCCCGCCACGACGCGTGCGCCGAGCTTCCACTCCCCCGTGTGCCTCACGTCGTCGCCGGCGAGGAGGCGCAGGAAGTGCGACTTGCCCGAGCCGTTCGAGCCGAGGACGGCGACGCGTTCGCCGTAGAAGACCTCCAGATCGAAGGGTTTCATCAGGCCCGTCAGTTCAAGTCCCTTGCAGGTGACGGCCCTTACTCCGGTGCGGCCGCCCTTGATGCGCATGGTGATGTCCTGCTCGCGGGGCGGTTCGGGGGGCGGGCCCGCCTCCTCGAACTTGCGCAGGCGGGTCTGGGCCGCCGCGTAGCGGGACGCCAACTCGTGGGAGATGGAGGCCGCCTGACGGAGGTTCAGGACGAGCTTCTTCAGCTGGGCGTGCTTCTCGTCCCAGCGGCGGCGCAACTCCTCGAAGCGGGCGAAGCGTTCGCGCCGGGCCTCGTGGTAGGTGGCGAAGCCCGCGCCGTGCACCCAGGCGTCGGCGCCGGTCGGCGAGGGTTCGACGGAGACGATCTTCTCGGCGGCGCGGGCGAGGAGTTCGCGGTCGTGGGAGACGAACAGGACCGTCTTGCGGGTCTCCTTGAGCCGCTCCTCCAGCCAGCGCTTTCCGGGTACGTCGAGGTAGTTGTCGGGTTCGTCGAGAAGCAGCACCTCTTCGCTGCCGCGCAGCAGCGCCTCCAGGACGAGCCGCTTCTGCTCGCCGCCGGAGAGCGTGCTCACCTGCCGGAACTGCGCCTTGTCGTACGGCACTCCGAGCGCGGCCATGGTGCACATGTCCCACAGCGTCTCGAACTCGTAGCCATGCACCTCGGCCCAGTCGGACAGGGCCTGCGCGTAAGCGAGTTGGGCCGCCTCGTCGTCGACGGTCATGATGCCGTGCTCGGCCTTGTCGACCTCCGCCGCGACCGCGCGGATGCGGGGCGGGGCGACCGACACGAGCAGGTCCCGTACGGTGCTCTCGTCGCGTACGGAGCCCACGAACTGGCGCATCACACCCAGGCCGCCACTCACGGTGACCGTGCCGCCGTGCGGTTTCAGCTCGCCGGAGATCAGCCGGAGCAGGGTCGTCTTGCCGGCGCCGTTGGGCCCGACCAGGGCGACCACGGCGCCCTCGCCGACCCGGAAGGACACATCGCCGAGCAGCGGCCTCCCGTCGGGGAGGTAGTACTCAAGGTGTGCGGCTTCCAGATGTCCCATGACCACGCATTCTGTGGGGCGGCCTCGCGGCCGGGCAAACTCTTATTGTGCCCGTCGGGGCCTCGCTACGGCTTCTGGTCCTCGTCGAGCGGCTGCCCCGCCGGGCCGCCCTCGGTGTCCGGTCCGGCCGTCTCCACCAGGGCGCCCGCCCAGGACAGGGCCTTCCAGCCGTCGGCCGGTGAGCCGTCCAGGATGACGATGCCGGTGTTGTCGAGGGGGCGGGCGGCGGCGAAGGACACGTCGACGTTGTCGGCGCGGGCGGCCGTCCACATCCGGATCGCGGCGCCGTGGCTGATCATGGCGACGGTGCGGGCGCCGCTGTCGGCGGCCTCGGCGATCACGGCGTCGTAGCGGGCGAGGGCCTCCACGCCGTTCTCGCCGCCGGGCATGCGCGACTCCGTGTCACCGGCCGCCCACGCGAACACGATCCGCATGTACTCGTGGCCGGGTTCCCGGTCGCCGGGCAGCATCTCCAGGTCACCGGCGGTCAGCTCGCGGATGCCGTCCCGGACGCGGACGTCGAGGCCGCGGGCGGCGGCCAGCGGGGCCGCGGTGTGCTGGGTGCGGATCAGGGTGGAGGCGTAGAGGGCCTCGATGTCCTCGCCTGCGACGGCGGCGGGGAGGGCGGCGGCCTGGCGGCGGCCGAGGTCGGTCAGCTCGGCGCCCGGGATCGCCGTGTCGAGGAGGAAGTCCACGTTGGCCGTGGTCTGGCCGTGGCGGATGAGGAGCAGGCGCATACGGGGTTTCCTCCGTTGGAACGGTCCACCGACGGTCGGAGCGGAGACGGCCGGCCGACTGTGGGATCGGTTCGCCGGTGGTCCGCCGGGCAGCGAACGGCCATTTCAGGGTACCCGGCACCGCATGAACCCCGACGTCGACCTCACGGTCCCCCTTCCCGGCCGCCACGCCCTGCGCGCCTGGCTGCTCTCCCTGGACTCGCGTCTCTTCGAGGCGGCGGCCGAGCGGAACTGGCCCGCCGGTGAGCCGGTGCTGCCCCGGCTGAGCCGGAGTGCCAATCACGGTGTGCTGTGGTTCGCGACGGCCGCCGCGGTGGCCGCGAGCCGTACTCCGCGCGCCCGCCGGGCCGCCGCCCGGGGCCTCGCCTCGCTGAGCGTGGCCTCGTTCGCCATCAACACCATCGGGAAGCGCACCGTGCGCCGCCCCCGGCCCGTCCTGGACCCGGTCCCGCCGGTACGGCAGCTGAAGCGGCAGCCGATCACCACGTCGTTCCCGTCCGGTCACGCGGCGTCAGCGGCGGCCTTCGCGACCGGGGTGGCCCTGGAGTCGCCGGCCTGGGGCGCGGTGGTGGCGCCGATCGCGTTCTCGGTCGCCGTGTCCCGTGTCTACACCGGTGTCCACTTCCCGAGCGATGTCCTCGCCGGGGCCGCGCTGGGGGCGTGCGCTGCGTTCGCGGTGCGCGGGATGGTGCCGACCCGCGGGCAGATCGTGCCGTCGGCCCGCCCGCGCGCCGAGGTCCCGGCACTGGAGGACGGGACGGGCCTGGTCATGGTGGTCAACTCGGCGTCGGGCACCGCGGACAGGGCGGACGCGCTGACCGACGTACTGCCCGGTGCCGAGCTGGTCGTCTGCGAACCGGCCGACGTCCGGGCCGAGTTGGCGAAGGCGGCGGCCCGCGCCGAGGTCCTCGGGGTGTGCGGCGGCGACGGCACGGTGAACGCGGCGGCCGAGGTCGCCCTGCGCCACGGCCTGCCCCTCGCGGTCCTCCCCGGCGGCACCCTCAACCACTTCGCCTACGACCTCGGCGTGGAGGGCCCCCGGGACCTGAGCCGGGCGATCAAGCAGGGCGATGCCGTCCGCGTGGACGTCGGCCGCTTCGCCTCCGGCGCGACGCGGGGCATCTTCCTCAACACCCTGAGTCTGGGCGTCTATCCGGAGCTGGTTCGCGAACGGGAGCGCTGGGCGCCCCGGATCGGCGGCTGGCCCGCGGGTGTGCTGGCGGCGCTGCGGGTGCTGCGCGCGGACCGGCATCCACTGGAGGCCGAACTCGGCGGCCGCATCCGCCCGTTGTGGCTGCTGTTCGCCGGCAACGGCACCTACCACCGGATGGGCATCGCCTCGGGCCGCCGGGTCGACCTCGCGGACGGACGGCTCGACATCCGCGTCGTGCACGGCGGCCGCAGGCCCGCACTACGGCTGCTCGCGGCGGCCCTCGCCGGTCCGTTCACCCGCTCCCCCGCCCACGCGGCCGCCCAGGTGCACCGGCTGCGGCTGAGCGGTCTGGCCCCCGGCACGCTGCTCGCCTACGACGGTGAAGTAAAGGACGTGGAAGGTGGGTTGACCTTGGAGGAGTTGCCGGAGGGGCTGACGGTGTACCGGCCGCTGACGGAGTCCCTGATCACCCGTCAGTCCACATCGTAAAACGCAGGTCTCATCATGCGACATGCGCGCGTACCGTTCTGCTTACGCCGAAGAAGACGCGAAGGGGTAGGTAGAGCCATGCCGAAGCCACAGGAGACCGCCGTCTACACGCACGGGCACCACGAGTCCGTACTGCGCTCCCACACCCAGCGAACCGCCGCCAACTCCGCCGCCTACCTGCTCGGTTCACTCAAGCCCCACATGAAGATCCTGGACATCGGCTGCGGTCCCGGCACCATCACCGCGGACCTGACGGCCCTGGTCCCGGACGGCTCCGTCACCGGTGTCGACCGCGAGCCGGGCATCCTGGACCAGGCCCGGGCCACGGCCGCCGGGCGCGGACTGACGAACGTCGACTTCGCGGTCGCCGACGTCCACGCGCTGGACTACCCGGACGACACGTTCTGCGTGGTCCACGCCCATCAGGTCCTCCAGCACGTGGGCGATCCGGTGCAGGCGCTGCGGGAGATGGTGCGGGTGACCAAGCCGGGCGGGTTCATCGCCGCCCGCGACGGGGACTACGCGGTGATGACGTGGTACCCGGAGGTGCCGCGGCTGGACGACTGGCTGGAGCTGTACCGGCGGGTGGCCCGCGCCAACGGGGGCGAGCCGGATGCCGGACGCCGTCTCAAATCGTGGGCGATGCGGGCGGGGCTGAGCGACATCACGGCCACGTCGAGCACCTGGACGTTCCACACTCCGGACGAGCGGGCCTGGTGGAGCGGTCTGTGGGCGGACCGCACGGTCGCGTCCTCGTACGCGGAGGTCGCGACCGAGGGCGGTCACGCGACCACCGAACAGCTGCGCGCCATCGCCGACGCCTGGCGGGAGTGGGGGAAGCGGGACGACGGCTGGTTCGCCGTGCTGCACGGCGAGATCCTGTGCCGCAAGCCCGTCTGACGGGACGGCCGGGCCGGGATTAGTCCGAAAGGATCACCTCGGCCCGGCCGTCCCAACTAGGCTCGTCCGTATGGACATTCTGGGAGCCACGCTGCGGATCTGCGTCGACGACCTGGAGACCGCCGTCCCCTTCTACGAACGCCTCACGGGCACCTCGGCGCTCCGTTTCGAGCGCGGCGGGGTGTCGGTGGCCGCGGTCGGGTTCTTCCTGCTGATGAGCGGGCCCGAGGCGGAGTTGGAGGTGTTGCGCAAGATCGCGGCGACCATCGCCGTCAAGGACGTCGACGAGGCGCACGCACTCCTCACCGAACTCGGCGCCCGAATCATCGCGGGCCCGCTGGCGACACCGGCGGGCCGCAATCTGATCGCGGTGCATCCGGATGGAACGGTCTACGAGTACGTGGACCGGCGGGGCTGACGGCCGGCCACCGGTCCACGTCTCACCTCGTCTCACCGCGCCTCAGGGCGATTCCGGCCGCATCCGGAAGTCGTAGCGCGTGGGCAGTGGTTCGTCGGTGAGGCGGGTCCAGAGCCTGCCGATCGACTCGGCGCCCTCGCGCAGGTCGGCGACCTCGAAGCCGTCGGCGAAGACCGCCCACGCGTCGTCGCGCCGCCCTTCCGCGAGCAGCAACTCGGCCTGGAGCAGCAGGAATCGGCCGCGTTCACGGGTGGCGGGGTGCAGCATCTCCCACACGGCGCGGGCGTCCGCCACCCGCCGCACCCGCAGCAGCGCCTCGACGGCCTCGCGGCCGAGCGCGGCCGTGGCCGCGGTCCAGCTCTCGCCGGCGTCGCGCCGCTCGTGGCACAGGTCGGCGAAGGCCTCGTTGTAGCGGTCGGCGGCCCGCTCGTGGTTGCCCGACTCCTGGTCCGCGACGGCGAGACAGCGCAGCAACGGCCAGAGGGACGGGGCGAGTTCGAGGGCCCGCTCCCAACTGCGCACCGCCTGCGCCCGATCGCCGGCGTGCCACTGCGCGACGCCGAGGTGGTACTCGGTGAGCGGGGTGGCGGGCGCCGTCTCCAGCATGTCCCGCCAGTGCGGGGCGACGAGGGTCTCACCGGGCGGCCGGACCCGGCGCGGCTCGGGCAGCGCACCGCTGCGCAACAACGCCGCCCAGGGCGCCTGCGCCTCGCCGAGCGCGGACTCGTCGAAGGGCGTGCCGGGCAACTTCCAGTCGGTGCGCAGGACTTCGAGGGCGCCCCAGCCGGAGCCGGTGGCCAGGAGTTCGCCGGGTTCGGTGTCGGCGTACGGCTTCCAGGCGGCGTAGGCGGCGTCCAAGTCGGCGCGGGGCAGGGCGGTTTCGAGGCGGGCCTCGGCACGGTCCACCATGGCGGGCCACTCCCCCGCCGCCTCGGCGTCGAGCGGACCGTAGGCCTCCAGCCAGGACACCTCGCTCTCCGGGTCGAGGCGTATGTGCTCCAACTGGGTGCGGGCCAGGCCCGCTTGGATCTCGCAGTAGCCGCCCGTGCCCGGTTCGGTGAGCCACTGCTGCCAGCGGCGGCCACCGCTGCCGGTGCCCCACACGAAGAGTTTGCGGCCCCGGAGTGCGTCGGTGGACGTGTGCACCAGCCCGTGCCCGTCCGTGTCGAGCGCGGCGATCCAGCGGCGCCGCGCGTCCGGGATCTCGTAGAAGTAGTCAGCCGCGTAAGGGCTGTTGAGGGGATGGGACCGGTCCACTCCGTCGTACGACGGCACGGGCACCCGGCGCAGTCGCCGCTCGTAGCCGAAGTGCCAGGCCTCCTCAGCCGGTGCGAGGACCCGGCGTTCCTCCGGCACGGCGATGTTGGACCACCAGTAGGTGGGCGTCGGCTTCTCGTGCGGGTTACGGATGCGGACGCCGACGTGGAGGAAGTCTGAGCCGTCCGGGAGCCACAGGTCGACCTGGAACGGGAGGTCGCGCAGGCGTTCCCACTCCCACAAGCGGAGCATCTCGCCGCCGTCGGGGGCCGGGACGCGGGCGGCGTGCAGGGGTGCGCAGGAGAGGGTGGTGTGGCCGGTGGCGCCGATGTTCCATTCGATGCCGCCGGAGAACCAGGCGCCGTTGAGGGCGAAGTTGGCGGGCTGCAACACCGGGTTGCGGTACAGGAGTTCGCGGTCGGTGGGCTTGTGGACGAGGGAGGCGATGCGGCCGCCGAGGGCGGGGAGCACGGTGGCGCGCAGCCGGTCGTTCTCGATCACCAGGGCGTCGATCCAGCGGGGTGCGCGGTCTCTGTCGTAGCCGTCGCGGACGCGGGTGGGCAGCAGGCTGCGGAGGGGTTCGTAGCCGATCTGGCGGGCCATGTCCCGGGGCAGGGCCTCGCGGTCCCGGTCGTCTATGCGGTGTGTCTCGTCGAGCGGACGCAGTGGGGGCAGCGGGTTGTCCGGACCCAACTCCGCGGTGGGCAGGGTCAGTACCTCACGTCGGATCGTCGTCACGATCACCATGGAACCCGGCAACCGGTGCGGTGGCCAGGGGCGCCGCCGGTCAGGATTCCGCAAAGGCGGAGGCGCCGGAAATTCCGGGTGCGGTTCGTCCGGGTCGACGTAGAGTCGGGCGATCGACGGCACGGAGCGAGGAGTGGAACGGCGGATGAGCGAGCAGCACACGTACCGGGTGATCGTCCGGGGCACCTGGGACGCGCTGACGGACGAGGCGCGGCAGCGGCTGCTGGGCGAGGCGGCGGAGCACGGGATGCTGAGCATGCGGTTCAGCGAGGAGGGCTCGCTCAGTTACGAACCGTCGCCGCTCAAGCACTTCTCGTGGCGGTATGTGGTGGTGTCGGACGCGGCCGACGGCGAGGAGATGGCGGCGGCGCTCGCGGAGGACCGCGCCGAGACCGCGCTGAAGGGCCTCGGCTACGGCTTCCGGGATCTGAAGTCGACGGTGACGGACCTGGACACGATGAAGGTCAACCGGAAGTCCGCATCTCGGCGGTGATCGCCCAGCGCTCGTGGTCGCGCCAGGCACCGTCGATGTAGATCATCTTCGGCGAGAGGCCTTCGAACCGGAATCCGCAGCTGCGGGCGAGACCGATCGACCCGGCGTTGCCGGGCTGCACATTGATTTCGAGCCGGTGCAGCCGCATCGGCCCGAAGGCGTGGTCCACCACGTGGTTCATCCCCTCGCGCATCAGCCCGCGCCCGGCCGCGTGCGCGAAGGCGCCGTATCCCAGCGCACCGCACTGGAAGCCGCCCTGCACGATGTTGTTGATGTTGATGAACCCGGCGATACCGCCACCGTCGAGTTCGCACACGAGGAACCCGGCCTTGGTCGGATCCTGGATCAGCCGTCCCGCGTAGGCGGTGTACGCGTCCCCGCTCGCCGGCGGGAACAGCCACGGCTGGTGCAGGTCCTTGCTCTCCCGGGCCCGCGCGGTGAACTCGGCACCGTCCTCGTACGTGAAGTGACGTATCCCCACGCGGGGGCCCTGGGCGAGATAACGGGAAGCAGAATGCGGCATCCCGTCACCCTAGTCAGGGTCGGCGGCGGCGGCGCATGAAATAGGCACCGCAGAGGGCGCCGATGATCGCCGTGGCCAGCAGTGCCATCCACAGCGGCATGGTGACCTCGGGGATCAGCAGGCGGATCTTCGTGTCGTGGGTGTTCTCGAAGATGAAGATCAGGGCCAGGACGGCGAGCAGCAGAACGGTGATCCGGGCGGGCGTCAGCAGCCGTTCCCGATGGCCGGTGCCGGTGCCGCTCTCGGTGGTCTTCGGGCTCATGTCTCCAGGGTGAGCCCGAATCGGCCATCACGCACGGTGAGACTCAGTCCGCAGCCACCGGCAGCTCCAGCACCCCCGTGTCCTGCGGCGAGCTGACCACCGTGACCGGTTTGATCCCCCGGTTCCCGGTGTACGCGTCGTCGCTCGCCGCGATCACGAACCGCAGCCGGTGCCCCTTGGCGAAGCGGTGCACGATCCCCGGCAGGGTGACGGTGAAGCTCTTCGTGACGTCCGGTACGCGGACAGGAGCGACCAGCCGGTGGACCAGGATCCGGGTGCCGTCGGGGGCGAGGTCGTAGAGCTTGGCGAAGAGGACGAGCTTGTCGGCGGCGTCGCCGGAGTTCTGCACACGCCGCGCGGCCAGGGAGCGGACCTTGAGGGTCGCCTTCGGGGCGCCCACGATGTCGGTCGCACGCGTCAGGGGTGGACCGGTCCAACCAAGGTAGGTACCACGGGTGTCGTACGGCGCCGGGTCCGGCAGGCCGGTCATCCCGCTCAGCGAGTTCTCCGAATGGCTCGTGGGGCCAGGCCTGTTGACGTACTCGCGGCTGCCGCGCGCCGCCTTCGCCCGGTCGTCCACCAGCCTGCCGTCGCCGGAGAGATACAACTTCTCGTCCAGAGAGGGGAGTTGGTCGGCCGTGGCGTAGGTGTCGGCCGGGTCCGTGATCCAGTCGCGGTAGTAGGCGAAGGCCGGTCCGGTGTCCACGTCCGTCCGCCCGCGCAGATAGCGGTCGAACCAGGCCGCGATCCGCCGCCCGACATAGCTCGCCTCCAAGTCGCCCTGGACAAGGTCGAGTTCACCGGAGGTCGACCCGCCGCTGTGCCCCCACGACTGCCAGATCATCTTCGCCGTGGTCCCCTGCGCCTTCAGCGTCCTGTACGTCGCCGTCGCCTCGTTGAGGTTGAACAGGCTGTCGGCCTGCCCCTGGACGAGGAGCGTCGGCGCCTTCACCCGCTTCAGATACGACACCGGCGAGACGCTGTGGGCGTAGCCGAGCACGTCCGCCGTCGGCCTCGCCGGGTAGCTCCCGGAGTTCAGCGCGCGGAACAGGGCGCAGGCCTCGCTGACGAAGTGCACGCAGGCGAGGGAGTTGATCCGGGTCGGGTCGAGGCCCGGTACGGTCAGGGGCTGGGTCTCGCCCATGAGGTAGAAGCCGTTGGTCCACTGCCACTTGAAGACTCCGGGGACGCTCCCGCCGTTGTCGGGGTCGAGGGAGTACGCCAGGTCGTGCCAGGTGACCATGGGGACGAGGGCGTCCACCCGGTGGTCCACGGCGGCCGTCGCCAACTGGATCGCGCCGCCGTACGATCCGCCGATCATCCCGACCCGGGGGTCCCCCTTCGCGTCGAGCGTCACGAAGTCCGCCCTGGTCCCGTCGTCCGCGGCACGGGTGCCCGCGAGGAAGTCGACCAGTCCCGACGCGGCCGCCGCGTCGATGTCCGGGTCGTCCAGCGAGATGAGACACCCCGACTTCCCGAACCCCAGCCCGGAGTAGACGAGTCCGACATAGCCGCGCCGCGCGAAGGTCCTGCCGATGGCGTCCGTGGAGCCGTCGGACTTGCTGCCGCCGAAGCCGTTGGTCGCCAGTACGGCGGGCGCGGGGTGGGAACGGTCCACACCCGTGGGCCGGTACAGGTCGGCGTCGACCGCGCAGTCCCGGCCGCCCGCGCGGACGGTGAACTTCAGTGCGGTGACGGTGTATTGGTCGGTCGCGGCGGAACGGCCGGCGAGGACGAACGGGGCGGTGAGGGCGAGCGCGAGAGCCAGTACGGCGCGGATTCCGGGGATACGACGGGACAAAGGGGACCTCCACACTGAGGGCAACCCGACGGAGTACAAAGGGAGTTGACTGGCAGCGGTACGACAGTCGGGCGGGCGGCTACCGCAGCGCGGGCTCGTCCAGCGTCAACGTGCCCGCGTCCGCGTCCAGTTCGGCCGCCACCCCGAGCGGTATCGTGAGCGCCCCTTCGCAGTGCCCGAACCCGAACTCCTCGACGACGGGCACCCCGAGCCCGCCCAGCCGGTCGGCGAACACCGGGCGCAGCCTCTCGTAGGGTCCGCAGCCGGACCACGAGCCGAGCGCGATGCCCGCGACGCCGTCCAGCCAGCCGCTGCGCAGGAGTTGGGTGAGCATCCGGTCGACGCGGTACGCCTGTTCGCCGACGTCCTCGATGACCAGCAACCCGCCGCGCGCGCTCGCCGGTGCGTGCGGGGTGCCGAGGTCGGCGGCGAGCAGGGCCAGGCAGCCGCCGAGGGTGACGCCCCGGGCCCGCCCGGGCACCAGCGCACCGCCGCTGTCCGGGACGGCCCGGACGGTCCGCACGGACTCCGGGTCGAACAGGGTCGCCCTCAAGTGCTCCTGGGTGCGGGTGTTCTTGACGAAGTCGGCGCCGGCCGCCGCGGGCCCATACAGGGTGACCAGGCCGAGCCGGGTGGCGAACGCCTGGTGCAGAACGGTGGGGTCGCTGAAGCCGACGAACACCTTCGGTCCGGCGGCGCGCATCGCGTCCCAGTCGAGGAGGTCGACGACGCGCTGCACGCCGTAGCCGCCACGGGCGCACAGGACGGCGGCCACGGACGGATCGCACCAGGCGTTCTGCAGATCGGCCGCGCGGTCCGCGTCGGTGCCGGCCAGATAGCCCAACTCGCCGTGCCGGTCGCGGACATGGGGTGCCACGACAGGGTCGAGGTCCCAGCCGCGCAGGATGTCGAGGCCCGCCTCCAGCCGATCCTCGGACACCGGCCCGCTGGGCGCGACGACGGCCACGCGGGCTCCGGGGGCGAGTCGCAACGGGCGGACGAGTGCGGTCACTTGGTGAGCTCCAGAGTGGGGACGCCGGGCGGTGCGATGCCGAAGACCTGTGCGTACAGGGAGAGTTCGGCCTCCAGGGCGCGGATCATGGTGTCGGCGCGGCGGAATCCGTGGCCCTCGCCCTCGAACGCGAGGTAGGCGTGCGGCACTTGGCGTCCGCGCATCCGTTCCAGGAGGCGTTCGCACTGGACGGGCGGGCAGATCACGTCGGCCAGGCCCTGGAGGAGCAGGAAGGGCGCGGTGATGCGGTCGGCGTGCTCGACGGGTGAGCGCTCGGTGTACCGGGCGGGCACGTCGGCGAGGGGTCCGACCAGCGTCTCCAGGTAGCGGGACTCGAAGTCGTGGGTCTCCCCCGACGCCCAGTTGGCGAGGTCGAGGACGGGATAGATGATGGTGCCGCAGGCGTAGACGTCGGTGGTCACCAGGGACGCGGCGCTGGTCCAGCCGCCCGCGCTGCCGCCCCGGACGGCGAGCCGGGCGCGGTCGGCGGTGCCCTCGTCGGCGAGGGCGAGGGCTACGGCGGCGCAGTCCTCGACGTCGACGACGCCCCACTGTTCGCGCAGCCGGTTGCGGTACTCCCGGCCGTGTCCGGTGGAGCCGCCGTAGTTGACCTCGGCGACGCCGATGCCGCGTGAGGTGAAGTAGGCGATCTCCAGGTCGAGGACGAGGGGCGCGCGGCTGGTGGGTCCGCCGTGCACCCAGATGACGTACGGCGGCAGTTCGTTGCCTGGAGCGGTCCAACTCGGGCTGTGCGGCGGGTAGATGTGGGCGTGGATCTCGCGTCCGGCGGGGCCGGTGAAGGTGCGGATCTGGGGTTCGGGGTAGTGGGCGGGGTCCACGGGGTCGTCGTGGGCGGCGCCGATCACTCGTGCTCTGCCGGTGCGGGTGTCGAGTTCGACGACCTCGTGGGCGCTGCGCGGGCTGGCGCCGACGCCGACGATCCGGTCGCCGTGCACCGCGAGGGTGGACGTGAACTCGGTCCAGGGTCCGGCCGCGTCGACGACCTCGCCGGTCTCCGGGTCGAGGACGCCGAGCAGGGCGGCGCCGCGGCCGTGCACGACGGCGATCAGGCCGCTCTCCAGCGGTGCGAACCAGCGCTGGCCGAGCTTCCACAGCGGCCCGCCGAACTCCTCCTCGCGCGGGCACACCGGCTCGTGGTCGCGGTAGAGGTTCCACCAGCCGGTGCGGTCGCTCGCGTACAGCAGCGAGCCGTCGAACCCCCAGTCGACCTGCGCCACCGCCTCCTCGGGGCCGCCTGCCTCCACCCGCGGCTCGCCGAAGGTGCCGTCGTCCGCCACCTCGGCGAGCAGCAGCTCCGTGCCGTCCCACGGCATCCGGGGATGGTCCCAGGCGAGCCACGCGGCCTTCCGCCCGTCGGGCGAGACGCGCGGCCCGGACACGAACCGGTGCCGGTCGTCGGTGAGTTCACGTACGGCCTGCCGGTCCTCGGCGGCGGACCGGTCCAACGGCACGGCGGCCAGAACGCGCCGCACATCACCGGGCCCCTCGCCGGTGAACTCCTCAAGAACGCACCACACTTCACCCAGGTCCGGGCGCACCCGCGGTTCCGCCCAGCGGAGTCCGCCGCCCACGGGAGAGACCGGCGTCAGAGGCTCCGGTTCGCTCCCCGGCTTGTAGCGGTAGAGGCGCTGGTCGGTGAAGTTGACGAACACCACGAGGGGTCGGCCGCTTTGGACCGTTCCAGCCCAGGGCTGTCCGCCGTACTCCATGACGCGGCTGCGGACGTTCCACGGCGCGGGCAGCACTGACTCCTGGGAGCCGTCCGCGCGCAGGCGCACCAGGGTGCGGCGGCCGGCCTCGGTGGGCCGTGGTTCGGTCCACCAGACCTCGTCGCCGACGAACCCCACCCACTCGGGATGTCCGTCGTGGGCGGCGGCGAGCGCCGCGTCGATGGGCGAGGGCCACGAGCCGTACGCCAACGTCCGCATGTTTTCCCCCACTTGCTAGGCCATTCGCAGGAAGCGGTCCAGTACACGGACGCCGAAGTGGAGTGCGTCGACGGGGACCCGTTCGTCGACTCCGTGGAACAGCGCCTGGTAGTCGAAGCCCTCGGGGAGCTTCAGGGGTGCGAAGCCGTAGCCGGTGATGCCGAGGCGGGAGAACTGTTTGGCGTCGGTGCCGCCGGACATGCAGTACGGCACCACATGCCCCTCGGGCGCGAACTCCTCGACGGCGGCCCGCATTCGGGCGTACGTCGGTGAGTCGACCGGGGCCTGGAGGGCGACCTCGCGGTGGTGGAACTCCCAGTCGACGTCGGGTCCGGTGAGCCGGTCCAGGGTGGTGCGGAACTCGTCCTCGCCGCCCGGCAGATACCGTCCGTCGACATGGGCCACGGCCTCGCCCGGGATCACGTTGACCTTGTAACCGGCGTTCAGCATGGTCGGGTTGGCACTGTTGCGGACGACGGGCTCGACGAGCTTCGCCACCGGGCCGAGCTTGGCGAGCAGGCCGTCGATTCCGTCGGCGGCATCCAGTTCGGGGTCGATGCCGTACAGGGCGGCGAGTTCGGTGAGGGCCGCGCGGACGGTCGGGGTGAGCCGTAGCGGCCAGTCGTGTTCGCCGATGCGGGTGATCGCGGCGGCGAGACGGGTCACGGCGTTCTCGTGGTTGACCTTGGAGCCGTGACCGGCCCGGCCGTGGGCGGTCAACTTGAGCCAGGCGGTGCCGCGTTCGCCCGCGGCGATGGGGTAGATCTCCCGGCCGCCGCCGTCGTGGAAGGTGAACGCCCCTGATTCGCTGATGCCTTCGGTGCAGCCCTCGAAGAGCCCGGGGTGCCGGTCGGCGAGAAAGCCCGCGCCGTCCTCGGCGCTGGCCTCCTCGTCGGCGGTGAACGCGATGACGAGATCGCGGCGCGGCCGTACGCCCGCTCTCGCCCAGGCGCGGACGACGGCGAGGATCATCGCGTCCATGTTCTTCATGTCGACCGCGCCGCGCCCCCACACGACGCCGTCGCGGATCTCGCCGGAGAAGGGGTGCACGGTCCAGTCCTCGGCCTGCGCCGGTACGACGTCGAGGTGGCCGTGGACGAGCAGCGCGTCCGCCGACGGGTCGGTGCCCTCGATGCGGGCGACGACGTTGGTGCGGCCCTTGGAGCGTTCCAAGAGGGTGGGTTCGAGGCCCGCGCCAGCCAGTCGTTCGGCGGCGTACTCGGCGGCGGGGCGCTCCCGGCAGTCGCCGCCGCCCCGGTTGGTCGTGTCGATGCGGATGAGGTCCGAGGTGAAGGTGACGACCTCGTCCAGGGCCCGCGCGTCGATGTCAGCCATACTGCTCCTCCACCGCGGCCGAGACGATCGTGGTGACCGCCTTGAAGGTTCGGATCCCCTCGTACATGGTGTCGCCGGTGTACGCCACCTTCCGCTCCCCGACCCGCTCGACACCGGGCACGACGGTGGCGGCCATGGCCAGGTGCTCGGCGTCGAATTCGAGGGCGACGGTGAACGGCCCGCCCCGCACCGGTTCCTGACGGACCGCCAGCTTCGCCGCCTCCTTCGCCGCCGCGCGGATGTCGGCGGCCGTCCTGGCCGGTGTCCGGCACACGGCCGCGTACCGCGACACATGGTCCTTGACGGCGACCTTCAGTGCCCCGGGCGCGTACCCGAGGGCGTCCTCGCAGGCCACGTCGTCACCCGTGACCAGGATCACCGGTACCCCGTACTCGGCGACGACATGCGCGTTGAGCAGTCCCTCGCTCGCGCGGACGTCGTTCAGCCACACGCCGGTGATCGAGTTGGCGAGGTAGGTGTGGGCTAGGACGCCCTCCATGCCGGCGCCCGCGTGGTAGCCGACGAAGGCGATGCCGTCGACGTCGCCGTGCTGCACGCCCTCCACCATGGACAGCGACTTGTGCCGCCCGGTGAGCAACTGCGTCCGCTCGTCGAGCCGTTCGAGGAGCAGGTTGCGCATCGTCCAGTGCGCCTCGTTGACGAGCACCTCGTCGGCGCCGCCGTCGTAGAAGCCGAGGACGGCGGCGTTCACGTCCGAGGTGAACAGCGAACGGCACCGCTCCCACTGCGGTGTCCCCGGCAACACGTCGGCGGGCCAGGTGACGCCGGTGGCACCCTCCATGTCGGCGCTGATGAGGATCTTCATGCTGCGTCACGTTACGCGTCGGCAGGGGAACCTGCCATGAAGTGAAACGCCGTTCCGGGCCGAGTCCGTACCGTGTAGGTGTAGACAGCATCGTTCGTGCGGGCCCGCTCGGCGGCCCGCGCCCCGGCAAGGAGAAACGTCCGTTGAACACCGGCACCCCGGTCCCCGACAGCTACTACGTCCGCACCGACGAGCACCGCTACAAGCCCACGGTCCACGCGGGCGGCGCCTGGGACCCGGACGAGCTGCACTTCAGCCCGCTCGGCGGGCTGGTCGCCCACGCCGTCGAGCGGGAGCGGGCCGCCGGGCCGGACACCGGTCTGGTCATGTCCCGGATCAGCTACGACATCCTGGGGCGGCTCGCCCTCGACGAGTGCGAGATCCGGGTGGAGACCCTGCGGCCCGGCCGGACGATCGAGCTGGTCGAGGCCGTGGTGCGGGTCGCCGACCGGCCGGTGGTGCGGGCCCGCGCCTGGTACCTGGCGACGCTGGACACCTCCGCCGTCGCGGGCGGCCCCGCCGACCGGCTCCCCCCGCCCGAGGAGCTGGACCGGTGGGAGATGTCCGCCCTGTGGCCCGGCGGCTACATCGCCTCCGTGGACGTACGACCGCTCGCGCCGCCCCGGCCGGGCCGCACGACGGCCT
Source organism: Streptomyces sp. NPDC002276 (assembly GCF_053891435.1). Taxonomy (NCBI): domain Bacteria; kingdom Bacillati; phylum Actinomycetota; class Actinomycetes; order Kitasatosporales; family Streptomycetaceae; genus Streptomyces; species Streptomyces sp. NPDC002276. Next base: position 226,464 of record NZ_JBSFCQ010000004.1, on the reverse strand, counting down.
GGATCTCCACCCCGCACACCCTGGTCGCGGGCGAGCCCAGCAGCCCGCTCGCGTCCTACCTCGCCCTGGTCGACACCGCGAACGGCATCGCCGTATGGCAGCCGCCGACCGCGTGGATCTACCCGAACGTCGACCTGACCGTCCATCTGCACCGCCAACCCGTGGGCGGCTGGACGGGGTTGGACACCACGGTGACCTTCGGGCCGACCGGGCAGGGCCTCACCAGCACCGTGCTGCACGACGTCGACGGCCCGGTCGGGCACGCGCAGCAGACACTCACCGTGCGGCCCGCCCCGCGGCGGTGACCGCGGGCGCTACCGCGCGGTCCACCCGCCGTCCACCGTGAGCGTCGTCCCGGTGACGAAGCGCGAGGCGTCCGAGGCGAGGAAGACGGCGGCACCGCCGAGTTCCTCGACATCGCCGACGCGGCCCAACGGCGTGCTGTCGACGATGCGTTCGCCCCAGCGGCTGGCCAGCAGCCCGGAGCTGAGGTCGGTGTGGAAGTAGCCGGGCGCGAGGGCGTTGACGCGAACGCCCCGGTCGGCCCACTCGACGGCGAGGGACTTGGTCAGGGCCTCGACCCCGCCCTTGCTGGCCGCGTAGGCGGCGATCCGCTCGAAGCCGGTACGGGCGTGCACCGAGGAGACGTTGACGATCGAACCCGAGCGCTGCTCCAGCATCACCTTGCCGGCCTCGCGGCAGCAGTAGAAGGTGCCCTGGAGATTGACGTCGATGACCTGTTGCCAGTCCTCGTCGGTGACGCGCTCGCTGCGGGTGAAGTGGGGACTCGTACCGGCGCAGTTGACGACCGCGTCGAGGCGCCCGGTGTCGTCGGTGATGCGCTCGACGATGGTCCGTACGACGGTGGAGTCGGCGACCGAACCGGGCAGCACCAGCACCTTGCCGCCGTGCGCGGCGAGTTCGGCCTCCAGACTCTCAAGGTCCGCGGCGGTACGGGCGGTTGCGGCCACGGTGGCACCCGCCTGGGACAGCGCGACGGCGACCGCCCGGCCCAGCCCCTTCCCCGCGCCCGTGACCCACACCGTCCGCCCGTCGAGCCGGAGTTGGGCGTTCACGTCTTTCAGGTCGCTCACGTCGGTCATGGCTCAGCCCTCCGCGGGGATGTCGCGCAGGGTCCGCTTGAGGACCTTGCCGGACGGGGTGCGGGGCAGCTCGTCGACGATGTCGAAGCGGGCCGGCACCTTGAACTTGGCGAGCCGGGCCCGGCAGAACTCCCGCAGCTCCTCCGCGCCGGCGTCCTCGCCGGGCCTGAACACCACGAAGGCGCGCGGCACTTCACCCCACCGGGGATGGTTGAGCCCGACCACGGCGGCCTCCAGAACGGCCGGGTGCTCGTACAGCACGCGCTCCACCTCGGGCGTGGCGATGTTCTCACCGCCCGAGACGATCATGTCCTTCTTCCGGTCGTCGATATAGAGGAAGCCGTCCTCGTCGACGTGCCCGATGTCGCCGGTGTGGAACCAGCCGTCCCGCAGCGCGGCGGCCGTGGCCTTCTCATCTCTCCAATAACCGGCGAAGACCTTCGGCCCGCGCAGCGTGATCTCGCCCAGCTCACCGGCCGGAACCTCGACGCCCGTGTCGTCGACGATCCGCACGCGCGTGTGCGGCACGGGCCGCCCGACCGACCCGAGCTTGGACAGCGAGTGCTCGCGGTCGAGGAAGGTGTCGCCGGAGACGGTCTCGGTCAGCCCGTAGGCATCGGCGAACCAGGCGTTGGGGAAGGCGGTCATGATGCGCCGCAGCACCGGTTCGGGAGTCTTCTCACCACCCCCGAGGATGAAGCGCACGGAACTGGTGTCGTACTCCTCGCGGTCGGGCACCTCAAGCACCGCGTTGACCATGGCGGGCGCCAGCCACGCATTGGTGACCCGGTGTTTCTCGATCGCGTCCAGCACACCCTGCGGATCGAACTTCCGCTGAAGCACGACGCTCCCGCCCGCGTGCAGCACCCCGAGAGCGGGCATGTCCAGCCCACCCACGTGATAGAGCGGCCCGCACACCAGCGTGGTGTCCGCCGCCGTGAGCCCGAAGTGGACGATGTGCGCGAGGTTCTTCGCCTCAAGGTTGCCGTAGGTGATCCGAACGCCCTTGGGCCGAGACGTCGTCCCGGAGGTGTACATGAGCCGCTGAAGATCGTCGAGTTCGACGTCCACGGGCTCCACCCGCTCCCCCTTGTGGCGGGCCAGCAACTCCTCGTAGTCGGTCCACGGCTCCTCGGAGGGCTCACCCCCGGCGATCAGCACCCGGTGCTCCAGATCCGTCAGACACCCGGCGCTGCGCTCGACCGCCCGGACGAACTCCGGCTCGGTGACGATCACCTTGGCCTGGGCATGCCCCAGGATGTACTGCCATTCCTCTTCGGAGAGGCGGTAGTTGAGCGGCAGGAACACCGCGCCGAGCCGGTTGGTGGCGTACACCAGCTCCAGGAATTCGGGCTGGTTGTAGAGCAGCAGACCTACGACATCGCCGCGCCCGACGCCCAGCTCCGCCAGGCCGGCCGCCAACTGGTTCACCCGCTCGTGCAGTTGACGGACGGTCAGAGAACGCTCGTCCTGGACGACGGCGACGGCCTCGGGCCGCTGCGCCAGGTGGTAATCGAGGATGCTCGCGAAATTGTGCACGGCTCACTCTCGCTCTGTGGTGTTCGGCGCTGAACACGGCTCGACCACGGCTCATGGGGCAAACCGGATCCCGACCGGTCGGTTGCCCACTCACATAATTTAGTGTACCCCTTGGTCTATAAAACCTTATGAGCCGCACTTTACGACGGCACGTGCGCATCGACAACCACCCGGGCGCAGGTGCCGCCGCTTCCGCCGCTTCTGCTGACGAGGAGGGTTCCCACGTGCCACGCATCCGGCTGGACACCGAAGGACCAGTGGTCACACTCCGCCTCGACAACCCGCCGATGAACGCCTTCGACTCCCTCCAGAGGGAGGAGCTGTCCGCCCGCGTACGCGAGCTGGCCGACTCCCCCGCGGTACGGGCCGTGGTCCTCTACGGCGGCGAACGGCTCTTCGCCGCGGGCGCCGACATCAAGGCCCTGGCCGCGATGGGCCCGGAGGAGATACGTGGCTGGAACCGCGCGTTGCAACGCACGTTCGACGAGGTGTCCCGCCTCCCCATGCCGGTGATCGCGGCGGTCACCGGCTACGCCCTCGGCGGCGGTATGGAACTGGCCCTGGCCGCGGACTACCGGGTGGCGGCGGAGGACGCGGTCTTCGCCCAGCCGGAGGTCCAGTTGGGCATCATGCCGGGTTCGGGTGGCACGCAACGCCTCGCCCGCCTGATCGGCCCGTCCCGCGCGAAGAACCTCCTGATGACCGGCCGCAGGGTGAAGGCGGACGAGGCGCTACGGCTGGGATTGGTGGACGAGGTCGTCCCGCCGGGCTCCGTTTGGGAAGCCGCCCTGACCTACGCCCGCCAACTGTCCGAGGGCCCACCGGCAGCCCTGGAAGCGATCAAAGAGGCAGTGGACCACGGCACGGACGCAGGCATGGCAGCGGGGCTCGCGCTCGAACGGTCCCTGTTCACGGGCGTGTTCGCCACGGAGGACGCAACCACGGGACTCCACAACTTCCTGAGCCGCAAGTCACCCAAGGGGCGCGGGGAACTGCGCGACCAGCCCCCACCGGCCGGCACCCAAAACACGACATGAAAGGGGCGGAAAGCATGGAGGCACTCGTCTGGCACGGTGCACAAGACCTACGTCTCGAAGAAGTACCCGAACCACCGGACCCAGCCCCGCACGAGGCCGTCGTAGAAGTGTCCTGGTGCGGAGTCTGCGGCACAGACCTCCACGAATACCTAGAAGGCCCCCACATGATCCGGGAGGGCCCCCACCCTCTCACCGGCACCAAGCCACCCCTGGCCCTCGGCCACGAACTCAGCGGCACAGTAACCGCGTTGGGCACACCGGTACCCGGCATCAACATCGGCGACCGCGTCACCGCAGACCCCGTCTGGCGCTGCGGCACCTGCTTCTGGTGCACGCGCGGCGAGTACCACATCTGCCCCAAGAGCGGCTCCGTGGGCCTCGCCTCCCCCGGCGGCTTCGCGGAACGCGTCACCGTCCCGCTGGCCGGCCTGACCCGCCTCCCGGACAACGTGAGCGACGAACTCGCCGCCGTGGCGGAGCCGTTGGCGGTAGGCCTGCACGCGGTGACACGTGCCGGGGTCAAGCCGGGCGACAACGTTCTCGTGGTCGGCGGCGGCCCGATCGGCGTGGCAGTCGTCCTCGCCGCCCAAATCGCGGGCGCCGCGGGCCTGTTCGTGAGCGAACCCCTCGCGGGCCGCCGCGAGATGCTGCTCGGCATCGGCGTCACCGAGGCCTTCGACCCGCGCGCGGTGGACGTACGGCGCGAGGTGTTCGTGCGAACGAACCGCATCGGCCCGGACGTCGTCATCGACGCGACCGGCGTGCCCGCCCTCGCGGGCCAGGCCGTGTCGATCGTCAGGCGTGGCGGACGGGTCGTACTGGCCGGCGTCGGACACGGCAGCGTCGAGTTCGACATGGGCCAACTCGTGTTCTACGAGCGGTCGGTGGTCGGCACGCTCGGCTACAACTTCGACATCCCGCGCGTGATCGATCTGATGAGCACCGGACGTCTGGATGCCTCCGCCCTGATCACCGGCCGTTTTCCGCTCTCGGGAGGAGCCGGTGTCTTCGAGGACCTGGCGGCCGACCGGGCCAAGCACCTGAAGGTGCTGCTGACCCCGAAGGGACTGTGACATGGACTTCGACCTGCCCGAGGAGACCCTCGCTCTCCAGGACATGGTCCGCGAGTTCGCGGCCAACGAGATCACGCCCCACGCGGCCGAGTGGTCCGAGAACGAGATCTTCCCCACCAAGATCTTCACCAAGCTGGGCGAACTCGGCCTGATGGGCATGCTCGTGCCGGAGGAGTACGGCGGGGCGGGCTCGGACACGGTCACCTATGTCGCGGTGATGGAGGAACTCGGCGCCGCCGACCAGTCGGTGGCCTCCTCGTGGAACGCGCACTCGACGATCGGCACGCTGCCGTTGCTCGCGTACGGCACCGAGGAGCAGAAGCGGCGCTGGCTGACCCCGCTGGCGAAGGGCGAGGCGATCGGCGCGTTCGGGCTGACCGAGCCGGACGCGGGCTCCGACGCGGCCGGTATCGCGACCACCGCCCGCCGGGCGGACGGGGGTTGGGTGATCAACGGCACGAAGATGTTCATCACCAACGCGGGCACCGACATCAGCCAGGGCGTCACCCTGCTGGCCACGACCGGCAAGGGCGCGGACGGCCGCAAGGGCTACGCGACCTTCTACGTGCCGACCGGGACGCCCGGTTACACGGTCGGCGCGAAGCTGAAGAAGCTGGGCTGGCACGCCATGGACACAAGGGAGTTGGTGTTCACCGACTGCTGGGTCTCCGACGACCATCTGATCGGCGAGGAGGGCAACGGGCTCAAGCAGTTCCTGTCCGTGCTCGACGGCGGCCGGATCAGCGTGGCGGCGCTGGGACTGTCGCTGGCCAAGGCGGCACTGGCCCTCGCGATCAAACACGCCAAGGAACGGCACCAGTTCGGGCGTCCGCTCTCCGACTTCCAGGCCGTGGCGCACAAGATCGCCGACATCGGTACGGAGTACCAGGCGGCCCGCTGGATGGTGTACCGCGCCGCGTGGCTGGCCGACCAGGGCCGCCCGCACAGCACGGAGGCCGCGATGGCCAAGCTGTACGCCTCGGAGGTCGCCAACCGGGCCGCCTCGCAGGCGGTTCAGATCCACGGCGGCTACGGGTACGTACGCGAGTCGGAGATCTCCCGTTTCTACGCCGACGCCAAGATCCTGGAGATCGGCGAGGGCACGAACGAGATCCAGCGCAATGTCATCGCCAAGGCCCTCGTCAAGGGCGCGTGAGGCGACGGGTCCCGCGGTGCGCCGAAGCGGCGGCGCACCGCGGATCCGGTCAGCTCGCGACGGAGACCGCCTCCGACTCCCACAACGCCTCGGGATCCAGGGGCAGTTCGGGCCTGGCCCGCTTGAACTCGACGGCCAGCGCCTCGACATCGGGCAGCTCGCCGACGTTCGCGGCGAAACCGCGGAACAGGGTCGAGCAGTACTCGCCCGACAGGAACGCGGCGTCCCAGCTGCCGCCCGGCCGCACCCACTGGTAGGTGTGGTTGTGCAGGTTGAGGAACTGGAGGGTGGCCAGGTGCGGTTCGACCGCGCGGAAGCTGCCCTCCTCGACGGCCTCGGTGAGCAGGCCGGTGATCAGGTGCTCGAAGTCGGCGCGCTGCCGCAGCACGATCTCCAGCTCGTCGCCGCTGAGGCTGCGGTAGTCGTGCTCGTAGACCCAGATGTGGTCGAGCCGGCGGAAGATGATCGTCAGCAGCGACTCGGACAGCAGCCGCAGCCGCAGCAGCGGCACCTCGTCGAGGGCCGCGATCTCCTTGGCGCGGGCCAGCAGCGGGCCGAGCACCCGCGACTGGATCTCGATGAGCAGGTTCTCCTTGGAGCCGATGTAGTAGTACAGGGCACCCTTGGCGAGCCCGACCGCGCGGCCCAGGTCGTTGATGGAGGTCGCCGCGTAGCCCTGTTGCGCGAACAGGGACGCCGCGGTGTCGATGATCTTCTGGCGTCTGACTTCGAAGCCCGGCCCATGACCCGGCGGTCGTGGCATGTCTTCTCTCCCCTGGCTGTGACGACGTGCGTGTTGTCCCGGGCCCGCACAGGCGCCGCGCTGCGGCACGCCTGGGGGAAGCGGCCCCGGGGACGTCGCTCTAGTTTGCTAGACCAAACGGTACATTAAAGCGAGGACCGTATGACTCAGGCATCGCACCACATCGGAACCGCCACCGGCACCGCACGGACGGACCAGCTCCTGGAGATGTACCGGCGGATGCGCCGCATCCGCCGCTTCGAGGAGCGGGCCTCCGACCTCTACAAGGCGACGGAGATCCCGGGCTTCCTGCATCTGTCGATCGGCCAGGAGGCGAGCGCCGTCGGCGCCTGCTGGCCGCTCGGCGCGCGCGACGGCATCACCTCCACGCACCGCGGCCACGGCCACGTCCTGGCGAAGGGCCTGGACTCGGCGTCGATGATGGCCGAGCTGATGGGCAAGGACGCGGGCACCTGCCACGGCCGCGGCGGCTCGATGCACATCGCGGACCCCGGTCTCGGGATCTACGGCGCGAACGGCATCGTCGGCGCGGGCCTCCCGATCGCCGCCGGGGTCGCGACCGCCGCGAAACTGCGGGCGGCCGGTGACGTGGTGGTGGCGTTCTTCGGGGACGGGGCGGTGGCCCAGGGCATGTTCCACGAGGCCGTGAACCTGGCCGCCGTATGGGATCTGCCGGTGGTCTTCCTCTGTGAGAACAACCACTACTCCGAGTTCTCCCCCGAGTCCGAGCAGCACCGCGCGCCGCTCTCCGCGCGCGCCGCCGGATACGGCATCGAGTACCAATACGTGGACGGCAACGACGTGTTGGCGGTGGCGCAGACCATGACAGGGCTGGTCGCGCGGCTGCGCGCGGGCGGCGGTCCGGTCCTGCTCGAAGCCGAGACCTACCGCTGGCACGGCCACTACGAGGGCGACCCCGAGCGCTACCGCCCCGCCGAGGAGGTCGCCGCCGCCAAGGAGCGCGACCCGCTGCTGATCGCCCGCCGCCAGTTGGACAAGGCGGCGGCCGACGCCGTGGACGAGGAGATCGACAAGGAGATCGAGGCGGCGATCGACTGGGCGCGGAGCCTGCCGGAACCGGCCCCCGAGACCCTGCACGACTACGTCTCGGCTCCTCGCCTCCCCCTCCCCGAGCCCGCGCCGCTCCCGGCCGACGCCGAGATCTTCCGCTCCATGGACGCCGTACGACTGGCCCTGGAGCATGAACTGACCGCCGATCCGAGCGTGTTCGTGGCCGGCATCGACGTCGGCGCGGGCGGCAACGTCTTCGGGCTCACCCGGGGACTCGCGCAGGCCTTCCCCGGCCGGGTGCGGGACACGCCGATCAGCGAGAGCGCCATCGTCGGTACGGCGGTGGGGGCGGCCATGGCCGGGATGAAGCCCGTGGTCGAGATCATGTACATGGACTTCATCGGCGTCTGCCTCGACATGCTCCTCAACCAGGCCGCCAAACTCCGCTTCATGACCGGTGGCCGGGCCTCCATGCCGCTGGTCGTGCGCACCCAGTTCGGCGCGGGCCGCTCCTCGGGCAGCCAGCACTCGCAGAGCCTGGAGGCCATCCTCGCGCACATCCCCGGCCTGACGGTCGTGATGCCGTCCAACCCCGCTGACACGTATGGCCTGTTGCGCGCCGCGATCCAGGACCCCAACCCGGTGGTCTTCGTCGAGAACCGGCTCCAGTACGGCCTCAAGGGCCCCAAGCCCCCGGCCGACCATCTGATCCCGCTGGGCAAGGCGAAGGTGATCCGCGAAGGCACCGACATCACCCTGGTCTCCTGGTCGCGGATGGTCCAGGACGCCCTGGCCGCCGCGGAGTTGCTCGCGGGCGAGGGCATCAGCGTCGAGGTGATCGACCTGCGCACGATCGCCCCGCTGGACCGCGAGACGGTCCTCGCCTCCCTCGCCAAGACCAACCGCCTGGTCATCGCGCACGAGGCGGTACGGGACTTCGGCGTCGGCGCGGAACTCTCCGCGATGGCCGTCGACGAGGGCTTCTGGCACCTGGACGCCCCGGTCACGCGCGTGGCCCCGCCGTCCGTCCCGGCGCCGTACGCGCCCTCGTTGGAGCACGTCTGGCTGCCGTCGCGGGACACGATCGCGGACACGGTACGGCGGATCGCCGCGGTATGACGAGGCGCACGGGAAGGGCCCCCAGAATCTCTGGGGGCCCTTCCCGTCGTAGCGGCTGTCAGGCGGTCAGACGGTCGCGACCGGTGTCAGCGGACTGCCCTGGGTGCCGGGCAGGTTGAGCGGGGGCGCGGTGAGCAGGAAGCGGCTGCGGTCGTGCTCGCGGAGCCAGGCCGCCAGCTTCTCCAGGTACCACAACTCGCCCAGCGGGACGCCCAGTTTGAAGAGGCAGAGGTTGTGGATCGGGAGCAGCGAGTGCGGGGTGTTGTCCTCGGGGCCGACGCCCACGCCCTCGACGGCGTAGTTGTCCGAGATCAGCGCCGAGATCTGCGAGTCGGCGATCCACTCCAGCAGCGCCGGGTCGAACGCGTCGAGGTAGGAGGCCGTGGTGTGGATGCCCACGGGGTCGGGGTTCTTGCCCCAGGCCATCACGGCGGTGTCGAAGCCGGTGTGCAGGAGGAGCATGTCGCCGGGTTCGACGACGATGTTGTCCGCCGCCATGATCTCCTGAAGGGTCTTCAGGTTGACCGGCTGCCAGGTGTTGCCCAGGTGGTGGGCGAGGTCGATCAGGACGCCCCGGCCCTGGACCCCGTGCTCCGCCATGTGCTCAAGGCCCAGGTGGCGGGCGAAGCCGAGGGTGCCGCTGCCGTCGCCCTTGGCGTCCTCCTGCGGTCCGACGATGTCGGTGTCCGCACGGTAGCCGTTGTAGTAGACGGCCTCCTCGACGCCGTCACCGTCGGCGTCGAACTCCTGGCCCTGGTGGGCGAGTGCGTCCCACTGGGTCGAGTACTGGAGCCAGAGGGTCACCACGTCGTCGGACCAGACGTCCCTGAGGTGCGGCGAGAAGTGCTCGCGCGCCTTGATGTTGTAGAAGACGTCCTGCTTGTGTTCGAGGTCCTCGGTGGGCCGCAGGATCGGAGGGTAGCGTCGCTGGTTCAGCTCGCTCCCGCCCGGATAGTCGAGCGGCAGGCTCAGGCTGAAGCTGATGCCGTGCTCGACCTCGCGGACCCCCTGGAGCACCTTCTCGGGGGTGAGCAGGTTGATGCGACCCAGTTCGTCGTCATCGCCCCAATCGCCCCACGTCGAGCCCGGCGGACGCTGCTTCCAACGCTTCGTCATGTTCACGCCTCCTTCGGCGGCAGTCCCCGTTGACCAGCCGCCCGCATGTTATTTGTGATTGTACCGATCGGTCAACGAATCCGGCGCACCCCCCTCCCTTTATCTTCGACTCATCAATAGACTGAGTGGTCGAAACACCCTGACCTTGGAGCGAAGAATGAGCGAATCCACACAGGCGTGGGTCGTGGCGGGCGTACGGGCCGTGCTCGGCGCGCACACCCAGGCCCAGGACGCCGGCCGCACCGACGACCTCGCCGTGCTGTACACGCCCGACGCCGTCCTGGAGATACCGGGCATGGACCCGGTCGAGGGGCGCGACGCGATCCACGCGGCCTTCAAGGGATGGGAGCCGGTCCAGCCGCAGCTCCACCTGGTGACCAACACCGTCGTGACGTCCACGGGCGAGGACGAGGCCCGCGCGCTGAGCGACGTGGTCTTCCTCCAGCGCGGCGAGGCGGGCTGGGCGATCGGCGTGGTCGGGCACTACGACGACACCCTGCGCCGCCAGGACGGCACCTGGCTGCTGCACCGCAGGAAGACCACGTACCAGGCGTGACGGCCTTGCCCCTCAGCCCACTTGAGACTTCCCGACCTTGGAGTGAGATGACCACCTCGATCGACCCGTCCGTCACCGCGGCCGTGCAGACCGCCATCGCCGCCTACGCCCAGGCCCTGGACGCCGACCGCCCCGACGACGTCGCCGCCCTGTTCACCCCCGACGGCGTCGCCGAGATCGTCGGCATGGCCAAGTTCGAGGGCCGGGAGGCGATCCGGCAGGGCTTCGGCGGCTTCAAGCCCCAGAAGCCGCAGTTGCACCTGGTGGCCAACACCGTCGTCACCTCCGCGACCGACGACGAGGTGACCGCCACCAGCAACCTCGCGTTCTTCGGACGCGGTGACGCCGGCTGGTCCGTGGAGCTGGTCGGGCGCTACGACGACGTCCTGCGCCGGCACGAGGGCGAGTGGCGCTTCCAGTACCGGACGACGACCTTCCTGCCGTAGTCCGGCCGACCGCACCGCACGGACCCCGACGCCCGTGCCGCCCACGTCCAGGGCGGCACGGGCGTCGGGGCGTTCAGGCGTCCGGAGCCTCGGCCTTGGTGAGCACGAAGGTCGGGAACTCGTTCTGCTTGACGGTGTTGATCGCCTCCTGGAGCGCCCACCGCCCCGTCGGGTTGAGGAGCTGCTTGACCGGCTTGCCGGGGATGTTGCCGCCGTAGAAGTAGCTGCTCTCCAGGAAGGAGGACATCTTGCTGTTGTTCATGCTGTCCGTCCACTCCTCCTCGGCGGCCTCGGTGACCTCGACGACGTCGTAGCCGTGGTCGCGCGCGTGGACGATGGCGTCGGTGATGATCTCCACCTGGTCGCCGGCGTAGCGCGGGTTGTTGCCGGTCGCGCCGTGCGGGCCGCCGGGGAAGAAGAAGTTGGGGAAGCCGGCCGTGGCGACACCGAGGTAGGTGCGCGGGCCGTCCGACCAGTACTCCTTGAGCGACAGACCCTGACGGCCTTGTACGCCGAGCCTGTTGAGGGCGCCGGTGCCGAAGTCGTAGCCGGTGGCCCAGATGATGATGTCGAACTCCTCGACACCGTCGGCGGTTTCGATGCCGTCCTCGGTGATGCGGGTGATCGGCGTCGTGTTGATGTCGACGAGGGAGACGTTCGGCTTGTTGTACGTCTCGTAGTAGCCGGTGCCGAAGGGAGGCCGACGCCCGCCGTAGCCGTGCCCCTTGGGGATCAACTTGTCGGCGGTCTCGGGGTCCTTGACGATGCTGCGGATCTTGTCGGCCATGAACGCGCACCACTCCGCGTTGACGGTCTCGTTCGACAGCATGTCCATGTAGTGCTCGGTCAGCTTCGTGAAGCCTGGACCGTTCCAACGCTCCTCGTAGAACGCCTGGCGGTCCTCCGGGCTGTCGTCGAGGCCGGAGCGCATGACGATCTGGTGCAGGAAGCCGCTGGGCGAGGTGTTCAACGTGTCGCGGATGGACTCGTAGTTGGCCTTCAGCTCCGCCTGTTCCTCCGCGGTGATCGGCCCGTTGTTGAGCGGCGTGAGCCAGTCCGCGTCCTTCTGATACACCGTCAACTGCGCTACGTCGTCGGCGATCGCGGAGATGATCTGCACCCCGCTGGAGCCGGTGCCGATCTGGGCGACCCGCTTGCCGGTGAAGTCGATGGGCGTCTTCGGCCAGCGCGAGGTGTGGTGCTGCTCGCCGCGGAAGTCCTCGCGGCCGGGGATGCCCGGGATGAACGGCACGGAGAGGTTGCCGGTGGCCGCGACGACGTAGCGGGCCCTGACCTCGGTGCCGTCGCTGCCCCGGACGGTCCAGGTGCCGGAGGGCTCGTCGAAGACGGCCGAGGTCACCTTGACGCCGGTGCGGATGTCTTGCCGCAGGTCGAACTTGTCGACGACGTGGTTGAAGTAGCGCTCGATCTCGGGCTGGCCCGCGAACCGCTCCGACCACTCCCACTCCTCCCACAGCTCCTTCGAGAAGAGGTAGCCGTAGGTGTAGCTCTCGGAGTCGAAGCGCGCCTCGGGGTAGCGGTTCCAGTACCAGGTGCCGCCCACACCCGTGCCCGCTTCGAGGAGCCGCACCGAGAAGCCCGCCTCGCGGGCGGTGTACAGCTGGTAGATGCCGGTGACGCCGGCCCCGATGACGAGGACGTCGACCCGGTCCTGGACCGCCGGCTTCGAAGATTCGCTCATTTGCGCTCCATGGTGACTGGGGCTGCGGCTCCCACATGAGCCTGGTTTGATAGTTCGACCAGTCGGTCGAATATTCAGACCGAGAGTAGATGAGGGACTTGGCCCGATCAATGGCGATGACGGAGAGAGCTTGGACCAGCCATATCCGCGACAGGCATTGATTGTACCGACCGTTTGATCTAACTTTCGTTTGGGACGAATGCAATCCGCATGCACCGGGAGTCACGCATGAGCGTCGAAGACGTCAAGGAAACCACCGATCTGCGCGCCGCGGGGCTGAAAGCCCTTCGTGCCGCGCTGCCCGGGGTGGTGCCCGCGGAGGGCGATCTCGACATGCGGGACGGCAAGTTCGGCGAGGATCTCGTCGAGATCGGCCTGTCCACCGTGTGGGGCGCGCTGTGGGGCCGCGAGGGTCTGGCCCCGCGCGACCGCAGCCTCGTCACCCTCGGCATCCTGATCGCGCTCGGCGCCGAGACCGAGCTGAAGACCCACGTCCGGGTGGCCCTGACCAACGGGGTGACCCGGGACGAGCTGGCCGAGGTCATCTACCACTCCGCCGGGTACACCGGCTTCCCCAAGGCCGTAGGCGCCCGTACGGCGGCCCGCGAGGCCCTGGGCGAATAGCCGGACGAACCACCGGTGCCCCTTCTCCGGCACCGCGCACGAGCGCAAGGGAGCGCACATGTCACTGCAAGGAAAGGTCGCCGTCGTCACCGGTGGCGGCCGGGGCATCGGCCAGGCGATCGCGAAGGTGCTCGCGGCCAGGGGAGCCGCGGTCGCGGTGTGGGACCTCAACACCGAGGGCGCCGAGAAGACCGCGGCGGCCATCCAGGAGGCGGGCGGTACGGCGATCGCCGTCTCGGGCGACGCGGCCGAGGCCGGCGCGGTGGCAGCCGCCGCGGCCCGTACCCGCGAGGACCTCGGTCCCATCACGATCCTCGTCAACAACGCCGGCATCACCGCCTACGAGCCGTTCACCAGCATCTCCGAGGCGTCCTGGGACCGCATGATCGCGATCAACCTCAAGGGCCCGTTCCTGGTCACCCAGGAGATCGTGCCCGACATGGTCGCGGCGGGCTGGGGCCGGATCATCAACATCTCCTCGTCCTCCGCGCAGACCGGCGCGCCCGCGATGGCCCACTACGCGTCCTCCAAGGGCGGTGTCATCGGCCTCACCCGCGCCCTCGCGATCGAGTACATCGAGAAGGGCATCACGGTCAACCACGTGCCGCCCGGTTTCATCGACACCCCGCTGGTCCGCCAGGGCCCCGTCGACGTGGAGAAGGCAGCCGCCACCATGCCGATGAAGCGCGCCGGACTGCCGGAGGACGTCGCCTACGCGGTGGCCTACCTCGCCTCCGAAGAGGCCTCCTACGTCACCGGCCAGACCCTCAGCACCAACGGCGGACGCTACCTCGTGTGAGCACCCGCAAAGTACATCGCAACGACGCAGCAACGGAGCCGCACATGAGCATCGAGGACGACACCGGGGCCGTGGCCCACGTGCTGGTGGTGGGCGCCTCCGCGTCCGGGCTGACCACGGTGGAGGCCCTCCGCCGCAAGGGGTACACCGGCCGGATCACGGTGCTCGGCGCCGAACCGCACGCCCCGTACGACCGGCCGCCGCTGTCCAAGCAGATCCTCTCCGGCGCCTGGGACCCCGAGCGGGCCGCGCTGCGCACCGAGGAGACGCTGAGCGGCCTGGACACCGAGTTCGTCTACGGCGATCCGGCCGTCGCCCTCGACACGGCGACCCGGACCGTACGCACCGAGTCCGGGCGCGAGCTGAGCGCGGACGCGATCGTGATCGCCACCGGGGTACGGCCCCGAGTGCTGCCCGGACAGGGCGAGTTGACCGGCGTGCATGTGCTGCGCACCCTCGACGACGCGCTCGCCCTGCGCACCGATCTGCTCGCCGGGTCCCGTCTGGTCGTCGTCGGCGAAGGAGTCCTCGGCTCCGAAATCGCCGCTACGGCACGGATGTTGGACCTGGACGTCACCCTGGCAGGACCGCTCGCCGGACCGCTGGCCCTTCAGGTGGGCCCGCTGGTGTCGGGACTGCTGGCGGAGCTGCACACCGAGCGGGGCGTGCGGCTCCGGCTCGGGAACGGTGTCTCGGGGTTCACCAGTGCCCAAGGCCGCGTCTCCGGCGTGGAGTTGAGCACCGGCGAGGTACTGCCCGCCGATGTGGTCGTGGTCGCGATCGGGGCGAGTCCGGCGACGGAGTGGCTGGCCGACAGCGGGCTGGAACTCGACAACGGCGTGGTGTGCGACTCGCGTTGCCGGGCCGCGCCCGGGATCTACGCCGTGGGTGACGTGGCCCGCTGGCACCACGAGCAGCTTGGCCGGTTGATCCGGCTGGAGAACCGGACGAACGCCACCGAGCAGGCCATGGCGGTCGCCGGCGCGATCCTCGGCGACGACCGGCCGTACGAACCGGTGCCGTACTTCTGGACCGACCAGTTCGACGCCAAGCTCCAGGTACACGGATTCCTGCCGGCCGATGCCGAAGTGGACGTCGTGGACGGTGACCTGACGGCCCGTCGGTTCGTCGCGCGGTACCGCAGCGGCGGCCGGGTCACCGGGATCCTCGGCTGGAACATGCCCAAGCAGGCCAGGCAGCGCCGTCAGGAGATCGTCGATTCGGTCTCTTCCCCCGCCCCCGTCTCCTCCCCGGCCCACTGAACGATCAGGAGAGTTGTCATGAAGGTTGTCGTCGACGAGGACAAATGCGTCGCCGCCGGACAGTGCGTCGCCGCCGCGATGGACGTGTTCGACCAGCGTGACGAGGACGGCATCGTCGTCCTGCTGAACGAGAACCCGCCGGCCGAACTGGCCGACGACGTACGGAACGCGGCGGCCGTGTGCCCGGCGCTGGCGATCCGTATCGAGGAGTAGCAGAGCGTCCCCCGTTCCCCCCACACCCTCACTCGTTGGAGGAAAGACCATGGCCGAGACAGATCTGGCCGCCCCCGACCCGGAGATCTTCGACTACCCGGGCGTCAAGGACAGCCGGTGCCCGTTCGCTCCGCCGGCCGCGCTTGTCGCCCTGAACGACAAGGCGCCCGTGTCACGGGGCCGGATCTTCGACGGCAGCACCCCCTGGCTCGTCACAGGGCATGCCGCGCAGCGTGTGATCCTTTCGGACCCCCGGGTGAGCTCGGACGACAAACAGCCCGGGTTCCCGTTTCCGAACGAGGTCATGAAGGCGACCCATCACCACCACCCGCTGACCATCTTCAACGCGGACGGCGCCGACCACACGCGGATCCGCCGCATGATGACGGCTCCGTTCACGCGCAACCGGATGGAGAAGCTCCGGCCGGACATCCAGCGCTTCACCGACGAGCTCATCGACAAGATGCTGGCGGGCCCCAAGCCGGTGGATCTGGTCACCGCGCTGTCGTTGCCGCTGCCCTCGCTGATGATCTGCGCCCTGCTCGGTGTGCCCTACGAGGACCACGACTTCTTCCAGGAGCACGCCTCCTACGCGACCCGGAGCGACAAGACCGTCGAGGAGCAGCAGGCGGCCAACGGGGCGCTGGCCGGCTATCTGGCCAAGCTGCTCCAGGCCAAGACGGAGGAGCCGACCGACGACGTGATCTCGGAGTTCGCCGGGCGGATCAAAGCGGGCGAGATCACCCTTCCCGATGCCACCCTCCTCTGCATGATCCTGCTGATCGCCGGTCACGAGACCAGCTCCAGCATGATCACGCTGGGCACCGCCCTGCTCCTGGAGAACCCGGAGCAGCTGGCCGTGCTTCAGGAGACGGACGACCCGAAGGTCGTCGCGAACGCGGTCGAGGAGATCCTGCGCTATGTGACGGTCCCGCAGCTCGGGCAGCGGCGGATCGCCCGCGAGGACATCGAGATCGAGGGCGTGACCATCAAGGCGGGCGAGGGCATCGTCGTACCGCTGCCCGCGGGCAACTGGGACCCGGCGGCGTTCCCCGAGCCGGAGAAGTTCGACATCGGCCGGGAGGCACGCCATCACCACGCGTTCGCCTGGGGCATCCACCAGTGCCTCGGCCAGCAGCTCGCACGGATCGAGCTCCAGGTCGTGTACGGCACGCTCTATCGGCGTGTCCCGACCCTGAAGCTCGCGGTCCCCTTCGACGAGCTCAGTTTCCGGACCGCCGACGATCTCGCCGGCGGCATCCGTGAGCTGCCCGTCACCTGGTAGTCCGGGCAGCTCCACGCAGTAGGACGATCACCATGACAGCGTCGACAACGGTGTGTGACGCGTACGACAGGAGTCAGGCATGAGCGAGTTCAGCTTCGAGGGACGCGTCGCCGTCGTCACCGGCGCGGGCCGTGGCCT
The DNA here is from genome assembly GCF_053891435.1 of Streptomyces sp. NPDC002276. Taxonomy (NCBI): domain Bacteria; kingdom Bacillati; phylum Actinomycetota; class Actinomycetes; order Kitasatosporales; family Streptomycetaceae; genus Streptomyces; species Streptomyces sp. NPDC002276. Next base: position 209,522 of record NZ_JBSFCQ010000004.1, on the reverse strand, counting down.
CGGCCGCGCCTACGCCCGTCTGCTGGCGGAGCGCGGGGCGAAGGTCGTCGTCAACGACCTGGGCGGGTCGATGGAGGGCGAGGGCTCGGACGCCGGACCCGCGCAGAAGGTCGTCGACGGGATCATCTCCGCGGGCGGCGAGGCGGTGGCCGACACCCACGACGTGTCCACGACCGCGGGCGGCGAGGCCATCATCGGCACCGCGATCGAGACCTTCGGCCGGATCGACGTCCTCGTCAACAACGCCGGGATCATCCGCTACGCGGGCCTGCCGGAGATCGAACTCGACAACCTGGAACGGCACTTGGCCGTCCACCTCCTCGGTTCCTTCAACACGATGCGCGCCGCCTGGCCGCACTTCGTCGAGCAGGGCTACGGCCGGGTCGTCCTCACCACCTCCAGCGGCATGTTCGGCATGGACAACAACCTGTCCTACGCCGCCGCGAAGGCGGGCACGGTCGGCATGGCACGCAGCGCGAAGCTGGCGGGCGAGCCGCACAACATCAAGGTCAACCTGATCGCGCCCGCCGCGATGACCCGGATGGGCGGCGGCCCCGACGAGGAGCCCGCCGCGACCGTGGCGGGTATGCCGTACATGCCGTCGTCGGCGGCGGCGCCGATGGTGGCCTACCTCGCGCACGAGAGCGTCCCGGTGAGCGGGGAGATCTACACGGCCGGCGCGGGCCGCTTCGCGCGGGTCTTCCTGGCCTCGACGGAGGGGTACGCGCACGAGGGGGGCGACGCCTCCGTCGAGGACATCGCGAAGAACTGGGACGCGATCAACGACGAGAAGGGGTACTACGTGCCCGCGGACCTGATGGCGTGGTCCGGGTCGTTCCTCAAGCACCAGTTCGGATAGATAGGACGGGCAGGGGGAGGCGGTGAGCCGCCCCGCCTCCCCCTGTCGCCTCAACTGGTCGCGCGGCCCGCGATGTGCCACTTCGACGGCAGCTCGATGCGGGCGCCGTCGGGCCTGAACTCGGTGGTGATCAGCGGGAGTTCACCGCTCGCGAGGATGGTGAGACCGGCCGCGCGGAGGAGTTCGGGCACCTCGTCGTCGGCCACCTCGCCGGGGGCGATGCCGTGCCGGAGGATCGGGGCGAGCTTCGCGGGCGGCCCCTCCGGGTCCTGGGCCAGACCGCCGATGATCGGGCGGGCGGCCTCGGCGAGTTCGACGAGGAAGACATGGCCGCGCCCCCCGACGAGCGTGGCGATCCCGTCCACCAGCGGCTGCCGGTCGTCGGCGTCGACCTGGTGCAGCACACCCCGCATATAGACGTTGGCGTCGCCGAGTTCGGCGTGCAGCGTCTCGACCTCGGTCTTGTCGGACGCGTCCAGCAGGCGGTAGGTCGCCTGCCCCGCCGGGTCCGCGTGCCGGGCGTGGTCGACGGCCGCGGCGGAGAGGTCGGCGCCCACTACATGGTTGAAGCGGTCGGCGAGGAACCGGGTCTGCGTGCCGTTGCCGCAGCCGAGGTCGATCATCTGGAGGCCCGGGTCCCGCAACTTCGGTTCGAACAGGGCGAGATGGAGTCCCACCGTCTGCGTCGGCGACGCGTCCCAGAAGACGGCCCCCTGTTCCTCGGGCGCCTCGCGCCAGAAACCCTCCCAGGCGTCCCGGTACCGACTGGTCACGCTCATGCCCAACTCCCCAGGATGCAAGGCCGTTCCGCCGTAAGTGACGGGCCAGTACGGTTTATCGCGCCCGGGTCCCGCTCACAAGCACACGGCGCATTCCTTCACCGCTCATTCGACACGTGTACGCCGATGTGCGCCCCGCGCGCCCCCTCGGTCACCTGCGCTTCAGTGGCGCGGCAGGGTTTCAGCGGCGGGGCAGGGTGAGTTCGAACCAGACGGTCTTGCCCGCGGTGGTACGGCTGGCGCCCCACTCGCGGGCGAGTGTGCCGATCACATGCAGTCCGCGCCCGAACTCGTCGTCGGGGCCCGCGCTGAGCAGGGTCGGCAGGGTGGGGTCATCGTCGTCCACCTCGCACAGCAGGGTGTCGCCGCGCACCAGGCGCAGTTCGATCCGGCGGCCGTGGGAGTGCCGTACGGCGTTGGTGACCAGTTCGTCGGCCAACAGGGCGGCGGTGTCGGCGAGTTTGGCGAGGCCCCACTCGTGGAGCTGTTCGCGGACCACCGCGCGGGCCCGGCCGACCTCGGCCGGGTCGAGGGCGAGCCGCCACTCGGCGACGTCGTCCGGCTCGATGCCGTTGAGTCGGGCCATCAGGAGGGCCACGTCGTCCTTGCGGCCGCCGCGCGTGTTGAGGGAGCGGATGATCGTGTCGCAGGCGTCGTCCATGGACGCGGCCGGATGCGCGGCCGACTCGCTCAGCGTCGCGAGTCCTACGCCGATGTCCTCGCCGCGCACCTCGACCAGACCGTCGGTGCACATCACGAGCCGGTCGCCGGGCTCCACGCGCACGCGGACCGCCTCGAAGGGCACCCCGCCGACGCCGATGGGCGCGCCCGTGGGCAGGTCCAGCAGCTCGCTGCGGCCGTCCCGGGCCCGCACGATCACCGGCGGGATGTGGCCCGCGTTGCCGATGTGGAGTTCGCTCGCGATCGGGTCGTAGACGACGTAGAGACAGGTCGCGAGGTAGGTGTCGCCGAGGCGCTGTGCCAAGTCGTCGAGGTTGCGCAGGAGTTGGGCGGGCGGGAGGTCCATGGCTGCCATGGTCTGCACGGCGGTGCGCAACTGGCCCATCATCGCTGCCGAGTTGAGGCCGTGGCCCATGACGTCGCCGACGACGAGCGCGGTGCGGGCGCCGGGCAGTTTCACCGAGTCGAACCAGTCGCCGCCGACGCGTCCGAGCAGTGTGCCGGGCAGATAGCGGGTGGCGATGTCGCAGCCCGCCATGCGTGCCGGGATGTGCGGCAGCATGCTGTCCTGGAGGGTCTCGGCGACACTCTCCTGGTAGGTGTACATGCGTGCGTTGTCGAGCACGAGGCCCGCGCGGGCGGCGAGTTCGGCGCCGGTGACGCGGTCCATGTCGTTGAACTCGACGCGCTCCGGGTGGCGCAGCAGGATCATGAAGCCGAGGACGACATTGCGTGCCTTGAGCGGGACGACCAGCATGGAGCGGCCGGTGATGAGTGGCCGGATGTCGCGCTTCTCGAACTGCGAGGCGATCATGTGCCCCATCTGTTCGCTGATGCGCGGCACGAGCACGGGTTCGCCGGTGGTCATGCACTGGAAGAACGGGGTGTGCGCCGGGAACGGCATGGCCTCGCCGACCGGTACGACGTCGTCCCAGCGGCCGGGTTCGTCGGTGTGCTCCAGCGCGACCCGGTGCCACATGGTGGTGGTGTCCGGCACACCGTCCGGGAACCCCTCGCCGGCGACGACCTGTTCGCGCAGATAGGTGCCCGCGACGTCGGTGAAGCGGGGGACGACGGCCCGGCTGACTTCGACGATGGTGGTGGCGAGGTCGAGCGAGGTGCCGATGCGTCCGCTGACCTCGTTGAGGAACTCCAACCGCTCGCGTACGGCGGCGTATTCGAGGTCCTCGCGCTCGTCCACGACCTCCTCGGGCACGGGCAGGCCCTCGGCGACCGCCGCCGCTGCCCGTTCGCGGCGCGCCTTGCGCTCGGCGCGGCGGGCGACGCCCCAGTCCGGGGTCACCGGCACCCGCTCGTTCTGGCTGAACTCCAGGACGGGATAGCCCAGTTCGAGGACCTGGGCGACGATGCGGGCGCTCTCGTCGACGCTCATGCTGGGCAGGATCTCGGGGAGCCTGCGGGCGAGTTCGTCGGCGCCGGAGAAGTCGGTGTGGTGAGCGAAGCCGGGTGCTATGCGCTCGAAGGCGCCGTCCGCCTCGGGCAGGTCCTGGCGCAGGCCGCCCGCGTCGGCGGCGAGCACGAGCAGCCGCTCGCGGCCGGGGCCGACCAGCGGGTACGCCCACCACAGGACGTCCACGCGGTCGCTCCCCCAGCCTTCGGCCAGGAGGACCCCCGTCTCGCTTCGCTCGGGCACGGTGAGGCGGGCGCGTCCTGCGGCCGGGTAGGACAGCTGTCCGTCGAGGGAGGACTCCAGGTCGGGGCCGAGCCCGTCGTAGGCGTCGAACGCGCCGTAGGGAGTGGCCTCTTGCTCGTCTGGCAGGGCGCCGGAGACGGGGAGCAGGTCGACGGCCGTCTGGCCGATCGCCTCTTCCTTGGTGGTGCCGAACAGCCGCCGGGCGCCCCGGCTCCAGTGCGAGACGAGTCCGTCGCGGTCGATCAGGATCACAGCCAGCGGGATACGGCCCGCCGCGGTGTGTTCGCTCACCACGTCGTCCCCGGCTCCGCGGCCGGGAGGCGCCTCCCGCTCGGTGCCACGGTCCATGGCCCAGGCCCTCTCTCCCCACGGCTCCGCAAGATCTGTGCCGCCATCCACCACGCTACGGGGGCGTCCGGTGGCGATGTGCGGCATTCCTGGAATTGGTTCCATCCAATCCGCACCGGCGTGCGCCTGCGCGCCCCGTGGGGCAGGGGATCAGTCCTCGTGGCCGAGTTGCAGATCGCGCTCGGTGCGTCCCCCGCCCGCCACCTGGAGCACGGTGGCCACGGGCGGATACCCGGCGGCGATCACCGTGTACTCGCCGGAGGACAGGTCGACGAACCGGAAGGTGCCGTCGGGGCCCGTGGTGAGGGTGTCGACGACGTTGCCCGCCGCGTCGAGGAGCGTCACGCGCGCGTCCTCGACGGGCCGCCCGCCGCTCGCCCTGACCGTGCCGCGCAGCACGGCGCCGCCGGCGAGTTCGACGTCCTGCCGGGTCTCGCGGGAGGACTGCACGCTGACGGGGAGCGCGGCGGGGCGGAACGCGGGCGCGCTGGCCGCGAGGGTGTACTCACCGGCCACCAACTCGCTGATCACATAGGTGCCTTCGCGTCCGCTGCGGGTACTGGCCACCACCTCGCCGTGCACATTGGTGAGCGTCACGGCGGCCTCCCGCACCGGGGTGCCGTCCGCGGTCAGCACACTCCCGGCGAGGCGTCCGGCGCCGCCGAGGACGACGTCGAGTTCGACGGGCCGCTCCCCCACGGTCACCGACACCGCCTGCGGCTGGTGCCCGCCCGCCGCCGCGATCAGGACGTACGACCCGGAGCCGGGCGTCGACAGCGCGTACCGCCCGTCCGCGCCACTGGCGCCACGCCCGATCTGCTGTCCGGACACGTCGATGAGGGTGAGCGCGGCCCGGGGCACGACGGTCCCGTCGGGGTGTTGGACCGTTCCACAGACGGGGATTCCGGCCGCGTAGGCCGAACGGGCCTGCGGGATCGGGGAGTTGAAGGGCGCGGTCTCCGCGGTCTCGGCGGGGGCGTTGTGGGACGCTGCATGGTTCAACAGGGGGGTCTCCTTGAGGAAGAAGGCGATGAACAGGCCGAGGGCGAGCACCGGCACCAGGTAGAGGAAGATCCGGGGCATCGCGTCGGCGTAGGCCCGGATGTAGCTGTCGCGCAGCGCCGGGGGCAGCGCGTGGACGAGCTGCGGGGTGATGGACTCGGGGTCGGGGAGGCCCGCCCCCGCGCGTGTGGGGAGGCGGTCGCGCAGCGCGTCGGTGAGCCGGTCGGCGAAGAGCGTGCCGAAGATCGCGGCGCCGACGCTGCCGCCGATCTGCCGGAAGTAGTTGTTGGCGCTGGTGGCGGTGCCGAGGTCGGCGGGCCGTACGGAGTTCTGCACGGCGAGGACCAGGACGGGCATCACCAGTCCGATACCGGCACCGAGGACGGCCATCCAGACGCTGTACTGGAGCCGGGACGTGTCGACTTCGAGCCGGGACAGCAGCCACATGCCGAGGGTGGCCAGCGCGCTGCCGAGGACGGGGTAGATCTTGTAGCGGCCGGTGTGGCTGATGAGTTGGCCGGAGACGATGGACGCGCCGACGATGCCGCCCATCATGGGCAGCATCAGCAGTCCGGACTCGGTGGCGCTCGCCCCGTCGACCATCTGGAGGAAGGTCGGCAGATAGCTGGCGGCGCCGAACAGCGCGACGCCGATCACCAGGCCCACCAGGGCGGTGACGTTGAAGACCGCGTCCCTGAACAGCCGTAACGGGATGAGGGGTTCGGGCGCGAAGCGCTCGGCGACGACGAAGAGGACGACTGCGGCCACGGCTCCCGCGCCGAGGCCGAGGATGACGCGCGAGCCCCAGGCATACTCGGTGCCGCCCCAACTGGTCAGCAGCACCAGGCAGGTTGAGGCGGCGGCGAGCAGCAGTGCGCCGAGGATGTCGAGGCGGGCCTTGACGGTGGGCTTCGGCAGTCTCAGTACGACGGTCACGACGGCGAACGTCACCACGCCGAAGGGCACGTTGACGTAGAAGCACCACCTCCAGGAGAGGTGGTCCGTGAAGTAGCCGCCGAGCAACGGGCCCGCCACGGAGGCGAGTCCGAAGGTGGCGCCGATCAGGCCCATGAAGCGGCCGCGCTGCCGGGGCGGCACGATGTCCGCGATGATCGCCTGGACGCCGATCATGAGTCCGCCGGCGCCGATGCCCTGCACCGCGCGGAACGCGATGAGTTGGTCCATGGACTGGGCGCGGCCCGCGAGTGCGGAGCCGATCACGAAGACCGCGATCGCGAACTGGAACACGCTCTTGCGGCCGAGGAGGTCGCCGAGTTTGCCGTAGACCGGCAGTCCGACCGTGGAGGTGAGGAGGTAGGCGGTGATCGCCCAGGACATCTTCTCCAGGCCGTGCAGTTCGCCGACGATCTTCGGGAGCGCGGTGGCGACGATCATCTGGTCGAGGGCGGCGAGGAGCAGCGCGAGCATCAGGCCGAGGAAGACCAACCGCACGCGGCGCGGGCTGAGTTCGGCCTTGTCGACGGGTGCGGGGACGGGCGCTTCCGGGGGTGCCGGGGCCTGTTCGTCCTGCACCAGAGTCGTCCCGCCCACGTACCGCTCCCCTCGTCGCGCCTGCCGCACAATTCCCGCTTTAGGCGACAACTGCGAGCAAGCGTGACGAGTTACGGCGTACGCCCGGCTCGAACGGAGATCCACTCGAACCGGTGAGGGAAGCCCTCAGGGCGTCAACGCGCCCTGGGGGCTTGGCCCTTGGGGTCTACTTCTCGACCTCGGTGGCGAGCTTGTCGAGGACCAGGTCATAGATGCGGCCGAGGCCCTTGGGGGCGAAGGTGCGCTCGAAGAAGCCGCCGATGCCGGTGGCGCCGTTCCAGGTGCTGGTCACGACGACGCGGGACTTGCCCTCACCGGCCGGGGTGACCCGCCAGGTGGTGACCATGGTGGAGTTGCGGTCCTTCTCGACCAGTTCGCCGTCGGTCGGCTCGCCGACCTCCAGCAGGCAGTCGCGGACGCGCTTGCTGGTGGCCTGGAGCTTCCAGTGGACGAGGGTGCCCTCGCCGTCGCCGCCCTCGCGCACCTCGTACTCGCTGAACTGCTCGGGCAGCAGCTTCGCGCGCGTGCCGGTGTAGTCGGCGAGGGCGTCGAACACCTTCTCCGCGTCGGCTGCGACGACCCGCTCGGTGGTGGCCTCGACCTGCGCCATTTCGTTCCTCCAGGACTTGCGTTCTCGGGGTCGGGGCAAGCCAACCACCCCCGCACTCGGTCACCCAAATCGGGGTGCCCCAGGGCGTCGGAAGAGGTAGGGAATGACACTTGCACAGTAATTCGAACAAGTGTTTCACTCGGGGGGCAGGCCTACCTAGGAGGCGTCATGCGCTGGGAGAACCTCACCCTGGAGTCCGACGGCCACAGCCGGACGGCCGACGTAGCGCTGTTCGGCGCGGACGCGGTGACCACCCGTACCTTCGACACGCCCGAGTTCCGCGGAATCACCTTCCACGAGGTGCGGGCCCGCTCGATCATCAACCGGGTGCCGGGGGCCTCCCGCATGCCCTTTGAGTGGACGGTCAACCCGTACCGGGGCTGCTCCCACGCGTGCGTGTACTGCTTCGCCCGCAAGTCGCACAGCTATCTGGACCTCGACACCGGCCTCGGCTTCGACTCGCAGATCGTGGTCAAGGTGAACGCGCCCGACCTGCTGCGCCGCCAGCTCGGTTCCCGGCGCTGGCTCGGCGAGCACATAGCGATGGGCACGAACGTCGACTGCTACCAGCGCGCGGAGGGCCGCTACCGGCTGATGCCGGGCATCCTGGGCGCCCTGCGCGACCACGCGAACCCCTTCTCGATCCTGACGAAGGGCACCCTGATCCTGCGCGACCTAGACCTCCTGGTGCAGGCCTCCGAGGTCACCGACGTCGGCATCTCGGTCTCGGTCGGCTTCACGGATCCGGCGCTGTGGCGCACGGTCGAACCCGGCACACCCTCCCCGGAGCGGCGCCTGGACGCCGTACGGACCCTGACCGAGCACGGCATCGACGTCGGCGTCCTGATGGCCCCGGTGATCCCCTTCCTGAGCGACGACCCGGCCCAACTGCGCGCCACCGTAAGGGCGATAGCGGCCTCCGGGGCGACTTCGGTGACTCCCCTGGTGCTGCATCTGCGGCCCGGTGCCCGTGAGTGGTTCATGGCCTGGCTCGGGCAGCACCACCCGCATCTGGTGCGCCGCTACGAGCGGCTGTACGCGGAGGGCTCGTACGCCCCGAAGTGGTACCAGCGCCGGATCACCCGTCAGGTCCACGACCTGGCGCAGGAGTACGGCATCGGTCCCGCGCGCGCGGGGATGCCGCGCCGGATTCCCGAACCGGCGGACCCGGTCGACGAGCCGGTGGGCGAGCCGACGCAGCTCTCGTTCATCTGAGGGCGTTCGAGCGCATCCGGCGGCCCAATTGGGTCAAGTATCGGCTGAACAGGTTCCTCCACCCCGGCTTTTCGGGACTATGCGGCGAGGACCGACCGCGAGAACCGTGGTCCACCGCCTCTCCGTCCTGGGAGGACTCATGAGAAAACGCGCAGCCGTACTGTGCGGTGCCGCCGTCGTCGTGGCCGGGACGGTCACCGCTCTCCCCGCCGACGCGAGCACCACGCATCCCACGACCACCGTCCAGGCGGCGAAGCTCAGCTGGAAGAGCTGTGCCACCACCGACTATCCGACGCTCCAGTGCGCGAGCGTCAAGGTGCCGCTCGACCACGCGAACCCGCACGGCACGCGGATCACGCTCGCCCTGTCCCGGGTGCCGCACACCGCGAAGACGTACCAGGGGCCCCTGCTGGTCAACCCCGGCGGCCCCGGCGGCAGCGGACTGACCCTCGCGGGCTTCGTGGCCTCCTCGCTGCCCAAGGCGGTGGCGTCCCAGTACGACGTCATCGGCTTCGACCCGCGCGGCGTCGGCAAGAGCACACCGGCCCTCGACTGCGAGCCCGGGTACTTCAACCCGGTGCGCCCCGACTCGGTGCCGAGCACCCCGGCGCTGGAAAAGGCCAACCTCACGCGCGTGAAGGCCTACGCGGCGGCCTGCGGCAAGAAGTACGCGAGCGTGCTGCCGTACATCAACACGATCAGCGCCGTGCAGGACATGGACTCGATCCGGGCAGCGCTCGGCGCCAAGAAGATCAACTACTTCGGCTACTCGTACGGCACCTACCTGGGCGCCGTGTACGCCAAGCTCTTCCCGGAGCGCGTGCGCCGCCTGGTGCTGGACTCCATCGTCGACCCCACGGGTGTCTGGTACGACGACAACCTCGGGCAGGACTACGCCTTCAACGACCGTCAGCAGGCGCTGATGGCGTGGATCGCGAAGTACGACTCGACGTACAAGCTCGGCACCGACCCGGCCAAGATCGAGGCCAAGTGGTACGCGATGCGGAAGGCGCTGGCCAAGAAGCCGGCGGGTGGCAAGGTGGGCGCCTCCGAGCTGGAGGACACCTTCATCCCGGGCGGGTACTACAACGGCTACTGGCCCTACCTCGCCGAGGCGTTCGCCGCGTACGTCAACGACAAGAACGCCGATCCCCTGGTCGAGGCCTACGACAACTTCGCCGCGATCGACGCCTCCGGGGACAACGGGTACAGCGTCTACACCTCCGTGCAGTGCCGTGACGCGTCCTGGCCGCGCGACTGGAACCAGTGGCGCAAGGACAACTGGGCGGCCTACGACAAGGCGCCGTTCATGGTCTGGAACAACGCCTGGTACAACGCGCCGTGCGCGTTCTGGCCGACGAAGTCCGAGCAGCCGATCAACATCGCCAACGGCAAGCTGCCGCCGGTGCTGCTCTTCCAGGCGACGAACGACGCGGCGACCCCGTACCAGGGCGGCGCGACGGTCCACCAGCTGCTGGCCGACTCCAGCTTCGTGGTCGAGGAGGGCGGCGGGAACCACGGCATCACGCTGAGCGGGAACGCCTGCCTGGACAAGTACCTGGCGACCTATCTGACCGACGGCACGGTGCCGCGCGGCGGCGGCGAGGTCGACGCGGTGTGCCAGAAGACGCCCGACCCGAAACCGCTGACCACGGCGAAGTCGGCGACGAGCACGGCACACGGTTCGACGCTGCACGGGTTGCTGGGCTTCCGCGGCTGAGCACTCCCTGACGGCCCCTCGGGGGCGGGAATCCTCGTTGTCAGACCCATGGTCCACCATGGACGCATGAGTGAACTGACGAGGATTCCCGCCCCCGACGGCGTCGCCCCCGCGACGGCCTACACGCACGTCGTCATCGGCACCGGCCGCTTCGTCGCGATCTCCGGCCAGCTCGCCCTGGACGAGGACGGCAAGCTCGTGGGCGAGGGCGACGCGGCGGCCCAGGCCCGCCAGATCTTCGAGAACCTCCGCCGCTGCCTGGCCTCGGCGGGCGCCGGCTTCGACGACGTGGTCAAACTGACCTTCTTCGTCACGGACATGGCGTACATGCCGGCGATCCGCGCGGCCCGCGCCGCCCACATACCCGACGACCGACTCCCGGCCGCATCGGCCGTGCAGGTCGCCGCGCTGGTGCGGCCGGAGTTCCTGATGGAGATCGAGGCCTTCGCGGTGATCGGTGAATAATCAGGGGCCGACCCGGCGGCCGAGTCCTTAGGGTGCCCGCCATGGACGATGCCGACCCCCTCCAGATCCGCCCCATGGTCCTCGCCGACTGCGACCGCGTCTCCGAAATCCGTGTGCTCGGCTGGCAGTTCGCGTACCGGGGCCTCATGCCGCAGTCCTTCCTCGACGCCCTCAGCGCGAAGGACGACGCCGAGCGCCGCCGGGCCCGTTTCGCGCGGGGCGACGGCAGCGTGGTGAACCTGGTCGCCCAGCGGGGCGAGGAGATCGTCGGCTGGGCCGCGGTCGGGCCGTACCGGGACGGTGAAGTCCGCACGGGGGAAGCCGAGTTGTACGCGATCTACCTCGACCCGCACCACCTGAGCACCGGTGTCGGCCGGGCCCTGATGCAGGAGGCGCTGCGGCGGTGCGCGGCCCTCGGTCACGACCGCGTGTACCTCTGGGTCGTCCGGGGCAACGCCCGCGCCCGCCGCTTCTACGAGCGGGCGGGCTTCCGGGCGGACGGGGCGGAGGAGCCGTACGAGGTGGACGGAGTCCCGGTTCCCGAGGTGCGCTACGTGAGGGAAGCGACCGACTGAGCGGCTCAGCGCTGCCGGGGAATCCGCCCCAGCGCGTGCACCGCCGCCTCCGCCAGTGCCGGGTGGGCGAGGGCGTCGTTCAGGACCGGTCTGGCGCGGGGGTCGCCCAGTTCGCCGAGGCCCTGTACACAGGCGAGGGCCACGCGGCGGTACGGGTCGTGCGGGCGCAGGCGTCGCTCCAGGGTGGTGATGAGGGCGGGGACGGACTCGGGGGCGCGCAGGTCGGCCAGGAGTCGGACGGGGTGGAGGGCGTAGGCGACGCGGAGTTCGTTGGTGGCGAGGGCGGCTGCCGCGCGGGCGGTGCGGGGGTCGTCGAGGCGGGCGAGGGCGTACGCGGCGGAGGCGCAGCGCGGTGGGTCGCGGTGGTTGAGGAACAGGACGAGGGACTCGAAGGCCCGCCGGTCGCCCGCGAGGCCGAGCCGGAACGCGGCCAACTCCCGGGCCCAGAGCGGTTGTCCGACGGCCGTGAGCACCTCCGCCAGCTCGTCGAGGTCACCGGTCGCCGCGAGGCGCTCGTAGGACCCCGTCCCACCCGACTCCTCCCGTAAGCGCTCCGTGAGTGATCGCAACTCTTCGTCCATGAAACCGAGCCTATGGGGGTCGCGGGACAGACGGGACCTACATCACAAACTCCGGGGGCTGGCGCGCTCGTTACCCACCGGTTAAGCTCAGGTGAGCGAGTTACCCACTCGTGTATCTCCTTGCGGTGGCCTGGTGACGCAGCCATCGCGAGTGCAGTCGGTTCGGCACCTCGTGTGCCGCAGTACGACACGGCTTGGGACAGGGCCGGTCGGAACTCTCAACTCGCCGGGCGTGTGCGCTCGTTGCCCGGCACCACCCGCACTCCTTCTCGCACCCCGTGCGCCCCTCGGCGTACGGCGCGCGCTCCCAGTCGTCACCCTCATTCCAGGAGTCCCGCGATGGCAGCTCCCCTGTCCGACGCTCCCCTGTCCCCGTTCAAGACCATTGCCGTCGTCGGTCTCGGCACCATGGGCACCGGTATCACCGAGGTCCTCGCCCGGGCCGGCCGCGAGGTCGTCGGCATCGACGTCAGCGAGGCCGCGACCGCGCACGCCGTCGCCGCCCTGGAGACCGCGACCGCCCACGCCGTGCGGCGCGGCCGGCTCACCGAGCAGGAGCGCACCGACGCCCTGGCCCGGGTCCGCACCTCCACCGACCTGAGCGCGGCGGCCGACGCCGACCTGGTCATCGAGGTGGCCCCGGAGTCGTACGAGATCAAGCACCAGATCTTCCGCGAGCTGGACGGGATCGTGCGTCCCGGGACGATTCTCGCGACCGGCACGAACGCCCTGTCCGTCACCCGGCTCGCCGCCGACTCGGCGCGGCCGGAGCGGGTGCTCGGGCTGCACTTCTTCAACCCGGCGCCCGCGATGAAGCTGGTCGAGGTGGTCTCCTCGGTGCTGACCGCGCCCACCGCCGTCGCCGCCGTCACCGAGCTGGCGATCGAGCTGGGCAAGGAGCCCGTCGCGGTCGGCGACCGGCCCGGCTTCGTCGCGGACGGGCTGCTGTTCGGCTACCTCAACCAGGCCGCCGCGATGTACGAGGCGAAGTACGCCTCCCGCGAGGACATCGACGCGGCGATGCGGCTCGGCTGCGGACTGCCCATGGGCCCGCTCGCGCTGCTCGACCTCATCGGCATCGACACCGCGCGCACGGTCCTGGAGGCCATGTACTCCGAGTCCCACGACCGCCTGCACGCCCCCGCGCCGATCCTCAAGCAGCTCAGCGAGGCGGGCCTGACCGGCCGCAAGACGGGCCGCGGCTTCTACTCCTACGAGGCTGAAGGCAGCGCGACCGTCGTGCGGGACGCGCTGACCCCGCCGGAGGGCGCGCGGCTCACCCCGGGCCGTACGGTCCGCTCGGTCGGGGTCGCCGGTTCCGGGACCATGGCGTCCGGTATCGCCGAGGTCTTCGCCAAGGCCGGGTACGACGTGGTCCTCGCCGCCCGCAGCGAGGAGAAGGCGCAGTTCGCCAAGTCCCGTATCGGCAAGTCGCTCTCGCGCTCCGTCGACCGGGGGCGGATGACCGCCGAGGCCGCCGCGGAGACCCTGGAGCGGATCACTCCGGCGGGCTCCTACGACGCGTTCGCCGACGTCGATCTGGCCGTCGAGGCGGTCGCCGAGGACCTGGAGATCAAGCAGCAGCTGTTCGCGACGCTGGACAAGGTCTGCAAGCCGGGCGCGGTCCTGGCCACCACGACCTCGTCGCTGCCGGTCGTCGCGTGCGCCCGTGCCACCTCGCGTCCGCAGGACGTGATCGGCATGCACTTCTTCAACCCCGCACCGGCGATGAAGCTGGTCGAGGTCGTCCGTACAGTGTTGACGGATGTTGACGTCCACTCAACAGTTCACGAGGTCTGCGTCAAGATCAAGAAGCATGCGGTTGATTGTGGTGACCGAGCGGGATTCATCGTCAACGCACTGCTTTTCCCGTACCTCAACAACGCGATCAAGATGGTGCAGGAGCACTACGCGTCTCTTGACGACATTGACGCCGCGATGAAGCTGGGCGGCGGCTACCCGATGGGCCCCTTCGAGCTGCTGGACGTCGTCGGGCTCGACGTCTCCCTGGCCATCGAGAAGGTCCTGCACCGCGAGTTCCGCGACCCGGGCCTCGCTCCGGCGCCGCTCCTGGAGCACCTGGTGGCCGCGGGCTGCCTCGGCCGCAAGACGGGCCGCGGCTTCCGCGAATATGCCCGCCGCTGAGCCTCCCGGCGACTGGTTCGGGCGCGACGAGGACGGCGACGGGGACTGGGGCGGGCTGCTCGGTCCCCCCGGAGGGCCCCTGCCCCTGGCGGGCGGGGGAAACCCCCGACGTGCGCGGCAAGCTGCGCACATGCAGTACGTTCGGGTCATGCCCCAGCCCGCCAAGCCCTCACGTACCGCAGCCGCGCCCGACGCACCGGAGAGTGCCGCGGGCAGTCGTGCCGCCGCCCAGCGCCTCAAGATGCGGCGTGAACTGGCGGCGGCGGCGATGGAGCTGTTCGCGACGAAGGGGTACGAGGCGACCACCGTCGACGAGATCGCGGCGGCGGCCGGGGTCGCGCGCCGGACGTTCTTCCGCCATTTCCGCTCCAAGGAAGAGGCGATCTTCCCGGACCACGACGACACCTTGATCCGTGCCGAGGCGGTCCTCAACGCCGCCCCCGCGCACGAGCACCCGCTCGACACGGTGTGCCGGGGCATCAAGGAAGTCATGCGCATGTACGCGGCGCAGCCGGAGATCTCGGTCGCCCGCTACAAGCTGACGCGCGAGGTGCCCACCCTGCGCGAGGCGGAGATCGCGTCGGTGGCCCGCTACGAGCGGCTGTTCACGCGCTATCTGCTGGGCCACTTCGACGAGCACGCGCACGACGACGACGCCAACGACGACCCGCTGCTCGCCGAGGTCGCCGCCTCGGCCGTGGTGACCGCCCACAACCACGTGCTGCGGCGCTGGCTGCGGGCCGGCGGCCAGGGCGACGTGGAGGCACAGCTCGACCACGCCTTCGGGATCGTACGGAAGACGTTCGGCAGCGGCATCGGCGCCGGCCGCACCACGACCCCCAAGCCGGCCACCGCGATGGTGCACCAGCAGGGCGAGGTCCTGGTGACGGTCGCCCGCACCGACGCCCCGCTGGACGAGGTCATGCGGACCATCGAAGAGGCACTCAGGGACCGCTGAGCCCTTCCGTACGATGTGATGACGGCCACCCTCCGGGGTGGCCGTTTTGGCATGTCAGAGCACCTTTTCACGCACCTTTCAGACCCCGTTCGATCGATCATCGCTCATTTGTTACGTAAAGATTTCACCTGAGAGCGATTCATGGCACTCGGTGCCTTGCGGGGTGACACGCAGTGTCATACGTTGAAGGTGTCCGGGCGGCCGGCGTAGAGAGACCTCTCGTACGTCGGCTGTCCCCGCAACCCACCACTGGGGTGCGCGCCCGGACGCCTGCGTCACAGGCACCCTCCCGCGCCACAAAGCGCTGCCGAAGCACCACCCGCCGAACCGACGGCACCTCTCCACCCACCCTCAGCAGCAGCACCGACGTAACCATCGGCGCCCCTCCCTCAGGGCGCACTTCGCCGGAGGCAACACCGTGACCGTGAAGGACATCCTCGCCGCGATCCAGTCGCCGGACTCGACTCCGGCCGATTTCGCCGCCCTGCCGATCCCCGAGTCGTACCGCGCGATCACCGTGCACAAGGACGAGACGGACATGTTCGCGGGCCTCGCCACCCGCGACAAGGACCCCCGCAAGTCGATCCACCTGGACGACGTCCCGGTGCCCGAACTCGGCCCGGGCGAAGCCCTGGTGGCCGTCATGGCGTCGAGCGTCAACTACAACTCCGTGTGGACCTCGATCTTCGAGCCGCTGTCGACCTTCGGCTTCCTGGAGCGCTACGGCAAGCTCAGCGAGCTGACCAAGCGACACGACCTGCCGTACCACGTCATCGGCTCCGACCTCGCGGGCATCGTCCTGCGCACCGGCCCCGGCGTCAACGCCTGGAAGCCCGGCGACGAGGTCGTCGCGCACTGCCTCTCCGTCGAGCTGGAGTCGAGCGACGGGCACAACGACACGATGCTCGACCCCGAGCAGCGCATCTGGGGCTTCGAGACCAACTTCGGCGGGCTCGCCGAGATCGCGCTCGTCAAGTCCAACCAGCTGATGCCCAAGCCGGACCACCTGTCGTGGGAGGAGGCCGCCGCGCCGGGGCTCGTGAACTCCACCGCCTACCGGCAGTTGGTGTCCCGCAACGGCGCCGGCATGAAGCAGGGCGACAACGTCCTGATCTGGGGCGCCAGCGGCGGACTCGGCTCGTACGCCACGCAGTTCGCGCTCGCGGGCGGCGCCAACCCCATCTGTGTGGTGAGCAGCCCGCAAAAGGCCGACATCTGCCGGGCGATGGGCGCCGAGGCGATCATCGACCGCAACGCCGAGGACTACCGGTTCTGGAAGGACGAGCACAACCAGGACCCGCGCGAGTGGAAGCGGTTCGGGAAGCGGATCCGTGAACTCACCGGCGGCGAGGACGTGGACATCGTCTTCGAGCACCCGGGCCGCGAGACCTTCGGCGCAAGCGTTTACGTCACCCGCAAGGGCGGCACGATCGTCACCTGCGCCTCGACCTCCGGGTTCAACCACGAGTACGACAACCGCTACCTGTGGATGTCCCTGAAGCGGATCATCGGCTCGCACTTCGCCAACTACCGCGAGGCCTGGGAGGCCAACCGGCTGGTCGCCAAGGGCAAGATCCACCCGACGCTCTCCAAGGTGTACTCCCTGGAGGAGACCGGGCAGGCCGCCTACGACGTCCACCGCAACCTCCACCAGGGCAAGGTCGGCGTCCTATGCCTCGCCCCCGAGGAAGGCCTCGGCGTGCGCGACGAGGAGAAGCGCGCCCAGCACATCGACGCGATCAACCGCTTCCGGAACATCTGAGGACACTGAGGTCATCGATGACTGAGCGCCAGAAAGACCGGCCGTGGCTCATGCGCACGTATGCCGGTCACTCCACGGCAGAGGCGTCCAACGAGCTGTACCGGCGCAACCTCGCCAAGGGCCAGACCGGTCTGTCGGTCGCGTTCGACCTGCCGACGCAGACCGGCTACGACTCCGACCACATCCTCGCCCGCGGCGAGGTCGGCCGGGTCGGCGTGCCGATCGCGCACCTCGGTGACATGCGCCGGCTGTTCCAGGACATCCCCCTGGACCAGATGAACACCTCGATGACGATCAACGCCACCGCCATGTGGCTGCTGGCGCTCTATCAGGTCGTCGCCGAGGAGCAGGGCGTCGACATCACCCAGCTCCAGGGGACGACCCAGAACGACATCGTCAAGGAGTACCTCTCCCGGGGCACGCACGTGTTCCCGCCGGTGCCCTCGCTCCGGCTGACGACCGACATGATCTGCTACACGGTCAACCACATCCCCAAGTGGAACCCGATCAACATCTGTAGCTACCACCTCCAGGAGGCCGGGGCCACCCCGGTCCAGGAGATCGCGTACGCGATGTCCACCGCGATCGCCGTCCTGGACGCGGTGTTCGCGTCCGGGCAGATCCCCGAGGACCGCAGGGGCGATGTCGTCGCCCGTATCTCCTTCTTCGTGAACGCGGGCGTCCGCTTCATCGAGGAGATGTGCAAGATGCGCGCCTTCGGCCGCATCTGGGACAAGATCACGCGCGAGCGCTACGGCATCGAGGACCCGAAGCAGCGCCGGTTCCGCTACGGCGTCCAGGTCAACTCGCTCGGGCTGACCGAGGCGCAGCCGGAGAACAACGTCCAGCGGATCGTGCTGGAGATGCTGGCCGTGACGCTGTCGAAGGACGCACGCGCGCGTGCCGTGCAACTCCCGGCGTGGAACGAGGCCTTGGGGCTCCCCCGGCCCTGGGACCAGCAGTGGTCGCTGCGCATCCAGCAGGTGCTCGCCCACGAGAGCGACCTCCTGGAGTACGCGGACATCTTCGACGGCTCCCATGTCATCGAGGCGAAGGTGGCCTCCCTGGTCGAGGAGTCCCTCGCGGAGATCGACCGCATCGAGGAGATGGGCGGCGCGATGGCCGCCGTCGAGTCGGGCTATCTGAAGTCGCAGCTCGTGTCCTCGCACGCGGAGCGGCGGGGTCGTATTGAGTCCGGTCAAGAGAAGATCGTCGGAGTCAACATCTTCAACACGACCGAGCCCAATCCACTCACCGCCGACCTTGATCAAGCGATCCAGACGGTCGACCCGGCCGTCGAGGCCCGGGTCATCGCGTCGTTGCAGCACTGGCGGGACACGCGCTACCAGCCGCCGTTCAACCACCCGCGCCCGTGCAAGGCGCTGGAGCGGCTGAAGGAGGCCGCCAAGGGCACCGACAACCTCATGGAGGCCACTCTGGAGTGCGCACGCGCCGGTGTCACGACCGGCGAGTGGGCCGGGGCGCTGCGGGAGGTCTTCGGCGAGTTCCGGGCGCCCACGGGCGTCTCGTCGGCGCCGGTCGCGGTCCCCGCGGAGGAGGGCTCGGCGATGGCCGGGGTGCGCCGCAAGGTGGATGTGACGGCGCGCGAGATGGGCGTCGGCAAACTGCGCTTCCTGGTCGGCAAGCCGGGCCTGGACGGGCACTCCAACGGCGCCGAGCAGATCGCCGTACGCGCGCGTGACGCCGGCTTCGAGGTGGTCTACCAGGGCATCCGGCTGACCCCGGAGCAGATCGTGGACGCGGCCGTCGCCGAGGACGTGCACGCGGTCGGCCTGTCCATCCTGTCGGGCTCGCACGCCCAGCTGGTGCCGGACGTGCTCGAACGGCTCCGTGTGGCCGGTGCCACAGACATACCTGTCATCGCCGGTGGGATCATCCCCAATGGTGACGCCGAACAGCTGAGGGCTGCGGGCGTGGCCGCGGTCTTCACCCCGAAGGACTTCGACATCACCGGAATCATCGGCCGCATCGTCGACGAGATCCGGAAGGCGAACAAGCTCGACCCCCTGCTCGACCCCTTGGAGGTCCCCGCATGACCACGCCCGCCCCCGTCAACCGGCTTCGCCCGCGGCGCTCCTGTCTCGCGGTCCCGGGCAGCAATCCGCGCTTCCTGGAGAAGGCGCAGGGTCTCCCGGCCGACCAGGTCTTCCTGGACCTGGAGGACGCGTGCGCGCCGCTGGCCAAGCCCGACGCGCGGCACACCATCGTCAAGTTCCTCAACGAGGGCGACTGGACGGGCAAGACGCGGGTCGTGCGCGTCAACGACTGGACGACCGAGTGGACGTACCGCGATGTCGTCACGGTCGTCGAGGGCGCGGGCCAGAACCTCGACTGCATCATGCTGCCGAAGGTGCAGGACGCCCAACAGGTCGTGGCGCTCGATCTGTTGCTCACGCAGATCGAGAAGACGATGGGCTTCGAGGTCGGCAAGATCGGTATTGAGGCGCAGATCGAGAACGCGCAGGGACTCAACAACGTCAACGCGATCGCTCAAGCCAGTCAACGTGTCGAGACGATCATCTTCGGACCGGCCGACTTCATGGCGTCGATCAACATGAAGTCCCTCGTCGTGGGCGAGCAGCCGCCCGGCTACCCGGCGGACGCCTACCACTACATCCTGATGAAGATCCTGATGGCCGCCCGCGCCAACAACCTCCAGGCGATCGACGGCCCCTACCTCCAGATCCGCAACATCGACGGCTACCGCGCGGTCGCCCAGCGGGCCGCCGCGCTCGGTTTCGACGGCAAGTGGGTGCTGCACCCGGGCCAGGTCGAGGCGTCCAACGAGATCTTCTCGCCGTCCCAAGAGGACTTCGACCACGCCGAGTTGATCCTGGACGCGTACGACTACTACACGTCCGAGGCCGGCGGCAGGAAGGGCTCGGCGATGCTCGGCGACGAGATGATCGACGAGGCGAGCCGCAAGATGGCGCTGGTCATCTCCGGCAAGGGGCGCGCGGCGGGCATGAAGCGCACCACCGAGTTCGAGATTCCGGAGGCGTGACCATGCAGTTCGGACGCACCTACGAGGAGTTCGAGGTCGGCGCGGTCTACAAGCACTGGCCCGGGAAGACGGTCACCGAGTACGACGACCACCTCTTCTGTCTCCTGACGATGAACCACCACCCGCTCCACCTGGACGCCAACTACGCCGAGAACACGACGGACTTCGGCAAGAACGTGGTGGTCGGCAACTACATCTACTCGCTCCTGCTGGGCATGTCGGTGCCGGACGTGTCGGGCAAGGCGATCGCCAACCTGGAGATCGAGTCGCTGAAGCACGTGGCGCCGACCTTCCACGGGGACACGCTCTACGGGGAGACGACGGTCCTCGACAAGACGCCCTCGAAGTCGAAGAACGACCGCGGGATCGTCTACGTCGAGACCAAGGGCTACAAGCAGGACGGCACGCTGGTCTGTGTGTTCCGCCGCAAGGTGATGGTGCCGACCGAGACGTACATCAAGGAGCGCGGCGGCGAGCAGCCCGGCCGCCCCCAGCCGAAGCAGACGGAGAAGTAGCCATGGCGCGACTCGCCCAGACCGCCGGTCTCACCGACATCCAGCGGGAAATCCTGTCCACCGTCCGCGACTTCGTGGACAAGGAGATCCTCCCGGTCGCCACCGAGCTGGAGCACCGCGACGAGTATCCGCAGCAAATCGTGGACGGGCTCAAGGAGTTGGGCCTCTTCGGCCTGATGATCCCGGAGGAGTACGGCGGCCTGGGCGAGTCGTTGCTGACGTACGCCCTGTGCGTGGAGGAGATCGCGCGCGGGTGGATGTCGGTGTCCGGGATCGTCAACACGCACTTCATCGTGGCGTACATGCTCAAGCAGCACGGCACGCAGGAGCAGAAGGACCACTTCCTGCCGCGCATGGCGGCGGGCGACATCCGGGGCGCGTTCTCGATGTCGGAGCCGGCGCTCGGTTCGGACGTCTCGGCGATCACGTCGAAGGCGGTGAAGGACGGTGACGAGTACGTCCTGACCGGCCAGAAGATGTGGCTGACGAACGGCGGCACCTCGTCCCTCGTGGCCGTACTCGTGCGCAGTGACGAGGGGCACCCGGAGGGCACCGCGCCGCACAAGTCGATGACGACCTTCCTGGTGGAGAAGGAGCCCGGTTTCGGTGAGGTCCGGCCCGGTCTCACCATCCCCGGGAAGATCGACAAGATGGGCTACAAGGGCGTCGACACCACCGAGTTGATCATGGACGGTCTGCGCATTCCGGCCGACCGGGTGCTCGGCGGCGAGACCGGCCGAGGTTTTTACCAAATGATGGACGGAGTCGAGGTGGGCCGCGTGAATGTGGCGGCGCGTGGCTGCGGCGTCGCTCAGCGTGCCTTCGAGCTGGGGGTCTCCTACGCGCAGCAGCGGCACACGTTCGGCAAGCCGATCGCCCAGCACCAGGCGATCCAGTTCAAGCTGGCGGAGATGGCCACCAAGGTCGAGGCCGCCCATGCGATGATGGTAAATGCGGCACGCAAAAAGGACTCCGGCGAACGAAACGACCTTGAGGCAGGGATGGCGAAGTACCTCGCCTCCGAGTACTGCAAGGAGGTCGTGGAGGACGCCTTCCGGATCCACGGCGGGTACGGATTCTCCAAGGAGTACGAGATCGAACGCCTCTACCGCGAGGCGCCGATGCTGTTGATCGGCGAAGGTACCGCCGAAATCCAGAAAATGATCATCGGGCGCAGGTTGCTCGAAGAGTATCGATTCCAGGGCTGATTGTCCGTTTCGGGGTGTTTTCTTCGAGAAGAAGATCACACCCCGTCAACGCTCTTCAGCCGCCGACTCGACTTACTGGCTTAGCCAGTTGTGGCTCACGACCGGTACGATCCCGGGAAAGCCGCCGTCCCCCGTTACAGTGCGGCATCATCCGCTACGAAGGTCATCCATGCCCCACAGCCAAACCTCTGCACCACGCGACAGCCTGGCAGGCGTACGCCTCGCGCGCGGAGCATCGCCGTGGCTCCTGCCGACCGTCGCCACCGCAGCCCTCAGCCTGGTACGTGCGCGCAAGTCCGGCGCCGCCAAGGCCGTGGCCGTACCCGCCACCGCGCTCGCGGCGGGCATGCTGTGGTTCTTCCGCGACCCCGAGCGCGAGATCACCCGGGGCCGGGTCATCTCGCCCGCCGACGGTGTGGTGCAGAGCATCATGCCGTGGAAGGACGGTCGCACCCGCGTCGCCATCTTCATGAGCCCGCTGAACGTCCACGTCAACCGCGCGCCGCTCTCCGGCACGGTGACGTCGGTCGAGCACATCCCCGGCGGTTTCGTTCCCGCGTTCAACAAGGAGAGCGAGAACAACGAGCGGGTCGTCTGGCACTTCGACACCGAGCTCGGTGACATCGAGATGATCCAGATCGCCGGCGCCGTCGCCCGCCGCATCGTCCCCTACGTCCCGCAGGGCACGAAGGTCGAGCAGGGCGAGCGCATCGGACTGATCCGCTTCGGTTCGCGTGTCGACATCTACCTCCCCGAGGGTGTCGAGGTGGACGTGGAGGTCGGTCAGAAGACGGTGGCTGGGGTGACTCGCATTGACCGTGATTGATCCGGAGACACAGGCGGGCTGGGTGCCCGAGGCCGATGAGGTGGACGACGAGGAGGAGATGCCTCTTTCTCTCCGCCTCTCAATAGCGGACACCCTCACCCTCGGCAACGCCACCTGCGGCTTCATGGCGGTGTACTTCACCACCACCGGCATCCTGATCCCGCACCTGACGGGCAACGACGAGTCGACCGGCATGGCCCGCCACAGCGCGGCCACCGCGGTCATCCTGATGCTGTGCGCGGCGGTCTTCGACCTCTTCGACGGCCTCGTCGCCCGCAAGCTGCGCTCCTCCCCCATGGGCGCGGAGCTGGACAACCTGTCGGACCTGATCAGCTTCGGCCTCGCACCGGCGTACTTCGTCCTCGTCTACGGCATGGTCGCGGACGACGCGCACCAGAGAGTGGCCGCGGTCGGTGCGATCGTGGTGCTGCTGGCCGTGGTGCTGAGACTCGCGCGCTTCTCGTGCGTGACCCCGCCGAACGGCATGTTCCAGGGCATGCCCTCCCCGTTCGGCGCGCTGACGGTGGTCTCGATCGTGCTCCTTGAGCTGCCCTTCGTGGCGACGCTCATGGCGATCCTGGGCACCGCCTGGCTGATGGTGAGCCGGGTCGAGTACCCGAAGCCGCGCGGTCGCCTCGCGGTCGCGATGCTCGCCTGGATCGTCCTGTCGATGGGCCTGCTGGCGGCCTGGGCGTTCGACGCCCCGAGCGGCCAGCTGCTCCTCCAGACGGGCTGCGCGCTCCAGCTGGTGATGGGCGCGGTGATCCCCCTGTTCGCGACGGCCCGCCGCGTGAACAACTTCCGTGACAACCGACGCGAGGCGCGGGCAGCGCAGCCGTAGCGGTAGCGGTCGTAGCAGACGAAGACGAAGGGCCCCGAGCCGCTACTTGGCTCGGGGCCCTTCGGCGTTCCTCGTGCGGGGCTCAGACCAGGAAGTCCCGGGCAATGTTCTCCGCGACCTGCTCCAGGATCGGGCCCGCGTCGGCGATGCACTTCACTACGTCCGGTTCGACCGATGTCAGCGGGTAGGCGCGGCGGATGCCCGCGTGGCCGAGGGCCTGTGGGGGCAGGGCGAGGCGGCCGCAGACGGCGACGACCTCCTTGCCCTCCGCGCGGGCCGCCGCGGCGACGCCGGCCGGGGCCTTGCCGTGCAGGGTCTGTTCGTCGAGGGAGCCCTCGCCGGTGATGACGAGGGTGGCGCCCTCCAGGGCGGCGGCGAAGCCGAGGACGTCGAGCATGACCTCGATGCCGGGGCGGAAGCGGGCGCCGAGGAGGAGCGCGCCGTAACCGATGCCGCCGGCGGCACCCGCGCCGGGAGCGACGGCGTACTCGGCGGCCCTGGTGCCGGTCGACTCCTCCAGGATCTTCGCGTAGTGGCCGAGGGCCGCGTCGAGGGCGTCCACGTCGTCCGGTGCGGCGCCCTTCTGGGGGCCGTAGACCGCGGCGGCGCCCTTGGGGCCGGTGAGCGGGTTGTCGACGTCGCTGGCGAGGACGAGGGCGACGGAGGCGAGGCGCGGGTCGAGGCCGGAGAGGTCCGCCGAGGCCAGGTCGATCAGGGCGCCGCCGCCCGAGGGCACCGGTTCGCCGTCCGCGTCCAGGAAGCGCGCGCCGAGCGCGGAGAGCATGCCCGCGCCGCCGTCGGTCGTGGCGCTGCCGCCGACGCCGAACACGATCGTGCGGGCGCCCGCGTCGAGCGCGGCCCGCAGCAGTTCGCCGGAGCCGTACGTCGAGGAGGTGAGCGGGGCGAAGACGCCCTTGGGCAGGCGTTGCAGCCCGCTCGCCTCGGCCATCTCCACGACGGCCGTGTCGCCGCGCACCGCGAAGGCCGCGGTGACCTCGTCACCGAGAGGCCCCGCGACCCGTATCTCCCGTCGCTCGAACCCGGCCGCGACGGCCGCGTCCACCGTGCCGTCGCCGCCGTCGGCGACCGGCACCGCCGCGACCTCCAGATCGAGTACGACCCGGCGCAGCCCGGCCGTCACCCGCTCGGCGACCTGCACGGCCGTCAGCGACCCCTTGAACTTGTCCGCGGCGATGAGCACCCTGTGGGCACCCCTCTGTGCAGCGTCCGCCACCTTGCGATCCCCTTGCTCTACGGGCCCCGCACACTTCAGGGCCAGTCGCGCCGCTTGCGACCTTAACCGGCGGACACCCCCGCCGTCATGCCCCGACCGAACGCTGGGACCGCGCTGAGCGTCCGCTGTGCCGCTGCCGGGCCCGGAATCGGGTAGACCGGGGACATGACCCCAGTAGGTACTGAGCAGATGCTCGCGGACCGTGTCCTCGGGGGCTGGCTGGGCCGGATCGCGGGCAACATGCTCGGCAAACCGGTCGAGCAGGGCGACCTGTGGACGCGCGACCGCATCGACCGCTATCTCCGGCGGGCCGCCGCCCTGCCGCTCACCGACTACCTGCCGGAGCCTCCCGGCGAGGACGACGGCTTCGAACTGCGCCCCGAGTGGCGGCGGTGCGTGCGCGGCCGGATCCACGGCAGCTGCCGTGACGACGACGTCGACTACGCCGTCCTCGGCCTCGCCCTCCTGGAGACCCACGGCTTCGGCTTCAGCACCGAGCAGGTCGGCGAACTGTGGCTGCTGCGCCTGCCGTACCTCCAGACGTACACGGCCGAGCGCGCCGCCTATCGCAACCTCGCCAACGGCCTCAAGCCGCCGCTGACGGCGACGTACGACAACCCGTACCAGGAGTGGATCGGCGCCCTGATCCGCGCCGACATCTACGGCTGGACCAGCCCGGGTGCCCCGCTCCGCGCGGCCCAACTGGCGCGCAGGGACGCCGTGTTGTCCCACACGGGGAACGGTGTCTACGGCGCGATGTGGGCCGCCGCCCTGATCTCGGCGGCGTTCACCGCGCCGACCGTGCGGCACGCGCTGGACACGGCGCTGACCGTGATCCCGCCGGGCTGCCGCCTCGCGCGCACGGTGCGCCGGGTGCTCACGCTGCACGAGACCCGGATGACCTGGGAGGACACGCTCACCACACTGTCCGAGGAGACGGCGGGCCTCGGCTGGATCCACACGGTCCCGAACGCGGCCGTCCTGACGGCCGGACTCCTGTACGGCGACGGCGACTTCACCCGCACCATCACTCTCACCGTGCGCGGCGGCCTCGACACCGACTCGAACGGCGCGACCGCCGGTTCGGTCGCCGGGGTGCTGAACGGCGCCGCCGCGATCCCGGGACAGTGGAAGGACCCGCTCGAAAACACCGTGCGCAGTGCGGTGTTCGGGTTCGACGGCGTGCGGATCAGTGAACTGGCCGAACGGACCACGCAGTTGGCGGAAACCGCCGTCAACTAGACGGCCCCCTGGGCGATGAGACTCCGGGCGCAGTCGAGGACGGCCTCCCGGGCCGGGCGCGGCTCCCAGCCGAGGACACGGCGCGCCTTCTCCGTGCTGTGCCGGTTGCGGCGGCCGAGCGCGGGGGTGATCTCGCGCAGGGACCGGTCCAGGAAGCGGGCCGCGAGGCGCACCGCGAAATCCGGTAGGCGGCGCGTGGAGACGGTACGGCCGTGCTCGCCGAGGCCCTCGCGCAGGGTGCGTGCGATGTCCGCCATCCACACGAACTCCCCGGTGGCCAGGAAGCGTTGACCGGCGGCCTCCGGTGATTCCATCGCCCGGATGTGGACGTCGACCAGGTCCCGGACGTCCACGACTTCGAGGCCGATGCGCGGGACGCCGGGCATCTTCCCTCCCACCATGCGCGCGATGATGCCGACGGAGCCGAGGTTCGCGGTGGTGAGGACCGGTCCAAAGACGGCGCCGGGGAGCACGGTGGTCAGCTCGGTCGGACCGTCGTAGCCGCGCATGAAGTCCCAGGCGGCCCGCTCGGCGAGGGTCTTGGAACGGCGGTACGGGATCAGGGTCGGGTCGTCTGGATCGGTCCAAAGCGTCTCGTCGGTGACGCCTTCCGAGGCGTACGACGAGGGGCTCGCGGCGTTCGCGGCCGAGGTCATCACGACACGTCGTACACCCGCCCCGGTGGCCGCGCGCAGGACGCGCAGGGCGCCGTCGCGGGCCGCCGCGATCAGTGCCTCGGGGTCGTCCGAGGCGGCGCCGAGCGGGGAGGCGACGTGCAGGACATGGTCGACGCCCTTGAGCGCGGCGTCCCAGCCCTCGTCGGCGGTGAGGTCGGCGACGGCGAAGCCCAGCCGCCCGGCGGGGTCGGCGACGGTCGCGACGGCGTCGGTGACCGCACGTTCCTTGCCCGGGGCGCGGACGGTCGTACGGACGTCGTAGCCGCGGCGGAGCAGTTCGGCGATGCACCAGCCGGCGATGTAGCCGCTGCCTCCGGTGACCAGGACGAGTTCGGGCATGGCGGTGCTCCCTGCGGTGTCGGGGTGTCGGGTGGGGATGTGCCAGAATGGAGAGCGAAACGGAGGCCCCTCCGGTACATTCACCAACGTACCGGAGGACCCTCCTCTTAGCAATCCGACACCGGACGGACGGCCCGCACCCGTGAACCCGAAACCGACCCGCCGTGACGCCCTCGACAACCGGGAGCGCATCCTGGCCGTCGCCCGCGAGGCGATCGCCGCGTCGAGCGGTGCGTCGAATGATGTGTCCCTCACCTCGATCGCCAAGCAGGCGGGCGTCGGCATCGGGACGCTCTACCGGCACTTCCCCACCCGGGAGGCGCTGATCCTGGAGCTGTACCGGCACGACATCCAGCACCTGATCGACCGCGCGCCCGCGCTGCTGGCGGAACATCCGCCGCTCGCGGCGCTACGACTCTGGTTGGACGAGGTCGCCCACTACGGGCGGCTCAAGTACGGCGTCGCCGAGGTCATCCACGCGGCGACCGACGGGGGCGCGGACGACGAGTACTTCGCGCCCTTCGTGGCCGCGATCGACGTACTCCTGAGGGCGGGGGCCGCCGACGGTTCGCTGAAGTCCGGGATCGACCCTGAGGACGTGCTGCTCCAGCTCAGCGTGCTGTGGCGGATCGATCCGGCGCGGCCCGGCTCGGAGGCGCGGGCCGGGCGGATCCTCGATCTCGTCGTCGACGGGCTGCGGGCGGCCCGCTAGAAGCCCGCGCGGCGAACACCGTCAGCGGCACTCATCACAACGGACTCTCGGCTTGCGTGAGTTCCAGGCTCGCCCGCCACAGGCGCAGTCGGTCCTCGGTGTCGTACGCCTGGGAATGAGCGCGCGCCTCACGGGTGCGGTCGTAGAAGCGTCCGGTGATGCCGG
This sequence comes from Streptomyces sp. NPDC002276, assembly GCF_053891435.1. Lineage (NCBI taxonomy): Bacteria > Bacillati > Actinomycetota > Actinomycetes > Kitasatosporales > Streptomycetaceae > Streptomyces > Streptomyces sp. NPDC002276. The sequence goes on along the minus strand of NZ_JBSFCQ010000004.1, from coordinate 181,833 downwards.
CGAGTGCCGGATCGGTGACGAGCCGACAGGTGGCGGTCACTCCTTCCTCCAGCGTGTCGATGCTGTATCCGGTCTCGGCGAGGACGATCTTCGTCGGCATGTAGGTGGCGGGGTGCAGGCTGTTGACCGTGACCTCGCCCGCGGGCAGGCGGGCGGCGAGTTCGAAGCCGGACGCGATCTGGGCGAGCTTGCTCTGCCCGTAGGCGCGGAAGCCGTCGTAGTCGCGCTCCAGCATCAAGTCCCCGAAGTCGAGCGGGTGTTGGCCGATGGAGGCGACGTTGACGATGCGGGCCGGGGCCGACGCGCGCAGCAGCGGCAGGAGTTCGAGGGTGAGCAGGAAGCCGGCGAGGTGGTTGACGGCGAAGCGCAGCTCGTGGCCGTCGGCGCTGGTACGGCGGGTGCGGCCGTCCGGCTGCCCGCCGCCGATGCCGGCGTTGTTCACCAGGACGTCGAGCCGGTCCGTCGACGCGCGGATCCCGGCGGCCATACGGCGGACCTGGTCGAGGTCGGCGAGATCCGCGGTCACGGTCCGGGGCCGGGATGTACCGCGGGCCGTGAACCGGTCCGCGATGCGGTCGAGTTTCGCCTGATCGCGGCCGTGCAGGATCAGGTCGGCGCCGTCCGCCGCCAGGCGTTCGGCCAGGGCCAGGCCGAGGCCGTCGGTGGCGCCGGTGACGAGGACGGTACGGGAAGGGGTCATCGCGGGTCTCCCAGGGTGCTCGCCGCGCCGGTCGGGGGTGGTGCGGCCCGCGTGAGGAGGGTCGTGAGCTCCTCGACGAGGTCGTCGCCCATGGGCTCACCCGTGGCCAGGACGCGGTACCACAAGGTGCCGAACACGATGTCCAGGACGGTGGACGCGGCGGGACGGGGCGGCAGGTCGCCCCGCGTCCGGGCCCGGTCGAGGACGACTTGGAGCGCGTCGCGCCGCCGTTGGAGGAAGGCGCCGCGGAAGAGCCGGCCGAACTCCTCGTTGATCTGGGCCTCCGCCATCAGGACGCGCAGGATGTCGACGACGCGCTGTCGGCGGCCGAGCCGGAACGAGTCCTCCAGGAAGGCCCTCAGGTCGTCGGCGTAGGAACCGTGATCGGCGTTCGTGACGTACAGATCGGCCTTCACGGCGAGCGCTTCGAGGAGAACGTGGGCCCTGGAGGGCCACCAGCGGTAGATCGTCTGTTTGCCGCATCCGGCGCGTTGGGCGATTCCCTCGATCGTCAGGCCCGCGTAGCCGACCTCGTCGACCAGTTCGAACGCCGCGACCAGGATCGCCAACCGGCTCTCCTCGCTGCGCTTGCGTCCCGGGCGTGACTCCGAAGGGGGTTGCTTGTCCATGACCATGGAGGCTAGCTTAATTCGAGACGCCACGGTTCGAAATAAGGAGATGTCATGTCCCAGCACACTGCCTTAGTGGTCGGGGGAACGTCCGGTATCGGGCTCGCGACGGCCCGCCTGCTCCAGGCACGGGGGGCCACGGTGCATATCGTCGGCCGCGGCAAGGAGCGCCTCGACGCCCTTGCCGACACCGATCCCGGGCTGGTCGGGCATCGGGCCGACGCGGGAATCCCCGAGGAGATGAGCGCCCTCGCTGAGGCGATCGGCAGTGTCGACTGGCTGGTCCTGGCCGCCGCCGGCAGCGAGGGGCCGGGGCCGGTCGCCGATCTCGACCTGACGATGCTGCGACGCGCGTTCGAGGCCAAGTTCTGGCCGCACATCACCACGATCCAGGCGGTCCTGCCACACCTCGCGCCGGACGGATCGATCACGCTGCTCAGTGCCATCACCGCGCGGGCCGGCATGCCGGGAACCGCCGGTATCGCCGCCCTCAACGGCGCCGTCGAGGCCCTGGTCAGACCGCTGGCCGCGGAACTCGCCCCGATACGGGTGAACGCCGTCTCTCCCGGGCTCGTCGACACGCCCTGGTGGAGCGGTCTGCCGGAGGACGCCAAGCGCGCGTACTTCGCACAGATGGCCGACGTCCTGCCGGTCCGCCACGTCGCCTCGGCACAGGAGATCGCCGAGGTGGTGGCCCTGGCCGCCACCAACGCCAATCTGACCGGTGCCGTCTTCGAGACCGACGGGGGCGCCCGCCTGGTCCCACTCGGCTGACGGGCTCACCGCACGGTGGTGTCCCGCCCCGCCGCCTCACCTCGGCGGGACGGGACACCGGCGCTCTCGGAGAGGCGGCCGCGCGGGCTGGTTACCCTTCCTGAATGACCACCACGCCAGACTTCGCCACGTACCTCGCCGGCCTCCCCCGCATCCTCGCCGGGGCCGCCGCGCTCTTCCGCGACACCGAGGGCAACGTCCTGCTCGTCGAGCCCAACTACCGTGAGGGCTGGGCACTTCCGGGCGGCACCATCGAGTCGGACGACGGCGAGACACCGCGCCAGGGCGCGCGCCGCGAGACGCTGGAGGAGATCGGCCTCGACATCGAACTCGGCCAACTCCTCGCCGTGGACTGGATCTACCACGGGCCGGACTACCCGCCGCTGGTGGCCTACCTGTACGACGGCGGAGTCCTCACCGCGAACGACCTCAAGTCGATCCGGCTCCAGGAGGAGGAACTGCTGTCGTGGCGCCTCGTCCCGCGCGGGGAACTGACCGAGTACCTGCCGGGTTCCCTGGGACTCCGGGTCCTGGTCGGGCTCGATGTGCTGGCGGAGGGGTCGGGGACGGCGGAGCTGGAGAACGGACGGCGGGTGGGCTGAACCCTTTCCCGACGGTCCCGGTCTCGCCCTCGCTCCTCGACCTCCCGGGCCTTCACGTCCACCTCGCACCACGAGTCGTCGCGGGCCCCGGTGCGGTGGCCGCGCCGGATGCGGTCGCGGACGACGAGCGCCGCGTCGAGCGAGACGCTCACCTTGGCCATACGTGGACGCCGACGCCCGTCGGCGCGCCCCTGACATCCGCACCAGGCAAGGAACCCACCGCACCGATGACCGGCCCTTCCCCCGTGGACGACGACCGCGGTTGCCTGCGTCTGGTCCTCGCCGTACCGCTCGTCCTGCTCACCCTTGTCGCCGCGTCGTGCTGCTGGACGGCGGTGACCATCCGCCCGTCCGGGCCCTGGGACGACGACGCGTACGCCGGGATCGTGCTCGCGTGCGTCCTCGCGATCGGTGCCGCCGGTGCGGTGGTGGGGGTGTGCGCGCTGCCGTCCGTCCGGCGGATCATGGGCTGGTGGTGGACGGGCCCCGCCGTACTGGCCGGTGTGATCGCGGCGACCCGCTGGGCGACGGGCGGTTGATATCCGTTCGCCTCCCGGCACCCGGGCGACCTACCCTCGGCCCATGAACAAGCCTCTCGTCGCCCTCCTGAGTGGCGCGGGCATCTCCACCGACTCCGGTATCCCCGACTATCGCGGCCCCAACGGGCTGTGGCGGCGCGACCCCGAGGCCGAGAAACTCGTGACCTACGAGTACTACATGGGCGACCCCGAGATCCGCCGCCGCTCCTGGCAGTTGCGCCGCGACAACCGCGCGCTCGGGGCGGAGCCGAACGCCGCGCACCGGGCGATCGTCGAACTGGAGAAGGCCGGCGTACCCGTGCGGGTCATCACGCAGAACATCGACGGACTGCACCAGCTCGCCGGCCTGCCCGCCCGCAAGGTGCTCGAACTGCACGGCACCGCACGGGAGTTCAGCTGCACCGGATGCCATGCGCGGGGGCCGATGAAGGACGCCCTCGCCCGGGTCGCGGCCGGCGAGGCGGATCCGCCGTGTCTGGAGTGCGGCGCCATCCTGAAGTCGGCGACCGTCTTCTTCGGCGAGCGGCTCGACCCCGTCGTCCTCGGCGAGGCCGCCGCCATCACCAAGGCCTGCCAGGTCTTCATCGCCGTCGGCACCAGCCTCCAGGTCCAGCCCGCCGCGGGCCTCGCCGGCGTCGCCGCCGACCACGGGGCCCGCCTGATCATCGTCAACGCCGAGCCCACGCCCTACGACGAACTCGCCGACGAGGTCGTACGGGAGCCGATCGGGACGGCTCTGCCCGAGCTGCTGCGCCGGCTGAGCCAGGAGCGGGACTGCTAGGCGCAGACGGCATCGACGGCAGCGGCGGCAGCGGCGGTTTGGACCGCTCCAACGGGGTTCGCCCGGATCACGTCCACGCCCGCTTCCTCGAAGGCCGTCCAGGCTGCGGCGCCCGGCACCGCGTCGGTCACGACGACGTCCAGGTCCTCCGGACCGCAGATCTTCACCATGCCGGTTCCGGGGAACTTGGTGTCGTCGACTAGCAGCGCCACCTTGTCACTGGCGGCGATCATGGCCCGTCTTGCCGGCACCTCGGCGACCGTGGTGTCCATGACCTGAGCACCCGCGCGGACCCCGCAGGCTCCCATGAAGAGCCAGTCGGCGTGCACCTGGCGAAGATTGTCCTCCGCCATGAAGCCGTCCAGCATGCGCGACTCCCGTACGACCATGCCGCCGAGCAGCATGAGCTGGACGTGCTCGTCCTGGACGAGTTCCTCGTACACCGCCAGGTTGTTGGTGATCACGGTGATCCGGCGCCCGTGCAACCGGCGGGCGAGCCGGTGAACCGTCGAGCCGGAGTCCAGGATGATCGACTGGCCGTCCTCGATCATCCTGGCCGCCTCGGCGGCTATGGCGTCCTTGGCGTCCACCTGGGCCTCGGCAGCCTCGGTGAACGGCGCGGGGGCCTCCTCTACGACCGCTCCGCCATGAACCCGCGTGAGCAACCCGTCCGCTTCCAGTTTGAGGAGGTCACGACGGATTGTCGCGGCACTGGCGTCCAGGTGGCCGGCGAGATCCGTCACGGTGACAGTGCCGCCGGATCTCAGGGCCCGCAGGATGAGTTGATGTCGTTGTTCAGCCAGCACACGACAGGACACTACACGGACCTGCCGAACGACCCCTTTCAACTCCCTTGCCCACAAAGCACTTTGACGGGATCAGAAAAGCGCCGCCCCGCTCTCGAAGTCCAGCAGTCGCTGCTTGCGGTCCAGGCCTCCGCCGTAGCCCGTGAGGCTGCCGTTCGCGCCGACGACCCGGTGGCAGGGGACGATGATCCCGACGGGGTTCTTGCCGTTGGCGAGGCCGACCGCGCGGGAGGCGCCCGGGTTGCCGAGGGCGTCGGCGAGGTCGCCGTAGGAGCGGGTCTCGCCGTAGGGGATGCGGCGGAGCTGGTCCCAGACCGTGCGTTGGAACGGGGTTCCGTGCAGGCGCAGTTCGAGGGTGAACTCCTTCAACTCGCCCGCGAAATAGGCCTGTAGTTGGGCGGTGGTCTCGGGGAAGGGGGTGTCGTCGGGGGTGCCGAAGGATTCCTCCGGGGGGCGGTGGCGCTGGTCGACCATGTAGAGGCCGCACAGGGCGCCGTCCTCGTCCGCGACGAGGGTCAACGGGCCGTAGGGGCTGTCGATCACGGTGTGGTGCTTCGTCACTTCTGTTTTCCCTTACGCAGGCAGGAAGTTGATCGGGTGGGTGTCCGTCGCCCACAGGTACTGGACCGCGTACGCCCGCCACGGCCGCCAGGCCGCCGCGCGGGCGGTGAGGGCGGCCGGGGTCGACGGGAGGCCCAACTCCTGGGCGGCGCGCCGGATTCCGAGGTCGGTGGGGAGGAAGGCGTCGGGGTCGCCGAGGGCGCGCATGGCGATGACATCGACCGTCCAGGGGCCGAAGCCGGGGAGGGCCAGGAGGCGGGCGCGCGTCTCCGACCAGTCGCTTTCGACTCCCAAGTGGAGGGTTCCGTCGGCCAGTTGGGCGATCAGGGTGGTGAAGGTGGTGCGGCGGGTCTGCGGCATCGCCAAGGACTCGGGGTCCAGCGCGGCCAGTGACTCCGGGGACGGGAAGAGGTGGGTCAGGCCGCCCTCGGGGTCGTCGACCGGTTCGCCGTGGGCGGTGACCAGGCGGGCCGCGTGGGTGCGGGCCGCCGCCGTGGAGACCTGCTGGCCGAGGACGGCCCGTACGGCGAACTCGGCCTCGTCGACCGTGCGCGGGACGCGTCGGCCCGGTGCCTTGTCGACGAGGGGTGCCAGTACCGGATCCGTACGCAACTGGTCGTCCACCGCGACCGGATCGGCGTCCAGGTCGAGCATGCGGCGGCAGCGGCTGATGGCCACGGGCAGGTCGCGCAGGTCGCTGAGGGTGAGGCGGCAGGCGATGTGGTCGGGCTGGGGAGTGAGCGACGCGATGCCGTGGCCGTAGGGGAGGCGGAGGGTGCGGCGGTAGGCGCCGGCCCGCCACTCCTCGACGCCTGGTACGGCGGTCGCCGCCAGGTGGCCGAAGAGGTTGTCGGGGTTGAGGGGGGCGCGGAACGGCAGGCGGAGCGTGAGCGTGCCGGGGGTCAACACCGTTGTCCTCGGGCGCCTGTTGCGCAGCTCGCTCGGGGAGAGGGCGAAGACCTCGCGCACGGTGTCGTTGAAGGTGCGGATCGAGGAGAAGCCGGCGGCGAAGGCGATCTCCGCCATCGGGAGCCCGGTCGTCTCGATCAACAGCCTTGCCGTCTGGGCGCGTTGGGCGCGGGCGAGCGCGAGGGGACCGGCGCCGAGTTCGGCGAGGAGCTGGCGTTCGATCTGCCGGGTGCTGTAGCCGAGGCGGGCGGCGAGGCCGGGAACGCCCTCGCGGTCCACGGTTCCGTCGGCGATCAGTCGCATCGCGCGGGCCACCAGGTCGGCCCGCTGGTTCCACTCCGGGGAGCCGGGGCTGGTGTCGGGGCGGCAGCGCTTGCAGGCCCGGAAACCCGCCTGTTGACAGGCCGCCGCGCTCGGGTAGAACGTCATGTTCTCGGGCTTGGGCGGTACGACCGGGCAGCTGGGCCGGCAGTAGATGCGGGTGGTGGTGACGGCCGTGAAGAACCAGCCGTCGAAGCGCGCGTCCTTGGACTGGACCGCGCGCACGCAGCGCTCCGTGTCGGTGTGCATCCCGTTCTGCATGTGTCCAGCATCCGATACGCGCCGGACCGGGGCTGGCGGGAATCCGACATCGACGTCGCGTGGCCTGGTCCTCGCCCGGGTCACTGCCGGTGGGGGCCGGGCTTATCGGTTTGTGGTGTGAGACGCGGCTTTGTAGCGTCGACCTCCGTGACCTCTCCCTCACCCTCGCACAGCGCCGATTCCCTCCCGGCCCGCCTCGACGCGGCCCGGAGCGACTACGAAGCCCTCCTCACGAAGAAGCTGTCGCTCGACCTGACCCGCGGCAAGCCCTCCGCGCGGCAGCTCGACCTGTCCGCCGAACTGCTCTCGCTGCCGGACGGCCGCCACACCTCGGCCGACGGCACGGACTGCCGCAACTACGGTGGCGCGAACGGGCTGTTGGAGCTCCGCGCGATCTTCGCCGGCTTCCTCCAGGTGCCGGCCGGGCAGCTGCTCGCCGTGGGCAACTCCAGCCTGGAGCTGATGCACGACTGTCTGGTGCACGCGCTGCTCGGCACGCTGCCCGGGGCGGCCCGCCGCTGGGCGGACGAGGAGCGGATCGCGTTCCTGTGCCCGGTCCCCGGCTACGACCGGCACTTCGCGCTGTGCGAGCGCTTCGGCATCGAGATGATCCCGGTGCCGATGACCGCCGACGGCCCCGACATGGACGTCGTGGAGCGGCTGGTCGCCGCGGACCCGGCGGTCAAGGGCATCTGGTGCGTGCCCAAGTACAGCAACCCGGACGGGACTTGCTACAGCGACGAGACCGTACGACGGCTCGCCGCGATGCCGGCCGCGGCGCCGGACTTCCGGATCTTCTGGGACAACGCCTACGCCGTGCACCACCTCACCGACGAGGAGGTGGAGATCGCCGACCTGCTGGACGCCTGCGCCGACAGTGGACACCCGGACCGGGCCTTCGTGTTCGGGTCCACCTCGAAGATCACGCTGGCCGGTGCGGGCGTGGCGTTCTTCGGCTCGTCCCCGGCCAACGTGGACTGGCTGCGCGGGTACAGCGCCAAGCGGTCCATCGGACCCGACAAGATCAACCAGCTGCGGCACGTGATGTTCCTGCGCGACGCGGACGGGGTGCGCGCCCATATGCGCAAGCACCGTGAGCTGTTGCGGCCGAAGTTCGACACCGTGCTGCGCATCCTCGCCGACCGGCTGGGAGACACCGGTCTCGCCACCTGGTCCACGCCCAGGGGCGGTTACTTCATCACCCTCGACGTCCCCGACGGCTGCGCCCGCGACGTGGTGCGCCGCGCGGCGGACGCCGGTCTCGCCCTCACACCGGCGGGCGCCACCCATCCGTACGGCGACGACCCCCAGGACCGTACGATCCGGATCGCTCCCTCCTTCCCGGACGCCTCGGAGATCGAGGAGATCATCGACGGGGTGGCCACGTGTGTACGGCTCGTGGGCTACGAAAAGCTGGTGGCGGACGGGAGTTGACCCGGTGCGAGGTACCGCACGCCGGACACTCCGGAGGTGTGCGGTACCTCACGCCCCGGTTACAAATCGCTCAACCTCTGGTTGCGAAGCGGTGAGCAGTACACGATGGGGACATGACCCTGGCCGAGAGAGCCATGCAGCGACTGACAGGCTGGCCCGACCTCAGTCCGGGCCCGGCCAGCTGTGGCACGGGGCAGGCGCTGCGGTCCGTCCACAGCGAGATCGTGCACTTCCACTCCGACCACGATGTGGATCTGCATCTCACCGTCGGGGCGATCCTGCGATTCCATGACGACCTCAGTGAGTCCACCGCGATCCGGATCATCCCGGGCTCCCGCTGGGTGACCGTCCACCTGGACTGCGAGACGGACGTCGATCTGCTGCTGAGCCTGGTCAGCGTCGCCCTGAAAGCACACGCGGGCGGGCCCCCTTCCGGGAACCCGCCCATGACCGGCTGCAACTTCCACCGGGTGACGCTGGTGCCGCGCGACGGCGACTAGGACCGGTCCAAAAGGACCTCGCCCCTAGAACACCGCCGCCGTGTCGTCCTCCCCCGCCTCCAGCAAGGTGGCCGCCTCGCCGACGATGCGCGGATCGGGGCTGCCGACGACCTCCTCGTCCTTGTCGGCGTAGTCGAAGCGGGCCAGCACGCTGCGCATGGCCTCGACTCGGGCCCGCTTCTTGTCGTTGCTCTTCACCACGGTCCAGGGGGCCTGCTCGGTGTCGGTCTCCCGGAACATGGCGACCTTGGCGGCCGTGTAGTCGTCCCAGCGGTCCAGCGAGGCCAGATCCATCGGGCTGAGCTTCCACTGCCGTACGGGATCCACCTGGCGGATCGTGAAACGGGTGCGCTGTTCACCCTGTGAGACGGAGAACCAGAGCTTGATCAGGTCGACGCCGTCGTCCGTCAGCATCCGCTCGAACAGCGGGGCCTGGCGCATGAAGCGGCGGTACTCGTCCTCCGAGCAGAAGCCCATCACGCGCTCCACTCCGGCCCGGTTGTACCAGGACCGGTCGAACAGCACGATCTCGCCGGCGGTCGGCAGATGCTGGACGTAGCGCTGGAAGTACCACTGACCGCTCTCGCGCTCGCTCGGCTTCTCCAGGGCGACCACGCGGGCGCCGCGCGGGTTCAGGTGCTCGGTGAACCGTTTGATCGTGCCGCCCTTGCCGGCCGCGTCCCGTCCCTCGCAGACGATGACGAGCCGGCGTCCGGTCTCCTTGATCCAGCGTTGCAGCTTCAGCAGTTCGATCTGCTGGAGCCGCTTGTGCCAGTCGTACTCCTTGCGCTCCATGCGCTGTTCGTACGGGTAGTTCTCCCGCCAGGTGTCCACCGGGCTGCCGTCGGGCCGGATCAGCACCGGGTCGTCCTGGTCCGTGTAGTCGACGCGCAGCCCCGACAACAGCTCAGTCATCCCGGCCTCCTCTCGATGCGGTTCAGTGATCAGCGGTATTCAGTGGAACTGCGGCACGATGAGATATATGCCGTATGCCACGACAGCCGCACAGGCGACAAAGCACAACCCCGCCTGGGCAAATCCGAGGGCATGGGTGCCGCCGTCCTGTTCGCGGGCGGCCTCGACCTGGGCGATGCCGAGCACCCCCAGCGCGAAGACGACGACCACACCGACGGTCACTCCGACACTCACCGCGGCCACCTCGCCGAGGGCGTTCCAGTCCACGCTCATCAGTCAACTCCCTTGACTCAGGCGGCCGTACGGACGTCCGAGGACGCGCCGCCGCGGATGGTGACCTCGTGGGTCTCGTTGACGTTGTCGGCGTGCACGGGGTTGCGGCGCGAGGCGATCACGATGAATCCGGCCACGGCGGCGGCGATCAGCGCGATCAGGGCCGTACCGAGGTTGCCGCCGTGCTTGACGACACTCGCGGACAGGCCGCCGACCAGGGCCGCGGCCGGCAGGGTGACCAGCCAGGCGATGACCATACGGCCGGCCGTGCCCCAGCGCACCTCGGCGAGGCGCCTGCCGAGGCCCGCGCCCAGGATGCCGCCGGAGCAGACCTGGGTGGTCGAGAGCGCGAAGCCGAGGTGGGCGGAGGTGAGGATCACGGTCGTGGAGGCGGCCTCGGCCGCGAAGCCCTGCGGGGACTCGATGTCGGTGAGGCCCTTGCCCATCGTGCGGATGATGCGCCAGCCGCCGATGTAGGTACCGAGCCCGATCGCGAGGCCCGCGGAGGCGATGACCCACACCGGCGGACCGGCGTCGTGGCCGAGCGCGCCCACGGAGATCAGGGTCAGGGTGATGACGCCCATGGTCTTCTGGGCGTCGTTCGTGCCGTGTGCGAGGGAGACCAGCGAGGCCGAGGCGATCTGGCCGATCCGGAAGCCCTTGGTGACCGAGTCCTTGCGGGCCCGGGCGGTGATCTTGTAAGCGAGGTAGGTGGCGAGGAGAGCGGCGATTCCGGCCACGAGCGGGGAGGCGACCGCCGGGATCAGGATCTTCTCCACGACCTTGTCGAAGTGGACGCCGTTGGAGCCCGCGCCGACCCAGACGGCACCGATCAGGCCACCGAAGAGGGCGTGCGAGGAGCTGGACGGAAGCCCGAGCAGCCAGGTCAGGAGGTTCCAGAGGATCGCGCCGACGAGCCCCGCGAAGATCATCCCCGGTGTGACCAGGGTGTCGTCGACGATGCCGCCGGAGATCGTCTTGGCGACTTCCGTGGAGAGGAAGGCGCCGACGATATTGAGAGCTCCACTGATGAGCACCGCCACTTTGGGCTTGAGCGCCCCGGTGGCGATGGACGTCGCCATCGCGTTGGCGGTGTCGTGGAATCCGTTGGTGAAGTCGAAGGCCAAGGCCGTGACGATGACGACCGCCACGAGGAACGTGATGTGGTCCATCGCTCGATGGAAGCAATCGAAGGCGTACATTCGGCCAACCGGAGGCCAAATCCAGGCATGGCCCGGTCAACGTAGGCATACGCACGGCACCCTCCGGCCCCCGTTCGCACCTTCCTCCACTCCATGCGCACACTTCCTTCTTTTTATGGCATGGCCCGGTCAAATCTGCGAAGCTTCCCCCGCGATCACGCAACAGCTACGCGCGTTCCCGAGGCCACCCACCGGCACACCCAGTCCGGCCGGGCGGCCACCGAGCAGGCCGGGATCCCGGCCGCCGTATAAGGAGTTCCGTGTGAGACCGACCCCCCACAAGGCTCTCGCAGCCGGCGTCTTCGCCGTCGCCGCGGTAGCCGCCCTCTCGCTGCCCGTCACCCCGGCCGCCGCGGCACCGGACGCGACCCCCGTGGTGGCCGCCGCCTGTGCCCCGGCGCAGGTGGTCGCCAACGGCGGCTTCGAAAGCGGCACTTCGTCCTGGACCCAGTCCTCGACAACCGTCATCACCAGCCGCACCGGGCAGAGCGCCCACGGCGGCACCAGCTTCGCCTGGCTGGACGGCACCGGCGGCACGCACACCGACACGCTCTCCCAGAGCGTGACGATCCCGTCCGGCTGCGCCAGCGCGACGCTGACCTTCTGGCTGCACATCGACACCGCCGAGACGACCTCGTCCACCGCGTACGACAAGCTCACGGCGAAGATCGGCAGCACGACCCTCGCGACCTACTCGAACCTGAACAAGGCCACCGGGTACGTCCAGAAGTCGTTCGACGTGTCGTCGTTCGCGGGCCAGACCGTGAGCCTCGCCTTCTCCGGTGTCGAGGACTCCAGTCTCCAGACGAGCTTCGTCGTGGACGACATCGCCCTCGACACCTCGGGCGACACCGCCCCGCCGGCCGACTCGACGCGCACTCCGGCCGCCCCGGCGTACACCGTCAGCCTGACCAGCAACACCGCCGGCACGGTCTGGACCGGCCACGAGAGCACGACCTTCACCAACGCCTCGGCGAGCCCGCTCACCGAGGTGTACCTGCGGCTGTGGGACAACTACCACGGCACCTGCACCGCCCCGCCGATCACGGTCACGAACGTCACCGGCGGCACCGCGGGCGCCCTCTCGGTCGCCTGCACGGCCCTGCAAATAGCGCTCCCCACTCCCCTCGCACAGGGTCAATCCACCACCATCGGCTTCGACTTGGGGATCACGGTCCCGAGCGGCGCCGACCGGTTCGGCTACGACGGCGCGTTCAGCATGATCGGCAACGCGCTGCCGGTCCTCGCGATCAAGGACGGCTCGGGCTGGCACCTGGACCCGTACACGAACAACGGCGAGTCCTTCTACTCCCTGGCCGCCGACTTCAAGGTGACCCTGGACCACCCGACCACCCTGCTGGTCCCGGCCACCGGCGCCTCGGTCGACACCCCGGGCACCAGCGGCCGTACGATCACCACGGCCACGGCCTCCAAGGTCCGCGACTTCGCGTGGGCGGCGGGCCCGTTCACCAAGATCTCCGGTACGTCGACGGCAGGCACGCCGATCAACATCTACTCGGTGACGGGCATCAGTTCGGCCAACGCCCAGTCGATGCTGACCACCGCCAAGTCGGCGGTCGACGCCCACGCGGGACGCTTCGGGGCCTACCCGTACGGCGAGTTGGACGCCGTCATCGACAACAACTTCTGGTTCGGCGGCATGGAGTACCCCGGCTTCGTCCTCGACCTGGTCAGCACCACGGCTCTCACCCATGAGATCGGCCACCAGTGGTTCTACGGCATCGTCGGCGACGACGAGTACAACAGCCCCTGGCTGGACGAGGCGTTCACCGACTACGCCACCGACCTGGCCCAGGGCCTGACCGGCACCAACTGCTGGAACAACGTCTCCTGGGCCTCGACGGCGGAGAACATCACCAACTCGATGGCGTACTGGGACGCCCACTCGTCCCGCTACTCCACCGTCGTCTACGGCTACGGCAAGTGCGCCCTGCACGATCTGCGCCGCACCCTCGGTGACACCGTGATGGCCAAACTCCTGAAGGACTACGCCACTTCGCACTGGTACGGCGTCTCGACCACGGCCGAGTTCAAGGCGGCGGCCCAGGCCGCGACGACCACGGACCTGACCTCGTTCTGGACGACGCACCGCATCATCGGCTGACGGAAAGGGGGGTGGCGGTGGGGTCGGCAGACCGCACCGCCACCCCCCTTCGTTGTCGGGACCGGAGGCTCGCGGCCGGTGCCGTCCCCTCGATTACCCTTCCGCCATGACCAGCAGCGGAAGCCGCCCACGTGATCACTCGGTGCAGTCCGTCGACCGGGCGGTGTCGATCCTCCAGGTGCTGGCCACGCGGGGTCCCAGCGGGGTGACCGAAGTCGCCGAGGAACTGGGCATCCACAAGTCGACCGTGTTCCGGCTGCTGGCGACCCTGGAGTCACGGGGCCTGGTCGAGCAGGACACCGAGCGCGGGCGGTACCGCATCGGGTACACGATGGTCGAACTGGCCGCCGGGGCGGGCAAGGTGAACGACCTGTCCCTGCTGAGCCGTCCCGTCTGCCAGGAACTGGCCGCGGCCGTGGGCGACACCGTGAACGTGGCGATCCACGACGGGCACGACGTGATCACCATCGACCAGGCGATCGGCGCGGCGGCGATCACGAGCATCGACTGGGTCGGCCGACGCGCCCCGCTGCACGCCACCGCGGCGGGCAAGCTCTTCCTGGCGCACATGGCCCCCGACCAGGTCGCGGAGATCTTCGCGAGGGGGGCGGAGAAGTACACCCCGCACACGATCGTCGACCCGAGGACCCTCGCGGCGGCGCTGGAGACGATCCGCGAGCGGGGCTACGCCACCACCAGCGAGGAGCACGAGATCGGTCTGGCCGCCATCGCCGCCCCGATCCGCGCCCTGGACGGCAAGGTCATCGCGGCCGTGACCCTGTCCGGGCCGACCTTCCGCATCGGCGAGGACACCGTGTCCGGTCTCGCGGACCAGCTGCTGGCGGCCGCCGCGAAGATCTCCTGGCGCCGGGGCCACGTGAAACGCGGATGAGCGCCGCGCGCACGGCGAGTTAACACGGCGGGCTATTGACGGCCGGGGATTCCCAGCTCCACCATTTGTCTCGTATGGCGATGCTGTTTTGCATCGCGAAACAGACGCGCCACAGCATCCTTCGAGGAGCAGCCGTGCCCTCAGCCATCCTGGATCCCCTGCTCCAACCCTTCCGGCTCAAGCACCTCACCCTGCGCAACCGCGTGGTCAGCACCTCTCACGAACCGGCGTTCGGCGAGGACGGCCTGCCCAAGGACCGTTATCGGGCCTACCACGTGGAGAAGGCGCGCGGCGGGGTCGGTCTCACGATGATCGGCGGCTCGGCGGTCGTCTCGCCCGACAGCCCGCCGGCGTTCGGCAACCTGCTCCTGTACCGCGACGACATCGTCCCGTGGCTGCGCAGGCTCGCCGACGACGTGCACGAGGCCGGGGCCGCCGTCATGTGCCAGGTCACCCATCTCGGCCGCCGCACCAGCAACTTCACCGGGGACTGGCTCCCGGTGGTGTCCGCCTCACCGCTGCGCGAGCCCGCGCACCGCGCCTTTCCGAAGGCCGCCGAGTCCTGGGACTTGGACCGGATCGTCGCCGACTACGCCGCCGCGGCGGTCCGTTGCCGGGAGGGCGGTCTCGACGGCATCGAACTGGAGGCGTACGGCCACCTGTTGGACAGCTTCCTCTCCCCCGCGACCAACCACCGCGACGACGAGTGGGGCGGCGGCCCGGAGAACCGGATGGCGTTTCCGCGCCGGGTGATCCGGGCGGTGCGCGAAGCCGTCGGCCCGGACTTCGTCGTCGGGATCCGGATGTCGCTGGACGAGGCACAACCCGGCGGCCTCACTTTCGACGAGGCGATCACCGCCGCCCGCCAATACGCCGCCGACGGCATCGACTTCATCAGCACCATCCACGGCTCCATCGAGCGGGACGCGTCCCTGGCGAGGGTCATCCCGTCCATCGGCACCCCGCTCGGCCCGTACCTGGAGTTCACCGGCGAGATCAAACGTCGCCTCCCCATACCCGTGATGCACGCGGCCCGCATCGCCGACGTCGCCACCGCGCGGCACGCCCTGCGCGAGGGACTGCTCGACCTGGTCGGCATGACCCGTGCGCAGATCGCCGATCCACACCTGGTCGCCAAGGTGAAGGCCGGCCAGGAGGACCGCATCCGGCCCTGCGTCGGGGCGAGTTACTGCCTCGACGCGATCTACGACTCCGGCGACACCAAGTGCGTCCACAACCCGTCCACCGGCCGCGAACTCCACCTGCCCCACCTCATCTCCCGCACAAAAGGCCGTCGTAGGACGGCAGTTGTCGTCGGAGCGGGACCGGCCGGACTGGAAGCTGCGCGCGTCCTGGGCGAACGCGGCCATGACGTCGTCCTGTTCGAGGCGAGCGACCGGCCCGGCGGGCAGATCAGGCTCGCCGCGTCGAACCCGCGCCGGGCCGACCTGATCCAGATCGTCGACTGGCGCCTCGCCGAGTGCAAAGTCCTCGGCGTCGATCTACGCCTGGGCACGTACGCCGAGGCCGACGACGTCCTCGCGGAACACCCCGACCTCGTGATCGTCGCCACCGGAGGCATGCCCAACCGCAGCTTCCTCACCGCCGGCGAGGACCTGGTCGCCGACACCTGGGACGTGATGACGGGCTCGCTGCGGCGCCCACGCGGCAAGATCCTGGTCTACGACGACCACGGCGGCTACCCGGCCATGGACGCCGTGGAGGTCCTCACCGCGTCGCCCGACCTCAGGATCGAGTACGTCACCCCGGAGCGCGCCCTCGCCCCCGACGTCGGCAGCATGAACTCCCCCGCCTACCTACGGGCGTTCACCGCGCACGACGTCACCATCACGCTCGCCCGGCGACTGCGCTCCGTGCGCCGCACCGGGGACGGACGACTGGCCGCGACCCTCTACAGCGAGTACACCGAGGCCGAGACGGAACGGATCGTGGACCACGTGGTCGTGGAGCACGGGACCCTGCCCGCGGACGAGCTGTACGTCGAACTCCGCCCCGGATCAAGCAACTTGGGCGAGGTCGACCACCGCGCCCTGCTGGCCGACGAGCCGCAGTCCGTGGTCCGTAACGAGGCGGGCCGCTACCAGCTCTTCCGCGTCGGCGACGCCGTCGCCTCCCGCAACATCCACGCCGCGATCCACGACGCGCTGCGGCTGTGCCTGCCGGTCTGAGCGTCACCCCCCGTCCTGACGTCAACTCCCCAGTCGTACCGGAGAGATGAGATGAAGCAAGCGACCTCCGACGTCGGCGACCTCGTCGCCCGACGTCCCGCGGGCCGGAGCCTCGAAGCCCCGTTCTATGTCGGCGAGGAGTTCTTCGACCTCGACATCGAGGCCGTCTTCGCCCGGAGTTGGCTGTTCGTGGCCGCCGAGGCGGAGCTCCCCGAGCCCGGCGACTACGTGACGGTCGACCTCGGGTCGTACTCGGTCATCGTCGTGCGCGACGACGACGAGGACGTCCGGGCCTTCCACAACGTCTGCCGCCACCGCGGCGCGCGCATCCTCGACGAGGAGCGCGGTTCGGTGGGCAACATCGTCTGCGGATACCACCGTTGGACGTACGGCGTCGACGGCAAGCTGCTGTACGCCGAGTCCCAGGCGCCCGGTTTCGACCCGTCATGCTTCGGGCTGCGGTCCGTGCACGCGCGCACGGTGGCCGGGCTGGTCTTCATCTGCCTCGCCCAGGAGCCGCCGGAGGACTTCGACGAGGTCGCCGCCCGCATCGCGCCGTACCTCGCACCGCACCGCCTGGCCGAGACGAAGGTCGCCACGCAGATCGACCTGGTCGAGAACGGCAACTGGAAGCTGACCATGGAGAACAACCGGGAGTGCTACCACTGCGTGGGCCATCCCGAACTCCAGGCCTGCTACTTCCCCATCTACGGCTACCAGGAGAAGGACCTCCCGCCCGCGCTGCGCCCCGCCTACGAGCGCTTCCTCGTGGCCGACGCCGAGGCCCGCGAGACCTACGACTCGCTGGGCCTGCCCTACGCCGAGATCGAGGAACTGGACACCCGCCCCACCGGTTTCCGCATCCAGCGCGAGCCCCTCGACCTCGCCGGGGAGTCGTACACCCCGGACGGCACGGCCGCGTGCAAACGCCTGCTGGCGGACTTCCCCACGGCCCGCC
Source organism: Streptomyces sp. NPDC002276 (assembly GCF_053891435.1). Lineage (NCBI taxonomy): Bacteria > Bacillati > Actinomycetota > Actinomycetes > Kitasatosporales > Streptomycetaceae > Streptomyces > Streptomyces sp. NPDC002276. The sequence continues at coordinate 164,462 of NZ_JBSFCQ010000004.1, read as the reverse complement.
TGGGGCGCCTGTCCATGCACATCCAGCCGAACTCCTGGTTCCACTTCATGGCCGACCACGCGATCACGTTCTCCGTGATCCCGCTCGGCCCGGACCGCACCCTCGTCCGCACCACCTGGCTCGTGCACGCCGACGCCGTCGAGGGGATCGACTACGACCTCGACACCCTCACCAAGGTGTGGCAGGCCACGAACGACCAGGACGCGGTGCTGGTGGCCCGCGCCCATCGGGGCATCAGCAGCCCGGCCTATCTGCCGGGCCCGTACGGTCCGACGGAGGAACAGGTCGAGGCGTTCGTCAACTGGTACGTGACCAGGCTCAAGGCACACCTGGAGCGCCGGCCATGAGCGAGACCGAAGAGCTGCTGGTGTGCCGTCAGGTGCACCCGCTCACGCACGACGTCTCCACGTTCGTGTTCGAGTACGCCGAACCCCGGCCGTTCCGGCACGACCCGGGCCAGTTCCTGACGCTGACCCTCGACATCGACGGCCGACCGGTGCGGCGCTGTTACACCATCTCCTCACCGCCCACCCGCCCCTTCCTGCTCTCGATCACGGTGAAGCGCGTACCGGGCGGGCTCGCGTCGAACTGGCTGCACGACCACCTCGGGCCGGGCGACACCGTACGGGCGCACGGACCGCTCGGCGACTTCTCCACGGCCCGGCATCCGGCACCCAAGTACCTCTTCCTGTCCGGGGGCGTCGGTGTGACGCCGTCGATGTCGATGACCAGGACGCTGTACGACCTCGCGGACCCCGCCGACGTGGTGTTCGCGCACAGCGCGCGCACCCCGGCGGACATCGTCTTCCGCCACGAACTCGACCTCATCGCCGCGACCGCGCCCAACATCCGGATCGTCCACATCTGCGAGGAGGACCGCCCGTACGCCCCCTGGGGCGGACACCGCGGCCTGCTCACGATCGAGACGCTCCGGCAGATCGCGCCGGACTTCCTCGAACGGGAGGTCTTCACCTGCGGCCCCGCCCCCTACATGGCCGCGGTACGGCGGATGCTGTCGGACGCGGGCCTCGACATGGACCACTACCACGAGGAGAGCTTCACCTTCGAGGCGCCGACCGGGCAGGCCGCCCCCTCGTCGGCCGCCGCGGACACCGGTTTCAAGGTCGAGTTCGCCCGCACCGGACGCACCATCGAGTGCGACGCCGACACCTCCCTCCTCGCCGCCGCGTCCAGAGCGGGCCTCAGCCTGCCGGCCTCGTGCGCGCAGGGCATGTGCGGCACCTGCAAGGCGACCCTGCTCTCCGGCTCCGTCGACATGCGGCACAACGGGGGCATCCGGCCACGCGAGATCGCCCAGAACAAGGTTCTGCTCTGCTGCTCGAAGCCGCTGGAGGACGTTGTGATCGATGCGTGAGGGCTGTCCCGCCAAGCTCGGTCAGCGGAGCTGCCTGCCGAACGCCTCGTACGCCGCCTCGTCGAAGAGCACGAACGTGACGTCCTCGACCGACGTCTTCGCCGCCCGTACGGTCTCCACCGCGATCCTTGCCGCGTCGTCCATCGGCCAGCCGTAGATCCCGGCGGAGACGGCGGGGAACGCGACGGTGTGGGCGCCGAGTTCGTCGGCGACGCGCAGCGACTCCCGGTAGCAGGAGGCGAGTTGGGCCGAGCGGTCCTCCTCGCGGGAGTGGACCGGGCCCACGGTGTGGATCACCCACTGGGCGTCGAGTTCGCCCGCTGTTGTCGCGACCGCCTGGCCGGTGCGCAGGCCCTTGCCGTAGTGGGAGGCGCGGAGTTTTCGGCAGGCCTCCAGGATCGCGGGGCCGCCGCGGCGGTGGATCGCGCCGTCCACGCCTCCGCCGCCCAGGAGCGAGGAGTTGGCCGCGTTGACGATCGCGTCGGCGGCCTGGCGGGTGATGTCGCCCTGGACGAGGGTGATGGTGGTCATGTCTGCCGCAGTTTGCGCCAGACGGCCTTCGCCGCGTTGTGGCCCGACATGCCGTGCACACCGGGTCCTGGCGGGGTCGCCGAGGAGCAGATGAAAACGGCCGGGTGCGGGGTGCCGTAGGGAGAGAGGGAGAGTTTGGGGCGAAGGAGGATCTGGAGGCCGGAGACCGCGCCGGTGCCGATGTCGCCGCCGACGTAGTTGGCGTTGCGTGCGGCGAGTTCGGGCGGGCCAGCGGTCGCGCGGGCGAGGACGCGGTCGCGGAAACCCGGGGCGAAGCGCTCCAGTTGGCGTTCCAGGGCGTCGGTGAGGTCGCCGGTCCAGCCGCTGGGGACATGGCCGTAGGCCCAGAAGACCTGCTTGCCGGCCGGGGCCCGGGTGGGGTCGACGACGCTGGGCTGCACGGTGATCATGAACGGCCGGTCGGGGGCGCGGTTCTCGCGGGACGCGGCGCGCAGGGCGTTGCCGATCTCCGTGCTGTCGGCGCCGATCTGTACGGTGCCCGCGGTGCGCGCCTCCTCGGCGGTCCAGGGCACCGGGCCGTCCAGCGCGTAGTCGATCTTGAAGACGCCGGGGCCGTAGCGGTAGCTGTCGTAGTGGTTGCCGAAGCCCGCGATCTTCGCCAGGGCGGTGGGCGAGGTGTCGAAGACGTAGGCGCGGGCCGGGGGGAGGTCGTCGAGGCGCTTGACCTCGTAGTCGGTGTGGATCTCGCCGCCGAGGTCCTTCAGGTAGGCGGCGAGGGCGTCCGAGATGGACTGGGAGCCGCCGCGGGCCACCGGCCAGCCGCGCGCGTGTGCCGCGAGGGCGAAGACCAGGCCGATGGCTCCGGTGGCGAAGCCGTTGAGCGGGGCCATGACGTGGCCGACCAGTCCGGCGAACAGGGTCTTTGCGCGCTCGTCGCGGAAACGGCTGGTCAGCCAGGTCGACGGGGGCAGTCCGGCCAGGCCGAAGCGGGCGAGGGTGACCGGGTCGCGGGGCAGCGAGGTGGACGGCAGGGACATGAAGTCGCGGACCAGGGTGTCCCACTTGGGGAGGAAGGGCTCGACCAGCCTGCGGTACGTCCCCGCGTCGCGCGGTCCGAAGGAGGCGGCCGTCTCCGCGACGGACCGGGACAGCACGGCCGCGCTGCCGTCGGTGAACGGGTGCGCCATGGGCAGCTCGGCGTGCAGCCACTCCAGGCCGTAGCGCTCCAGGGGCAGGGCGCGGAACGCGGGCGAGTTGATGCCCAGCGGGTGCGCCGCGGCGCAGGGGTCGTGCCGGAAGCCGGGGAGGGTCAGCTCCTCGGTGCGGGAGCCGCCGCCCACGGTGTCCCGTGCCTCGAACACGGCCACGGAGAAGCCGCGCCGGGCCAGCTCCACGGCAGCCGTCAGTCCGTTCGGCCCCGCACCCACCACGACCGCATCGAGCATCGACGGCACCTTCGGACCCCTTCTTCGTCAGCCCATGGCAACTCGGGGTCAGGATATGCCGCGGGACTGACATCCCCGGGGCCGGTCCGTCCAGTGTGCGGAACCCGTGACCCTACGACGCCCTCAGCAGCTCCATGACGCGGCGGGCCGTCGCCGCGTCCCGGGCCGCCGTGAACGGCAGTGCGTTGCCGCCCGTGATGCGGAAGGGCTCTCCGGTGAGGGTGAGGTGGGCGCCGCCCGCCTCCTCGACGAGGAGCAGGCCCGCCGCGTGGTCCCAGGCGGCCTCCCAGGAGAAGGCCGTGGCGTCCAACTCGCCCCGGGCGATGGCGAGATACTCCAGTCCGGCCGAGCCGCACGGGCGCGTGCGCACCCCGTCCGCCCACAGGCCGAGCAGGGCGCGCTTCTGGGCGTCCGTCGTGTAGTCCGGGTGGGAGGTGGCCACTTCCAGGTCCCGGGTGGGGTCCGGGGCACCGGAGCGCAGCCGGACGCCGTCGAGGAAGGCGCCGCCGCCCTTCACCGCCGTGGCCAGTTGGTCGCGGGCGGGGGCGTAGGTCCAGGACGCGAGCAGTTCGCCGTGCCGGGCCAGCGCGACCAGGGTGCAGAAGCCGGTCTCGCCGCGCACGAACTGGCGGGTGCCGTCGACCGGGTCGACGATCCAGACCGGGGCGTCGCCCTGTATCGCCTCGTAGGTCTCCGGGTCGGCGTGCACCGCTTCCTCGCCGACCACGACGGAGCCGGGCAGGAGGGCGCCGAGGACCTGCGTGAGGTGCCGCTCGGCGTTGCGGTCGGCGTCCGTGACCAGGTCGTGCGGGCCGCTCTTCTGGTCTATCTCGTGCGCGGCGAGCTGCCGGAAGCGGGGCATGATCTCGGCCGCCGCCGCCTTGCGGATCGCGTCCTCGACGTCGGCCGTGTGCTGTACGAGAAACTCGTCGATGGTTTCGGTGTCTTCGATCATGTCTCCATGAGAGCACGGGCCACTGACAATCCCCACCGGCCCGGTGCACTCCGGGTGGAATCACCATGAACACCCGGATTCGCGATCACTGTCAGGTTCACCCGGTGCGTCAGCGTCCGACGGCATACCCCTGCATGCCCCGGGGATTCGCCGCCGCCGAGAGGATCCCGGCCGCCGGGTCCCGGGCGACCGCGCACAGCCGCCCCTCCGACCAGGCGTCCCCCACGGTCACGTCGTGGCCGCGCCTGCGCAGCTCCTCCACCACCGTCTCGTCGATGCGGGACTCGACGGTCACGCTGCCCGGTCGCATGCCGCGCGGGTAGAAGGAGCCGGGGAAGCTGTCGTTGTGCCAGTTCGGAGCGTCGATCGCGCCCTGGAGGTCGAGGCCGCCGCGTGCCTTCGCGCGCGTGGCGACCGCAAGGAAGAAGTGCAGCTGCCACTGGTCCTGCTGGTCCCCGCCCGGTGTACCGAACGCCAGCACCGGCACTCCGTCGCGCAGGGCGATCGACGGGGTGAGCGTGGTGCGCGGACGGCGGCCCGGCGCAAGGGAGTTGGGGAGCCCCGGCTCCAGCCAGGCCATCTGCAAACGGGTGCCGAGGGGGAAGCCCAGTTCGGGCACCACGGGGTTGGACTGGAGCCAGCCGCCGCTGGGCGTGGCCGCGATCATGTTGCCCCAGCGGTCGACGACGTCGAGGTGGCAGGTGTCGCCCCGGGTACCGCCGTCGGCCGTGACCCGCGCGACGGTCGGCTCCCCCGCCCCCAGCGGGTCGAACCCGGACTCCGCGGGCGCCACCACGCGCGCGTGCCCGCTCAGCCGCGGAACGCGCCCTCCGGGACTGCCGGGCCGCAGCTCGTGCGAGGCCTTCTCACCGATCAGCTCCCGCCGCGCCGCGTTGTAGTCCGCCGACAGCAACTCCCGCAGCGGTACGGCGTCTTCGCCCGCGTCCCCGTACCAGGCCTCCCGGTCGGCCATCGCGAGCTTGCAGCCCTCGATCAGGAGGTGGACGTAGTCGGCGGAACCGTAGGCGGGCAACTCGGGCGGGAGCAGCGCGAGTTGCTGGAGGAAGGCCGGGCCCTGGCTCCAGGGACCGGCCTTGCAGAGTGTCCAGCCGTTCCAGTCGTAGGTCGCCGGGGCCTCGTAGGACGCGGACCAGGAGGCGAGGTCGGCGGCCGTGAGGGTGCCGGTGTGGCGCTCGCCGCTGGTGTCCATGGTGGGCCGCCCGGACTGCCGCACGAGGGCCTCGGCGATGAATCCGGAGCGCCACACCGCGCGCGCCGCCTCGATCTGGGCCTCCCGGTCCCCTGCTCCGGAGACCTCGGCGAGCAGCCGCCTCCAGGTGGCGGCGAGGGCGGGGTTGCGGAACAGCTCGCCGGGGCGGGGCGCCTTGCCGCCGGGCAGGTACACGTCCGCCGACGAGGTCCACTCCGTCTCGAAGAGCCGCCGTACGGTCTCGACGGTCGCGCCGACGTTCTCCACGCACGCGTGCCCGTCCTCGGCGTACCCGATGGCGTACTTCAGGACGTCGGCGAGGGACTTCGTGCCGTGGTCGCGGAGCAGCAGCAGCCAGGCGTCGAAGGCGCCGGGGACGGCCGCGGCGAGGGGGCCCGTGCCGGGTACGAGATCCAGACCGAGTCCCCTGTAGTGGTCGATCGTGGCTCCGGCGGGTGCGACGCCCTGTCCGCACAGCACCCGGACCTCGCCGCTCGCCGGGGCGAGCAGGACGGGCACCTCGCCGGCCGGGCCATTGAGGTGCGGCTCGACGACGTGCAGGACGAAGGCTCCGGCGACGGCGGCGTCGTAGGCGTTGCCGCCGTCCTCCAGGACGGCCATCGCGGACTGCGAGGCCAGCCAGTGGGTGGAGGACACCATGCCGAAGGTGCCCTGGAGGGTGGGGCGGGTGGTGAAGGACATGTCTCACCTCTGCGGTCGCGCGCGTGGTCGTCCCGATCGTCCTGATCGGGCAGCAGACTATCGACCGGGGGCGTGCACACGTCACCTCGCTACTTCGCGGGCGCGAACACGCGTTGGGCCGCGACCACCGCGCCGCCGCGTGCCCATTCCTCGAACGGCAGGGGGCGGACCACGAGATCGCAGTCCACCGCGGCGCCGAACGCGTGGTCCACGAAGGCCTGCCGGATGTGGTCGGCGAAGAGGTCGTAGGAGGCGACGCCCTCGCCGGAGATGATGATCCGCTCCGGTCCGATGAGGTTGGCGACGCAGGCGAGGGCGAGGCCCACGGCGTGTCCGGCGCGGGCGAAGACGGCGCGGACGGCGGGGTCTCCGGTGTGCGCGAGGCGGATCGCGCCGTCCATGGTCAACTCCCCGTCGCCGGTGGCCTGTCGGGCCTGTTCGACGATCGCGTGGGTGGAGGCGACCGCTTCCACGCAGCCCTTGTTGCCACAGGTGCAGATCCGGTCGGTGCCGCTCACCGGCAGGTGTCCCACCTCGCCCGCCACGCCGTGCGCTCCGGAGACGACCCGGCCGGCGACGCAGAGCCCGGCGCCGATGCCGGCGCCGACGGTCACCAGGGCGAAGATCGACAGCCCGACTCCGGCGCCGAACCACTGCTCGGCCACGGTCAGCGCGCGTACGTCGTTCTCGATGACCGTGGGTGTCCCGGTGGCCGTCTCGACGAGCTGGGCGAGCGGTACCCGGCGCCAGTTGAGGAAGGGCGAGTATTGGACCGTTCCCAACTGGCTGTCCACGTCGCCGGAGATGGTGACCCCGATGCCGTGGAGGTCGGCGGCGCCCGCCGGGTTCGCCGCCGTGCGCAGTTCGTCGACGAGCCGGGCGATGGCCAGCACCACGGTCCCCACGTCGCGTGAGTCGAGGCGGACGCGCCGGGACGCCAGCGGACGGGCCGTCAGATCGGCGAGCACGCCGATGAGTTCCTCGCCGGTGACCTTCACACCGGCGAACAGGGCGCGTTCGGGCCGTACTTCGACCGGGGTCGCCGGGCGGCCGTTGGTCCGCTCGGTGGCGGGCCTGCCGCCCTCGGTGATCCAGCCGTCGGCCATCAGCGAGGTGGCCACCTTGGTGACGGCCCCCGCAGTCAGTCCGGTCCGCCGGCCGATCTCGGCGCGACTCAGCGGACCGTACTGGAGCAGGGTCTGCAGGACGAGTGCGGCCGCGGGTGGCTGGTCGGCGAGGGTCATGGGGCGACGTTACCTTTCCTTTGGAAAGTAAGACAAGGGATATACATCGGCCCTATGGGCCTGAAACCGCAGGTCATTCGACAGCAGACGGCTGAAACCCCCCACCAGGCCGCACAAAGGTCGGAGTTTTCTGGGCGCCGACTATGTTGACGCTGGAAGGAAACTAAGCCTAGATTCGCCGCACTCCTCGTCGGGGCGGACGGGACGGTCCTGCGCCGGTGAGGAGTGTGTGGCCCCCACCCACTCGCCCGTTGGTCCCAGCGAACCCCCTCGGTGATGTCCCGGGACGACCACACCGAGAGGCTCCCCGCACCTCGACACCTCAGGCGGGAACCCCGCCTCCAGCCGCGCCCTGACGGAGTACACACATGCCTCGTCCAGCTCGACCCACACGTCTGAGAACTCTCACCTGCCTCACCGCGCTGACGGCGGCGCTCGTCGTGCCCGCCTCCGCACGGGCCGCCACCGCCGCGGACGCCTCGGGGGCCCGGGCATCCGGTACCACGACCGCCACGACCGCGCCCGTCGTGGCCGCCAAGCCCTATATGGGCTACAGCACTTGGAGCGTCGAATCCACCAACTTCCCCGGCTACGGCGGGGACTGGCTCACCGAGGCGCACGTCCTTCAGCAGGCGGACGTGCTGTCCTCGAAGTTGAAGTCGCACGGCTACAACTACGTGAACGTGGACGCCGGTTGGAACGACGCCAAGGGCGACGCCTACGCCCGGCCGACCCCGAACCTGACGAAGTTCCCGCACGGGATGAAGTACCTCGCGGACCAACTCCACCGCAAGGGACTGAAGTTCGGCCTGTATCTGGCCGTCGGCCTCTACCAGCAGGCGTACAACGACGGCAAGACGCCGATCTACAACGCGCCGGGCTGCACCACCAAGGACATCGTCTACCCGGACCTGCGCAAGACCAGCGGCTGGGACGACGTCTCCTACCAGCTGAACTTCTCCAGCCCCTGCACCACCAAGTACATCCAGTCCGAGGCCGACCAACTGGCCTCCTTCGGCGTCGACTTCCTCAAGATCGACGGCGTGGGCCCCGGCTCGAACCAGGGCGACGACGCGCACAACAACGTCCCCGACATCCAGGCCTGGCACACCGCCCTGAAGAACACCGGGCGGCCCATCGAGTTCACCCTGTCCTGGTCGCTCAGCCACAACCAGGCCGACGTCTGGAAGGCCAACTCCAACGGCTGGCGCATCGACACGGACGTCGAGTGCTACTGCGACACCCTGGTGACGTGGAACAACTCGGTGAAGGCGCGCTGGAACGACGTCGTGCCGTGGATCGACGACGCGGGGCCGGGCCACTGGAACAACCTCGACTCGCTCGACGTGGGTTCGGACGTCATGGACGGCGTCAACCAGACCGAGCGGCAGAGCTATATGACGCTGTGGGCCATCGAGGCCGCGCCGCTGTACATCGGTGACGACCTCACCAAGCTCGACAAGTACGGCCTGAAGCTGCTCACCAACGACGAGGTCATCGCGGTCGACCAGGCGGGCACCCCCGCCAGGCCGGTCAGTCAGAAGACCCCGCAGCAGACCTGGTACACCCGCAACGCGGACGGCAGTTACACCGTGGCCCTGTTCAACCTGGGCAAGGGCTACTCGGACGTGACCGCCGACTTCAGCGACCTCGGCATCACCGGCAAGGCCAAGGTCCGCGACCTGTGGAGCCACAAGAACCTCGCCCCGGTCAGCGGCAGGTTCACCGCCAACCTGGCCCCGCACGGCTCGCGTCTGCTGCGCATCACGCCCGCCGCGACCGGCAGCCACCCGGGTGTGCCGCTGAACGCGCACGGCACCGCGTCGACGGCCGGCAGCGTCTCGCTCGCCTGGAGCGCGGTCAACTCCGGTACGAAGACCACCGGTTACGACGTGTACGCCAACGGCGCCAAGAAGGCCACCGTCACCGGGACTTCCGCCACCGTGAGCGGTCTGAAGGCCGGTACCGCCTACTCCCTCACCGTGGTCGCGCACGACGCCAAGGGACGGAAGTCCGCCCCCAGCAAGGCAGTTGACGTCACCACCCCGGCGGCGGGCGGACCGGTGTCGTACGAGGCCGAGGCCTCCGGGAACACGCTCAGCGGCAACGCCTCCGTGGGCGACTGCTCCGCGTGCTCGGGCGGCAAGAAGGTCGGCAACCTCGGCGGCACCGGAACCGTGGCGGTCAACCACGTGACCGCGCCCCGGGACGGCACGTACCTGATGAAGCTCGACTACACCGACGGCGACACCGGCCGCACGATGATCGTCACCACCGGCGGCACCTCCTTCCAGCAGTTCCTGCCGGGCAGCAACGACAACGTCTGGGGCCGGCCGAGTTCGATCACCGTGCCCGTCCAGCTGAAGGCCGGCGACAACACGATCACCTTCGGCAACGCCACGGACTACGCCGCCGACGTGGACCGGATCGTCCTCTGACCGTCGTCCGTCCGACCTGACCAGCCTCCAACCGACCGACATCCGAGGAGAGTTCCGTGGTGGTCACATCACAGGGCGAGCCCAAGACGCCGACCACACCACCGTCCGCCGCGGTGACCACCACGGCCACCGCCCCCGGCCCAACACCCCGCGTCCGCAAGGCCCGTTCGACCCGCACGACCCGTTCGGCCCGCAGGGCGAGCCGCAACGCGCCGACCAGGTCCGCGGCGGCCCGCCGCCGCGACCTGCCGGTCGCACTCCTGCTGATCCTTCCCAGTGTCGTCGGATTCGCCGTCTTCTACGCCTATCCGACCCTGCGCGGCATCTACCTCAGCTTCACCGACTTCCATGTCCTCACCCCGCCGAACTGGGTGGGACTGGCCAACTTCCACCAGATGTTCGGCGACGACGTCTTCTGGCACTCCCTGCTCGTCACCGTCTACTTCGTGATCCTGGCCGTCGTCTTCGGCACCCTGGCCTCCCTGGTGACGGCCGTGGTGCTGCACCGGGTGACCAGGTCGTCGGCGCTGCGCGGAGTGATCCTGCTGCCGTTCCTGATCTCCAACGTCATCGCCGCGCTCGTCTGGCAGTGGATGCTCGACCCGTCCCTCGGCGTCGTCAGCCTCGTCCTACAGCATCTGACGGGCCACTCCATCCTCTTCTTCGGCAGCAGCGCCTGGGCCATCCCGTCCCTCGCCGCGATCAGCATCTGGAAGTGGATGGGCTACTACTCCCTGCTGATCTTCGCCGGCCTCCAGACCATCCCGGCCACCGTCTACGAGGCCGGCCGGGTGGACGGCGCCAGCGAGGTGCAGATGTTCCGGCGCCTCACGGTGCCCCTGCTGCGGCCGATCCTCGTCATGGTGGTCGTCCTGACGGTGATCAACTCCTTCCAGGTGTTCGACATCGTGCAGGTCACCACCCAGGGCGGCCCGGCCAACGCCTCGAACGTGCTCCAGATGTACATCTACAGCAAGGCGTTCAGGCAGTTCGACTTCGGCTACGCGGCCACCCTCTCGCTCGCCCTGTTCGCCCTGCTCATCACGGTCACCTTCACCCAGCTGCGGCTCGCCCGCGCAGGCGAATCCGACCTGAGCTGAAGGAGCCCGTCATGGCAGTCACCCTCGCCCCCGGCCAGGCGGCCACCGCGCGGCCCCGGCCCCGGAAGTACCGCAGAAGCCTCTCCCCCGGCAGGATCGTCGCCTGGATCTATCTGGGCATCGTCGTCCTGATCACCCTCTTCCCGTTCTACTGGATCCTGCGCACCGCGCTGTCCAACAACTACAAGCTGTCGACGCACCCGTCCTCGCCGCTGCCGGTCGGCTTCACCTGGGGCGCCTTCGAACGCGTCCTCGGGATCGCCTCCACCGCCGACGCACAGGCCCAGGGCGGCTCGGGCGCGGCCATCAACATCGCGCTCTACCTGCGCAATTCGCTGATCTACGCATCCGTGCAGACGGTGCTGATCGTGCTGTTCGCCTCGGCCGGCGCCTACGCGTTCTCCCGGCTGCACTGGCGGGGCCGCAACCTCGTCTTCAACATCCTGATCACCGCGCTGATGGTGCCCAGCGTCTTCACGCTGCTGCCCAACTTCGTCCTCGTCAAAGACCTCGGCCTGACCAACACGTTCGCCGGACTGATCCTGCCGGGGGCGCTCTTCCAGGCGTTCACGCTGTTCTTCCTGCGGCAGTTCATGCTGGGCCTGAGCACCGAGGTCGAGGAAGCCGCCATCATCGACGGCGCGGGCCCGCTGCGGATCTTCTTCCGGATCATCCTGCCGATGTCGTCCGCGCCGATCGCGACCGTGTCGCTGCTGATGTTCGTCAACGCCTGGAACGACTACTTCTGGCCGCTGCTGATCACCAACAGCGAGAACGTGGAGCCGCTGACGCTCGCCCTCGGCGTCTTCAAGCAGTCCTCGCCCCAAGCGGCCCCCGACTGGGCCGGGTTGATGGCCGCCGCCCTGGTCGCGGCCCTGCCGATGCTGCTGCTGTTCGTCGCCTTCGGCAAGCGCATCGTCAACTCCATCGGCTTCTCCGGCCTCAAGTGACCGCCCGTACCCCTCGATTGGACGACACAGCCATGCACTCCAGCGACCTGGTGCTGAGCTGGCCCGCGCCCGCCGCCACCTGGACGGAGGCCGCCCCGGTCGGCAACGGCAGGATCGGCGCGATGGTCTTCGGCGGCACCGGCCGGACCCGTATCCAGATCAACGACTCCACCGTCTGGTCCGGCACCCCCTCCGGACCGGCCACCGCCCTCGCCGCACTCCGCGCGCGAGGAGCCGGTCCGGAGCGGCTCGAAGAGGTCCGCGCCGCGCTGCGCGCCGGCGACCAGGACCGCGCCGAGTCCCTCCTCATGACCTTCGAGGGGCCCTACAGCCAGGAGTATCTGCCGTACGCCGACCTGTACTTGACGGTGTCGGGCGGCGAGCACGCCACCTATCTCGGCAGGACGCTCGACCTCGACACCGCGGTCACCGAGGACGCCTTCGACCTTCGGGGGACGACGGTACGGCGCCGGGTCTGGGCCGACGCGGTCACCGGCGCCCTGTGCGTGACGCTGGACGCGGACGGCGGCACCGTGGACCTGACCGTCGAACTCTCCACCCCGCTGCGGGAGTTGCTCCGCTCGGCCTCGCCCGACGGCATCACGCTGGGCATCGGGATACCCGTGGACGGCGCCCCCGCGCACGAGCCCGAGGTCGCGGAACCGCTGCGCTACGCGGACGGTCCCGTCGACGGCTACGACCCCTTCGGCGCCCTCGCGCTCGCCGTGCGCACCGACGGCACGACGACCGTCGACGACGAGGGAGGTCTGCGCGTCACCGGCGTCTCCAACCTCCTGCTCACCCTGGCCAGTTCCACCGCGGCCGACCGCGACTGGAGCGGGGCCCCGGCCGTGGCCCGCGCCGCCCATCTGGCCACCGCGGGCGACCTCGCGGCGCGGGCCGTCGCGCAGGGCGCCGACCGTCTCCTCAAGGACCACGAGGCCGACGTACGGGCCCTGTCGGGCGGCACGTCCCTGCGCCTCGGGCCCCGCCGCTCCGGCACCTACGACGTCGCCCGCGACATCCTCGGCGGCGACGACGAACTCCTCACCGCCACCGTGCTGTTCCAGCTCGGCCGCCATCTCCTGGCCACCGCCTCCCGCCCGGGCACCGGCCCCCCGGCCAACCTCCAGGGCATCTGGAACGCCGAGCTGCGCCCCGCCTGGTCGTCCAACTACACGATCAACATCAACACCCAGATGAACTACTGGGGCGCGGAGACGGTCGGGCTCAGCGCCTGTCACGCGCCCCTCTTCGACCTGCTCGACCGCATGGCCGCCCAAGGGGCCCATGTGGCACGGGAGTTGTACGGCGCGCGCGGCTGGGTGGCGCACCACAACACCGATCCGTGGGGGTGGGCGCTGCCGGTCGGCATGGGGCACGGCAACACCTCGTGGGCGCTGTGGATGATGGGCGGCGCCTGGCTGTCCCAACACCTGTGGGACCACTACGAGTTCACCCGCGACCCCGGCTTCCTGCGGGAGCGGGCCTGGCCGTTGCTCAGCGGCTGCGCCGAGTTCCTGCTCGACTGGCTCGTCGACGACGGCACCGGCCATCTGGACACCCTGCCGTCGACCTCACCGGAGAACCTGTTCCTGGCCGACGGCGCCCCGAGATCCCTGACCCGCACCGCCACCATGGACCTCGCCCTGATCCGCGCCACCTTCGAACGGACCCTGGTGGCAGCCGAGTTGCTGGGTCTGGACACCCCGCTGACCGGCGAGATCCGCGCGGCACTGCCCCGGCTGCGCCCGCTGCCGGTCTCGTCGGAGGGCCTGCTCCAGGAGTGGGCCGAGGACCTGACGGAGGCCGACCCGCACCACCGTCACCTCTCGCACCTGATCGCCGTACACCCGCTCGGTCTGATCGATCCCGACTCGGCCCCCGAACTGGCCGACGCGGCAAGGAGGTCGATGGACCGGCGCGGGCCCGGGGCGATGGGTTGGTCGTGGTCGTGGAAGATCGCGCTGCGGGCGTGGCTGCGCGATGGGGCGACCGCGCGCTCGCTGTTCCTCGAAGCCGTACGGCCACTTGACGGCGACTCCGGGGTGAACGCCCCGGTGGACGGCTCCCGTTGGGGCGGACTGCTGCCCAACCTCTTCTCCACGCATCCGCTGTTCCAGATCGACGGCAACTACGGGCTGATGGCCGGCATCGCCGAGATGGTGGTGCAGAGCCACACGGGCATCCTCGATCTGCTGCCCGCGCTGCCCGTTCAGTGGGCCGAGGGCGAGGCCCGGGACCTGCGCTGCCGGGGTGGTCTGGCCGTCGACTTCGCCTGGAACGAGGGCGAGTTGACCAGTGCGACCGTGCGCAGGCACGCGGGTGACTCCGGTGAGCCCGTGCGGATCCGGTACCGCGACCGGACGGCCGAGCTGCTGCTTCCGGCCGGTCATCAGGTCGAGTTGGACGCCGATCTGCGGCCCCGAGGGGAGCCGGTGCCGTGCTGAGCGAACAGGACGTCCCCGAGCTGTTCGCCTATCGCAGCGCCTACCGGGAGCCCGCCGACTTCGACAGCTTCTGGAAGGGCACCCTCGCCGAGACCCGCGCCGGACAGGAGGCCACTCTCCAACTGACCGAGGTCGCCACCGGGTTGGAGACGGTCGACGTCTTCGACGCCGTCCTGCCCGGCTTCGGCGGCCACCCCGTCCGCGCCTGGCTGCGGATGCCCCGGCAGCGGGACGGCCAACTGCCCGCCGTCGTCCAGTTCCACGGCTACGGCAGCGGGCGCGGCGCTCCGATCGACGACCTGCTGTGGGCGTCCGCCGGGTACGCGCATCTGCTGGTGGACGCGCGCGGCCAGGGCGGCGCCTGGGCGGGCGGGGGCGCGACCCCCGACCCGGTCGGCAGCGGTCCGGCGCATCCCGGTTTTCTCACCCGGGGCATCGAGGACAAGGACACCTACGTCTACCGGCGGGTGTTCACCGACGCCGTCCGTGCCGTGGACGCGCTGCGCGCCCGCACCGATCTCGTCGACCCGGAGCGGGTCGCCGTGGTCGGCCCCAGCCAGGGCGGCGGTATCGCCCTCGCGGTCGCCGGACTGGTGCCCGACCTGACGGCGGCGCACTTCCAGTCGCCGTTCCTCTGCGACATCCGGCACGCCACCAGGCTCACCTCCGCCGAGCCCTACGCCGAGCTCATCGGCTATCTGGGGGCCCGCCGGGACCGGGTGGAGCAGACCTTCGACACCCTCGGCTACTTCGACGGACTCGCCTTCGCCCGCCGCGCGAACGCCCCGGCCTGGTTCTCCGCCGGGCTGCGCGACGAGGCGTGCCCGCCGGCCACCGCGATCGCCGCCTACCACGCCTACGCGGGCCAGAAAGAGCTGCGGCTCTGGGAGTTCAACGGCCACGACGCCGGCGGACCCGAGGACCTGGCCATCGCACTGGGCGCGTTCGGCGCCCTCCTCAAGACGTCGTCCCATCCGCTGGTGCAGCCGTCCCCCGCACCGACCGCGTCATCCCGAAAGAAGGAACAATGAGAAGAATCAAGGGAGTTCGGAAGACGGTCGCGCTGGGCGCCACGCTCACGCTGGCCGCGCTGCTCTCCGCGTGTTCCAACGGCTCCTCCTCCGCCGGTGGTTCGAAGACCGTCAACTGGTGGACCTGGGACGACAAGCAGGCCGCCGCGTACAAGGTGTGCGCCACGGACTTCGAGAAGGCCAACCCCGACATCAAGGTGAAGATCACCCAGTACAACGTCAACGACTACTTCACCAAGCTGACCGCCGGGTTCGTGGCCGGCAACGCGCCCGACGCCTTCCAGAACAGCGTCCAGTTCTTCCAGGCGTACGCCTCCCAGCACCAACTGCTGGCGATGGACGACTACATCAAGAAGGACAACTTCGACCTGTCCCGGTTCTCGGTGGGTGTGGACGCCTGGAAGTTCACCGACGGCAAGCAGTACGCCCTGCCGCTGGACTGGGCGGCGTCCGGCGTCTACTTCAACGAGGACGCCGTCAAGAAGGCCGGTTACACCGACCAGGACGTCAAGTCGCTGAACTGGAACCCCGACAACGGCGGCACGCTCGGCAAGATGATCGCCCACCTGTCGATCGACACCAAGGGCAGGCGCGGCGACGAGAAGGGCTTCGACAAGTCCCACGTCAAGACGTACGGCTACGGGGAGGTCGCGTCGAAGGACTTCATCGGCCAGTTCACCTGGAACCCGCTGGTCAGCACCACGGGCTGGCGGCTGGGCGACAAGACCACCTGGCCGACGGTGTTCAACTACGCCGACCCGCGGTTCGTGAAGACCATGGACTGGATCCGCTCGCTGACCGACAAGGGGTACGCGCCCAAGATCGGGCAGTTCAACGACAGCGTCAGCGATGTCGACCTGCTCTCCTCCGGCAAGGTCGCGATGGAGACCGGCGGTTCGTGGGAGGCCTCGACCTTCGTGAAGATCCCCGGCCTCAAGGTCGGCATCGCGCCCACCCCCTACGGCCCGGACGGCAGGACCAGGTCCGTGCTGAGCAACTCCAACGGGAACAACATCTGGGCCGGCACCAAGAACCCCGAGCAGACCTGGAAGTGGGTCTCCTACATGGGCAGTGAGGCCTGCCAGTCCAAGGCCTCCCTGACCGGCACCTTCTTCCCGTCGATCCCGGCCTCCATGGACGCCTCGGCCGCGGCGCTGGCCAAGACGGGCGTGGATCTGTCCGTCTTCACGGACATGATCAAGGACAAGGTGCTCTACCCGTCCCCGGTCTACGGCAACGGCGCGGCCCTCCAGGACGCGTTCCAGCCGCTGTTCCAGGCCTACTTCGCGGGTCAGAAGAGCGACTCCGTCTTCACGGACATGCAGAAGCAGAGCAAGCAGCTGCTCGCCAAGAAGTGACCCCACCACTCCTCCGCACTCCCTGTCCGGCCGCCGGACGGGCCCACTGAGCCGGGCCCGTCCGGTGAGATCCGGGCGCTCGGAAAGGACTCTTCATGCCGGACACCACGGCGCGGATCCACATCCTGCGCGCGGCGGGCACCGCCCTCGTCGTGGAGCTCACCGAGCCGGTGCCCAGGGTGTTGCACTGGGGTGCCGACCTCGGCGACCTCCCGCGGGAGTCCCTGGCCGCGCTCGCCCTGACCGGCGAACCCGCCGTGCTCAACAACTCCGTGGACATTCCGCGCCGGTTCACCGTCTGGCCCACCGAAGCCGACGCCTGGTCGGGCACCCCGGCCCAGGAGGGCCATCTCGCCGGCGCGTTCGCCGCACCCCGGCTGACCCTGGCCGACAGTTCCTACCAACCACGTTCTACGGGTGGGGAGTTGACCCTTCACCTCACCGACCCCGGCACCGGACTCGACGTCACCCTCTCCTACGTTCTGGAGCCCTCCGGGGTACTGGGCGTACGGACCACGCTCACCCGCCGACCGGACGCCGACCCCGCGCCGTACGACCTGGCGGCCCTCACGACGCTGCTGCCGTTGCCGCGCCGGGCATCCGAGGTCCTGGACTTCACCGGCAAGTGGAGCCGGGAGCGTTCACCGCAGCGGCAGCCGCTGGGATTCGGCACACATGCCCGTGAGGTGCGGCGGGGCAAGCCGGGAGTGGACTCGCCGTACGTCATGGCGGTGGGTGTGCCCGGATTCGGCTTCCGCGACGGGGAGATCTGGTCCGTTCATGTGGCCTGGAGCGGCGACCAGCGGTATCTGGCGGAGCGGTTGCCGGAGGGCGCGGGCGCCCACGCGGGGGTGCTCGGCGGCGGCGAACTCCTGCGGGCCGGGGAGATCCGGCTCGCGCCCGGCGAGTCGTACACCGCTCCGGTCTGTCACTTCGCCTGGTCCGACCAGGGCCTGGACGGGCTCGCCGACCGCTTCCACACCCTGCTCCGGGCCCGCCCCACGCATCCGCGCGGCCCCCGCCCGGTGATCCTCAACAGCTGGGAGGCCGTGTACTTCGACCACGATCTGGACCGGCTGCTACGGCTGGCCGACCGGGCCGCCGAGGTCGGTGTCGAGCGGTTCGTGCTGGACGACGGCTGGTTCCGGGGCCGTCGTTCGGACGACGCCGGGCTCGGCGACTGGACCGTCGACCCGGTGGTGTGGCCCGAGGGACTGACCCCGCTGGTGGACCATGTGCGGTCGCTGGGCATGGAGTTCGGGCTGTGGGTGGAGCCGGAGATGATCAACCTGGACTCCGACCTCGCCCGCGAGCACCCCGACTGGGTGCTGGGCCCCGCCCGCGGGGTCGGTCCCGCGGCCCGCCATCAGCATGTGCTGGACCTGGCCGACCCCGATGCCTGGCGGTACCTGTTGGACACGCTGGACGCGCTGGTGGAGAAGTACGGCATCGCCTATCTCAAGTGGGACCACAACCGGGAACTCCACGAGACCGTGCACTCCGCCGCCGACCGTCCCGTGGCGCACGCCCAAGTAGTGGCCCTCTACCGGCTGATGGACACCCTCCGGGAGCGCCATCCCGCGCTGGAGATCGAGAGCTGCGCGGCCGGTGGCGGCCGGATCGACCTGGGCATCCTGGAACGGACCGACCGGGTCTGGGCCTCGGACTGCAACGACCCGGTGGAGCGCCAGACCATCCAGCGCTGGACCGCGCAGCTACTGCCCCCCGAACTGGTCGGCACCCACGTGGGGCCGCGCACCAGCCACACCACGCACCGCGTCAGCTCCGACCAACTCCGCCTGACCACGGCCCTGTTCGGGCACGCGGGCATCGAACAGGACCTCACCCGCTGCTCCCCGGAGGAACTGGCCCGCCTCACCGCCTGGACCGCCCTCCACCGCGAACTGCGCCCGCTGCTCCACGGCGGTCGCACGGTCCGCGCCGACCTGGCCGACGAGTCGACGCTGCTGCACGGGGTCGTCGCCCACGACGGGTCGGCGGCGCTGTACTGCTGGGCGCGGCTCGCCACCTCCCCCGAGGGCCAGTACGGGCGCGTGCCGCTGCCCGGCCTGGACCCCGAGGCGACCTACCGGGTGCGGGTACGCGCCGAGTTGGGCCTGCCGTCCTTCCACGAGACGGCGGAACCGGCCTGGCTGTCCGCCGCCCTCGACGAGGGCCTGTCCCTGCCCGGTTCGGTGCTCACCGTCGCCGGCCTCCCGCTGCCGAACCTCAACCCCGAGCAGGCGCTGCTCCTCGACCTCACGAGGACGGGCGGCTGACCGTGGGCGGCGGGGCGGGCGTCCGCGCCTCGCCGCGGGAGTCCGGTGCACGAGCCGTCACAAGGCCCGACTCGTAGGCGAACACGACGAGTTGGGCCCGGTCGCGGGCGCCGAGCTTGGTCATGGCGCGGCTGATGTGGGTCTTCGCCGTGAACGGGCTGATGACCATGTGGGCGGCGATCTCCTCGTTGGTGAGGCCGCGCGCGGCCAGGGCGGTGACCTCGCGTTCGCGGCGGGTGAGGTGTTCCAGGCCGGTGGCGGTGCAGCGGTCGGGGGGCCGGGAGACGAACTCGCCGATGAGGGTGCGGGTGATCGACGGGGACAGCAGGGCCTCGCCGCCGGCGACGATCCCGATCGCCTGGAGCAGGTCCGCCGGATCGGTGTCCTTCAGGAGGAAGCCACTGGCGCCCGCCCGCAGCGCCTCGAAGACGTACTCGTCCAGGCCGTAGTTGGTGAGGATGACGACCCGGACCGCGGCGAGCGCGGGGTCGGCGGCGATACGGCGGGTCGCCTCGATGCCCGTCATGACCGGCATCTGTACGTCTATCAGCGCGACGTCGGGCAGTTGCGCGCGGACGAGGGCCACGCCCTGTTCGCCGTCGGCCGCCTCGCCCACCACCTCGATGCCGTCCTCGGCGTCGAGGAGGGCGCGGAAGCCCGCGCGCATCAACGCCTGGTCGTCGACGACCACGACCCTGATCATCTCGCCTCCCCCAATGGCAGTTCGGCCCGCACCGCGAAGCCGCCCTCCGCGCGCGGGGCGGTGTGCAGGGTGCCGCCCAGGGCCGTGACACGCTCGCGCATGCCGGTGAGTCCGATGCCGGGCTTCGGCGGACAGCCGGGGTCGGCCGCCCCGTCGTCCTCCACCCGTATCGTCAAGTCGTCGTCGCCGTAGTCGAGTTGGACGCTGACCTTGGCCGGGCCCGCGTGCCGGGCCGCGTTGGTCAGGGCCTCCTGGACGATGCGGTACACCGCGCGGTCGACCGTCGCCGCGAGGGGGCGCTCCTCGCCCGTCACCGCGAGTTCGACGGCGAGTCCGGCCGCGCAGGCCCGCTCGACGAGCAACTCGGGGGTGCCGGTGGGCTCCTCGGTGGTGCGCAGGATCTCCAGGGTGGCCCGCAGCTCCCGCATCGCCTCGCCGCCCGCCTCCTGGATGGCGAGCAGCGCGGGCGGAACTTCCTCGCCGCGCTTGCGGGCCAGGTGGACGGCGACGCCCGCCTGGAGCTTGACGATCGAGATGCTGTGGGTGAGGGAGTCGTGCAACTCCCGCGCTATGCGCAGGCGTTCCTCGCCCGCGCGGCGCAACGCGACCTCCTCGCGGGTGCGTTCGGCCTCCAGGGCACGCTGTTCGGTCTGGCGCAGATACGCCTGCCAGTTGCGGTCGGCGAGGCCGGTGACCACCGCGCACAGGAACCAGCCGGCGATGAGCGCGGTCCGCTCGACCACCTGCTGGGTCGTGGGCCCCGTCGCGAAGTACGCGGCGAGGAACAGCCCGCCCGCCCCGGCGGCCCAACCGCGGTGTCCCGCGCGGGCCGCCGTGTGCATGGCGGCGAGCACGGGCAGAGCGGCGACCGGCCCCGGGTGGGCGTGCAGGACGTAGGCCGCCTCCGCCACCGTGGCCACGGCGAGGACCGCGCGCGGAGCCGTCTGGTAGAACGCCAGGGCCGCCGAGGCGAGCGCGATCAGCGCGTGGTCGACGGCGGTCGTGCCCGCGTCGAAGGCCGCGACGGTCATGACGAGGGCGCCGATCACGACCGCGAGGGAAGCGTCGGCGAGGCGCCTGCGTGGGGTCACATCGACCGGGTACCCGCTCATGACCGCACAGTAGACCGCCGCGCCGACGTGGGCGTCAGCCCTGTGGACAACTCCTGGACTACTCCCCACGCAGTACTTCCCGGCCCCGCACCACCCGGCCGACGCAGCGTCAACTCCCTTCGGCCGTACGACGACCCGGGGCACCCGGGCGGCGCACGCTACTGCCATGCCCACACCCTTCCGTCACACCCTGCCCCCGTCGCCGAAGTCCGCCACCGGCCGCACCGCCGAGGTCTTCGAGCAGATCGCCGTCGACTTCGGCATCGAACGGCCCCCGACCTTCGTGGTCCTGTCCTCCGTGCCCGAACTCCTGGCGCCCGCCTGGGCGTTGATGCGGGAGTCGCTGATCGCGGGCGCCGGCAGCCGCACCGGCAAGGAGCTGGCCGCCCTCGGGGTCTCGCTCGCCAACAAGTGCCCGTTCTGCGCGGACGCGCACACCGTCCTGCTGCACGCCACCGGCGACCACGCCCTCGCCGAGCACCTGGCGCGCGGCGGCACACCGGAGGACAAGGAGCACGCCCGGATGCTCGACTGGGGCCGCCGCACCCGGGTCCCGGGCGCGACCCTGGCGCCGTACCCGTTCCCGCCCGAGCAGGCACCCGCCTACCTCGGCACCGCACTCGCCTTCCACTTCATCAACCGCATCGTGTCGGCCCTGCTGACCGAACAGCTCCTGCCGGGCAACGCCCAGCGGTTCCGGGCCGTCCGCAGCCTCGCCGGGCGCAGCGTGGCCCGCACCGTGCGCCGCAGGGCCGTACCGGGAGCGGCGCTCCCCCTGCTCGACACGCCGGGCCCCGGCCCTGGCTGGGCGGCCGGAACCCCGGTGGGCCCGGCCTACGACGCCCTGCGCACGGCGGCGCTCGCGGGCGCGGATCTGCTCGACGCGGACGACCTGACCCTCGTACGGGAGACGTTGTGGGCCTGGGACGGAGGGCATCCGCCGGTCGTGCTGCGCGGCTTCCCGAACCGGCGGGAGCGGCCGGCGGCGCGCCTGGCGGTGCTGGCCGCGCTCGCGCCGTACCGGATATCGGAGGAGGACGTGGCCGCCTGGCGGGAGCCGTCGCGGAGTGACGCGAGTCTCGTGCGACTCGTCGCGTACGGTGCGTTCGCGGCCGTCGAACGGATCGAGACGACGATGCGGGTGGCCGCCTGCCTCACCTGAGCGGTGGACATAAGAGGACACACAACGCGTCCGCGGTCGGGCACTGTCACCGCACAGGCACGGAGCGAGTTCACACTTCCGCCTCACAGGGAGTCATGTGACACTGACGTTCCCGTCCGCAGTGCGGACCCGCTCCGCACCCTTCCCCCACGAGAAGTGCGACTTGCGTTCTCTACCTCTGCCGCTCGCTCTCACCGCGCGTCTGTCGCCGGTCGTCGTGCTCGCCGCGATGGGCTGGGCCCTGACGTCCGGTCCGTTCGCCGCGACGACGACCGCCGATCACAAGGCGACGCCCGAGTCCGACTCCTCGTCCGGGACCTCGGCGCCGTCGACGGCACCCGTGGTCAAGGCGTACTCCACGTCCCCCGCCCCGTGCGGAAGTGTGACGGTGGCGACGATCAAGTCCCTGGTGCCGGGCGCGAAGACGGCCGGCAAGGAGATCCCGTCGACGGACACGAAGGTGCGCCGCACCTGCTCGTGGAACGCGCTCAAGGGGTACGACTACCGCTGGCTCGACGTGTCGTACGAGATCACGGAATCGGACGAAGCGGCAAAGAAGTCGTACACCGAGACGACTACGGAGAAGAGTGGCGGCGGAGTGGTGCCCGGGCTCGGGGACGCGGCCTACTCCATCGTGAACCTCACCACGGAGGACAAGCAGCAGACGCGTGAGGGCACGGTCGTCGTCCGCGCGGGCAACGCGCTGGTGACCATCACGTACAACGGCAGCGACTTCGAGAACAAGAAGGCGCCGAGCACGGACGTCATCAACAAGGGCGCGATCAAGGCCGCGAAGGAAGCGGTGACCGCGCTACAGGGCGCCAAGGCCAGCTAGCCCCGGCGCCCTGTCGGCACGTCCTACACCTTGACGCGCGTCCACTTCTTCCGGGTCCCCAGTGTCAGCCCCACGTAGAGGACCATCGACGTGCCCAGGCCCACCGCCCAGCCGTAGTCGGCGAGGGAGGACAGGGCCGGGATGGGGCGGCCGTCGATCAGCGGGTGGAAGTCGGCGCCGCCGACGGCGAGTACGCCACCCACCAGGAAGGCGACGACGGCCCGCCAGTTCCAGCCGCCGTCGTACCAGTAGCGGCCGCCCGCCCTGTACAGATCGGTCAGGTCGAGCTTGCCGCGGCGCAGGATCCAGTAGTCGGCGATGAGGATGCCGGCGACCGTGCCGAGCAGACCGCCGACCAGACCGAGCCAGGTGAAGATGTAGCCCTGCGGGTCGGAGTACAGCTTCCACGGGAAGATCAGCACGCCCAGGACGCTGGTGATCAGGGCGCCGGTACGGAAACTGATCTTCCGGGGCGCGATGTTGGAGAAGTCGAAGGCGGGCGAGACCAGGTTGGCCGCGATGTTCACGGACAGGGTCGCGACCAGCACGGTCACCAACGCGTACAGCAGGCCTACGACGTTGTCGGTCTTCGCCGCGAGCTGTACCGGGTCCCAGATCGCCTTGCCGTAGACGGCCTGCGAGCCGGAGGTGACGAGCACCGACAGGAACGCGAACAGGGTCATGGTGGTCGGCAGACCGAGCGCCTGGCCCCACGTCTGGGCCTTCTGGCTCTTGCCGTAGCGGGTGAAGTCGGGGATGTTCAGCGACAGCGTGGACCAGAAGCCGATCATGCCCATGAGCGAGGGCCAGAACAGCTTCCAGAAGCTGCCGCCCCAACCGAGCTTCGAGGGCTGGTCGAAGAGCGGGCCGAGGCCGCCGGCCTTGCTGCTCATCCACCACAGCATCACGAACGCGCCGACGAGCACGAAGGGCGCCGCCCAGTTCTCGAAGCGGCGGATCGTCTCCATGCCCCGGTAGATGATGGCCACTTGAAGCACCCAGAACAGCGCGAACGACAGCCACATCGTCCAGGCGTACCCGCCGATGTGCGAGGCGTTGGCCCAACTGTCCCCGATCAGCTTGCCGGCGAGGAAGAAGATCGCCTCACCGCCGATCCAGGTCTGGATGCCGAACCAGCCGCAGGCCACCAACGCCCGTACCACGGCGGGGAGGTTGGCGCCGCGCACACCGAACGAGGCGCGCGCGAAGACCGGGAAGGGGATGCCGTACTTCGGCCCCGCGTGCCCGGTGAGCAGCATCGGCACCAGCACGATCAGGTTGGCGAGGGCGATGGTGAACACCGCCTGCTTCCAGTCCATGCCGACGGCGATGAGCCCCGAAGCCAGGGTCCAGGAGGCCGTGTTGTGGGCCATGCCGACCCACAGCGCGGAGAAGTTGTACGTGGTCCAGGTGCGCTTCTCGACGGGAACCGGCAGCAGATCGTCGTTGGCGTAGGGCCCGCTGGGCTGCGGAGATCCGGGGGCGATCTCCACCCGCCCGTCGGCGAGGGTGACTTGAGCGGTCGGCTCTATGGCCGTGGGAGCGGTGTCGGTCATGGGCAGGCCAATCAATGAGGTGGGTCCGGAAAGGCCGTGCGGGGGCTTGGCGGGGCCGGGGAAGGGCGAGTGCGTGCCCGCGTCGTTCGGTGCGTGCTCTCGGTGTGCCGGGCGAAGGTCCTCGTAGCGGAGCTACTTGGGCCTTCGCCCGGTGCGGCGAGAGTGCGTGCCGGGCGGCGTGGGGGCGTGCTTGCCCTTCCCCGGCCCCGCCACCCCCCTCCCCAGGACGGTGGGGAGGGGGAGAACTGGAGTGGGGGGACGGGGAGTTGAGCGGATTTACCAGTACGGCTCAGCCGTTGACGGCCGGGATCACCCTCGAGCCGTAGGCGTCGATCGTCGCTTCCTGCGCGTCGTGCATGTCGTAGACGGCGAACTGGTCGACGCCCAACTCGCGCAGTGCGTTGAGCTTTTCGATCTGCTTCTCGGCCGATCCGATGATGCAGAACCGGTCGACGATCTCGTCGGGCACGAAGGCGGTGTCGGGGTTGTCGGCGCGACCGTGGTGCGAATAGTCGTACCCCTCACGGGCCTTGATGTAGTCCGTGAGTTCCTCGGGTACGGCCGCGGAGTGCTCGCCGTACTTGGAGACGAGGTCGGCGACGTGGTTGCCGACCATGCCGCCGAACCAACGGCACTGGTCGCGCGCGTGGGCGAGCGCCTCCGGGGAGTCGTCCTCGGTGACGTAGGCGGGCGCGGCGACGCAGATCTTGACCTCGGACGGGTCGCGTCCGGCGGCGACGGCCGCGTCCTTCACCGCCTTGACCATGTACTCGGTGAGGTAGAGGTCCGAGAGCTGGAGGATGAAGCCGTCGGCCTCCTCGCCGGTCATCTTCAGGGCCTTGGGGCCGTACGCGGCCATCCAGACCGGGAGTTGGGCGTCCTCCTTGGCCCAGGGGAACTTGATGACCGTGCCGCCGAGGTCCGCCTCCTGGCCGGAGCCGAGCGCCCTGATGACCTTCATGGCCTCGCTGATCCGGGCCAGGGTGTTGGGAGTTCGGCCCGCGACGCGCATCGCGGAGTCGCCGCGGCCGATGCCGCAGACCGTGCGGTTGCCGAACATGTCGTTCAGGGTCGCGAAGGTGGAGGCGGTGACCTCCCAGGTGCGGGTGCCCGGGTTGGTGACCATCGGGCCGACCGTCAACTTCGTGGTGTTGGCCAGGATCTGACTGTAGATCACGAACGGCTCCTGCCACAGCACGGCGGAGTCGAAGGTCCAGCCGTAGGTGAAGCCGTTGCGCTCGGCGCGCTTCATCAGGCTGATGACCCGCGAGGCCGGCGGGTCGGTCTGGAGGACAAGTCCGAAGTCCATTGGCGCCACTCCTAGTTGAGGTACTGACTGGTGGAGCGCGGGGTGTAGACGCCGTGGCCCGCGTGCCCGGTGTACTCCCGCTCGGTGATGACGAGTTCGCCGCGCGAGAGGACGGTCTCGACGCGGCCGGTGAGGCGCTTGCCCTCGTAGGCCGAGTAGTCGACGTTCATGTGGTGGGTCTCGGCGGAGACGGTCTGCTCGGCGTGCGGGTCGTAGATGACGACGTCGGCGTCGGCGCCCGGGGCGATGGTGCCCTTCTTGGGGTAGAGGCCGAACATCCGCGCCGGGGAGGCGCAGGCGATCTCGATCCAGCGGCGGCGGCTGATGTGGCCGTCGACGACTCCCTGGTGGAGCAGGTCCATGCGGTTCTCGACGCCCGGCATGCCGTTCGGGATCTTCGAGAAGTCGCCCCGGCCGAGTTCCTTCTGGCCCACGAAGCAGAAGGGGCAGTGGTCGGTGGAGACCACCTGGAGGTCGTTGGTGCGCAGGCCCTGCCACAGCTTGGCCTGGTGCTCCTTCGGCCGAAGGGGCGTGCTGCACACGTACTTCGCGCCCTCGAAGTCGGGCTCGGCGAGGTTGTCGGTGGAGAGGAACAGGTACTGCGGACAGGTCTCGCCGAAGACCGGGAGCCCCTCGTCGCGCGCCTTGGCCAGCTCGGCGACCGCCTCCATCGCGGAGACGTGGACGACGTAGAGCGGGGCACCGGCGACCTGCGCGAGCTTGATGGCGCGGTGGGTGGCCTCGGCTTCGAGGAGGGCCTTGCGGACCTCGCCGTGGTAGCGGGGGTCCCTCTCGCCGCGGGCCAGCGCCTGCTCGACCAGCACGTCGATCGCGATGCCGTTCTCGGCGTGCATCATGATCAACCCGCCGTTGTCGGCGGCGCGTTGCATGGCGCGCAGGATCTGGCCGTCGTCGCTGTAGAAGACGCCCGGGTAGGCCATGAACTGCTTGAAGGAAGTGACGCCCTCCTGCACCAGCAGGTCCATCTCCTTGAGGGTGTCCTCGTTGACGTCGGAGACGATCATGTGGAAGCCGTAGTCGATGGCGCAGTTGCCCTCGGCCTTGGCGTGCCAGGCGTCGAGGCCCTCGCGGAGGGCTCCGCCGACGCTCTGGATCGCGAAGTCGACGATGGTCGTCGTACCGCCCCAGGCGGCGGCCCGGGTGCCGGTCTCGAAGGTGTCGGCCGCCTTGGTGCCGCCGAACGGCATCTCCATGTGCGTGTGGGCGTCGACCCCGCCCGGGATGACGTACTTCCCGGTGGCGTCGATGACCCGCTCGGCGGTCCACGCGTCGGCCGTCGGGGTGCCGGAGGTGGCCAGGGCCGCGATGCGGCCGTCTTCGATCAGGACGTCGGCGTGGAGTTCGTCGGACGCGGTGATTACTAGGCCGCCGCGGATGACGGTACGGGTGCTCATTTTGACTCCGCTGGGTTGTCGTCGGGTGCGGGTCGTTGGGTTGTCGGGTGCGGGTCGGTGGGGGCTGGTCGCGCCCCGCGGCGAAGCCGCTAATGGACGCTGCCCCGCGCCCCTTTGGGAAGGGCTGCGCCCTCCCAAAAAGGGGCGCGGAAGCAGCCCGAGTTACGGGGCGGTCAGGGGCCCGTACGCGTCCGGGCGGCGGTCGCGGTAGAACTGCCAGCGGTCGCGGACTTCCCTCAGCTTGGCCAAGTCCAAGTCCCGGACGACCAGTTCGGGCTCCTTGTCGCTGGCCACCTCGCCCACGAACTGGGCCTCCGGGTCGACGAAGTAGGTCGTGCCGTAGAAGTCGTTGTCGCCCAACTCCTCTACGCCGACACGGTTGATGGCGCCGACGAAGTACTCGTTGGCGGCGGCGGCAGCGGGCTGTTCCAGCTGCCACAGGTACGCCGACAGGCCGCGCGAGGTCGCCGACGGGTTGAAGACGATCTCCGCACCCGCGAGGCCCAGCGCACGCCAGCCCTCCGGGAAGTGCCGGTCGTAGCAGATGTAGACACCGATCTTGCCGACCTTGGTGTCGAAGATCGGCCAGCCGCTGTTGCCCGGGCGGAAGTAGAACTTCTCCCAGAATCCGGGGACTTGGGGGATGTGGTGCTTGCGGTACTTGCCGAGGTAGGAGCCGTCCGCGTCGATCACGGCGGCCGTGTTGTAGAGGACGCCGGGCTGCTCCTCCTCGTACATCGGCAGGACCAGGACGATGCCGTGTTCCTTGGCGAGCGCCTGGAAGCGCTTGACGATCGGGCCGTCCGGGATCGCCTCGGCGTACTCGTAGAACGCCTTGTCCTGGACCTGGCAGAAGTACGGTCCGTAGAACAGCTCCTGGAAGCACAGGACTTGAGCACCCTGCGCGGCGGCATCGCGGACCGCCTGCTCGTGGACCTGGATCATGGACTCCTTGTCGCCCGTCCAGGCTGTCTGGAACAGGGCGGCACGAATCACGGTGCTCATCGGGACCTCCGGTCGCTAGGTGTGTGAGGAGCCTAGGAAGTCCGAAAGTCGTCTTTGAGTTGCACGGTGTCACGTCTGCGGGCGCACGGCGTTCCACCGTGTCACCCTGTCGTGGCCGCATGTTTCACCGCCGTTTTCGCAGGTAGTCCCATGTTTCACCCCTGTTGCGCGTCGTGCGCGAGGAGCGCGATGTGCACCGACGCGGCCTGCTCGAAGTCGTCGAGGTCCACGCCGAGCCGGCCCTCTATCGCCTCCAGCCGGCGGTACAGCGCGGGCCGTGAGACGTGGTGGAGCTGAGCGGTGCGCGACTTGTTGCGACCGGTGGCCAGATACGTGCGCAGTACGGCCAGGAGGTCCTCGTCGGCCGCGCACAGCAGCCCGTCCAACTCCCGTTCGGCGAAGGACTGCACCTGTGGGTCGTCCCGCAACAGCCTGATCAGGCCGCGCAGATGGACGTCCTTGAGGCGTACGACGGTGGGGAGTTCGAGGGCGTCGCTGGAGTCGGCCACGGCGTCGGCCACGTGCTGTGCCTCGCGCAGCCCGGCGGGCACGTCGTCCCAGACGGTGCGCTGCCCCGCGGCGGCCACCACCGCCTTCAACGACCCCGACTCGGTGCGCAGTCGGCTCGCGAAGTGCGCGGCGAGGGCGTCCGCGTCCTGGTCCCGGGGGAGGCTGAGCAGGACGGCGGTGACGCCGTCGGCGAGTTCGGCGACGAGTCCGGGCAGGCCCAACAGCCGTAGGACTCGGTCCAGTTGGGTCGTGTCGCCGTCGCGTACGACCATCGGTACGAAGGTGCGCCGGTTGACCGGCAGGCCTGCGGCCCGCGCGCGGGGCAGGAGTTGGCGGGCCGGTACGACTCCGCTCGCCAGGTCGGTGAGCAGGCTCTGCGCGGACTGTTCCTCCCAGGTGTGGGCGGAGCCGCCGAGCATGCGGTGCAGGACGAGGGCCTCGGCGGCGCGGTCGGCGAGGAGGCGTCCGGTGGCGGTGTCGCCGCGGTGGCCGCACAGCATGATCTGGCCCCAGCGCTCGCCGCGTCCGCCCAGTTCGGCGCGGATCCAGCCGTCGCCCTCGCTGCCCCCGGCCTGCCGGGAGATGCGCTCCCAGTCGCGCAGCACGTCGTCCACCGCCGACCGCTCCCCCGCCGTGGCGAGGACCCGGTGCGCGAGGTTGGTGACGACCACGGGACAGGCGCTGTGCGTGGCGACCTCGTCGAGCAGGCTCTGCAACGGGGCGCCGCCGGTGATGAGTCCGGTGAGCGCGGTCCGTACGGCCTCGGAGAGGCTGACGGCGGCGAACTTCCGCCGTACCAGCCGGGATTGGACCTCTTCCGTCAACTCCGCGAAGGGGAAGGGGCGGTGGAGCACCACCATGGGCAGCCCGCAGCGCTCGGCCGCGCGGCGCATCACGTCCGGCGGGGCGGGGAAGGCGCGGCCGAGCCCGAGGACGACGGCCGAGGCCTCCGCGCGGTGCAGGGACTGGATGTACTCGGCCTGGGCGCCCTCGTCGCCGGCGAGGAGCACTCCGGTGGTGAGGACCATCTCGCCGCCGGTGAGCATCACGCCGACGTCGGCGGCCTCGGCGACGTGCACCCACCGCACGGCGCGGTCGAGTTGGCTCGCGCCGGCCACCACCTCGGGTTCCCCGGCCAACACCCGTTCCAGGGCGAGGACCTGACGGACCGACAGCGCGGGTTCCAGGGGGTCGAAGGTGGTGGCCATGACGATGTTCCCTTGCTCGTACTGCTGCTACCGCGTGCTCGCCAGAGCCCGTTCGAGGATGGTGGCGCCCTCTTCGGCCTCCGCGACGGTGAGGGACAGCGGTGGGGCGATGCGCAGGGCGCTGGTGTCGTGTCCGCCGCCCTTGCCGATCAACAGCCCGCCCTCGCGGGCCGCTTCGAGCACGGCGGAGGCGGCCTGCGGATCCGCCTCGTCGGTGCCCGGTTTCACCAGCTCGACGCCGATCATCAGCCCGCGCCCGCGCACTTCCCGTACGCCGGGGTGCTGGGCGGTGACGGCCCGCAGCCGCTCGATGAGGAGGCCGCCGACGCGCCGGGCGTTGCCCTGGAGGTCGTGCTCCAGGAGGTAGGTGAGGTTGGCGAGGCCCGCCGCCATGGTGATCTGGGTGCCGCCGAAGGTCGAAATGCTGTTGGAGTCGAGGCAGTTCATGATGTCGGCGCGGGCGACGACACCGCCGATCGAGCTGCCGTTGCCGATGCCCTTGGCGAAGGTGAGGATGTCCGGCGGGCCGTTCTGGCCGTGCGCCTGCCAGCCCCAGAAGTGGTCGCCGGTGCGGCCCCAGCCGGTCTGCACCTCGTCGGCGATCCACAACACCCCGCGCTCGGCGAGGACTTCGCGGAAAGCCGCGTACAGGCCGTCGGGCGGGGAGGTGAACCCGCCGACGCCCTGGACGGGTTCGGCGATGAGGGCGGCGGGCGGGCGGACGTGACCGAGCAGGTCCTTGAGGTCGGCCACGCAGGCGGCGATGAACTCGCCGTCGGACAGGTGGGCGTAGGGTCCGCGCGTGCGCACACCGCCGTGGACGTAGAGCGTCTGGAGCGGGGAGAGCGAGGTCGGGGACCAGCCGCGGTTGCCGGTGATGCCGACCGCGCTGAAGGAGCGGCCGTGGTAGCTGTTGCGCATGGCCAGGATCTGGTTGCTGCGCCGGTACGAGGTCGCGAGCATCAGCGCGGTGTCGTTGGCCTCGGTGCCCGAGGTGGTGAAGAAGACACGGGCGTCGGGGATGCCGGACAACTGGGCTACGCGCTCGGCGAGTTCGACCATCGGGCGGTTGAGGTAGAGCGTGGACGAGTGGAGGATCCGCCCGGCCTGCTCACTGACCGCCTTGGTGACCTCGGGGAGCGCGTGCGCGGTCATGGTGGTGAGGATGCCGCCGAAGAAGTCGAGGTACTTGTTGCCCTCGGCGTCCCAGACGTGCCGGCCCTCGCCGTGGGTGATTTCGAGCGGGTCGTCGTAGTAGAGGGCGAGCCAGTCCGGGAGCACGGCCTTGTGCCGTCCCAGCAGATCCTTGGTCACGGTTGCACCAACCCTTCGTAGGCGTCGGGACGACGGTCGCGGTAGAACGCCCACTGCTGGCGGACTTCCTCGATCAACCCGAAGTCCAGGTCGCGGACGACGAGTTCCTCGTCCTTGTCGCTGGCGACGTCGCCGACGAACTGGCCTCGCGGGTTGACGAAGTACGACGTCCCGTAGAAGTCGTTGTCCCCGTACTCCTCCTGTCCAACCCGGTTGATCGCGGCGATGAAGTACTCGTTGGCGACGGCCGCGGCGGGCTGCTCCAGCTGCCAGAGGTAGGCGGAGAGGCCGCGTGAGGTGGCGGACGGGTTGTAGACCAACTGGGCGCCGTTGAGGCCGAGTTGGCGCCAGCCCTCGGGGAAGTGGCGGTCGTAGCAGATGTAGACGCCGACCCTGCCGACCGCGGTGTCGAAGACGGGCCAGCCGGCGTTGCCCGGCTTGAAGTAGTACTTCTCCCAGAAGCCCTTGACCTGGGGGATGTGGTGTTTGCGGTACTTGCCGAGGAAGGTGCCGTCGGCGTCGATCACGGCCGCGGTGTTGTAGTAGAAACCGTCCTGCTCGATCTCGAAGACCGGGACGACGATCACCATGCCGGTCTCGCGTGCGAGCTGTTGCATACGACGCACGGTCGGCCCGTCGGGCACCGGCTCGGCCCAGCTGTAGTGCTCCGGTTCCTGGACCTGACAGAAGTAGGGGGCGTTGAACACTTCCTGGAACCCGATGATCTTGGCCCCCTGACGGGCCGCCTCGCGGGCGTGTTCCTCGTGTTTCGCCACCATGGACTCGGTGTCGCCGGTCCAGGTGGCCTGGACCAGAGCGGCGCGTACGACGTTGGCCATGAGCTGCTCCTTCGACGGGACGTCAGAGCCTCTACGCCCGTAGACAAGTCCGTAGAGGGATGAACGTAAGCCTCCGGAGGAGCCTTGCCAAGACCATCGTCGTTAACCCGCGGAGTCGATCGCGTTTCACACTCCGGTGGGCGAGTCGATGGGCCGGTCAGGCAGTGAAGCCCGCGACCCGGAGGGCGTGGACCAGGTCCCAGTGGCGTTCGTCCGAGACGCCCTGGGCGGCCTCCAGCAGCAGCGGGACGAGCTGCTGGGGGTCGGCCGCGACGCTGCGGGCCGCCTCCTCGGGGGTGCGGACCCGGACGTAGGCGTCGAGCATGGCGTTGATCTCGCGGCGGCGGCCCTCGGCGACGAGCGCGAGCACCGCGTCACCTATCTCCTCGGCCGGGCGGGCCACGCCCTGCCGCAGGATCTGCTCTCCGTCCGCCGTACGGCCCGCCGCGACCAGCGCGTCCGCCGCGCCCACCAGCCGGTCGGCGGGCAGCGAGGCGGCCTCCCACAGGAGCGTCGCCCAGTCCGCGCCGAGCCCGGCGCGCTGGAGCTCGGCCGCGAGCAGCGGGAAGCGCGCGGCGGGCCAGTACGCGGCCTCGGCGAGCAGCGCGTGCGCCTCGCCGCTACGGCCCTCCCGCCGCAGCCCCACGAGCCGCTGCACGGCCTCCACGGTGGTCTGCCGGGCGTCGGCGTCCAACGCCTCCCGCTTGGGCTGCGTCCGCTCGGCCGGCCGCGCGGCCCCGGCGAAGCGGGCCCCGCGCGGGGTGCGACGGGCAGCGGACGCGGGGGTCGGCAGCTCCGGTACGGCGGCCGCGGGGTCCGGCGCCGGGGCGCCCGCTGCGGTGTCGTCCTCGGTCATACCGGCGAAGCGGGCACTGCCCCGGCGGCGCTTGCGTTGCTTGGGGGTGGGAGCAGGGGTAGAGGCGGGGGCCGGGTCGGGGTCGGGGGACTGTGCGGGCTCGGGGGCCGTGGGCCAGTCGGCGGGGGTGGCGGCGGGGCTCGGGAAGTCGTCCCGCAGGGGGGCCGGGCCGCCGTAGCCGGGGTTGGCGCGGTCGAAGTCCTCGTAGCCGCGGCGCGCCTCACGGACGCCCTCGTCGTGGCGCAGGGGATCAGGGCCGCCGTAGCCGCTCCGGGGTCCGGTGGCGGGCGTCTGTTCGGCGTCGCGCTGGCGGGGCAGGCGGTGCGGGGCCGGTCCGTTGCCGTACGCACCGTAGGGGGCCTGCCCGTCGGACCAGCCGCTCTGGTCCTGGAAGGTCTCGTCGACCCGGAACACGTTGCCGTGCCGGTCGCGGTGGACGGCCCCGCCACCTCGGAGGCGGACGAGGTTGTCCAACTCCTCGATGCGGGCGCGGAGTTCGATGCAGCGGGCGGTGGCGCGTTCGTGGTCGTCGTGGGCCCAGGCGAGGTCGAGGCGGAGGGCGTCGGCCTCTTCCTGCGTGGTGGCGGAGGTGAGCAGCCGTCCCAGTTCCGCCTGTCGTTCGGCGGCGTACTTCTGCTCGCGGAGCATCACGTCGAGCCGGTCGCCGAGGGCGTCCCGGCTGCCGGGCCGGGCGTCGAACGCGGCGAGCGCCGCCGCGTGCAGGGCGCGGGCCCGCTCCTTCTCCTGGGCGGCGACACCGGGGCCGTACTCGGCACCGAGGTCCTGGAGCAGCGCCTCCACCACGTCCCAGGGCGGTATCTCACGTCCGCCCAGGCAGGCCTGCATACCATCGGGATCGCGCTGCCAGAACACCCCGCACCAGCCACCGCCCTGGTCGAGGCGCGCCAGGAGTCGGTCGAGGTAGTTCGCGAACTCCCGCACCTGTCCGGGGAGTTGATCCACAGCCATGCTCCAACTCCCGCCAGACCGGAATGCTCCGATCCGTAGAAAACACCATTTGTGTTACGACGCGGCTACAGAAGCTTTTCGAGCCGGGCGCAGAGAGTTCGGAGCCTACGCCTCCCCCCTGTGCGCCCGCCGGGTTCCGCGATATCCGACGCGTCCAACACCCGGTTCAGGCCGCCAACGGCGCACATCTGACCACGAGTTGATCCATGGACAGCCCGAGCGCGTCGGCAAGTGCGGCGACCGTGAAGAAGGCGGGCGTGGGAGCCCGGCCGGTCTCGATCTTACGGAGGGTCTCCGCCGAGATGCCCGCGTGCGCGGCCACGTCCGTCATGCTCCGGCCACCACGGGCCTCGCGGAGCAACCGGCCGAGCCGTTCGCCGCGTTCACGCTCTTCGGGGGTGAGAGGGGTGCGTACCATGCCGTCATTCTAATACCGGTATAGTAATTGGCATGGTGGAACTCAAGACGGACACGTCTATCGATGCGATGTACGAGGCGGGCCAGGTCGTGGCCCGCGCCCTCACGGCCGTGCGGGAGGCCGCCGACGTGGGCGTATCCCTCCTGGAACTGGACGAGTTGGCGCACGACGTGCTGCGCGCGGCGGGCGCGACCTCACCCTTCCTGGGCTACCGCCCCTCCTTCGCGCCCACCCCGTTCCCGGCGGTCGTCTGCGCCTCCGTGAACGACGCGATCGTGCACGGCATCCCGGACGGCTACCGCCTGCGCGACGGCGACCTGGTCTCGATCGACTTCGGCGCGAAACTGAACGGCTGGGCCGGCGACTCGGCCATCAGCTTCACCGTCGGCACGCCCCGCCCCGCCGACGTACGCCTGATCGACACCGCCGAGCGCGCCCTCGCGGCGGGCATCGCGGCGGCCGTCGTGGGGAACCGCATCGGCGACATCGCTCACGCGATCGGCACGGTGTGCCGTACGGCGGGCTACGGCATCCCCCAGGGCTTCGGCGGCCACGGCATCGGCCGCCAGATGCACGAGGACCCGGGCGTCCCGAACGAGGGCCGCCCCGGCCGAGGCCTCCCCCTCCGCCACGGCATGGCCCTCGCGATCGAGCCCATGCTGATCGCCAGCGGCAAGGACGGCTACCACGAGGCCGAGGACGGCTGGACCCTCCGCACGAACGACGGATCAAGGGCGGCCCACGTGGAACACACGGTGGCGATCACGGAGGACGGTCCGAGGATCCTCACGGCCCGCTGAGTGCTTTCAGGGGCGCGAGGCCGTGCCGATGTGCGGCTCCGCCGCGTGGGCGCGACCGGCCACAACGCACCCGCACACACAAACGCGCCCAAACCGCACATGCCCCACGCAGTGGTCCGTGCCATGGTGGATTGATGACCAGCGGCTACATACCCCCCGAAAACGATCCCTTCGCGGACTTCTTCGCCAGGTTCTTCGGAGGAGCCACCCGCCCCGGTCCACGCCACGTAGACATAGCCCGCCTGCTGAGCCAACCGGCCAGGGACCTGGTCCGAGGCGCCGCCCAGTACGCCGCGGAACACGGCAGCCACGACCTGGACACCCAGCACCTGCTGCGCGCCGCGCTCTCCGCGGAGCCGACCCGTGACCTCCTCACTCGCGCGGGCGCGGACCCCGACTCCCTCGCCGCGGAGATCGACGAGCGCTCTGGACCGGTCCAACCCCCGGAGGGCACGTCCCTCAACCTCACCCCCGCCGTGAAACGCGCCCTCCTGGACGCCCACGACCTGGCGAGGGCGGGCGGCGCCGGTTACATCGGCCCCGAGCACGTGCTCGGGGCCCTCGCCGCGAACCCGGACTCCGCCGCCGGCCACATCCTGAACGCGGCCCGCTTCGCCCCCACGGGCGTGCCGCCCGAGGCACCGGACGGCACGCTGCCGCGCACGGACCAGCCCCGCCCCACCGGCACCCCGACCCTCGACAAGTACGGCCGTGATCTGACCGACCTGGCCCGCCACGGCCGTATCGACCCGGTGATCGGCCGCGACGAGGAGATCGAGCAGACCATCGAGGTGCTGTCCCGGCGCGGCAAGAACAACCCGGTGCTGATCGGCGACGCGGGTGTCGGCAAGACCGCGATCGTGGAGGGGCTCGCGCAGCGCATCACGGACGGGGACGTCCCGGACGTGCTGACCGGGCGGCGGGTGGTCGCCCTCGACCTGACCGGCGTGGTCGCGGGCACCCGTTTCCGGGGCGACTTCGAGGAGCGGCTGACGAACATCGTCGGCGAGATCCGCGCACACTCGGACGAACTCATCGTGTTCATCGACGAGTTGCACATCGTGGTCGGCGCGGGCGGTGGCGGCGAGAGCGGTTCGATGGACGCGGGCAACATCCTCAAACCGGCGCTGGCGCGCGGTGAGTTGCACATCGTGGGCGCCACGACGCTGGAGGAGTTCCGCCGGATCGAGAAGGACGCGGCGCTGGCCCGCCGCTTCCAGCCCATCCTGGTGCCCGAGCCGACCGTCGCGGACGCGATCGAGATCCTGCGCGGACTGCGCGACCGCTACGAGGCCCACCACCAAGTCCGGTACACCGACGAGGCGTTGGTGGCGGCCGTGGAACTGTCGGACCGCTATCTCACCGATCGCCGTCTCCCCGACAAGGCGATCGACCTGATCGACCAGGCGGGCGCGCGGGTTCGGCTGCGGGCGCGCACGAAGGGCACGGACGTACGGGCCCTGGAGCGCGAGATGGAGCAGCTCGCCCGGGACAAGGACCAGGCGGCGGCCGATGAGGACTACGAGAAGGCGACCCAACTCCGGGACCGTATCGCCGAGTTGAAGGTACGGCTGGCGGAGGCCGGCGGCGAGGACACGGGCGACGAGGGGCAGCACCTGGAGGTCACGGGTGAGGCGATCGCCGAAGTCGTGTCCCGGCAGACCGGCATCCCCGTGAGCAGTCTCACCGCGGAGGAGAAGGACCGGCTGCTCGGTCTTGAGCAGCATCTGCACCGGCGGGTCGTCGGCCAGGAGGAGGCGGTACGGGTCGTGTCGGACGCGGTGCTGCGCTCCCGCGCCGGGCTGGCGAGCCCGGACCGGCCGATCGGCAGTTTCCTGTTCCTGGGCCCAACGGGCGTCGGCAAGACGGAACTTGCCCGCGCGCTCGCGGAGGCGCTGTTCGGCAGCGAGGACCGGATGGTCCGCCTCGACATGAGCGAGTACCAGGAACGGCACACGGTGAGCCGTCTCGTCGGCGCCCCGCCGGGCTATGTCGGCCACGAGGAGGCCGGTCAGCTGACCGAGGTCGTACGCCGCCACCCCTACTCGCTTCTCCTCCTCGACGAGGTCGAGAAGGCGCACCCGGACGTCTTCAACATCCTGCTCCAGGTGCTGGACGACGGCCGGTTGACCGACTCGCAAGGCCGGACTGTCGACTTCACCAACACGGTGATCGTGATGACCAGCAACCTCGGTTCCGAGGCGATCACCCGGCGCGGGGCCGGAATCGGCTTCGGTCCGGGCGGCGCCGACGCGGACGAGGAGGCCCGGCGCGAGCAGATCCTGCGCCCGCTGCGCGAGCACTTCCGCCCCGAGTTCCTCAACCGGATCGACGAGATCGTGGTCTTCCGCCAGCTCACGGCGGACCAACTCCGGCTGATCACCGAGCTGTTGCTGGAACACACCCGCCGTCTCCTGCACGCGCAGGGCATCACAGTCGAGTTCACGCACCCGGCCGTCGACTGGCTGTCCCGGCAGGGTTTCCAGCCGGAGTACGGCGCCCGGCCGCTGCGCCGCACCATTCAGCGCGAGGTCGACAACCAGCTGTCCCGGCTGCTCCTGGACGGCCGGATCGCGAAGGGCGGCCGGGTGACGGTGGACGTGACGGACGGGCGGCTCGCGTTCCGGACGGACACGGCGGCCCAGCCCGCCTCCGACTCCCCGTCCGCGACTCCGCCCGCCTCCGACTCACCGGCTACGGCGCCGGATTGACCACCGCCGCCGAGCCGCCACCGCGCCGTACCTTCTCGGCGGCCGCCAACCACTCGCCGTTCGGCAGCCGTTGGACACCCGTCGCCGCGCCGATCTCCGGATTCAGCGTGAAGGAGTGCCCGATGGCTTGCAGTTGGGTCTTCAAGTCGCTGTTGTAGAGCGCCGGTTCGAGTTCGGTGTTGGCCGCGTTGCGCTGACTCGCGCGGGGCGCGGCGATCGCGTCGACCAGCGGGAGCCCCCGGTCGAGGAACTCCGTGAGGGTCTGGAGCACGGTCGTGATGATGGTCGCGCCACCGGGTGAACCGAGCGCCACGACGGGCTTGTTGTGCTTGTCGAGGACGATCGTGGGCGAGATCGAGGAGCGCGGGCGCTTGCCCGGACCCGGCAGGTTCGGGTCGTGGACGGCCGGGTTGGCGGGGGTGAAGGAGAAGTCGGTCAGCTCGTTGTTGAGCAGGAAGCCACGGCCGGGCACGGTCATCGCGCTGCCGCCGGTCTGCTCGATGGTGAGCGTGTAGGAGACGACGTTGCCCCACTTGTCGGCGACGGTGAGGTGGGTGGTGTTCTCGCCCTCGTACGTCGTCGGGGCGGCCGTGCCAGCGGCGGTGCAGGCGGTCGGGTCGCGCGGGTCGGCGGGCGCGAGCGGGCTGGTGAGGACCGCGTCGTCCTTGATGAGGCAGGCGCGCGAGTCGGCGAACTTCTGCGAGAGGAGTTCCTTCGTCGGTACGTCCTCGAAGGCGGGGTCGCCCACCCAGCGGCCCCGGTCCGCGAACGCGATCCGGCTGGCCTCGATGTAGTGGTGCAGGTACTGGACCTCGCTCGCCTTCGAAAGGTCCGTCTTCTCAAGGATGTTGAGGGCCTCGCCGACGGTCGTGCCGCCGGAGGAGGAGGGCGCGATGGAGTAGACGCCGAGTCCGCGGTACGTCGTCTTCGTGGGCGCCTGGAGTTTGGCGCGGTAGGCCGCGAGGTCCTTGGCGGAGAGTTGGCCGGGGCGGGCGTTCCAGCCGGTACTGGCGTCCACCTTCGGGGTGTTGACCGTGGCGAGGATGTCCTTGCCGAGGGCGCCGCGGTAGATGTCGCCGATCCCCTTCTTGCCCAACTCCTTGTAGGTGGCTGCGAGTTCGGGGTTCTTGAAGGTGGAGCCGACGACCGGAAGCGCGCCGCCGGGCAGGAACAGCTTGGCGGTGTCGGGGAAGTAACGGAAGCGGGTCTCGTTGGCCGCCGTCTGGGTGCGGAAGGTGTCGTCGACCGTGAAGCCGTCGCTCGCGATCCGCTCGGCGGGCTTGAGGACCGTTCCGAGCGTCCTGCTCCCCCACTGGTCGAGGGCCGTCTGCCAGGTGGCGGGCGTGCCCGGGGTGCCGACGCTGAGGCCGCTGCTGACGGCGTCGGCGAAGGCGAGGGCCTTGCCGTTCTCCACGAAGAGGTTGGAGTCGGCGGTCAGCGGGGCGGTCTCGCGGCCGTCGATGGTGTGCACCGTACGGGACTTGGCGTCGTAGTAGACGAAGTAGCCGCCTCCGCCGATGCCGGAGGAGTAGGGCTCGGTGACGCCGAGCGCGGCGGCGGTGGCGACGGCCGCGTCGACCGCGTTGCCGCCCTTCTTCAGGACCTCGATACCGGCCGCGGTGGCGTCCGCGTCGACACTCGCCACGGCGCCGCCGTAGCCGACGGCGACCGGAACCTTCGTCGGTGTGCTGCTGCTCGTCGCGGCGGGTGGGGCCGCTGCCCCGACCGACACCACGGCGGCCGAGACCGCCAGGACCGACAGTTTCCGTGCCACAGGGCGACGCATCCGTACCTCCAGTCCAGAACCGTCCGCGCAGCGTATCCACCTGGCACGGGCCCGGACAGACCGCTTCCGGCCGCCGCCACACGAACGTCACACGTCGAACACCGGTACGTACCAGCCACATCGGGCCGCTAACATGCGCGCCCATGAATGACGACCTGCGCAACATCGTTCTGGGCGTGGCCGCCGCCGGCATCAGCGCCGCGCTCGGCTGGCTCGCCCGCACCTACCTGTGGAAGCGCAAACTCCGGCGCAAGCAGGCGTTCTTCGGGCTGCCCGACAACTCCGAGTCGCTGCTCGTGGTCAACCGCGAGGCGGGCGGCCCCGAACTCACGGTGATGCGGCACGACGTGTTCGCGCTCCTCGAACTCGCCGCCCTGATCAAGGACTGCAACGCGCACGCCCAGGTCGTCGCGCACGACGCGGCCCAGCAGGGCTTCGGCGAACGCACCGAGTTCTGCGTGGGCGGCCCGGCCTCCAACCGCCGGATGGCCGCGCATCTCGCGTCCCTGCTGCCCGGCATCCGCGTCAACGTCGACCCGGAGCCGGGGCCGGACCGTGGCGCGTTCCAAATAGGCAGCGAGCGCTACCGACTTGAGCCCGGCAGGGGCGAGTACGTGCTGCTCGCCCGCCTCACCGCCGGTCAACTCGGCGGCGCGCGGCCGGTGTTCCTCTTCTGCGGGCAGCGCGCGATCACCAATCAGGCGGCGAGCCGCTATCTCGCCCGCAACCACGAGAAGTTGGCCCGCAAACACGGCGGCAACACCTTCGTCCTGCTGCTGAAGGTGGTCAACTCGCAGGCGTACGGCCCCGATGTGGTGGAGCTGGTGGCGGATGTGACGCGAGCCGCGGAGACCCCTCTACCTGCACCGGCACCACGAAGTACGCACCGCGCCTCCTGAAGTCACCCACACTTCAACAATCGTTACTGGCACGTAACTTACCCACGGGTTACCTCAGGTAAAGGGCTGCGGTTACCGTCGGGTCACTTTGCATTGACACGTGTGAGGAGTGACCCGTGCGAAACCGTCGCCAGTCCCTGCGTACGACCGCCGCGGTCGCCGTCTCCGCGACTCTCGTCGCCGGTGGCGTCCTCGGGCTCGCCCCCACCGCCCAGGCCGCCACGAGCGGCGTCCGCTTCGTCGACATCGCGGGCGACGGCGGTACGAAGCTCGCGGCGAACGTCGTCACACCCGCGGACGCCGACGGATCGCACCGCTACCCCCTTCTCGTCCTGCCCACGAGCTGGGGCTTCCCCCAGGTCCAGTACCTGGCCCAGGCCGAGAAGCTCGCGAACTCCGGCTATGTCGTGGTGAGTTACAACGTCCGCGGCTTCTGGCAGTCCGGCGGCGGGATAGAGGTCGGCGGCCCGGCCGACGTGGCCGACGCGTCCAAGGTCATCGACTGGGCGCTCGCCAACACCCCGTCCGACGCGGGGCACATCGGCATGGCGGGCGTGTCGTACGGCGCCGGCATCAGCCTGCTCGCGGCGGCACACGACAAGCGGATCAAGGCAGTTGCCTCGCTGAGCGGCTGGGCGGACCTGATCGACTCGATCTACTCGGGCCGCACGGAACACTCCCAGGCGACCGCCCTGCTGGACGGCGTAGGCCTCGTCACCGGCCGGCCGAGCGCGGAGACGAGCCAGGTCCTCAAGGACTTCTTCGCCTCCGACCTGTCCAAGGAACAGGAGTTGATCGACTGGGGCAAGGAACGCTCCCCCGCGACCTACATCGATCAGCTCAACAAGAACGGCGCGGCGATCATGCTCGCCAACGCCTGGGGCGACACGATCTTCCCGCCCAACCAAATAGCCGACTTCTACGGCGAGTTGACCGGCCCCAAGCGGCTCGAACTCCGCCCCGGCGACCACGCCACCGCCGAACTGACCGGACTGTTCGGGCTGCCCAACGACGTGTGGACGGACACCGAGCGCTGGTTCGACCACTACCTCAAGGGCGCGGACAACGGGATCAACCGCGAGGACCCCGTGGAGCTCAAGTCCCGTTCCACGGGCGGCTACGAGGGCTATCCGGACTGGAAGTCGGTCGGCGCGACCCGTAAGAAGATCGACCTCGCGGGCACGACCACCATCCACACCAACGTGGACTCGGGCGCGGACGGCGGGATCGTCTTCCTGTCCAGCATCCTCGACCAGGTGGCGCAGGTGCCCCCGGTCGCCTGGGTTCCGCTGCTGCCGCGCCGCTGGGCCGCCGTATGGCAGTCGGCGAAGTACCCGAGCGCCCAACAGGTGCGCGGCACCGTGAAGTTGCATACAACGGTCACGGACACCAAGGAGAGCGGCACCCTCGTCGCGTACCTCTACGACGTGGGCCCGCTCGGCCTCGGCAAGCTGGTCTCCAACGCGCCGTACACCTGGCACGGGCAGACGCCCGGCCAACCGTTCGGTGTGGACCTGGAGTTGTTCTCCACGGCCTACGACGTCCCGGCAGGGCATCGTCTCGCCCTGGTCGTCGACACGGTCGACCCGCTCTACATCGAGCACAACCCGACCGGCGCGCAGCTGACCTTCTCCTCGCCCGCGAACGACCCGTCGTACGTGTCGATCCCGCTGCGCGAGCAGTGATCTCCGGCTGCCGCCGGACGGGCAAGTGCCCTCTCCAACTACTGCACCCGCGGCAGCAGCGTCCCTGGTTCGGCCGGGGCAACGTCCGCGGCCTCGGTTTTGGGACTGCGCTGCTCCCGACGGGACACCCATCCGGCGAACCAGGAGAGCAGCATGCACATCCCGATGTAGATCGGCGAGATCACCATCACCACGGGGATGAACGGCAAATCGTAGTCGAGGTTCGACGCGATCAGCTTCCCGGCGTGGAGAAACTCCTCATAGGTGATCAGATAGCCCAGCGAGGTGTCCTTGAGCGCGACCACCAACTGGCTGATGATGGCGGGCAGCATGGCCCGTACGGCCTGCGGTACGAGGACGTAGGACATCACCTGGGTCTTGCGCAGGCCGAGCGCGAACGCGGCCTCCCGCTGGCCGCGTTCGACGCTGTTGACGCCGGAGCGGAAGACCTCGGCGAGCACCGAGCCGTTGTAGAGGGTGAGTCCGGCGACCAGTGCGGGCAGTGGCTGCACCTTGAGCGCCACGAAGATGAAGAAGATCATCACCAGGACGGGCATGGCGCGGAAGAACTCCACGAGGAGGGTGGAGAGCCAGCGCACCGGGCGGTGGTCCGAGAGGCGCCCTACGGCGAGCAGGGTGCCAAGTGCCAGTGACAGTACGGCCGCGAGCCCGAAGGCCTTGAGCGTGTTGCCGAGGCCGCGCAGCAGCAGTTCCTGAATTCCCTTGTACTCGAAGGGCATCCACTTCGTGTACGTGAACTGGTCGGTGTCGAACAGGAGATAGAGGATCCAGGCGAGGAGACCGAGGATGACGACGGTGGACGCGATGCCGTAAAGCCGGTGCCGTTTGCGGGTCTTGGGGCCGGGGACGTCGTAGAGGGCGTTGGCGGTGGTCATCGGGCGACTCCCCACTTCCTCTCCAGCGCGTTGAACAGCGCACTGATGGCGAGGGTGATGATCAGGTAGCCGAGGGCGATCCAGACGAAGGTCCAGACGATGTTGTAGCCGAGCTCGCTCAACGTCCGGTACGTGCCGAGGAGTTCGGTGACGCTGAAGGCGCCCGCGATAGCCGAGTTCTTGGCGAGGGCGATGAGGGTGGAGCCGACCGGCGGGATCACCGAGCGGAACGCCTGCGGCAGCACGACCAGGCCGAGGCTCTGCCCGAAGGACATCCCGAGGCTGCGGGCCGCCTCGCCCTGTCCCCTGGGCACGGTGTTGATGCCGGCGCGCAGTGCCTCGCAGATGAACGCCGAGGTGTA
This sequence comes from Streptomyces sp. NPDC002276, assembly GCF_053891435.1. NCBI lineage: Bacteria > Bacillati > Actinomycetota > Actinomycetes > Kitasatosporales > Streptomycetaceae > Streptomyces > Streptomyces sp. NPDC002276. Next base: position 121,083 of record NZ_JBSFCQ010000004.1, on the reverse strand, counting down.
GCAGCCGAGCGCGAGGACCGCGAACACCTTGAAGGGCAGCACGAGTCCGAAGCGCGGCAGGCCGAGCAGCACCGCGAAGAACAGCAGGGTGAGCGGGGTGTTGCGCAGGACGGTGACCCACACCGTGCCGAACACGCGCAGCGAACCGACGGGGGCGACCCGGAAGGAGGCCATCAGGAAGCCGAGGACGAGCGCCAACACCGAGGCGTAGACGGTGAGTTCGACGGTGCCGAGGAAGCCGTCGCCGAAGGTCGAGAAGTTGTCTGTCAGTACGTTCACGTCTGCCTCCCTCAGCTCGCCGGGTAGCGGTCGATCGCGGGCGGGGTGGGCGCGGGCACTCCGGACAGGCCGAGCGTCGCCTCGTACGCCTTCTTCCAGTCGCCGTTCTTCTCACGGGCCTCCAACGCGTCGTCGAGGGCGAACCGCAGGGCGTTGTCGCCGTGCGGGACACCGATGCCGTACGGCTCCTTCGAGAAGGGCTTGCCGACGACCTTGAGTTGATCGGGGACCTTCGCGGCGTAACCGATGAGGATCGCGTCGTCGGTGGTGACGGCCGCGACCTGATAGGTGAGCAGGTTGTCGACACAGACCGAGTACGTGTCGTAGGCGACGAGTTGGGCCTTCGGATAGTCGTCCTTGATGCGCTGGTACGGCGTCGAACCGGCCGCCGAGCAGACGCGTTTGCCGGCGAGGTCCTGGGGGCCGTGGATGTCGTGCTCGTCGCTGCGGACGAGGAGCGACTGACCGGCCATGTAGTAGGGGCCGGCGAAGCCGACGAGTTTCTTGCGCATGTCGTTGATGGTGTAGGTGCCGACGTAGTAGTCGATCTGGCCGTTCTGGAGGGCGGTTTCGCGGTTGGCCGAGGCGATCGTCTTGAAGTGGACGGTCTTCGGGGCGAAGCCGAGGGAGGCCGACATCATCTTGGCGATCTCGATGTCGAAGCCGGAGTAGGCGCCGGTCGCGGGGTCCTTCTCGCCGAGGTAGGGCTGGTCCTCCTTGGCGCCGACGACGAAGTAGCCACGCTTCTTCGCCCGCTTCCAGGTCTTGGAGTCGGGCAGCTGAAAGCCTTGTGCCACTTGGTAGTTGGGGAGCTTCTCGGCGGCCGGGCCCTTCACGGGCGGGCTGCCCTCCTTGCCGCAGGCGGTCGCGAGCAGGGCGAGGACGAGCACGAGGAGCACACGAGTGGTACGGAACATGGATCGCACTCCCCCGCTCAGTGCTTGAGGATCTTGGACAGGAAGTCCTTGGCCCGGTCGGTGCGCGGGTTGGTGAAGAACTCCTCGGGGGTGCGGTCCTCGATGACGCGGCCGTCGGCCATGAACACGACGCGGTTGGCGGCGGAGCGGGCGAAGCCCATCTCGTGGGTGACGACGACCATGGTCATGCCGTCGTGGGCCAACTGCCGCATGACTTCCAGGACTTCGTTGATCATCTCCGGGTCGAGGGCCGAGGTCGGCTCGTCGAAGAGCAGTGCCTTGGGTTCCATGGCGAGGGCGCGGGCGATGGCCACGCGCTGCTGCTGGCCGCCGGAGAGCTGCGCGGGGAACTTGGGTGCCTGCGAGGCGAGTCCCACGCGGTCGAGGAGTTCGAGGGAGCGCCGGTCGGCGTCGTCCCGCTTTCGCTTGCGGACCTTGATCTGGGCCAACGAGACGTTCTGGAGCACCGTCTTGTGGGCGAACAGGTTGAAGGACTGGAAGACCATGCCGACTTCGGCGCGGAGTTGCGCGAGGGCCTTGCCCTCCTCGGGCAGCGGCTGCCCGTCGAGCTGGATCGTCCCGGACTCGATGGTCTCCAGCCGGTTGATCGCCCGGCACAGCGTCGACTTTCCCGACCCCGAAGGGCCGATGACCACGACCACCTCCCCCTTGCCGACGGTGAGGTTGATGTCCTGGAGGACATGCAGCTCCCCGTAGTACTTGTTGACGTCCCGCAGTTCGATCAACGGATCGACGGCCATGCCCAGCCCTACTCACTCTCAGCTGTGTCGTGGTTGCCGCAAACTATCCACACAAGAACGGAGTTAACGCACGACACGCACTTTTCGGGCATTAGCCGTATTTACGCCGCTCTTACTCTTCGGAGACCTCCGCGTAGAGCTGCGAGAGCTCGGGCACGCCGCTCGCGGCCCACTCATGACCGGAGGCCACGACGTCGAACTCGCGCCCGGAGTCCAGCCGTACGACGGGCTGGCCGTCGGACCGGATCTCCCAGGCGGCGCCCTCCACCGTGCGCACGATCACGGTCCCCAGATACAGACCGGCGTCGTTGCCGAGCCAGGACACGGTCTCCTCGTCGTCCCGCCAGCGCGGCACCAGCTGGTCGAGTGCCTCCAACGAGCTTGCGGAGTCGTCGAGTTGGATGCCCTCCCGGGCCGCGTGCGAGCGGAGCAGTTCGCACTCGGCCAGCAACTCGGCGATGCCCTCGGCGTCATGGATACGGTGCTTCTCGGCCCGGTCACCCAGGAAAGGGATGTTCATACATACAGCGTGTCATTCGCACCGCCGTGCGCACCACAAGGCGTCGCCGGTGGCGTGTCAGCACCCTGGCCGCGGCGGGGGAAAGCCCCTCTCCCGGGCGCGGGTTGGCCGGATGGTGGGTGCGATGTCCCGTTCGTACGGTCGCAGTATGAATCGGACAGGCAGGATGATCGTGATGTCGTCGGTTGCCGCGGCCCTGGTGGTGAGCGGTTCGGTGTCCGCGGGTGCCGTGGGGGCGGGGGCGGTTCCGGCCGCGTCGGCGCAGGCCGTGCACGATGCGGGGCGCGGACGGGTGGTGTCGGTGACGCATCTGCGGACGCTGTCCGCGCGGCAGGTGACCGCCGAGTTGAGGAGCGACGAGGACGGCCCGGACTGGGACACGGGGAGCGTCCGCTACGGCGTGGACACGTACCGCGTGGTCTACCGCACGGTGGACGCCAAGGGCCGGCCGAGCACCGCGAGCGGGCTGCTGGCGTTCCCGCGCGGTGGTGAGCGGCGACTGCGGACGGTGTCGTTCACGCACGGCACCGAACTCTTCAAGGGCGATGTCGCCTCGGTGTCCACGGAGGTGTGGGGCCAGGCTCCCGCCCTCACCTACGCGTCGGCGGGCTTCGCCGTCGTACTCCCGGACTACCTCGGGCTCGGCCTCGGCCCGGGTCGACAGGCGTGGATGGACGTGCCGTCCGAGACGACGGCCGCGCTGGACCTGCTGCGGGCCGCGGCCTCCTACGCGCCCACGGTGGGGCGGCAGTTGGGGCACGAGGTGCTGGCCACCGGCTTCTCCCAGGGGGCGTCGGCCGCGCTCGGGCTGACCCGGGCCCTTCAGGAGGGGGCCGATCCCCGCTTCCGGGTCGCGGCGGTGGCACCGGTGAGCGGCGCGTACGCCTTCCGGGACGTGGCGTTCCCGTCCCTGCTGGACGGGCGGGCGGACCCGAAGGACGGCGTGATCTACACCGCGCTCGCCCTGGTCTCCTTCAACCGGCTCCATCACCTCTACGACAGCCCGGGCGAGGTCTTCCGGGCGCCGTACTCCCGCACGATCGAGCGCCTGCTGGACGGCACGCACACCGGGCAGGAGGTCATGGCGAAGACGCCGAACACTATCGACGCACTCCTCACCCGGCACGGGCGGGCGCTGATCACGCATCCGACGGGCGGGCTGGCCGCCGCGCTGCGGATCACCGACGGGGTGTGCACGGGCTGGACACCGAAGATGCCCATGCGGCTCTACTACGCCGAGGGCGACGAGCAGGCCGTGAACGGCAACAGCGAGCACTGCCAGGCGTCGTTCCGGGCCCGGGGCGTCGACGTACCGCTCGTCGACCTCGGCACTCCGGACTACGGCGGCTCCCGCCATCTGGGCTCCCAGCAGGCGGCGACGGGGGCCGTCGTGCGGTGGTTCACCTCGCTGGGCTGAGCGGGCGGGGGCGCGCGGGGGCGGTCCGGTCCGGTTCGGTTCGGCCTGGTTCGGTTCGGTCAGACGTCCAGGTCGACGACGACCGGCGCGTGGTCGGAGGCGCCCTTGCCCTTGCGCTCCTCGCGGTCGACGTAGGAGTCGGTGACGGCCTTCGCGAACGGCTCGTTGCCGTAGACCAGGTCGATACGCATGCCCCTGTTCTTCGGGAAGGCGAGCTGGCGGTAGTCCCAGTACGTGTACGGGTGGTCGTACTTGAGGGGGCGCGGGACCACGTCCGAGAGGCCCGCGTCGCGCAGGGCGGTGAGGGCGGCGCGCTCGGCCGGGGTGACGTGGGTGAGGCCCTCGAAGGCGGACACGTCGAAGACGTCGTCGTCGGTCGGTGCCACGTTGTAGTCGCCCAGGACCGCGAACGGGCGGCTGCCCTGGGCGTCGTCGGCGACGGCCGCTCTGAGGGCCTCGAACCACTGGAGCTTGTACGCGTAGTGGGGGTGGTCCACCTCGCGGCCGTTCGGCACGTACACCGACCAGACGCGGACCGGGCCGCAGGTCGCCGCGACGGCGCGGGGCTCCTGGACGCCGTCGTAACCGGGGTCCCCGGGGAGGCCCTTGACCACGTCGTCGAGTCCCACGCGGGAGAGCACCGCCACGCCGTTCCACCGGCCGGTCGCGTTCACCGCCGCCTCGTAGCCCGCCGCGCGCAGCTCGTCGAACGGGAACTGTGCCTCGGCGAGCTTGGCCTCCTGGAGGCACAGCACGTCGGTGCCGCTGCTCTCCAGCCAGGCCAGGAGCCTCGGCAGACGGGCGGTGATCGAGTTCACGTTCCAGGTCGCGATGCGCATGCCTCACAACCTACCGGGCGGCACTGACACTCAGACCGACGCGCTGTCCCCCGGCGCCAGCCGCAGGTGCTCCGCGCCGCCGAGCGCGCCGATCTGGTGGTCGTAGATCGGGCGGGCGAGGTCCGTGAGCAGGGCGTCGTGGATGTCGTAGGCGCGCTGCGGCTTGACCTCGCGGACGTAGTCGATGACCTCGGAGATCTTGCTCCAGGGGGCCATGACCGGGAGCATCAGGGTCTCGACGGGGTGGTCGGGGACGGTGAGGGCGTCGCCGGGGTGGAAGACGCGGCCGGCGTCGACGAGGAAGCCGACGTTGGTGATGCGCGGGATGTCGGGGTGGATCACGGCGTGCAGTTCGCCGTGCACCTGGACGTCGAAGCCCGCCGCCGTGAAGGTGTCGCCGTGGCCGACGGTGTGGACGCGGCCCGGGAAGGCGGCGGAGAGCTGGTCCGCGACCGACTTCAGGGTCCAGATCTCGGCGGCCGGGTTGGCGTCCAGGCCCGCCCGCAGCCGGTCCTCGTTGAAGTGGTCCAAGTGCTCGTGCGTGACGAGGATCGCGTCGACGCCGTTGGTGGCGTCCTCCTCGGTGAAGGTGCCCGGGTCGATGACGAGGGTCCGGCCGTCCTTCTCCAGGCGGATGCAGGCGTGCGACTTCTTGGTGAGCGTCGTGAGCGTCGTGAGCGTCATGGGTCCATCCTGCCGCTGCCCGGCTCCGGGCGGGCGGCCGAGACTGGTGCTTTCGGTACCGGGCTGAAGATCACTCCGTGGGGGTCGTCTCCTCCCGGATGACCTGCTGGGCGACCTTGAAGGCGCTGTTCGCCGCGGGCACCCCGCAGTACACGGCCGCCTGCAACAGCACCTCCTTGATCTCGACCGGGGTGAGGCCGTTGCGCAGTGCGGCCCGGGTGTGGAAGGCCAGTTCCTCCAGGTGACCGCCCGCGACCAGCGCGGTGAGGGTGACACAGCTGCGGGAGCGCCGGTCGAGGCCGGGCCGGTCCCAGATCTCGCCCCACGCGTATCGCGTGATGAACTCCTGGAAGTCCCCGGAGAACTCGTCCGCCTGCGCCAGCGCCCGGTCCACATGCGCGTCGCCGAGCACCTCCCGGCGGACCTTGATCCCGGCGTCGTAGGGATCCGGACGGCCCATGACCTGCGGCGGGGCCGGGGGTGGCGGCGCGATCTCGGCGATGGGCACGATCTGCTGCGGCGCGGCGAGGACCGGCCTGACCGGGGGCGCCACGACGGCGACCTGCCCGGTGGACTGGTCGTAGGGCGGCTGCCAGGCGGTGGAGAAGTGCCGGACCAGGAGGTCGGTGACGGCGGCGGGCTGCTCGACCGGGACCAGGTGCGAGGCGCCGGGTACGACCGCGAGGCGCGCGTCCGGGATGCCGGCGACCAGGGTGCGGGCCTCGGCGGGGCCGGTGACCTGGTCGTCCGAGCCGACGAGGACGAGGGTCGGCACGCCGATCCGGGCGAGTTCGGACCGTACGTCGAACGCGGCCAGCGCCTCGCACGCGGAGATGTAGCAGCCGGGGTCGGTGGTGCGCACCATCTGCACGGCCCACTCGGTGATCGCGGGCTGCGCGGCGGCGAAACCGCCGGTGAACCAGCGCTCGGGCGAGGTACGGGCGATGGGGTCGAGCCCGTTGGTGCGCACGATCACCCCGCGCTGGCGGAACTCGTCCGCCGTTTCGAAGCGCGGCGAGGTCGCGATCAGCGCCAGCGAGGCCACCCGCTCGGGGTGGCGCAGGACCAGTTCGAGACCGACCGCGCCGCCGAGTGCGCAGCCCGCGTAGCCGAAGCGCTGCACGCCGAGCGCGTCGAGCGTGGCGAGCAGCCGGTCGGCCAGGTCGGAGACCGAGCCTGCCGGATACGCGGGCGAGCCGCCGTGGCCCGGCAGATCGAACCGGAAGACCCGCCACTGCTTCGACAGCTCGGGCACCTGGCGATCAAACATGTGCCACGTGGTCCCGAGCGAGGGGCCCAGGATGAGAACAGGGGCGTCTTCGGGGCCGTCGAAGCGGTACTGGAGGGCGGGGCTGTTGTTCATGTCGCTCACCGCTCCAACGTAACCGCCGTTTCTTACGGCCCGGCTGTGGGGCCCTCGGTCTCCGCACCCGGCTCCCACACTTGGGTGGGGAACTCTCACATCGGCTTCACCGGAATTCGCGCGGGGCGGGGGTGGTGGGTGAGCCGGTGGTGAGTGAGTTGCCGCTCAGAGTTACGGCTCAGATTTCGCCGGGGGCGCCCAGGCCCGTGAGTGCGCCGACCGGGTCCAGGTCCGGAGTGCCTCTGGGCCACCAGTCGTCGTGGCCGGGTTCCGATTCGTAGGCGTACCACAAGCCGTCGCGGCCCAGGCGGAGTTGGACATGGCCGTGCGGGTGGGTGAGGTGGTTGTGCCAGGGGCGGAAGGCCGGGAGGTCGGCGGCGAGGAGCAGCGGGCGGGCCCGGTCGAAGCGGCCGGCCGGCGGGTCCCAGGGCTCTTCGAGCACCGCGAGCCCCTCGATGCCGCCCTGCCGCCAGGCGGCGACCGCCCGTGCCAGCTCGCCCGGGGTCCGTCCGGTGGCCTTGGCGAGGGAGGCGTAGAGGGAGCGGGTGGTGGCGGTCAGCCCCGAACCCGGGCGGGCGGCGGCGAGCCGTACCGCGTCCTGCCACAGGCTCAACTCCCCTACCGGATCCCGGCCGGTGCTGAGCAGCGCGTGAGCGCGGGCGGCGGCGTCGGTCGCCAACTGGTCGAGGGCGAAAGGGTCCGGGCCGCCGGGCGCCGCCGGGTACACGGGAGGCTGCTCGGGGTGCGGAGGGGTGGGCAACGGGGGTGGGAGCGGCAGGAGTCGGCGTTCCGTCGCGAGGGCTTCGGTGGCCCGGACTCCGGGGAGGGGGGCCGGTTCCTGGTCCTGGGCGGCGCGGGCGGCCCTGGTCGCGTTGCGGCGGGACAGCGCGTCGAGCAGCGGGCGTTCGCCCCGGCCGCGCAGCAGAAGCAGCACGAAGGGGTCGGCGTCGAGGAGTCGCGCGGTCTGGTAGCAGAGGGCGGCGGCGTGCTTGCAGGGGTGCCCGACGTCTGGGCAACTGCAATGCGGGTCGAGGTCGCCGGGCCCAGGCAGCAGCGGAACTCCGCACTCGGCAAGGGACTTGGGCATCTCCTTGTCGAGCAGTGCGGCGATGTGTCCGGGCCGGTCGGCGGCGGCGTCCAGGAACCGGTCCCAGTCGGCGTCGTCGAGCGTCCGCAGGCGCACCTGCACGCGGTACGGGCGCGGGCGGCTGCCCTGCACATACGCCAGCACCAGCCCCGGCGTCACGGTGATCGCGTCGACGTGGCCCTTCTCGGCGTAACCGCGCCCGCGCACAAGCCGCTTGGCGTCCAGCGCGCCTTCCTCCAACGCGGTGACCCAGGCATTGCCCCACCAGGTCTCGGCGAAGTGCGTGTCCTTCGACGGCTTCGGCGGGAACGCGGGGAAGGTACGGCGGAGGTCGCCGTCGCGGGTGGGGGAGGCCATGGAGGTGAGGGCTGCGGGGATGGGGCCGGGGGGCGCGGCCGTGGCTCGGAGCTCGGTGCGGTCCTGTGTCCGTTCGTTCCAACTCGATTGGTTTTCAGGGGTGTTGTCGGCGGGAGGCGCCGGGGTGGGGTCGTCGCCCTCAGGCATCCGGAAGGCGTCGGCGAGCATGTCCCGTACGGCGCGTGCCCGGTTGGCCTCGACACCGCCGGGCACGTGGGAGCGGGTTCGTGAAGTGCCGGAGGGGGTGGCGGTCCGGCGGGGTGGTCGGGGCACGGGCTCAACTCCCTTGTTCCCCACGTCGGTCCGGGCCTGCTGACTCTCCCGCCGGGCAGCTCTCAGTGCCTCGCGGGCGAGGTCGGCGGGACGGGGGGACGGCTCGTCCGAGGCGCTGTCGCCGGGGGCGGGAGCGGGCGGGAGGGGTGCCGAGTGGTCACCTGGCCGCTCTACGGGGTCGGGAGCCTCCGGTTCGGTGCGGGCGCCCTCGGGGGCTGCCGCTGCGGTTGCCTCGCGTCGGACCGGCAGGGCGGCGCGCAGCGCGGCACGGGCGGCGTCACCGGGGCGCGGGGCGGGCGGTGAGGGATGGGCGGCAGGAGGTGCGGTGAGCGTCATGTCCTCGGCGCCGGTCACCACGGGAGCGGGTGACGCCAACGCCTCGGGATCGATCGGCCCAGGCTCGTCGGACACCGACTCCCCGGGACCGGCCGACACAGGCCCACCGGACACCGACACCTCGGAACCAGACGCCACAGGCGCACGCGACACCGACACCTCGGAACCAGACGCCACAGGCGCGTGGGACACGGGCCTCCCCGCACCGGTCGGTCGGGGCTCGTGGGACACCGGCCCCTCAGAACCGGTCGGCACAGGCGTGTTGACCACCGGGTCCCCAGGGGCCGCCGCATGCCCTGCGGGCTTCTCCGGCGCCCGCTCCCGACGCTCACGCGCGGCGCGCAGCGCTTGTCGTGCCAGGTCGGCGGGGCGCGCGGCCGACTGCTCGGGCTCTTCGCGCTCGCCCGGCGCGGACCGCGTCCGCCCCGACTCGCCTTCTCCCACCGCGAGTTCTACGTCGTGCTCCGCTTCGCCCGCACCCTGTGCAACCCCCTCCGCTCCCGTCATGACTCCCTCCGCAACCGCACCAGGTCCGACAACTCCCGGTCCGTCAGCTCGGTCAGGGACGACTCTCCGGAGCCGAGGATCGCGTCGGCCAACGCCCGTTTGGATTCGAGCATTTCGGCGATGCGGTCCTCGACCGTGCCCTCGGTGATGAGGCGGTGGACCTGGACCGGCTGGGTCTGGCCGATGCGGTACGCGCGGTCCGTGGCCTGTTCCTCGACGGCCGGGTTCCACCAGCGGTCGAAGTGGACGACGTGGCCCGCGCGGGTGAGGTTCAGGCCGGTGCCCGCGGCCTTCAGGGACAGGATCAGGACCGGGGTCGCGCCGGCCTGGAAGCGGTCCACCATGCGCTCCCGCTCCGGTACCGGTGTGCCGCCGTGGAGGAGGTCGACCGGGACCGCGCGGGCGGCCAGGTGGGAGGTGATCAGGCGGGCCATGCCGACGTACTGGGTGAAGACGATCGCGGAGCCGTCCTCGGACAGCAGCGTGTCCAACAGCTCGTCCAGCAGGGCGAGTTTGCCGGAGCGGGCGGCGAGGCGGTCCCCGGTGGCCTGGGCCGCGGTGTGGTCCTCCTTCAGGTACAGCGCGGGGTGGTCGCAGATCTGTTTGAGGGAGGTGAGGAGCTTGAGGACCAGGCCTCGGCGTGCGATGCCCTCCGTCGTCTCGATCGCCAGCATCGATTCGCGCACCACCGCCTCGTAGAGCGAGGCCTGTTCGCGGGTGAGCGGGACCGGGTGGTCGGTCTCCGTCTTGGGCGGCAGTTCGGGGACGATGCCGGGGTCGGACTTCTTGCGGCGGAGGAGGAACGGGCGGACCAGGCGGGCGAGTCGGGTCACCGCCTCCTCGTCCTCGCCGTTCTCCACCGCGCGCGCGTGCCGGGCGCGGAAGGACTTCAGGGGACCGAGGAGTCCGGGGGTCGTCCAGTCCAGCAGGGCCCAGAGTTCGGAGAGGTTGTTCTCGACCGGGGTGCCGGTGAGGGCCACGCGCGCGGGGGACGGGATTGTGCGCAGTGCCTTCGCGGTCGCCGAGTACGGGTTCTTGACGTGCTGTGCCTCGTCCGCGACGACCATGCCCCAGGGCTGTTGGGCGAGGGTCGCCGCCGCCGAGCGCATCGTGCCGTACGTGGTGAGGACGAAGCCGCCGGTCAGGTCCTCCAGGGTGCGGTCCGCGCCGTGGAAGCGGCGGACGGGGACTCCGGGGGCGAAGCGGGTGATCTCCCGCTGCCAGTTGCCGAGGAGCGAGGCGGGGCAGATCACGAGGGTGGGGTCGCGGTGTGCGCGGCGCAGGTGGAGGGCGATGAGGGTGATGGTCTTGCCGAGGCCCATGTCGTCGGCGAGGCAGCCGCCGAGACCGAGGGAGGTCATCAGGTCGAGCCAGGCCAGGCCCCGGAGTTGGTAGTCCCGGAGGGTGGCCTGAAGGGCGGGCGGGGGCTCAGCGGGCTGGATGCCCGCCGTCAGTCGGTCGCGGAGCGTGGCCAGGGCGCCGACCGGGACGGCTTCCACCTGTTCGCCGTCGACCTCCGCCGTGCCCGTGAGCGCGACGGACAGCGCGTCGACCGGGTCGAGCAGGCCCAGCTCGCGTTTGCGGGCCTTGCGGACGAGGGCCGGGTCGACCAGCACCCACTGGTCCCGCAGTCGTACGACCGGGCGGTGGGCCTCGGCCAAGGTGTCCATCTCGGCCTCGGTGAGCGGGTCGCCGCCGAGCGCCAACTGCCAGCGGAACTGGAGGAGTTCCTCGCTCTCGAAGAAGCCGGTGCCGTCGGTCGCCGAGCCCGGTGCCGAGCGGACCACTGCGGACACCGTGAGGTCCTGTGCCAGGTCCCGGGGCCAGTGGACGGCGACCCCGGCCGCCGCGAGCCGGGTGGCCGCCATGCCCAGCAGGTCGCCCAACTCCTCCTCGGAGAGGGCGAGTACGTCGGGCACGTCCTGCTCGGTGAGGCGGTCCAGCGGAGGCCAGACGCGGGCCGCCCGGCGTACGGCCAACGCGGCGTCCACGCGCGCGCGGGGGCCGAAGGCGCTGTCCGCCGTGCCCGCCCACAGGGCCGCCGCGTCGACCACGAGGGTGGGGTCGGCGAGGCTGTGCACCTGGACGATCGCCGCGCCCGCGCTGCGCACCCGGCCGCCGTCGTCGAACAGGTCGTAGGCCGAGAGGTCCAGGCGGAGCGAGATCCGTACGCCCGCGTCCATGCCGGCGGCGACCTCGGCGGCCCAGTCCTGGGCGTCGCGCAGGCGCTGCGGCTTGCGGGCCGCGAAGGGCAGCCCGGAGGTGTACGGCGCGGCCGGGGTGCGGGGCAGGGTGTCCGCGACGGCGTCCAGGAAGGACCGCATCAGGGCTTCCGGCTCGGGCAGCCGGAGCGGGCCCGGGCCGGGCAGCGGGACGGCGTGGCCCTCGTACGGAAGGGCCGCCGCGACCGCGCGGACGTGTGCGATGTCCTCGGGCTCCAGGGGGCCCGCCCGCCAGGCGTCGTGGCCGGTCGCGGTGAGTCCGGGGAGCAGTCGGCCGCGGGCGGCGAGCCGGAGCGCGTGCAGGGCGGCGGCGCCCCAGCAGGCCGTGGCGGGGTGGGCGGCGGGGTCGCGGCGGGCGCGCACCAGGAGGGGCAGGGCCGCTTCGATCGGCAGGGTCAGCGCGGGGGCGGACCTGCGGCGGACCGCGGCGCCCTGTCGTCGTACGACCGTCAACTCGGTCTGTTCCACGCCCTCTTCGGCCTCGGGGAGGGCGCGCTCGCCGTCGGGGTCCCAGAAGGCGACGCGGCCCTCGCGCGGGACGACGGGAGACGGCAGGAAGACCGCGGCCAGTCGTACGGAGATCTGCTCCATGAGTGCCGTGTCCGTCATACGTCCTGTCACCTCCCGCCCGTCAGTCGTGTCAGCTGTCTTCGACTCTACGGGCGGGGTCTGACAATCGGCCCCGGCGACCGGCCGGGGCCGCCCCGTTAGGGAACCGTGCGGGAGACGACGTAGACCATGGGGAGGGCCGGATCGGACAGGTTCACCACGATGTCCTGGGTGGGTGCCGGGTCCTTCTGCTTGTTGACGACGCCCCACCAGGGGCCGGGGCGGGTGAACTTCCAGCCGGTGATCTTCTGGTCGCGGTCGCTGATGGTGATGTCGTTCTTCTTCAGCGTGTCCCGGTCAACTCCTATGCCGGCGAGGAAGGTGTCGAGGCCGGCTTCGGAGGTCTGGAACTGGACGTAGAGGCGGCTGGTCTTCCAGTTGTTGGTCTCGTAGAAGGCGACTTCCTCCGCCGGGTGCGGGATCGGCACCTGGTAGAGGCGGCGCTGGACCTTCGAGGGCCAGCCCACGGTGAGACCGGTCGCCGAGTACTTGGCCTCCTTGTCCTTGCCGCTGTTGCGGCTCTGGTTCGCGGAGATCGCCAGATAGACGGCCGGTACGCCGATGAGCAGCACGATGATGAGCAGGGTGAGCGCTCGGCGGCGGGCCTTGTGGCGGGGGTCCTCGGGTGGTCGGGGCGGCTCGTCCCGGGGGGTCGTCTGGCGGGGCAGCGATGCGATCATGCCGTGTCCTGGGTGCCGCGCCGGGACTCGGCGAACCGTTCGTAGCGCTCGTACCGCTCGACACGGCGGCGCTTGGCGCGGCGGAAGCGGCGGGCGACCAGGCGGGCGAGGTCGGCGGCGCCGACCATGCCGGCCTCGGGGCCGAGCTGGGCGCGCACTATGCGGGCCTCGGGGCGGTAACCGCGGCCGGTGAGCTGCCGCTTGAACGCGTCCCGCGCGGGGCCGATCAGCAGGTCGTCGGCGGCCGAGACACCGCCGCCGATCACGAAGCAGGAGGGGTCGAGGGCGGCGGCGAGGTTGGCGATGCCGACACCGAGCCACTGGCCGATGTCCTGGAGCAGTTCGATGCACATCGCGTCGCCCTCGCGGGCGAGTTCCGTGATCATCGGCCCGGTGATCTCGCCGATGTTCCCCTTGACGTGCTCGATGATCCCGTAGGCCACCGGGGAGTCCGCCGCGGCCAGCTCCCGCGCCTCCCTGACCAGCGCGTTGCCGGAGCTGTACTGCTCCCAGCAGCCGCGGTTGCCGCACGCGCAGCGGTGGCCGCCGGGCACGACCTGCATATGGCCGAACTCGCCGGCGACGCCCCACTTGCCGCGCTTGACCTGGCCGTCCTCCAGGATCGCGCCGCCGATTCCGGTGCCGAGCGTGATCATGACGAGGTGGTCCTCGCCGCGGCCGGCGCCGAAGCGCCACTCGGCCCAGGCGGCGGTGTTGGCGTCGTTGTCCACCAGCACGGGGACGGAGAGCCTGCTCGTGATGCGGTCCCTGAGGGGCTCGTTCCGCCAGGACAGGTGGGGCGCGAACAGGACCCGGTTGCGCTCGGCGTCGACCCAGCCGGCCGCGCCGATGCCGACCGCGTGCACGTCGTGCCGGTCGGACAGGTCCAGGACCAGTTCGACGATGGTGTCCTCGACGACCTTGGGGCTCTTGGACTTGTCCGGGGTCTCCGTGCGGAGCTTCTCCAGGATGTTGCCGTCGGCGTCCACGACGCCCGCCATGACCTTGGTGCCGCCGATGTCGATGCCGACAGTGGGCACGCGGGGGGCCGTCAGGTGCGACCTGCGCTCGCGCGTGCCGACAGTTCGGAGCGCCGGGGCGCGGCGGGAGCCTATGGGGGCGCTGAAATTGCCGTAGGTGCTCATCAAGGCCCGATTCTGCCTCACCGTGACACTAGGTGCTGTGCGGGGGCGGGAAGGGGGTGCGGATCGTTGCGGAGTGCGGCTGCGTCGTGGCTGGTCGCGCCCCGCGGCGGAGCCGCAAATGGACACAGCCCCGCGCCCCTGAAGAAGGGGCGTCGCAGCGAGCTTCAGCCAATTCGCATTGTCCGGACATTATGACGAATATCGCGGGCGAAACGGGTGCACTCAGGGACGTACCAGCAGCTGGAACTCGAACGAATAACGCGTCGGCCGATACGTATGGCTGCCGAATTCGACCGCTCTGCCCGTGTCGTCGAACGTCGTGCGCTGCATCGTGAGGAGCGGGGCGCCCTCGGTCTCGGCCAGGCGCTCGGCCTCCTCGGCCGTCGCGCCGCGGGCACCGATGGACTGGCGGGCGCTGTGCAGGGTGATTCCGGCGGTGCGCATCATCCGGTACAGGCCGGTGGCCTCCAGCTGTGCGGTGTCCAGGGCGAGCAGGCCGAGCGGGAGGTGGTTGGAGAGGTACGCCATCGGCTCGCCGTGCGCGAGGCGCAACCGGTCGATGCGGTGTACGTCGCTGTCCTCGGCCACGCCGAGTGCCGCCGCCACCTCGGCGGACGCCGGGACGACGGTGTTCACGAGGACCTTCGTGGCGGGGCGCTGTCCGGCCGCCTCCAGGTCGTCGAAGAGGCTGCTCAGTTCGAGCGGCCGCTTGACCTGGCTGTGTACGACCTGGGTGCCGACGCCCCGGCGGCGGACCAGGAGGCCCTTGTCGACCAGGGACTGGATGGCCTGGCGGACCGTGGGCCGGGACAGGCCTAGCCGGGCGGCGAGTTCGATCTCGTTGCCCAGCAGGCTGCCCGGGGTCAGCGAGCCGTGCTCGATCGCGGCCTCCAGCTGTTGGGACAGCTGGAAGTACAGCGGCACCGGGCTGCTCCGGTCCACGCTGAGTTCGAGCGGCACTGTCGGGTCCACATCTGGTTTCGGCACGGGCCGAGCGTAGCTCTGTGAATGGTTGACGGGAAGTGATGTAGTTCGATTGTCCGGACATACGCATTGACAGCGTGCCTGGTCGGCCCTCAGTTTGTTCCCATGCGCATCGGAGTCATCGGTACGGGCCGCATCGGGACCATCCATGCCAGGACGCTCAGCCGTCATCGTGAGGTCGGTTCGCTGATCCTCACCGACGTGGACCCGGTACGGGCCCAGGAGCTGGCGAACCGGCTGGGGGAAACGGCGGCACCGAGTACGGAGGAGATCTTCAAGTGGGGCGTGGACGCCGTGGTGATCACTACGGCGACATCGGCGCACGCCGAATTAATCGGCAGGGCGGCACGCTCCGGGCTCCCGGTGTTCTGCGAGAAGCCCATAGCCCTTGATCTGCCCGGTTCGTTGGCGGCGATCGCCGAGGTCGAGACGGCGGGAACGATCCTTCAGATGGGGTTCCAGCGCCGGTTCGACAAGGGCTACACGGGTGCCCGGGAGGCGGTGCGCTCGGGGCGGCTGGGACGGCTGCACACCGTGCGGGCGATGACCTCCGACCAGGCCCCGCCCCCGGCCGCCTATCTGCCGATCTCCGGCGGGCTGTACCGGGACACCCTCATCCACGACTTCGACATGCTGCGCTGGGTGACCGGACGCGAGGTGGTCGACGTGTTCGCGGCCGGGTCGGACGCCGGGCCCGCGATGTTCCGCGAGGCCGGTGACATCGACACGGCCGCCGCCGTCCTCACGCTGGACGACGGCACCCTGGCCACGGTGACGGCCACCCGGCTGAACGGGGCGGGCTACGACGTCCGCATGGAGCTGGCCGGGGAACTGGACCAGATCGTGGTCGGCCTGGACGACCGCACCCCGATCGCGTCCACCGAACCGTCCGGGCCACCGGCCGCGACCAAGCCGTGGACCGGCTTCCTGGAGCGCTTCGGGCCCGCCTACGAGGCCGAGCTGATCGCCTTCGTCGAGGTCGTGGTCGGCCAGCGGACCAATCCGTGCGACGGCCGCGAGGCCCTCCAGGCGCTGCGGATCGCCGAGGCGTGCGAGGTGTCCCGGCGCGAGCGAAGACCGGTCAGGCTCGGTGAGATCGCGGGCGGCTACGCCCTCAGTTGAGCAGCCGTATCGCAGGGGTCGCCGCGTCCGTGGCGGCCCCGAAGTCGTAGTGGGGGCAACGCAGTTCGCGCGGCCGTCACTGGTCGGTCCGGACACTGTACGTGGCCGCCTCCTTCTCCTCGGGGCAGTAGGACGCCCCCCTCAGGCCGTGCGGACCGCGAGCACCGTGCCCTGGGCGACCGCGCAGAGGGACTCCGTGCCGTCGTCGGCGACCGTGAGGACGTCGCAGCGGACCACGGCCTGGCGGCGGCCGGCCTGCACGACCTCGGCCCGGGCGCGCAGGGTGGTGCCGGTGGCCGGGCGGACGTACTGGATGGTGAGGCCGCCGGTGAGGATCGCGGGGCCGAGTACGGTGCCGCCGGCGAAGGTGAGCGCGTTGTCGGCGGCGTAGGCGAGGACTCCGCCGTGCACGAAGCCGTTCTGCTGGTGGAGGTCCTCCCTGATGTCGATCTCCAACGTGGCACCGCCGTCCCCGAAGGCACTCAGCCGCGCGCCGATCAGCCTGCTGAAGGGCTGGCTCTCCAGCGCCTTCCTGGCCATGGCCAGGTCGAACTCCACGAGTGCGGTCACGAGAACGGGCCTCCTGGGGCTTCCACTACGGCTCTCATCTACGGCTTTCATCGCGATTCATCGCGCCTTCGACCGCTGCTACGGCTGCTACGGCTGCTACGGCTGCTACGACGTTCCGGTGCGGCCGTTCTACCCGGACGATCCCCGGAGATCTCCCAATGCCGTGGGAACGCGCGGCGGCAGAGGCTAGTGCCCGGCGTCGCCGTCCTCTTCGAGGAGGCCCGCGTCGTACGCCAACAGGGCGATCTGCACACGGTTGTTGAGGTCGAGCTTGGCCAGGATGCGGGAGACGTGGGTCTTGACGGTGGCGACGCTCATGTAGAGGCCGGTGGCGATCTCGGCGTTGGCGAGGCCCTGCCCGACGGAGACGGCGACCTCGCGTTCGCGGTCTCCCAGGACCGCGAGTCGGGCACGCGCGCGTGCACGACGGGTGTCGGTACCGGTGGCCGTACCGGCCGCGTGTGCCATCAGCTGGCGGGTGACCGCGGGCGACAGGACGGGATCGCCGGCCGCGACCCGGCGCACCGCATCGAGGATCTCGGCGGGCGGGGTGTCCTTGAGGACGAAACCGGCGGCTCCCGCGCGCAGGGCCCGCAACACCTGTTCGTCGGCGTGGAAGGTGGTGAGGACGACGATCTGCGGCGCGTCGCCGCGGGAGCGCAGCCGTTCCGTGGCGGTCAGTCCGTCGACCGAGGGCATGCGGATGTCCATGAGGACGACGTCGGGGTGGACGCGGTCGACGAGTTCCTGGACCTCGCCGCCGTCGGCGGCCTCGCCGACGATCTCGATGTCGGCGGCGCCGCCCAGCATGAGGGACAGTCCGGCCCGCACCAGCGGATCGTCGTCGACGAGGAGCACTCTGATCGCGGTCATGGGGCTACGTAACCACGGCCCCGCGAGCGAGCGCCGGGTCACCCCCAGGGCAGCCAGGCGTCCACCCGGAAGCCCCCGCCCTCCAGCGGGCCGTGCTCCAGCCGTCCGCCCGCCAGCGTCGCCCGCTCGGTCAGGCCGATCAGGCCCTGCCCGGAGCCGGGGACGTGCGGGACCTCTCCCTCCGGGGGCGGGTTGGTCACGACGATCTCCAGGCCGTGACCGGTCCGGCCGAGGACCGTCACCGCGACCTCGGTGCCGGGGGCGTGTTTGCGGGCGTTGGTGAGGGCCTCCTGGGCGATGCGGTAGGCGGTGCGGCCGATCGAGGCGGGGACCGCGGCGGGGTCGGTGACCCGGTTGTCGAGGGTGACCTTCATGCCGGCCTCGCGGGACTCGGCGACCAGTGCGTCCAGGGCGCCGAGCGTGGGCTGCGGGCGGCCGGTGTCGTCGGGTTCGCCCGCGCGCAGGACGCCGATGATCTCGCGCAGGTCCTGGAGCGCCTCGTGGGCGCTCTCCCGGATGACGCCGGCCGCCCGTGCGACCTCCTCGCGGGGCGCGTCCGGCCGGAACTCCAGCGCCCCGGCGTGCACGCTGAGCAGGGTCAGCCGGTGGGCGAGCACGTCGTGCATCTCGCGGGCGATGGCCTCCCGGGCGAGCCGCTGGGCCTGCTCGGCGCGGAGTTCCGCCTCGGTCTCGGCGCGCCGGGCGCGGTCGCGCAGGCTGAGCATGAGCTGCCGCTTGGAGCGGACGAACATGCCCCAGCCGATGACGGTGAGGGTCAACAGTTCGGTGAACGCGACCGCTCCGGCGTACGGCAGGTCGGGGTCGGGGCGCAGCCAGAAGAAGACGGGGGTGAGGGCGAGTTGGACGCCGCCGATCCAGGCCACGTACCGGAAGGGGCGGTGCACGGCGAGGGTGAAGAGGGCGACCAGACCGGCGCCGCCCGCCGTGGTGGAGACGATGCCGACGGGGATCATGGCGATCGCCAGCCCGACCGGCCAGCGGCGGCGCAGCCACACGGTGAAGCAGGCGAGGACTCCGATCAGCTGGTCCACGACGGCCAGGGCGTGCGAGGTCCCGGTGTCGTCCCTGAGGCTCTGCGCGGCGATCAGCGCGATGATCACGGCCAGCAGGAAGCAGGAGGTGTCGACGACCCAGTCGCGTGCGGTACGGCGGGGCCGTCCGGGCCGTTCGACGTCGGGGTCGAGTTCGTCCGCCACGGCGGACGGCAGCAGCCAGCGGCGCCCCGCGAACGCCGACGGTACCTGCGCGGTCCTGTCATCGGTCACGGTCGACAAATCTACGCAGGGCCGGGCCGGGTCACCCCACCCCGACGGGGATCGGCGACCAAAGTCGCGGCATCACAGACTTTCGGCGGACATGCCTCGCCCCCGCGGCCCACGGAGGTGTTCCCGGCCTGTGCGGGGACCGCGTGGAGATGGCGCGCGCCAAGTTAACTTCCCGAAAACTCATCGGACTTGACGGGAAAATCTCTGCGGTTGTCATTGACATGCCACTATCTACGCGCGTCATCATGAAGCCATGAGATTCCCCCCACGGATCACCGGCATCGGCGCAGCGGCCGCCGTCCTGTCCACTCTCCTCATCGGCGGCACCGTCGCCACCGCCACCCCGGCAGCCGCCGCGGTCGGCAGCATCTGCTACAGCAAACTGCCTTCGCAGGCGTACGACACGCTCGACCTGATCGCGACGAACGGGCCCTTCCCGTACTCGCAGGACGGCGTCGTCTTCCGCAACCAGGAAGGCGTCCTCCCCAGCCAGGCCTCCGGCTACTACCACGAGTACACGGTCAAGACTCCCGGCTCGTCCACGCGCGGAGCGCGCCGGATCGTCACCGGGAAGAAGACCCAGGAGGACTACTACACCTCGGACCACTACGTCACGTTCAACCTGATCAACTTCGGCTGCTGAGCCGGTCGGTCAGGTCCGTTCCGTAGTCACCCGGGCGTCCGGCTCCCACCGGCTGCACCATCGCTCACCCCTCGCCCCGCGGCTCCCCCCCACGTTCACGGGCCGCGGGGCGAGGCACGTCCTGCCGCCGGGCGTACGGGACTGTCAGGTCTCCCGCTCGGGTGCGTACGCCGTCGCGTCCAGGCCGAAGGTCCAGGCCACTCCCTCTCTGGCCGTGCGCGTCGACGGGGGGACCCGTAGCCAGTACGTGCGGTGGGTGCCGTCGGGCTCCGGTGTGGAGTTGAGGACCTCCACCATGACCACGGGCTCGTCGTCGGCCAGGTCGATCCGCCACAGTGTGCCCGTCTCGTCCCGGTGCAGGGGGCGGGCGCCCGAATCAGCGAGGTACCGGTCGTAGCCGTAGTACTCCAGCATCACGCGGCGCAGCTCGGCGTTCTCCTCGGCGCGGACGCGTTCGGGGGTCAGCGCGGGCAGTTCGGCCAGGAAGGCGGCCGGGACCGGCATGCCGCGCCAGGCGTGCAGGGCGAAGCCGTCCGGGTACGCGAGCGCCGGGCCGTCCCCGTGGTCGAGTCGTCCGGCCTCGTCGCGGTGGAGGGCCGAGGGGCGCTCCGACACCACCGCGACCCGGGCGAACGGCCACCACCAGCCGGCGCCGCGGCACACCGCGGACAGCGCGTCGATCGGGCCGTCGTCGGCGGGGAACGCCGCGAGCCACGGCGCGTCGTGTTGCCCGAGGACGGCGTCCAGGAGGAGCAGCCGGATCTCCGCGGCCTCCTTGCCGGTGTCGCTCCCGGCCAGGTCCTCGATCACGCCGGTACGGATCCGGTCCACCAGGGCCTGGGTCGACGGCCACAGCCGTCCGCCGGTCGCCGCCCAGTGCGCCGACCATCCGGCGGGCCCCAACTCGGTGTGCAGCAGCCGCCTCGCGGCCGCCCACGGCGCGCTGCGCACCGCGTCCCGTACGCTCGGGCCCCGGTCCGTCAGCTCCCGGACGAGCGCGACCGCCGCGCGCGGTGAACCCGCCCAGACCACACGCTCCGGTTCCGCGAGTCCCGCCAGCCGGTAGGCCCGCCGGACGCCCTCCTCGGCGCCCGCCCGGTCAGCGGGGCCGGTCGCCGACGCCCACGACCGCCACTGCGCGAGGTCGGGAGATGGCCCGAACGGCCTTCCCCCATCGCCGAGTTGGGGCCTGTCGGCACCTGGCTCCTCGACCGCCGTCGCACTCCCCGCCGCCCCGCCCGACTTCCGGTCCATCGTCCCGTCCACTCCCACGTCCGTCCCGCCCATGTGCCCCTCCTTCACTCCCTGCCCGGCGCTTTCCCCGGTCCGTCCCTCAGTCGGCCACGATCCGTACCGACCCGGGCACGTACTCCCGCTGTCTGACGACCCGGAACCACCCCTTGGGCAGCGCGATCGCCGCGTGCTCCTCGTGCACCACCCGCCCGCCCTGGGGCAGATGCAGCAGCAACGGACCGTAGGGACCCGGCTCGCGCACCAACTCCCCCGGCCCGACGACCGCGTGGGCGTGGCCGGTCACCTCCCCCAGCGCCAGCACGAGCCGCCCGCGTCCGTCGCGCCGCTCGCGCGGGGCGTGTTCCGCGTGGGCGGGCACCGCTTCCTGCGCGACGGGCACGATCAGCACGTCTCCCTGTCGGTACATGGCTGTCCCCTCACCGCCGGGTGCTTCGCGCACCGGCCTCATGACCACGACGTTAGGCGCCACCACTGACAACGCCCGGGCCACGCCCCGCCGATGGGCACTGTCAGTGCCGGTTGGTAGAAATGCGCATCACACACCACGCACTCTTCTTCCCAGGAGCGGCCGCATGACCATCGGTGAGCACCTCGACGCGCTGTACCAACTGCCGTCGTTCACCTTTCCCGGGCCGGACGCCCCGGCCGACCGCCTGCCCGAGCCGGAGGCGGTGGCCTGGCGCATCGGCGCCAACGTGTACGACACCGACGAGGCGTGGACCGACACGTTCGCCCGCTTCCGTGCCGACGTCGACACGGCCCGGGTCCGGGCCCTGATCATCGGTGGCTGGGAGGACGCCTACGACAGCGCGCCCACGCCGATCGTCGAGGCGCTCGTGGCGGCCCGGGACGCCTTCCCCGCACTGCGCGCGCTGTTCCTCGGCGACCTGGTGATGGAGGAGTGCGAGATCTCCTGGATCCACCAGACCGACGTCACCCCACTGCTCAACGCCTATCCGGCGCTTGAGGAGTTCGGGGTGCGCGGCGGCAGCGGCCTGGAGTTCACCGCGCTGCGGCACGGTGCGCTGCGCCGACTGGTGGTCGAGACGGGCGGCCTGCCCGTCGAGGTGGTGCGCGGCATCGGCGCGAGTGACCTGCCCGCGCTGGAGCACCTGGACCTGTGGCTCGGTACGCCGGACTACGGCGGCGACAGCGAGGCCGCCGATCTGGAGCCGATCCTGTCCGGTGCCCGGCTGCCGCGCCTGCGTCATCTGGCCCTGCGGAACAGCGAGATGCAGGACGCGGTGGCCGCCGCGGTCGCCGCCGCCCCGGTGGTGGAGCGCCTGGAGGTACTGGACCTGTCGATGGGCGTGCTGACCGACGAGGGCGCGGTCGCGCTGCTGAGCGGGCAGCCGCTGACGCATCTCAAGAAGCTGGACCTGCACCACAACTACCTCAGCGAGGACGTCGCGGAGCGGATTCGGCAGACGCTGGTGGCCGCGGGGGTGGAGGTCGACCTGGACCGTGACGACGCCGACGAGGACACGGAGGACGACGGCACGGTCTGGCGCTACGTCGCCGTCGGGGAGTGACCGCGTCCACCGCGGCCGGACCGGCCGCCGACATCAGCCCCCGTTTCGCGGTGGTCGGCAATCCCGAGAACCGCAGGGTGTCCCTCTTCGAGGACGCCGTGCGCGCGGCCGGGCTGCCCGCACCCCGTGTCGTCGCCTGGGCCGACGTCCTGCGCGCGCGGGGCGCTGATTTCGCCGCCGACGAGTTCGTCCGGGTCGACTCCCCCGGTGAGAACCCCGAGGTCGACCGGCTGCTGCGGGGCGCCACGGAGCCGACCCGGGTGGAGGGTTCGGCCCGCTGGTACGCGCGGTTCACCGCCGCGCTGCGCACGCTGCGCGGCGGTATCCCCCTCGCCGACCCGGACGACCTGGCGGTGCTGTTCGACAAGCGGACGTGTCACGCCGTGCTGGACGCGGCCGGTGTGCCCGTCCCGTACTCCCCGACGTCGGGTCCGCTCGGCGCGCGCGTGCAGGGCTGGGACGACGTACGGGCGCTGATGCGCGAGCACCGGATGCCCCGGTTGTTCGTCAAGCCCGCGCACGGGTCGTCGGCGTCGGGTGTCCTCGCGGTGGAGACGGCGGGCGGGGGTCGGATCAGGGCGACCACGTCCGTGGAGACCGGTCCGGACGGCGCGCTGCACAACTCCCTGCGGGTGCGCAGGTATCACGACGAGCGGGACGTCGCCCGCGTCGTGGACGCGCTGGCGCCGGACGGGCTGCATCTCGAACGCTGGGTGCCGAAGGCCTCCCAGGCGGGCCGGGCCGCGGATCTCCGGGTGGTCGTCGTGGCCGGCCGGGCCACCCACGCGGTGGTGCGCACCAGTCGCGGGCCGCTGACGAACCTTCATCTGGGCGGCCGCCGCGGCGACTTGGACGGCGTCCGGCGGGCCGTCACCGCCGCGGGCGCCCGCTGGTCCGACGTGCTGGACGTGTGCGAGCGCGCCGCGTCCTGCTTCCCGCGCACGCTGTGCGTGGGGGTCGACCTGCTGCCGGCGGTGGACTGGCGGCGCTCCTTCGTCGGCGAGGTCAACGCCTTCGGCGACCTGCTGCCCCGGCTCACCGGACTTCCCGGCAGCGGCGCGGAGGGTCTGGACACCTACGGCGCGCAGGTGGCGGCCGTCCTGCGCGCACCGGCCACGAGCGGCCCGCGTCACCCGTACAGAACAGGAACAGCCCATGCCTGAGCCCGACATGAACGCGGTCGTCGGGGACCACGACATCCTGCTGGTCACCCTCGACACCCTGCGGTACGACGTGGCCGCCGAGTTGGCGGCCGAGGGGCGCATCCCGCACCTGGCCCGCCAACTCCCCGGCGGACACTGGGAGATGCGACACGCTCCGGGCAGTTTCACGTACGCCTCGCACCAGGCGATCTTCGCCGGGTTCCTGCCCACTCCGGCCCAACCAGGCCCGCATCCAAGGCTGTTCGCGGCGAGCTTCGCGGGCAGCGAGACGACCGCCGAGGGCACCTTCGTCTACGACACCCCCGACCTGGTGTCCGGACTGGCGGCGGCCGGCTACCGCACCGTCTGCGTCGGGGGCGTGGGCTTCTTCAACCGGCGCGGTCCGCTGGGCTCCGTACTGCCCGGCCTGTTCCAAGAGGCGCACTGGGATGAGGAGTTCGGCGTCACCTCGCCGCACTCCTTCGAGAACCAGGTCGCCCGCGTGGAACAGGTGGTGGGCCAACTGCCCGCCGAACAGCGCCTGTTCCTCTTCGTGAACGTGTCGGCACTGCACCAGCCCAACTGGTTCCACCTGCCCGGCGCGACCCGCGAGGCGGGTGACACCCGGGAGACGCACGCCGCCGCGCTGGAGTACGTCGACCGGCACATCGGGCGGCTGTTCGCCGCCGCGAGTTCCCGGCGCCCGTGCTTCGTCATCGTCTGCTCCGACCACGGCACCGCCTACGGCGACGACGGCTACACCGGCCACCGCCTGGGCCACGAGTCCGTGTGGACCGTGCCGTACGCCCACTTCTTCCTCGACCGCGCGGAGGCCGTCCGATGACCACCGCGCAGCAGACCAGCCCCTACCAGCACTACGTGTACGCCTATCCGCACAAGACGGCGTACCGCCGCCTCCAAGACCGGCCCGCGCTGCGGGAGTTGTGGGCGGCGGAGGACCGCGGCGCGCTCTCGCTCTACATGCACATACCGTTCTGCGAGGTCCGGTGCGGGTTCTGCAACCTCTTCACCCGCATCGGCGCCCCGGACGGTCTGACCGGCGCCTATCTGGACGCCCTGGAGCGGCAGGCGGACGCCGTCCGGGCGGCGCTGGGCGACGCGGAACCACCGCGTTTCGCCACGGCGGCGTTCGGCGGCGGCACCCCGACCTTCCTCACCGCGGCCGAGCTGGAGCGCCTGTGCGACATCGCCGAGCGGCGCATGGGCGCCGACCTGCGCGCGGTCCCGCTCTCCGTGGAGGCCTCGCCCGCCACGGCCACCGCGGACCGGCTCACCGTCCTCGCGGACCGCGGCGCGACCCGCCTCAGCCTGGGCGTCCAGAGCTTCGTCGACTCCGAGGCCAGGGCCGCCGTACGCCCGCAGCGGCGCGCCGACGTGGAGGCCGCGCTCGGCCGGATCCGGGACGCCGGCGTCCCCGTCCTCAACATCGACCTGATCTACGGCATCGACGGCCAGACCGAGCGGACCTGGCGCGCCTCGCTGGACGCGGCCCTGGCGTGGCGGCCCGAGGAGCTGTACCTGTACCCGCTCTACGTACGGCCGTTGACCGGTCTCGGCCGCCACCAGCGGGACGCCGGAGCCGACCCGGCATGGGACGAGCAGCGGCTGCGCCTGTACCGGGCCGGACGCGACCACCTCCTCGCACGCGGCTATGTCCAGCAGTCGATGCGGATGTTCCGCCGGGCCGACGCCCCGCCCCAGGGCGCTGACGACTACGCCTGCCAGACGGACGGCATGATCGGGCTCGGCTGCGGGGCCCGCTCGTACACGTCGGCGCTGCACTACTCCTTCGACTACGCGGTCGGCATGCACGAGATCCGCGGCATCATCGACGACTACGTCACGACGGCCGACTTCACGCGGGCGGAGGTCGGCTACCGCGTCGACGGACACGAGGCGCGCCGCCGCCATCTCCTCCAGTCCCTCCTCCAGGCCGAGGGGCTGTCCGTCGCCGACTACCGCGCCCGCTTCGGGAGTTCACCCGACGACGACTTCGGCACGGAGCTCGACCGGCTGGCCGGACGCGGCTGGCTGACCGGTACGGCGGACGGCCTGCTCGTCCTCACCCCGGAGGGCCTGGCGCACTCCGACGCCGTGGGTCCTGAGCTGTTCTCCCCCGAGGTGCGGTCCACCATGGCCGCCTACGAACGGAAGTGACGGACCGTCATGGATCTCACCGTCCTCTACCGGGGCCCGCTCGCGTCCTGCGACTACGACTGTCCCTACTGCCCGTTCGCCAAGCGGCGCGACTCGACCGCCCAACTCCGCGCGGACCGCGACGCGTTGGAGCGCTTCGCACGCTGGGCGGCGGACAACGAGGACGAGTTGTCGCTCCTGTTCACCCCGTGGGGCGAGGGGCTGGTCCGCTCCTGGTACCGGCGCACCCTCACCGAACTGTCCCGACTGCCGCACGTGCGCCGGGTCGCCATCCAGACCAACCTGAGCTGCCGCACCGGCTGGCTCGCCGAGGCCGACCTGGACACGCTCGCGCTGTGGTGCACGTACCACCCGGGCCAGACCCCGTACGACCGTTTCCTCGCCAAGTGCCGTGAACTGGCCGACCGCGGGGCGCGGTTCAGCGTCGGCGTGGTCGGCCTGCCCGGCCATCTGGCGGCGGCCCGCCGGCTCCGCGCCGACCTGCCTCCGCACGTCTACCTCTGGATCAACGCGGCCGAGGGACACACCTACGGCGACACCGAGGCCGCCGACTGGACCGCGCTCGACCCCCTCTTCCCGTACAGCAGGCACCCGCACCGCAGTGCCGGACTCCCGTGCCGTACCGGCGAGTCCGTGATCTCGGTCGACGGCACCGGCACGGTCCGCCGCTGCCACTTCGTCCGCGACGAGCTGGGGAATCTGTACGACGGCTCGTACCGGGCGGCGCTGCGCCCGCGCGCGTGTCCACTGGCCGTCTGCGACTGTCACATCGGCTATGTCCACCTGGAATCCCTGCCGTTGTACGACGTCTTCGCGGGCGGCGTCCTGGAGCGGGTGCCGTCCGCCCTCCCCTGAGCCGACGGGTCGATGTGCGTCGTAATGTCAAGATCGTGTCCTCAGTGATGCCGTCCCTTCTCAGGCGTGTCTCAGGACTGTCATCGGCTGAGGGATCATCCCGGGGGCCCCGTGATGGAGGGAGAACGACCGCGGGGCAACCGCGGATCGGCAATCACGGGGAGAACGAGACACATGATGTTCAAGCGATTCGGGACCATCGCCGCGACCGCGATCACCGGCACCCTGCTCCTGACCGCCTGCAACGGCGTGGACGGTGCGGCCGACGCCACCGTGTCCCATCCGGCGGCGGCGGGGGCGACGCAGGCGGCGGGTGCCATCGGCCGCTACTCCCAGAACGCGCCGGGGGCGCGGTACTTCACCACGATCCTCACCGGTGACAACGAGGTGCCCGTCAAGGGCAAGCCGGCGGTGGGCGACAAGGACGGCAGCGCGGTGGCCCTCATGCGGATCCAGGGCGACGAGGTGTCCTTCGCGTTCGCGTGGACGGGCATCGGCACCCCGACCATGGCCCACCTCCACCAGGGTGCGCGGGGCACCAACGGCGACGTGAAGATCCCGTTCTTCATGGAGAAGCTCAAGGGCGGCACGCCGTTCGTGTTCGGCACGGTGAAGGTCAAGGACGCCGACCTGCTGCGGAGCGTCGAGGCGCATCCCGACCGGTTCTACTTCAACCTGCACACCGCCGAGTTCCCCGGCGGCGCGGTCCGCGGACAGGCCGTCGCACTGCCGGGCGCGGTCTCGCTGCCCGACGCCATCCGCCACTCGTCGCTGGCCGGCGTGGTCAAGGGGGCGCAGATCTACGCCTGCACCAAGCAGGAGGACGGTTCCTACGCCTTCACGCAGGACAACGTCGACGCCACTCTCCAGGGCGGCATCCAGCACAGCTTCGCCAAGCACGGCCCGGCCGGCCCGCCGCAGTGGATCGCCCCGGACGGCTCCTCGGTGACCGGGACCGTCGTCAACAAGTTCGACAACGGCAAGGGCAACATCCCCCAACTCCTGCTCCGCGCCCAGCAGACCGGCAAGAGCAAGGGCCTCCTGTCCAAGACCACCTCGGTCCTGCGGCTCAACACCGTCGGCGGCGTGGCCCCGTCCGGCACCTGCAACCCGACCAAGCAGCCCACGGCCCGCGTCCCCTACACGGCCGACTACTTGTTCCTCGCCACGAAGTAATCCCTACCTGGCCGTCCGGCCCGAACACCACCAGGCGATGCGAGTCCCGCGCGGACTCGCATCGCCGCGTGGTTCCGACAACAGACGCTTCACGCCCCACTAAAGGTCGATCTTCACCGACGCCCCCGGCTTGAGGGAGATCTTCCTGCGGACCTTCCCGGCGCGGAGTTCCGTCTCCGTTCCGCCGACGCTTCGGACCGTGACCGTGGTCGCCCTGCCGTCGCGCCAGGAGAAGTCGAGCGTGAATCCGCCGCGGGCGCCGATCCCGGTGACGGAACCCTTCGCCGACCAGGCCTTCGGCAGTGCCGGGAGCAGTTCGAGGACTCCCGGCCTTGAGTACAGGATCATCTCCAGCGCGGCTGCGGGGCCGCCGAGGTTGGCGTCGATCTGGAAGATCGTGTAGCTGCCCTGGCTGTACATGTCGAACCAGTTCGCCGAGGTGCCGTTGCCATTGTTCATCGAGGGGCGCAGCACGGTGAGATAGAGCTGGTAGGCCTTCTCGGCGTCCTTGAGCCGCGACCAGCACAGTGATCGCCAGGCGCAGGCCCAGCCGAAGCTGTCCATTCCCCTGGCGGTGAGCAACGCGCGTACGCCGTCCACGAGTTCGCGCGGACTGGTGTCGACGGAGATCCGGTCGCCGGGGAAGAATCCGATGAGCGGTGACAGATGACGGTGTGTCGTCTCGCCGAGGTTGTCGGGGCTCATCCACTCCTCAAGCCAGCCGGTCTTCGGGCTGACGCGCGGGAGGTGGAGCCGGGCCCGCATCGCATCCAGTTCGGTGGCGAGGTCGGCGTCGAGGCGCAGCGTGCGGGCCGCGACGGCGAACTCCCGGAAGAGTTCCCACGCAAGCTCCTGCCCGTAGGTGTTTCCCTTGCCGTCCGGTCCGTGTTCGGGCGACCAGGAGGTGTCGTCCACCAGGACCTCGCGGGACGAACCGTCCGCGTCGGTGACTTGGGTGGTGATCAGCCGTGCCTTCCAGAACTCGGCGGCCCCCTTGAGGACCGGGTAGATCGTCTCCAGGTACGCGCGGTCCTGGGAGTACTCGTAGTGGCGCCACAGGGTGGCGCAGAGCCAGGCGTTGCCCGAGGGGTGCCAGGCCCAGCCGCTGCCGCCGTAGATGTTGGTGGAGAAGGCGATGGCCCAACCGGCCACGTTTCCCGAGCTGTTGCGGAAACGGTTGTCGGGGCTGTTGAAGAGCCGTCTCGTGACATCGGTCCAGACCGGCAGCTGGGACCGGCAGTAGCGGGCGAGCGCCTCCGCGTTGTCGCCCAGTCCGGCGGGGTCGGCCAGCCAGTAGTTCATCTGCACGTTGATGTCGGTGTGGTAATCGGCGTACCAGTCAGGGGTGTTGTTGTGGATCCACAGCCCCTGGAGGTTCATGGGCAGCCAGTCCCTGGACCCGGTGATGGTCAGGTAGCGGCCGTACTGGACGTAGGCGGCCTCCAACTCCGGGTCCGGGGTGGACGCGTCGGTGTGTCTGACGGCGATGCGCGACCACGAGTCCAGCGACCGCTGCACCGTCGAGGATCTGCCGAGATCGATCGAGAAGCGGTCGTAGAGGCGCCGGTAGTCGGCCACATGGGTGGCGAGCAGCGCGGCACCGGAGACCTTCGCCGCGGCGGCGGTCTTGGCGCGGGCCACCGTGAGCGGGACCAGGGACGGGTCGCGGAAGTCCTTGTCGGCGTCGGGTGCGTAGTCGGTACCCGCGCAGACCACGATCAGCAGTTCGCGGCAGCCGGAGAAGGACAGCTTGCCGTCCTCGGCCCTGATCGTTCCGGTGCCGCTCACGGCGGCCACGGAGGCCGCGTACCGCAGGCCGTTCTTCAGGGTCGCGGCGAACGAGAGCTGCTTCCCGTCCGCCGACGTGGTCTCGCCATGCGTGCCCTCCAGCGAGATCGCACCGGTGTGGCCGCCGCCCCCGGTGAGCCGGACCACGACCACGTCGTCCGGGTGGCTGGCGTAGATCTCCCGGCGGAAACGGGCGCCGCGGTGCTGATAGGTCGCGGACACGACACCGTTGCTCAGGTCGAGGCCGCGCCGGTAGCCGCTGATCTCCTGCGCGGTGTGGCCCGGCAACGTGACGCGGAGTTTGGCCAGCAGTCCGAAACTGCCGAAGTCATCTGCTCCGTACGGAAGTTGACCGTCGCTGGTGGGGGTGTCGTTGCGTCCGCCCGTCCAGAACGAACCGTCCGTGAGGTACACGAAGTCGTCCGCGGGGTCACAGCCGACCAGGGCGCCCAGCCTGCCGTTGCCCACGGGAAGCGCCTCCTGGATGACGCGCGACTCGTCCGCCGGCTGCCGGTACCAGAGGATGGTGGCCTCGGCCTCGGGAACGATGTCCGCGTGCGCGGGACGCTCGGGGGCGGCATGCGCCACGAACGGGGGCAGGCCACCGAAGGCGGCGAGACCACCACCGGCGACACCGGTCAGACGAAGGAAGTCACGACGGGAGGAAGAGGGCACGGCGGATCTCCTCGGGCGAGACGGTCGGGATTAATTCGTAAATTAGTGAGACGTAAATTAGTGAGACGCCGAGGAACAAGCAATGGTCGTGCAGCCAAAAGATCCGACCTCTAGGGCGCCCACTCGGCACCAAAGAGGTGATTGTCGAACGTACCGGGACTATTTATCGGATGAATAACCGATGCCGTTGAGTTGTCCGGTGCGTTTTCCCGAGTCAGCGTGCGGCGCCGCGTCCCCACGCCGTCCCCACCAGGACGAGTACACCGCCCGCCAGCCCGAACGCGCCGAGCCGTTCCCCGCCGAGCGCGATGCCGGCCGCGGCGGCCCACAGGGGCTCGGTGCCGAGCAGCAGGCTGACCCGGGAGGGCGAGGTCCGGCGTACGGCCCACATCTGGACGAAGAAGGCGAACAAGGTGCAGAACACGGACAGGAACAGCAGCCCGGCCCACTCGCGCGGCCCGAAGTCCGCCGCCGTCGCCCACGGTGTGGTGTCGGCACCGGCCGACAGCAGCGCGAACACCCCTACGGCGGCGCCGAGTTGGACGGTCGTCAGGGGCAGCGCGTCGGCGCCCCGCACGGACTTCACGCGGGACATGGCCAGGACGTGCAGGGTGCGGGCGAGGGCCGCGAGGAGCATGAGGAGGTCGCCGAGGGAGGGACGGCTGAAGCCCGCGCCCTGGGTCAGCAGCAGTACGCCGAGCACGGAGAGGGCGGCGGCCCCGAGGAAGGCGCGAGAGGGCCGGGTGCGGGTCACCGCGGCCTCCGCGAGCGGGGTGAAGATCATGGTGAGGCTGATGATGAGACCCGCGTTGGTCGCCGAGGTGTGGACGACGCCGTAGGTCTCCAGGAGGAAGATCCCGGCGAGGATCAGCCCGAGCAGCCCGGCGCCGCGCCACTGGGCGGCCGTCAGGGCGCGCAGCGAGCGGTGGCCGACGACCACCAGGACCGGCAGGACGAGGGCGAAGCGCAGGACCAGGACGGCGAGGACCGTACGGGCGGTGGTGATGTCCTTGGCGGCGAGATAGCTGGCGCCCCAGACCACGGCGACCAGCAGGACGGGCAGGTCGGTCGACCAGGTGCGGCGGGGCGCGACGGCGCGCGGTACGGCGATCGAGGACATGGGGGCGGCTCTCCCGGTCTCCGGCGTAGGGGTGGAGACATCGGCGGCTGCCACACGGAACGATCACCGTACCCGCGCGGACCCCGGCTGACTAGGCGTTTTCCGGGTCGGCGTACGAGCCGTACGCGGGGCGCCCCGCCAGGTCGTACGACTGGATGGAGACCCCGGTGCTGGTGACGGTCCCACCTGTGCGCTTGAAGGCCTTGGGGGTGGTGCCCTCGGGGAACAGGCGAAGGCCGGTGCCGAGTACGACCGGGAAGGTCACCAGGTGGACGGTGTCGAGGAGGTCGAGTTCGAGGAGGGACCGGACGAGGGCGCCGCTGCCGTGCACCTGGAGCTCGCCCTCGGTGCGCTCCTTGAGGGCGGTGACCTCCTTGGCGAGGTCGCCGCCGAGGACGGTGGTGCCGGCCCAGGAGGGATCGGTGAGGGTGGCCGAGGCGACGTATTTCGGGAGGGCGTTCAGCTTGGACGCGATCGGGTCGGCGGGGTCGGTCATGTTCGGCCAGTACGAGGCGAAGATGTCGTAGGTCCGGCGGCCGAGCAGATAGGCGCCGGAGCGGTCGAAGACGTCGACCACGAAGCTGCCGAAGTCGTCGTCGCCGTACACGAAGCTCCAGCCGCCGTGCTCGAAGCCGTCGCGGGTGTCCTCTTCGGGGCCGCCGGGGGCCTGGTAGACGCCGTCGAGGGTGACGAAGATGGTGGAGACGAGCTTGCCCATGTCGGGTGCCTGCTTCCTGCTGCGGGGGTTGGTGTCATCAGCTCAGACCCGGCCCGCCCCCGCAACTCATCGGTCGCCGCTACGACGTCTCACCCGGCGTGGGTCGAGAACATGCCGCCGGTCGGGCCCTGCTTGTCGCCGCCCTGGGCCTTCTTCAGGGCGTTGGCGAGGCTCTCGATGGTGAGGGACTGGAGGATGACGCGGCCGTTGCCCTCCAGGGTGGCCAGGGAGAGGCCCTCGCCGCCGAACACCGCGTTCATCAGGCCCTGGCGGTTGAGGCCGCCGATGCGCTGGACGCCGTACTGGATGCCCTCCTCGAAGGCGACGAGGCAGCCGGTGTCGACCTCGATGCGGCCGCCGAAGTCGGCCGGGTTCAGGTCGATGAAGTTGCCCGCGCCGGCGATGATCACCGTGCCGTGCCCGGTGAACTTCTCCAGGACGAAGCCCTCGCCGCCGCTCATGCCGGTGCGGCCGCCCTGGAAGGCGATGCCGAACTGGACGGTGGACTCGGCCGCCACGAAGGCGTCCTTCTCCGCGAACCACGCGCGCGTGCCGTCCAGTTCCAGGGCGCGCATCTCTCCGGGGAGTACGCCCGCGAAGCCGACGGTGCCCTCGCCGCCCTGGGAGGTGAAGTACTGGAACGCCAGCGACTCGCCCGCGAGCGCGCGCTGGCCGACCTGCATGGCCGTCCCCATGGCCTGCCGGAGGATGCCGCCCATACCGCCGGAACCGGCGCCGCCCTGCTGCTGTCCGGCGCCGGGCGGACCGCTCAGCCGGGTCTCCATGGTCACGTTCGTCGTCTTGAAGAGGAACTTCCCGGCCTCGCAGTACACGGTCTGGCCGGGGTTCAGGTTGACGACCGCCATCTGCATGGCGTTGCCGACGATCTCTTGCTGAAGGGTCACGAGAGGAGAACGCCGGAGGCGGCGGAATCAGTTCCGGCCGCACGAGGTCGGCGTCCGTTCGCCGCCAGCACGCGGGGGCGCCGACCGCTGAGATGGGCTCATGACAACGACTTACGGAACCTTGAACGGCCAGGTCGCCCTGGTCACCGGCGGCAGCCGCGGCATCGGCGCGGCGACGGCGCTACGGCTGGCACGGGACGGCGCGGACGTGGCCGTCACGTATGTGGAGGGCAAGGAGGCGGCCGAGGACGTCGTAGGGCGGATCGCAGCCCTGGGACGGCGGGCGATCGCGTTGCGCGCGGACTCCGCGGACGCCGTCGAGGCGGCGGGCGCGGTGGGGCGTACGGCGGAGGCCCTGGGTGGGCTCGATGTGCTGGTGAACAACGTGGGGGTGGGTGTGCTCGGTCCGTTGGACGGGCTGTCCCTCGCCGATGTGGACCGGGTCCTCGCGGTGAACGTCCGCGGGGTGTTCCTGACCTCGCAGGCGGCTGCCGCGCGGATGTCGTCCGGGGGACGGATCATCACGATCGGCACGTGCATGACGCAGCGGGTGCCGGGGCCCGGTGGGACGCTCTACGCGACCAGCAAGTCGGCGCTGATCGGCCTGACCAAGGCACTCGCCCGTGAGCTGGGCGGACGCGGGATCACCGCGAACATCGTCCACCCGGGACCCACGGACACCGACATGAACCCGGCGGACGGGCCGTACGCGGCCCACCAGGCGGCCACGACGGCGTTGGGGCGGTTCGGGACGGCGGACGAGGTGGCGTCGATGGTCGCGTATCTGGCGGGCGCGGATGCGGACTACGTCACGGGGGCGGAGTTCGCGGTGGACGGCGGGCACGCGGCGTGAGCCTCCGGCGGTTGGCCGGGTATGTGCGGGTGCATTGGGGCGCGCGTCCCCGGGGGCCGCGCCCCCGGACCCCGCCGCGCCCCCGGACCCCGCTGCGCCCCCAGACCCCGCGTCGGCCCTGAAGGGGCCTCGTCCTCAAGCGCCGGGCGGGCTGAGAATCCCCGCCCGGCGCTCCGCCCGGCGCTCCTGACTCAGCCGCCCAGCTCCTGATGCCGCGCAGCCAGCGTCGCCGCCCCCTGGTCCGTCAGCGAACCGAACAACCGCAGCCGCGATATCCCGCCGTCGGGATAGATGTCCACGCGCGCGTGCGTCCCGATCGCCGGGGTCGGGAGGACGAAGCGGTGGTTCGTGTCGGGCTGGAGGCGGGTGCGCGGGAGGATCTCGTGCCAGTCGCCGGACTCGCCGTCGCGTACCGACACCGACGCCCAGCCCGCGCTGTTGCCCTTCAGGTACGCCGTGTCGATCTCGACGGCGCGGATCTGGGACTGGGCGGCCAGGGCGTAGCGGATCCAGTCGTTGCCCCGGTCGCGGCGGCGGCGGGTCTCCCAGCCGTCGTCCATCTTGCGGGAGCGGCCGGGCTGGATGGTGTTGGTGGCGGGTGAGTAGAAGAGGTTGGAGGCGTCCTCGGCCCGGCCGCCGTTCTCCAGGGCGACCACGTCGAACGTGCCCAGCGCCGCCAGCCAGTTGGGATCCGGTACGACCTCGCCGTGGACCCGCAGGCGCGCGATGCCGCCGTCGGGGTGCTGGTTGACGCGGAGGTGGGTGAAGCGCTGTTCGACCGAGATGGCGAAGCCGTTCGCCGCGTGGCCGCCGACCGGCGTGCGCGGGATCAGGGTCGTCCACTTCACGTCGTCGGAGAGCAGGTCCTCGGGGGACGGGGAGCCCGGCAGCGACGTGCCCTCGACCGATACCGCCTGCGGGTAGTTGCCGCGGAAGTGCGCCGTGTCGACCACGATGCCCCGGATGACGCCGGGCGCGCCGAGCCTGACCAGTGCCCAGTCGTGGTCCTCGGCCGTCGGCCAGGGGTGCTCGGCCGAGGCGCCGCGGCGGCGGCGGGTCTCCCAGCCGTCCATGATCTTGCCCTTGTGGCCGAAGTGCTCGGGGTCGAACTCGGCGGGCCCGGGCACGAGGAGGTTCTCGCGCTGGGCGAAGAACTCGTCGTTGGCGGCGATGACTCCGGCGCCGAGCTGCCGGTCGGCGAGGTTGGCGTACTGGGTGAAGAGGAAGTCGGCCGTGCGGTAGTCCGCGTACGGGTCGCCGCCTCCGTAGGGGTTCGCGTCGCCGGTGAAATGGGGAATCGCCGTCACTGAATGTGCCTTTCGGGAGTCGGCCGCTGCGGGTGCGGGGGGAATCAGGGGGTAGGAGTGAGGAGTTGGCCCTTCGGGTCGGTGAACTCGCCGTCCAGCACGATGCGTTCGCCGCGCAGCCAGGTCGACTTCACGACGCCGCTGAGGGTCTTCCCGGCGTACGCCGTCACGCGGTTGCGGTGGTGGAGGGCGGCCGGGTCCACAGTGAACGTCTCGTCGGGCGCGAGGACCGCGAAGTCGGCGTCGCGGCCCGCCTCGATCGCGCCCTTCTGGTCAAGTCCCGCCAGCCCGGCCGTCCTTGACGACATCCAGCGGACCACGTCCTCAAGGCCGTGGCCCCGCTTGCGCGCCTCCGTCCACACCGCCGCGAGGCTCAGTTGGAGGCCGGAGATGCCGCCCCACGCGGTGGCGAAGTCGGCGGTCTTGAGGTCGGCCGTGGAGGGTGAGTGGTCCGTGACCACGCAGTCGATCGTGCCGTCGGCCAGCGCCTGCCACAGCAGGTCCTGGTTGGCGGACTCGCGGATGGGCGGGCAGCACTTGAACTCGCTTGCGCCGTCCGGGACTTCCTCCGCCGTGAGGGTCAGGTAGTGGGGGCACGTCTCCACCGTGATGCGGACGCCCTCGGCCTTGGCGGCGGCGATCAGCGGCAGCGCGTCGGAGGAGGAGAGGTGCAGGACGTGCACGCGCGCGTCGAGGCGCTTGGCGGCGGCGATCAGTCCCGCGATGGCCGTGTCCTCGGCGTCGCGGGGGCGGCTGGCGAGGAAGTCGGCGTACTTGGGGCCGCCCTGCTGCGGGGCCGCCTCCAGGTGGTGCGGGTCCTCCGCGTGCACGATGAGCAGGCCGCCGAAACCGGCGATCTCCGCGAGGGAGCGGGCCAGTTGATCCTGGTCGAGGTGCGGGAACTCGTCCACGCCGGACGGGGACAGGAACGCCTTGAAGCCGAAGACTCCGGCGTCGTGCAGCGGGCGCAGGTCCTTGACGTTGTCGGGCAGGGCGCCGCCCCAGAAGCCGACGTCGATGTGGGCCTTGGTCGCGGCGACCTCCTGCTTGGTGCGGAGGTTGTCCACCGTCGTCGTCGGCGGGAGGGAGTTGAGCGGCATGTCGATCAGGGTGGTGATGCCGCCGGCCGCCGCCGCGCGCGTGGCGGTCCAGAAGCCCTCCCAGTGGGTGCGGCCCGGGTCGTTCACATGCACATGGGTGTCGACCAGACCGGGCAGCAGGACGTCGTCGCCGAAGTCCTCGAACCGCGCGCCGGGCGGGACTTGGGCGTCGTAGGGGAGAACTGCCGTGATCTTTCCGCCGGTTACCGCGACCGCCGCGGCGCGTGTTCCCTCGGGAGTGATGACTCGCCTGGAGCGCACCACCAGTTCAGCGTCGGACACCCGGACCCCTCTCTGCCACCGTCGTCGCCTCCGTTACTTGCGGGAAACGGGATTTACGTCCACGTAACGGAATTCAACGTTCTGTTGAAGGAGTCTTCACTCCGGCTCCCGTACCGTCAAGGGCACACCTCTTCGCGATGTGCCGCACGCGCACACTCTGGATGTTTCCACAAAGCGGAAGTAGACTTCCGGCAAGCAGAACGTAGCTACGCACCGGCGGGGAGTCAACCGGCCCCCGGGTAGGCTTCAGCCCTTCCCGCCCGTGCCGAAAGGAACGCGCCGTGCCGCCGTCCAGCGCCAGCAGCACCGACTCCACCAAGTCCGCCACGGGTGGTGTCCAGTCCCTTGAGCGCGCCTTCGACCTGCTGGAGCGGATGGCCGACGCGGGCGGTGAGGTCGGCCTGAGCGAGCTCTCCGCGAGCAGCGGACTGCCGCTGCCCACCATCCACCGGCTGATGCGCACGCTGGTGGTCTGCGGTTACGTCCGCCAGCAGGCCAACCGGCGGTACGCCCTCGGCCCGCGCCTGATCCGGCTCGGCGAGTCCGCGTCCCGGCTGCTCGGCACCTGGGCCCGCCCCTACCTCGCCCGGCTCGTCGAGGAGACCGGCGAGACGGCGAACATGGCACTGCTCGACGGCGACGAGATCGTGTACGTCGCGCAGGTGCCGTCCAAGCACTCGATGCGGATGTTCACCGAGGTCGGCCGGCGCGTGCTGCCGCACTCCACGGGCGTCGGCAAGGCGCTGCTCGCCAACACCCCGAACCACGAGGTGCGCGCGCTGCTCTCCCGTACCGGCATGCCTGCGGCGACCGAGAAGACGATCACCACGCCGGAGGGCTTCCTCGCGGCCCTGGAGGACGTGCGCCGTCTCGGCTACGCGATCGACGACAACGAGCAGGAGATCGGCGTCCGCTGCCTCGCGGTCTCCGTGCCCAACTCCCCCACCGCCGCCGCGATTTCGATCTCGGGTCCGGCGGGCCGGGTCACCGAGTCGGCGACCGAGAAGATCGTGCCGATCCTCCAGCAGGTGGCCGTCGAACTGTCGGAGGCGCTCGCCAGCCAGAACCCCGCGTGAGCGCCGTGCAGCGCTGGCCCGGGCGGTACACCGACCGGCACGGCAGCGAGGCGGTCGTGTTCGTGCACGACGGCGCGGGGCCGATCCGCACCACCATCCGTGGCGTCCCCTTCGAGGGCGACGACATGGACGATCTGGGCGCGCTCGGCGGTGAGCCGCCGGAGAAGATGTTCTCCTTCTCCCACGGGGGACTGTGCGAGTGCCTCCTGGAGTGGGAGGTTCCGCTGCCCGTCGAGATCGAGGGACAGGGCGTACTTACGGCGGTGCTGCACTGCGCGTTGCGCCTCGGCTCGGCCGGTCCCAGGGGCGGCCTCGACGAGGAGACGCTGACCACCACCCTGCGCCTCGACGGCCGCGAGTACCGCAACGACGGCGACGGCTACTTCGAGGAGGCTCTGAACGAACTCCAGCGGCGACTGCCGGACGGGACGCGGCTGCGGGCCTGCGTCGCGTGCGCGTGGTCCGACTACCACCCGGTGGGGCACGGGCTGATGGGCGGACTGGCCTGCTTCCGAGGCGCCAAGGACATCTACCGGCTGGTCGAGGGCAAGTACGGCCCGAACAACATCGGCGACGCCTGGGAGAAGCTCACCGAGTTCGTACAGGAGACCTGGCTGTGCGGGGAGTTCGAGCAGCGGCCCGCCGACGCGGGCTACCGGGGATCGTTCCCGTCGAGCCCTTGATGTTGAACTAGCGCTGTCCGCCCCGGGGTTGACCGAACAGATCCACGGCGTCGCGTACGTCCGTCAGCCCCCGCGCGAGCGCGCTCACCGAGCCGATCGCGCCGGCGATGAGGAGCAACGAGCGGCGCAGGCGCGGGATTTCGGGGATGCCGTCGATGGTCATCGCGGCCAGCGCCGCGAGTTCGTCCTCGGCGATGACACGGTCGGGGAACTCGGCCGGATGCGCGGCCAGTTCGCGGCGCAACCGGGACACCGCGGTCCGCAGTTCCGCCACCCTCGGATCCTCGTCGCTGCCGGTCACTGACCTCTGCCCCAAGCTCCGCAACACAGCTCTCCCCCCTCGCACGCCTTCGTGCGCAAGAACTTCGTGATCCCGCCGCGCACCCCGCGACACTGGTCGGGCACCGAGGGACGCGGGTCAGTAAACGCCACCCGGTACGGGCTGCGCCACTCCACGGACCGAAATTAAGTCGGAGGATTCCGTGCCGTCGCCGCCCGGTCAGGTATGCAGGAGGTATGACGCGAAACGAAGACCAGGTGGCCGGGCTGCTGCTCGCCGCCGGGGGCGGCCGACGGCTCGGCGGGCGGCCCAAGGCGCTGCTGGAACACCGGGGGCGGCCCCTCGTGGAACACGCGGTCGGGGTGCTGCGCACGGCCGGGCTCAGCCGCGTCCACGTGGTCCTGGGGGCGCGCGCCGACGCCGTACGGGAGCGGGCGGAGCTGGCCGGGTGTGTGGTCGTGGAGAACCCGGAGTGGGAGCGGGGGATGGGGTCCTCGCTGCGGGCCGGGCTCGATTCGCTGGCCGGTACGGGGGCGCGGGCGGTGCTCGTGTCGCTCGTGGACCAGCCCGGGATCGGTGCGGAGGCGGTGGCGCGGGTGCTGGCGGCCTATCGCTCCGAGGACTCGCTCGTCTCGGCCGCCTACGACGGGGTACGCGGGCATCCGGTGCTGTTCGGGGCCGCGCACTGGGCCGGGATCGCCGAGAGCGCGACCGGGGACCGGGGGGCGCGTGCCTACCTCAAGGCGCACGCGGACGCGGTCTCACTCGTCGAGTGCGGGGATGCGGCCGAGCCGTACGACATCGACACTGAGGCGGATCTCGTCCACCTTGAGTGAACGGGGTGACACTGAGCGCCACTTTGGCTCGATACGGAGAATCTCGACGTCAACAAACCATTGAACTTCCACGATGAGGAAACTAGTATCCACTGTTCAGAAGCGCCCGGCGGCCCCTCGGGTGCTCTCCGTCCTACCCGGGTCATCTGGCACCCGGTGCCACGCTCGCTGAAGGAAGTGACAGTTCATGTCCGCACCAGCGCCGTCCTCGCCGGTCGTCGTCGACGCCGAACCGCTGCCCCGGCAGGAGGAGGTCCTCACCGCCGAGGCCCTCGCCTTCGTGGCCGAGCTGCATCGCCGGTTCACGCCCCGGCGGGCCGGACTCCTCGCCCGCCGGGCCGAGCGCCGCGCGGAGATCGCCCGTACCTCCACGCTCGACTTCCTCCCTGAGACCGCCGCGATCCGCGCGGACGACTCCTGGAAGGTGGCCCCCTCCCCCGCCGCGCTGAACGACCGGCGGGTGGAGATCACCGGCCCCACCGACCGCAAGATGACGATCAACGCCCTCAACTCGGGCGCGAGGATCTGGCTCGCGGACTTCGAGGACGCCTCGGCGCCGACGTGGGAGAACGTCGTCACGGGCCAGCTCAACCTGATTGACGCCTACACCCGCGCGATCGACTTCACCGACCCCAACTCCGGTAAGTCGTACGCCTTGAAGGCCGATGCCGAGCTGGCGACCGTCGTCATGCGGCCTCGCGGCTGGCACCTCAACGAGCGGCACCTGCTGGTGGACGGTGAGCAAGTCCCGGGCGCCTTCGTGGACTTCGGGCTGTACTTCTTCCACAACGCGCAAAGGCTGCTGGACCTGGGCAAGGGACCGTACTTCTACCTCCCGAAGACCGAGTCACATCTCGAAGCACGCCTGTGGAACGACGTGTTCGTCTTCGCACAGGACTACGTCGGCGTCCCGCAGGGCACCGTCCGCGCGACCGTGCTGATCGAGACGATCACGGCGGCGTACGAGATGGAGGAGATCCTCTACGAACTCCGCGACCACGCCTCGGGGTTGAACGCGGGCCGCTGGGACTACCTGTTCTCCATCGTGAAGAACTTCCGTGACGGCGGGCCCAAGTTCGTGCTCCCGGACCGCAACGCCGTGACGATGACAGCCCCGTTCATGCGGGCGTACACCGAACTCCTCGTGCGTACCTGCCACAAGCGCGGGGCGCACGCGATCGGCGGCATGGCGGCGTTCATCCCGTCCCGCCGTGACGAGGCGGTCAACAAGGTCGCGTTCGAGAAGGTCAAGGCGGACAAGGACCGTGAGGCGGGCGACGGTTTCGACGGGTCCTGGGTGGCCCACCCGGACCTGGTGCCGATCGCCCTGGCCTCCTTCGACGCGGTGCTCGGCAAGAGGCCGAACCAGAAGGACCGGTTGCGCGAGGACGTCGACGTCAAGGCCGCCGACCTGATCGCCGTCGACTCGCTGCACGCGAAGCCGACGTACCCGGGACTCGTCAACGCCGTTCAGGTGGGCATCCGTTACATCGAGGCGTGGCTGCGCGGGCTCGGCGCGGTCGCCATCTTCAACCTGATGGAGGACGCGGCCACCGCCGAGATCTCGCGTTCGCAGATCTGGCAGTGGATCAACGCGGACGTCGAGTTCGAGAACGGCGAGAAGGCGACTCCCGAGCTGGCGCGCAGGATCGCCGCCGAGGAGCTGGCGAACATCCGTGCCGAGATCGGCGCGGACGCCTTCGCCGCGGGCCACTGGCAGCAGGCCCACGACCTGCTCCTTGAGGTCGCGCTCGACGCCGACTACGCGGACTTCCTGACCCTGCCGGCGTACGAGCAGCTCAAGGGCTGAGCCCTCAGGAGGCGGCGGGCCTGTCCGAGTGGCCCAGGGATCTTCCCGGGGCCACTCGGTCGCGTACGAGCTGCTTCACGGCCGTGGGCTCCGGGAAGCCCTGCTCGCGGCGGTCCCACACGACCTCGTCGTTGACACGGACGACGAAGACTCCGCCGGTGCCGGGCTTCAGTGCCAGTTCCGTCAACTCGGTCTCGAAGGTGGTCAACAGCTCCTGCGCCAGCCAGGCCGCGCGCGGCAGCCAACGGCACTGGGTGCAGTACTCGATCTCGACTCGCTGCGTCATGCCCGTCGTCTTCCCCGTCATCCCAGGTGTACCGACCAATCCTGTTCCGCCGCCGGCTTGCCGTGCAGGTCGGGGACCCGCTTGAGCCAACTCGGGCGGCCCTGCTGTGTCTTCGCCGCGCGGAGAGCCTCCTCCGCGGCGCGTTCCTCCCCGCTGGGGAAGTCGGTGGGGAGCCAGGCCGCGGATGCCTTCACGCGCGCGTGGAGGTAGGCGACGTACGCCTCCCGGACGGCGCCGGGGGTCGCGGGTCCCAGTTCGTCGGCCAGCCAGGCGTCCGGCACCTCGGCCACGATGCGGCGCAGCAGTTCCCCGGTCATCCTGGGGGCCAGCTCGGCGTCGGCGGCACGGGTGTCGGGGGCGTAGTGGCCGAGGGCGTGGTGGCGGAAGTCGTAGGCCTTCGCGGGGTCGGCGCCGTCCCAGCGGTGGTGGAAGACGAGGGCGGCGCCGTGGTCGATGAGCCACAGGCGCGGGGGTGCGATGCCGAGGGTGGGCCAGATCATCAGGTTCGAACTGTGCACCGTGCGGTCGACGTTGACGGTCAGCGCGTCGAGCCAGACGATCCTCCCGGCCTCCAGCGGGTCGACCGTGCAGCGCGCGGCGACCTCCGGGGTGAAGTCCCGCGCGCCCGGCAGATAGTCCATGCCGAGGTTCAGGCCCGCGCTCGCCCGGTGCAGGTCCCGGACCTCCTGGTGCGGTTCCTCGTCGGCGATCTCCGGATCGAAGTGCACGAGCACCAGCTCGGGAAAGCGCAGTCCGAGCGCGCGGGCCAGCTCCCCGACGATCACTTCGGCGACCAGCGCCTTGCGGCCCTGCGCGGAGCCGGTGAACTTCACGACGTAGGTACCGAGGTCGTCGGCCTCCACGACTCCGGGGACGGAGCCGCCGGAGCGCAGGGGCTCCACGTAGTGGGTTGCCGTGACCTCTCTCATGACCTGAGCATAATGACCGGCCGTGACGGGCGCGGCGGCGCGGGTCAGCGCCAGGAGGGGTGGCCCTCGGGTGTGCTGCCGGTGGTGAGCCTGCGCGGGCCCGTGCCGTCCGCGCGGACGGCCCAGATCACCGGCCGGTCGAACGGGCCCCGGACGAACGCCACCCACTTGCCGTCCGGTGACCAGACCGGGTCCATCTCCTGGGCGTCCGTCCGCACGAGGGTCCTGTCGTCGGTGCCGTCCGTCTTGACGATGTGGATGTCTCCCCCGGTCCCCACGCCGGGTGCTCCGGCGGTGTAGGCGAAGTAGCGGCCGTCCGGGGACCAGACGGGGTCGAGCGCGCGCCGGGACTGGTGGGTCACCTGGCGGGGTTCCGCGCCCGGCCGCGACGGATCGACGACATGGATCTGCCAACCCGACGTCTTCTGAAGGCAGACGGCGATGTGCTTGCCGTCGGGGGACCACGCGGGGTCCTCCACCGCCCCGGAGCCGGTGGTCAGTTGCTGCGCGGAGCCGTCCGAGACGTTCACGACGAACAGTTGCTGCACACCGTCCGCGCGGCGCAGGACGGCCAGTCGCTTTCCGTCCCGGGACCAGGCCACCCGGCCGCCCGCGACGGCGGCGA
This sequence comes from Streptomyces sp. NPDC002276, assembly GCF_053891435.1. NCBI lineage: Bacteria > Bacillati > Actinomycetota > Actinomycetes > Kitasatosporales > Streptomycetaceae > Streptomyces > Streptomyces sp. NPDC002276. The sequence continues at coordinate 78,199 of NZ_JBSFCQ010000004.1, read as the reverse complement.
TCCGGCGGAGGCCGGTACCGTCCGCGTTCGCCGTCCAGACGGCCGACCCCTCCGCCGTCTTGCGGGTGAACGCGAACGACTTGTGGTCGGGGGACCACTGCGGGAGGGCGTCGCAGGTCCCGTCGATCAGCTGTTTCGGGTCGTCCGTGGTGGAGTCGCGGCGGCCGATCACGCTATGGCACGTCGACGACCCGGGGTCCGTGTCCATCCGGACCAGCAGCGGGGCGTCGGGGAACGCGGCGGGGGTCGTTTTCCGGGACGACGAGGACGCACTGGCGCCGGCACCGGCGTCGTCCTGACCGGAACCGGAACGGGAACCGGACCAGGGATGCCACACCAGCAGCCCAGCGGTGACCGCCGCGACCAACAACGCCGCCACGGCGACCGTCCTGCCGCGCCCGCGCCGCGCCCGCTCACCACCCACGGGTCCGGCACCACCCACCGGTCCGGCACCGCCCACCGGCCTCGCGCCGCCGCGCGGGACAGGAGCGGGTACGAACACCGGCGCGGGCCCGAAGCCCGGGCCGGACGACGACTGGACGGTCGGCGGATGCGAGGCCACACCGTGCCCACCGGCAGACGCCGCCGGTGCGCCCACGGCCGACGGCCACCCGTCAGCCGTCGGCGCGTCGGTCACCACGGGCCGAGGGTCGGCGGCAACATTCGAGCGCTCCCCGGCCACCGGCTCACCAGCCACCACCGCCCCCGGATCGACACCCTCGACCGACCACTCCCCGAACACCGGCAGGCCGGGCACGACGGGACCTGGGTCGGCACCCGCGACCGGCCGCTCACCGAGCACCGGCGCGCCGGGCGTCACCAGCCCGGAGTCGGCACCCACGTCCGACCGCTCACCGACCCCCGGCACGCCGGGCGTCACGGCCCTTGCGTCGGCCGGGACAACCGACCGCTCCCCGGCCACCGGCTCACCAGCCACCACCAGACCCTCCCCGGCCACCGGCGCCCCGGACAGCGCCGTGCGCGGATCGGTCGACGTGGACGGCGGGCGGTCCGCCGGCGCGGCGGAAGCCGCCGGGTCCTGGCTCCGTACGATCGCGGTCGCCTCGGCGGGCAGCCAGAGGTCCGACGGATGCTGGACGGTGAGCCGGTTGAGGAACTCCGACGGGGCGGGGCGGTCCCGCGGGTCCTTGGCCAGACAGGCCGCGACCAGCGGCCTCAACTGGCCGGGCACGTCCGTGAGATCGGGCTGTTCGTGGACGACGCGGTAGGGCCAGGCGGCCGACACTCCGTCCCCGAAGGGAGCGCGGCCCGCGGCCTGGCAGAGCACCACGCCCAGGGCGAACATGTCGACCGCGGGTGTGAGCGTGCCGCCGGTGAGCTGCTCCGGCGAGAGGAAGCCGAGGGTGCCGATCTGGAACCCGGTCTGGGTCAGGCCCGTACCGTCGAGGGCCCGCGCGATGCCGAAGTCGATGACCCGGGGGCCGTCCTCCGCGACGATGATGTTGGCGGGCTTCAGGTCGCGGTGGATGACCCCGGCCTGGTGGATGGCCGTCAGCGCCTCGGCGAGGCCCGCGGCCAGCACGGTGAGGGTGTCCGCGGGCAGCGGGCCCACCCGGTCGAGCAGGACCTCCAGCGTGGGGCCGGGTACGTAGGCCGTCACCAGCCAGGCCGGCTCGCCCTGCGGGTCGGCGTCCACGACCGGCGCGGTGTGGAAGCCGCCGACGCGACGGGCCGCGTCCACCTCGTCGGCGAACCTGCGCCGGAAGCCCGGTTCCGTGCTCAGTTCGGGCCGTACGACCTTGACGGCCACCGCCCGGCCCGACCGCGACCGGCCGAAGTAGACGACCCCCATTCCGCCTCGGCCGAGCCGTCCGACCAGCCGGTATCTGCCCTCCCCGACAGAGGCGGGATCACCCGCTTCGAGCGGTTTCATGACTCCCCCATCTCGCCCCGTCGAGCAACGGTAATCAGCCGCGGGGCTCCCCAATCCCAGCCATCAGTCTAGGTGCTCCGCTCATGACGTCAGGGGGTCCGGGACGGTTCCCTTCACGCCTCCCTTCACCCCTTCCCTTCACCCCGCGAGCGGGTTCGGAAGGGGGAGGTAGCGCGCGTCGGCGCCGTCCGCGCCGGTCCAGCGCAGCAGCAGATTGGTCTTGCCGGGCAGGGTGGGCGAGGCGAGGAGTCCGGCGACCTCGGGAAGGTCGTGGCGGCGGGCCAGTTCGGCGCGGACGGCGGGCCAGGGGTCCAGCTTCGGGTGGCGCTCGGCGAGGACCCCGGCCACCTCCACGAGGTGGTTGACGACCAGGCAGTACACCAGCCGCTCCCACCCGGCGGCCCGGTCCACGTCCGACAGCAGCTTCACGCCCTCCGCGTCCCGGTACAGCGCCTGCACGGGCGTTCCGTCGGCGTCGACGGCGACCACCGTGTTCTGGAGGTGCGCTTCGAGTACGACGCCGTGGTCCGCGAAGGCGCCCAGCGCGGGCGGTACGACCTGCCGCAGATACGCCTCCCACCAGGCCGCCGGGTCCGCCGTACCGTCGAGCGGGTCGCCGTCGAAGCCCTCCACCAGCGCGGCGGCGAGCAGTGGGGTGGTGCCGGGCAGGAGGTGGTCGCGCAGGCCGTCGCGGACCATGACGGCGAGTTCCTCGAAGGCGAAGTCGGCGGTGCGGTAGCCGCGGTCGCTCAGCCAGCCGGCCGGGCCGCCCATCGCCGCGAAGGCGTCCCGGACGGCCGTGTCGGTGCGCCGGAGTTTCAGCAGGTCGTGGCGCCAGAGCCGACGCACGTCGTTGGTGATCCGCACGTCCAGGCTGAACTTGAGGAACAGGTCGTCGCCCGCGATCTGTCCGGGCAGGTACACCGTGCGGATCGCGGCCGTCGGCCAGGCCTCGGTCGCGGTCGTGCCGAGCCGGATCAGCCGGCCGTCGGCGAAGGCGTCCGCCAGCGCGTCGCCGACGAGATCGAGCTGCCAGGGGTGGGCGGGCAGCAGCCGGTAGCCGGGCGGGGCCTCACCGAGCGCGTCCAGCGCCGATACGTCGCCCTCCTCCACGACCGCGTCCTCGCGCAGCCCGAGCAGCACCAGCGGGAAGCGGGCGTACGCCTCGGGGGCGTAGGGCAGCCAGCCCGCGACGGGGCCGCCGCCGCGGGCCTTGGGCGCGGGATGGTAGGGATGGCCGGTGATCAAGGACTGTTCGGAGCGGAGATACGGGTCGTCGGGCGCCGTCGCCCCTGCGCGCGCGTCGAGCAGCGCGGCGACCACGTCACGGCTGTCGGTCATCTCGGCGGGCAGTTCGTGGTTGGCCACTCCGGTGTGCAGGCGCAGCTCTTCGGCGACGAGTCCGACGAGTTCGGTGTGGCCGAGTCGGTGCCAGTCGCCGTCCGCGTACACCTCGGGCTCGGCGGGCCGCCGCTCGCCGCGCACCCGCAGCAGCCGGCCGCTCGCCGGCAGCCGGTACACCCGTCGCTCCCCGGGATCCGGGAGTGGCCGGGCCACCTCCCGGAGCAGACAGTTGAGCAGGGGCGCCGCCGCGTACACGTCGGCACGCTCCGCCGTGTCGGCGTCCGGAGGTGTGAAGTCGACGCGATCCATTCGTTCCCTAAGTCCGTGTCCTGCGATCGCGATCAGTATGTCTCTCGTCGTCACCGACCCTGACGCCCCGTCCGCACCCGAGGAGTCGACCGTGGACCGTCCCCCGCATCCCGAGGCCGAGGTCGCCGAGGAACTCGCCGCCGTACGGCCCGACCTCCCGCAACGGTACGCGGCCGAGCTGCCCGGAGCCCGCGCCGCGGTGCTCACCCGGCTGTGGCGGGCACTCGCCCACGAGCCGCTGCCGTGGATCACCGGCCGGTCCCCGGGCCTGGTCCTACGGCTCTCCGGCGGCCGGACGCTGCACGGCCCGCCCGCCGATCCGTACGCGACGGCCGCGTACGTCACCGTCGTCCATCTCGACGGCGTGGCCTACGACGATCCGGCGCGCCTGATGACCGACCTCGCGGTGCCGCACGGGACGGCGTTCGCCGTCGAACTCGGGCACAGCGTCGCCTCGTTGGCGCTGTCCCGGGCCAACCAGCCCGCGCACACCAAGGAGTGGCCGGAGCACGACTGGGAGTGGGAGCAGCGGATCGTCGACGGGCATCCGTTCCACCCCAACTGCCGTTCCCGGCCCGGGTTCTCGGTGGCCGAGCAGCTCGCATACGGGCCCGAGCACCGGCCGGTGGTGGCGCTGGGGTCGGTGCCGGTGCGGGCGGAGGAGTGTCTGCTGACCGGCGCGTGGCCGGACGAACTGCGGGACGCGGGGCGGCTGTTGATCCCGGTGCACCCGTGGCAGGCGGCCCATGTGCTGAAGCGCGCCGGGGACGATCCCGTGGACGCGCATCCGCTGATGTCGCTGCGCACGCTGGCCCTGGCGGGCGGTACGCACGTCAAGACCGCGCTGAGCGCCCGGCTGACGTCCTCGGTGCGGGACATCTCCGTCTACTCGATCGGGTTGTCGGCGACCCTGTCGGCGTTCGGGGAGACCCTGGCGGCGCGCTCGGACGGCCTGTTGCACGTCACCCGCACGCTGGGCGCGGCCACCGCCAACTCCCCCGACCTGGCGGCCGTGTTGCGGGAGTCGCCGCAGACGTACGCGGACACGGAAGCGGGCGAGCGGGTGTTGCCGGTGGCCGCCCTCGCGACCACCGACCTGCCCCGATCGCCCGCCTGGCTGGCCGAGTTCACGCGTCTCGCCCTCGTCGTCGGTCTGCGCCTGCTGGAGTCCGGTGTGGCCCTTGAGGCGCACGGTCAGAATCTGCTGGTGGTGCTGTCACGGACGGGTGCCCCGATCCGCCTGGTCTACCGCGATCTCGCCGACATCCGGGTCAGCCCCAACCGCCTTGCCCGGCACGGGATTCCGGTCCCGGAGCTGAGCGGACGGATCGTCACCGACGACGAAACGACCCTGCGCCGCAAGCTGTTCGGCTCGCTGGTGGCGGGCGCGCTCGCGGGCACGGCCGGTTCCGGTACGGCGCTCAGGGCGGCGCTGGCGAGTGTCGTACCGAAGCTGGAGCGGACGCCCGACCTCCTCGCGCTGCTCCAACAGCCGCTGCCCACCAAGGCGTTGACGCTGATGCGGCTGTCGCCGGAGCTGCCAGGGGACCAGTGGACGGGGCTGCCCAACCCGCTCGTTTTGGAGCCCGGTCCCTCTGATCAATAGGATCCGGCGATGATCACAAGACAACGGCTGGCGGCGGGGATCTGTGCCCTGCTCGCCACCCTCACGGCCGGGGTCGCCTTCCCGGCCGGAGCGGTCGCCGACGAGACGGACTCCGCGGCCTCCCCCAAGGTCGAACTCGTGCTGGACGTCAGCGGTTCCATGAGCGCCAAGGACATGGACGGCGGCTCGCGGATGGCAGCGGCGAAGCAGGCGTTCAACGAGGTGCTCGACGCGACACCCGAGGGAGTGCAGCTCGGCATCCGCACGTTGGGCGCCAACTACCACGGCAACGACCGCAAGACGGGCTGCAAGGACACCGCGCAGCTCTACCCGGTGGGCACCCTGGACCGCACCGAGGCCAAGACCGCGGTGGCGACGCTCCAGCCCACCGGCTGGACGCCGATCGGGCCCGCGCTGCTGAAGGCGGCGGACGACCTGAACGGCGGTGACGGCACCCGCCGTATCGTCCTGATCAGCGACGGCGAGGACACCTGCCAGCCGTTGGACCCGTGCGAGGTGGCCCGCGAGATCGCGGCCAAGGGCATCGGCCTGACCATCGACACGCTGGGTCTGGTGCCGGACGCCAAGACCCGCGACCAGCTGAGCTGCATCGCGGACGCGACCGGCGGCACCTACACGTCCGTGCAGCACAAGGAGGAACTCTCCGACCGCGTGGGCCAGTTGGTGGACCGCGCCGCCGACCCGGTGGTGACCCCGGTCGCCACCGAGGGCGCCACCCAGTGTTCCAGCGCCCCGACCCTCAAGTCCGGTCTGTACACGGACCGCGAGGAGTTCGGCAAGCAGCGCTTCTACCGCGTGGACGTCGACCCGGGCCAGGAGCTGCGCGCTTCGGTCAGCGTGGGCGCCGACCGCGAAGTGAACCCGGATTATGGGGTGTTGCTGCGGGCGGTCACCGTGCACGGCCGTGAGATCGTGCGCGGCGAGGGCACGGGCGACGGCCGTACGGACGTCATCTCCACCGGGCTGCGCTACCCGAAGGCCGAGAGCGACGACGACAACGCCCCGGCGGAGACCGTGTGCCTCCAGGTCACCAACTCCTTCTCGGCGGCCTCCGGGGTGAAGACCACGCCCGGTCTGCCCCTCGAACTCACCGTGGACGTCGTGGACGGACCCGGCAAGGCGAGCGACGTGGCCTCCTTCGGCCTCGGCCGCGGCTGGTGGCTGCTCGGCGCCCTCGTGCTGACCGGCTTCGTCGCGGGTCTGCTCTGGGGCTGGCTGTCACGCTGGCGTCTCGCGGTCTGGAGGACCAACTGATGCGGATCACACGTGTGTTGAGCACGGCCCTGCTGATGGCGGGGCTGGCGGCGGGCCCCGCGGTGGCGGACTCCTCACCGTCCGCGAGCGCCTCTGCCTCCTCCGAGGACAGCTCGGCCCCGACCCAGGCCGGCACTTCCTTCCGTACGGCGACGGAACTCGACCAGGGTCAGCAGGCCACCGCGAGCGGTTCCACGGGTGACTACCTGTACTGGTCGTTCGCCGCGGACGCCGGTCAACGGCCCACCGTCAAGGCGACGGTGAAGCTCCCGGACACGCACGCGGGCGAGACCTGGCAGCTCGATGTCTACGACGGGCTGCGGCGCCGCCAGGCCTGCCAGTACGGGGCCGCGACGCGCACCGCCGCGCAGGGCACCGCCTCCCTGGACCTGGCGTGCACGCTGCGCACGGTCCGCGCCTGGTCGGAGCAGTGGGCCAACGACCCGCTGCCCGGCACGTACTACGTCCGGCTGACGGTCGTGGACCTCCAGTCCTCGGACCTGGGCAAGCCGGTGAGCACCGAACTGCGGGTGGACTCCAAGGACATCGGCGGTTCGGCGGCGGTGGACGGCTCGCTGGCTCAGCCGCTGACGCCGGGGATCGCGGTCAAGTCGTCGTCGGACGAGGACAGTTCGTCGACCACGTCGGCGGCGCTGTCGAGCATCGAGCCCGACGGCGGCTGGTCGTCGGGCTGGTGGTCCGACCGCTGGGTGTGGACGGGCATCGGCGGTGTACTGGCCGCGCTCGCGGGCATCGGCGGCTACGCGCTGACGCGCGGGTCGGGACGACCGCGCCGGGTACCACCGGCCATGTGACGTCTCATCAGAAGGCCCGCCCCTGGCGGGCCTTCTGTCATCTCAGGTTTCCCTCAGCGCCTTGGCGAGCGTGCCCTCGCCGCTCACGTCGACGCGCCCGGCGCGCACCGCGTCGGCGAGGCTCAACTCCCCCTGCGCGACGGCCGTACAGGTGTCGACGCCGAGCACGAGCCGGGCGTCGGGCTCGCGGGGCGCGGGCCCTTCGCCGTAGACCGCGTCCTCCCCCGCCACTCCCACCCACACGTGGAACTCCCCTTCCTCCAGCCGGACTTCGACGAGCCCCTCACCTTCCAGCGCCCGCAGCAGCGGCAGCGCGAACCAGTGGGCGCGCACCGCGTCGGTGGGCCGCCGCTCCCCCAGCTCGGGCGCGCCCCAGGCACCGAGGGCCTGGAGGACGGGCAGCAACTCCCGTCCCCGTCCGGTGAGTTCGTAGACGTAGGCCGCGCCGGGCGGTGGCAGTCGCCGCCGGGTCGTCAGCCCGTCCCGTTCCATGTCCTTGAGCCGTGAGGCGAGTACGTCCGTGCTGACACCCGGCAGATCGGCGTGCAGGTCCGTGTAGCGGCGCGGGCCTGCGAGGAGTTCGCGGACGATCAGCAGGGTCCAGCGGTCACCGACGAGGTCGAGGGCCCGGGCCGCGGAACAGTACTGGTCGTAGCTTCGGCGAGGTGACATGCGACGCAGTCTAGACATGTTGTTGGACTTTCCAAGCTCACACTTGGTAAAACCAAGCAACACACGAAGCCGATGGGGCGAGGGCGCAATGGAGTTCCGGCAGTCGAGCAAGCTCAGCGAGGTCTGTTACGAGATCCGCGGTCCGGTGATCGAGCACGCCAACGCACTGGAGGAGGCGGGCCACAGCGTCCTGCGGCTGAACACCGGCAACCCCGCGCTCTTCGGCTTCGAGGCGCCCGAGGAGATCATCCAGGACATGATCCGGATGCTCCCCCAGGCGCACGGCTACACCGACTCGCGGGGCATCCTCTCCGCCCGCCGCGCGGTCGCCCAGCGCTACCAGACCCTGGGTCTCGAAGTCGACGTGGACGACGTGTTCCTGGGCAACGGCGTCTCCGAGCTGGTCTCCATGGCCGTACAGGCACTCCTGGAGGACGGGGACGAAATCCTCATCCCCGCCCCGGACTTCCCGCTCTGGACGGCGGTGACGACCCTCTCCGGCGGCAAGGCGGTGCACTACCTCTGCGACGAACAGGCCGACTGGTACCCGGACTTGGACGACATGGCGGCGAAGATCACCGACCGCACCAAGGCCGTCGTCATCATCAACCCGAACAACCCCACCGGAGCCGTCTACCCGAAGGAGATCGTCGAGGGCATCCTCGACCTCGCCCGCCGGCACGGCCTGATGGTCTTCGCCGACGAGATCTACGACCAGATCCTCTACGACGACGCTGTGCACCACTCGGCCGCCGCGCTCGCCCCCGACCTGGTCGTCCTCACCTTCTGCGGGCTGTCGAAGACGTACCGGGTGGCGGGCTTCCGCTCGGGCTGGCTGGTGGTGACGGGCCCGAAGCAGCACGCGAAGAACTACCTGGAGGGCCTGACCATGCTGGCCTCCATGCGGCTGTGCCCCAACGCGCCCGCGCAGTACGCCATCCAGGCCGCGCTGGGCGGCCGTCAGTCCATCCGCGACCTGACCGTCCCCGGCGGACGGCTGTACGAACAGCGCGACGTGGTGTGGGAGAAGCTCAACGAGATCCCCGGGGTGTCGTGCGTGAAGCCGAAGGGCGCGCTGTACGCGTTCCCCCGGCTCGATCCCAAGGTGCACAAGATCCACGACGACGAGAAGTTCGTCCTGGACCTGCTGCTGAGGGAGAAGATCCAGGTGGTCCAGGGCACCGGCTTCAACTGGCCCACCCCGGACCACTTCCGCATCCTCACGCTGCCGTACGCGGACGACCTGGAGGCGGCGATCGGCCGGATCGGGCGGTTCCTCGGCGGGTACCGCCAGTAGCGGCAGTTACCTTCGCCCCGCCCTGGGTAGCTCCTCCGCATGACAGACCGCCCGCTGCTGCTCCTCGACGTCGACGGCCCGCTCAACCCGTACGGCGCCCGGTTCCTGCGTCACCGCGGCTATGTCACCCGTCGGATGTGGCCGCCGAACTGGTCGGCCCGCCAGCCGCCGGGCTCCCGGCGGCTGCGGCGCGGACTGCGGGTGCGCCTGCACCCGGGGCACGGCGAGCGAATACTGGCGCTCCCGTACGAGCCGGCCTGGGCCACCACCTGGATGCACCACGCCAACGAGATGATCGCGCCGGTGATCGGGCTCCCCGGCGACCTGCCGGTGATCGAGTTCACCAATCTGTTCGCGAAGGACCCGGACGGCCTCTACTGGAAGACCCGGCAGGTCGTGGCCTGGGCGGCGGGACGGCCCTTCGTCTGGGTCGACGACCTGGTCACCGACCTGGACGTACGGCATGTCGAGGCACACCATGACGGCCCGGCGCTCCTCCTCAAGGTGGACCCGCGCCAGGGTCTGCGGGAGGGCGATTTCGCGACGTTGGAGCAGTGGGCCCATAGCCTGTGAGGTATGGGCGATCTTTTCCTCGTACGGCATGGAGAGACCGAATGGTCCCGGTCGGGGCGGCACACCGGCTGGACCGATGTCCCGCTGACCGAGAAGGGGCGGGCGGAGGCGCGCGGCCTGGTGCCGCTGATCCGCTCGCACCGGGTCGGCGCCGCGTTCGTCAGCCCCTTGCAGCGGGCCCGGGAGACCGCCGAGCTGATCGGTCTGACGGACGTACGGATCGACCCGGATCTGCGGGAGTGGGACTACGGCGGCTACGAGGGGATCACGACCGTCGAGATCCAGCGCATCCGGCCGGACTGGTTCCTGTTCACCGACGGGGTCGCGCCCGGGCCGCCGGATCATCCCGGGGAGAGCCCGGAACAGGTGGGGCAGCGCGCCGACCGGGTACTGGCCAAGGTCGACGCGGCGCTCGCGAACACCGAGGGCGTGGTGGTGCTGGTGGCACACGGCCACTTCCTACGGGTCCTCACCGCGCGGCGGCTCGGGCTGCCGCCGTCGGACGGGGCGCTGTTCCAGCTGGCGACCGGGACGCTGTGCCGGCTGGGCACGGAGCACGGGCGGCCGGTGATCGCCGCCTGGAATGTCAGACCGCCGTCGTAGCCTTCGAATGAGCCGCGGACACTCGTCGACGCGGTGGGGAGGAGCACGCCGTGACACGACCGCCGACCGCCGCGCAGCGGCGTGTCATCGACGCCGCCGATCCCGTCAGCGGGCGGCTGCGGGGTACGGAGGCGCAGCTCGCCGCGCTGGTGAGGCGGGGGCTCGCGTTCCGGCACCCGCGTCCGCCGCACGACCACTTCCTGACCCCGGCGGGGCATCGCATACGGGAGTCCGTCCCGGAGGTCGCCGAGCCCGTCGTGGAGGCGCCCACGACCACCGGGGTGTTCGCCGCGCGGATCGGCGGCGAGGAAGCGGCGGACACCGGTCCGGCCCGTATCCGTGAGGTCCACAGCGCGTGGCAGGGGCTGGTGGAGCTGCGGCGGATGACCAACCGGGACGGCTCCGTGGACCGGCCGTGCGGCTGGGAGCGTTCGCATCTGGTGCAGGCCGCGGCGCTCGCCCTGGAGGCGGCCGGGCACCGGCCCTCCGGGCGGGACGACACGGAGGGCTACCGGGTGCGGGCGACCCCGCAGCCCGAGGCCGTCGCCGTGCGCGACCCGGACGGGGCGGCGCTGCGCGCCTGTGCGGAGACGCTGGAGCGGGCGGGCTGGCAGGTGAGCGAGCACAACGAGCCGCGTACGGGGGCGAGTTACCTGCTGGCCTCACCGCGAAGAAACTGAGGGGCATGCCAAGATCGGTGCGGCAGATCGTCCGTCAGTACGAGTTCCGTCAGCATGAGAAGGGAACGCAGTGAGCGAGCCGTTTTCCGTCCCGGTGACCGTCCGCGGATACGAGACCGACAGCCTGGGGCACCTCAATCAGAGCGTCTATCTACAATACGCGGAGCATGCCCGCTGGGAACTGTTGCAGGCCGCAGGGGTGGGTCAGACCGAGCTGCTCGCCGAGGGGATCGCACCCGTCGTGCTGGAGACGACCATCCGCTATCTGCGGGAGCTGCGCGCGGGCGAGGACGTCGAGGTGAGCTGTGTCTTCGAGTGGGGTGAGGGCAAGACGTTCCGGGTCACCCAGACGATCACGAAGACCGACGGCACGATCTCCGCGGAGGTCGCGTCGGTCGGCGGACTACTGGACCTGAAGGAACGCCGACTGGCAGCCCAACCCCGGGAGCACTTCAAGCGGTTGACCACGGACCCGGGCCTGTTCGGACTCTGAGCCGGGGCTACTCCGGTGCCCGCGGCAGCGTCACCGTCACCTTCAGGCCGCCGTCCGGCCGGGGCAGCGCGGTGACCTCCCCGCCGTGGGCGCGTGCGATCGCCCGCACGATCGACAGCCCGAGGCCCGCGCCCCTGCCGGTGACCACCCGGTCGGCGCCCAGTCTGCGGAACGGCTCGAAGAGGGACGGGAGTTCGTACGACGCGACCGGCGGGCCGGTGTTGGTGACCTCCAGTTCCACCCGGTCCGCGTCATGGACCGCGCTGGTCACCCGGACCCAGCCGCCCTCGCCGGTGTTGTGGCGGACGCCGTTCTCGACGAGGTTGTGGACGAGCCGCTCCAGGAGGAGCGCGTCGCCGAGCGTCATGGCCTCGGCGGACTTGTCCTGGACGGTGACGCCGGCCCGGTCCGCCTCCGGTGCCGTCTGGTCCGCCACATGGGCCACGACGTCGGCCAGGTCCACCGGAAGCCGTTCGGCGACCTCGTTCTCCGAACGGGCCAGCAGCAGAAGCCCGGTGATCAGCCGCTCGTGCCGGGCGTTGATCTCCAGCAGATTCTCGCCGAGCTGCTTCACGTCCTCGGAGGCGGACGTGCGGTGCATGGCGATCTCGACCAGGGCCCGGCCCAGGGTGAGCGGGGTGCGCAGTTCGTGCGAGGCGTTGGCGACGAAGCGGCGCTGGCCGTCGAAGGAGCGGTCGAGTCGTTCGACCATCGTGTCGAAGGTGTCGGCGAGATCCTTGACCTCGTCGTCGGGCCCGCGCAGCGCGATGCGTTCGTGCAGGCCCCGGTCGGCGGCCGGGGCACCGGCGATCCGGCGGGCGGTGTCGGTGACCCGGTGCAGCGGGGCCAGTACCCGGCCCGCGACCAGCCAGCCGAACCCGGCCGCGGCGGCGCCGACGACACCCAGGGCGATACCGCCCTGGGTGAGCAGCGAGGTGGTGGCCTCACGGCGCCAGCCGTCGCGCTGGGCGTCCATCCACTTCTCCAGGTCGGCACCGGGCGGCGGGGTCGCCGTGAACCCGCCGATGACGGTCCGGGTGTCCTGAGCGGAACCGCTCGGCGTGCCGGACGGCGTCGGCCCGCCGGCCCCCTTGCCCGACGTCGCCCCACCACCGGACGAGGGCTGCGCGGACGCCTCCGTCCGCGAAAGCACCTGGGCACCGGTACGGCCCAACTGCTGGTCGAGCAGAGCATAGGTAACCGCGAGCAACAACATGCCACCAACCAGAAAGAGACCGCCGTAGGTGAGGGTGAGACGAGCCCGGAGAGTCATCCGGCGCGGCAACAGACGGAGTCCACGGGGGCGTTCAGTCGTGGGAGCCGGGCGCGGCGTGGGACGGGCGGGGCGGTCCGTCGGGTGGGCGGGACGGTCCGGCTCATGAGCGGTGCCGTCCGACGGGCGGGTCGGGTGGTCTGTCGGGTGGGGGCGTTTCACGGGATGCGGTACCCCACTCCCGTGATGGTCTCCACCAGTGGTGGTTCGCCCAGTTTGCGGCGGAGTTTGAGGACGGCCAGGCGGACGGCGCCGGTGAAGGGGTCGGCGTTCTCGTCCCACGCCTTCTCCAGGAGCTGTTCGGCGGAGACCGCCGCGCCCTCGGCGCGCAGCAGTTCGGCGAGGACCGCGAACTCCTTCTTCGACAGCGGCACATAGCGGCTGCCCCGGAAGACCTCGCCGCGTGCCGGGTCCAGGGTGAGACCCGCGCGGCACAGCACCGGCGGTGCGGCCGGCCGTGAGCGACGGCCCAACGCCAGGACGCGGGCGGCGAGTTCGGGGAACGCGAACGGCTTGACGAGGTAGTCGTCGGCGCCGAGACCGAGCCCTTCGACCCGGTCGGTGATCTCGGCCGCCGCCGTCAGCATGAGGACGCGTACAGAAGTCTCCGCGGCGACGATCTCGCGGCACACGTCGTCTCCGTGCACCCGCGGCAGGTCTCGGTCGAGGACGATCACGTCGTAGTCGACGACGTCCACCCGTTCCAGCGCCGCCGCGCCGTCGTGGGCGAGATCGACGGCGTGGGCCTGGCCGCGCAGCCACTCGGCGATCGCGTCGGCCAACATCGGTTCGTCCTCGACGACCAGGACCCGCATCCCGGACACCTTCCTGTGGGCGCCGGGCGACCGGCGAGGGCGGAGCACTGAGCACCGCGCGAGGGACAGCGTGCCCGGGCCGGTGTTTCCTCGCCGTCAGTGAGTGCCGTGGGGCCATGGAAACGCCCGGGAAACGGCCCGTCGGTTTCGCTTCGTTGCCGGACGGTACCCGAGACCCAGGAGACGACACCATGAGACTACGGATGCGCAACGGCGGTGCCCGGGCGGCGCTGCCCGCCGCGCTGCTGACGACGCTGGCCCTGACGGTGGGCGGCTGCGGCTCCGGCGACGACGCCACCACGGTGACGGGCGCGGCGGCGAGCAGGAGCGCGCAGGACGACCAAGGGGTGAAGTTCGCCCAGTGCCTGCGCGAGCACGGCGTGGACGTGGAAGACCCGGAGCCCGGCCAGGGACTCCAGATCAGGATCACCGGGAACGTCCCCAAATCCACGGTGGACGCGGCGATGAAGGCATGCGGCAAGTACGACCCGAGGCAGTCGGGCGGGGCGAGCGCGGACCCGGAGGTCGAGGCGAAGATGCGCAAGCTGTCGCAGTGCATGCGGGACAACGGCGTCGAGAACTTCCCCGACCCCGAGCCGGGCAAGGGCATCCAGATCGACGGCAGCGTGGCGAACGACCCGGACTTCGCCAAGGCCGACAAGAAGTGCCAGAAGTACGCGCCGTCCGGCGGCCAGAAGTCCGACAACACCGACGGCAATGGCTGAGCCGGCGCTCGCGCACGAGCGGGAGACCGCCGGAGCGGATCCCGTCGGCACGGGACACAGTGAACGCGGTGGCACCGGCCACGATGACACGACCGCCGCCGACCGTCCCGCCCGCCGCCCCCGCCGTACCCGCCAACTCCTCGTCGCCCTCGCCGTGTTGGCCGCGGTCGGCGGCGCCGCGGCCGCCGGGCTCGGGCTCGGCGACCGCGGCTCGAAGGAGAGCGCGACGAGTCAACTCCCCCCGGCCACCGCGACGGTGACCCGGCAAACACTCAAGGACAGCCAGACGGAGGACGGTTCACTTGGTTACGGCACCTCGGCCTCGGTCGTCGGCCGCGTCCCCGGTACGGTCACTCACCTCCCGGAGTCCGGTCGGCAGGTCACCCGCGGTGCGGCGCTGTACCGCGTGGACGACCGGCCGGTGGTGCTGATGTACGGCGCGGTCCCCGCGTACCGGACCCTGCGGACGGGCGACGAGGGCACGGACGTAAGGGAGTTGGAGCGCAACCTCAAGGCACTCGGCTACGGCGGCTTCACCGTCGACGACACCTACACGGACGCCACGGCCGACGCGGTGAAGGAGTGGCAGGAGGACCAGGGGCTGGACGAGACCGGTGCCGTGGAGCTGGGCCGCGTGGTGTTCGCGCCGTCCGCCGTGCGCGTGGACGCCCTGGCCGCGGAGGAGGGCGCGGCCATCGGCCCCGGCCAGAAGGTGCTGTCGTACACCGCCACCGCGCAGGCGGTCACCGTCGAACTCGACACCGCCGACCAGCGGTTGGCACGCGAGGGTTCGAAGGTGACCGTGGAACTCCCGGACGGGACCGTGGTCGACGGCCGGGTCTCCGACGTCACCACCGAGATCATCCCCGGCAACGGCGCGGACCAGGACCCCACGACCAAGGTGAAGGTGATCGTCGCCCTCGACGGGACGAAGGCGCAACGGGCCGCCGCACCCTATGTGTTGGCGTCGGTGCACGTGTCGTTCACGGCCGGCGAGCGCAAGGACGTGCTGACCGTGCCGGTCGCCGCGCTGGTGGCGCTGCCGCAGGGCGGTTTCGGGGTGCAGGTGGTCAAGAGGGCGGGAAGTTCCTATGTCCCGGTCGAGACCGGCCTGTTCGCGGACGGACGGGTGGAGATCAGCGGCGCCGGGATCACCGCGGGCACGAGGGTGGGGATGCCCGCGTGATCGCGCTCACCGATGTCACCAAGGTCTACCCCGGCGGGGTCACCGCCCTGGCCGGGGTCTCGCTGACCGTGGCGCGCGGCGAACTCGTCGCCGTCGTCGGCCCGTCGGGCTCCGGCAAGTCGACGATGCTGCACATGCTCGGCACCCTCGACCGGCCCACCGAGGGCCGGGTACGGATCGACGGCTACGACGCGGGCGTGCTGTCGGACGCGCGGCTCTCGGCGTTGCGGGCAGGGCGGATCGGCTTTGTGTTCCAGCAGTTCCATCTGGCCTCCGGGACCTCGGCGTTGACCAATGTGGCGGACGGGCTGCTGTACTCCGGACTGCGTCCGGCGCGGCGGCGCGCACGGGCCGCCGAAGCGCTGCGCCGGGTGGGTCTCGGGCACCGGCTGCACCACAAGCCGCACGAACTGTCCGGTGGCGAGCGGCAACGGGTCGCGGTGGCCCGCGCGGTGGCCGGGGAGCCCGCGCTGCTGCTCGCCGACGAGCCGACGGGCGCGCTGGACTCGGCGTCCGGGGCTGGTGTGATGACCCTGCTGCGGGAGCTGAACGCCGTCGGTACCACCGTCGTGATCATCACCCACGACCAGGAGATCGCGGAGTCCCTGCCCCGGCAGGTGCGGATGCGGGACGGACGGGTCGTCGAGGACTCGGCGGCGCGCCCGCTCACCACGGGGGTGGCCCGATGACCGTACAGGCGGCGGCAGTTCGGGGAGCGCCGGCACCGCCTCCGGAGGTGCTGCGCCCGGCCCGGCTCCGCCCTGCCGACGTGGTCAGGGTCGGCGCGGTGGGGCTGCGCACCCGGCCTCTTCGGGCGTTCCTGTCGGCGTTGGGCATCGCGATCGGTATCGCCGCGATGGTGGCGGTCGTCGGGATCTCGTCGTCCTCGCAGGCCGATCTGGACCGGGCGCTCGCGGCACTCGGCACCAATCTCCTGACGGTGTCGCCGGGCAGCACGCTCACCGGCGGCCAGGCCCGACTCCCCTCCACAGCGGAGGGGATGGTGGCGCGGATCGACGGGGTGGAGTCGGTGTCGGCGGTCGGCAGGGTGCCGGACGCGAAGGTGTACCGCTCCGACCGGATCCCGGCAGTGGAGACGAACGGGCTCGCGGCCTACGCGGTCCGCGCCTCGCTGCGCTCCGCGATCGGGGCCCGGCTGGCGAGCGGTGTCTGGCTGAACGCGGCGACGGCCCGGTATCCGGCCGTGGTGCTCGGCGCGACCGCGGCCGACCGGCTCGGCGTCGGTCACGCGGACCGCGACGCGCAGGTGCTCGTCGGCGGCACCTGGTTCACCGTGGTGGGCATCCTCGAACCGGCGGCCCTGGCACCGGAGTTGGACACCGCGGCACTGATCGGCTGGCCGGTCGCCGAGGACCGGCTCGGCTTCGACGGGTACCCGACCACGGTGTACACGCGGTCGCAGGAGGCGAAGGTGGAGGCGGTGCGTGATCGGCTGGGCCCCACCGCCGACCCCGAGGCGCCGAGCGAGGTCCAGGTGTCCCGGCCCTCGGACGCGCTGGCCGCGCAGCGCGCGGCGGGCGAGGCGTTCACCGGGCTGCTGCTCGGTCTCGGCGCGGTGGCGCTGCTGGTCGGCGGGGTGGGGGTGGCGAACACGATGGTGATCTCGGTGCTGGAGCGCCGGGCCGAGATCGGACTGCGCCGCTCGCTGGGCGCGACGCGCGGGCAGATCCGCTCGCAGTTCCTCACGGAGTCCCTGCTGCTGTCGGCGCTCGGCGGGGCGGGCGGAGCCCTGCTGGGCCTGGCCGTCACGGCCGGATACGCTGTCTACCAGGGCTGGCCCGCGGTGGTCCCGCCCTGGGCACTGGCGGGCGGCATCGCGGCCACGTTGCTGATCGGCGGCCTCGCCGGTCTGTATCCGGCGATCCGGGCGGCACGCCTCTCACCCACGGAGGCGCTCGCCACGCCGTGACGGGGACCACGTCCCGACAATCCCGCGGCGGCCTACACGTCGAGCAACTCCGGCTGGTGCTCGGCGTCGTAGGTCGCGCGCGCCTCCGCGATGTGGACGCGGTTGCGTTCCGCCCAGTCCGTGAGCCGTAGCAATGTCTCGTGCAACTCCTGGGCCACCGGGGTGAGTCGGTACTCGACCTTGGGTGGCACGGTCGGGTGCACGGTGCGGGTGACGAGTCCGTCGCGCTCCAGGTTGCGCAGCGTCAGGGTCAGCATGCGCCGGCTGATGCCCTCGATGCCGCGCTCCAACTCGGTGAAGCGGATGGGGCCGTGGGCCGCCGCGACCAGGATCTGCACGCTCCATTTGCCGGCCACCCTGTCAAGAACCTCGCGCACCGGACAGGCGTGCGCGTTCACGACCTGGGCGGTAACACCGGTGTTCCCCTGGGACATCGAAGTGCCTCCTTTTGCCGACCTCCATGGTTCCTCACGATGTTCCCCGTTACAAGTCGTGCACCTATGGGTGCAACGGAGAACCATGGAGGCCACGAGCCATGTCGACCCTGTCCGAGTCACAGCCACGCACGCTGGAACGAACGTACTCCCGCTGGGCGTCCCTCGTCGTCCTGTGCGCGGGGACGCTGATGACGATCCTGGACGGCAACATCGTCACGGTCGCCATGCCGGCGATCCAGCGCGACCTCGGTTTCACGGGGCCGGGGCTCGCCTGGGTCGTGAACGCCTACATGATCCCGTTCGGCGGACTGCTGCTCCTCGTCGGCCGGCTGGGCGATCTGGTGGGCCGCAAGCGGATGTACACGGCGGGGCTCGCCGTGTTCACCGCGGCCTCCGTGCTGTGCGGGCTCGCGAACAGTCAGGGGATGCTGATCGCGGCCCGAGCCGTGCAGGGCGTCGGCGGGGCGATGGCCTCGGCGGTCGTCCTCGGGATGCTCGTCGCGCCCGCGCGGCGGCAGCCGCATATCCAACACAGCCCCGAACCGCGTGAACTGGCCCGCGCGATCGCGGTGTTCAGCGCGGTCGGCGCGGGCGGCGGAGCCCTCGGTACCTTCCTGGGCGGGGCGCTGACCCAGGCCCTGAACTGGCACTGGATCTTCCTGATCAACCTGCCGATCGGGATCGTGGCCTGGTTCGCCGCCGTCCGCGTCCTGGCCCCGGAGCAGGGCGTCGGACTCGGCAGGGGCGCCGACTACCCGGGCGCCGCGCTGGTCACCGGCGCGCTGATGCTCACGGTGTATGTCATCGTCGGCACCGGTGCCCGCTCCCTCACCGCCACGCTGCTGCTGGCCGCCCTCGCCCTGGCGCTCTTCGTGGCGTTCACCGTCCGTCAGGCCAGGGCCGCCCGCCCGCTGCTGCGGCTGCGGCTGTTCCGCTCCCGGTTGCTGACCGGGGCGAACGCCGTGCAGATCCTGATGATCGGCACGATGTTCGGCTTCCAGTTCATCGGCGCGTTGTACGTCCAACGGGTCCTGGGCTTCAGCGAGTTGCTCACCGGCACGGCGTTCCTTCCGACGCCGATCGCGATCGGTGCGCTGATGCTCGGCCTCTCCGCACGGACCATCGGCCGGTTCGGCGCGTACCGGGTGCTGCTGGCCGGGCTGGTCCTGATCGTCGCGGGCATGGGCCTGCTGAGCCGCGCCCCCGCCGACGGTTCGTACGTCGCCGACGTCCTGCCGCCGCTCCTCCTGCTCGCCACCGGGTTCGCCGCCGCGATGCCCGCGCTGACCGGGCTCGCCATGTCGGGGGCGCGGGAGGAGGACGCGGGGCTGGCCTCTGGGCTCTTCAACACCACGCAGGTGGTGGGCGGTTCACTGGGGCTCGCGGTGCTGTCGACACTTGCGGCGGGCCGGACCGACGAACTGGTCTCCCGGGGCGCGGAGTTGATCCCGGCGACCGCGTCGGGGTACCAACTGGCGTTCCGGGTCGCGGCGTTGATCGCGGCGGCGGCGCTGGTGCTGGCGGCGGGGGTGCTGCGGGGGCGGCGCGACTGACGCCCCCGCAGCGGCTCGGGTCACCCCTCGCCGAGCCCCGCCCCGAACGCCTCCCTGTGGTCCTGGGCCCATTCCCGATAGGTGCGCGGCGGTCGGCCCAGAACCTCCCGCACCTCCCCGGTGACGACCTCGTTGCCGCCGTTGCGGACGAACTCCCTGCTGATCTCGGAGGCGTCGACGAAGGTGTCGCTGTAGCCGAGACCGCGCAGATACTCGCGCGCCTCGGCCGAGGACAGGTCGCGCACCTCCACGGGGCGCCCGAGGACCTCGGCCAGTACGGCGGCCTGGTCCGGCACGCTCAGCACCTCGGGTCCGGTCAGTGTGTACGTCCGCCCCGAGTGGCCCACGTCGAGCAGCGCGGCCACCGCCACCTCGGCCACGTCACGCGGGTCGACCACGCCCTGGCCGCCGGTGCCGCTCGTGTTCGGCAGCGGGGTGCCCGCCCGCACGGAGGCCGCCCAGCCGAGTGTGTTCGAGGCGAAGGCGGAGGGGCGCAGGATCGTCCACTCCAACCCGCTGTCCCGCACGGCCTGTTCACCAGCCACGTGCCAGCCGCCGACCGGTCCGACGGCGGGGTCGCCGGTGCCGATGCCGGAGAGCTTCACGATCCGGCGCACGCCCGCCGCCCGCGCGGCCTCGACCAGTCCCCGGTCGTGCTCCGCGTCGTCCGGTCCGAACACGCCCACCAGGAAGGCGACTTCAGCGCCGGTCAGCGCGGCGTCCACGGAGGCCCGGTCGGCGGGCAGACCCCGTACCGTCTCGACTCCCGAGGGAATCCGGGCCTTCTCGGGGTCCCGGGTGAGGGCGCGCACCTTCTCGCCGCGCGCCACGAGCTGTCGTAGGACCTCGCTGCCGATGGTGCCCGTGGCACCCGTCACTAGGATCATGGCCACCACGGTGGGCGGAGAGGGGTCTTCGGTTCTAGGAGATTCCGGCACGTTCGGGGGCCCGGTGCGGGCCGGTGGCGCGCTTACCGTGGAGGGGTGACGAACGCCGACGTGTCCGAACGGGAGTTGCCCCTGCCGGACGAGCTGCGCCCCTGGGTCTCGCGCATCGCCGACCTGACCGTGAACCGCTTCCCGGTGGAGCCGTTCGTCCATCTCCCGGACGCGGCCACGAAGTTGGTGGTCCGCGTGGAGGGGAACGGCCGCCGCAGTGTCCTCGTCGTCGGGCCGCGCGTCCGGGCCACCTACCACGCGGCCAAACACCTCGTGTCCTGTGCGGAATTGCGGCTGACGCCGGGCACGACACGGCCGTTGCTGGGTGTTCCGGCCGTCGATCTCGTCGGCCGGGCCATGCCCCTGAGCGACCTGCCCGGCCGGTTCGCCCGCCAACTGGCCGTGGAACTGCACGGGTTGGAGCCCGAGGCGGCGATCGCCCGACTCACGGAGGTCGTCCCGGACCGCCTCGCCGCGGTCGCGGACTCCGCGCGCGCCGAACTCGTCCGGGCCGGTGTCGACGCGATGTCGATCCGCACCGGTCACCTCCCCGGCCCGGTACCCGCTGTCGCCCGTGAACTGGCGGTCAGCGAGCGGCAGTTGCGCAATCTCTTCGCCGAGGGGGTCGGTCTCTCCCCCAAGCACTACGCCCGCGTCAACCGGGTGCGCGCCGTGGTGGCCCACGCCACCGAACTCTCCTGGGCCGAACTCGCCGCCGTCACCGGCTACTACGACCAGTCCCACATGACGTCCGACTTCCGCGCCCTGATGGGTGTCCCGCCCCGGTCGTACTTCACGGGCCGACTCCCCGAGGCCATGCCCTGCCGGGCGGTCCGGGGCGGCTGACCTTCTGCCGTGAACCGCGGCCGGTCGGCTAGGAGTTCGTGCCGGAGGCGCCGGCGTAGGGGAACAGTCGGCCGGTGCGGGGTGCCTCCTGCGTCTTCTGCCGTCGGCCGAGGTGGTTGAAGACCAGGTTCAGGGCCACCGCCGCCACGCAGCCGGTGGAGATGCCCGAGTCGAGGACGATCCGGACGGTCCCGGGGAACGCGTGGTAGAAGTCCGGTGCCGTGATCGGGATGATGCCGACGGCCAGCGAGACCGCCACGACCAGGACGTTGTCGCCCTTCTCCAGGCCCGCCTTGACCAGGGTCTGGATGCCGCTCGCGGCGACCGAGCCGAAGAGGACGACGCCCGCGCCGCCCAGCACGGGGCGTGGTACGACGGCGATGAGCGACGCGGCCATCGGGCACAGGCCCATCAGCACCAGGAAGCCGCCGCCGGTGGCGACGACGTACCGGCTGCGGATGCGGGTCATGGCGACCAGGCCGATGTTCTGGGCGAAGGCGCTGCACATGAAGCCGTTGAAGAGGGGGCTGATGGCCGAGCCGAGGGTGTCGGCGCGCAGGCCGGCGGCGATGGTCGCCTCGTCCGCCGGACGGTCCACGATCTCGCCCAACGCCAGCATGTCCGCGGTGGATTCGGTCATCGAGACCACCATCACGACGCACATCGAGACGATCGCGGCGAGCTGGAACTGCGGTGCGCCGAAGTGGAAGGGGGTGGGGAAGCCGATCAGGTCGGCGTCGGTGACCGGGGCGAAGTCCGTGGCGCCGAAGGGGATCGCGAGGAGCGTGCCGATCAACAGGCCGAGCAGGACGGCCACTTGCCTGACGAAGCCCCGGGTGAAGCGGCGCAGGACGAGCACGATGACGAGGGTCGCCGCCGCGAGTCCCAGGTTGGTCGTCGAACCGTAGTCGTCCGCCGAGGGGTTGGGTCCCTGCGCCCAGCCGAAGGCGACCGGCAGCAGGGACACGCCTATGAGGGTGATCACGGTGCCGGTGACGACCGGCGGGAAGAAGCGGACCGCCCTGCTGAAGAAGGGGGCGGCGAGGAACCCGAGCAGGCCGGCGACGATCACCGCGCCGAAGATCACGGGCAGCGCGTCGGACTTGTCCTTGGTGGAGGCGGCGATGGCGGTCATCGGGGCGACCCCGGCGAAGGTGACGCCGTTGACGAAGGGCAGCCGGGCGCCGATCTTCCAGATCCCGAGGGTCTGGAGGAAGGTGGCGAGACCCGCGGTGAAGAGGCAGGCGCCGGTGAGGAAGGTGAGTTCGGTGCCGGAGAGGCCGACGGCCGCCCCGACGATCAGCGGCGGGGCGACGACGCCCGCGTACATGGCGGCCACGTGTTGCAGGCCCGTGGTGGCCATCTTGAGTGCGGGGAGTTTCTCGTCGACGGGATGGGTGGTCACGGCGGTTCCTCCGGGTCAGCTGACACGTCGACTCTGACGTGGGTTTTGTGGAGGTGGTGCGCGGTCGTGCGGGACCGGAGGACGGAACCGAACAAAAGGGATGGGCAAGGCCGTTCCGGGGCGCGCGCATGCACGCCCCGGCCACGGCCACCGGATGAGGGCCGTCCCCCTCAACCGGAGATCTTGGACTGCTGGTAGGCCAACTGCTCAGCCCTGTGCGGCGATCCGTGCCAGCCGCCGGGCCTCTTCCCGCGTCGCGCGGGCGATGGCGTCCTCGTCCACGTGCAACAGGCGTCCCGCTTCTACGATCTGACGGCCGTTCACGAACGACGCGGTGACCGGGGCCGCCGCGCCGAAGACCAGCGCGGTCACCGGGTCGGCGATCGAGGCGTGGGCGAGGGTGTCCAGGTTCCACAGCACCAGGTCGGCCAGCTTGCCGGGCTCCAGGGAGCCGATCTCGCCTGCGCGGCCCAGGACTTGGGCGCCGCCGTAGGTCCCGAGGCGCAGCGCCTGACGGGCGTTCAGGGCCGCCTCGCGGTGGGCGCCGAGGCGGTTGATCAGGAGCGCGTTGCGCAGTTCGGTGTGGAGTTCGCCTGACTCGTTCGAGGCGGTGCCGTCGACACCGAGGCCGACCGGGACGCCGGCGGCGAGCATGTCGGGGACGCGGGCGATACCGGCCGCGAGGCGGGCGTTGGACGAGGGGCAGTGGGCGACACCGGTCTTCGTGCGGGCGAAGGCGGCGATGTCGGAGTCGTTCATGTGGACGCAGTGCGCCATCCACACGTCCTCGCCGAGCCAGCCGGTGGACTCGAAGTAGTCGGTCGGGCCCATGCCGAACAGCTCCTTGCAGAACTGCTCCTCCTCGACCGTCTCCGAGCCGTGCGTGTGCAGCCGCACCCCGAGCCGACGGGCCAACTCGGCGCCCTCCCGCAGGAGTTCGGTGGAGACGGAGAACGGCGAGCAGGGGGCGACGGCGACCTGGGTCATCGCGTCGAAGGAGGCGTCGTGGTGCTCCCGTACCGTCGCCTCGGTCGCGGCAAGGGCGCCCTCCAGGGTCTCCACGGCGAAGTCGGGCGGCAGTCCGCCGTCCTTCTCGCTGCGGTCCATCGAGCCGCGGGCCAGCGTGAAGCGGACGCCCATCTCGCGGGCGGCGCCGATGATGGCGCCGGAGAGGTCGCCGGAGCCCTTCGGGAAGACGTAGTGGTGGTCCATCGCGGTGGTCACCCCGCCGCGCGCCATCATCGCGAGGGAGCCCTGCGCGGCGGCGCGGACCATCGGCTCGTCGATGCGCGCCCAGGTCGGGTACAGCGCGACGAGCCAGTCGAAAAGGTTGTGGTCGGTGGCCAGGCCCCGGGTGATCCACTGGTAGAAGTGGTGGTGGGTGTTGACCAGGCCGGGGGTCACCAGGTGACCGGTGGCGTCGATGCGCCGGACCACATCCGTGAGCCCCTCGGGGGCGCTGCCCGCGCCGAGCGACTCGATGCGGTTGCCCGCGATGACGAGATGACCGGTGGCGTACTCGGTGTCCTGGGCGTCGACGGTGGCAAGGGAACAGTTCTCGATGACGATGCGCTCAACGGCTGCCATGGTGGGTCCTTCAGAGGTTGGTGAGGTCAGCCGGGATCTTCGCCGCGCAGCCGTCCCGCAGGACGGTCGCCTCGATCAGGCCGTAGGGGCGGTCGGCGGCGAAGTACACCTCGTTGTCGTTCTTCAGCCCGAACGGCGCCAAGTCCACAAGGAAATGGTGCTTGTTGGGGAGCGAGAAGCGGACCTCGTCTATCTCGTCGCGGTTGTCGATGATCCGCGAACCCATCTGGTACAGGGTCTGCTGGAGCGAGAGCGAGTACGTCTCGGCGAACGCCTGGAGCATGTGCTGCCTGGTCCGCTCGTAGGAGGACTCCCAGTCGGGCATCTCCTGTGCGTCGTCGGACCAGTTGAAGCGCCAGCGCCCGGAGACCTCGGTCGCCAGGATGCGGTCGTAGGCCTCGGGGAGGGTCGTGTACTTGTCCTTGACGTAGCCCCAGAACTCGGAGTCCGTCGAGTTGAGTACCGTCAAGTCCTTGAGCCCGGAGACGACTTCCCAGCTCCGGCCGTCGTAGGTGATCTGGGTGAGCCGGGTCTCCTGGCCCTTGCGGACGAAGGAGTGGCCCCCCGTCGTACGCTCCCAGGCGTACTCCTCTATGCGGATCCGCGCGGTCCTGATCGGCTCCTGGCTGGTCACGAAGTGCCGGGCGAGGTGGATGCCGAACTGCTCGGCGGACTCGATGCCGTGCTCCTTGGCGAACGCGTACACCGTGTTCTTGGTGGTGTCGGTCGGCAGCACGTTGGCGTTCGAGCCGGAGTAGTGGACCTCGTCCATGTCGCCGCTCAGCGACACGGACACGTTGAGGTCCTTGATGTGGTGGGTGGCGCCGTCCCGCGTGATCTTGACGACTCGGTTCTCGGCCTTGCCGTACTGGTTCTGGCCCAGGATCGTGGTCATGTGCTAGCTCCCTCGATATACGGAGTAGCCGAACGGGTTGAGCAGCAGCGGTACGTGGTAGTGCTCGCCGGGCTCGACGGCGAACGTGATCGCCACCTCGGGGAAGAACACTCCGGTCGTACCGCTGTCCCGGTTCGCGGGGGCGTCCTGCTGCGCATCGGCTTGCTTGTTCTCTGAACGCTGGAAATACGCCTCGACGGCGAAGTCGAGCCGCACGTGCGTGGTACCCGCCGGCAGCGCCGGAAGGTCCTTGCACCGCCCGTCCGCGTCGGTCGCGGACCCGCCGAGTGCCTGCCAGTCCGCCAACGTACCGCTGCGGGCGGCGAGTTGGACGGCGACGCCGGTGGCGGGGCGGCCGATGCTGGTGTCCAGGACGTGCGTGGACACCGAGGCGGTGGTGCTGCTGCTCATACCGCTTCTTCCTCTACGAGCTTGGCCAGCCGGATGCGGTTGATCTTCCCCAACTCGGTGCGGACGATCTCGCGTTCCCGCTCCGGCGGGTTGCCGATCCGTTCCCTGACCGCGTCGCGCATCTGCTCGCCGGTGCGGCCGGTGGCGCAGATCAGGAAGACATGGCCGAACCTCTCCTGGTACGCCAGGTTGAGGTCGAGCATCTCCGCCCTGAGTTCCTCGGAGGCGCCCGCCATGCCGCGCTGTTCGCGGGCGGAGGTCGGGTCGCCGGGCTTGGGGCGGCCGATCGGCGGGTGGCCGGCCATCGCCTCGCCGAGGTCGTCGGCGGTCAGGTCGGCCATCGCGGCGTCGCTCTCGGCGTAGAGGTCCTCGGGTCCGCCGTACGGACGGCTCGCGAGCAGTCGCCTGGCCCACGCCGTGGATGCGCACACCTCCAGGAGGGCGGCGAAGGCCGCGTGGTCCTCCAGGGTGTTGAACCGGGCGAGACCCGGCGGCGTGGAAGTCGACGTCACGGGAGCCTCCGTGGCCTTGTGCTGATCGGGCTGGCAGTAGCTAACGCCCCTCGGCAACACCACGTCAACACTTTGTTGAAAATTCGGGGTAACAACCGGGCCGCCCAGCCCCCTCCCCGCGACTCAGCTCTCCTTCTCGCGGTTCAGGTAGTTGTACACGGTGAACCGGCTGACCCCGAGGGCGCTCGCCACGGTCTCCACGCCGTGCCGTACCGAGAAGGCGCCGCGCGCCTCCAGTATCCGTACGACCTCCTGCTTGGCCTTGCGGTCCAGGTCCGCGAGGGGCTTGCCCTTCTTGCGCTCCATGGCGGCCAGGATGTGATCCAGCGAGTCCGCGAGCTGCGGCAGCCGTACGGCGACCACGTCGGCGCCCTCCCAGGCGAGCACGACGTCGTCGGGGCCGGCCTCGTCGGGCGGGACCAGCTCGCCGCCCATCGCGTCGACCAGCGGTTTCACGGCCGTGATGAAGGGCTCGTCGCCGAGGCCGGTCACCGGTCGCCCTCGCCGATCACGTTGAGCTGGAGCGAGATCCGGGTGGCACCGGCCTCCAGGGTCCTGCGCAGCACCGCGTCGACGGCGCCGAGCACCGCGTCGGCACCCCCCTCGGCCGTGTTGCCGAACGGCCCGACGTCCACGGCGTCCAGCTCCGCCCCCTCGATGACCTCCCTGGCGACCAGCGCATGCGCGGGGGCCTCGTCGAGGTCGAAGGGCTCTGTCGTGAACTCCACTCGCAATCGCACGCGCACAACCTAACGCGCGGTGCCGTTTTCCGCCGAGCCCCCTTGACAAGCCTCGACACTCGACGGCAATCTTCCATTAAGCAGAAACAATATTCCACGATACGGAATCTCAACGCAGTGCCTCGACACGGCATCCCGACACGGAAGGGAGCGCGACCCCGATGCCAGCTTTCAAATGGGACACAGCCGCAGACCAGCGCTTCAACGTCAACCTGTCGATCCTCTTCACCGAACTCCCGCTCCTGGAGCGCCCCGCGGCAGCGGCCGCGGCGGGCTTCACCGCGGTCGAGCTGTGGTGGCCCTGGGTCGACTCCCCCACCCCCGCACAGTCCGAACTCGACGCCCTCAAGCGGGCGTTGGAGGACGCGGGCGTCCAGCTCACCGGCCTGAACTTCTACGCCGGACAGCTCCCCGGACCGGACCGCGGCGCCCTGTCGATCCCGGGCGAGGAGTCGGAGCGGTTCCGCGCGAACATCGACGTGGCCGCCGACTTCGCGGGCTCGCTCGGCACCACCGCGCTCAACGCGCTCTACGGCAACCGCGTCGCGGGCGTCGACCCGGCCGAGCAGGACGCGCTCGCGCTGGAGAACCTGGTCCTCGCGGCCCGCGCCGCCGACCGGATCGGCGCGATCCTCCTGATCGAGGCGCTGAACCGGCCCGAGTCGCCGCTGTACCCGCTCGTCAGCGCGCCCGCAGCCGTGGGGGTCGTCGACAAGGTGAACGCGGCGACCGGCCTCGGCAACGCGCGCTTCCTCATGGACCTTTACCACCTGTCCATGAACGGTGAGGAACTCCCGTCGGTGATCGAGGAGTTCGCGGCGAAGACCGGCCATGTGCAGATCGCGGACAACCCGGGCCGCGGCGCCCCCGGCACCGGCACGCTCCCCCTCGAAGACCTCCTCGGCCGGCTGAGGAAGGCCGGTTACGACGGCTGGGTGGGCCTGGAGTACAAGCCCGGCGACCGCCCGAGCGCCGAGGCCTTCGACTGGCTGCCCCGCTGACCCCTTTCCTGGAAGGCCCCCACCCATGAGCAACGTACTCCCCAAGATCGCCTGGATAGGCCTCGGCATCATGGGCTCCCCCATGTCCGAGAACCTCCTCAAGGCGGGCTACGACGTCACCGGATTCACCCTGGAACAGGACAAGTTGGACCGCCTGGCCAGCGCCGGCGGCAGCGCGGCCGGTTCCATCGCCGAGGCCGTGCGCGACGCCGACGTGGTGATCACGATGGTGCCCGCGTCCCCCCAGGTCGAGACCATCGCCTACGGCCCGGACGGCATCCTGGAGAACGCACGCGCCGGCGCCCTGCTGATCGACATGTCGTCGATCACCCCGCAGACCTCGGTCGACCTCGCAAAGGCGGCCGCGGCCAAGGGAGTTCGGGTCCTGGACGCCCCCGTGTCGGGCGGTGAGGCCGGTGCGATCGAGGCCGTGCTGTCCATCATGGTCGGCGGCGACCGGGCCGACTTCGACCAGGCGCGGCCGATCTTCGACGCGCTCGGCAGCACCATCGTGCTGTGCGGTCCGCACGGCTCCGGCCAGACCGTGAAGGCCGCCAACCAGCTGATCGTCGCCGTGAACATCCAGGCGTGCGCGGAGGCCGTGGTCTTCCTGGAGAAGTCGGGCGTGGACCTGGCCGCCGCCCTCGACGTCCTCAACGGCGGGCTCGCGGGCTCGACCGTGCTGACGCGGAAGAAGGACAACTTCCTCCACCGCGACTTCAAGCCGGGGTTCCGGATCGACCTGCACCACAAGGACATGGGCATCGTCACGGACGCGGCCCGCAACGTCGGCGCCGCGCTCCCGGTCGGCGCGGTGGTGGCCCAACTCGTCGCGTCCCTGCGGGCGCAGGGCGACGGCGGCCTCGACCACTCGGCGCTGCTGCGCGCCGTAGAGCGCCTCTCCGGCGCGCGGCTCTGAGACTTCCGGGCGGCGTCGGCGCCGACAACTGTCCTGTCGCGCCCAGGCGTTGACGCCGCCCGGAATCATGCCTGACCGAGTACGAACAGACGGCCCGTGTGTGCCGGACGACCCGGATGAGGGGTGGTCGTCGGCACGGCGCGGGCGGGGCCAGGACCGCGGCGGAGTGCGAGCCAGTGCGGTGGTGAAGGTCCCGGGACCTCCTGCTCGACCTGAGAGAAGGAGCCCCGGTTCCGTCGCGACCGCCGCGGTCCCAGCCGACACACCGGCCCCCGAAGCACCGACCTGAAGCATTCCTCCCCATGACCCCGTCCGGCGGCGCGAATGTCCTGTCGCGCCCAGCCTCGCGCCGTCGGACGGCCACCACACAGAGCGCCGGAGACGGCGCTCTTCGGTGTTTCCGGGTGCGGATCCGTCGTACTCGCAGGAGCCTTGACGCATGACACATCCACCGACGGAGTTTCCGCACATCGTGGTCCATCCCCCGGCCCTGGACGGCTCCCGTCGGGTCACCACCGGCGACGAGACCCTCGGCCTCGCCTCCCATCTGGACGACGTCGTCGAGATCCTGCGGCTGGCCGACCTGGACCGGATCGAGGTCGAGGAGAGCGATCTCATCGAGTGGCAGGGCGGCGGACCGGAGGCCTGGCCGGGGCTGTCGGAACACCACGATCAGTAGGAGTGAGCAGTTCGGAGCAGAACAGAGGGGGCCGTCCCTCAAGGACGGCCCCCTCTGTTCCTCCCGCGGTCTCAGACCTTCAGCGGCCTGATGGACGTCGGGGCATGCCCCGGTTCCGTCGCGATCTCCTCGAACTCCACCACCTCGCCGATGTCGTTCGTCCGGCTCATCGAGATGTTGGTGACGCGCTCCAGGATCGCCTCGACGACGACCGGCACCCGGAACTCCGCGGCGAGCTTCTTCGCCTGTTCGAAGGCGGTGCCGAGGTCGGCGGGGTCGGTGACCCGGATCGCCTTGCAGCCCAGGCCCTCGACGACCTTGACGTGGTCGACGCCGTAGACGCCCAGCTCCGGCGAGTTGATGTTCTCGAATTCCAAGTTGACCTGGAAGTTGATGTCCAGGCCGAGCTGCGCCTGCCGGATGAGGCCCAAGTAGGCGTTGTTCACCAGGACATGGACGTACGGGATGCGGTGCTGAGCCCCAACTGCCAGTTCCTCGATCATGAACTGGAAGTCGTAGTCGCCGGAGAGCGCGACGACGGACGCCTCGGGGTCGGCCTTGGCGACGCCGAGCGCGGCCGGGATCGTCCAGCCGAGGGGGCCCGCCTGGCCGCAGTTGATCCAGTGGCGGGGGCGGTAGACGTGCAGCATCTGGGCGCCGGCGATCTGCGAGAGACCGATCGTGGAGACGTACCGGGTCTCCGGGCCGAAGGCCTTGTTCATCTCCTCGTAGACGCGCTGCGGTTTGATCGGGATGTCGTCGAAGTGCGTACGGCGCTGGAGAGTTGACTTCTTGTCCTGCGCCGAGGCGGCCCAGGCGGAGCGGTCGGGCAGGCTGCCCGCGGTCTTCAACTCCCTTGCCACGTCCACGAAAAGCTCCAGCGCCGCCTTCGCGTCGGAGGCGATGCCGTAGTCGGGGGCGAAGATCCGGCCGATCTGGGTGGGCTCGATGTCGACGTGGACGAAGGTGCGCCCGGCGGTGTAGACGTCCAGCTTTCCCGTGTGGCGGTTGGCCCAGCGGTTGCCGATGCCGAGGACGAAGTCGGACTCCAGGAAGGTCGCGTTGCCGTAGCGGTGCGAGGTCTGGAGGCCGACCATGCCGGCGTTCAGCTCGTGGTCGTCGGGCAGGGCGCCCCAGCCCATCAGGGTGGGGACGACCGGGACGCCGGTCAACTCGGCGAACTCGACGAGGAGTTCGGCCGCGTCGGCGTTGATGACACCGCCGCCGGCGACGATCAGCGGCCGTTCGGAGGCGTTCAGCATCCCGAGCGCCTTCTCGATCTGGGCGCGGGTGGCGGAGGGCTTGTAGACCGGCAGCGGCTCGTACGTCTCCGGGTCGAACTCGATCTCGGTGAGCTGGACGTCGATCGGCAGGTCGACGAGGACCGGGCCGGGACGGCCCGAGCGCATCAGGTGGAAGGCCTGCTGGAAGACGCCCGGGACCTGGGCCGCCTCCAGGACGGTGACCGCCATCTTCGTGACCGGTCCCGCGATGGCGGCGATGTCGACGGCCTGGAAGTCCTCCTTGTGGATCACGGAGGTCGGGGCCTGGCCCGTGATGCAGAGGATCGGGATGGAGTCGCCGGTCGCGGAGTAGAGGCCGGTGATCATGTCGGTGCCGGCCGGGCCCGAGGTGCCGACGCAGACGCCGATGTTGCCGGGGCGGGTACGGGTGTAGCCCTCGGCCATGTGCGAGGCGCCCTCGACATGGCGGGCGAGGGTGTGGTGGATGCCGCCGGCGGCCTTGAGGGCGGCGTAGAAGGGGTTGATCGCCGCGCCGGGGACGCCGAACGCGTCGCTGACGCCCTCGCGCTTGAGGATCTCGACTGCCGCGCGGGCAGCGGTCATACGAGCCATGGAGTACTCCTGCTTCGGCTGTCGGACTCGCGTCACCGGCGCGCCCCGCGGTGAGCGATTCCGCATCGGGTTCCACATCAACTTCCACATTGTGGAACTTGAATTCTACTATCTGGAAGAAATGTAAGTGGAGGCACGAAGGCCGTCAAGAGACGGACAAGCAGGGGTTTCCAGGAGGACTATGGGGCGCATGTCCGAGAGCGTGCCGGTGCGCTGTCCGGCCTGCCGCCGTGAGCACGTCTACGCCGCGCCGTCCTATCCCTGTGTCTGCGGTGCCCCCGTGGCCCCGCCGCTCGATCCGCGCAGCGCGGCCACGGTCGTGAGCCACCGGGTCTGGGACGAGGACTGGATCGCGGTGCGCTGCGAGGCCTGCGGGCGGCTGGACGAGTGGCCGTACCCGGAGCTGGGCTGCCCGTGCGGGACGCTGCTGCGGATTCCCGTCGCCGGGGAGGAGCCGCCGGCGCAACCGGCCGCGAGCGTCGCCTTGGTCGACACCGGCGCGCGGGACCGGCCCGCGTTCCAGCCCGTCACGATCCGCACCGCGCGCGACGCGGTCACGGCCGCCGCGCTCTATCTGCGCTGGCTCGGCTACCGGGACATCCGCCGCGCCGACCAGCGGCCCCCGTCCGGCATCGGCCTGGCCGCCCGCGGCATCCTGGCGCAGGTGGACCCCACCGTGCGCCCCGCCTCACTCCGGGACGTGGAGTGCCTGTGGCTGACGGCGATGACGGAGTCCACGGGCTGCGTCTACTTCTCCCTGGCCGGATACGCCGACGACGCCCGAGTCCGCGCCGACGCCCTCGGCGTCCCCCTCTTCGTCCTCGACCTCACGGGCACACCCCAGCCGATGAACGAACCGGCGGACCAACTCGACGCGGCGGGCGGTTAGTTCGAGGGCTGGTTCGAGGAGTCGCCCCCGGGGCGACGGTCCCGTACCGCCCGTTCCCGCAGTTCGATCTTCCGTACCTTCCCCGAGACCGTCATCGGGAAGGCGTCCATGATCTGGAGCAGGGTCGGGATCTTGTAGTGGGCCAGCCTGTCCTCGCAGAAGGCGCGGAGTTCCTCCAGGGTCAGGGGGTCCGCCGGGTCGCGTGGGATGACACAGGCCAACACCTCCTCGCCGTAGCGCTCGTGAGGCACTCCGACCACCTGGACGTCGGCGATCCTCGGGTGGGTGTAGAGGAACTCCTCGATCTCGCGCGGGTAGATGTTCTCGCCGCCCCGGATGATCATGTCCTTGATGCGGCCGACGATCTCGACGTAGCCGTCCTCGCGCATCATGGCCAGGTCACCCGTGTGCATCCAGCGGCCCGCGTCGATCGCCTCGGCGGTCTTCTCGGGCTCGTTCCAGTAGCCGAGCATCACGCTGTAGCCGCGGGTGCACAACTCCCCTGCGGTACCCCGGGGTTGGGTGACTCCGGTCGCCGGGTCCACGACCTTGACCTCCAGGTGGGGCAGCACCCGCCCGACCGTGCCCGTGCGGTGTTCCAGGTCGTCCTCCCGCCGCGTCTGGAGCGAGACCGGGGACGTCTCCGTCATGCCGTAACAGATGGAGACCTCCGCCATGTGCATCTCGGCGACCACCCGTTTCATCACCTCGACCGGACAGGGCGAGCCCGCCATGATGCCGGTACGGAGGGACGAGAGGTCGTAGGACGCGAAGTCGGGGAGGTTCAACTCCGCGATGAACATGGTCGGTACGCCGTAGAGGGAGGTGCAGCGCTCCCGCTGTACGGCGTCCAGTGTCGCCGCCGGGTCGAAGGACGGGGCCGGGATGACGATGCACGCGCCGTGCGAGGTCGCCGCCAGGTTGCCCATCACCATGCCGAAGCAGTGGTAGAAGGGCACCGGGACGCAGACCCTGTCCTGCTCGGTGTACGTGATCAACTCGCCCACGAAATAACCGTTGTTGAGGATGTTGTGGTGGGAGAGGGTGGCGCCCTTGGGGAAGCCGGTCGTGCCCGAGGTGTACTGGATGTTGA
Organism: Streptomyces sp. NPDC002276; assembly: GCF_053891435.1. NCBI lineage: Bacteria > Bacillati > Actinomycetota > Actinomycetes > Kitasatosporales > Streptomycetaceae > Streptomyces > Streptomyces sp. NPDC002276. Next base: position 44,948 of record NZ_JBSFCQ010000004.1, on the reverse strand, counting down.
TGGGGTCGTCGCAGGAGAGTTCCGGGTACGGCTCGTTTCCCGTGCCACGGCTCAGCAGCGCATCCCAGCTCGGGTCGCCGATGTACACGACCTCGCGCAACTCCGGGCACTTGCCCCGCACTTGGTCGACCATCCCCCGGTAGTCGCTGCTCTTGTGGGCGACCGAGGCGAACAGGACCGAGATGCCCGCCTGTTGGAGGACGTACTCGACCTCGTGGGTGCGGTAGGCCGGGTTGATGTTCACCATGACCGCGCCGATGCGGGCGGTGGCGTACTGGACGAGCACCCACTCGGGGCAGTTGATCGCCCAGATCCCGACCCGGTCGCCCTTCGCCACCCCGCTCGCGAGCAGCGCGCCCGCCAACCGGTCGATGTCGGCGGCGAATTGGCCGTAGGTCCAGCGTCGCCCGGACGGTACGTCGACGAGCGCCTCGCGGTCGGGCCAGGCGGCGACCGCCCGGTCGAGGTTGGCGCCGATGGTGTCGCCGAGAAGTGAAGTCCCGCTGGTTCCATGGCTGTACGAGTTCATCGGCGAGTTCGACGGCGGGTTCGACGGCGAGTTCATCGGAAGTCCTCCTCGCGGTACTCGGCGGCCGACCCCGCGGCCGTCGCCTCGCGCAGTTCGATCCGGCGGATCTTGCCGGAGACGGTCTTGGGCAGGTCGGCGAACTCCAGCCGCCGGATGCGCTTGTAGGGGGCGAGGATCTGGCGCGAGTGCTCGAACAGCACCTTCGCGGTGTCGGGCCCCGGCTCCCAGCCCGCCGCGAGCACGACGTACGCCTTCGGTACCGCGAGCCGCAGTTCGTCCGGCGCGGGCACCACGGCGGCCTCGGCCACCGCCTCGTGCTCCAGCAGCGCACTCTCCAGCTCGAACGGCGAGATCTTGTAGTCGGAGGCCTTGAAGACGTCGTCGGAGCGGCCGACGTAGGTGATGTAGCCGTCCTCGTCGCGGGAGCCGATGTCCCCGGTGCGGTAGTAGCCGCCTGCCATCGCCTCCGCCGTACGGTCGGGGTCTCCGTGGTAGCCGGTCATCAGGCCCACCGGGCGGTTGGACAGGTCGAGCGCGATCTCGCCCTCGGTCGCGCCCGGGGCACCGGACACCGGGTCGAGGAGTTCGACGCGGTAGCCGGGAGTCGGCCGGCCCATGGAGCCGGTCTTCAGCGGCTGGCCGGGGCTGTTGGAGACCTGGACGGCGGTCTCCGTCTGCCCGAAGCCGTCCCGGATCGTGACGCCCCAGGCCCGCCGCACCTGCTCGATGACCTCGGGGTTCAGGGGTTCCCCGGCGGCCAGCGCCTCGCGGGGCGGGGTGCGCAGCTGGGTCAGGTCGGCCTGGATGAGCATCCGCCACACGGTCGGCGGGGCACAGAACGTGGTGACGCCCGCGCGGTCCATCTCGGCCATCAGCCGGACCGGGTCGAAGCGCGTGTAGTTGTGGATGAAGACGGTCGCCTCGGCGTTCCAGGGCGCGAACAGGTTCGACCAGGCGTGCTTGGCCCAGCCGGGCGAGGAGATGTTGAGGTGCACGTCGCCGGGCTGGAGGCCGATCCAGTACATGGTGGCCAGATGGCCGATCGGGTACGAGGTGTGGGTGTGCTCGACCAGCTTGGGGTGGGCGGTGGTACCCGAGGTGAAGTACAGCATCAGCGGGTCGTCGGCCCGGGTCGGGTCGGGATCCGGTACGTAGCGGGAGGCGGAGGTGTCGTACATCTCCTGGAAGTCCTGCCAGCCCGGCCGCTCGCCGCCGACGGCGATACGTGTGTAGTCGCCGGGCACCTCGTCGAACTTGCCGGTGTCCTCGGCGCGCACGATGACATGCCGGACCCGGCCGCGCTCGACGCGGTCGCGCAGGTCGGCGGGGCCCAGCAGCGGGGTGGCCGGGATGACGACGGCACGCAGCTTCATCGCGGCCAGGGCGGTGATCCACAGTTCGGACTGGTTGCCGAGCATGACCAGGATCCGGTCCTCGGCGCGGACGCCCCGGGTGCGCAGCCAGTGGGCGGCCTGGTCCGAGCGGACGGACAGCTCACCGAAGGACAGCTGGGTCTCGCGGCCGTCCTCCTCGACGATGTGCAGCGCGGTGGCGCCGTTGCCGTACGCGATGACGTCGAACCAGTCGGTCGCCCAGTTGAAGTGCTCGGGCCGGGGCCAGGAGAAACCCTCGTAGGCCGTGGCATAGTCCTCGCGATGTGCCAACAGGAAATCCCGCGCACCGCGGAACGACTCACTCGCCGTCGTCATCTGTCCTCCTAGTAACCGGACCATTGCCGGGCGGCTCTCTGACATCGTGTAATCCGTGATGTGGGTCTCACTACCCCCGTACGGGGGTGTGTGCAGCAGAACGGCCGCAACGAAGGGGCAAGCGGGTGGCGACGGACGCGGCGGGGATGGTGGAGATTCAGGCGGCACTGGTACGGCTCCGGCGCGGCACGGGGCTGCCAGTCGCCTTCGGCGGCCTGGTGGAGAGCGGTCGGCAGCAGATGCGCATCAGCGAACTGAGCGGCACGCTGACCCCGTCGCTGCGCGCCCTCGCGGTGAACTCGGGCAACGGTCTCGGCGGCAAGGCCGTCGCCCTCGCCCGCCCGTGCGCGGTCCTGGACTACTCGGCCTCCCGCCAGATCAGCCACGAGTACGACGCCCAGGTGGCCGCCGAGGGCCTGCGCGCGATCCTCGCGGTCCCGGTCGTCGTACGACGCCGGGTGCGCGGTGTCCTCTACGGCGCGCTGCGCACCGCCCAGCCGTTGGGCGACCGGATGCTGAGCGCGGCGATGGCGGCGGCCCGGGACGTGGAACAGGCGCTGGTGGTCCGGGAGGAGGTGCGGGAGCTGCTGAGCGCGGCGCGTCCGGCACCGGCCCCCGACCCGGCGGCGAGCGCGGTGTGGGAGCAGGTGCGGGAGGCGCACGCGGCGCTGCGGGCACTGGCCCCGCGTATCCCGGACCCGGCGCTGCGGGCCGAACTCCTCGACGCCTGCGGCCTGTTGACGTCCGAGGCGGCCGCCGGGGAGGTGGAACTGGCGCCCCGGGAAATGGACGTACTGGCGTGTGTGGCGGCCGGGGCAACGAACGCGGTGACGGCGGAGCGGCTCGGGCTGCGGCCGGAGACGGTGAAGGGGTATCTGCGCTCGGCGATGCGGAAGCTCGGCGCGCACACCCGCGGGGAGGCCGTGGTGGCGGCCCGGCGGGCGGGGGTGCTGCCATGAGACGGGCCCGGGTGCGGGCCCAGATGCGGGCTCGGGGACCGACTCCGGTGAAGGCAGTCTATTCATTCATCGGAGCTTTGAATTTCCTTCTGTCACACGGTTGTTATTTCCCTCACGACCCCATCCATCCGAATTTCAAGGACTGATTGCCTAATATTGGCCCGGACACGACACGAGGGGAGCGGTGACCGTGCGACGGGACTTCAAGGAGCCTGCCAGATGCCGCCCCGACCTGGTCATCGGCCGGGAGGACATGTTCAACGCCGCCCGTGACCAGCTCGCCGGCGGTGGCAGTGTGCTGCTCCACGGCCCCGCCGGAATAGGAAAGTCGACCGTCCTGCGGGCGCTGAGCGCGGAATACGGCGACTCGGCGCGGACCGTGTTGCGCTGCTCGGCCACGGAGTCCGAATCGCACCTCCCCTTCCTGGCCCTCGCCGACCTCCTCGGTCTGGTCCTCGACGAGGTGTCCGAGCGGCTGCCCGCCGCCCAGCGCACGGCACTGGAATCCGCGCTGACCGGACGCGGCGAGTCCTCCCTCCAGCGCGACGGACTCGCCCTGCGCCTCGCCGTCCTGTCCGCGCTGCGCGCCCTCGCCACCGACGGCCCCGTCCTCGTCGTGGCGGACGATTTGCAGTGGCTGGACCCGGCCAGCGCGGAGCTGCTCGGCTTCGCCGCCCGCCGCCTCGGCGACACCCAGGTGCAGATGATCTTCGCGGTGCGCACCGAGGGCCAGGAGTACGACCGCTATCTGAACGCCTCGCCGCCGGACACCCTCGCGTTCCGGCTCAGCCCGCTCTCCCGGGCGCAGGTCTCCGCGCTGCTCGACGACCGCGGCTACACCGGGCTGCCCCGCTCCACGGTCCGCGAGATCCACCGCACCAGCGGCGGAAACCCGCTGTTCGCACTGGAGTTGGGCCGCGCCCTGGCCGAGAACCCGACCCCGCCCAGACCCGGCGAGCCGCTCCCCGTGCCGACGTCACTACGCGCGTTGGTGCTGAGCCGGCTCGACATGCTGCCCGCCGAGGCCCGCCGCACCCTGCTGGTCGCGAGCGCGGGCGCCCGTCCGACCGTAGCCCTGCTCCAGACGGCCGGCCGCGAGAACGCGGAGGCGGAGACCGCGCAGGCGGCCGAACTCGGCCTGCTGGCAACGGAACCCGAGGGTCCCGCCGTACGGTTCGCGCATCCGCTGATCTCCGCCGCGCTGTACGCGGAGGCCCCCGCGCAGGAACGGCGGGCCGCGCACGCGGCGCTGTCGACGGCGGCCTCCGACCCCATCGAGCGCGCCCGGCACCTGGCCCTCGCGACCACCGGCACCGACCCGGAGGTCGCCGCACGGCTCGCCGAGGCCGCCACCCTGGCCCGTGATCGCGGGGCGCCCTCGGTCGCCGCCTCCCTCGGACTGCTGGCCGCCCGGCACACCCCGGGCGACAGCGTGCCGGGGCCCGACGAGCGGCGGTTGCAGGCCTCCGAGGACGCGATCACCGCGGGCGAGCTGGACCTCGCCCGGGACATCGCGCGCGAGGTGCTGACCCGTACCTCGGTGCCCGCCGAGCGGGTGCGGGCCTGGATCATCGTCATCGACACGGCCGGTCACTCCATGGCGGACGTCGACGCCGTCTTCCCGCAGGCCCTCGCCGACGCGGGCGACGACCCCCGGCTGCTCGCCCTGGTCCGCTACCAACTGGCCTGGCGCGCCCTGCTCGTGGAGGGCGACTTCGCCGAGGCCCGGGCGGAGACCGCCCGTTCGGCCGAACTCGCGGCACTCGCCGGCGACCGGCGCACCGAACTCCTCGCGCTCTCCTTCCAGGCCCAGGCCGAGACCCTGATGGGCCATCCGGACGCGCCCCTCACCATCAAGCGCGCGCTGAAGGAACCCCAGGACCCGAGAGTGGCCTGCCATCACAACGGCGCCGGTTCGGCCCGCTTCCGCTGGCTGGTGATGAGCGATCAGCTGCCGGAGGCCCGCGCCACCATCACCGCGCTGCTGCGCGAGGTGCGGCGGCGCGGCTCGGTGGAGAGCGAGGTGCACTTCCTGCGCGGCTTCGCCGAGACCGAACTGCGCTCCGGGCACTGCGGACGCGCCCTCGACCTGGCCCGCGAGGGCCTCCGCCTGGCCCGCGACTCCGGCATAGGGCAGACCGCGTCCGCGATGCTCACCGCACTCGCCGAAGCCTCCGGCGGTGACGTCGAGGAAGCCCTCGCACTCGCCCGGGAGGCGGTCGAGCACGCCGAGGAGGACGGCGACCAGATGTATCTGTCCCGGGCCCTCGGCGCCCTGGGATACGCCCAGTTGGTCGCCGGGGACGCCCACGGCACGGTCCGCTCACTGCGCCGCGTGCGCGAACTGGAGCAGGCCCTCAAGGTGACCGACCCGGCACGCGGACGCTGGCACGGCGACCTCGCCGAGGCCCTCGTGCGGATCGGCGAGACCGCCGAGGCCCAGGACGTCATCGACGTGACCCGCGAACGCGCGCTGCGGCTCGGCCGCGAGAGCGTCCTCGCCGTACTCGACCGCGCCGAGGCCCTGGTGCGGGCGGCACGCGGCGAACACGACGCCGCCGTAGCGCAACTGACGTCCGTTCAGGACCGGCTCGCCAAGCTCGGCTACGGCCTGGAGGAGGCCCGCGCCGCGTTCGCGCTGGCGTCGCTGCGCACCGGGGAGCCCGGACCGACGTCGTACGACGAGGCGGCCCGGCTGTTCCGGCGCTGCCGGGCGCTGCCCTGGCTGCGGCAGGTGGACGAGGCGGCCGTCACCCGGCCGCCGACGCCCGTGCCCGCACCCGCGCCCGCTCTGGAGGGGCTCGACGGGCTGGCCTCGATGGAGCGTCAGGTCGCCGCGCTGGTCATGGAGGGCGCCACCAACCGGGAGATCGCCGCCCGGCTGTTCATCAGCGTCAAGACGGTCGAGGCCACGCTGACCAGGGTCTACCGGAAGCTGGGGATCCGCTCGCGGGTGGATATCGTCCGACTGGCGGCGGGGCGCCGTCCGAACTGAGGACCCTACGGGTTAACTGTGCGGCGACCGAGGGTTTTCCCTGCCCAACTCCCCTAGGGGGTTCCCTCATTGGGAGCAGGGTGTGCCGGGTTCTAGCTTATGGGTGTGCCGCTCGCCCGGGCATACGGGGGTCGGTCCCGCGACCCCCGTAGCACACCCCCACACCCGCGCGACCCCCCACCGGCAACCCAATGAGGAGACTCATGTTCGGGCTCAACCGCGCCAAGAGAACCACCGCAGTCGTCGCAGCAGCCGCCGCTGCCGCAGCGACCGCACTGCTCAGCGCCCCCACCGCTGTGGCAGCCCCCCAGCCCATCGTCGGCGGTTCCACGACCACGACGACGTCGTACCCGTTCGTCATGCAGATCACGGACGCCTCGCAGAACCAGTTCTGCGGCGGCACGCTCGTCTCCGCGACCAAGGTGGTCACCGCCGCCCACTGTATGGTCGGCGAGACCACCAGCAGCGTCCGCGTGGTCGGCGGCCGTACGTACCTCAACGGTACGAACGGCACCGTCAGCAAGGTCAGCAAGATCTGGATCAACCCCAGCTACACCGACGCCACCAACGGCGACGACGTGGCCGTGCTGACCCTCTCGACCTCGATGCCGTACACGACGGCGTCGTACGTCTCCTCCTCACAGACCAGCGTGTACGCGGCCGGCACCACCGCCCGCATCCTCGGCTGGGGCACCACCTCGGAGAACGGCAGCTCCTCCAACCAGCTGCGGACGGCGACCGTGCCGATCGTGTCCGACACCAGCTGCAAGAGCTCCTACGGTTCGGACTACATCGCGTCCGACATGGTTTGCGCCGGATACACATCCGGTGGCGTAGACACCTGCCAGGGCGACAGCGGCGGTCCCCTGCTCATCGGGGGCGTCCTGGCAGGGATCACTTCTTGGGGCGAGGGCTGTGCCGAGGCGGGTTACCCGGGTGTCTACACCCGGCTGACCACGTTCTCCAGCCTGGTGACCACACAGGTCAACTCGTAACCCGGAAGGTCTCCTGAGTACTCCTCAGGGAAAAACCAGGGTGCGTTGCGGGCTTCCACGAGCAGCCCGCAACGCACCCTATCCATGTGCCCGGTGAGCCTTTCGATGCCCGCTACTTGTCGGCGATGAGCTGTCCGGCCGCGCCCCAGCTGTCGGCGGGCACCTCGTGGATCCACACCTGCACGGTCTCGGCGGGGATCTTGTACGCGTCGACGAACGCGTCGGTGACCCGCTTGACGAGGTCCCGCTTCAGCTCGACGTCACGCGGTCCCTGCTGGATGGTCACGATGGGCATGCTGAACTCCCTTGAGTGGTGCGCCTGTCGGATGACTCCAGTTCATCGCGCCGGCCGTCCCCGACCAAGCGGCAGCTCGCGAACGCGGCGATCAGTTCTCGTGATCGCCGCAGGCCAGCAGCAGGGTGTCGAGATGCGGGGACGGGTTCGTGGCGTGCACGGCGAGCCCCGTCGAGAGGGCCAGCCCCGGCGCCGCGAACGGTACGAAGGCCACGCGCGGGTGGTGCAGCATGCGCGCGTGGGAGGCGTAGACGACGGTCCACAGCATGGGGGTCCCCCCGGTCGAGCGAAGTCGAGAGTGGGGGAGGGTGCCGATGCTGGCGAGGGTGTCCTGGAGGGATCCGCTCACCGGTCCGGGCAGCGGCTCGAACCCGGCCGAGTGACAGGCGCCGACGACCAGATCGACCAGCGCCGGATTGTTCCGGCGCTCGGTGAGGGCGAGGGGCAGCGCGGCCAGTTCGGCGACGCGGATCTCGGGGCGCCGGGCGAGCGGATGCGAGGCCGGGACGGCCGCGACAAGGGGATCGGGCCACAGGGGCAGCACCCGTACACCCGGCACCGGCTCGACGGCCCGCACGAACGCGGCGTCCAGCTGCCCGCCCGCGACCCGGGCCAGCCGCTCCCCGACCGGCAGTGAGAACAGCTCGACGGGCACGTCCGGCGCCCGCTCGGCGAACGCGCCGAGGACCCGGTCCAGATGCGCGCCGAGCCCGGTACTGGTCCCGATCCGCAGCCCCGGCGGCGGGGCGACGGCGGCACGGGCCCGCTCGGCGGCGGCCAGCACCGCCCGCGCCTCGGGCAGCAGCCGCTCCCCCGCCCCCGTGAGCCGCACCCGCCGGGGCGACCGGTCGAACAGCTCGGCGCCCAACTCCCGCTCCAGCCGCCGGACTTGCTGACTGACCGCCGACTGCACGATGTGCAGCCGCTCGGCGGCCCGCCCGAAGTGCAGCTCCTCGGCGACCGCGACGAAGTAGCTGAGCTGCCGCAGTTCCATGGGTTCGACTCTAGAGGGGGCTCCCGCACTCCTGTTTCAATGAGCTTTCAATGAGCGCCGGATGGGAGTGATGGCCATGGTGTCCACGGACCGTTTTCTCGCCTTCGCGGCGATGTCGTTGCTGGTGATCGTGATCCCGGGACCGAGCGTCCTGTTCGTCATCGGCCGCGCGCTCGCCCACGGCCGCCGTACGGCGGTGGCGACGGCGATCGGCAACGTCTTCGGCTCGTACCTGCTGGTGACGGCGGTCGCGTTCGGCATCGGCTCGCTCGTCGAACGCTCGGTCACGATCTACCTGACGGTGAAACTCGCGGGCGCGGCCTACCTCGTGTACCTCGGGGTCCAGGCCTTCCGCCACCGCAAGGACCTGAAGGCCTCGGCGATGCGGACCGACTCGTCATCAGAGCCGCGCGGCGACCTGCGCACGGTCCTGGACGGCGCCCTCGTCGGCGTCACGAACCCCAAGGGCGTGGTGTTCTTCGCCGCCGTACTCCCCCAGTTCGTGAACCACTCGGCGGGCAGTGTCCCCCTCCAGATGCTCCTGCTGGGCCTGATCCCCATCTCCATCGGCCTGGTCACGGACACCCTGTGGGGCCTGACGGCCTCGGCGGCCCGCACCTGGTTCGCCGGCTCCGACCGCCGTCTGTCCCTGATCGGCGGCGCGGGCGGCTGCACGATGATCGGCCTGGGCGTGACGGTCGCGCTGACGGGCCGAGCGGACTGAACCTCTACTGCCCCGACCTCTACTGTCCTGATCTCTACCGCGACCTCTACTGTCCCGACCTCTACAGCGACCTCTACTGCCCTACGACGGTCCCGAACCGGATGTCGTACGACGTCCCCGGGTGCATGGTGTCGAGCATGCGCGCCCCTTCGGCGGTCACGTCGTCGCGCTGAGCCTTGGTCAGTCGGCCGAAGGGTTCGACGACGAGGTGGTGGCCGTCGCCGTCCTCGATCTTCCAGACCCCGGCGAGGAAGCCGTCGACGAGGAGCGTGCGGTGGGCGACGTTGCCCTGCCAGGCGCGGCCCCAGTACTCGGCCGGTACGACCCGGGTGCGGTCGGCGTGGGAGAGGAGCAGGTTGTCGAACTCGGGCAGGAAGCGCGGCGGGGCCGGGGTGTCGGCGGCGGGGCGGGGCGCGTCCGGGAGGTCGAAGAGTTCGACGCCGTTGGGGTCGTAGAAGGTGACGAGTCGCGGGCGCAGCCGTTCGAAGGCCTCGCGCAGCCGGGTCAGGCCGGCCCAGGTCTGCATGTCCTTGACGGAGGCGGGGCCGAAGGCGGCGAGATAGCGCAGCACGGTCGCGTCGGGGGTGGGGACGGGTTCGGCGGGCCGGCCGAGCCAGTGCTCGACGGTGGTGAGCGCGACCTGACCGCTCCTCCCCCACAGCCCGCGCGGGGTGACCTGGACGAGCGGGAGCCGGCAGCGGGCGGCGATCGCGAGGGCCTGCGGATCGGCGTCCGGCCACTCCACGAGCAGCGCCTCGCGCAACTCCTTCATGGTGCGCGGCTCGGCCTCGACGAGTTCCCGGGCGAGTACGGCGAGCCGGTCCAGGTCGACGCCGACGAGCCCCCTGCGGAAGGCGCCCAGCTCACGGTCGCGGGCGGCCTGCACGAGTGGGCGCAGGGTGAGGGCGTCGGCGGCCGTGTGGGTGTGGATGGTGGACCGCATGGTGACGATCCGGACGACCTCCCGCTCGGCCATCGGCCCGGACAGTTCCTCGGGCGTGAAGCCGTCGAGGCGGGCGGCGAGGGCGTAGTACGGCGGCTTGACGTTCTGGGCCTGGAGGCCGAGGAGATGTTCGACGGCGGCGTGGGCGGAGAGGGCGGAGCGGCGCAGGAGGAGCTGCCGGTCGAGGGTGGCGCGGTTGAGGGCGCGGAGGTCGAGTACGGGAGCGGTCGGGTTCTTCGCCATCGTGGTCTTCTCCTTGGTCACACTCCGCACGCTAGCGAGGATTGCGGACACGTTCGGTCCGCAACTCTCACCGAATCCCGGACCCGATCACACGCCGAGGTTGTTTGGCCCCGTATATCCTGCTCGTGCCCCTGCTCCGTGATCACGCAGCCACAGGCCCGATCGAGAGGCACCGCGATGCCCCAGCGACGCGCCCGCCCCACCGCGAAGAACGGCTGGACCGGCAGGAACGGCAAGAGCGGCGGAAATGGGATGAACGGCAGGAACGGGAAGAGCGACAGGAACGGCAAGAGCGGCAAGACCGGCAGGCTGTCCGGTTGGCGCCGCACCCCCGCCCCGCCCCCGACGCCCACGCCCGAACCCTCACCCTCCTCCTCCACCGACGCACCCCCCTCCGAACCCTCCGACGCGGGCAGCGTCGTCCAGGCCGCGCTGTACCGGGACGGGGTGCGGGTCTCGGCGCCGGACACCCTCGCCGACACCTTCCGCGAACTGCGCGAACAGCCGTCCGGCATGGCCTGGATCGGCCTCGCCCGCCCCACCGAGAGCGAACTCCTCTCCCTGGCCGCCGAGTTCGACCTCCACCCACTCGCGGTCGAGGACGCGATGGAGGCCCACCAGCGCCCGAAACTGGAACGCTACGGCGAGACGTTGTTCGTAGTCCTGAGCGCCGCCCGGTACTTGGACACACCGGAGGAGGTCGACTTCGGCGAACTCCATGTCTTCGTAGGCCCGGACTTCGTGATCACGGTCCGGCACGGCGCGGCCCCCGACCTCTCCGCCGTCCGCCAACGCATGGAGGAATCACCGGAGTTGCTGAAGCTCGGCCCCGAGGCGGTGCTGTACGCGATCCTCGACGCGGTCGTCGACGGCTACGCGCCCGTGGTCGCCGGCGTCCAGACCGACATCGACGAGATCGAGACGGAGGTCTTCCGCGGCGATCCGGCGGTCTCCCGCCGCATCTACGAACTCTCCCGGGAAATGGTCGAGTTCCAGCGCGCCACCCGTCCCCTGGTGGGCATGCTGCACAGCCTGATGGCGGGCTTCGCGAAGTACGGCACGGACGAGGAACTCCAGCGCTACCTCCGCGACGTGGCCGACCACGTCACCCACACCAGCGAACAGGTCGACGGCTTCCGCCAGGCCCTCACGGACATCCTCACGGTGAACGCGACCCTGGTCACCCAGCAACAGAACGCGGAGATGCGGGCGTTGGCGGAGGCGGGGTTCGAACAGAACGAGGAGATCAAGAAGATCTCTTCTTGGGCGGCGATTCTGTTCGCGCCGACGTTGGTCGGGACGATCTACGGGATGAACTTCGATCGGATGCCGGAGTTGCACTGGGTGCTCGGGTATCCGTTCGCGATTCTGTTGATGGCGGTTGTATGTAGCAGTTTGTACGTGATCTTCAAGCGGAAGGACTGGCTCTGAGTAGTCGTCCTGGGAGACACGACCTGCGGTAGCTCGCCGGACGTGGAGGCGGACGTGTGCGGGAATGGGCCGCAATCGGAGTATCGCGGCCCATTCTCGTTGGGGCGACCGGTTCACGGAGCGATTGGACCGGTCTCCGCCCATTCCCTTACCGATCGGATCAGCGTCACGAAGTCGCTCACGTGGGTCGCCAGTTCCTCCTTGGTGTACAGCGCGACGTTGCCGTCGATGGCTATCGGCATTCCCTCGGCGGGCCCGCGGTTGTAGACGTTGAACGCCATGTCCTCCATCGGTCCCGCGTTCAGGTTGTGGAGCACGGCCGGGGCGCCCGCGTAGTCCCCCGGGTAGTCGAAGGACATGATGTTGACGTCCGGGCCGAACTGTCGTCGCCCGGCTGTGAGCCCCGGCAGTTCCCGGGCCAGCCTCTCCATCGGGTAGCGCTGATGGCTCAGCGCCTCCCTCACTCCTTCCGCGGTCTGCCGGGCCAGGGCCACGAAGTCCATGTCCGGTGTCAGAGTGAGCCGCAAGGGCACGGTGTTGGTCACCATCGACGGGATCTCGCGGAGCACGGGGTCCTTGCGATTGCTCACCGGCAGGCCGAGCGCGAGTTGCCTCACCCCGCTTGCCCGGTGCAGATGTACGGCCACCGTCGCGATGACGAGCGCCGGCCAGGGAACATCCAGGCGCCCGGCAACGGACCGGAGGACGGCGACATCCTCGGGTTCGAGACGGCCGCTCGCTCGGACCGATTCGGCGCTCGGCGCAGGCCGCCACGAGGTGAGGCTCGCGAAGCCGGACAGCCCTGCCAGTTTCGCCCGCCAGAACTCACCGTCGTCGCGAAACGCGTCGGACTCCTGGTAGGCCTTGTCCGCCTCGACGACCCTTCGCAGGTCGGCCGGGAAATGCGACCGATGCCGAGTCCCGGTCATCAGCGCCGCATAGACGGCGGCGACGCGTGAGGCGAACAGAGCGTGTGCGAATCCGTCCACGACGATGTGATGCGTGGAGCGGTACCAGAGCCAGAGCTCAGGGGCGATCTTGATCAGTGCGCAGGACGCGAGAGGGCCCTTGGCCAGGTCGTACTCCTTTCTCAGGTCCCCGGCGATCCAGTCTTCCGCCGAGGCCCGGGGATCCGCGGTGTCGCTCATGTCGAGCACGTGCACCGGAATCTCGACCGCCTCGTCGATGAACTGGCACAGCCCCTCGTCACCGATGTCGAACCGGGCCCGGAGCGCGGGGGTGGTGGCCACCACCTGCTGGATCGCCCGCTCGAAGAGGACGGGGTTGACGGCTCCGGCGATCTCGCAGTACTCCTGGAACGCGAAGGACCTGTCGGCGGAGTTCAGTTGCTGAGCGACCCACACCCCGGTCTGCGCGGAGGTCAGGGCGAGCTGTTCGGTCACGGTCGGCCTCCGATCGGGTCCAGGTCCGCGCCGGCCGAGGAGGCGGTCATCGCGTCGCCGTAGGCCTCCTTGATCCACGACTCCTGATAGAGCGTGCCCAGATAGCGCTCCCCGAGGTCCGGAGAGATCGCCACGGCGGTGGCCTCCGAGTCCGGGCGGTGTGCGGCAAGCCAGCGTTCCGCCCCGGCCACGACTGTGCCGGTCGATCCGCCGAAGAGAAATCCCGTCGAGGCGAGCCGATGGCAGGTGCGCACCGTCTCGGTCTCGGGCACCATCACCACGTCGTCGACGTAGGAGAGGTCCAGCAGCTCCGGCCGCACCCCCGCGCCCAGTCCCGGGATCATCCGCGTCCGAGCGGGACCGCCGAAGGTCACCGAACCGACCGTGTCCACGGCCACGACGGTCACCGGGCGTCCGGATTCCTTGAAGTACCTGGCGCACCCCATCAGTGTGCCCGTGGTGCCGGCACCCACGAACAGGACGTCGAGGTCGGGGAATTGGCGGTCGATGGCCGGTGCCGTGGTGCGCTGGTGAGCGATCCAGTTGAACGCGTTCGTGTACTGGTTCAGCCATACGTAGCGGGTGTCGGACGCGCACAGTCGGCGGACATGCTCAAGGCGGGCGGCGAGGAAGCCCGTTCCCGCGCGGGGCTGTTCCACCATGACGACCTCGGCGCCCAGCGCCCGCATCATCTGCCGGGTAGCGAGGTTGCAGCGGCTGTCCGTCACGCACAGGAACCGGTATCCCTTGTCGGCGGCGATCAGGCTCAAGGCCACACCGAGATTCCCCGAGGAGGACTCCACCAGAATGGAGTCGGGGCCGAGCACGCCCGATTCCTCGGCCTGTTCGACCATGGCCGCCGCTGCCTTGAGTTTGATGGAACCGGCGAAGTTGAACCCCTCGCACTTCAGATACAGCGGGCTGCCGAGCGCCGGACGCAGGTCGACGTAGAGGTCGTCCGCGTTGAATTCCTGGGGGGATGTGATCACGGGCACGACTGTCCCCTCTCCTCACGCACGTTCGCCGCCCGCGTTCTGCCGCCCGTAACGGTCGATGTCGTAGAAGAAGTCGGGCACGACCGCGAGTTCGCCGCGTTCCCTGAGCTGGTCGTGGATGTGCTTGCCCACCGCCAGGTCGAGCACGCCCAGCCCGAAGGGCGAGAAGACGACCGGGCGGTCCTCGGGCAAGGTCGATCGACCGGACATCAGATCGAAGAGGGTGCCGTCGATGAAGGACCGGTGCCCCACCGACTGCTCGGCCAGATGCACCGAGGTGTTCGCCTTGAGGCAGTGCTCCACGTCGTCCACGACGTTGGCGGAAGAGAGCACGATCTCCGGTGAGAGGTCCCGGAGCGAGACGTGGAGCACGATCGGGTTGTGCGAGAACCAGCCCGGCTCGGTGACGTGTGGTTCCCCGGCGATCGTGGCGAACACCGTCAGGTCGCTCGACCGGATCAGCTGTTCAGCGGTCTCGTGCACGGTGACCCGAGCGCCGTCACCGCTGCCTTCGACATAGGTGCTGAAGGCCTTCGCGCTGTCCGGGTCCAGATCGTGGACGCCCAGCTCGTCGAACTCCCATCCCGCGCCCCGTAGATAGGTGTGGATGTACCTCGCGATGAGCCCCGTACCGAAGAAGCCGACGCGACGCGGACGCCCCTGGGGCCGTTCTCGGGTGAGCCAGTCGGCCGCCAGCGCGGCGGAGGCCGCCGTACGTGTGGCGCTGATGATGGAACTCTCCATGCAGGCGATCGGATAGCCGGTCCGGGGGTCGTTGAGGATCAGTACGGCGGAGGCGCGGGGGATGCCTGCCTGGACGTTCCCCGGAAAGCTGGATATCCACTTCATGCCGTCGACCTGGGTCTGCCCGCCGATCGAGGCGGGCAGCGCGATGATTCTCGACGAGGGCCGGTCGGGGAAGCGAAGGAAGTACGAGGGAGGATTGACCGAGTCACCCTCACCGTGGACCCGGTACGCGTCTTCGATCAAGGAGATGATCTGCCGTTCCTGCCCGGCGACGGCTCGATGGACCTGGGCGCCGGTGACGACGGAGAAAGGGGGGATCTGCGGGTGCATGACGAAGGGGCTCCGTTCAGAGAGTGGGTGAGCAGTCGGACAGCCGGACCGGGGTGCCGAGGACCATGCCGATCTCACGCCGCCCCGAGTACGGCTCACGGCTGTGGGCCATGCGGATGTTGTCGACCAGTAGGACGTCGCCCGCATGCCAGGGCTCGCGCAGAGTGGTCTTCTCGTACACCTCGTTGATGGCCCGCACGGTGTCCGCGTCGATGGGAGACCCGTCCCCGTAGCTCGTGTTGAACGGCAGTCCGTCCAAGCCGAACTGCCCGACGAGGTACTCGCGGATGGCCGGCTCCATGGTCCACTCATTGAGGAACGCGATCTGGTTGAACCAGACTTGGCGCCCGGTCAAGGGGTGTGTGATGACCGCGGAGCGGCGCTGGACGGTCCGGAGCCCTCCGTCCTCCTGCCATGCGAAACCGGTCGCGTTCGCCCGGCAGTACGCCTCCGCCGCGGCACGGTCCGCGGCGCCCAGTGACTCCGACCACGGGACGCCCACCAGGTCGTTGTACGAGCGGGTCAGTGACCAGCCCAGTTCGGTGAAGCGTTCGACGACGGCTCGGGGCAGGGCGGAGAGGACGGCCTGCGCGTCCGCGAGCCCGGTGATGCCGCCGTCCGCCGGTGGAGTGAAGCAGCCGATCGTGAGCAGTCGGGGAAACTCAAGGCCGTAGCTCAACTCGTGATGCATGCACATCACTTGGTCGGGCGGCCACTCCAGAGACGACATCACCGGGCCGCCGAGGGGACGCCGACGGGCGAACGCCTCCGTCGCCGGCACGATCGCCCCGGACATCGGCTCGGCGACCTGGGCGAGGGCGCCCGCGTCGTGCACGCCGAGACCACGTATCAGGACGGCTCCATGAGTCAGCAACGCCGCTTCCAGCGCGCTGCGGTGTTCGACGGTCCAGGCCCGGAGCCGGTCCTCCGCCACGGCTTCCGTGACGCGGAGGATCGGCGGCTTGCCCGGATGCAGATCGAGGCCGAGTTCGTCGGACACGTGGCGTTCCGCGCCGTGTGCAGCCTCCGTGGAGGGCGCCGTCGACACGACACCCCTCGACGTGTGGGACTGGGTCGTTCCCCCGTGCTCCGCACCCTGCTGAGGCTGCCGGTCCATGACCTCGGCCAGCTCGGCCAGCACCGGGTGCCCGACGATTTCGGCGAGTGCCAGCGACCCACCGGTGGCGGCCCCGAGGCGCACGGCCGACAGTGACGTGCCTCCGGCATCGAAGAAGTGCCGGCTCCGGGTTATCTCCCCGATCGGGATGCCCAATACCTGGGCCCACAGCGCGGCGAGGTGCTTTTCCGTCGCCGTCCGTGGCATGCCATCAGCGGTCCCGGACGGAGCGGTGAGACCAGTGACGGCTCTTTCACCGGCGTCGCGGACGAGGGCCTTCTTGTCGATCTTCCCGTTGCCGGTCAGCGGCAGAGCGGACCGGTGGTGGAAGACCCGGGGGACCATGTACGGGGGAAGCGCGTCACCCAGGAACTCCCGTAGGCCGGCCGGGTCCAACGCGGACTCCCCGGCGTAGAAGGCGACAAGGTGCTTCTCGCCGTCGGGGCCTTCCAGCACGACGACGCTGGAATCCCGTACGCCGGGAACGCGAAGCAGATGGTTCTCGATCTCACCGATCTCGATCCGGAACCCTCTGATCTTCGTCTGTGCGTCCCGCCTGCCGAGGAACTCCAGGGTGCCCTGCGGCAGCCACCTGCCGATGTCGCCGGAGCGGTA
This sequence comes from Streptomyces sp. NPDC002276, assembly GCF_053891435.1. Classification (NCBI taxonomy): domain Bacteria; kingdom Bacillati; phylum Actinomycetota; class Actinomycetes; order Kitasatosporales; family Streptomycetaceae; genus Streptomyces; species Streptomyces sp. NPDC002276. The sequence goes on along the minus strand of NZ_JBSFCQ010000004.1, from coordinate 27,924 downwards.
GAGCCGCCGACCGGGGCGGTGGGGATCCGTCCCGAACACGGCGGCGGTCCGTTCCGGGTCGTTGATGTAGCCCCGGCCCACGCACACCCCGGAGAAGACGATCTCTCCGGGAGCACCGAGTGGGACCGGTTGAAGCTGCTCGTCGACCACGTACACATGGACGTTCCTGATCGCTGAACCGAGAGGAACGCGTTCGAGGTCCGGAACGCGGTCCATGACCTCGTGATTGGTGTCGTCCGAGGTCTCGGTCAGGCCATAGGCGTTCATCAGCTTGATGCCGGGGAAGGCCGTGAACCAGCGCTCGACCAATTCCTTCTTGAGCGCTTCACCGGTCGCGGAGACGACACGCAGCCGTCCCAGGCCGCGCGGCTGCTCCTCAAGGTGAGTGAGGATCACCTCCAGATACGACGGGACGACTTGGAGCACCTCGACGCCGCCGTCGACCACCACGTCGAGGTACCGGCGGACGTCCAGGATCTCCTTCTGCCCGATGATGTGGGTCCGCGCGCCCACCAGCAGCCCACTGACCAACTGCCAGAGCGAGATGTCGAAGCACTGGGGCGCGGTCTGGGCCACCGTCTGGCCGGGGCCCAGCTCCAAGTCCTCGATCTTGGCGAGCAGATGGTTGAGCATGCCCGCGTGCTCGCACATCGCACCCTTCGGTTCGCCCGTCGAACCGGAGGTGAAGTAGATGTAGGCGAGCTGGCCCGCGCCGACGGGAACACCGGGGTCGCTCTCCTGGTACGACGGCGCGGCATCGCCCTCCCCGCCCTCCGCGAGCAGGTCGGCGATCAGGAGGCGGTGCGACTCGGGCGACGAGGACGGCTCGGGCAACCGGGAGGCCGAACCGAACTCGGTGAGCACGAAACGGCAGTTGCTGCGGCGGAGCATGGCGGCGATGCGCTGGTCGGGGAAGTGGGGTTCCACCGGCAGGTAGACGCCGCCGGCCTTGAAGACGCCGAGTACCGCGGCCATCCATTCGAGGTCTCTCTCGGTGACCACAGCCACCACGTCCTCAGCCGCCAGGCCATGGGCGAGCAACGCGTGGGCGATGCGGTTCGCGCGACGGTTCAGCTTGTCGTACGTCCACTCCGTGCCGGCGTGCACAGCGGCGATTCGGTGGGGGTGCTCACGCACCTTCTCCTCGAACAACTCGTGCATCCGACGGTCCGGGAGATCACGGCGCGGTCCGGCCATCCCGTCGAGTTGCTGGGCCAGTTCCTCGGAGGAGAGGAGGCTCTGGCGCTGATGCTCGGCCGAGCCGTCGGCGGCCATGCACTTCAGGGAAGTGAGCAGGTAACCGGCGATCCGACGTGCGTAGGCCATGTCCAGGACATCGCTCCGGCCCTGTACGCGCAATCGCGTCCCGTCCGGCACCGCCGCGAAGCTGATGCGGAGCACGACGGCTTCCGAGAGCATCGGCTGCGCGGGCTGGTCGTGTGAAGCGGGCGCGGTGTTCCCGGCCAGGCCGGAGAGATCGAGAACGACCTCGTAAGCGGGCTTTGCCGCAAGGACGACGGGTGTTGTCGCCGAACGCGTTGCCTGCCTTGCCGCGTGCTGGGCATGCAGCGCCAGCGTCGACCAAGCTCCTTCATCGACGCGCAGTGCGCATGGGACGGGGCCGTCGCCGCCAGGGGCGACGTACCCCGTCAGAACGGACCGCTCACCTGTGAGCAGGGCGAGCACCTTCGCGTGCGCCGCCAACAACAAGGAGTCGATCGGTACGTCCAGGCGCTCGGCGAGGGCACGAAGTTGTGCCGTCGTTTCGGTGGGGATTGAGCACGCGTATTCGGTCGTCGTATCTGCACCGGCATGACAATCCTCGGAACGCCATCGCGGAATTGTAAAGACAACACCGGATTCACTGGATTCATGTGCGTGGAATGCTGTGGGTGTACCCATCTTCTCCGTACCTTCGGCGCGGGGCATCCAAGGGGCTCTCCGCCGAGAGCCCCTTGGGAAATGCATTTGGCAGGGTGTACCTCAGCCCTCGGCGACGGCCATGGCCTTCACCAGGCTGGCCGGCCGCATGTCCGTCCAGTTCTCTTCCACGTACGCGAGGCACGCCTCCCGACTGTCCGCGGCCTTCACCACACGCCAACCGTCCGGCACTTCGGCGAACTCGGGCCACAGCGAGTGCTGCCCCTCGTCGTTGACGAGTACGACGTAGACGCCCTCGGGATTCTCAAAAGGATTCGTCATAATTCTTCCTCATTCGTGTTCGCGTATGGACAACTGCCTGGCGGGAGTGGCTCCCTCGCCAGGATTTAGGGGGTCTTGCCGTTCGGCCGCGCCATACGACGCAGTGCCGGACGCATTTCCTTCGGCTTCTCGGGTGCCGTGGCCAGGTAGTCGGCCAGCCCCGCCACGGTCGGGAACTCGAACACCTTGCCGATGGACACTTCCACTTCCAGCTCGCCGCGAATGCGGCTGGTGAGCCGGGTGGCGAGGAGCGAGTGTCCGCCGAGGTCGAAGAAGTTGTCGTCGATGCCGACTTGGTCGATGCCGAGTATTTCGGCGAAGAGTGTGGCGAGGGTTTTTTCTTGGGGGGTTTGGGGGTGGCGGGTCTTTGTGGTGGGCAGGTGGTCGGGTTTGGGGAGTGCCTTGCGGTCGAGTTTCGCGTTGGGTGTGAGCGGCAGCCGGTGGAGAGCCATGATCGCCGAGGGGACCATGTAATCGGGCAGGTGATGGGTGAGGTATTCACGGGCCGCTTTGACCACCGTGCCGATACCGCGGGCAGCGGCCGGGGTGTTGGTGTCCGTGCCGCTGGTGGCACGGGGCGCGTAGACGCCGGAAAGAGGTGCGGTTCCCGTCATGGTCACGGGAAGGACGACGGCGTCGAAGAGTTCTACGGCCTGGGGTGACCAGGTGGTGATGACGCGTCGGTGGTGTCGAGCCCCGAGTGCGACCAGCTCGTCCGGGTCGACGCCCGCCTTCAACGGAGCATCGAGCCCGTCGAGTTGACGCTCCGCGGCGATATCGGCCATCAGGCGGGCGTTGGGGATTCCCGTTACGCGTACGGGCCCGTTCACACTGTCGAAAAGCTCGGCCAGATCGGTATCCGGCTCCCACGGGAGAAGGCTTGCGTTCGCGAGGTCGATGACGTCACGGGTGTTCTTGTGAAGGACGACTTCATAGCGGTGGCGGGTCAGCTCGTTGTGGTACTCACCCTGCTTGAGCCGGATATCGACCGCGGTGACACGCTCATCGTGTTCGGCGAAATGCGTGAAGTACTCGGGGGCGACGACGAGTTCTTTTTCGAGCATGACGGCACGGTCCACGAGAGTGGGGGTCGCCGTTCCGCGGTTTCGGTGGACCGCCGCATGCAGGGCACGCAGCGTTCCACCGTTGCGAACGTCACCGATGACGATGCGACCGCCCGGAGCAAGCAGATCTAGAGCCCCGTCGATGACCCGGGCGAGATAGGCACGGTCAGGGAAATACTGGATGACCGAGTTGATCAGTACCGTGTCGAAGTGGCCGGCTGGCAGCCCCTCGAAGGTGTCAGCAGGACGGCAGCGCAGTTGGATCCGGTCGGCGAGACCGGCCTTTTCGGCTTCGCCCCGCAGCCGCTCGATGACCGCGCTGGAGAGGTCGGTTCCCCAGTACTCCTGAGTATGAGGGGCGAGGTGCGCCATCAACAGGCCTGATCCCACACCGATTTCAAGAACGCGTTCCGGGCTCAGTGCACGCACCTGGTCCACTGCCGCGTCCCGCCAGGCCCGCATTTCCTCCAACGGAATCGGCTCACCGGTATAGGAGCTGTCCCACCCGGAGAAGTCCTCGCCGAAGGCAGCCCCGGCAACTCCCGACCCGGCTCCGGCGTAGACGGAATCGTAGATCTCCCGCCACTCCGCCACTTGATTGCCCTGGATGTCACCGATCGTTTCGGTGTCTGCTGCCGCAGCCGCTTCCAGATCGGGAACGATATAAGCGACCAGACGCTGATCACCAGGCTCGTCCTCACGCACCAGCACAGCTGCCTGACGCACTCCCGCACATTCGGACAGACGGGATTCCACCTCGCCCGGCTCCACCCGGAAGCCCCGCAACTTCACTTGCTCATCGGCACGCCCGACGAACTCCAACTGCCCGTCACTACGCCAGCGCACCAGATCGCCGGTACGGTACATGCGCTCACCCGCCGCGAACGGACACGCGACGAAGCGTTCAGCCGTCAGGGCGGCACGGCCCGCATAGCCTCGCGCCAGGCCCGCTCCCGACACGTACAGTTCACCGGCGACCCCCACAGGGGTCGGCTCCAGCGCCGCGTCCAACACGAACACCCGAGTGTTCGCCACCGCGGTACCGATCGGAAACGTACCGCCCGAAGCCCCTTCGCTCAGCGTGACGCACACGGTGGACTCGGTCGGTCCGTAGGCGTTCGCCACGCGCCGGGACGGCATCGACCATCGCTTCGCCAATTCGGGCGGCACCGCCTCGGCGCCAAGTACCAGGCATTCCAAAGCAGTGAGCCTCTCAGCATCACTCACCGGAATCGTTGCGACCACCGATGGTGGAATAAGCGCGTGCGTCACGCCCTCGGTGGCCAGCAATTCCCCGAGAGCATCGCCCGTCAGGTCCTTCCCATCGGGTATGACGAGTGTGGCGCCGTTTGTGAACGCCATCACCAACTCCCACACCGCCGCATCGAAACTCGGCGACGCGAACTGCAACACCCGACTACCGGCACTCACCCCGAGCCGCTCCGCCTGACTGTGCGCCAGACTCGCCACACCCCGATGTGAAACCACCACACCCTTCGGAACCCCAGTGGACCCCGACGTATAAATCACATACGCCGAAGACCCCAGCCCCACCCGCACACCCAAATCCCCATCCGAAAACCCCGACAGATCCCGGGCAAGAACCGCCTCATCCAGCACAACCACCGGAGCCGCATCCGCCAGCATGAAATCCCGGCGCTCCACCGGATACTCCGGATCCACCGGAACAAACGCACCCCCCGCCTTCAACACAGCGAGAACCGCCACCACCATCTCCACCGAACGCGACAGCAGAACCCCCACCAACCGCTCCGGCCCCACCCCCCGAGAAACCAACCACCGCGCCAGCCGATTCGCCCGACCGTTCAACTCCCCATACGTCAACGACCCAATCCCACACTCCACAGCAACCGCCCCAGGAAACCGCCCCACCGACTCCTCGAACAGCTCGACCAAACCCCCCTCCCGAACCGCTACAACCGAACCACTCCACACCCCCACAAGCCGATCACGCTCAACACCGGACACCACCCCCAAACGCCCCAACACCACCAACGGATCCACCACAACCTGCTCCAACAACCCCGCCCAACGCGCCAAAAAACCCTCAACCGACACACCATCGAAAAGATCGGTCGAATACTCGACGGTTCCAGCGATCCCGTGGTCCCCGGGCCGCTCGGCAAGGCTGAACAGCATGTCGAAACGCGACCTGCCGATCCCGACTTCCTCGGGCCGGACGCGGAGGCCGGGGAGGTCGAAGTCTCCCTGGGCGGTGTTCTGGAGGACGAGCGCGACTTGGAAGAGGGGGTGGTGGCTGGTGGTGCGGTGCGGGTTGAGGAGTTCGACAAGGTGCTCGAAGGGAACGTCCTGGTGCGCGTACGCGGCAAGACTGGCTTCGCGCACACGGTGCAGGAGCTCCTCGAAGGTGGGATCCCCCGACGTGTCCGTACGCAGAACGAAAGTGTTGACGAAGAGACCCACGAGATCGTCGAGCGCCTCATCGGTACGTCCGGCCAGCCCACTCCCCAGGGGAATGTCGTGGCCGGCGCCAAGCCGAGTCAGCAGCGCCGCCATTCCCGCTTGCAGCACCATGAACACCGTGCTGCCCGACCGCTGCGCCAGCCGTATCAGCCCCTGATGGAGTTCGGGGCTCAGCTCGAATTCGAGATGGGTGCCCTTGTAGGTGGCGACGGTCGGTCGAGGACGGTCGGTGGGGAAGGTCACCAACTCCGGCAGGCCGGTCAACTGCCGCCGCCAGTAATCGATCTGCTGGATATAGGGGCTTTCCGGATCGGACTCGTCCCCCAGCAGCTCACGCTGCCACAGGGTGTAGTCGACGTACTGGACCGGCAGAGCACACCATCGCGGAGAGCTACGCTGCGCACGTGCCGCGTAGGCGGCGACCAGGTCGCGGGCCAACGGGGCCATCGACCAGCCGTCCGCCGCGATGTGGTGGAGCAACAGCAGCAGGACGCTCTCGCCCTTGCTCACCTCGAACAGCCAGACGCGAACGGGCACTTCGGTGGAGAGATCGAAGCCATAACGGGCCGCTTCCTCCAACTCGGCCGAAAGCTCGTCCGCGGCGACCACGCGGTGCTCCCACACGAAATTCCGGTCCGTGGTGCTGTCCAGCACCACTTGGCACGGCTCGCCTCCGACTTCGGTGAAGACGGTGCGCAGCGACTCATGACGTTCCACCACGTCACGCAGCGCCGCGTGCAGCGCATGCGGATCCACCGAGCCGCTGAGGTGGAAGGCCAGGGGCATGTTGTACGTCGCCGTCCGGCCCTCCAGCTTGTGCAGGAACCAAAGGCGGCGCTGGGCGAACGAGAGAGGAACCACCTCTGGGCGTGGCATCGGTACCAACGCCTTGCGGGTCTGGCCGCCGTTCGTGAGGCGAATCGCCAGTTCGGCCACAGTGGGCGCCTCGAATACCGCCGCAATCTGGACTTCCACCCCGAGCGTGCTTCGAATCCGGCTTACCAAGCGCGTGATGAGGAGGGAGTGTCCGCCGAGGTCGAAGAAGTTGTCGTCGATGCCGACTTGGTCGATGCCGAGTATTTCTGCGAAGAGTGTGGCGAGGGTTTGTTCTTGGGGGGTGCGGGGGTGGCGGGTCTTTGTGGTGGGCAGGTGGTCGGGTTTGGGGAGTGCCTTGCGGTCGAGTTTCGCGTTGGGTGTGAGCGGCAGCCGGTGGAGAGCCATGATCGCCGAGGGGACCATGTAATCGGGCAGATGGTGGGTGAGATATTCACGGGCCGCTTTGACCACTGTGCCGATACCGCGGGCAGCGGCCGGGGTGTTGGTGTCCGTGCCGCTGGTGGCACGGGGCGCGTAGACGCCGGAGAGAGGTGCGGTTCCCGTCATGGTCACGGGAAGGACGACGGCATCGAAGAGTTCTACGGAGTGGGATGACCAGGTGGTGATAACGCGTCGGTGGTGTCGAGCCCCGAGTGCGACCAGCTCGTCCGGGTCGACGCCCGCCCTCAACGGAGCATCGAGCCCGTCGAGTTGACGCTCCGCGGCGACATCGGCCATCAGGCGCGCGTTGGGGATCCCCGTTACGCGCACGGGCCCGTTCACACTGCCGAGAAGCTCGGCCAGATCAGTGTCCGGCTCCCACGGGAGAAGGCTTGCGTTCGCGAGGTCGATCACGTCGGGGGTGCTCTTGTGAAAGACGACTTCATAGCGGTGGCGGGTCAGCTCGTTGTGATACTCACCCTGCTTGATCCGGATATCGACCGCAGTGACACGCTCATCGTGCTCGGCGAAATGCGCGAAGTACTCAGGGGCAACGACGAGTTCCTTTTCGAGCATGACGGCACGGTCCACAAGAGTAGGAGTCGCCGTTCCGCGGTATTGGTGGACGGCCGCATGCAGCGCACGCAGCGTTCCACCGTTGCGGACGTCACCGATGACGACGCGACCGCCCGGAGCAAGCAGATCCAGAGCCCCGTCGATGACCCGGGTGAGATAGGCACGGTCAGGGAAATACTGGATGACCGAATTGATCAGCACCGTGTCGAAATGGCCGGCCGGCAGCCCCTCGAAGGCATCCGCGGGCCGACAGCGCAGCTGGACCCGGTCAGCAAGACCCGCCTCTTCGACTTCACCGCGCAGCCGCTCGATGACCGCACTGGAGAAATCAGTACCCCAGTACTCCCGCATGTGAGGAGCGAGATGAGCCATCAACAGGCCTGAACCCACACCGATTTCGAGAACGCGTTCCGCACCCAGCCCACGAACCTGGTCCACAGCCGCATCCCGCCAAGCCCGCATTTCCTCCAACGGAATCGGCTCACCGGTATAAGAACTGTCCCACCCGGAGAAGTCCTCACCGAAGGCGAACCCACCGGCTCCCGTGTAAACGGAGTCGTAGATCTCTCGCCACTCCGCCACTTGATTGCCCTGGATGTCACCGATCGTTTCGGTGTCTGCTGCCGCAGCCGCTTCCAGATCGGGAACGATATAGGCGACCAGACGCTGATCACCAGGCTCGTCCTCGCGCACCAGCACAGCAGCCTGACGCACTCCCGCACATTCGGACAGACGGGATTCCACCTCGCCCGGCTCCACCCGGAAACCGCGCAACTTCACTTGCTCATCGGCACGCCCGACGAACTCCAACTGCCCGTCACTACGCCAGCGCACCAGATCGCCCGTACGGTACATGCGCTCACCCGCCGCGAACGGACACGCGACGAAGCGTTCAGCCGTCAACGCCTGACGCCCCAGATAGCCCCGAGCCACCTGAACACCGGCGACGTACAATTCGCCGACCACGCCCACCGGAACCGGCTCCAGCAGCGCGTCCAACACGAATACCCGCGTATTCCAAGTGGGTCGGCCGATGGGGACCGCGGAGCCTACGCCTCTCTCCGTGACTCGCTGCCAGGTGGAGGAAGCGACCTGGATGGTCATCTCGGTCGGGCCGTACAGATTGGAGAGTTCGCTCCCCCAGGAATCGGCTATTGCTGCCGCGAGATCAGTGCGGAGTACCTCGCCGCTGGACCAGATGCGGCTGACGCGGTGCGTCGCGGGAGGATGGGGCAGGTTCGCCAGCAGAGAGGGCGGGAACTGGGCGACGGTGACGCCGTTCTCCGCGATGTACGAGGTAAGCCTTTGCGGATCGCGGATGACATCGCCGGGCGCCACACAGACCGCGGCCCCGGACAGCAGCGGGTACCAGATCTCCAGCCCCACCGAGTCGAACCGCACCGAGGTCCGGAACAGCACCACGTCGTCCGCGCCCACAGGGTGAGCCGACCGCATCCACTGAAGGTTGTTGGCCATGCCTCGGTGCTCGACCACGACGCCCTTGGGTCGGCCGGAGGATCCCGAGGTGTAGATGACGTAGAACGCGTTGCCCGGCGTCAGGGCGGCCGTGCGCTCGTCCGCCGACAGATCGGTCGTGGGCTGTCCGGCGATGACGGCGCTTGTCTCCTCGTCGTCGATGACCACGCACGGCACGCCCTGGCCCGAGGCGATCAGACGGCTCTTGGCCGAGACGATGGCCACCACCGGGCGCGCATCGAGCAGCATGGTGCGCAGGCGCTCGCTCGGATCGTCAGGGTCCAACGGAAGATACGCGCCACCGGCCTTGATCACCGCGAGCAACGCGACGATCGTGTCGGCTGAGCGCGCTAGCGCCACCGCCACCACGCTTTCGGGGCCGACGCCCAAACCGACCAGGTGACGAGACAACTGGTTCGCCCGGCCGTGCAGTTCGGCGTACGTGAGCGTGGTGTTCGCGAAGAGCACGGCGGCCGCGTCGGGGGTGCGCCGGACCTGTGCTTCGAGCAGGCCGACCATCGTGTCCGGGCGCACTTCGGTCTCGGCGCCGTTCCACTCCGTCAGCACCTGCTGTCGCTCGACGGCCGTCAGCAGACCGAGCAGGCCGATCGGCTGGTCCGGAGCGCTCAGTACTTGGTCGATGAGACGTGTCCACCGATCGAAGATCTGCTCGATGGTGGACCGGTGGAAGAGGTCGGTGGAGTACTCGACCTCAGCCTCGATGCCGGCCGGGGCCCCGGCGGCGGTGAAGCGCTCCGTGAGGGAGAAGAGCATGTCGAAGCGTGACCTGCCGGTCCCGACTTCCTTGGGCCGGACGCGGAGGCCGGGGAGGTCGAAGTCTCCCTGGGCGGTGTTCTGGAGGACGAGCGCGACTTGGAAGAGGGGGTGGTGGCTGGTGGTGCGGTGCGGGTTGAGGAGTTCGACAAGGTGCTCGAAGGGAACGTCCTGGTGCGCGTACGCGGCAAGGCTCGTTTCGCGCACACGGTGCAGGAGTTCCTCGAAGGTGGGATCCCCCGACGTGTCCGTACGCAGGACGAAAGTGTTGACGAAGAGACCGACGAGATCGTCGAGTGCCTCATCGGTGCGACCGGCGACCCCACTGCCCAGAGGGATGTCGTGGCCGGCGCCAAGCCGAGTCAGCAGCGCCGCCATTCCCGCCTGGAGCACCATGAACACCGTGCTGCCCGACCGCTGCGCCAACTCCACCATGCGACGGTGGAGTTGACCGTCCACCCTGAACTTGGCGGTTGTCCCTGCGTACGAGGCGACCGCGGGCCGCGCCCGGTCGGTGGGGAAGCTCACCAGTTCCGGCATGTCGTGCAACTGCCGCGTCCAGTAGTCGATCTGCCGCCGGAAGAGGCTGTCCGGGTCGCTCTCCTCTCCGAGCAGGTCGCGCTGCCACAGGGTGTAGTCCACGTACTGGACGGAGAGTTCCGTCCACTGAGGGGCGGTTTCCTGGGACCGGGCGGTGTATGCCGTGACCACGTCTCGGGCCAACGGGCCCATCGACCAGCCGTCGGCCGCGATGTGATGCAACAGCAGCAGCAGGACGCTCTCGCCGTCGTTCACCTCGAAGAGCCAAGCGCGCACCGGTATTTCGGTGGAGAGGTCGAAGCCGTGGCGTGCCGCCTCTTCGAGCGCCGGTGCGAGTTCTGACTCGGCGACCGTGCGGTGCTCCCAGCCGAAGTCCGCCTTAGTGACGTCCAGCACCCGCTGATACGGCCGGCCGTCGATCTCCGGGAAGACCGTGCGCAGCGACTCATGCCGGCCAAGGACGTCTCGCAGCGCGCCGTGCAACGCCTCGGAGTCCAGGGCCCCCGTCAGGCGGAAGGCCAAGGGCATGTTGTACGTGGCCGAACGGCCCTCCAGCTTGTGCAGGAACCACAGTCGCCGCTGGGCGAACGAGAGGGGGATGAGGTTGGGGCGCTCAACTGCGGTGAGTGCCGCGCGGGTTCGACTGCCCTGGTTCACCCGCTGCGCGAGCCCCGCAACGGTAGGCGTCTCGAAGACGTCCCTGACCTGAAGTTCAGCGCCGAGAACGCTGCGGATGCGGCTGGTGAGCCGGGTGGCGAGGAGGGAATGCCCCCCGAGGTCGAAGAAGCTGTCGCCGATGCCGACCTGGTCGATGCCGAGGACTTCCGCGAAGAGCGTGGACAGCACCTGTTCCTCGGCGGTGCGCGGGCCGCGACGGTCGATGCCGATCGCGTGGTCGGGCATCGGCAGCGCTCTGCGGTCGAGCTTTCCGTTCGGTGTACGCGGCAGTCTGCCCAGTGCCACAACCGCCGAGGGCACCATGTAGTCGGGCAGGTGCTCGATCAGGCGTCGGCGTACCGCCTCCACGACCGCTCCGATACCGCGGGCGGTGCGCGGACTGTTCGTCCGGGGGCCGGACGTGGCGTGCGGCAGGTAAGTCCCGGACAGCGCTACGGCGTCGGCGCTCGGCGGGAGGACGACGGCGTCGAAGAGTTCTACGGAGTGGGATGACCAGGTGGTGATGACGCGTCGGTGGTGTCGAGCCCCGAGTGCGACCAGCTCGTCCGGGTCTACGCCCGCCCTCAACGGAGCATCGAGCCCGTCGAGTTGACGCTCCGCGGCGATATCCGTCATCAGGCGTGCGTTGGGGATTCCCGTTACGCGTACGGGCCCGTCCACGCTGCCGAGAAGTTCGGCCAGATCGGTGTCCGGCTCCCACGGGAGATGGTGTGCGTTCGCGAGGTCGATGACGTCACGGGTGCTCTTGTGAAGAACGACTTCATAGCGGTGGCGGGTCAGCTCGTTGTGATACTCACCCTGCTTGAGCCGGATATCGACCCCGGTGACACACTCATCGTGTTCGGCGAAATACGTGAAGTACTCGGGGGCGACGACGAGTTCCTTTTCGAGCATGACGGCACGGTCCACGAGAGTCGGGGTCGCCGTTCCGCGGTATTGGTGGACGGCCGCATGCAGGGCACGCAGCGTTCCACCGTTGCGGACATCACCGATGACGACACGACCGCCCGGAGCAAGCAGATCCAGAGCCCCGTCGATAACCCGGGTGAGATAGGCACGGTCGGGGAAATACTGGATGACCGAGTTGATCAGCACCGTGTCGAAGTGGCCGGCCGGCAGCCCCTCGAAGGCGTCAGCAGGCCGGCAGCGCAGCTGGACCCGGTCAGCAAGACCCGCCTCTTCGACTTCGCCCCGCAGCCGCTCGATGACCGCACTGGAGAAATCAGTACCCCAGTACTCCCGGACGTGGGGAGCCAGGTGCGCCATCAACAGGCCTGAACCCACACCGATTTCGAGAACGCGTTCCGCACCCAGCCCACGAACCTGGTCCACAGCCGCGTCCCGCCAAGCCCGCATTTCCTCCAACGGAATCGGCTCACCGGTATAAGAACTGTCCCACCCGGAGAAGTCCTCACCGAAGGCGAACCCACCGGCTCCCGTGTAAACGGAGTCGTAAAGCTCCTGCCACTCCTCCACCTGGGCGTTCTCATCGGCCGGGGCGTCTTCGGTCACCGTCTGGTCCGGCACCACATAGGCCACCAGGCGCTGGTCGCCGAGTGTGTCCTCGCGTACCACCACGGCCGCTTGGCGTACCCCCGGGTCGGCGGTCAGGAGTGCTTCCACCTCGCCGGGCTCCACTCGGAAGCCGCGCAACTTCACTTGCTCGTCGGCACGCCCGACGAACTCCAACTGCCCGTCACCGCGCCAGCGCACCAGATCGCCAGTGCGGTACATGCGCTCACCCGCCGCGAACGGACACGCGACGAAGCGTTCAGCCGTCAGGGCGGCACGGCCCGCATAGCCTCGCGCCAGGCCCGCTCCCGACACGTACAGCTCGCCGACGACCCCCACAGGGGACGGCTCAAGGCCTGAATCCAGTACGTAGACGCGTGAGTTGGTCACCGCAGTGCCGATGGGAACGACTGTGTCCGTGGTTCCTTCGCCCATCGACACGCACACAGTCGATTCGGTCGGACCGTACGCGTTGACGACCTGACGGCCCGTCGCCGACCATCGCGTCACCAACTCGGGCGAGACGGCTTCGCCCGCCAGAACCACCGATCGCAGGAGCGGCAACGCGGATTCAGCCCCCGCGGGCAGCGTGCCCAGGACCGACGGCGGCAGCGTCACGTGTGTGATGCGCCGGCCTTCCAGCGTTCCTCGCAGGTCCTCTCCGGCCAGACGCGTGTCCTCAGGTATGACGAGTGTGGCGCCGTTCGAGAAGGCCATCACCAACTCCCACACCGCCGCATCGAAACTCGGCGACGCGAACTGCAACACCCGACTCCCGGCACTCACCCCGAGCCGCTCCGCCTGACTGTGCGCCAGACTCGCCACACCCCGATGTGAAACCACCACACCCTTCGGAACCCCAGTAGACCCAGACGTATAAATCACATACGCCGCAGACCCCAGCCCCACCCGCACACCCAAATCCCCATCCGAAAACCCCGACAGATCCTGGGCAAGAACCGCCTCATCCAGCACAACCACCGGAGCCGCATCCGCCAGCATGAAATCCCGGCGCTCCACCGGATAATCCGGATCCACCGGAACAAACGCACCCCCCGCCTTCAACACAGCGAGAACCGCCACCACCATCTCCACCGAACGCGACAGCAGAACCCCCACCAACCGCTCCGGCCCCACCCCCCGAGAAACCAACCACCGCGCCAGCCGATTCGCCCGACCGTTCAACTCCCCATACGTCAACGACCCCAGCCCACACTCCACAGCAACCGCCCCAGGAAACCGCCCCACCGACTCCTCGAACAGCTCGACCAAACCCCCCTCCCGAACCTCGACAGCCGAACCACTCCACACCCCCACAAGCCGATCACGCTCAACACCGGACACCACCCCCAAACGCCCCAACACCACCAACGGATCCACCACAACCTGCTCCAACAACCCCACCCAACGCGCCAAAAAACCCTCAACCGACACACCATCAAAAAGATCGGTCGAATACTCGGCGTGGATTTGGATGCCTTCCGGATCACCTGATGCGCCGTGCCGCTCGTACATTTCGATCAGTACGTCGAACCGTGAGGTGCCGGTGCCGATGAATTCGCTCCGCACTTGGAGGTCCGGTAGGCGGAACTCCTCCCGCGGGACGTTCTGCATCACCATCGCCACTTGGAAGAGGGGGTGGTGGCTGGTGGTGCGGTGCGGGTTGAGGAGTTCGACAAGGTGCTCGAAGGGAACGTCCTGGTGCGCGTACGCGGCAAGGCTCGTTTCGCGCACACGGTGCAGGAGTTCCTCGAAGGTGGGATCCCCCGACGTGTCCGTACGCAGGACGAAAGTGTTGACGAAGAGACCGACGAGATCGTCGAGTGCCTCATCGGTACGTCCGGCGACCCCACTGCCCAGGGGAATGTCGTGGCCGGCGCCAAGCCGAGTCAGAAGCGCCGCCATCCCCGCCTGGAGCACCATGAACACCGTGCTGCCCGACCGCTGCGCCAACTCCACCATGCGCTGGTGGAGTTGACCGTCCAAGCGAAGGTCGAGGCGGGCGCCCTCGTAGGTGGGCGCCGCGGTCCGGGGGCGGTCGGTGGGGAAGGTGACCTCGGAGGGGAGGTTCCGCAGAGTCTCCTGCCAGAAGGAGAGTTGCCGCGCGTAGTCGCTCTCGGGGTCCGACTCGTCGCCCAGGCGCTCACGCTGCCACAGGGTGTAGTCCGCGTACTGGACGGAAAGTTCGGACCACTCGGGGGCGTGGCCTTCGGTGCGAGCGGCGTACGACTTCATGACGTCCATGGCCAGCGGGGCCATCGACCAGCCGTCGGCCGCGATGTGGTGGAGCAACAGCAGCAGCGTGGCCTCGTCGGGCCCCGTGTGGAACAGCTTGGCCCGGAGGGGAGTTTCGGTCGCCAGGTCGAAGCCGTGGCGTGCCGCCTCACGCAGCGCCCGGGGCAGTTCGGGGACGGATATCCGCTGGTGCTCCCAGTGGAATTCCGCCTTCGCCGGCTCCAGCACGAGCTGGTACGGCTCCCCTTCGACCTCGGGGAAGACGGTGCGCAGCGACTCGTGCCGGGCGATCACGTCGCGCAGGGCGGCGTGCAGTGCGGTGGCGTCGACGGTGCCCGACATGCGCAGCGCCAGCGGCACGTTGTACGTGGCGGAGCGGCCTTCCAGTTTGTGCAGGAACCACAGCCGGCGCTGGGCGAAGGAGAGGGGCACCTTGGCGGGACGGGTCACCGGCACCAGTGCATGGGCCGTGTCTCCCGCCGCGCCGTTCGAGCCACCACGGAGCCGCGCGGCGAGAGCGGCCGCCGTCGATGCCTCGAAGATGTCCTTGATCTGCAACGTGACGCCGAACTCGCCGCGGATCCGGACGAGCAGCCGGATCGCCGACAGCGAATGGCCGCCGAGTTCGAAGAGATCGTCGTGCGGACCGACCTCCGGCACATTCAGGACCTCGGCGATCAGACCGCGCAGTACCTGCTCGTCCGTGCGGTTCGACTGCTCGCCCTCGCCAGGATTGTGCGGGGTGGGGTTCGACGGAGACGCCTTGGTGTCCAACTTCTTGCTCACTCTCCTGAAAGTGCCGGTGCCGTTGCTCGGCGGCTGATGGTGCTGTCGAAGGAGGGGGTCACTCCATGGCGTCCTGGAACGCTTCGCGCAGCTTCGCGGCGATGACCGGCCCGATTTCACCGAGCGGTTCGGGATTGAGCATGTGCGTGTGCTTGCAGTCGATTTCCCGGAAATCGACGTCGCCCTTGACGTAGGGAGTCCACTCGTCGTGTTCGAGTCGGCGGTTCAGTTCGTCGTCGATCGCGGCGAACACCAGCGCCGACGCGGCAACGGGACGGTGCGTCACCTCCAGGCCGAGATGGAGGTTGTTGAGCGTCACGTGCATCATGGCTCGGGCCTCGGCCTCCTTGATGCCGGCCAGAGCCGTGTTCTCCGTGCTGAGCAGCCGGGCCGTCGTCTCGTCGGTGAGCCGGGCGGCTTCCTCGTCGCTCAGTTCGATGTCGAAGATGCCGAGCATGGCGCGGTACACGTCGGTCACCCGGGCCTTGTTCTGTGCGTTCTCGACTTCCTGCCTGGTGACGTCAGGGGTCGGATTGCAGTCCAGCAGGGCGAGAAACCCGACTCGTTCCCCTCGTCGTTCCAGAATCTCCGCCATCTTGTGCGCCACGACGCCACCGAAGGAGTAGCCGAGAAGGTGGTACGGCCCTTCAGGGCGGATCTCGGTGATGCGGGCCACGTAGTCCTCGGCCATCTCCTCGACGGAGTCCGCCAGGGGTTCGTCACCCGAGAGCCCACGTGCCTGCACGGCGTAGACGGGTGTGTCCTGGTCGATGTGGCGGAGCAGTCCGGAGTACGTCCAACCGAGGCCGCTGCCGGGGTGGATGCAGAAGACCGGAGGACGGTCTCCATGGGCCCTGAGCGGCAGGACGACCGCCAGCGCGCTCCCGGCGGTGTCGCCTGCGACGCGCCGCGCGAGTCCGGCCACCGTGGGGTTCTCCAGCATGGCCCTGACCGGGAGTTCGACGCCCAGCACGGCACGCACCCTGACCAGCAGCTTGACCGCGGAGAGGGAGTGACCGCCCAGTTCGAAGAAGTTGTCGTCCACGGAGACCCGCGGTGCGTTCAGCACCTCTTGGAACAGGGCGCAGAGTTGCTCCTCCGTGGGATTGCGCGGCCCCTGGCCGAAGCCCTCGGCGGGCACGGCGTGGGGTACCGGCAGCGCCTGCCGGTCCAGCTCCCCGTGAGCGGTGAGCGGGAGCCGATCCAGTGGGATCACGGCTGCGGGGACGTGGATCTCCGAGAGCCGCTCGGCCACGTAGGACCGCAGCGCCTCAGGGGTGGGCCCGTGCCCGGAGCCCTGACCGGGATCCGCGTCCGTGCGCCGGGGCACCACGTAGGCGGTCAGGACCTCATGTCCCGTGGCGTCCTTCCGTACGAGTACGACGGCCTGCGACAGAGCGGGGTGCGAGGTGAGCGTGTCCACGGTGTTCCGCGGTTCGCGATGTGGTTTCCCGTCGACCGAGCAGTCCCGGGCATGCGCGACGAACTCCAGCTCCAGGCCGTGCTCGCCCGCACGGTGGCGCACCAACTCTCCTGTGGCGCGGGGCGATTCAGCATCGTGGTGCGGGCCGTACGCCACGTGCAGTTCGCCCACCGTGCCGGGTGCTGTGGGGTGCGACGCCGTATCGAGCGCGTAGGCCCGGGTCCCGGCGACGGGATGGCCGAGTACGGGTGTCGCGGCGGCCTTGAGACGGGTGGCCAGTGCTGCTCCGCCGTGGCCATCGGGGCGATGGACCGCGTACGTCTCGACCCCTGGCTCCTCCGTCAGTCGCCGCCACAGCGCCGCGCCGACCGGGTCCCCGGAGAGCACGACCGTGGTCGGCCGGTGATCGCCCTCGGACAACAGGCCGACGGACAGCAGCTCTTCGGCCTGGAGCGGTGTGGTGCCCAGCAGGTCGACCCCCGCTGACCGGACGGCCCACACGGTCTCCTCGGGGCTCTGCCGCCCCTCGACGCCGAGCACATGCAGTTCATGACCGGCGACCAGCGCGGACAGCGCGTCCCAGGAGTGGGCGGCGGAGAGCGGCAGGGTCGTGGCCACCCGCAACCGCCGGCCGGCTTCGGCCGCGGCCCGCGCGCAGATGGTCCGCCGGTGCTCCTCAAGCAGCCCAGCCAGAACGGTGTGCGGGACAGGACGGGCCGCGGGCTCCGCGAAGGTCTGCGCCGGGTGCGTGGGCAGGAGAGGCCGCGTACGTTCCGCGTCCGTCACGTCACCGTGGGCCGCGCCTGGTTCGGCCCGCTGCGTGCCGTGGGAGAGCAGCGGCCGGCTCGCGCCGTCTCCAGCCGGTCCGTAGAGGCCGGTCTCCGTGACGACCAGGAGCGCGGCGGCCGACTCGGCGGTCTCCGGGCATCCCTGGTGTCCCGCTGGGACGTCGAGCGCCAAGTAGGCGGCGCCGGTCTTGAGCACCGCGAGCAGGCCGACGACAGCCCGGGTGGACGGTGGCATCGCGAGAGCGACCACCTGGGCGGGTGCGGCTCCGTGGCCGATCAGATGGCGGGCCAGTCCGTTGGCCTCCGCGTTGAGCTGCGCGAAGGTGAGCGACGCGTCCTCCGCGACCACCGCCGTCTCGTCGGGTGTCGCCGCGACTTGCTCCTCGAACATCTGGACCACGGTGGCGGCCGTGCCGAGGCTTCCGTCCGTCACGCGCCCGGCCCGTGCCGCGTACGCCTCCAGGGCCCGGTACTCCTCAGGTGTGAGCACGTCCAGCCCACTGACCTTCTGGGCGGGGTCGGCGGTCGCGGCATCCAGCAACGCGGTCAGGCGATCGGTGAAGGTCAGCGCGGTCGAGCGGTCGAAGAGCTCTGTGGCGTAACGCAGGGAGCACACGATCCCATCGGGCGTTCCGTCCTCCGCGAGGCGCTCGTTGAAGGAGAACTCCAAGTCGAACTTGGCCGCGTCCGTGTCAAGAGGGAGCCACTCGGCATCGAGGTCTCCCGCGCCCTGCTCCGCGCTCTCTCCCCTGACACCGAAGCTCACCAGGACCTGGAACAGCGGGTGCCGTGCGACGGACCGGCTCGGATTGATGATCTCGACGAGGCGCTCGAACGGAAGGTCCTGGTGCTCGTACGCGGAAACGCTCGACTCCCGGACCCGCTGGACCAGCTCGCCGAAGCCGGGGTCTCCGGAGAGATCGGTCCGCAACACGAGCATGTTGACGAAGAACCCGATCAGGTCCTCCAGGGCCTCGTCGACCCGGCCCGCCGTGTCGGTGCCGAGGACGATGTCGTCACCGGCCCCCAGTTTGGACAGCAGGACCGCCACGGCGGTCTGGAGCACCATGGCCGGGCTCGCATCGGAGTGTGCCGCCAAGGAGACGACGGCGCGGTGGAGTTCGGCGGGCAGCTCGAACGGGACGGTCGCGCCCGCGTAGCTCGGCTCCGCCGGCCGGGGGCGGTCGACCGGCAGGGTCAGTTCGTCCGGCGCCCCCGCCAACACCTCGCGCCAGTACGCGATCTGCTTCCCGGCCGTGCTGTCGGGGTCCTCCTCGTCGCCGAGGAAGTCCCGCTGCCACAGGGTGTAGTCGACGTACTGCACCGGCAGGTCGGCCCACCGGGGCGACCCGCCGCCGCGCCGGGCGTCGTACGCGGTGGAAAGGTCGCGGAGGAAGACCAGCAGTGACCAGCCGTCACTCGCGATGTGGTGCATGAGCACCATCAGCACGCGGGAGGAGACGTCGCCCTCCTCGTCGCCGACCTGCCACAGCTCGGCGCGCACCGGGATCTCGGAGGACAGGTCGAACGTGTACAGCGCGGCGTCCGTCAGCCGCTGCGACAGCTGCGATTCAGCTGCGCGGCGGATCCGCCAGCCGAAGTCGGCCTCGCCGATGTCCCGGACCTCTTGGCGGGGCTCCCCGTCGCTCTCGGGGAAGACCGTGCGCAGTGCCTCGTGACGAGTGATCACGTCGAGGAGGGCTGCCCGCAGGGCCACCTCGTCGACGGGGCCCTTGAGGCGCACCGCGAACGGGACGTTGTACGTGGCCGAGCGGCCCTCCAGCTTGTGCAGGAACCACAGGCGCCGCTGGGCGAAGGAGAGCGGAACCGCCTCGGGACGGAGCTGAGGCGCCGGCGACGGACGTACCGGGCCGTCCCCGTCGAGCCGGGCGGCGAGACCGGCGACGGTCGGGGCCTCGAACAGCGCCCCGAGGGGCACCTCCACGCCCAGCGCCCCACGTACGCGTACCAGCAGGCGGATGGCCGAGAGGGAGTGGCCTCCGAGAGCGAAGAAGCTGTCGTCGATGCTCACCCGCTCCACCCCGAGGACCTCGGCGAAGAGGCCGCACAGCGTCTCCTCCTCCGGTGTCCGGGGCCCGCGCGCCGGATCGGAGTCCTGGTGGCCGGGGGCCGGCAGCGCGGCGTGGTCCAGCCTGCCGGCCGGGGTCAGGGGCAGGCCGTCGAGGGCCACGAAAACGGCCGGTACGAGATGCTCCGGCATCCGTCGCCGCAGACGTTCGCGCAGGTCCGCGACGTCCGGGTCACCGGCGTCTCGGCGTGCGGGCACGACGTGGGCCACCAGCCGCGGTGCACCACCGTCCTCCCGCACCTGGACGGCGGCGACGGCGATGTCGCTCTCCGCCTCGACCGCGTCCTCGATTCCCCGCAGGTCCATGCGGACCCCGCCCACGGTGACGGGTTCGTCGGCCCTGCGGACGAACTCCAGGCCGCCTCCGGCCCGCCGCTTCACCAGGTCGCCCGTGTGGAACATCCGGCTGCCGGATCCGTCGTACGGGTTCGCGACGAACCGTGCGGCGGTGAGCCCGGGCCGGTCCCGGTAGCCGCGGCCCAGGACCGGGCCCGCCACATACAGTTCGCCCACGACTCCGTCCGGCACCGGCCGCAGCCGGGAGTCGAGGACATACAGCCGGGAGTCGCCGAGGGGTGTTCCGAGCGTCGGCCGGTCCGACGGGGCGAGGTCGGCGGCACCGGGCCGCGGCGGCTCGACGGCGGTCACCCAACCCGTGGTCTCCGTCGTCCCGTAGAGACCGACCGCGTCCCTCTGCGGGGCGCGCAGGGGCTCGCCACCGATCAGCAGGCGAAGGCCGGCGAGGGATGCGCGGCCCTGCCCGTCGGGGTGCGTGGACATCAGCGAGCGATGGACGGAAGGCGTCGTCAGGAAGACGTTCGTGCCGCTGTCCACGAGGAGGCGACGCAGGGCCGCCGCATCGTGCAGGGCCGCGGACGGCGCGATGACCACGCTGCCGCCCGAGAGGAGCGCGGCGAACAGCTCCAGTACCGCGGTGCCGTGACCGGCCGCCGTGGCGGCCAGTATCCGGTCGTCCTTGCCCATCGGCACGCGTTCGAGGAGCGAGTCGAGGACTTCGGCCGCGTTCGCGTGGGAGAGCACGACGCCCGTCCGCGTCCTCGCGGTGTGCGCGATGTACGCCGCGCTGTGGGCGTGTACAGGCGTTGCCCGTTCGGTGTCGGTGAGGTCGTGCGGCGCGTGGGCCGCCAGCCCGGCCTCGGTTTCGGTGACACCGAGACACACGGTGACCGGCGGCGACTCCGTGAATCCACGCTGGATTTCCGCCGTGGTGATCAGGGCGTCCGGTACCGGGCCGTCGAAACCTTCCAGGAGGCCGGAAGGACCGCCGTCGGCATCCACGCAGAGGAAGACCGCACCGGCCTTGAGGACGGCCAGCATGGCGACGGCCAGGTCCACCGACCGAGGGAGTGCCAGCACCACGACGTCCTCACCGCCGATCCCTCGGCCGACGAGCAGGCGAGCCAGTCGGTTGGCGCGCTCGTTGAGGGTGGCGTAGTCGCTCCGCTCGGCTCCGGCGTACACGGCGACGGCAGCGGGCGTCAGCGCCGCCTGCGACTCGAAGCGTCCGTGAAGCGTGGCGGCCGGTGGCGTCGCCGTATACGCCGGAGCGTCCAGCGCCGTTGCCCGTTCCTCGGCGGAGAGCAGTTCGGCCTCCGAGATCCGCGCGGTCGGGTCGAGTGTCATCGCCCGGAGCAGCCGCTCGTACCGGGCGGCGATCCGCTCCACCGTGGCGGCGTCGAACAGCTCCGTGGCGTACTCCAGGACCCCGGCGATCCCGGCGGGCCCGCCCTCGTCCGACTCGATCTCGACGAGATGCAAGGAGAGGTCGAACTTGGCGCTGTCCTGGTCCAAGGGGTAGTCGGCGACTTCTTCGTCGTGGAGGTGAAGCGTCGACATGTCCGTGTTCTGGAGCGCGAACATCACCTGGAACAGGGCGTTGCCGGACCGGGTACGCACCGGGTTCAGTGCCTCGACCAGGTACTCGAACGGCAGGTCCTGGTGGGCGTACGCCCCGAGTGAGCGCTCCCTGACATGTGCGAGGAGTTCGTCGAACCGGGGGTCGCCCGAGGTGTCCGTCCGCAGCACCAGGGTGTTGACGAAGAAGCCGACCAGGTCGTTCAGCGCCTCGTCGGCGCGGCCCGCGATGGGCACGCCGACGGAGATGTCGTCTCCGGCGCCGAGCCGGCTGAGGAGGGCGGCGAAACCCGCCTGGAGGACCATGAACATGGTCGAGCGGGAGTCGGCCGCCAGGCCGCGCAGCGCGGTGTACAGTTCGGCGTCCAGGGCGAAGGTGACGGTGTCGCCGCGGTAGCTCGACACCATCGGCCGGGGCCGGTCCGTGGGCAGTTCGATCTGGAAGGGGATGCCGTCGAGGGCGTCCTTCCAGTACGCCACCTGCCGCGACATCAGGCTGTCCGGGTCGTCGGTGTCACCGAGCAACTCGTGCTGCCAGAGCGCGTAGTCCGCGTACTGGACGGGCAGCGGCTGCCAGTTGGGGGCCCTCCCCGCGAGCCGTGCCTCGTAGGCCGTCTTGAGGTCCTTCATCAGGGGAGCCCGTGAAGCGCCGTCGCTGACGGTGTGGTGCATCACGACCGCCAGGACGGGCCCTTCGGGCATGCCGCCGGACTCTGTGTCGGGTACGAACAGCGACGCCCGCACAGGCGGTGCGCTGTCGAGGGTGAAGGGGCGGCCGATCGCCTCCTGCACGGCCTGGTGCAGCCGGTCCCGCGCCACCCGCTCGACCCGCAGGTCGAGCGGGGCTTCGGCCGGCGCGAGCACCACCTGGCGCGGTTCGCCGCCCGCTTCGGGGAAGACCGTGCGCAGCGGCTCATGGCGCTCCACCAGATCCCGCAGGGCCGCCCGCAGCGCGTCCTCGTCCAGCGACGGGGACAAGCGGACGACCAAGGGCCAGTTGTAGGCGGACGTCGGGCCCTCAAGGCGATCCAGGACCCACAGCCGACGCTGAGCGAAGGAGAGCGGCAGCACATCGGGCCGGGGCATGGGCACCAGGGGGGCGCGAGTGGAACCGCCCAGCTCCAGGAGTGCCGCGAGTCCGGCGACGGTCGGAGCCTCGAACACGGCGGCGATGGGGATCTCCGCCCCCAGCTCCGAGCGGATGAGGCTGACCAGCCGGGTCGCCAGGAGCGAGTGGCCCCCGAGGCCGAAGAAGTTGTCGTCGATGCTCACCCGGTCCAGTTGCAGGACCTCGGTGAACAACGCGCAGAGCGTCTCCTCCTGCGGGGTGCGCGGCGCGCGCCCACCCGCGCTGCCGAAGTCCGGTGCGGGCAACACCCGCCGGTCCACCTTGCCGTTGGGCGTCAGGGGCACGGCGTCGATCGCCACCACGGTCGCCGGGACCATGTGTTCGGGCAGGCGGTCGGCGAGATAGTCGCGCAGCGCGCCGGTGTCCACACCGTCCCGCTCGACGGCTTCGGACGCGTCCGCAGCGGCCGCGGCCACCACGTAGCCGATCAGCTGGACGCTCCCGTGGATCTCCCGGGGCACGACGACGGCCTGGTCCACCGCGGGATGCGTCAGCAGGACGGTGGCGATCTCATGGGGCTCGATGCGGAACCCCCGTATCTTGACCTGTTCGTCGCTGCGCCCCACGTACACCAGTTGGCCGTCGGGGAGCCGGCGGGCCAGGTCGCCCGTCCGGTACATGCGCGCGCCGGGCTCGAAGGGGTTCGCCACGAAGCGCTCGGCCGTGAGGCCTGTACGGCCCAGATAGCCTCGTGCCAGCTGCTCGCCGGACACGTAGAGCTCACCGACCGCGCCGGTGGGCACCAGGTCGAGGCGGGAGTCGAGGACGTAGACGCGCATGTTCCAGAAGGGGCGGCCGATCGGGATCGGCCCCGACGGCACCGTGTCCCTGGGACCGATACGGAACTCCGTGCAGGCGACGGTGGTTTCGGTCGGTCCGTAGTCATTGACGATCGTGACCCGCTTGTGGTCCTTGCGCCATTGGGCGACGGCCTCGCCGGTCAGTGCCTCACCGCCGAGGATCAGCATCTCGCCGGGCGACCATGCCTTCGGCAGCTTCGCCAGCATCGGCAGATGCGAGGGAGTGGCCTTCAGCAGGGCCACGGGGACATCGGCGTTGTTCGACGGCGCGTCCTGCAACGTCGACAGGTAGACCCGCCCGCCCACGGTCAGGGTGGTGTACAGGCCCGTGATCGTGAGGTCGAACGCCATGGACGTCGGCACCAGGGTGGCGCCGCGTGCCGCGGGGTAGTGGTGGGTCGACCAGTTGAGGTAGTTGACAATGGACCGGTGCTCCACCACGACGCCCTTGGGGGTTCCCGTGGAACCCGAGGTGTAGATGACGTAGGCGGGATGCCGCGGATCGACGTCGGGCTCGGGATCGGTGTCGGGGAACGAGGAGACGTCGAGGCGCATCGTCTCCTCGTCCAGGACGACGACCGGTGCCGAGTCGGCGAGGATGAACGCGCGGCGTTCGGCCGGGTATTCGGGGTCCACGGGTACGTAGGCAGCACCGGACTTGAGCACCGCGAGGATCGCCACCAGCAGGTCGACCGATCGCGACAGCACCACCGCCACCAGATCCTCGGGCCTCACGCCCCGCGCGATCAGCCAGTGCGCCCTGCGGTTGGCCCGGGCGTTCAAGTCGCCGTACACCAGGCTCTCTTCGTCGCACACCAGGGCCACGGCGTCCGGTGCTCGCCGCACCTGGATCTCGAACAGTTCGGCCAGGGTCGCCTCGGGCACCTCGACGGCCGTGTCGTTCCACTCGGTCAGCATCCGGCCGCGCTCGGTGTCGCCCAGCAGGTCCACCTGCCCGATGCGCAGCGAGGGGTCGGCCGCCACCTGTTCCAGCAATCGCGCCCACCGGGCCAGCAGCCCCTCGACCGTCGGGCGGTCGAACAGGTCCTTCGCGTACCGCAGTACGCCGAAAACGCCAGTCGGCCGGCCCGCTTCGTCGTACTGCTCCCTGAGGTGCGCGGCGAGATCGAACTTGGCCGTCTCGGGGTCCGCCTGCTCCGCGCCCACCGACAGGCCGGGGACATCGAACTCGGGGGTGAGGCCGGCCTGGAGGACGAGCATGATCTGGAAGAAGGGGTGCTGTGAGGCGGAGCGCGGCGGGTTGAGGAGCTCGACCAGATGCTCGAACGGCACGTCCTGGTGCGCGTAGGCGGCCAGATTCGTCGTGCGCACGCGGGCGAGGAGTTCCTCGAAGGTGGGGTCGGCGGAGGTGTCGGTGCGCAGGACGAGCGTGTTGACGAAGAAGCCCACGAGGTCGTCCAGAGCATCGTCCATCCGGCCCGCGATGGAGGAGCCCAGGGCGACGTCGGTGCCCGCGCCGAGGCGGGTCAGCAGGGCGGACAGTCCTGCCTGTAGCACCATGAAGAGGGTGGTGTTCGTCCTCCGCGCCAACGCCACGAGCCGCTCGTGCAGCTCCGGGCTCCACTCCAGGAGCACGGAGTCCCCCAGGTGCGAGGGAGTGACGGGACGCGGCCGGTCCACGGGAAGGCTGAGCTGCTCCGGCAACCCTGCCAACTGCCGACGCCAGTAACCGACTTGGCTGTTGTAGATGCTGTCCGGGTCGTGCTCGTCGCCGAGCAGAGCACGCTGCCAGAGCGTGTAGTCGACGTACTGAACCGGCAGCGAGGCCCACGAAGGCGCCTCTCCACGCGCACGGGCGGTGTAGGCGGAGAGGACGTCACGCACGAGCGGGCTCACCGACCAGCCGTCGCCGCCTATGTGATGCAGCAGCAACAGCAGGACGCCGTCGTCGGGGCCGACGTCGAAGTAGCAGGCGCGTACGGGGACTTCGGCGGCCAGCTCGAATCCGTACCCGGCGGCCTCCTCCAAAGCCGCCGGCAATTCGGCCTCCGTCAACGAGCGCCGTTCCCACGGGAGTTCCGCGTCCTCCGGGTCCATGACGAGCTGGAACGGCTCACCGTCGAACTCGGGAAACACCGTGCGCAGCGACTCGTGCCGGGCCAGCACATCGAGCAGGGCCACGTGTAGTGCCTCGACGTCCACCGGCCCGGTCAGCCGGAGTGCCACCGGCAGGTTGTACGTCGCCGTCCGGCCATGCAGCTTGTGCAGGAACCAGAGGCGGCGCTGCGCGAACGACAGCGGCACGATGCCCGGCCGTTCGACGGGGACCAGAGGCATGCGGCGCCTTTCGCTGTCGCCGAAGCGCTCGGCCAGCAGGCTCACCGTCGGTGCTTCGAAGACAGCCTTGATCGGCAGTTCCGTGCCGAGCACCGTGCGGATACGGCTGACGAGCCGGGTGGCGAGGAGGGAATGCCCCCCGAGGTCGAAGAAGCTGTCGTCGACGCCTACCGTCTCCACCCCCAGCACCTCGGCGAAGAGAGCGCACAGCCCCTCCTCGTGCGGGGTGCGCGGGGCACGGGGAGCAGCGGCGGCGTACACGGGGGCGGGCAGCGCCTTCCGGTCCAGCTTCCCGTTCGGTGTCAGCGGCAGGCGGTCCAGTGGGATCACGGCGGACGGCACCATGTACTCCGGCAACTCCGCGCCGAGGTGCTTGCGCAGCCCCGCGACATCCGCCGCATCGTCGGCCACGACATACGCCACCAGCTGCTTCTCGCCCGCCCGGTCCTCCCGGGCGATCACCGCCGCATGCCGCACTTGCGGATGCCGCGCCAGAGCCGCCTCGATCTCGCCCAGTTCGATCCGGAAACCGCGGATCTTCACCTGCTCATCCGCACGGCCGACGTACTCGATCACCCCGTCCGCACGCCACCGCACCACATCACCCGTGCGATACATCCGGCCGCCCGGGCCACCGAACGGATCCGCCACAAACCGCTCAGCCGTCAGCCCGGGACGCCTCAGATAGCCGCGGGCCAGACCGTCACCGGCGAGGTAGAGCTCTCCCGTGACGCCCACGGGCGCCAACCGCAGCCCGGAGTCGAGCACATACGCCCGGGTGTTGGAGATGGGACGGCCGATCGGCGGTGCCTGTGTGCCCGGGTCCGCTTCACGGTCGCTGTACCAGGCGGTGGCGTAGACGGTGGCCTCGGTCGGGCCGTAGATGTTGGCGATACGGCAGCCCGGGATGGCGGAGCGGATGGCGGTGACGGCGTGGGCGGACAGGGCCTCGCCGGCCAGGACAACGGTTTCTGCGCGGGCGTTCACCTCGCCGTGCGCGAGGACCTGGGCGATCGCCGACGGCACGGCGCTGACGAGGCTGCCCGACCAGCCGTCCGCGGTCCGTTCGGTGAGGGCGAGCAGGTCTCGCACCACCTCGATGCTCCCGCCGCAGCACAGTGGTCCGAACATCTCGAAGACCGAGACGTCGAAGTTGAGCGAAGTCGATGCGAGGACGCGGCTGAGCTGTCGGGGTCCGATGTCGGTGGCCGCCCAGGTCACGAGGTCGACGGCGCTGGAGTGGGAGACCACGACGCCCTTGGGCCGGCCGGTGGAGCCCGAGGTGTAGATCACGTACGCGGGATGCTGCGGCCGCAGCGGTGCGGCACGGTCGGCGTCGGTGGGGTTGTGGTCGGGGTGCCCGGCGAGCAGTTCGGCCGTCTCGGGGGTGTCGAGGAGCAGTACGGTCCCGCCGTCGGCCGCGGTCCGGGTCGTGGTCGTCCCGGTGACCGTGAGCACCATCCGCGGCTCGGCGTCGTCGAGCATGTAGGCGATCCGCTCGGCCGGGTAACCGGGGTCCACCGGAAGGTAGGCGGCGCCGGCCTTCAGGATGGCGAGGAGCGCCACGATCATGTTGTCGGAGCGAGGTACCGACAGTGCCACGACGCTTTCGGGACCGACGCCGTGTGCGATCAGCAGATGGGCGAGCCGATTGGCGCGCGCGTTGACTTCCGCGTAGGTCAGCGTCTTGCCCTCGAAGACGACCGCCGGGGCTTCGGGTGTGCGTGCTGCCTGTGCCGTGAACAGTTCGGGCAGTGTCGTGTCGGAGGCCTGGGATGCGGTGTGCGCGTCGGCGTTCCACTCGGCGAGCAGCGTGTGCCGCTCTCCCGGCAGGAGGAGATCGATACCGCTGAGGGCACCGTCCGGACAGGCGACGACCGAGGCAAGCAACAGCACGAGCCGGGAGCAGAGCTTCTCGGCGGTGGTGACATCGAAGAGGTCACTGCTGTATTGCAGCACGCCCTCGACACCCGCCGG